>JBGAGT010000016.1:0-101519 GCA_044226535.1 Casimicrobiaceae bacterium | reverse complement strand
GCGAGCGCGCGCCGGGCGTGGCGCCCGCCGGGCGCGAGGCCGCCGCACCGCGCGGCGCGACGCCCCGCGGTGCGCGCGAGGCCGGCGTCACGGCGTCGGTTCCAGCGGCACGAGCCTGCCTTCGTGGAACACCGCGAGCATGCCCGAGCGCGCGATCTGCCGTCCTTCGCCGAGCGCGAGGTGGCCGGTCGCGCCGTCGAGCGCGAAGCGCTCGGGAACGCCGGCGCGGAAGGCGTCGGCGACGCGGAAGGCATCGAGCCCGAGCGCGTAGAGCCGGTCGAGCGCGACGTTGGAGTAACTCTTGTGCGGCAGCCGGGCGAACTGCGGCGCGTCGGGGACGACCAGCCAGGGCAGGTCGACCACGCGCATGTCGTCGAGGTCGCGCATCGTGCCGAGCGCCGCCGCCTGGTTGATCTGCGCGCTGGCGTAGGTGGTGACGCGCGGCGCATAGGTGCGCACCAGCGCGGCGTCGGCGCCCTCGACGGCGATCAGTGCGACGTCGACCTGCAGGCCGTCGAGGTCGCGGCGCAAGGCGGCGAGGCCGTCGGGCGTGGCTGCGAACGCAACCTCGCGCGGCGGCTCGCCGCCGTCGAGCAGCCACTCGCCGGTGAATGCGCCGGCGAAGCGCTTCATCAGCGGCGTGTCGCCCTGCACGATGACGACCCGCCTGGCCCCGTCGCGCGTCGCCCGGCGCGCGATCTCGCGGGCGTCGCTTTCGATCGCCAGCGCGAGCGTGTAGATGAGCGGCGGCATGGGCGCGCCGTCGTCGAGCTGGTTGAGCGCGATGGTGGGCGGCAGCGAGATGTCGGCGGCCACCAGCGCGCGCAGGTGGTCGCGGACCAGCGGGCCCACGATCACGCGGGCGCCGTTGTCGCGGGCGCGCGTGAACGCGTCGACCACGGCGGCGTTGTCGTGGGCCACGACGAACACGCGCTCGCGCGCGCCCGCCGAGCCCGCCGCGTCGAGGAAGCCCGCGCGCACCGCTTCCGCCGCACGCTGGTACTCGGGGGCGTCGAGCGGCAGCACCAGCGCGATGTCGGCGCCGCCGCGCGGCGGCGCATCGCCCGCGCCCTGCGGTGCGCCGCTTGTGGCGGGGTCGTCCGCGGCGCACAATGCGCGCGCGGCGCCGAGCGCGAGAGGCATCAGCGCGGCGCAACACAACAGGCGGATTCGGAGAGAGCGCATTGGGCCGGCGCAAAGAGGGAATGGGCGCTGCGGGACACGCCACGCGTGCCGCGGACGAGGCACCGGCGCCCGCCGGGGACGATGCGCCGGCGCGCGACACCCGGGGCAAAGCGCTCGAGGCGGGGACATTATATGTGGTTGCGACCCCCATCGGGCACCTCGCCGACATCACGCTGCGCGCCCTGTCCACGCTCGCCCGGGCCGACGCGATCTATGCCGAGGACACGCGGGTCTCGGCGCGGCTCTTCGCCCACCACGGGATCTCCGCCCGGGTGCGCGCGCTGCACCGGCACAACGAGGCCGCGCGCGCCGACGACATCGTCGCCGAGCTCGCGCAGGGACGCAGCGTGGCGCTGGTCAGCGACGCCGGCACGCCGGCCGTCAGCGACCCCGGCGCGCGCGTGGTGGCGCGGGTCCGCGAGGCCGGCCATCGCGTCGTGCCGGTCCCGGGTGCATCGGCGCTCACCGCCGCCGTGTCGGCGGCGGGGCTGCGGGCCGGCGCGCTGCACTTCGCGGGCTTCCTGCCCACCGTCGCCGGCGAGCGCGACGCCCTGCTCGATTCCCTGGTGTCGATCGACGCCGCGCTGGTGTTCTACGAGGCGCCGCATCGCGTGGTCGCCACGCTTCGCGCGATGGCCGCGAGGCTCGGCGCCGATCGCGAGGTGACGATCGCGCGCGAGCTCACCAAGGCCTTCGAGACGATCGCCACGATGCCCCTGGGCGATGCCGCGGCGTGGATCGAGTCCGATGCCAACCGCAGCCGCGGCGAGTTCGTGCTGCTGGTCGACGCATCGCCCGGTCGCGAGGACGGCGAGGCGGTGCTGCGCGAGGCGCTGCGATGGGTCGACGCGCTCGCGGGTGAGCTCGCGCCGGCGCGCATCGCGCACGTGGTGGCGCGCATGACCGGTGCGCCGCGCGACGCGCTGTATCGCCACGCGCTCTCGCTCTCGCGCTCGCGCGGGGCGTGATTTCGTCCCCACCGCGCGGTTCGGGGCCGCACGGCCCGCGGCGGCGCTTCCGCCGCGGGTAGATTTGACAATCCTGCTGTAGGAAATCGCCTACACGTGATTGGGCTGCGCTCCGATGGGGCGGGACGCGGCCGGTTCGTAGCATGCGCAGCATACCGATAACGATATCCCCGCTCCATGGAAACCATCGCAGGCGACAACATCGTCACATTGCCGCTGCTGGCCGCCGCGCGCGCGGCCTCGCGGCCGGCGCCCGCGCGCTTCGGCCGGCTGTACGGCAACAGCGCGGTCATGCAGCAGGTGTTCGCCATGATCGGCCGCGTGGCGCCCACCGAGGCGACCGTGCTGGTCACCGGGGAATCGGGCTGCGGCAAGGAGCTCGTCGCGCATTCCATCCACGACCTTTCGGAGCGCCGGCGCGCACCCTTCATCGCGATCAATTGCGGCGCCATCCCCGCCAACCTGATCGAGGCCGAGCTCTTCGGCTACGAAAAGGGCGCGTTCACGGGCGCCAATCGCCAGCACGCGGGCTGCTTCGAGCGCGCCGAGGGCGGCACGCTGTTCCTCGACGAGATCACCGAGATGTCGCCCGACATGCAGGTGCGCCTGCTGCGCGTGCTGGAGACCGGCCGCTTCAGCCGGATCGGCGGCGACCGCGACCAGCGCGCCAACGTGCGCGTGCTCGCCGCGACCAACCGCGAGCCCTTCGCCGCGGTGCGCGAAGGGGTGCTGCGCCAGGACCTGATGTACCGGCTGGCGGTGTTCCCGCTGCACCTGCCGCCGCTGCGCGAGCGCGACGACGATGCGGAGCTCCTGGCCGAGCACTTCCTTCAGGCGCACAACGCCGAGGCGGGCACGCAGAAGCGCTTCTCGCGGGCCGCCCTCGAGGCGATCCGCCACCACAGCTGGCCGGGCAACGTTCGCGAGCTGCGCAACGCGGTGCAGCGCGCGTTCATCATGGCCGACGACACGGTCGACCTCAACATCGGCGCGCTCGCCTGCCCGGAGGCGCGTGGGCAGCGCATCGAGTTCGCCGTGGGCTCGCCGCTCGCCGACATGGAGCGCCGCGCCATCTTCGCCACGCTCGACCATTGCCGGGGCAACAAGCGCCAGTGCGCGGACCTGCTCGGCATCAGCCTCAAGACGCTGTACAACCGGCTCGCGGCCTATCACGCCGCCGAGGCGGAGCTCGCCGACCCGCGCTCCGCTGCCACCACCTGACGCCGCGCCGGCATTCCCCGCCACTCTTCCCCGGGCAACCCATGATCCGACTCCTGATCGCCGACGACCACGCCATCGTGCGCGCCGGCCTCAAGCAGTTCATCGCCGACCAGATCGACATGGAGGTCGCAGGCGAAGCCGCGACGGGCAACGAATGCATCTCGCTGGTGCGCGCGGGCGACTACGACGTCGTGCTGCTCGACATTTCCATGCCCGACAAGAACGGCATCGACACGCTGAAGGCGATCAAGCACGCCAAGCCCGAGCTTCCGGTGCTGATGCTCTCGGGATTCGCCGAGGAGCAGTACGCCGTGAACCTGCTGCGCGCGGGCGCGTCGGGCTACGTCAACAAGGAGACCGCCTCGACGCAGCTCGTGGGCGCGATCCGCACGGCGGTGCGTGGCCGCAAGTACGTGAGCCCCGCGCTGGCACAGGTGCTCGCCGACGGCGTCTCGGGCGACACCGACGCGCCGCTGCACGCGAGGCTGTCGCAGCGCGAGTTCCAGATCTTCACCAAGCTCGCGGGCGGCACGCCCGTGTCCAAGATCGCCGACGAGCTGCACCTGTCGGTCAAGACCGTGAGCACCTACCGGTCGCGCGTGCTTGAGAAGATGGCGATGAAGACCAACGCCGACCTCACGTACTACGCGATCAAGAACCACCTGATCGAGTGACACGGCATGTCGAGGCAACAAGCAGCAGGCCGCCCCGGCGCGGGTGCCCCCCGATGAACGACACGCGCGTCCGCGTGGTGTTGATCGAGGACTCGCCGATCATCCGCGAGCGCCTGGTCGAGTCCCTCACTGCGACCGGTCACATCGAGGTCGTCGGCCAGGCCGACAGCGAGCACTCGGCCATGGCCGCGCTCGCCGGCGGCGATTGGGACGCGGTGATCCTCGACCTCCAGCTCAAGCAGGGCACCGGCCTCGGGGTGCTGAAGTCGCTGGCGCACAACCGTCCCGCCGGCGCCAAGGTGATCGTGCTGACCAACTACGCGATCCCCCAGTATCGCGACCGCAGCCTGGCGCTCGGCGCCGACTACTTCTTCGACAAGTCGCGCGAGTACGACCGCGTCCGCAATGTGCTCGAGGAGATGGCGGGTGCGCGCTGACACCGGTGTAAGCGCTACATGCCATGCATGCGCGGCCTGCAGCGCGCGGCGGCGGGGCATGCCCCTATCTTTACGCAAGTGCTTGATGGCGCAGGCTTGCGCCGATGCGCCCCGAGTGGCACGGCACCTGCGGAAGCGGCAGGGTGCCGCGTGAACGGGTGCCCTGCGCACCCGCCACGATGCCGACGTTCAACCCGCAACCCACAAGGAGACTCCACATGGCCCGCCTGATCGCAATCGCTCTCGCCGCAACATTCACCGCCTCGCTGCTCGGCGCCTGCAACACCATCGAAGGGGCCGGCAAGGACGTCAAGGCCACCGGCCAGGCGGTCGAGAACGCGGCCGACAAGTCGAAGCCGAAGTGATCGCGGCTTCCTGCTGACCCACCTGCGGGCCGGTCTTTCCGCGAGGAAGCCGGCCCTTTTCACGTCCGTGTCCAGAAGGGACCGCGATGACGACGCACAACGATACCGCCCGCGAGGAGACCGCCCGTGCCCGGCGCGTCGAGGTCGCGATCCTGGCGATCGGCGCCATCGCCGTCGTCGCGGCGCTGAAGCTCGCCGACGCCTTCTTCGTGCCGGTGGTGGTGGGCATCTTCGGCGCCTACGCGCTTCGGCCGCTGGTGGCCAAGCTCGCGGACTGGCACCTGCCCGAGCCGCTCGCCGCGGCGGTGGTGATCGCGCTGCTGCTCGCCTCCCTCGGGGGGATCGGCTACGTGCTGCGCGACCAGGCGTCCTCGGCGGTGGCCGAGCTGCCGCAGGCGGCGCACAGCATACGGATGCGCGTGCGCGCGCTGATGCACGACCCGCAGCCCTCGGCGCTCGGCCACGTCAAGGCCGCCGCCGAGGAGCTCAAGAAGGCGGCCAGCGAGGTGTCCATCGCCCCCGCTGCGCCGGCGCAGCCGGCACCGCCCACGCCCGACATGGTCGACCGGCTCGCCGCCAACGGCATCAACGCGCTCGGCGTGCTCACCACGCTCGGGGTGGCGCTGACCATCACGCTGTTCCTGCTCGCCGCCGGCAACGACTTCCGCCGCAAGCTCCTCCGCGTCGCGGGCAACACGCTGCGCGAGCGGCGGGTGACCGTGGAGATCCTCGACGAGATCGATCGCCAGATCCAGCGCTACCTCCTGGTGATGGTCGCCACCAATGTCGCGCTGGGCTTCGTGCTGTGGGGCGTGTTCACGGCCTTCGGCCTCGAGCGCGCGGCGCTGTTCGCGGCGGCCGTCGCCGTGCTGCACGCGATTCCCTACCTCGGCATCGTGTTCGCGCTCGCGCTG
The DNA here is from genome assembly GCA_044226535.1 of Casimicrobiaceae bacterium. Classification (GTDB taxonomy): domain Bacteria; phylum Pseudomonadota; class Gammaproteobacteria; order Burkholderiales; family Casimicrobiaceae; genus VBCG01. The sequence continues at coordinate 95,755 of JBGAGT010000016.1, read as the reverse complement.
GTCGCCACCGTCGCGCTGCTGCAGTTCGGCTCGGCAGGCGCGGTCGTCGGAATCGTGCTCGCGACCGCGGCGGTGTCGACCGCGATCGGGCTGTTCCTGCAGAACTGGCTGCAGGGCCGCGCCTCGCAGATGAATCCCGTCGCGGTGTTCATCTCGGTGCTGTTCTTCGGATGGCTGTGGGGCGGCTGGGGCCTGCTGCTCGGCGCGCCGCTGATCGCCATCGTGCGTACCATCGCCAGCCGCGTCGCGAGCCTCGCGACCGTCAACGAGTTCCTGTCTCCCGAACCTCCCCGCAAGACCGGCTGACGGCGCGGCGTAGGACCTCCCCGACGGTGGTGCAGCGATTGCCCGCCGGCATCGCCGGGCTTACGCAGCGCATGCGGGAATGCCTCGCAACCCCTTGAATTACAGGGGTTGATCGCTGGCATGCCGGTTGCGAAATCCCCGGTGTGCGACCCGCGCCGGTACGTCATGCCTCGTGCATGCATCCGCTGCGAAGGGTTGCCCCGAATGTCATCAACCGACCGAGGAGCCCCGACATGAACACGAGCAAATTGCTGATGAGCCTGGTCGCAGGCTGTGCGTTGACCGTCGCCGGAACCGCGGCTGCGCAGACCCTGTCGCGCGACGCCTATTCCGCGCAGAAGTCCACCATCGAGACGCAATACGACGCCGGCAAGGCCGCGTGCAAGTCGATGTCCGGCAACGCCAAGGATGTCTGCGAGCTCGAGGCGAAGGGCAAGCGCGACGTCGCCCTGGCCGACGCCGAGGCGGCCTACAAGGGCACGCCGGGGTCGCGCTACGACGCGCGCGTGGCGCGCGTCGAGGCCTCGTACAAGGTCGCGAAGGAAAAATGCGACGACCTTTCCGGCAACGCCAAGGACGTGTGCGTCAAGGAAGCGAAGGCCGCGGAAGTGAAGGGCAAGGCCGACGCCAAGGCGGACAAGGTCGCCGTCGAGTCGAACCAGGACGCGATGAAGAAGACCGCCGAAGCGCGCCGCGACGCGGCCGAGGACAAGCGCGACGCCGACTACAAGGTGTCGGTCGAGAAGTGCGATGCGATGGCGGGCGATGCCAAGGACCAGTGCGTCAAGGCCGCCAAGCTGCACTACGGGAAGTCCTGACGCAGGCAGCTCGCCGGGCTTCGGCCGGGGTCCTTGCCTCGGCCCCAGGGCAAGCGGGGCGCGCCGCCGTTGGAGACTCCCTACCGCAGCGGCGCGACTTTCGGCCGGGCACCCTCGAGGTCGCCCGGCCGCTTTCTTTCCTCGGCGGGCACCTCCTCGACGGTCGCCAGCGGCACGCGCACCTCGATCTGCGTCCCGCGACCCGGCTCGCCGTGGATCGAGAACTGCCCGCCCAGGGCCCTCACGCGCTGGCGCATGCCGGCGATGCCGTGCGAGAGCCGGTCGCGCGAGGCCTTGGGCGCGAGGCCGATGCCGTCGTCGCCGACGATCAGCGCGATCTCGCCCGCGGCGTCGTCGCGCAACAGCTCGACGCTCACCTTGCGTGCGTGCGCGTACTTGACCACGTTGGTCAGCGCCTCCTGGACGATGCGGAACAGCGCGATGCCCGTCGCCGGCGGGATGTCGGCGGTCTCGGCGAGGTCGAGCTCGCAGGCGAGTCCCGCACGGTTGCAGATCTCGCGCACCTGCCAGTCGATCGCCGCAGCGAGGCCCAGGTTGTCGAGCAGCGTCGGCCTCAGTTCCTCGATGATGCGGCGCTTGATGGAGACGCCGTCGTCGAGCGTGGCGAGCGCGCGCTGGAGCCTGGCCACCGCTGCGGGATCCTTGGCGGCCAACGACTGCGCCACGTTGGAGACGTCCATCTTGGCGCTCACCAGGATGGCGCCGAGCTCGTCGTGGATGTCGCGGGAGAGCCGCGACTTCTCCTGCTCGCGTACGGTCTGCAGGTGGGTCGAGAGCTCGGCGAGCTCGGCGGTGCGCTCGCGCACCTCGCGCTCGAGGCGCTCGCTTTCGGTCTTGACCAGGCGCCTGCGCTCATCCTGCTGCCTCACCTCGCGGCGCGCGAGCAGCAGCACGATGCCGAGAAGGCCGATGGTGCAGGCAGTGAGCCATTGCACGGCGAAGCGCGCGAAATCGATGTCGTGCTTCCAGCGCAGGTCGCTCGCCGCCATGCTGGCGCGCTGGTCGGAGCCCAGCGTGGAGATCTCGGCGCGCAGGTTGTCCATCACCTCGCGGCCGAGGCCGGTGTTGAGGAGGTCGAGGGCGACCTCGCGCCCGCTGCGATCGTAGAGGGCCAGCGTGGAGTCGATCTCGCCGAGCTTCTTGCCCACCAGTGTGCTGATGCGCGCCACCTGCTCGCGCTGTGTCGGCGTGCCCTCCTTGCCGATGAGCGTGGCGAGGTGGCGGAAGCGGTCCTCGATCTTCGGCCGTGCGTCGCGGTAGGGATCGAGGTATTCCGTCTTGCCGGTCAATACGTAGCCGCGCTCGGCCGTCTCGGCATCGGTGACGAGACCCTGGATCTCGAACAGCGTGGTCTGCACCTCGAGGGTTGAGGTATGCGCCTCCACCACCTGTTGCAGCTCGCGCGAGCCGATCTCGGAAAAGGCGAGGATGCCGAGCGAGGTGATCACGCCGAGTGCGAGCAGGAACGCGACGCGCAACGGCAGCCGGGGCCGCGACGCTTGCGCCTTCCCGGCAGGGCCAGTCGCGCTCATGCGGCGGACTATACCCCGGGCGGTCGCCTCACCGGTGGTGGCGAGGGCAATTCCGCGTGGCGCCGCCGCCCGGCGTATGCCGATGGCGCGGCGGGCGGGCCGGACTCAACGCGGCTGGTGAGACGGCGCGAGTCCGCCGCCCTCGTTCTCCCAATCCGATACCGCGGCCTTGCGCTCGGCCTTGTGCGCTCGCGCGAGTGCGCCGCGCCTTCGCTGGTCGAGCGCCTGCGCGAGGTGGGTGAGGAGGATGCCTGCTCCGACGGCGGCGGCGAGGCCCACCAGGCGGCCGGTTGCATTCGGCCGGCCGGTTCCATTCGGCTTGACTTCGATCATCGCGGTTCTCCGAACGTCATGGACCCAGTGTAGTAGGTGCAGGGCGGGCATCCCATCGGACATTCACGCCTCGTGCTGTAGGACGGGCAACGATCGACTTGTACACGCGGCGAACCGGAGCGGAAAAACGCGCCAGGCCGGCGCCCGGCCGCGTTGGTTGATTTCGGCACAACCTCTTGAAGCACAACGGGTTCGAGGTCGCGATCCGGGACGGCACGGCGCGTGCACATCCACGTCGTGCCGGCCGGGGTCCCTGCTGCGCCGGTCCCAACCTCGCAAAGGAGCGACCATGCTTCACTACGCCGTCGTGTTTTTCGTCATCGCGCTGATCGCGGCGCTGTTCGGCTTCGGCGGCATCGCCGCGGGCGCCGCCGAGATCGCCAAGATCCTGTTCTTCATCTTCATCATCATCGCGGCCGTCACCTTCGTGCTGTCGCTGCTGCGCAAGACCTGACGCCACGAAAGGAAAAGCCATGCCCCGCACCCAACACACGAAGCCTTCCACGCCGTCGCGGCCGCCGATGCCGGCCCCGGCCCAGGGCGGCCCGACCACGGCCGGCGGCCAGCCCGGCAACGGCGAAGGCGAAAGCGCCTTCCTCTCCGATATCAAGGCCCTTCGCGAGCGCGTGCGCTCGCACATCGACGAAGGCGCGGTCACGCCCAATTACGGCGCCGACCGCGACAAGGTGGTGGAGCTCCTCAACGAGGCGCTGGCCACCGAAATCGTCTGCGTGCTGCGCTACAAGCGCCACTATTTCATGGCGCAGGGCCTCGCCTCGGAGGCGATCAAGCAGGAGTTCCTCGAGCACGCCAACGAGGAGCAGGCGCACGCCGACGAGATCGCCGACCGCATCTGCCAGCTCGGCGGCGAGCCCAACCTCGACCCCGACGGCATGTCGGCGCGCAGCCACTCGGAGTACGTCGAAGGCAAGTCGCTGCGCGACATGATCCGCGAGGACCTCATCGCCGAGCGCATCGCCATCGAGAGCTACCGCGAGATGATCAACTTCATCGGTGCCGGCGACTCGACGACGCGCAGGATGCTCGAGCAGATCCTCGCGGTCGAGGAGGAGCACGCCGAGGACATGAACTCGCTGCTGCAGGGGCTGCCGGCCTGAGGCCCGGGCCGCTCAGCGCGACGACGAACTGCCGGCGTGGTGCAATAGCTGCGAGGTGTCGTAGCCTTGCGCGGTGGCGTGCGCCACCAGCTGCCGGTAGGTCGTGTCGTCCATCACGGGTTTGCGCGCATAGATCCACAACGACCCATGGTCGGGCGCACCGACCATGAGGTAGTCGTGCGTGGGCGGCGCCTCGAGCACCCACAGGTCCTCCCACACGAACGGCAGCCACGCGAACGCCAGTGGCGCGAAGCGCACCTCGAACTTGGCGTGCGAGAAACGGTCGCGGATGCGCGCCACGCCGTTGTGCCGAAGCTCGAGGTTGTCGGCGGTGCGGCAGCTGATGTTGATGCGAAAGGCCGACTCCGTCCGCGGTTCGTACTCCGTGATGAGCTCGGAGGCGCAGGCCTGCTCGCGCTCGACCGGCAGGCGCGCGATCTCGTACCAGCGTCCCATCAGCTTGTCGAGGTCGGCCTTGGCCACCGGCGTGGCATTCTGCGCGGCGGCGAGCGAAGGCAGGAGCGCCAGCAGCGCGACCGCGCGCGCGAGCCTCGCGGCCAGGGGCATCGGCGGCGCAGGAAAGGCGGTGGATCGGCTTGGACGGCGTGGGCGGCGGCGGAGGCAGCTCATGGCGGTCGAACCCGGCTTGAAAACCCTCGACTCGGACCCCATTTCCAGCGAATCGTTCGGTCCTCGCACGGGGGCCGGTGATAACATTAACACTTCGCGCATTCGCGGCGTTGCCACCAAGGCGGCCCGACGCACCGATCAAACGGGGGTGCACCGGTTTCGACGGGGGTATCGAAGCAGCGCGGGGCATGCCGAGGCGCCCGTCCTCGTTAAACCCGAGCAATTCGCAAACTTAACTGCGAACGACGAAAACTACGCTCTGGCGGCTTAACCCCGCCGGACCTCGCACCGGTCGGCACTCAGGCCGGGTGATGTAGCTGTCACAGCGAGGACCTTTCGAGTGATCGCGTCCGCCCGGGCCACTTGGGCGAGGCGCTAAATCTAGGTGGCTGGTCTCCCGGAAGCCCGCCCGTCGGCGTCAGGGGGACGAGATCCAAATGGCGCGGCTAAGCATGTAGTCCCGACTGTAGAGGTCTTCCGGACGGCGGTTCGATTCCGCCCACCTCCACCATCAAAGGGCTCGGATTCTCCGAGCCCTTTTTCTTGCCTGACAGACTCGGCGAGCAGGACAAGCACTACCACTCAGTGGCACATCGAGCGCAATGGGCTCAGGGCATGAGCTGCCCGCCGTTCACCTCGATCACCTGGCCGGTGACGTAGCCGCTCATGGCGTCGGAGGCGAGGTAGAGCAGCGTGCCCGCGCACTCCTCGGCCGTGCCCAGCCGGTTCATGGGAATGGTCGCCTGCATGGTGGCGAGCATCTGCGGCGTGGAGAAGCGCTCGTGGAAGGGCGTCATGATGACGCCGGGCGAAATCCCGTTGACGCGGATGTTGTCCTTGACGAGCTCCCTGGCCCAGCCGCGCGTGGCGGTGGCGACGAAGCCCTTGGCCGCGGCATAGATCACCGAGCCCGGGCCGCCGCCGTGGCGCGCGGCGATCGACGCGACGTTGATGATGTTGCCCTTGCCCTGCTTGCGCATGGCGTTGCTCGCCTCGCGCATGAAGAGGGCCACCTGCGTGACGTTGAGGGCGATCACCGAGGCGAGGAACGCCTCGGTGTACTCGGCGACGGGCGTGCGCTTGACGAGGCCGCCCGCGTTGTTGACGAGCACGTCGAGCCGGCCGTAGGCCTGCAGCACTTCGCTGACGATCGCGCCGGGCTCGGCCGGGTTGGTGACGTCGCCGCGCACCAGGATGGCCTCGCCCTTCTCGGCGCGGATGGTGCGCGCGACCTCCTCGGCCTTGTCGCCGCTGCTGTTGTAGTGGATCGCAACGCGCGCACCGTTGCGCGCGAAGGCGATGGCCGCCGCGGCGCCGATGCCCGTCGACGCACCGGTGATCAGCACCGATTTCCCCCCGAGATCCTCGATCACTGCGTTCTCCTCATGGATGTGGATGCGCCGAGTTCCGCGCCTCGGCGCATGATAAGCCCGGTAGGGCGTTCGCATGCCGCGCGCCGGCGTTCCGGAGCGGGTGCGCGCCGCTGCGCGCGGCAGCGTCGCCGTCGCCGCAGCACGACACCCGGGTCGTTGTCGTGCGCGCCGCGTAAAATGCCCCGACGATGGCTGCCGCGATGCCAGCTCCCCCACGTCATCCCCGCGGAAGCGGGGATCCCCCCCGCGGCCGGCTGCCCCGCTGGCTGCGGATCGTGCTGTGGGCCGTGACGCTGGCGGCGTTGCTCCTGCTCGCCCTGTGGCAGGGCGTGCCGAGGCTCGCGCGCTGGGCGCTCGAAGGCCGCGTGGCGGAATCGCTCTCGCGCCCGGTGACGGTGGGCGAGATCCGCTTCAATCCGCTGAAGCTCGAGATGTCGCTCGCCGACCTGGTGATCGCGGGGCGCGGCGGCGGCGAACCGCCCTTGCTCGCCTTCGACCACGCGGTTCTCGACGTGTCGATCGCGTCGGTCTGGCACCGCGCGCCGGTGCTCGACCGCGTCCAGGTCGACCGTCCCCGCGTTGCGCTCTCGCGCCTCGACGATGGTCGCTACAGCGTGCAGGACCTGATCGACAAGGCGCTGGCGCCGAGCGACGACCCGCCGACGCGCTTCTCGCTCAACAACATCGAGCTCACCCGCGGCGAGATCGACTTCGACGACCGGCCGAAAGGGCGCAAGCACGAGGTGCGCGACCTCGCGGTCGGCATCCCTTTCCTGTCGAGCCTTCCGTACCAGACGTCGGTGAAGGTCGTGCCGCACGTGTCGGCGCGGGTCAACGGCAGCCCGTTCTCGCTGTCGGGCACCACCACGCCCTTCGCTGCGGTGCGCGAGGCCTCGCTCGACATCGACCTCGACCAGATCCCCATCCCGCAGTACCTGTCGTACGTGCCGGTGAAGCTCCGCGCGAAGATCCCCTCGGGCACGCTGTCGTCGCGGGCCCGGCTGATGTTCAGCGAGGGCGATCCGCAATCGCGCACGCTGTGGCTGTCGGGCGAGATGTCGCTCGCCAACTTCCGGCTGCAGCGGCCCGACGGCCGCGACACGCTGGTCGTGCCGCAGGCGAAGCTGCACATCGCGCGGCTGGATGTCCTGCGTCGCACGCTGGTGATCGACTCGGTCGCGATCGAGCGCGCGGCGCTGGACGTGCGCCGCGACGCCGCGGGCACGCTGGAGCTCTCCGGGCCCTGGGTCGAGCCGCCGGCGCAGGCGGCGCCCGCGCAAGCTGCCGGCGGGGCCGCGAAGGAGGGCGGGGCGCCCTGGCAAGTGGACGTCGAGAAGGTATCGCTGACCGGCGGGACCGTCCGCTTCGACGATGCCTCGGTGAAGCCGGCGTTCCGCAACGCCTGGCAGGACGTCACCGTCGACGCGACCGACCTTTCCACGCGGCAGGGCAAGCGCGCGCGGGTGCAAGCGAAGCTTGCCGGTGAGGCGGGCGGCAAGGCATCGGCCGAGATCGACCTCGTGCCGACCACGCTCGAGGCGAGCGGCCACGTCGCCGTCGACAAGCTCGCGCTGGCGAAGCTGCAGTCGTACACCGCCGGCGTGCTCAACCTCGAGATGCAGGGCGGCACGCTCGCCATCGCCGGCGACTTCAGCTACGCCCCCGGCGAGCGTGGCGGTGCGCTGACCGTTTCCGCGGGCGAGGCGCAGTTCACCGACCTCAAGCTCGCGCTGCCGGGCGAGCGCACACCGTTGTGGCGGGTGCCGAAGCTCGTGCTCGGCGGCATTGCCGTCGACGCCTCCGCGCGCCGCATCGATTTCGGGACCGCGTCGTCGTCCGGGGGCGAGCTGTCCATCCGCCGCGACAAGGACGGTGCGTTCAACTTCGGGCGGCTGGTCAAGTCCGATGCCCAGACCGGCAAGGCCGCCGACGGCGACGCCAAGGGCGGCACCTGGGCGTTCACCGCGCGCAAGCTCGCGTTCACCCGCTACAAGCTCAACGTCGACGACGACGTGCCGTCTCCCGCCGTCGCGCATCGCCTGGTCGACGTCGACGTCGAGGCCAGCGACCTCACCAACGCACGCGACAAGCGTGCCAAGGTGACCTTCCGCGGGGCCACGGCGCCCGGCGGGCGCATCACGGGCGAGGGCACGCTCGGCACCAATCCCTTTGCCGTCGACCTCGCGCTGGACGCGAGCGGGCTCGCGCTGCCGCCGCTGCAGCCCTACGTCGACCCCTACCTCGCCGTGCGCATCAACAGCGGCAGCGTCGCGGCCAGGCTCAAGCTCTCGCTCGCCGTCCCCGACGGCGCCACGGCGGTGCGCACGCGCGTGGGCGGCAATGTGACCGTGACGGGCTTCGCCGCGCTCGACACGCGCCTCAACGAACCGTTGTTGCGCTTCGGCCGGCTCGCCCTGGAAGGCCTCGACGTCGATCCCGACGCCGGCAAGCTGGACCTCGGCGCGGTCAGCCTCGAGGACTTCTTCGCGCGCGTGATCCTGTACGAGGACGCCACGCTCAATTACGCGCGCCTGGTGAAGGGGCGCGAGGAGGGCGCGGGGTCCGACGCGGCGCCCGGCGCGGCGGCTGGTGCAACATCGGTCACGGCATCGGGCGGGGCATCGGGTGCAACATCGAGCTCGGCACCGGTCGCGGCGAGGGCGGGCGATGCGAAACGCGCGACCGTGTCGATCGGCACCATCAAGCTCGCGCGCGGCAGCGTGCGCTACACCGACCTTTACGTGCGTCCCAGCTACACGGCCGACCTGTCGGAGGTCGCGGGCACGGTCTCGCCCATGTCGGCCGCGCAGGCCGGCACGGTGGACCTTGCGGCCAAGGTGGAGCGCACCGCGCCGGTCACCGTCAAGGGCACGCTCAACCCCTTCGCGCCCACCCTCGCGCTCGACCTCAAGGGCACCGCGCGCAACGTCGACCTTCCGCCGCTGTCGACCTACGCCGTCAAGTACGCGGGCTACGGCATCACCAAGGGCACGCTGTCCTTCGACGTCAGCTACAAGATCGACAACCGCAAGCTCGTCGCCGACAACCGCCTGGTGCTCGACCAGCTCACCTTCGGCGAGCACGTCGACAGCCCGACCGCGACCAAGCTGCCGGTGCTGCTCGCGGCTTCGCTGCTCAAGGATGCGCATGGCGTGATCGACCTCAAGCTGCCGATCTCGGGCTCGCTCGACGACCCCAAGTTCTCGGTGGGCGGGTTGATCGTGCAGGTGATCGTGAACCTCATCACCAAGGCGGTGACCGCGCCCTTCGCGCTGATCGGCGCGGCGTTCGGCGGCGGCGAGGAGCTCTCCACCATCGCCTTCGAGCCGGGGCGCGCCACGCTCGACGCGGATGCGAAGGACAAGGTCGACAAGCTCGCCAAGGCGCTGGAGTCGCGTCCCGCGCTCAAGCTCGACGTCACCGGCCACGCCGACCCCGCGGTCGACGCCGAGGCGCTGCGCAAGGCCCGCGTGGAGCGCGAGATCCGCGCGCAGAAGGTCAAGGCGCTGGTCGACGCGGGAACCCCGCCCGAGAACCCCCGCACGGTGACGGTGAGCGCCGAGGAACGCCCGCGCTTCCTCGAGGCCGCCTACAAGGAGGCGCCGATCAAGGATCGGCCGCGCAATTTCTTCGGCATGCTGAAGGACGTGCCGCCCGCCGACATGGAGGCGATGCTGCTCGCGCACGCGGCGGCCGACCCCGCCGCCATCGGCGAGCTCGCCCAGGACCGCGCCCAGGCGGTGAAGCAGGCGCTGGTGGCGCGCGGCGTGGGCGCCGAGCGCATCTTCGTCGTCACGGCGAAGGCCGACGCGGCGGCCACGCGCGTCGACCTCGCGCTCAGGTAGCGGCGGCGCGCGGTGTTGCGCCGCGGCCACAGGCGAGCCCGAAAACGAAAAGGCCGCCTCGCGGCGGCCTCTCCTGCAGCAGGCTCGTGGAAGCCTTACACGCGCCGCTTGTACTCGCCGGTGCGCGTGTCGATCTCGATCCTGTCGCCGGTGTCGACGAACAGCGGCACCGCGACCTCGAAGCCCGAGCCGATCCTGGCCGGCTTGGTGACCTTGCCCGAGGTATCGCCCTTGACGGCGGGCTCGGTGTAGGTGACTTCGCGCACCACCGTATTGGGCAGCTCGACCGAGATCGCGCGGCCTTCGTAGAACGTGAGCTCGCAGGCGAGCCCGTCCTCGAGGTAGGGCAGCGCGTCGCTCATGTTGTCCTGCTCGACTTCGTACTGGTTGAAGTCGCCGTCCATGAACACGTACATCGGGTCGGCGAAGTACGAGTAGGTGACTTCCTTCTTCTCGAGCTGGATGGTCTCGAACTTCTCGTCGGCGCGGTACACGGTCTCGGTGCCGCCGCTCGACAGCAGGTTCCTGAGCTTCATCTTGACCACCGAGGCGTTGCGTCCCGACTTCGAGAACTCCGCCTTCTGCACGACCATGGGGTCCTTGCCCACCATGATCACGTTGCCTGCGCGCACTTCCTGAGCGATTTTCATCTTTCCATCCGGCGTTTGGGCCGCGCGCACCGTCTCGTCTCGCGGTGCCGGTCGCGGCGCTATGCGCACCGGGTGGCGGCGCGCGGGTTGTTCGGTTCGCGTGCGCTGGCCTTCGCCGGCGCGCTGGGTTTGCGAAGCGGGAAACTACAAAGCCTTCAATTATAACGCATTTCTGCGAAGCTGACCAGCTCGGCCGAGAGCTCCGGCAGCCGGGCCAGCCGCTCCGACCAGCGCAGGGCATGCCGGCGAAGCTGCGGCAGTCCGGCGGCCAGCGGATCCCATGCGGCGACCAGCGCCACTCCGTCCTCGCCGTCGAGCGCGCGCTGGAAGGCGAGCCAGGCCGCGGCGATGCCACGGTCCGCGCCGTCGAGGTAGCGCGCGGCGAAGGCCTCGAGCTTGTCGCGCTGCGCATCGCCGTCCTGGCGGTAGGGATGCCAGGCGAAGGGCCGGGCGGCCCACTGTGCGCGCACGAACGAGTCCTCCCCGCGCACGATGGCGAAGTCGCTCCGCCACAGACGCTCGTCGAACGCCGGTTGCGCGACGAAGGGCACGATGTCGATCGACAGCGCGCCACGCGTGAGGCGCGCCGTCGAGCGCGGCCAGGGTGCCTCGAGGAACCTGCCCAGCGCCTCGGGCGCCACGCCGACCGGGACCGTCAGGTGTACGGGTGCCGCGCCCCCGGCCCAATGGCCGAGCAGGGCGGGCAGCGCGGGATTGTCGTAGCAGAACAGGAACACCTCGAGCGCCGCTTGCGCCAGGCGCTTTCCGGCTTCCTGTCGATCGAAGTCCTCGCGCTGCGCCAACAGCCCGGGTTCGCGCAAGAGCCCGCCGCTTCGCGCGGTGAAGCCCGGGCAGTAGAACCAGCGCATCAACGGCCGTCGCGGGTGCGGCGACGCGAGCCCGTGCACGCCGTCCACCCAGGCTTCGGCGGACAGGTACTCGAGCAGCAGCCAGATCGGTGCCCTGCGCGGGGTTCCGCCGGCCGCGGCGTCGCGGGTCGCGCGCTCCATCGCGTCCTGCACGCGCTCGGACAGCCCGCAGCCGAAAGCCTCGACCAGCACGTCGCCCGGCACCTCGTCGTCGGCGAGCGCGATGGAGGCGACCCCGACGCCGTCGACCACCTGGCGCGGCGCCGCCGGATCGATGCCCGGCGCGATGCGCGCCAGGGTCGCGAGGTCGTCGATCCATAACCGCACTTCGCGCCCCTGCACGCCCGCCAGCATGCGCGCGAGGCGCCACGCGAAACCCGCGTCGCCGTAGTGGTCGACGACGCGGCAGTGGATGTCGAAACGTCGCGCGGTCGGGGTCACGCGCGATTATGGCGTGGATAATGGGCGTGGGTCCCGAACGGAGCGAAGCGATGGCGATGACGATCGACGTGATCTCGGACGTGGTCTGCCCATGGTGCTACCTCGGCAAGTACCGGCTCGAGTCGGCGCTCGCGACGCTGCGCGGCCGCGATGGCTTCGCGGCGATCGTCAACTGGCACCCCTTCCAGCTCGATCCCTCCGTGCCGGCGGCCGGTGTCCCGCGCAAGCCCTACATCGAGAACAAGCTGGGCGGCGCCGAGCGCGTGGCGGCGGGGCATGCGCGGCTCGCCGAGCTCGGGCGGCGCGAGGGCATCGCCTTCGACTTCGAGCGCATCGCCGTGCAGCCCAACACGCTCGCCGCGCACCGCCTGGTGAGCTGGGCGCAGCAGCGGGGCGACGCTTCGGACCTGGTGGAGCGGCTGTTCGCCGCGTTCTTCACCGAGGGTCGCGACGTCGGCGACCACGGCGTGCTCGCCGACATCGCCGCCGCCGCGGGCTACGCGCACCAGTCCGCGCTGGACGCGCTGGACGGCAACGAGGCGCGCGTCGCGGTCGAGGCGATGATCGAGCGCATCCGCAAGCTCGGCATCGGCGGCGTGCCGTTCTTCATCCTCGGGGAGCGCATCGCGCTCTCGGGCGCACAGGAGCCCCATGTGATCGCCGATGCGATCAACCAGGCGCGCGAGGCGGCCGAAGGCGCGGCGGCGCAGCGGGGCGAAGCCGTGTCCTAGCCACCGCGCGTGCGGCCGCCGACCGCGCGCATCGCCGCCGCGGTGCGCGACTCGACGCCGAGCTTGGCGTACACGTGCTCGAGGTGCTTGGCGACGGTGCGCGCGCTGGCGCCGACGATCTCGGCGATCTGCGCGTTGGACTTGCCCGCGCTCACCCACCCGAGGATCTCGCGCTCGCGCGGCGTGAGTCCCGCCATCCGGTCGGCGGCATAGGCGTTGCCCGGCGCACCGTCGCGCGCTGCCGCGGCGTCCTGGCCTGGGCCCGCGACCTTCAGCGCGGCGCGCATGCAGGCGAGCATCATCGACGAGCGGAACAGGTCGGCCAGCGGGGCGCGGATGCTCTCGAGGAGGGCGCGCTCGCGGTCGGCGAAATCGGCGGTTCGGCGGTTGAACACGAAGCTCACCAGCACGTTGCCGTTGAGGTACATCGGCAGCGCGAGCGCGTGGTCGAGCCCGACTGCCAGGTAATAGTCGGCGTACAGCGGCGTCGCGTGGAAGGCCTTGCTCGACAGCGAGTCGCTGATGCGGTGCGCGCCTCCGCCGGGCGTGGTGGCGTGGTGCCGCACCAGCGGATGCTCGAAGAAATGGCGGTCGAAGGCGTCGAGGGCCGAGGCGGGCAGGGCCTCGCGCGGCTGGCTCAGCACGCGACGGCGTCCCGAGGCGAGATCGCAGACCGACAGCGTCGTGATCTCGGAGGGGACGAGGCGCGGCAGCAGCGTCACGCCGCGCTGCGCGAACTCCACCGGCGAGGGGCAGCCCTCGCCGATCGCGTGCAGCGCCTGCAGGGCGGCCAGGTACTCGCGCGCCGAAGGCTGCGCGCGGCTGCGGGGTGGGGACGTGCGTCGCATCGCGGGGCTCCTCGTGCCTTGCGTACGCAACACCGCGTATTTTCGGCGCGCCCGCGGCGCGATACAAGATGCCCGGCGCGGGCGAACGGACGCGTCGTGCCGGGATCGCCCGCGGACACGCGAAAGGAGCTGGGCCATGGCACTCGACATGCAGAAACTCGACGCCTTCATGGGCAGGTTCGTGGGCGACCTGGGGGCCGCCTTCGGCGCGGGCATGGTGGTCATCGGCGACGCGCTCGGCCTGTACAAGGCGCTCGCGCGAGGTCCCGCGACGGCCGAGGCGCTGGCCAAGGCCACGGGCACCGACGCCCGCTACGTCCGCGAATGGGCGTCGGCGCAGGCGGCGGGCGGGTACATCGATTACGACCCGGCGGCGGGGGCGTTCTCGCTCTCCGACGAGCAGGCGTTCACGCTGGCCGACGAGTCGAGCCCCGCCTTCATCCCGGGGGCCTACGAGGTGGTGCTGGCGGCGCTGAACGCCGTGCCGAAGGCGATCGACAATTTTCGCACCGGCGCAGGCATGGGCTGGCACGAGCACGACCACGGGCTCTTCCACGGCACGGAGCGCTTCTTCCGGCCCGGTTACGCGGCGCACCTCGTGGCCGAATGGATCCCGGCGCTCGACGGCGTCGCGGCGAAGTTCGAGCGCGGCGCGCGCGTCGCCGATGTCGGCTGCGGGCACGGCGCATCGACGGTGCTGATGGCGCAGGCCTACCCGCGCTCGACGTTCGTCGGCTACGACTACCACGCGCCCTCGATCGAGGCTGCGCGACGCGCTGCGCAGGCCGCGGGCGTGGCCGGGCGCGCCCGCTTCGAGGTCGCGAGCGCCAAGGACTTCGACGGCGGGCGTTACGATCTCGTCGCCTTCTTCGACTGCCTGCACGACATGGGCGACCCGGTGGGCGCGGCGAGGCACGTGCGCGACGAGCTCGCCGCGGACGGCACCTGGATGATCGTCGAGCCGTTCGCCGGCGACACGCTCGCCGACAACATCAACCCGGTGGGCCGCGTCTACTACGGCGCATCGACGCTGATCTGCACGCCGGCGTCGCGCGCGCAGGAAGTGGGGCTCTGCCTCGGCGCGCAGGCCGGCGAGAAGCGTTTGTCGGAAGTGGTGCGCGAGGCCGGATTCCGCCAGTTCCGCCGCGCGGGCGAGACGCCCTTCAACCTCGTGCTGGAAGCGAGGCCCTGAGCACGGCCCGCGCGACCATCATCCCCGCACCCGTCAACCCCGCACCCTGTCATCCCCGTCTGCACGGGGATGACAGGGTGCGGGGTTGACGGGGATCAGACCGAAAGGTAGCCGCGCACGCCGTCGGCGTCCATGTCGGCACCGCGTCCCGCCTTGACGACCTCGCCGCGCGACATGACGACATAGTGGTCGGCGAGCGCCTTGGCGAAGTCGTAGTACTGCTCGCACAGCAGGATCGCCATCTCGCCTTTCGCGACCAGCGTGCGGATGGCGCGCTCGATGTCCTTGATGATCGAGGGCTGGATGCCCTCGGTGGGCTCGTCGAGGATCAGGAGCCTGGGCTTCATCGACAGCGCGCGCGCGATGGCGAGCTGCTGCTGCTGGCCGCCCGAGAGGTCGCCGCCGCGCCGGTCGAGCATGCTCCCGAGGATGGGGAACATCTCGAACAGGTATGCGGGCGTCTCGCTGCCGCGGGGCTGCGTGGCGAGGCCCATCCTCAGGTTCTCGGCGACGGTGAGCCGCGGGAAGATGTCGCGACCCTGCGGCACGTAGGCGATGCCCATGGCGGCGCGCGCGTAGGGGGGCAGCGCGGCGATGTCCGTGCCGTCCCAGCGGATGCCGCCGTTGCGGATCGGCAGGAGGCCCATCAGGCACTTGAGCAGCGTGGTCTTGCCGACGCCGTTGCGACCGAGCAGGGCCGTGCACTTGCCGGCGGGCACGTCGAAGGACACGTCGCGCAGGATGTGGCTGCCGCCGTAGTACTGGTCGAGGTTGGCGACGGCGAGCATCAGCGCCCCAGGAACACTTCGACCACTTCGTCGCTGCGCTGCACCTCGTCCATCGTTCCCTCGGCGAGCACGCGGCCCTCGTGCAGCACGGTGACCTTCTCGGCGATGCGCGCCACGAAGTCCATGTCGTGCTCGACCACCACCAGCGTGTACTTGCCGGCGAGCGAGGCGAAGAGCTCGGCGCTGCGCATCGTCTCGTCGTCGGTCATGCCGGCGACGGGCTCGTCGAGCAGCAGGAGCTGCGGCTCCTGCATCAGCAGCATGCCGATCTCGAGCCATTGCTTCTGGCCGTGCGAGAGCAGGCCCGCGAGGCGCGACGACTCGGCCGACAGGCGGATCTCGTCGAGCGTGGCGGAGATGCGGTCGCGCGCCGCCGAGTCGAGCCGCGCGCGCCAGGTGGGCCACACGCGCTTGTCGCATTTCATCGCGAGCTCGAGGTTCTCGAACACCGTGTGCTGCTCGAACACCGTGGGCTTCTGGAACTTGCGGCCGATGCCCGCGTCGGCGATCTCGGGCTCGGTGAGGCGCGTCAAGTCGATGGTCTGGCCGAAGAACGCCGTGCCCGAGTCGGGGCGCGTCTTGCCGGTGATGACGTCCATCATGGTCGTCTTGCCGGCGCCGTTGGGGCCGATCACGCAACGCAGCTCGCCGACGTCGAGCGTGAGCGAGAGCTTGTCCAGTGCGCGGAAGCCGTCGAAGCTGACGCTGATGTCGTCGAGGTAGAGGATCGTGCCGTGCGAAAGGTCGACGCCGGCCTGCGCGACGCGCACGCCGCCTTCGACGGTGTGCGCGGCAGCGCCCGAGGTGCCGGCGTCTGCGATGGCATTGCTCACGACCGCGGCCCCGCGTTCATGCCTTGCGTCCGTTGAACAGCCCGGCGATGCCGCGCGGCAGGTACAGCGTGACCAGCACGAACAGGAGGCCGAGCGCGTAGAGCCAGTATTCGGGCAGCACCTGCGTGAACCAGCTCTTGCCGAGGTTCACCGCCGCCGCGCCGATCACCGGGCCGAGCAGCGTGCCGCGCCCGCCCACCGCCACCCAGATGGCGATCTCGATGGAGTTGGCGGGTGACATCTCGCTCGGATTGATGATGCCGACCTGCGGCACGTACAGCGCGCCGGCGACGCCGCAGACCACGGCCGACAGCGTCCAGATGGCGAGCTTGAAGTACACGGGATCGTAGCCCGAGAACATCACGCGGCCCTCGGCGTCGCGGATGGCGGTGAGCACGCGGCCGAACTTGGAGCGCACGATCGCCCGAGACAGCGCCAGCGTGCCGAGGAGCGTCAGCGCGGTGATGACGAACAGGGCGGTGCGCGTGCCGGGCGCCGTGATGGGGAAGCCGAGGATGCGCTTGAAGTCGGTGAAGCCGTTGTTGCCGCCGAAGCCCGTGTCGTTGCGGAAGAACAGCAGCATCGCCGCGTAGGTGAGCGCCTGGGTGATGATCGAGAAGTACACGCCGCGGATGCGCGAGCGGAAGGCGAAGAAGCCGAACACCAGCGCGAGCAGGCCCGGCACCAGCACCACCAGCAGCGCGCAATACCAGAAGTGCTCGGTGAAGCTCCAGTACCACGGGTATTGCTTCCAGTCGAGGAAGACCATGAAGTCGGGCAGCTCGCTGTGGTACACCCCGTCGCGCCCGATCGAGCGCATCAGGTACATGCCCATGGCGTAGCCGCCCAGCGCGAAGAACAGGCCGTGCCCGAGGGAGAGGATCCCGGCGTAGCCCCAGATCAGGTTCATGGCGATGGCGACGATGGCGTAGCACATGATCTTGCCGGCCAGGGTGACGGCGAAGGACGAGACGTGGAACACGCTGCCCTGCGGCACCCACAGGTGCCCGATGGGCACCAGCACCAGCAGCACCAGCGCGGCGGCGCCGAGCGCCGCCGTCGAGGCATGCGACAGCCGCGCGTGCTCGCGCCCGCCGGCGGCGTGCATCCGTCCATCGCCGGCCGGCTTCCCGCGTACCAGCGAATCGGCGGTCCTCGCGCCGGCCACGGGGGGTGCCTCGACGGTCATCGAGCCGTCCACGCCGTCACGCCTCGGCCGTCCGGCCTTTCATCGCGAAGAGACCCTGCGGGCGCTTCTGGATGAACACGACGATGAACACCAGCACCGCGATCTTGGCGAGCACGGCGCCGGACCAGGCCTCGAGCAGCTTGTTGACGATGCCGAGGCCGACGGCGGCGTACACGGTGCCCATCAGCTGGCCCACGCCGCCCAGCACGACCACCATGAACGAGTCGACGATGTAGCCCTGGCCGAGGTCGGGGCCGACGTTGCCCACCTGCGACAGCGCGGCGCCCGCGAGCCCGGCGACACCCGATCCCAGGCCGAAGGCGAGCATGTCGACACGGTAGGTGGGCACACCCAGCGCGTTGGCCATCGGCCGGTTCTGCGTGACCGCGCGCACGAAAAGGCCGAGGCGCGTGCGCGACAGCACGGCGTACATCGCCAGCAGCACCACGACGGCGAAGCCGACGATGGCGATGCGGTTCCAGGGCAGCACGACGTCGGTCATCACCTCGATGCCGCCGGCGAGCCACGAGGGGTTCTCGACCTGCACGTTCTGCGCGCCGAAAATCGTGCGGGTCGCCTGGATGAGGATCAGCGAAAGCCCCCAGGTCGCGAGCAGGGTCTCCAGCGGGCGCCCGTACAGGTGGCGGATCACCGCGCGCTCGAGCAGCATCCCCACCAGCGCGCTGGCGACGAAGGCCACCGGGATCGCGACCACCAGGTAAGCGTCGAACGCCCCGGGGAAGTGCGTACGGAAGACGTT
The DNA here is from genome assembly GCA_044226535.1 of Casimicrobiaceae bacterium. Classification (GTDB taxonomy): domain Bacteria; phylum Pseudomonadota; class Gammaproteobacteria; order Burkholderiales; family Casimicrobiaceae; genus VBCG01. The sequence continues at coordinate 77,478 of JBGAGT010000016.1, read as the reverse complement.
CTGCACGACATAGGTCGCGTAGGCGCCGATCATGATGAGCTCGCCGTGCGCCATGTTGATAACGCCCATCAGCCCGTAGGTGATGGCGAGGCCGAGCGCGGCGAGCAGCAGGATGGAGCCCAGCGAGATGCCGGTGAACACGCGGCCGATCGCGTCGCCCCATGCCAGGCGCCGCTCGACCGCGCCGATCGACGCCAGGGCCGCCGCGCGGATGTCGCCGTCGGGCTCGACGAAGGCGTCGCCCTTTCTCGCGGTGAGCTGCTGGAGCAGCGTGAGGGTCGCGCGCGAGTCGCTGCCGGCGAGTGCGCGGATGGCGGCGAGGCGCGCGGCCTTGTCGCCGCTGCCGAGCTCGATGGCGGCGCGCGTGAGCTCGAGCGAGGCATGGATGGAGCTGTCGGTCTCGCGGTCGATCGCAGCGCGTATCGCGGGCAGCATGCCGGGGTCGGCGCGGTCGGCCAGCGCCTTGGCGGCGGCCGCGCGCGTCGCGTGATCGGGCGAGGCGAGCTGGAGCGCGGCGATCGTGCTCCCCAGCAGCCCGCGGAACCGGTTGTTGACGATGACGTCGTCGAGCGCGTCGGGCACGGGCGCCACGGCCTCCCCGGTCGAGAGGTCGAACGCCCTGTCGTCCCTGATGAGGAGCACGCGATCCTCCGCGGCGACCTTGACGTCGCCGTCGATGAAGGCCTGCAGCAGCGGGACGAGCGAGGCGTCCCCCGCCTTGACGACGGCGGCGAGCGCAACGTCGCGTGCGGTGGCGTCGCCGAGCGCCAGGTCGTGCGCGCCGGGCAGCAGCATGCCGGCGGCGCCGGCCTGCGCGGCGAAGCCCGCGGCCAGCGCCATCGCGAGGGCGATGGCGCGGCCGAAGCTCGCGGCGACCTGCATGAGGGTCACGATTCGCGTCCGGACGTCAGCGATCACTTCTTGTCCGGCTCGTCCTTCTTGCCCTTGTTCTCGGGGATGTACGGGCTCCAGGGGTTGGCCCTGACGGGCCCCGGCGTCTTCCACACCACGTTGAACTGGCCGTTGGGCTGCACCTCGCCGATGAACACCGGCTTCCACAGGTGGTGGTTCTTCTCGTCCATCTTGATGGTGTAGCCGTCGGGTGCCTTGAAGGTCTGGCCCGCCATCGCCGCGACCACCTTGTCGGTGTCGGTCGACTTGGCCTTGGCGACGGCCTGCGCCCACATGTTCACGCCGATGTAGGCGGCTTCCATCGGGTCGTTGGTGAGCGGCTTGTCGGCGTTGGGCAGCTTCTGCTTCCTGGCGTAGGCGGCCCACTTCTTCTTCCACTCGTCGTTGACGGGGTTCTTCAGCGACATGAAGTAGTTCCACGCCGCGAGGTGGCCAACGAGCGGCTTGGTGTCGACACCGCGGAGCTCCTCCTCGCCGACCGAGAAGGCGACGACGGGGATGTCGGTCGCCTTGAGCCCCGAGTTGCCGAGCTCCTTGTAGAACGGCACGTTGGAGTCGCCGTTGATGGTCGACACCACCGCGGTCTTGCCGCCCGCCGCGAACTTCTTGATGTCGGCGACGATCGTCTGGTAGTCGCTGTGGCCGAAGGGCGTGTACGTCTCCATGATGTCGGCGTCGGCGATGCCCTTCGTATGCAGGAAGGCGCGCAGGATCTTGTTGGTGGTGCGCGGGTAGACGTAGTCGGTGCCGAGCAGCACGAAGCGCTTGGCGCCGCCGCCTTCCTTGGACAGCAGGTACTCGACTGCGGGGATGGCCTGCTGGTTGGGCGCCGCACCCGTGTAGAACACGTTCTTGGAAAGCTCCTCGCCCTCGTATTGCACGGGGTAGAAGAGGAGGCCGTTCAACTCCTCGAACACCGGCAGCACCGACTTGCGCGACACCGAGGTCCAGCAGCCGAACACCACGGCGGCCTTGTCCTGCGAGATGAGCTGGCGCGCCTTCTCGGCGAACAGCGGCCAGTTGGACGCCGGGTCGACGACCACCGGCTCGAGCTTCCTGCCCAGCACGCCGCCCTTGGCGTTGATCTCCTCGATCGCCATCAGCGTCACGTCCTTGAGGACGGTCTCGCTGATCGCCATCGTGCCCGACAGCGAATGCAGCACGCCGACCTTGATGGTGTCGGCCGCATACGCGCTGCCCACTGCCGCAAACGTGGCCGCGGCGACCGTGCTCATGGTGAATCCGACAAACGTTCTGCGCTTCATCGACGCTTTCCCCGGTGTTTGGAAGTGATGTGTGTGCGCGCATCCGCCCCGTGCATGGAACGGGCACGCGCTGTTGCCGGGGGATTTCATTGCACGACGCATGCCATGCACGCGCGCCTGCGGCAACGCGCTGATTGCATGGAGCTTTGCATGTGGCCGCGCGCCCGCGGAGGCGGATGTCGCGCCCGCGGCTTCACCAATTCGGTGCGGTGCGCATGCGCGCGCACCGAATTGGCCGGGCGGATTGCGCGCGCTCAGCCGGGCGCTGTGGCCGCGCGCTTCAGAACGCTTCGTCCCAGGGCAGCGAAAGCCGGATCGCGCACTCGACGATGCCGACCATGCTGTAGGTCTGCACGAAATTGCCCCAGGGCTCGCGCGTGTTCACGTCGAGGTGCTCGGGAAGGAGGCCGTGCCGGTTGCGGCAGGCGAGGAGCTTCTCGAACAGCGCGCGCGCCTCGTCGCGGCGCCCGACTGCGTGCAGCGCCGCGACGAACCAGAAGGTGCACACCACGAACGCGTTGGAGGGCGTGCCGAAGTCGTCCGACTCGACGTAGCGGAAGATGAAGTCGCCGCGCCGCAGCTCGCGCTCGATCGCGAGGACCGTCGACACGTAGCGCGGGTCGTCGGAGGCGACGTAGCCCAAGTCGTTGAGGCGCAGCAGGCTCGCATCCAGCGCCTCGACGCCGGCCGCCGCGGTGAACGCGCCCAGCCTCGCGTTCCAGCCGTTGGCGTCGACCCAGGCGCGGATCTTCGCGGCCTCGGCGTTCCAGTACCGCGCGCGGTCGGCGCGCCCGATGCGTGCGGCGATGCGCGCCAGCCGGTCGCAGGCCGCCCAGCACATCACCGAGGAGAACGTGTGCACGCGCGCACGGCCGCGGTATTCCCAGATCCCCGCGTCGGGCTGGTCGTGCATGGCGACGGCCTGCGCACCCAGCGCCTCGAGCCGCTCGTACAGGCCGGAGCGGTCGCGCTCCTCGAGGCGCGCGTCGAAGAACACGTGCGCTGCGGCGAGCACGGCTGCGCCGTAGCCGTCGTTCTGCACCTGGCGATAGGCGTCGTTGCCGATGCGCACCGGGCCCATGCCGCGGTAGCCGGGCAGGCCCTCCACCGTCGACTCGACCAGCGCCGGGTCGCCATTGATCCTGAACACCGGCTGCAGCGGCACGCGCCCCGCGCCCGCGCTTTCGGCGATGTCGACGAGGTAGCGCAGGTAGCGCTCCATGGTGCCCGTGGCATTGAGCCGGTTGAGCGCGTCGATGACGAAATAGCCATCGCGCAGCCAGCAGTAGCGGTAGTCCCAGTTGCGGCCCGAGTCGGCCGCCTCGGGGATCGAGGTCGTCACCGCGGCGACGATCGCGCCGGTGTCGTCGAAGGCGTTCATCTTGAGGGTGATGGCCGCGCGGATCACCGCTTCCTGCCACTCGAAGGGGATCGCAAGCTTGCGCACCCAGTCGCGCCACGCCTCCGTGGTGCGCTCGATCGCCAGGCGGCCGAAGTCGCGCGGCGACTCGGTGAGCGGCACGTCGTCGCCGAACACCAGGGTGAGCGTGTCGTCGAGTAGGAACGGCCGCTCGTCGACGATCGCCGACAGCGGCGCGTCGGTGGTCAGGCGCAGCGTCTGGGTGCCGAGCGAGTAGCGCAGGTGGTTCGAGCCGCGTGCCGGCGCCTTCGGCCGCTGGCCGTAGCCGAAGGCGGGCCGCAGGCGCAGCGCGATGCGCGGGCTGCCCGCGATGCGCGTCACCTGGCGAACGTGCATCATCGGCTGGTACATGCGGCCGTGCTGCGGGAAGCGCGGCACGCAGTCGGTGACCTCGACGATGCCGCCGTGCTGGTCCACGTAGCGCGTCACCAGCAGCGCGGTATTGCGCAGGTAGGCCTGCTCGATGCGCGCCACTTCGGTGACGACGATGTCGTGGATGCCGCGTTCCTCGCCCGGCACGGGCGTGTCGAGCAGGCGGCAGAACACCGGGTCGCCGTCGAGCTGCGGGAAGCAGCCCCAGACGACCGCGCCGGCGCCGTCGACGAGCAGCGCGATCCGGCCGTTGCCGATCAGCGCGAGGTCGAGTGTCGCGCTCATCGCGCTTCGCCGTCGCCGGGCGGGCCGCGTCCGTCCCCCCGTCCGTCTCCCCCCGGGAAGGGGGCGACGCGGGGCGATTCGTCGACGCCCGTTCCCACCGCATGGTCGAGCCAGCGGCGCACGGCGGCGACGTCGTCGAGGCGATGGTTGGCGATGGTGTGCCCGGCGCCGACCTTGATGGCGATGCCGTGCATGTTGCGCACCACGGCGAAGCCATGCTCATCGGTGCGGTCGTCGCCGACGAACACCGGCACGCGCCCGCGGAAAGGCGACTCGGCCATGAAGTCGCGGATGGCCGTTCCCTTGTCGCGGTTCTCGGGACGAACCTCGATCAGGCGCTTGCCGAGCTGCAGCGCGAAGCCCTCGCTGTCGACCGCCTCGAACTGCGCGCGCACCACCTGGTGGACGTGCGAGGCGAGCTGCGGCACCGCGCGGTAGTGCAGCGCCAGCGTCGAGCCCTTGTCCTCGAGGCGCAGGCCCTCGTGGCGCGAGGCGAAATCGGCGATCAGGCGCCGCAGGCGCGCCAGCGTCGGGGCGTCGGCGGCGTGCAGGTGGACGGTGCCCGCGGCGTCGCGCCGTTCGCAGCCGTGCTGGCCCGCCACCGGCAGGACCAGCGGCGCGAACAGCCGGTCGGCGTCGCGGAGGCTGCGGCCGGTGATCAGCGCCACGGCGCCGTCGAGGAGCGTCGACACCGCGGGAAGCAACGCCGCGAGCGCAGGGTCGACGCTCACCCGTCCCGGGGTGGGGGCGATGTCGAGCAGCGTGCCGTCGATGTCGAGGAACAGCGCCTGGTCGACTTGCAGCGGCGGCGGCGGCCCGCGCTTCGCGCGCCGTGGCGGAAGGGGTGCGCGAGGCCGTCGCGCGCGGCGGCCGCGCCGCGTGGCACCGGGCGGGCGGTCCTCCGGGCCGTCGTCGGCGCCGTTCACGCCACCTCCTTCGTCGGACGGTAGGCGATGAGCCGGTTGCGCTGGCGCATCATCGCCGCGTCCATCAGCATGCGCCCCGCCCAGCGGTAGACGTTGAAATCGCGCACCAGCGCGCGCATCAGCCGCATGCGCGCGCGCTGCTCGTCGACCGGCATGGTCAGCGCCATGTGCAGCGCCGCCGCGCACTGGTCGGCGTCGTAGGGGTTCACCACCAGCGCCTCGGGGAGCTCGCGCGAGGCCCCGGCGAACTGCGACAGGATCAGCACGCCCTGCTCGTCGTCGCGCGCGGCGATGTATTCCTTGGCGACCAGGTTCATGCCGTCGTGGAGGCTCGACACGAAGCACAGGTCCGAGGCGCGGAAATACTCGTAGACCGCGCGCGTGTCGTGGTGCTGGTCGAGCAGCACGATGGGCGGGTTGCTCGCGCCGCCGAAGCGCGCGTTGATGCGCTCCGCCAGCGCGCGCACCCGCGACGCGTAGTCGCGGTAGTCGTCGATCATGCCGCGCGTGGGCGCCGCGATCTGCACGAAGCTGAAGCGGCCGATCCACTGCGGCTCGAGCTGCAGCAGCCGCTCGACCGCCGAGAAGCGCTCGAGGATGCCCTTGGTGTAGTCGAGCCGGTCGACGCCGACACCGATCAGCTGGGCGGGTGGTAGCCCGAGCCGCTGCCGCACGATGCGCCGCGCCTCGGCGATGTCGGGCTGGCCGGAGAGCGCCTCGGGCGGCCACTCGATGGAGATCGGGTAGCGGTGAACCTCGGTGCGCTGCCCGCTGCGCGTCACGGCGAAGGCCTCGCGGTCGACGCGCGCCTCCAGCGTGCGGTCGACCGTGTCGAGGAAATTGTTGCAGTGGAACTGGGTGTGGAAGCCCAGGATGCTGCTGCCGAGCATGCCGTCGAGGAGCTCGGTGCGCCACGGGCAGATGGCGAAGGCCTCGGGGTTCGGCCAGGGGATGTGCCAGAAGGTGATGATGGTGGCGCGCGGCAGGCGCTCGCGCACCATGCGTGGCAGCAGGGCGAAGTGGTAGTCCTGCACCAGCACGATCGGGTCGTCGCGCTGCGACTCCTTTGCCACGGCGTCGGCGAAGCGCTGGTTGACGATGCGGTAGTACTCGAAGTCGCTGGCGCGGAAGATCGGGCGCACGTGCGCGATGTGGCACAGCGGCCACAGGCCCTCGTTGGCGAAGCCGCTGTAGTAGCCCGCCTCCTCCTCGGCGCTCATCCAGACGCGGCGGATGCGGTACTCGGGGTGCCCGGGCGGCACCGGCACGTGGTCGTCGGCGTCGACGGTCTCGCGGTCGGCATTGCCGCTGCCGTGCGCGATCCAGGTGCCCGAGCAGGCGCGCATCACCGGTTCCAGCGCGGTGACGAGGCCGCTGGCGGGTCGCAGCACCTCGATGCCGCCGCCGTCGCGGCGCACGTGGATGTAGGGCTCGCGGTTGGACACCACGATGACGTCGTTGCCCTGCATGTCGGCGGTGAGGACGCTCTTGAGCGTCGAGGGCGTCCAGGAGAGCTGGTCCTCGTCGCGCGGGCGGTAGTGGCTCTCGAGGTCGCGCATGAGTTTGCGGACGTCGCGGGCGATGGGCGCGAGCTCCGGGACGACGAACGCCCCCGAGGGCCGCAGCAGGCCCTCGCCGCGCAGCAGCGCGCGCAGCCCCGTCACCCAGCCGCGCCAGGACATCTGCGCGATGGCCACGGTGATGAGCGCGATCACCGCGCCCAGCGCCACGAAGAAGAACAGCATGTAGCGCTTGGTCTCGGCGCTGCGCCGCTCGGCGAAGGTCATGTCGTGCACCAGCGCCAGCAGCAGCGCGCCAGGGCCCTCGGGCCCCACGGCGCGCACCGCCTCGTGCAGCAGCCCCTGGTCGGTGTGCTCGAGCTGGCCGGGCTGGTCGACGCGCGCGCGGATGGCCGCGCAGTCGAGCTTGCGCGGCAGGTCGCGGGTGGCGATGGGCCGCGTGGCACCCGGCATGCACAGCCCGATGGCGAACAGGCGCTCGTCGTTGGTCAGGCGGTTGAAGTACGCCTCGACGCCAGCGCGGTCGCCCGCGCCGGCGAGCGCGACCACCGGGTCCTCGGCGGAGCGCGCGATCAGCGTGGCGCGCGCGTCGAGGTCCCGCGAGAACCACGACAGCATCTGGTGCTCGATCAGCGGCACGGCGGCATAGGCCGCCAGGGCCAGCGCGATCAGCAGGGGAACGATGAAACGCAGTGAAAGTCGCATGACAGGCCGACCATACGGGTTGGTGCGGCGCAACGTCTGTCGGACATGCCCCTACAATCGCGTGCGAACGAGCCGGATTCGACGAGGACGAACATGGGAACGAGCATGGCGTGGCTGGCCTTGGCACTCGCCGGGGTGCTGGAAATCGGGTGGGCGATCGGGCTCAAGCTCTCCGACGGCCTGACGCGGCCGCTGCCGGCCGCGCTGACCGTCGCAGCGATGGTGGCGAGCATCGCGCTGCTGGCCTTCGCCGTGCGCACCCTGCCGGTGGGAACCGCCTACGCGGTGTGGACAGGCATCGGCGCGGCGGGCACGGCGGCGCTGGGCATCCTGCTGTTCGGCGAGCCCCTCGGCGCCTTGCGGCTCGCCTGCCTGGCGCTGATCGTGATCGGCGTGCTGGGGCTCAAGCTGGTGACACCCTAGCCTGCGGCGGGCCGCCGGCCTCGCGGCCCGGCGGCGCCGAGACCGGGCGCAGGGCCGGGCGGGGACGACGGCCTCGCTAGCGCGCGTCGACCGGGCGCTCGCTCTCGTGCCACGCGCCCAGCGCCAGCCGCGCGAGCGCGCCCACCGCGAGGTAGAACGCCACGCCGGTCGCCGCGATCAGCACCAGCGCTGCGAAAAGGCGCGGGACGTTGAGCTCGATGCCGGAGACGAGGATCAGGTAGGCGAGTCCCGCGCCCTGGCCGCCGGTGCCCGCCACGAACTCGGCGACCACCGCGCCGATCAGCGCGAGCCCGCTGGCGATGCGCAGGCCCGCGAAGAAGTACGGCAGCGCCGAGGGGAGCTGCAGCCGCCACAGCCGCTGCCAGCGCGTGGCGTGCTGCAGGCGGAAGAGGTCGCGCAGGTTGGGGTCGACGCTGCGCAGCCCCTGCGTGGTGCTCGAGATCACCGGGAACAGCGCGACCACGGTGGCGCAAAGCACCAGCGCCAGCCGCGTGTCGCGCACCCAGATGATCACCAGTGGCGCGATCGCCACGATGGGCGTGACCTGCAGCAGGATCGCCCAGGGCATCAGCGAGGCTTCGACCACGCGGCTTTGCGCGCAGGCAACGGCGATCGCCACGCCGACGGCCACGGCGAGCGCGAAGGCGCACAGTGCCACGGTCAGCGTCACGCCGAGCGACGCGGCGAGCAGCGCGCGATCGCGAACGAGCGTCTCGACGACCGCGCGCGGCGAGGGCACGAGCCAGGGCGGCAGCGCGAACGCGCTCACCACCAGCTGCCAGGCCGCGACGATCACCGCGCCCACCGCCAGCGGCGCGCCGATGCGCCAGGCGCGCGATAGTCCGTGCGCCGCCGCGCTCACGGCGACTCCCCCGCGTGCGCCGCCCGTGCCACGGTCTCCGACAACGCCACGCAGTGGCGCGCGAACTCGGGCGAGCCGCGCCAGGCGTTGCCGCGCGGATGCGGCAGGTCGATCGCCACCTCGTCGACGATCCTGCCGGGCCGCGCGGCCATCACCACCACGCGCGTCGCGAGGTACACGGCCTCGGCGATGCTGTGCGTCACGAACATCGCCGTGAGGCCCGAGCTGCGCCACCACGCGACCAGGTCGTCGTCCATGCGCTGGCGGCTGAATTCGTCCAGCGCGGCGAAGGGCTCGTCGAGCAGCAGCAGCGCGGGTTTCGTGACCAGCGCGCGCGCGATCGACGCACGCATGCGCATGCCGCCCGAGAGCTCGCGCGGCCACGCCTGCTCGAAGCCGCCAAGCCCCACGCGCGCGAGCGCCGCGCGCGCGGCGGCGTTGGCGGCCTCGCGCGGCTGGCCCGCGAGGTCGAGGGGAAGGCGCACGTTGGCGGCGATGCGCGCCCAGGGCATCAGCGTCGGCTGCTGGAACACGTAGCCGATGCCGAGCGCCGCGTCGCGGGGAGGCGCGTCGTGGCCCCACCAGCGGATCGCGCCCGCGCTCGGCTGGTCGAGCCCGGCGAAGAGGTTGAGCAGCGTGGTCTTGCCGCAGCCCGAGGGCCCCAGCAGGGCCACCAGCTCCCCGGCCGCGAGCGTGAGGTCGACCGGGGCGAGGGCCTGCGTGCCGCTGTCGAAGCGGCGCGTCACGCCCCGCGCGCTGACGACCTCGGCGGGCGCGGCCGTCAAGGGCGCGCGGGCCTAGCGGAACACGCGCGTGTCGCGCGCAAGCTCCGTCGTCCAGGCCTTCGCGTAGTCGACGCCGGGCCTGGCCAGCCCCGCCTCGCGCAGGAAGGCCACGGTCGACTGCCAGCGCGCGTCGGTCATCGACAGGAGGCCATGCGCGCGCGCGTCGCCGCCGTCGACGATGCCGTACTGGAGCATCTTGTGATGGCCGTAGGCCAGGAGCTCCTCCGACATCTGCGGGTTGACCTTGCGGATCATCGCGTTGCCGCGCGTGGGGTCGGCGAGGTAGCGCTTCCAGCCTTCGGCGGAGGCGGCGATGAAGCGCTGCAGCATGTCGCCGCGCTTGTCGAGCGTGTCGCGCTTGACGATCAGCACCTGCGAGTACGGTGGGTAGCCCAGGTCGGCGAGCAGGAAGACCTTGGGGACCACGCCGCCCTTCTCGATGGTGTAGGGCTCGGAGGTCGCGAAGCCCTGCTGCGAAAGCGCCGGATCGGCGAGGAAGGGTTGCACCGAGAAGCCGTAGGGACGCTTTTGCGAGTCGTCGAAGCCGTAGTGCGACTTGAGCCATGGCCAGAACGTGGTGTTGCTGGCGGCGCCGATGGCGATGGGCTTGCCCTTGAGGGCGGCGAGCGAGTCGACGCCGGGGTGGGCGATGATCACCGTGGGATTCTTCTGGAAGGTCGCGGCGACCGCCACCAGCGGCACGCCCTCGGCCTGCGCGGCAAGCACCTGCAGCCCGTCGCCCATGGCGATGTCGGCACGGCCCGCGGCGAGCAGCTGCAGTCCGTTGACCTGCGGCCCGCCCATCTGGATCAGGACCTCGAGGCCCTGCTCGCGATACAGGCCGTCGGCGGCCGCCTGGTAGAACCCGCCGTGCTCGGCCTGCGCGAGCCAGTCGGTGGTGAAGACGATGACCGCGGGCTTGGAGGCCGGCGTCGCGGGCGCGGACGGCGCTTGCGCGGCGGCCGTGGCCGTCAGCCATAACCCTGCCAGCGTCGTGAGGGCGAGCGCGGCCAAGCGCGCGAGTGGGAAAGGCTTGCAAGCGGAGGAGGACATCACGGGGGCCATGCGGGAATCGACGGGGATGCGAAGCCGCGATTATGCGGCAAACCGCCGCGACCGCCTCGACCTGGCTCGCCGCTACAATGCGCCATGGCCGCGAACATGCCGCCCATGCTGCTCGCCTATGCGCCCGCCGACCACTTCGCCGCGGAGACGCTGCGCAAGGCCGCCGAGGACCGCGGCCTCGGCGTCGAGGTCGCGCCGCAGGACGCCGGCGCGCAAAGCGCCATCGCCGCCAGCGCGAGCGTGGCGCGGGTGCTGGTGATCGTCCATTCGCGCGCGACCGTCGCCGACCTCGGCGTGCAACGGGTCGCCGAGGCCGCCGGCGCGCGCAAGCTGCCCACGCTGGTGGTGCGCCTCGACGATGCCAAGCCTTCGTCGGCCATGCGCCGGCTGCTGCGCGGCGCCGCCTCCATCGATGCCACCTCGGGCAAGCTGCCGCAGCGCGTGGAAGGCATCGTCGCGCGCGCCCGCCACGCCGCCGGGCTGTCGGCCGGGGCCGACGTGCCCACCGCCGACGCCCCCGGCATCGATCCCTGGGGACCCGAGCGCAGGCAGGTGCCGCGCTCCGTCGTGGCCGCCCTGGTGGTCGTGCTCGCCGTGCTGGCGGTGCTCGCCTGGCGGGCCTACGACCGCTCCTCCGCGCAGGCGGCCTACGACCGGGGCATCGCGCGCATCGCCCAGGGCGACCTCGAGCAGGCGGGCACCGACCTCGACGCGGCGCTCCAGCGCCGCCCCGACTGGGCGGCCGCATGGCGCCAGCGCGGCTTCGCCGCGCGCGATCCCGCGGCGCAGGTGCGCTACTTCACCCGCGCCATCGAGCTCGACCCCGCCGACGCCGACGCGCTGGCGGCACGCGGCCGGGCGTTCTTCGCCGCCGGCGACGCCGCGCGGGCGCGCAACGACATGGGCGCGGCGCTCGATCTCGTCCCGGCCAACGCCGAATGGCGCGGCGAGCGCGGCCTGTTCGCCATCGCCGCCGGCGACGACGCCGCGGCGCGCGCGGACTTCCGCGAGTGCCAGCGCATCGACGCGCGCTGCGCCGACGCCTTCGCCTCGCGCATCGCCGCGCTCGAATCCGCGCAGGGCCGTCCGCCGGTCGACTGGTTCGCCAACCCATGACCGGGCGCCCGCACATCGACCCGCGACCTTGGCTCGGAGCACTCGCGCTCGCCGTGCTGGTCGCGCTGGCGGGCTGCGCCGGGCCGCAAACGCGGCCCGTCAACCTTCCGATCGCAAAGGCCGACCCGCGCAACGGCTATCGCCTGCAGGCGCATGCCCGCACCAGCTACCGGGCGGGGCGCATCAACCGTACCGACACCATCGTCATCCTCGCCTTCTCCGGCGGGGGCACGCGCGCCGCCGCATTCTCCTACGGCGTGCTCGAGGAGCTGCGCCGCACCCAGCTCGTCGTGGACGGGCGCAACACCACGCTGCTCGACGAGGTCGACATCGTCACCGGCGTGTCGGGCGGCAGCTTCACCGCGCTCGCCTATGGCCTCTACGGCGACAGGCTCTTCGACGTCTACGAGAAGGCCTTCCTCAAGCACGACGTGCAGGGTGACCTCATCACCCGCACGCTGAATCCCTACAACTGGGTCGCGCTGGCCTCGGAAGGCTGGGGCCGCTCGGAGATGGCGGCCAACCTCTACGACGAGCTCCTGTTCCACGGCGCGACCTTCGGGGACCTCGCCCGGACCCCGGGGCCGTTCGCGCTGGTCACCGCGACCGACATCTCGACCGGCTCGCGCCTCGGCTTCACGCAGGACGAATTCGACATCGTCTGCTCCGACCTGTCGAAGGTGTCGCTGTCGCGCGCGGCGGCGGCCTCGTCGGCGGTGCCGCTGGTGCTGTCGCCGGTTACCCTCAACAACTACGGGGGGCACTGCGGCTACCAGGTCCCGCCCTGGGTGGCGGCGATCGCCGATCCCAACAACCCGGCGCGCCCGGCGGGCCGTGCGCTGCAACGCCTGGCCGAGCTCAACTCCTTCCAGGACAGCGCCGACCGGCCCTTCCTGCACCTCGTCGACGGAGGCGTCTCGGACAACCTCGGCATGCGCGCGGTGCTCGAGGCGCTGGAGGAGCTCGAGGCGAGCCCCGAGTTCCGGCGGAGCTCCGGCATCTCCAACGTCAAGCGCATCGCCGTGTTCGTGGTGAACTCGCTGTCGGTGCCCAACACCGGCTGGGACAAGAGCGAGCGCCCCCCCAACGACATCCAGATCCTGCTCAAGGCCACGGGCGTGCCGATCGACCGTTATTCCTACGAGGCGGTGGAGCTCCTCAAGGACATCATCTACCGCTGGAAGCAGACCCGCTCGTTGCGTGCGGCCGGCGCGTTCGCGAACGCCAACGACCCGGAGCTGGCGCGTGCCATCGACGTGCCCGACGTCGACCTCTTCGCCATCGACGTGAGCATCGCCGCCGACCACGACCGGGCCGAGCGCGACTTCCTCAACCAGTTGCCCACGTCGTTCGTGCTGCCCGACGAGGCCGTCGACCGGCTGCGCTCGGCGGCGGGGCGCATCGTGCGCGAGGCGCCCGAGTTCCAGGACCTGGTGCGCGACCTCTCGTCCTCGGGATCTTCCAAGCGCCGGGCAGCCGCGGCCGCGCCGGCCGGGCGCGGCCCGGCGCCGTGACCGGCGCGCCCGCGCTCGAAGGCGCCTTCCGCGCCCAGCGCCAGGCCTTCGCGGCCGAACCCTGGCCCGACCTGCGCACGCGTCGCGACCGCGTCGCGCGCATCGGCGCGATCGTCGCGGCGCGCGAGCATGAGTTCGTCGACGCCGTCGCCGCCGATTTCGGGCGCCGCCCTTCCGCCGAGACCCGCCTCGCCGAGCTGTACGTCGTCGCCGCCGAAGCGCGGCACGCCGGGCGGCACCTCGCCCGGTGGATGCGCGACGAGCGCGTGGCGACGCCCTGGCACCTGAAGCCCGGGGTCGCGCGCGTGCTGCGCCAGCCGCGCGGCGTCGCCGGCATCGTCAGCCCCTGGAACTATCCGGTGCAGCTCGCGCTCGCGCCCGCGGTCGCGGCGCTCGCCGCGGGATGCCGGGTGATGATCAAGCCTTCCGAGATCACGCCGCAGGTGTCGGCGCTGCTCGCCTCGGCCATCGCCGAGGCCTTCGATGCCGACGAGTGCACGGTGGCCGAGGGCGATGCCGCGGTGGGCCGCGCATTCTGCGCGCTGCCCTTCGACCAGCTGTTTTTCACCGGGTCCACCGCCGTCGGTCGCGAGGTGGCGATCGCAGCTGCACGCAACCTGACGCCCGTCACGCTCGAGCTCGGCGGCAAGTCGCCGGCGGTGGTCACCGCGCAGGCCGACCTCGTGCTCGCGGCCGGGCGCATCGCCGCCGGCAAGTGGCTCAATGCCGGCCAGACCTGCATCGCGCCCGATTACGTGCTGTGCACCGAGGCGCTGCGCGAGCCGCTGGTCGCGGCACTCGGCGACGCGGTCGCCCGCCTGTACCCCCCAGCGAGCTACGCACGCGACTACGCGGCGATCGTCAGCGACCGGCACCACCAGCGCCTCGCGGCGCTGCTCGCCGACGCGCAGGCCCGGGGGGCGCGCGTCGTGCCGCTGGCGGCGGCGGACCCCCGCTCGCGCGTGATGCCGCCGACGCTGGTGGTCGGCGTCGACGACGGCATGGCACTGATGCAGGAGGAGATCTTCGGGCCGCTATTGCCGATCGAATGTGCCGGCAGCGAGGCCGAGGCGCTGGCGCGGGTCGCCGCGCGGCCACGGCCCCTCGCGTTCTACTATTTCGGCGCGCGGCGCGCCGCCGCGGCGGCGCTGCGCGCCACGCAGGCGGGGGGCGCGACCGTCGGCGACACGCTGATGCATTTCGCGCACCCGGAGCTGCCGTTCGGCGGCATCGGCCCCTCGGGGCAGGGGGCCTACCACGGCGAGGCGGGCTTCCTCGCCTTCACGCACCGCAAGGCGGTGTTCCTGCAGCCGCGCGTCGCGTTCACCCACTGGCTGCACCCGCCCTATGGGAAGCGCTTCGAGCGCGTGCTGGCGCTGCTGCGCCGGTTCAACACCTGACGCCGGCGTCATCCTGCGCGAACGCGGGGACCCAGCCTTAACGCGTGGTAGGGCACGAGCTGCGCAATCGCAGCGGCCTGTCGGGGTAGGGGTAGTGCGGCAGCTGCGCAATCGCAGCGGCCTGTCGCACATCGGCAAGCGGCGACGGCCGCCGGGGCTCGGTCCTCGCGATGACCCCGGCTCCGGTCCGAGCCCCGACGTCCGTCGCGCCGATGCGCTCGGGCCGCCACGATTGCGGCTCCCGCCGACTCCCGCGCGGGTCTTGCTCACGTAGATCGCGGTGATCGCGTGTCATCCCCGCGAAAGCGGGGACCCAGCCTTCGGCGCGTCACGGCAAATCGCGCGAACGTCGTGAAATCCGGGCAGCCCACTGGCAACGGTATCGCCGGAAGCCGCAAAGCTTGCGTCGTCGTCTCCATCGGCGCGGCGGACGCCGGGGCTCGGCCCGCAGCCGGGGTCATCGCGAGGACCGAGCCCCGGTGGCCGTCGCACGCTTCGCCGATGGAGGCGACGACGCATGTTTGCGCGGGTCGACGCAATACCGCAACGCACGACGCATGTTTGCGCGGGTCGACGCAATACCGCAACGCACGACGCATGTTTGCGCGCATCGACGCAATACCGCAACGCATGTTTGCGCGGACCGACGCAATACCGTTGCGGTACGGCTGGGTCCCCGCTTTCGCGGGGATGACGGCGGCTACTTGGTGGGCAGCTTGCCCTGCACGCCCTCGACGTAGAAGTCCATCTTGTTGAGCGCCTCGTCGGTCATCGCGCCCGAGGCAAGCCGGACCTTGCCCTCGTTGTCCTTGAGCGGGCCCATGAAGGGAGAGAGCTTGCCCGCGACGATGTCGCCCTCGGCCTTCTTCACCTCGTCGCGCACGGCCTGCGGCACGGCCTTGTTGAACGGCCCCATCCTGATCATGCCGTCCTTGATGCCGCCCCAGACCTGCGTCGGCTTCCAGGTGCCGCCGAGCGCCGCCTGCGCCGTCTTGATGTAGTACTGGTCCCAGACGTGCGTGACCGCGGTCAGCTGCGCGTTCGGGCCGTACTTGGTCATGTCGCTGTGGTAGGCGACGGCCCACACGTGCTTGGCCTCGGCGGCCTGCACCACGGCGGTGGAATCGGTGTGGTGCGTGACGACGTCGGCGCCCTGCGAGATCAGCGTCTCGGCGGCCTGGCGCTCCTTGCCCGGGTCGTACCAGCTGCTGGTCCACACCACCTTGACCTCGGCCTTCGGGTTGACGCTGCGCATGCCGCGCGCGAAGGCGTTGATGCCCATCACCACCTCGGGGATGGGGAAGGCCGCAACGTAGCCCGCGACGTTGGACTTGGTCATGCGCCCCGCGACGATGCCGGCGAGGTAGCGTCCCTCGTAGAAGCGCGCGTTGTAGGTGCCGACGTTGGCCGCGGTCTTGTAGCCGGTGGCGTGCTCGAACTTGACGTTGGGGAATTCGGCCGCGACCTTGATCGTCGGGTTCATGAACCCGAACGAGGTCGTGAAGATCAGCTGGTTGCCCTTTTGCGCGAGCTCGCGGATCACGCGCTCGGCGTCGGGGCCTTCCGGCACGTTCTCGACGTACTGCGTGACGACCTTGCCCTTGAGCGCTGCCTCCATCTCCTTGCGCGCCATGTCGTGCTGCGAGGTCCAGCCGGCGTCGCCGATCGGGCTCACGTAGACGAAGCCGATCTTGAGCGGCTGCGAAGGCGCCTGGGCGGGCGCGGGGAGGGCGAGCGCGGCGAGGACGCTGGCGGTGGCGGCGAGGACGAGCGAGCGGCGTTTCATCGGGATCTCCGGGCGACGGGGTAGCGGGTGGCAGGTGGCGGTGCGGGCGCGGGAGGCGCGGGCGGCCACAGGGCGCGGATTGTAGCGCGAGCGCCGTCAGTCGTCGGCGTGGAAAGGCTTGCCGAGCGAGGTGGGCGAGGCGCGCCGGATCATCGCCGCGTCGCGGCTGATCAGCGCGAGCACCACGATGGTGGCGGCGTAGGGCAGCATCGCCAGGAGCTCGGTGGGGATGGCCACGCCGGCCGCCTGCGCCTGGAACTGCGCCAGCGTGACGGCGCCGAACAGCCACGCGCCGGCGAGCACCCGCCACGGGTGCCATGTGGCGAACACGACGAGCGCGAGCGCGATCCAGCCACGCCCAGCCGTCATGCCCTCGCTCCACAGCGGCGTGAACGCGAGCGACAGGTAGGCGCCCGCGAGGCCCGCGCAGGCGCCGCCGAACAGCACCGCGGCATAGCGCACCCGGATCACCGGGTGGCCCGTCGCGTGCGCGGCCTCGGGTGCCTCGCCGATGGCGCGCAGCACGAGCCCCGCGCGCGTGCGGAACAGGAAGACCTGCACCGCGAACGTGAGGGCGATCGAGGCGTAGACCAGCGGGTTGTGCGCGAACAGCAGCGGGCCCGCCACCGGCAGGCGCGTCAGCAGGGGCAGGTCGACAGCCGGGATCGGGTCGACCACCTGAGCGACATAGGGCAGGCCGGCGAAGGCCGAGAGCCCGATCCCGAACAGCGACAAGGCGAGGCCGGACGCGACCTGGTTGGCCTGCAGCGTCAGCACCAGCAGGCCGAACAGCAGCGACATCGCGGCACCCGCGGCGATGCCGGCGACCACGCCGAGCCAGGGGTGGCCGCTGTCCACCGCGACGGCGAAGGCCGCCATCGCGCCGACCAGCATCATGCCCTCGACGCCGAGGTTCAGCACGCCGGACTTCTCGGTGACGAGCTCGCCCTGCGCGGCGATCACCAGCGGCGTGCCCGCGGCGAGGGTGAGCAGCACGAGGTTGACCAGCGTATCCATCAGGCCGGCCGCGCCGCGCGCGACTTCCAGCGCAGGCGGTAGTGGATGCTGACGTCGGCGGCGAGCAGGAAGAACAGCAGCGCGCCCTGGAACAGCCCGGTGATCGAGGACGGGAGCTTGAGCTCGAGCTGCGCCGACTCGCCGCCCAGGTAGAGCAGCGACATGAGCAGGCTCGCGAGCAGGATGCCGACGGGCTCGAGCCGGCCGACGAAGGCGACGATGATCGCCGCGAAGCCGTAGCCCGGCGACACCGCCGGCACGAGCTGGCCGATGGGGCCCGCGACCTCGCCGACGCCGGCGACGCCGGCGCAGGCGCCGCCGATCAGCATGCCGAGCCACACCACGCGCGCGGGCGGCACGCCGGCGTAGCGCGCCGCCGCCGGTGCGAGGCCCGCGACGCGCATCTCGAAGCCTGCGAAGCTCCTGGCGGTGAAGACGGCCGCCGCCCCGACCACTGCCAGCGTGAGCAGCGCCGAGGCGTTGAGCCGCGTGCCCTCGAGGAGCTTCGGCATCAGCGCCGAGGCCGCGAAAAGTCGCGACTGCGGGAAGTTGAAGCCCTCGGGGTCGCGCATCGGCCCGTGCACCATCAGCGACAGCAGGAGCGTGGCGATGTACACCATCATCAGCGACACCAGGATCTCGTTGGCGCCGAAGCGCGTGCGGAGGTACGCCGGCACCGAGGCCCAGGCCATGCCGCCTGCGGCGCCCGCGACCAGCATCGCGGGCAGCACCACGGCGCGCGGCGCGCCGTCGATGGCCAGCGCGACGGCGGTGGCGGCGATGGCGCCGGCGATGAGCTGGCCCTCGGCGCCGATGTTCCAGACATTGGCGCGGTAGCCGATCGCGAGCCCGGTGCCGATCAGCGCCAGCGGGCTCGCCTTCAGCAGCCACTCGCCGACGCCGTAGCGCGTCGCCAGCGGCGCCACGAAGAAGGCGTGCAGCGCGTGCAGCGGGTCGCGTCCCAGCAGCGCGAACAGCACGAAGCCGCAGGCGACGGTCGCGGCGATCGCCGCCAGCGGCGCGAGCCACATCGCCGTGCGCGAGGCGCGTGCGCGCGGCTCGAGCCGCGGCAGCGACCAGGCGTGCGCGCTCACGGGATTTCGCCCCGCGCCGCGACCGATTCGCGCCCGGGGCGGCCCGTCGCGCTCATGCACCCCCCGCAAGCATGAGCCCGATCGACGCGGCGTCGGTGTCGCGCGTGGCGACGGGTGCCGAGAGCCTGCCGCGCGCGAGCACGGCGATGCGGTCGCAGATCTCGAAGAGCTCGTCCAGGTCCTCGGAGATCACCAGGATCGCCGCGCCGCCCGCGGCGAGGTCGATCAGCGCCTGGCGGATCGCGGCCGCCGCCCCGACGTCGATCCCCCAGGTGGGCTGCGCCACCAGCAGGAGGCGCGGCGACTTGCGGATCTCCCGCCCGACGATGAACTTCTGCAGGTTGCCGCCGGAAAGCGTCTCGGCGGGCGCGCGCGGCCCTTCGGCGCGCACGTTGAATCCGGCGAGCGTGGCGCGCGCCGACGCTTCGGCCGCGCGGTGGTCGACGAGGCCGTGCCTGACGAGGTCGCCGCCGGCGACGGTGAGCAGCACGTTGTCGGCGAGCGGCATTTCGGGCACCGCGCCGCAGCCCAGGCGCTCCTCGGGTACGTAGGCGAGCCCGCGCGCCCGGCGCGCCTTGACGCCCTCGGCGCCCGCGTCGGCGCCGTCGATGGCGAGCGAGGCCGCGGCGACCAGGCGCTCGCCGGCGACGGCCGCGGCGAGCTCGCGCTGGCCGTTGCCGGAAATGCCCGCGATGCCGACGATCTCGCCGCCGCGCACCTCGAGGTCGACGCGCTCGAGCGCGGTGCCGAAGGGATCGTCGGCGGCGAGCGAGAGGCCGCGCAGCGAGAGCCGCACGGGCCCCGGCGCCGTGCCCGCGCGCCGCGGCGCGGGGAAGTCCGAGCCGACCATCATGCGCGCCAGCGAAGCCGCCGACTCGCGGCGCGGGTCGCATTCGCCGACCACGCGGCCGTCGCGCAGCACCGTCGCGTGGTCGCAGAGCGCGCGGATCTCGTCGAGCTTGTGGCTGATGTAGAGCACGCTCATGCCCTCGGCGGCGAGCCTGCGCAGCGTGGCGAACAGCGCCTCGACGGCCTGCGGAGCGAGCACCGAGGTCGGCTCGTCCATGATCAGGAGCTTCGGCGACTGCAGCAGGCAGCGCAGGATCTCGACGCGCTGGCGCTCGCCGACCGACATGGAGTGCACCTCGCGCGCGGGGTCGACGGCGAGGCCGTATTCGGCCGAGACCGCGCGGATGCGCGCGGCCAGCGCGGCGTCGGCGCGCTGGCGGGGCAACGTCAGCGCGAGGTTGTCGGCGACGGTCAGCGACTCGAACAGCGAGAAGTGCTGGAACACCATGGCGATGCCCAGCGTGCGCGCCTCGGCGGGGCTCGCGATGGCCACGGGCTCGCCTTCCCAGCGGATCGTTCCCGCGTCGGGGCGCACGAGGCCCACGATGATCCTCGACAGCGTCGACTTGCCCGCGCCGTTCTCGCCCAGCAGCGCGTGGATCTCCCCGACGCCGACCGTGAGGTCGATCGCGTCGTTGGCGAGCACGCCGGGGTAGCGGCGCGTGATGCCGGTGAGCTCGAGGCGCGGATGCTCGCGCGCCATCGCCGCGTCAGCGCGGGATCGCGTTCAGGTGGAACAGCGCGGCGAGCAGCCCCGAGGGCCTGCCGTACTGCCCAAGCCAGCGCCGGAAGATCGCGTCGAACTCGCCGGTGGTGGCAAGATCGGAAAGCCCGCGGTTCACGGCGAGGCGCATCGACGCGTCGCCGCGCGCGAGCGCGAACGCGTAGGGCTCGAAGGAGATGTCGTCGGGCAGGAGGCGCAACGCGTCGGGGTCGTTGGCGGCGGCCGCGAGGCCCACCAGCTTGATCTTGTCGCTGGCGAAGGCGTCGAGCGATCCCGCCTCGAGCATCGCCGAGGCCTCGGGGCCCTCGCGCACCGTGACCACGCTGGCGCTGACGCCGCCGGCCTTGAGCGCTTCGGCGAGGTGCGCCTCGGTGGTCGTGCCGGCGATCACGCCGATGCGCTTGCCGGTGAGGTCCGCGAGGCGGTCGATGCGGCTCCTGCCCTTGACCAGCAGGCCCCCGGCGTCGATGAACACGCGGTTGGAGAAGTCGACCTGCGCGAGGCGCGATTGCGTCTCCGAGGTGTTGGCGCAGTCGAGGTCGGCGCGCCCCGACTCGATCATCGCCAGGCGCTCGGCGACCGTCCCCACCATCCACTCGACGCGCAGCTCGGGGATGCCAACGGACACACCGATGGAGGCGATCACGCGCCGGCAGACGTCGATGGAGTAGCCGGCAGGCCGGTTGCCGGCGCCCACCGAGGAGAACGGCGGCGAATCGCCGGAAAAGGCGACGTTGATGCGCTGCGCCGCCTTGATGCGCGCGAGGGTGTCGGGTGCGCTCTTTTGCGCGAGCGCGCTCGACGTGGCGAGCGCGAGCATGGCCGCGATGGCGAGCGGCAGCTTGGCATGCATGGCGAAGGTCTCCGATGGGCGCGCGGCCGTTGCTGCGCCGCGGCACGCATCTTAACCCAACGATCGCGCGTGCTACACTCGATCGCATCCCGATTTCGCCCGCGCGCAGCGGGTCCTCGCATGCAGGCCACTTGGCGGGCTATCGCCGTCGCGACGACGTTGGCGCTCGGACTACCCGCGTTCGCCGCTGCGGCGCCCGCGTCGGCCTCCAAGGCCCTCGCGCACGTCGACGCCGGCAACGTCAAGCTCGGCTACCGCATCGAGGCCGCACCATTTTCGTTCGTCGAGCGCGGCACGGTGCGCGGCTACACGGTCGAGCTCTGCGAGCGCGCGATCGCGGCCATCGCCGCCGCGCGGAAGGTCGCGCCGCCGTCGATCCGCTGGGTGCCCCTCGACGCCTCGATGCGCATCGACGCCGTCGCGCGGGGCGACGTCGACGCCGAGTGCGGGACCACCACCATCACGCTGGCGCGGCGCGAGCGCGTCGACTTCTCGGTGCCGATCTACGTCGACGGCGGCAGCGTGCTGGCGCGCGCCGGCGTGGGCATCGCGCGCATCGCCGACCTGGCCGGCAAGCGCGTGGCCGTGATCTCCGACACCACCACGCGGCCCGCGCTGCAGCGCGCGCTCGCGGCCTACGGCGCGAACGCGACGCTGGTCGCCGTGGCCAACGGCGACGATGGCATGAAGGCGTTGCAGGACGGCCGCGCCGACGCCTACGCGGGCGACCGCATCGTGCTCACCTCGCTCCTGCGCCGCAGCGACACGCCCGCGGCCTTCGTGTTCGTCGGCGACGACTTCTCCTACGAGCCCTATGCGATCGTGGTGGCGCGCGACGACCCGGACTTCCGGCTGGCGCTCGACCGCGCGCTGGTGGCGACCTACAAGTCCGGCGACATCGATGCCATCTTCGCGCGCTGGTTCGGCGACCTCGGGCGCCCGGGGCCGCTGCTCAACGCGATGTTCTACCTCAACATGCTCCCCGAATGACGCCCCCCGTCCCCTTCGCGCGTGCATCCGCCGCGGGCCTCGACGGGCCGCGCCGGCTGCGGCTGGCGGCGGTGCTGCTGGTCGCGGCGCTCGCGACGCTGGTGCCCCTGCGCCAGGCGCGTGCCGCCGACGCCTGCAACAACTGCGGGACCATCGCTTCCGTCGCGCCGTACCGCGTGGAGCAGCAGGTCACCTCCATCGGCGCGATCAGCGGCGTGGCGACCATGGACTCGCCGACCAGCCAGCCCGGGCGGACGACCACGCAGTTCGCCATCGGGCGGGGGTTCTCCAACGAGGGGATGGTGGTGCTCGGCGCCGCCGGCGGCGCGGGCTACGCGCGCACGCCCTCCAACGCGCCGCAGACGCGCTGGGAGATCGTGGTGCGCATGGACGACGGCAACAGGCGCTCGCTGACCCAGGGTTACGAGCCGCGCTTCCTCCCGGGCGATCGCGTGCGCGTGTTCGGCACGCAGCTCGAGCCCATCCAGGACTGAAGGCGGGGCGCTGATGGCGTCCCTGGCGATCAGCGACACCCCCGACGGGCGCCGCGTGCTCGCGCTGTCGGGACGCCTCGACGCCGCGGGCGTCACGCGCCTGTGGGAAGGCGCGCACCGCGCGCTCGCCGAGGCGCCCGCGCGCCCCGCCACGGTCGACGCCGGCGGCATCGAGTTCTGCGACGGCGCCGGCATCGCGCTGCTGGTCGACCTCACCTCGCACCCGCGGCCCGCCCCCGTCGAGGTGGTGCGCATGAGCGACCAGGTCGCCACGCTGTACCGCCAGTTCGACCTCGAGCGCCTCGAGCACGACCTCGACCCGCCCGAGAAGCGCACCGACGTCGTCACCGAGATCGGCAAGGCGGCCGCCGGCATGGGCCGCGACCTGCGTGCCATGGTCACCTTCGTGGGTTCGCTCTCCGCCGCGCTCGCCTACGCGGTGGCGCATCCTTCGAGCGTGCGCTGGCGCGACGTGTGGCGCATCTGCGAGCGCGTGGGCGCCGACGCGCTGCCGATCGTGGCGCTGATCTCGTTCCTGCTCGGCCTGATCCTCGCCTTCCAGTCGGCGGTGCCCATGCGGCGGTTCGGCGCGGAGATCTTCGTCGCCGACCTGCTCGGCCTGTCCATCCTGCGCGAGCTGGGACCGCTGATGACGGCGATCCTGCTGGCGGGGCGCTCGGGCGCGGCCTTCGCCGCCGAGATCGGCACCATGACGGTGAACCAGGAGGTCGACGCGCTGACGACGATGGGCCTCGACCCGGTGCGCTTCCTGGTGACGCCGCGCATCATCGCGGCGCTGCTGATGACGCCGCTGCTCACGCTGTTCGCCAACCTCGTGGCGCTCACCGGCGGCGCGCTCACCATGCAGTCGTTCTCGATCCCGCTGGTGACCTTCTTCAAGGAGCTCGATTCCGCGGTGGGGCCGGTCGACTTCTTCGCGGGCTGGGTGAAGTCCTTCGTGTTCGCCTTCCTGATCGCCGCGGTGGGGTGCCTGCGCGGCCTGCAGACGGCGGCCGGCGCGTCGGCGGTCGGCGACAGCGCGACACGCGCGGTGGTTTCGGGCATCATCCTGCTGGTCATCGTCGACGGCATCTTCGCGTACCTGTACTTCGTGCTCGACATCTGATGGCGTCCCCCGGCCCCGCCAACGAGCCCCACGCCGATCCCGCCCCCGCGGACGACACGGCGATCGTGGTCGACGACCTGTCGGTCGGCTATGGCGACCGCGCGATCCTCGAGCACGTCAGCTTCTCGGTGCGCCGCGGCGAGGTGCTGGTGATCCTCGGCGGCTCGGGCAGCGGCAAGAGCACGCTCTTGAAGCACATGATCGGGCTCTACCCCCCGATCGCGGGGACGGTGACCATCGACGGGCGCGACTTCACCCACGCCGAGGGCGAGGCGCGCAAGGAGATCCTGCGCGGCATCGGCGTCATGTACCAGTCGGGCGCGCTGTTCGGCTCGATGACGCTCGCCGAGAACGTGCGCCTGCCGCTCGAGGAGTACACCGCGCTGCCTCCCGACGCCATCGACCTCATCGCCCGCATGAAGCTCGAGCTGGTCGGCCTCGACCGCTTCACCGGCCACCTCCCCAACGAGATCTCGGGCGGCATGCAGAAGCGCGCGGCGATCGCGCGCGCCATGGCGCTCGACCCGCCGATCCTGTTCCTCGACGAGCCTTCGGCGGGCCTCGACCCCATCACCTCGGCCGAGCTCGACGCGCTGATCCTGCGCCTCAAGAACACGCTCGGCGTGACCTTCGTGATCGTCACCCACGAGCTCGCCAGCATCTTCGCCATCGCCGACCGCGTGGTCATGCTCGACAAGGAGAAGCGCGGCGTCGTCGCCATCGGCGACCCGCACGAGCTCCGCGAGCACAGCGACGTGCCCTTCGTGCGCCGCTTCTTCAACCGCGAGGCCGAGGCGCCCGCCGACGCCGCGCGCGCGGCGTGACCGGGTTCCCGCGATGAGCCAGTCCGCCAACTACTTCAAGCTCGGCCTGTTCGTCATCGGCGCGGTGATCGCCGGCATCCTCGTCACCATGATCATCGGCTCGGGACGCTGGTTCGAGCGCAAGATCACCATCGAGACCTACTTCAACGAGTCGGTGCAGGGTCTCGACGTCGGCTCCAAGCTCAAGTACCGCGGCGTGGCGGTGGGCGAGGTCACGGCGATCGGCTTCACCTACAACGTCTACCAGCAGGAGCGGCCGATGTCGGAGCGCGCGCGCTACGTGATGGTGGAGATGCAGATCAACCCGCGCCTCTTCGGCGGCCGTGCCGCGGCCGGCGACATCGCCAACCCCGACAACGCCGGCAAGGAGGTCGAGCGCGGCCTGCGCATACGGCTCGCCCCGCAGGGCATCACCGGCACCAACTACCTCGAGATGGACTATGTCGACCCGCCGCCGCCGGTGATGCAGATCCAGTGGCAGCCGATCAATATCTGGATCCCCAGCGCGCCGTCGACCGTGACGGCCTTCGTCAATGCGGCGCAGGAGATCCTCGATCGCCTGCACAAGCTCGACGTCGAGGGCACCGTGGCGAACCTCAACAAGCTGCTGGTCACCGCCAACGACCGCCTCGGCGCGATCGATACCGCCGAGCTGTCCAAGCGCGCCAATGCGACGCTGGGCAGGCTCGACAGCACGCTCGAGGGCCTGCAGACCCGGAAGCTCTCCGACGAGGCGCAGGGCCTGATGGCCGAGCTGCGCGAGACCAATGCCGAGCTCAAGAAGACGCTGGCCAATCCCGCGTTCCAGAAGCTGCCGCAGGACGCGAGTGCCGCCGTGGAGAGCGTGCGGGCGCTGGTCTCCGACCCGCGGCTCGCGTCGAGCATCGCCCACCTCGAGCGCACGCTGTCGCGGCTCGACCGCATCACCGGCGGCGGCGAGGCCGACCTCGCCACGACCGTCGAGAACCTGCGCCGCATCACCGACAACCTGCGCGACCTCACCGAGGACGCCAAGCGCTATCCGTCGAACCTGCTGTTCGGCCAGCCGCCGCCACCGCTGGAGCGCAAGCCATGATTTCCACCGACGTCGAACGCAGCGCGCGGCGCGCGCACGCAACGGCCCCCGCAACCGCCGCTCCAGCCGGCAAGCTGCCCGGCGGCAGGACGGCGCGTGCCGTCGCGGTGGCGCTCGCGGCCGCGGCGCTGCTCGCGGCCGGGGGCTGCAGCTTCACGCGCCCGGCGCCGGTCAAGGAGACCTTCCTGCTCGCTCCCGCCGTGCCGGCCAGGGCGGCGGCACCGAGGGCCGAGTCGCTGCGCGTGGGCATCTTCACCGTCGGCGGCGCGTTCCGCGACCGGCAGTTCGTGGTGCGCGAGGGCGACCTGCGCTTTTCCACCGACTTCTACCACGAGTTCATCACGCCGCCCGCGCCGATGATCGCCGAGGCGACCTCGCGTGCGTTGCGCGACGCCGGAGTGTTCGCGCGCGTCTCGGCGCCAGGCACGCCGGCCGACGCGGACTGGGTGCTCGACGCGTTCGTGGGCGAGCTCTACGCGGACCAGCGCAACGCCGGCGACATCGGCGCGAGGCTGTCGATCACGTTCTACCTGTCGCGCGACCGCGCGGGCTCGGTGCCGTTCTGGACGCACACCTACGAGCGCCGCATCCCCGTGCGCGACACCTCCGCGGCCGCGTATGTCGAGGCGCTGAACAAGGCGCTCGGCGAGGTGCTCGCCGAGCTCGCGCGCGACCTCGCGGCGGTCAAGCCGCCGGCCTAGTGCGGCGGCGGCCCCCGCCGGCCTGGCGCGGCGGCGGCCCCCGCCGGCGGCTCAACCCTTGCGGCTCGACTCGACCATCGCCTGGAAGGTCTTGACGTTGTCCTCGCCCGCGTAGGCTGCGATGCGCTTGTAGGCGGGCCCCATCCGCGCGCGGAAGGGCGCGAGGTCGGGGCGCGTCACCTGCATCCCGGCGGCGACCAGCTTGTCGATCTGCTGCGCCTCCCCGTCGCCGATCTGCTTGCGCATCAGGTTGCCGGCCGCCGCGCTTTCCTCGCGGAAGATCGCCTGCTGTGCCGGCGTGAGCTTGCGCCAGGTCCCGACGCCGATGGTGTGGATCATGTTGTTGTAGACGTGGTGGGTCAGCGCGAGGTGCTTCTGCACTTCGTAGAACTTGCTGAAGTAGATGACGGCGATCGGGTTCTCCTCGCCGTCGACCACCTTCTGCGAAAGCGCGAGGTAGAGCTCCGGGAACGCGATCGCCTGCACGATCCCGCCAAGCGCCTCCATCGACGCCTGGATCTGCAACTCGGGCGGGGTGCGGATCTTGAGCCCCTTGACGTCGTCCGGCACGTTGATGGGGTGCGCGCTGTTGGTGAGGTTGCGGAAGCCGTATTCCCAGTTGGACAGCAGCACGAAGCCCTGCTTCTCGGCGCGCGGCGCGAGCCAGCCCATCGCCGGGCCGTCGAGCACCTTGTAGGCCTGCTGCGGGCTGTCGAAGACGAAGGGCAGCAGCACCGCCGCGAACGCGGTGTCGTACTTGTCGAGCTGGCCCTGCGTGGGCAGGCCCATGTCGATGGTGCCGAGCTTGACCTGCTGCGCCTGCTCGGGTGGGCCGCCCAGCACGTTGTTGGGGAAGATGTTCACCCTGATCGCGCCGTTGGTGCGCGCTTCCACGTTCTTCGCGAATTGCTTGCAGGCGACGTTGGCGGGGTGGTCCTCGGGCGCGAAGTGCGCCCAGCGCAGCGTCAGGGGCTCGGCTGCGCGCGCGACCCAGGGCGCGGCCAGCGTGGCGCCGGCGGTGGCGCCCGCGCCGGTCTTGAGAAACGTTCTGCGATCCATGACGATCTCCTCTCGATGCGTCGCCGCGGCGCGGCGACGGTTACCCGCGAAAGCCGAAGTAGTGCGGCAGGAACAGCGTGAGCCAGGGGACGAACGCGACCACCAGCAGGCCCGCGATGACCATGCCGAGGTAGGGCAGCATGGCGCGCGAGGCCGCCTCGATGTCGCTGCGCATCACCGCGCAGCACACGTAGAAGCCGATGCCGGCGAGTGGCATGAAGCCACCGACGCCCATGGCGATGATCAGCACCAGCGCGTAATGCAGCTCCGAGAGGCCGAGCTTGCCGGCGATCGGCAGCAGCAGCGGCGCGAGCACGTTGAGCGAGGGCAGGCCCTCGAGCAGCACGCCGACCACGATCAGCAGCACGATCGACCCCAGCATGAAGATCGCGTTGCTGTTGCCGAAGGAGTGCAGGACCTCGACCAGGCGCTGCGGCAGGTAGGCGATGGTGAGCGTCCACGAGAAGCCCGAGGCCGCCGCGAAGATGAACATCAGCACGCCGGTCAGCGCCGCGGCGTCGGCGACCGCGCGCATCAGGCCGGCCACGTCCATCTCGCGGTAGACCAGCATCGCCAGCGCGGCGCCGTAGACCACGGCGAAGGCCGCCACTTCCGTGGGGGTCGCGACGCCGAACAGGATGCCGCCGAGCAGGAGCCCGGGCAGCAGCAGCGGCAGGACGGCCGCGCGGCCGGCGCGCAGCACGGTGGCGAGCGGTGCGCGGCGCGCGCGCGGGCCCTCGTGCCGGCGCGCGCGGAACCAGATCAGCAGCATCAGGCCGAGTGCCATGACGGCGGCCGGCACCAGCCCGGCGATGAACATGCCCGCGACCGACACGCTGGTGATCGACCCGACGATCAGCATGGCGATGCTGGGGGGCACCGTTTCGCCCATCACGGCGGAGGCGGCGAGCACCGCCGCGCCTTCGGCTTCGCCGTGGCGCTCGGAGAGCTCGTCGCGCATCACCGTCCCGACCGCCGCGACGTCGGCGGGCTTGGACCCCGAGAGTCCGGAGACGAGGTACATGCTCACGACCGCGACCTGGAGGAGGCCGCCGCGGACGTGGCCCACCAGCGCCTGGATGAATCGCACCAGCCGCGTGCTGATCCCGCCGCGCTCCATCACCAGCCCCGCGAGGATGAAGAAGGGCACCGCCAGCAGGATGAAGTTCCCGGTGCCGTTGACCATGCTCTGCGGCAGCACGACCATCGACGCGCTGCCGGTGCCCGCGACGTAGGCAGCGGTCGCCAGCAGCAGCACGAAGCCCACGGGCACCCCGGCGAAGATCGCGACCAGGAAGAACAGCAGGACGCCGGAGATCGCCGTGTCGCCGGCGAACCAGCTGCGCCACGCGGGCTGCGACGCCGCGAGCGCGAGCAGCACGGCGACCAGTACCAGCGCGGCGGCGAGGCCGCGCCCGCGGTGCTCGTTGCGCAGGTGGCGCAGCGCGTAGCACGCGAGCAGCAGCATGCCGACGGGCAGCGGCAGGGCGATGACGGCTGTCGGCCACTGCAGGATGGGGGTGCGCTCGCCCCAGCTCGTGGCGATGAACTCCACCGAGGCGTACAGCACCAGCAGCGCGCAGAACAGCACCAGCACGTCCGCCAGCGCGAGGCAGGCGGCCTGCACGCCGCGCGGGCAGGCGTTGAGCAGCACGCGCACGAACGCGTGCTGCCTGCGCCGGTAGGCGACCGCACCGCCGACGAAGGCGAGGACCGAAAGGGCGAGCCGCGCGATCTCGTCGCCCCACAGGAACGAGTGGTGCAGGAACAGGCGCGCGAACACGTTGCCCAGCACGATCGCGAGCTCGCCCAGCAATGCGGCCACGACCAGTGCGACCGCCAGTGCGTCGATGCTGCGCAGGAAGACGCCGTCCGCCGTCGACGCGGGTGCCTCTGCGGGCACCGTGGCGGCGACGGCGGGCGATGCGGAGATCACAGCCACTCGCCCTCCTCCTCCCAGAGTCCTCGAAGTGCTGCTCCGATTGCTAATATATTAGATATACTATGGCCGTGCAAGTACCATCGCGAATGCACCCCATCGCGTTACGCGACGACCGACCACCGCCGCCGATGCCCCGACCCGTCCGCAAGCCCCGCGCGCCGAAGCCCGCCGCCCACAAGGGCGCGGCGCGCGCACCGGCGACTGCCGGCGACGGCGTCCTCGCGCTTCCGCGCGGCGCCGATCGATCCGGCCGGCCGCGCACGGCCGCGGAATCGGTGTACCGGATGCTGCGCGACGAGATCGTGTGGCTGCGGCGGGCGCCGGGCGAGCCCATCGCCGAAATGGAAATCGCCGCGGCGCACCGCGTGAGCCGCACGCCGGTGCGCGAGGCGCTGCTGCGGCTTGCGGCCGAGGGCCTGGTCGACACGGTCGTCAAGTCGGGCACCTTCGTCGCGCGCATCCCGCTCGCGGCGCTTCCCGAGGCGATCGTGGTGCGCAAGGCGCTGGAGGACGTCACGGCACGCGCGGCGGCGGAGCGCGCGCGCCGCAGCGACGTCACGGCGCTGCGCGCGCTGATCGAGCGGCAGCAGGAAGCCGCCGCCACCGACGACCGGCTCGCCTTCCATCGCGCCGACGAGGCCTTCCATGCCGCGGTGGCCGCGGCGGGCGGCTACCCCGGAATCTGGACGCTGGTGCAAGGCGTGAAGACGCAGGTCGACCGCTACCGCCTGTTGACGCTGCCGCAGCCGGGACGCATGCCGCGGGTGATGCGCGAGCACGCCGCGGTGGTCGACGCCATCGAGCGCGGCGACCCCGACGCGGCGGCGCGGGCGATGCAGGGCCATCTCGAGGGGCTGCGCATCAGCATGGAGGACATCCGCCGCGTCAACCCGGATTTCTTCTACGAGGAACTCGACCTGCACAAGGAGCCGCGCCGATGAACGCTTCGATCCCCCAGGCCGCGCTGTCGAGCGAAGGCTATCGCTCCCGCGACGGCCGTACCACCCTCGAGGTGCGCCACGCAGCCGACGCCGACGCGGTGCGCGGCTACGACACCGAGGCGCTGCGGCAGCGCTTCCTGGTGCAGTCGCTGTTCCGGCCCGGCGCGGTTGCGCTCACCTACAGCCACGTCGACCGCATGGTGATCGGCGGCGCGATGCCGCTCGACGCGGGCTTGCCGCTCGAAGCCTTGAAGCCCATCGGCGCGCCGCGCTTCCTCGACCGGCGCGAGCTCGGCGTGATCAACGTCGGCGGGCCGGGCCGCGTGGAGGTCGACGGCGACTCGCATGCGCTCGCCAGGCTCGACTCGCTGTATGTCGGAATGGGTGCCGCCGAGGTGAGCTTCGCGAGCACGAGCGCCGCCGAGCCTGCGCGCTTCTACCTCGTCAGCGCACCCGCGCATGCGCGACACGCGACGCGCAAGGTCGGCCTCGGCGACGCCAGGCGCCTCGCGCTCGGCTCGGCCGCCACCGCCAATGCGCGCACCATCCACCAGTCGATCCATCCCGAGGTGATGACGTCCTGCCAGCTGGTGATGGGCTTCACGGTGCTCGAGCCGGGCAGCGTGTGGAACACCATGCCGCCGCATCGCCATGACCGGCGCTGCGAGGTCTACTTCTACTTCGACCTCGCCGAGGACGCGCGCGTGCTGCACCTGATGGGCGAGCCTTCCGAGACCCGGCACATCGTGGTGGCCAACGAGGAGGCGGTGATCTCGCCCATCTGGTCGATCCATAGCGGTGTCGGCACGCAGCGCTATTCCTTCGTCTGGGCGATGGCGGGCGACAACGTCGACTACACCGACATGGACGCCGTGGCGGTCGGCGAACTGCGTTGAACGCACCGCCCGCGCGCCGCTGCAGGCCGCGCATCCGGCCCGAGGCGCTCGACCCTTGACGCATCCTTCCGCCGCGCTGTTCGACCTTGCCGGTCGCACCGCCATCGTCACCGGCGCCGGCGCGGGCCTCGGCCGTGCCATCGCGATCGCGCTGGCCGGCGCCGGCGCCGACGTCGCGCTGGTCGGCCGCAGCGCCATGGACGAGACGGCTTCGCGCATCGCCGCGCTGGG
Source organism: Casimicrobiaceae bacterium (assembly GCA_044226535.1). Taxonomy (GTDB): domain Bacteria; phylum Pseudomonadota; class Gammaproteobacteria; order Burkholderiales; family Casimicrobiaceae; genus VBCG01. Next base: position 46,285 of record JBGAGT010000016.1, on the reverse strand, counting down.
CCGGCAGTCGCTGTCCATCGCCGCCGACCTCGCCACCCTGGCACCCGTCGACGACATCGTCGCGCGCACGCTGGCCTGGCGCGGCAGGATCGACATCCTGGTCAACAACGCCGGCATCATCCGCCGCGCCGACGCGCTCGACTACACCGAAGCCGACTGGGACGCCGTCGTCGACGTCAACCAGAAGGCCGTGTTCTTCCTGTCCCGGGCGGTGGCGCGGTGCATGCTCGCGCCACCGGCGCCGGCGGGGACTGCGCGGGGCAAGATCATCAACATCGCGTCGCTGCTGTCGTTCCAGGGCGGCCTGCGCGTGGCCGCCTACACCGCGGCGAAGAGCGCGCTGGTGGGGGTGACGCGATCGTGCGCCTGCGAATGGGCGCCGCTCGGCATCAACGTCAACGCCATCGCCCCCGGGTATTTCGAGACGGCCAACACCGCGCCGCTGCGTGCCGACGCGGCGCGCAGCGCGGCGATTTCGGCGCGCATCCCGGCGGGCCGCTGGGGACGTCCCGACGACCTCGCCGGGGCCGCGGTGTTCCTCGCGTCGGCGGCCTCGGACTACGTGCATGGCGTGGTGCTGCCGGTCGACGGCGGCTGGCTCGCGCGCTAGCGGGGCGCAGCGATGCCCGGCGGGTGCGGGGCCTCGCGACGGCACGCGATCGGCGGCCGGGTCCGACCGCCAGGCTCAGAACAGCGGTGTCTCGACCGGCCGGTCGGCGGGCGCGGGCGTGGCGGTCATGCCGTCGGCGAGACCGACCCAGCCGCCGCCCAGCGCCTTGTAGAGGTTGACGCTCGCCGTCAGCAGCGACACGCGCACGGCCGCGAGGTTGAGCTCGGCGGGGAACAGCGATTGCTCGGCCTGCAGCACCGTCGAATACGGCGAGTAACCGCCGTTGTACTGGAGGCGCGCCAGCCGCGAGTAGTCGGTCAGCGCGGCGACCAGCCGCGACTGCGCGGCGAACTGCTCGCCGAGCTTGGCGCTGGCGACCAGCGCGTTGTCGACGTCCCTGAACGCGCCCTGGATGGAGGACCGGTAGTTGGCCACCGCCGCATTGCGCTGCGCCTCGGCCTCGGCCACCTGGCCACTCACCGCGCCGAAGCTGAAGATCGGGCCGACGATCTGCCCCGCGTAGCTCCACACGCGCGTCGGTCCCTTGAACAGGTCGTCCAGCGCGCCGCTGGTGCTGCCGAGGCCGCCGGTCAGCGTGATGCGGGGGAAGTACAGCGCGCGCGCCGCGCCGATCTGCGCGTTCGCGGCGACGAGCTGCTGCTCCGCCTGCACGAGGTCGGGGCGCTGCTCGAGCAGCGTCGAGGGCAGCCCGGGAGGCACCGTGGGCGGCACCAGCGCGTCGATCGTCCTGCCGCGCACGATCGGCCCCGGGTTGCGGCCCGCCAGGATCGACAGCGCGTTCTCGGTCTGCTCGATCGAGCTCTCGATCTGCGGGATCTGTGCGGCGGCGGTCTCGTACTGCGAGTGCGCCTGCGCGACGTTCATCTGCGAGATCTGGCCGTGCTGGAACTGCAGCTCGAAGAGCTTCACCGACTCGGCATAGGCGCCGCGCGTACGCTTCGCCACCTCGAGCTGGCTGTCGAGCCCGCGCAGGCCGATGTAGGTCTGCACCACGCCGCTGACCAGCGACAGGATCACGCCGTCGCGCGCGGCGCCGGTGGCGAGCAGGTTGGCGCGCGCCGCCTCGGACAGCCGCCGGATGCGGCCCCACAGGTCGATCTCCCACGACGCGGTGAGCAACGCCTGGTAGCTCTCCTGCGGGTTGGGGTAGTTGGGGATGATCGCGGCGAGCCCCGTGTCGGGCACGCGTTCGCGCTGCCCGCTGCCGCTGTAGCCGACCTGCGGGAACAGCGACGAGCGCGCCTGGACGAGCAGCGCCGACGCGGCCTCGACGTTGGCCGTCGCCGCCACGATGTCCTGGTTGTTGCGCAGTGCTTCGTCGACCAGCGCGTCGAGCACGGGGTCGCCGTAGGCCTTCCACCACGCGCTGTCGGTGGCCGCGACGGGTCCCCTGGGCGTATCGTCGACGCCCGAGGCGTAGGGCGGCAAGGGCCCGCCCTGCGGCGTGGTTGCGCGCGACGCGAGCGTGGCCGGCACCGGTGGCGTCGGGCGCGCCCCTGCGCCCCGGTACTCGCCGGGGACCTCGGCTGCGGGACGCGCGTAGTCGGGGCCCATCGTGCAGCCGGCGAGCGTGGCCAGCATCGCGGCCGCGGCGGCAAGCGTCGTGGCCGCGGCAAGCGTCGCGGCGGGCCAGGCGCTGGCGCGGCCGCCGAGCATCGCGCGAAGCCCGCGGGACGGTGTCATCGCGGCCATGTCAAGGGTTCGCCGCGTGCTGCGGCGGGCCGGAACCGGCCGCGGCCTTGCGCGCGCTGCGCTCGGCCAACCGGTCGAAGAGATAGAAGAACAGCGGCACGTACAGCATCGCCAGCGTGGTCTCGCCGAGCATGCCGCCGATGATGCCGGTGCCGATGGAGTGGCGCGCGTTGGCGCCCGCGCCGACCGCGAGTGCCAGCGGCAGCACGCCCACCGCGAACGCCAGCGAGGTCATGATGATGGGGCGCAGGCGCTGCTCGCCGGCCAGCGTGGTGGCCTCCATGATCGACTTCCCCTGCTTGCGGAACTCGACCGCGGCCGACACGCGCAGCACGGCGTTCTTGGCGCCCAGCCCGATCAGCACCAGGAGGCCGATCTGGAAGTAGACGTCGTTGGTGAGGCCGCGCATCCAGTTGAAGGTCAGCGCGCCGAGGATCCCGAAGGGCACGGCCGTCATCACCGCGCCCGGCAGCGCCCAGGACTCGTATTGCGCGGCCAGCACCAGGAACACGATGATGAGGCCGAAGACGAAGGCGACCATCGACGTGCCGCCCGACTGCTTCTCCTCGTAGGCGATGCCCGACCAGGCGAAGGTGTAGCCGTCCGGCAGCACCTCGCGCGCCACGTCCTCCATGGCCCGGATGGCGTCCCCCGAGCTGTAGGCGGCGGAGTTGTTGCCGATGATCTTGGCGGCGGGGAAGCCGTTGAAATGCGGCAGGAGGTCGGGTCCCGACACCCAGCTCGTCGTCACCAGCGCCGACAGCGGCACCATCTTGCCCTGGCTGTTGCGCGTGTACAGCCGCGTCAGGTCCTCGGGATTCTCGCGGAAGGCGGCGTCGGATTGCAGGACCACCCACCACACGCGGCTGAACTGGTTGTACTGGCTCGCGGTGAGCGATCCGAACTGCGCCTGGATGGCGCTGTACACGTCCTGCACCTGCACGCCGAGCAGCGTCGCCTTGTCGCGGTTGACGGCGGCGCGAAGCTGCTGCGTGTTGGCACGGAAGGTCGAGGCGAGCCCGGTGAGCTCGGGGCGTCCCCGCGCCTTGGCGAGGAAGTCCTGCAAGACCTGGCCGAGCGCTGCCGGGTCGCCGGCGCCGGTGTCCTGGATCCAGAACTCGAAGCCGCCGGTGGTGCCGAGCCCCGGGATCGGCGGCGGCGCGATGGGCACCACCACGCCCTCGGGGAATTGCTGGACCTCGCGGTACATGCTTTGCAGCACCGTACGCACGTTCTGCTCCTTCGCCGTCTCGACGTTCCTGTAGCGCTCGTCGAAGTCCTTGAGGGTGATGAAGAACGCGCCGGCGTTGGTCTGGAAGCCGCCGTCGAGCAGGCTGAAGCCCGTGATCATGGTGCGGCGCTCCACGCCGGGCAGGCCTTCCAGCACCTTGTCCACCCGCGTGGCCACCTCGCGCGTGCGGTCGATGCTCGCCGCCTGCGGCATGATGATCGCGGCCAGCGCGTAGCCCTGGTCCTCGGGTGGCACGAAGCTCGTCGGCAGCACGCGGAACAGGAGCCAGATGCAGCCGAGGAACACCACCAGCAACGCCAGCGAGATCGCCATGCGCTCGATCACCCAGGTCACGGCGTGCCCGAAGGCGGCGGTCACGCGATCGACCTGGCGGTTGAACCAGCCGAAGAAGCCTTTGGTGCGCGGCGGCGAGTGCTTAAGCATCAGCGCGCACATCGCCGGCGTGAGCGTAAGCGCGACGAAGCCCGAGATCGCCACCGACACGACGATGGTGATCGCGAACTGCCTGTAGAGCTGCCCCGTGGTGCCCGGCAGGAAGGCCGCGGGGACGAACACCGAGCACATGACGAGCACCACGGCGACCAGCGAGCTGCCGATCTCGTTCATCGACTTGACGGTCGCCTCCTTCGGCTGGAGGTGGAACTCGGTCATGTTGCGCTCGACGTTCTCGACCACGACGATGGCGTCGTCGACCACCATGCCGATGGCCAGCACCAGCCCGAACAGCGTGAGGAGGTTGATCGAGAACCCGAGCGCAAGCATCCCGGCGAAGGTCGTGACCAGCGCGACCAGGATCGCGACCGCGCAGATGATCGTGGTGCGGATGCTCTGCAGGAACAGGAACACGATCAGCACCACCAGCACGATCGCCTCGAACAGCGTCTTGATCACCTCCTTGATGGAGATGCGCACGAAGTCGTTGGTGTCGAGCGCCACGACGTAGTCGATGCCGGCGGGGAAGCGCGACTTCATGTCCACCATCGCCTTGCGGACGGCGTCGGACACGGCGAGGCCGTTGGCGCCGGGCTGCTGGTAGACGGCGATGAAGGTCGCCGGCACCGCGTTGAGGCGGCTGTCGACGATGTACTGCCGCAGTCCGACCTCGGCGCGCGCGACGTCGCCGAGGCGCACGATGGCGCTGCCGTCCTGGCTGGCGCGCAGGATGATGTTCTCGTACTGCCTGGGCTCGGTGAAGGGCGGCTGCGTCACCACCGGGAAGGTGAGCTCGACGGGTCCCGTGGTGGGCTGCTGCCCGATCTGCCCCGCGCCGAACAGCTGGTTCTGCGACTGCACCGCGCCGGCGATGTCCGAGGTGGTGATCCCCAGCGAGGCCATGCGGTCGGGATTCATCCAGATGCGCATCGCCTGGTCGGGCACGCCCATGATCTGCGCCTGGCCCGCACCCTTGACGCGCTTCAGCGCGTCGAGCACGTAGACGTTGGCGTAGTTCGCCACGTATTGCGACGAGTAGCGGTCCCCCTGCGCGAACACGGCGATCAGCATCATGATCGACGACGACTTCTTCTGCACCGACACGCCGAGCTGCGTGACCGCGGTGGGAAGCTGCGGCAGCGCCAGGTTGACGCGGTTCTGCACCTGCACCTGCGCGATGTCGGGGTCGGTGTTCATCGCGAAGTACACCGTCAGCGTGAGCTGTCCCGCGGACGAGCTCGTCGACTGCATGTAGAGCATGTTGTCGACGCCGTTGATCTGCGCCTCGATGGGCGCGGCCACGGAATCGGCGAGCGTCTTGGAATCGGCGCCCGGGTAGGTCGCCGACACCGTCACCTGCACGGGGGTGATCGTCGGGTACTGCTCGACCGGCAGGAACACGATCGCCACGGCGCCCGCGAGCGTGAGGATGATCGCGACCACGGCCGCGAAGATCGGCCGTTCGATGAAGAAGCGCGAGAACATGCGCCGGGCTCTAGCCGATGACCGTCACGTCGACGCGGCGAGCCTCGTCGTTGGTGCCGCTGCCGATGATGTCGACCGGCTCGCGCAGCTGGATGCGTTCGGCGCCGACGCCGGCCGCCACCAGCGCATCGCGTACCGCGAGGGCGCGCGCCCTGGCCAGTGCGACGTTGCCGCCGTGGTTGCCGGTGCGGTCGGTGTAGCCGCTGATGGCGACGCGCGCCGCGCTCCCGCGCAGCGCGCCGGCGAGCCCCGCGACCTCGGCGGACGCGCGCGCGTCGATCGCGGCGCTCCCCGTCGCGAAGTGCACGCTGCCGAGCGCCGCCGTGCCCGGGCTCGCGAGGCCCCCGGCCGCGGCGCCGTTCGACGGCGCGACGGCGACCGGCGCCTGCGCGGGCCGGCCGGCCATCGCGTCGATCACCGTCGTGCCGCTGGTCGCGCCGGCGGGATTGCGCGAAGGTCGAGCGCCCGCGCTCGCGGGCGTCGCAGCCGCCGGTGCCAAGGCGGCCCCGGCCGCGCCGACCGGTGGCGCCGCCGTCTGCGCGGCCCGCGCGGGCGCCGGCGGCGGCACGTAGGCCGTGGCCTTCACCGCCGCCCCCGGCACGAGGCGCACCGTGCCGTCGACGATTACCACGTCACCCGGGGCCAGTCCCTGCGTGACGAACCAGTCGTCGCCGTTCCAGTCGCCGACGTCGACCGGCCGCACCTCGGCCTTGCCGTCCTTGTTCACGACCCACACGAAATGGCCCTTGGCGCTCTGCTGCACCGCGCGCTGGGGCACGAGGATGGCGCTGGGCCGCGTGGCGCCGAAAAGCCGCACGCGCACGTACTGGTTGGGACGCAGCAGCGACTGGGGATTGGGCACCGACACGCGCAGCATGAAGGTCCCCGTCTGCGTGTTGTACGACGGGTCGGCGAAAGTGATCTTGCCGGCGTAGGGGAAGACCGTGCCGTCGACCATCACCACTTCCGCGTCGAACTCGCCGGTCGGCGGCAGCTTGAGCCGCCCCGCCTGCTGGTCGGCGCGGATGCGCGCCATCTCGTTCTCCGACAGGCTGAAGTTGACCCACATCGGCGAGAGCACCGACACCGTGGTGAGCTGCGCGTTGCTCGCGCTGACGTAAGTCCCCTCGGGGATGGCCGAGTAGCTCGCGACGCCGGTCACCGGCGAGTTGATGGTCGTGTACGAGAGGTTGAGCTTCGCCTCCTCGAGCTGCGCCTGCGACTGCGCCACCGCGGCATTGGCCTGCTCGTACTGGCCGGTGGCGTCGTCGAGGTCCTTTTGCGACAGCGCGTTGAGCTGCGCGAGCGGCTTGGTGCGCTCGAGGTTGGCCTTGGCCACCTGCGCGGCCGCCTGGTTGCGCGAAAGCGCGGCCTGCGCGGCGTCGAGTTGCGCCTGGAAGGGCTTGGGGTCCATCTGGTAGAGCACCTGGCCGGCCTTGACCAGCGCGCCCTCGGTGTAGACGCGCTTGTCGAGGAAGCCGGACACGCGTGCCTGGATGTTCACCGCCTGCGAGCTCTGCGTCTGCGCGACGAACTCGGCGCTGATCGGCACGTCCCGCGGCGCGACGGTCACCGTGGTCACGGCGGCGGGTGCGGCGGGCGGCGCGGCGGGCGGTGTGCGGTTGCAGGACGCGGCGAGCAGCGCCAGGGTGATGGCGGTCGCGAATGCGAGGGGTGAGGTCGGGCGACGCGTTCCCATCCAGGGGGCTCCGGATACCGTGCGCAGGGGTGCTCGCGGATTGTAGCGAGCTTTGCCGGCCGGGGCCGCATTCCCGCGGCGTGCGCGGCGAGGGGTGCCACGCGATGTTGCGCAGCTCGTCGCGCGCGGCGCTGCCTCAGGCGACCAGCCGACCCTCGAGGTCGTGCGCGTCGGAGCCCGTCACTTGCACGCGCGCGAATTCGCCGGGTGCGAGCGCGGCCGCGTCGTCGACGCGCACGATGCCGTCGATCTCGGGCGCGTCGCCCGCGGAGCGCGCGATCGCCACCGCGCGCTTCGACTTGCCGCGGCCCGTGCTGCCGACCTCGTCGACCAGCACGTCGAGGACCCGGCCGACCCTGGCCGCGAGCCTGCGTGCGCTGATCGCCGCCTGCCGCTCCATGAAGCGCGCGCGACGCTCCTCCTTGAGCTCGTCGGGGACGGGATCGGGAAGCGCGTTGGCGGCGGCACCCTCGACGGGCGAGTAGGCGAAGCAGCCCACGCGGTCGAGCTCGGCCGCGTCGAGGAACGCGAGGAGCTCGTCGAACTCGGCCTCGGTCTCGCCGGGGAAGCCGACGATGAAGGTGCTGCGCAGCGTCATCGACGGGCGCTCGCGGCGCCAGGCCTGCACGCGGTCGAGCACCTTCTCGGGCGCGGCGGGACGCTTCATCAGGCGCAGGATGCGGGGCGAGGCGTGCTGGAACGGCACGTCGAGGTAGGGCAGGAGCCCCCCGCCCGCGCCGTCCTCGCGCATCAGCGGCACGGCCTCGTCGACGTGCGGGTAGGGGTAGACGTAGTGCAGCCGCACCCAGGCGCCGTGCTGGCGCCCGAGCGCGTCGAGCGCGACGGCGAGGTCCTGCATGCGGGTCTTCACCGGCCGCCCCTGCCAGAACCCCGTGCGGTAGCGCACGTCGACGCCGTAGGCGCTGGTGTCCTGCGAGATCACCAGCAGCTCCTTCACCCCCGCCTTCAGCAGGCGCTCGGCCTCGGCGAGCACATCGCCGATCGGCCGGCTGACGAGGTCGCCGCGCATCGACGGGATGATGCAGAAGCTGCAGCGGTGGTTGCAGCCCTCGCTGATCTTGAGGTAGGCGTAGTGCGTCGGCGTGAGCTTGATCCCCTGCGCCGGCACGAGGTCGACAAAGGGGTCGTGCGGACGCGGCAGGTGGGCGTGCACGTTGCCCAGCACCTCCGCCGTGGCGTGCGGGCCCGTCACCGCGAGCACCTTGGGATGCGCCGCGCGCACGAATTGGCCGCCATCCTTGGCGCCCAGGCAGCCCGTGACGATCACCTTGCCGTTCTCGGACAGCGCCTCGCCGATGGCGTCCAGCGACTCGGCGACCGCGGCGTCGATGAAGCCGCAGGTGTTCACCACGACGAGGTCGGCGCCGGCGTAGTCGGGGGCGATGGCGTAGCCCTCGGCCCTGAGCTGGGTGAGGATCTGCTCCGAGTCGACCAGCGCCTTGGGGCAGCCCAGCGAGACGAAGCCCACGCGGGGGGCGCGATCCGTCGGCGTCGGCTTCATGGGAATCGGGTCACGGTCGCGCAAGCTGCGTTGCAGCGCTTGCGCTGCACAAGCGCGCGCTGCTGCGATGCATCAGCGCCGTTCAGCGCTTCTTGTCGCCGTCCGGCGTGGTTTGCGGCGGCGCGAAATTGGGGAAGGGGAAGGCGGTGAACATGCCGCGCGTCTGGTCCTGCATGCGCTGCTGCATGTCCATGAAGAGCTTGGCGCTCTGCTCGAGGTAGTTGCCGAGCATGCCCTGCATGGCAGGCGCCTGCATCTGCATGAACTGCTTCCACAGGTCGGGCGTGATCATCATCTTGTCGCCGTAGACCTGGCGCGCCTGGTCCTGCAGCTTCTTCTGGATGGCCATGAAGGCCTTGACGTTCTGCTCCATGTACTGGCCCATGATGGTCTGCTGGGCGCTGCCGTAGAAGCGGATCATCTGCGCCAGCATCTCGGAGCTGAACATCGGCACGCCGCCCGACTCCTCGTCGAGGATGATCTGCAGGAGGATGGCGCGCGTGAGGTCGTCGCCGGTCTTGGCGTCGACGACCTGGAAGTCGATGTTGTCGAGGACCATCTGCTTGACGTCGACCAGCGTGATGTAGCCGCTGTTGGCCGTGTCGTAGAGGCGCCGGTTGGGGTATTTCTTGATGGTGCGGGGCGTGGTGCTCATCGGGCTGCTCCAAGGCGAAGGCGCGATTATAGACCAACGTAAATCCCTGATTTTTAGATTATTTGGTCGACTGCCCGGCGGTATCGCCGAGGCGATATTGCGATGCAGCAAAAAACCCTTGACTTGACCTGTTCCCGTCCCTATACTGGTCTTTGTGCGGTGCAGCAAAAGCGATGGGCGGCGCCGCGAGCGACCCGGCAATCCGGGGTCGCCGGACGGAACGGCAGGCAGCGGCGAGCCCAGGAGGCGGCGCCGGGCCCCACGAACCGCAAGCCAACGCTAACACCAGAGGAACCAGCAACCATGTACAACGCCACCGAGCAATTCGCCGAACTCAACAAGGTCAGCGTCGCCAACGCCACGCGCCTTGCCGCCCTCTCGATCGAGAACACCGAGAAGCTGTTCAAGCTGAACGTCAGCGCCGCCAAGGCCGTCTTCGCGCAAGGCGTGCAGAACGCCCAGGCCGTCGCCGGCGTTAAGGACATCCAGGACCTGTTCGCGCTGCGCGCGAAGGTCGCCGAAGAGAACGTCCAGGCCGCCGTCGGCTACGGCCGTACGCTGTACGCGCTGGCCTCGGAAGCCCAGGGCGACTACACGGCGCTCGCCGAGGAAGCCTGGAACGCGTACTCGAAGAACGTCGCCGCGATCGTCGACAAGGCGAGCAAGAGCGCGCCGGCCGGCTCCGACGCCGCGGTCAACGCCTTCAGGTCGACGTTCGCCGCCTCGACGGCCGCCTTCGACCAGTTCCAGCGCGCGACCAAGCAGGTCGTGAGCCTGGCGGACGCCAGCGTGCGCGCCGCCGCGGCCCAGACCGTCAAGGCCTCGAAGCGCAAGTAAGCAAGTAAGCGGTCACTCACATAGCCGGCGACGCCGGCGGATGATGGACCCTGCAGGACCGGCCCGCTGCGAGCGATCGCGGCGGGCTTTGTTTTCTGTTGCGTATTCGCCGCACCAGGATGCTGCGAAGCAACATTTGGTAACTTCTTTAGATACAGCGAACTAACGTGATCTGGTAGGATTGTCCTGTGCGTTGCAACAAACCGCCCGGTTTGAAGCCTCGCACCCTGTATTCCTCTCCTCCTCCTGACGGAATGCAGCCTTCAAGGCCCTGCCTCGCGGCAGGGCCTTTTTTTCGCCCGCTTCGCGACCGGCGCCGCGGTGCATCCCGTCGGCGGCCAGCGCATCGGGCGCCCGGCGTCACTGCATGTGCTGCCCGCCGTTGATGGCGATGTTGGCCCCGGTCAGGAAGGCCGCCTCGTCGCTGGTGAGGTAGGCGACGAGCCCCGCGACCTCCTCGGGCTTGCCGAGCCGCCCCATCGGAATCTGCGGGATGATCTTGGAATCCAGCACGTCCTTGGGGATGGCCATCACCATCTTCGTGCCGATGTAGCCCGGCGAGATGGTGTTCACCGTCACGCCCTTGCGCGCGACCTCGAGCGCCAGCGCCTTGGTGAAGCCGTGCATGCCGGCCTTGGCCGCCGAGTAGTTGGTCTGGCCGAAGGCGCCCTTCTGGCCGTTCACCGAGGAGATGTTGACGATGCGGCCCCAGCCGCGGTCGACCATGCCGTCGCAGACCTGCTTGCTCATGTTGAAGCAGGAGTCCAGGTTGGTCTTGATCACCGCGTCCCAGTTGCCCTTGTCCATCTTGCGGAAGGTCATGTCGCGCGTGATGCCGGCGTTGTTGACCAGGATGTCGATCGGGCCCACGTCGGCCTGGACCTTGGCGACGCACGCGGCGGCCGAGGGGAAGTCGGCGACGTCGCAGGCGTAGGCGCGGAAGTGGTAGCCCTGCTTCTTCATCGCGTCCAGCCACTCCTGCGCCTTGCTGTTGCCGGGTGAATACGTGGTGACCACGTCGTTGCCGAGCATCGCGAGCTTGATCGAGATCGCCTCGCCGAGCCCTCCCATGCCGCCGGTCACCAGTGCCACTCGCTTGTTCGCCATCTTCGCTCCTCCTTGCGACCTTCGTCGCTTGTCGTCCGCCGCGGTGCGGCGTGATGGGTTGCGCCGCGCCGGGGCGGCGTGTTGCGTCGCGGGGCGCGCGGCGCGACGATCGCTAGGGTGTCTCCAGCACGTAGCGGCCCGGGGCGGGGTCGAGCGGCGGATGCGCGGGGCTGCCGGCGTGCACCGGCGCGGGGCGCGACGCGCCCTCGTGGCGCGCGAGCCAGGCGCTCCAGTGCGGCCACCAGCTCCCCGGGACGGATTCGGCATGCGCCAGCCAGTCGTCGGGGTCGTCGGTCAGGAGCTCGTTCGCCCAGTAGTTGCGCTTCAGGGGCAACGGCGGGTTCACCACCCCGGCGATGTGCCCGGAGGCCGCGAGCGCGAAGGTCACGTCGCCGCCCAGGAGCCCCGTCGATTTCCAGGCGCTCTTCCAGGGCACGATGTGGTCGGCGCGGCTCGCCAGCACGTAGGCGGGGCAGCGGATGCGCGAGAGGTCGACCGGTTCGCCGAGCATGGTGAGCGCGCCGGGCTCGCGCAGGCGGTTGCCGAGGTACATGTTGCGCAGGTAGTACGCGAACATCGGGCCCGCGAGGTTGGTCGAGTCGCCGTTCCAGTGCAGGAAGTCGAGCGGTGGCGGCGTGCGGCCCTCGAGGTAGTTCGACACCACGTAGCGCCACACGAGGTCGTTGGGGCGCAGCGTGGCGAAGGCGCCGGCGAGCGCCTGTGCCGGCATGCGCTGGCCGGCGAGGAACGCAGCCTCGGTGGCCGCCAGGAACTGCGGCGTGACGTAGGCCGAGACCTCGCCGACGTCGGAGAAGTCGAGCATGGTGGCGAGCAGCGTCAGCGTCGCGGCGCTGCGGTCGTTGCGCGCGGCGAGCACGGCCAGCGCGCTCGACAGCAGCGTGCCGCCGACGCAGAAGCCCAGCGTGTCGAGCGTGCCGCTGCCGGTGATCTCCTTCACCGCCTCGACGGCGTCGAGCACGCCCATGCGCAGGTATTCGTCGTAGGTCAGCGCGCCGAGCGAGGGCGGCACGTTGCGCCACGACACGATGAAGGTCGTGTGGCCCTGCGCCACCGCATATTGCACGAACGAGTTCTGCGCGCGCAGGTCGAGCACGTAGAACTTGTTGATGCAGGGGGGCACCACCAGCAGCGGCCTGCGCGAGACCCTGGCCGTGGTCGCGTCGTACTGGACGAGCTCGATCAGCGCGTTGCGATAGACCACGCTGCCGGGTGTGGCGGCGAGGTCGCGCCCCACCACGAACGCGTCGGGATCGCTCATGGTGATGCGCCCGAGGCGCATGTCCTCGCAGAGGTTGGCGGCGCCGCGGACGAGGCTCGCGCCGCCGCTCGCAAGCGCGCGCTTCTGCGCGGCGGGATTGGTGGCGAGGAAATTCGCCGGCGACGCGGCGCCGATCGCCTGCTCGAGGAAGAAGCGCGCGCGATGGCGCTCGGCATCGCGCATGGGCGTGGCGTCGAGCTTCGCGCGCAGGAAGGCGGCCTGCGCGAGGTAGGCCTGGCGCAGCCACGAGAACCACGGCAGCGCATGCCATTCGGCGGCGTCGAAGCGGCGGTCGCCGGGCTCGCCCGGCACGACCTCGGGGACCGCGCCCTCCCGCGACTCGCTCACCGCCTGCCACAGCCTCGCCAGCGTGGCGGCGAACGCCCGATCGGGTGCCGCGGCCGCGTCGGCCGAGAAGCTCGGCGCGTTGGCGGCCGGTGCGCCGGGCGAGGGCTCGGGCGGGGTGGCCGGCGGTTGGGGGTGTGCGGCGGCGGGCATCGTTGCGCAGCGTGCCCGCGCGGGGCTACGGTGCCTCGCGATGGTAACGTGCGCGCGCCGCAACATTCAATCGTTGCCCGCGAGCCCTGCTCGCGATCAGTGCTCCACCAGGCCGTGCATCCCTGCGATGACCGCGATGCCCGAGGCGATCAGCACCATCTGCCGCGCGGTCTCGAGCGGCTCGGGGCGGCGGTGCAGGCTGGGGATCAGGTCGGCCACGGCGACATAGAGCAGGCTCGCCGATGCGAGCGCGAGCACCACCGGCAGGATGCCCGTCATCGCCGCCAGCGCGGTGTAGCCGGCGATCGCGCCGGCCAGCGTGGCGAGCCCCGTCGCGACGTTCACCGCGAAGGCGCGCCTGCGCGTGTAGCCCGAGTGCAGCAGCACGGCGAAGTCGCCCACCTGCTGGGGGATGGCGTGCGCCACGATCGCCAGCGTGGTGACGAGCCCGAGGCGCAGGTCGGCGACGAAGGCCGCGGCGATCACGATGCCGTCGCAGAAATTGTGGACGCTGTTGCCGATCAGGATCATCAGCCCCGAGCGGCCGTGGTCGTGGCCGAAGCGGTCGGCGGCGTGCATCGCGTGGTCGTGCTCGGTCTCGTCGGCCGCTGCGTCGTGCTCGGGGCTGCCGTGGCTGTGGCGCCACAGCACCAGCTTCTCGAGCAGGAAGAACGCCAGCAGCCCCGCCAGCACCGTGACCAGCACGCGCTCGGTAGGCCCTTCCTCGAGCGCATGCGGCAGGAGCTCGAGGAACACCGCGCCGAGCAGCGCGCCCACGGCGAAGGACACGAGGCGCGGCACGAAGGACGCCGGCAGCGCCAGCGCCACGCCCGCCGCCATGGTCGACAGCACGCCGGCCGCCAGCGCCGCGGTGACGATGGCGCTCAGCATCCCGCGCTTTCCGCCACCTGCCAGACCAGCGCGGCCATGCGCGCGCTGCTGCGGTCGCGCCGCCACGAATGGAAGCGCGCGGGCTCGTCGACCGTGCAGGAGCCGTCGACGCTCACCTCGACCACGCCGCACGCGGCGAGCCGCGCACGCGCGAGCCCCGCGAGGTCGGCGAGCCACTTGCCCGGCGTGCCCGCTGCGACGAAATGGCGGGCGGCCTGCGCGTCCTGCGCGCAGAAGGCCTCGACCACGTCGCCGCCGACCTCGAAGCGCCGCGGCCCGATGGACGGGCCGAGCCAGGCCACCACGCGCGCAGGCTCCGCCCGCATCGCGTCGAGCGTGGCCTCGAGCACGCCGCCTGCGAGGCCGCGCCAGCCCGCGTGCGCGACGCCGATCACGGGTTCGTCCAGCGCTGCGAACAGCACCGGCATGCAATCGGCGACCCGGATGGCGAGCGGCAGGCCGAAGGCGCGCGTGACCAGTGCATCGGCGCGCGGCGGCAACGCGCGTAGCGAGGCGGCGTCCTTCGCCTGCACCACGGCGACGTCGCGCCCATGGACCTGCTCGACGTAGACGGGTTGCGCCCCCGCGAGCAGGGCGGCGTCGCGCCGCGTCGCCTCGACCATGGCGCGCGCCGCGGCATCGTCGTCGTCGCGCGGGCGCGACGCGCCGAAGTCCAGCGCAGCGGGGCGGCCGGCGTCGTCGCGGCGGTTGCGCGTGCTCATCAGCGCCGCGACGCCGGGGCGCGCGTTCCATGCGGGCACGATCCAGTCGAGGCCGCGCGCGGCGACGCGTGCCGCCAGCGTCTCGCCGGCGCCCGCAGCGCTCGCGGTGCTCGCATCGCCGCGCGCTGCGGGCGCGGCGGACGTGGCGGACGTGGCGGGCGGGCGCTCAGGCATCGCTGCGCGCGGCCAGCGCGTCGACGAGGCCGGCGAAGTCGGCCGGGGGCTCGGCGCGGAAGCGCAGCGCGCGGCCGGTCGAGGGATGGTCGAACGAGAGGCGCCAGGCATGCAGGGCCTGGCGGGGAAACGAAGGCAGCGCCGCGGAACGACGCCCGCGCCCATAGACGGGATCGCCGAGCAGCGGGTGGCCGATCGCCGCGAGGTGGACGCGGATCTGGTGGGTGCGCCCGGTGTCGAGCTTCACCTCGACCAGCGTCGCCACGCCGAAGCGCCTGCGCGGCGCCACGTGCGTCCGCGCCGCGCGGCCGTTCGCCACCACCGCCATGGTGGTGCGCGCGGTGGGATGGCGGCCGATCGGCGCGTCGATGGTCACCGCCGCGTCGATGTCGCCCGCCGCCACCGCGAGGTATTCGCGCCCGACGTCGCGCCGCGCCAGTGCGCGCACCAGCGCGGTGTGCGCCTCGGGCGTGCGCGCCACGACGAGGAGGCCGCTGGTGTCCTTGTCGAGGCGATGGACGATGCCGGCGCGTGGCACCGCGGCGAGCCCCGGGTCCTGTGCCAGCAAGGCGTTGAGCAGCGTGCCTTCGCGATTGCCCGCCCCGGGATGCACCACCAGCCCGGCGGGCTTGTCGATCACGAACAGCGCCGCGTCCTCGTGGACGATCGACAGCGCCATCGACTGCGCGCGCGGCGCGCCGGCCCCGGCATCGGCGACGGCGAAGGCCGAGGGCGCGACCGCCAGAGACTCGCCGCCCGCGAGCCGGTGGCGCGGCGGCCGCGCCCGGCCGTCGACCTTCACCAGGCCGTCGTCAATCCAGCCCTTGATGCGATTGCGCGAATGCTGGGGCATGAGCTGCGCCAGCGCCTGGTCGAGGCGCATGCCGCCGAGCGCGTCGGGAACCTGCAGGGACAGGCACGCCGCGCTCGCGGCGGCGTCGGCGGTCGGAAGGGGGGGCGGCGTATAATTCGCGTCGTTCACGAAGACCCCGGAAGTCCCACGATGTCCGCAGGATCCCTGCCGTCTTTCCAATGGCTGCGAAGGCTCGGCGCCCCGTTCGCGCTGGCGCTCGCCTGCGTGCTGGCGATCTCCGGCTGCAGCCTTTTCCCCGACAGCGGCGGCGGCAAGGACGAGACGGTCGGATGGACGGTCGAGCGCCTGTACAACGAGGCGCACAACTCGATGTCCGAGGGGAATTATACGCGGGCCGTCAAGCTGTTCGAGACCCTCGAAGGGCGCTTCCCCTATGGCCGCTACGCGCAGCAGGCGCTGCTGGAGAGCGCCTATGCCAACTACCGGCTGGGCGAGACCGCCGCTGCGGTCGCCGCCGCCGACCGCTTCGTGCGCACCTTCCCCAACCATCCCAACATCGACTACGCGCTGTACCTCAAGGGCCTGGTCTACTTCCGCGAGGACCAGGGCCTGCTCGGCTACGTGTACGAGCTCGATCTCTCCGAGCGCGACCCCAAGGCGATGCGCGACTCGTACGCGGCGTTCAAGGAGCTGATCGCGCGCTTTCCCGAGAGCAAGTACTCGATCGACGCGCAGGACCGCATCCGCTACCTGGTGAACGCGCTGGCGATGTACGACGTGCACGTCGCGCGCTACTACTACAACCGCGGCGCCTACCTGTCGGCGGCGAACCGCGCCCAGTCGTCGCTGGTGAACTACCCGCACCAGCCGGCCAACGAGGACGCGCTCGAGATCCTGGTGCGCTCCTACGACAAGCTCGGGCTCATCCAGCTCCGCGACGACGCGAAGCGCGTGCTCGCGGCCACCTATCCGCAGAGCAGGTACCTCGCCGTGGCCGCCGACAAGCCCTGGTGGAAGTTCTGGTAGCGCGCGCCGCGCGCCGGTAGCGCCGGTAGCGCCGTTACGCGCCGGGCGCCGCGGCGCCCTCCGCGGCGAAGAATGCCTCGACATCGGCGAGCTCGCGGCTGCGGCGCATCGGCGGCAGGCTCCGCCACAAGAGCTTCCCGTAGGATTTCTCCACCAGCCGCGTGTCGCCGATCATCAGCACGCCGCGGTCGCGCTCGCTGCGGATCAGGCGGCCCGCGCCCTGCTTCAAGCTGATCGCCGCCTGCGGCAGCTGGTAGTCGCGGAAGGCGTTGCCACCGTCGTCCTCGAGCTGCTTGAGGCGCGCGGCGAGCAGCGGGTCGTCGGGCGGCGCGAAGGGCAGCTTGTCGATCACCACCACCGACAGCGCGTCGCCCGGCACGTCCACGCCTTCCCAGAAGCTCGCCGACCCCAGCAGCACCGCGTTGCCGAGGCGCCGGAAGCGATCGAGGAGCTCGGTCTTCGAGCCTTCACCCTGCACCAGGATCGGGAAGTCGAGCCCCTCGCGCACGAAGGCCGCCGCGAGCCGCTCGCGCGCACGCGACAGCGCGCGCAGCGTGGTGAACAGCAGGAACGCGCGGCCGCGGCTCGCGCGCAGCACGGGGAGCGCGGCATCGACCACCGCGTCGGTGTGCTCGGGGGTGTTGGGCGGCGGCAGCTCGCGCGGGAGGTAGAGCAGCGCCTGGTGCGCATAGTCGAACGGACTCTCCCAGCAGCCGGTCTGCGCGTCGTCGAGGCCGAGCGCGCGGGTATAGAGGTCGAAGCGGCCGCCGACCGCGAGCGTCGCCGACGTGAAGATCCACGCGCGCGGCGAGGCGTCGAGATGCCGCCTGAAGATGCGCGCCACCGACAGCGGCGAGGCATGGAGCTGGAACCCCTGCTGCGACACGTCGGCCCAGCGGATGTAGCGCTCCCCCGGTTCGCCGGCTTGCGCCTCGTCGGCGGGGGATGGTGTTCCCGCCGCGGTTCGCCCGCCCGCCGCGCCCGCGGCCGGCGCTTCGTCACCGGCGCGCCAGCGCGCGAGCCTCGCGGACAGCGTGCGCGCCCGCGCGGCGAGCGTGGCGAGGTCCTCGCTGCGCTCGGCGACGCCCTCGAGCTGCGCGGCGCAGTCCGCCAGCACCTCGTCGAGCCCGGCGAGGCCGCTCGCCGCCTCGGGCCGCGCGAGCAGCGCCTCGCGCGGCTCCTTCGCCGCGCGCTCGCCTAGCGCGAGGCGGAGCCTGCGCACCGCGGGCAGCAGCGCGGCGGCCGCATCGACGAGGCCGGGCGTGTCGCGCGCCTCGCCGCGCGCCGCGGCCTCGGCGTCGCGCGCGAGGTCGGCCAGCTGGCCACCGGTGACCTCCTCGCCGAAGAACAGCGTCGCGGTGTCGGGGAGCTGGTGCGCCTCGTCGAGGATCACGGTGTTGCACGAGGGCAGGAGCTCGGACACGCCCTCGTCGCGCAGCATCACGTCGGCGAAGAACAGGTGGTGGTTGACGACCACGACGTCGGCCTCGAGCGCCTCCTTGCGCGCCTTCATGACGAAGCACTCGCGATGGAACGCGCAGTTCGCGCCCAGGCAGTTCTCGCGCGTCGAGGTGACGAGCGGCCAGATCGACGCGTTGTCGGGTACGTCGGCGAGCGCCGCGCGGTCGCCGGAGACGGAGGCCTGCGCGAAGCGGACGATCTTCGGCAGGTGGCGCGCATCCTCGCGCGATGGGAGGCGGCCATCGCGCGAGGTGCGCTCGAGGTGGTGCAGGCACACGTAGTTGGCGCGGCCCTTCAGCAGCGCCAGCGTCACGGGCAGGCCGAGCGCGTCGCGCACCATCGGCAGGTCGCGCTGGAAGAGCTGGTCCTGCAGGGTCTTGGTGCCCGTGGACACGATGACCTTGCCGCCCTCGCGCAACGCCGGCACGAGGTAGGCGAAGGTCTTGCCGGTGCCGGTGCCCGCCTCGGCGACGAGCCGCGAAGCGCCGCGGATCGCCTGCACGACCGCGCCCGCCATCGCCACCTGCGCGTCGCGACGGCGAAAGCCGGGGAGCGCGCGCGCCAGCGGGCCCCCGTCGCCGAACAGCGCAGCGAGGTCGGGGTCGACCCTGTCCACCGCGATGTCCTCGCGTCCGTCCTCCGCCCCGGCGGCGTGCTGCGGCCCCGTGGCGCGGTCCCCCGGCGTCCTCAGTTCGTCGATTTGGGTTGCGGCGCCGACGCCGTGGTGGCGGGCTTCTCGCCCTTGCCCGCGGGCTTGGCGCCCTTGGCGGCGGGCTTGGCCGGGTGGGCCTTGGCGCTCGCCTTGGCTTTCGCCTCGGCCTCGGCGAGCTGGATCGCGGTCTGCACCTCGACGATGCCCGAGGCGAAGGCCTCGTAGGGGCGCATGGTGCGCGCCTTGTACGCGTCGTCGCTCTCGCCCGTCTTCCACGCGAGCCCGGTGAGCGCGTCGAGCCAGAGCTCGTTGAGCTTGCGCAAGCCGTCGACGGCCTTGGACGCCTTGAACTGCGCGGCGGCCTTGAGCGCGGCCTGGTAGGGGCGCGTCATGTTGAGCTTCATCTTGACGAGGCAGGACTCGCTCTTGGCGCCGTTGGTGCCTTCGGTGGCGTGCTCGTAGCCGAACTCGATGATCTCGATGCTCTTGACGTGCTTGCACATGGTGTACAGGTGCGCGACAGCGTCGAAATAGCAGTCGAGTGGCGGCTTGCCGTCGGAATTCGGGCAGACGAAGTTGTAGGCGGGTCCCGGGTTGCCGCCGATCATCTCGGCGCGCGCGTCGCGCGGGGCCACGGCCGACGCGGCCAGCGCCAGGGCCAAGGTCAGGCCGAGCGCGGCGAGGAAGGCGGGGAGTGCGGGCGGGCGGGGGGCGATGCGAAGCACGGTGCGGGTTCCTTCGGGGCGAATGGCGAATGCTACCAGCGCTCGCCGCGCCCGGAACCCGGGACGTCATCCCCGCGAAGGCGGGACGTCATCCCCGTGAAGGCGGGACATCATCCCCGCGAAGGCGGGACGTCATCCCCGCAATCGTCATCCCCGCGAAAGCGGGGACCCCGCTAGATGGTGACGCCGCCCGAGACCTCGATCACCGCGCCGTTGATGTAGGAGGCTTCGTCGGAGGCGAGCCAGGCGTAGGTGTTGGCGATTTCCTCGGGGCGGCCAAGGCGGCCCATCGGCACCTTCTCGCGGATCATGGTGAGCACCTTCTCGGGCATCGCCGCGAGGATGGGCGTCTCGATGAAGCCCGGGCAGATGGCGTTGGCGCGGATGCCCTTGGCGCCGAGCTCGCGTGCCCAGGTCTTGACCATGCCGATCACGCCGAACTTGGTCGCGGCGTAGTTGGTCTGGCCGAAGTTGCCGTACAGGCCGACGATCGACGAGGCGTTGAGGATGCAGCCCGAGTTCTGCGCCAGCATGATGTCGACCACGGCCTTGGTGCAGTTGTAGACACCCTTCAGGTTGACGTCGATCACGCGCTCGAACTGCTCGTCGGTCATCTTGGCGAGCCGCGCGTCCTGCACGATGCCCGCGTTGTTGACCAGCGTGTCGATGCGTCCCCACTCGGCCATGACGGCCTCGACCATGCGCGCGATGCTGGCCTTGTCGGTGACGTCGATGGCGTAGGCCTTCGCCATGCCGCCGGTGCCGCGGATCTCGGCGGCCGTGTCTTCGGCGTGCGCGAGGTTGATGTCGCAGACCGCGACCCGCGAGCCCTCCTTGGCGAACTTCACGGAGGTCGCGCGACCGATGCCCTGGCCCCCGCCGGTGATGATGGAAACCTTGTCCTGCAGTCGCATCGTGTCCTGCCTTGTCCGAATCCTGGCCGGTGGCCAAACTTATCCATTCTAATCTTTTTTTGCGACGCACAAGCAGCCGGGAGCACGCCGCGGGCGAGCGGCGCTTGCCGGGTTGTGAAAAAACAACTCGTATAATCAATGGATTAGGATTGAACCTGAGTTTCGCCTCCAATTAGCCCACCCGGATCGGGGTCAGGCCGATGCTGCGCCCGCGTCGAGGGGCTCCCAATGCTCGACGACGAGCTCCAGTGCCGCCTCGCCGCGGAAGCGGTTCAGCACCGGCCGGTACACCGCGCGCAGCCGCGGGGGCAGGGGCTCGGCGCGGTTGAACAGCATGGCGCGCAGCCGCAGGCCCGGCGCCTTCAGGGTCAGCGCGCTGTGGCGCTCGCCGACGATGCGCTGGGCGAGCAGCTCGAAGGCGCCTTCGAAGGCCGGCGCGGCGAAGCCCTGGCCCCACACGGCGCCCTCGATGGCCTCGGCCAGCGCGGCGGTGAGCTCGCCGGCCTCCAGCGCGCCGTCGGTGGCGAGGCTGCGGTCCCGCGGGCCGTCGCCCAGCGCGTCGCGCGCGATGCCCTCGAAGGCCCGCGCGAAGGCCTCGAGGTCGTCGACGCCGATGGTCACCCCGGCCGCCATGGCGTGTCCGCCGAAGCGGCGCACGAGGCCGGGTTGCGCGGTGGCCACGCGGTCGAGGGCGTCGCGCACGTGGAAGCCCTCGACCGAGCGTGCGGAGCCCCGCCATTCCCCGGGGTCGCCGGGCGCGAAGACCACGGCGGGGCGGAGGTGGCGGTCCTTGATGCGCGAGGCGACGATGCCCACCACGCCCTGGTGCCAGCTCGCGTCGGCGAGGCAGATCGACGCCGAGGCCGCGAAGCGCGCGGGGTCGATTGCGTCGATGGCGCGCGCGGCCGCCTCGCCCATGCCCGCCTCGATGCCGCGCCGCGCGTCGTTGAGCTTGCCCAGCGTCGCGGCGAGCTCGCGCGCCTCGCCCTCGTCGTCGCTGGCGAGGCAGCGGATGCCGACGCTCATGTCGTCGAGCCTTCCGGCGGCGTTGAGCCGCGGCCCGACGGCGTAGCCCAGGTCGGCGGCGGTGGCGTGCGCGGGGTCGCGGCCCGCGACCTCGAGCAGCGCGCGGATGCCGGGCTGCGCGCGCCCCGCGCGGATGCGCGAAAGGCCCTGCGCCACCAGCACGCGGTTCACCGCGTCGAGCGGAACCACGTCGGCGACGGTGCCGAGCGCCACGAGGTCGGCGAGCGCGGCGAGGTTGGGCAGGCGGCCGATCGACGAAGGCGTGCCGCGCGCGCGCAGCAGGGCGCGCGTCGCCATCAGCACGTAGTACATCACGCCGACGCCGGCGAGGTTGCGCGAAGGAAAGCCGCAGCCCGGCTGGTTGGGGTCGACGATGACCGCGGCGCGCGGCAGCACCGGGCCGGGAAGATGGTGGTCGGTCACCAGCACGTCGATGCCGCGCGCGGCCGCGGCCTCGACGCCTTCGATGCTGGCGATGCCGTTGTCGACGGTGACGATCAGCCCGGGTGCGCGCGCGGCCGCGAGCTCGACGATGGCCGGCGTGAGGCCGTAGCCGTAGACGAAGCGGTTGGGCACCACGAAGCCGATGTCGGCGCCCATCGCGGCGAGGCCGCGCAACGCCAGCGCGCAGGCGGTGGCGCCGTCGGCATCGTAGTCGGCGACCACCACGATGGGCTCGTGCGAGTCGATCGCGGCGACCAGCCGGCGCGCCGCGGCGTCGATGCCCTTCATCGAGGCGGGCGGCGGCAGCGCCGACCACGCCGTGTCGAGCTCGGCGGCCGAGGCCACGCCGCGCGCGGCATAGACCCGCGCCAGCACCGGGTGGACGCCGGCGGCCTCGAGCGCCGCGGGCGGTGCGACGAGCGGCCGGCGGACGATGCGCGTCATGCCGTGCCGCCGGGTTCGAACGCACGCGATCGCCATCGCCCGGCGACGCGTTGCATCAGCGTCGGCCGCTGCGCGTCGAGGCGCTGCGCGGCGCCTTCGCCGTCGCTGCCGACCAGCGTCAGCCGCGACACCGCCTCGCTTGCGCCCGCGAGCGCGCGAGCGTGCCAGAGCGCATCGACCGCGGGACCGAGGACCTCGCGCTCGAAGGCGTCGGGCGGCTCGGCACCCGCGATCAGCAGGGTTCGCACGGGATGCGCCGCGGGCGTGGGGACCGTGCCGGAGCTCCCGGAGGCCGTGCGGGCGGCCGCAGCCACCGCCGCGTCGCGATCGCCCTTGGCGCGCGCATGCAGCGCGACGCCGCGCGCGAGCTCGACGAGGTCCCGGAGCTCGCCCGATGCGGCGCCGCCCGGGTCGACCTCCGCGGTGCGGAGCTCGACGGGACCGGCGTCGCTGGCCTGCGCCGGGTCGCCCTGCAGGCTCGCCGTTCCCCACAGCCACAGGCCACCGACCGGCGCGAGCCCCCGCGCGATGCGCGCGAGGTTCACCGGATGCTCATGCAGCAGCATTTGCGCCTCGTTGCCGATGCGCTCGAGGCGGCGCGCATCGGGACCCTGCGGCCGGTGCGCCCAGAGGGAAGCGCCGAGCGCCGAGGCCGTGGGCGTGGTCCGCGCGTCGGGTGCGGCGTCGATCGCCGCGAGCCAGCGCCAGGGCGGGCCGAGGAAGCGCAGGCCGTCCTGCGCGAAATGCGCGTTGAGGGTGCGCTGCAATCCAGCCGCCTCGCCTTCGGCGAGGTCGTCGACGCGCGCGGCGATGCGCACGTCGTCGATGCCCGCGACCAGCACCACCGGATCGGCCACGAGCCACGCCGCGGCCTCGTCCCCGGTGTCGCGCGCGCGCGCCACCAGCGACGCGCAGGACAGGCCGCCGATGCCGCAGGCCTCGAGCATCGCCTGCTCGAGTCCGCCCTCCGCGCGGCGGCGCGCGGCGATGCCCATGAGCCGCGCCAGCGCGCGCGAGCGCGACGGCGCGGCGCCCAGGCCCGAAGGCGCGGCGAACAGGCGTGGGACGACGACGATGAGATGCATGCGGGAGGGTTGCCGCGGCCGCGGGCACTTTCGGCGGACGGCGCTGTCAGTGTAGCGCGTGCGATAATCGCGCGCCCTTGCCATGCGTGGCGATTCGCGTCTTGCGCGGACGCAAGCGCGCCCCCAGCCGATGCCGACCGACACGACGCGAAACGCCACGCCGCCCTCGCCGCGCCTCACGGGGGGCTGAGGTGGCCGCCTACGAATTCGGCGTCGGCCTGCGCTACGTCCGCACCCGCAAGGGCGCGTCGCGCAACACCTTCATCTCGTTCATCGCGCTGATGTCGATGGCCGGCATCGCGCTCGGCGTGGCGGCGCTGATCGTCGTGCTGTCGGTGATGAACGGCTTCCAGGACGAGCTGCGCAACCGCATCCTGTCGGTCGCCTCGCACATCGAGGTGCGGGGCGTGCCGAGCCTCGCCGACTGGCAGGGCATCGCCACGCTGTCGCGCGCCGACCCGCGCGTCATCGCGGCGGCGCCCTTCGTCGCGGGCCAGGCGATGCTCTCGGCGGGCGAGGTGAACCGCGGCGTGCTGGTGCGCGGCGTCGATCCCGCGCTCGAGGACACCGTCGCCGACATCGGCCGCCACATGAAGTCGGGAAGCTTCGCCGCGCTCAAGCCCGGGTCGTTCGGCATCGTGCTGGGCTCCGAGCTCGCGCAGGCGCTGCGCGTGGGCGTGGGCGACAGCGTCGTCGCGATCACGCCGCAGGGGACCGTCACGCCGGCGGGCACGCTGCCGCGCATCCGGCAGTTCACCGTGGTGGGGATCTTCGAGGTCGGCATGTACGAGTTCGACAGCGGGCTCGCGTTCATCGACCTCGAGGATGCGCAGAAGCTCTACCGCGTCGACGGCGTCTCGGGCATCCGGCTCAAGCTCGACGACATGTTCGCCGCGCGCGAGGTCGCGCTGGGCCTGCTGCGCACGCTGCCGCAGGACGCCGAGATCCGCGACTGGACCATGTCGCACGCCAACTTCTTCCGTGCCGTGCAGATGGAGAAGCGCGTGATGTTCATCATCCTCACGCTGATCGTCGCGGTCGCCGCCTTCAACATCGTGTCGGCGCAGATCATGCTCGTCACCGACAAGCAGGCCGACATCGCCATCCTGCGCACGCTCGGTGCCTCGCCCGCGTCGATCATGCTGATCTTCGTGATCCAGGGCGCGCTGATCGGGATCATCGGCACGGCGACCGGCGTGGCGGGCGGCATCCTGCTGGCGCTCAACATCGGCACGGTGGTGCCCGCCATCGAGCGCGTGCTCGGCGTCACCTTCCTCGACAAGTCGATCTACTACATCAGCGAGCTGCCCTCGCAGCTGCAGCGCGGCGACGTCGTCACGATCGCCGTCATCGCGCTGGGGCTCGCGCTGCTGGCGACGATCTACCCGAGCTTCAAGGCCGCGCGCGTCAACCCCGCGGAGGCGCTGCGCTATGAGTGACGCCGCCACAGCCACGGGCGGGATGCCCGCAGCCGGCCGCGCCGCCGGGGCCGCCGAGGCGGCCGTGATCGCCTGCAGCGGCCTCGCCAAGACCTACACGACGGGGCCGCAGGACGTCGAGGTGCTGTCGGGGGTCGACCTCGCGGTGGCGCGCGGCGAGCGCATCGCCATCGTCGGGGCGTCGGGCTCGGGCAAGAGCACGCTGCTGCACCTCCTGGGCGGCCTCGACGCGCCGAGCGCCGGCGAGGTGTGCATCGAGGGTTCGCCGTTCTCGACGCTGCCCGAGGCCGAGCGCGGGCGCGTGCGCAACCGCGCGCTGGGCTTCATCTACCAATTCCACCATCTCTTGCCCGAGTTCACCGCGGTCGAGAACGTGGCGATGCCGCTCACCATCCGGCGCATGCCCAGGGCGGAGGTGCAGCAGCGTGCTTCCGAGCTCCTCGGCCGCGTCGGCCTCGCGCATCGCCTGAAGCACCGGCCGGGCGAGTTGTCGGGCGGCGAGCGCCAGCGCGTGGCGCTGGCCCGCGCGCTGGTGACGACCCCGCGCTGCGTGCTGGCCGACGAGCCCACCGGCAACCTCGACCGCCGCACCGCCGACGCCGTGTTCGACTTGATGCTCGAGCTCAACGCCGGCGAGCGCACGAGCCTCGTGATCGTCACGCACGATCCCGACCTCGCCGCGCGGGCAGGGCGCACGCTGCACCTCGTCGACGGCGCGCTGCGCCAGTAGCGGCCTGCCGGAGCGGCCTCGCAGGGCGGCCTAGTACTCCACCGGGATCGGATCGAGCGAACGCCACAGGTACCAGGTCGCCACGCTGCGCCACGGCGCCCAGCGCGTCGCCAGCTCGCGCATTTCGGCGGGGGAGAGGCGCTCGCCGTCGTTGTAGTGATCGGCGATGGCGTTCTTGAGCCCGATGTCGTCCACCGGCAGGACATCGGGCCGCATCTCGTGGAACATCAGGAACATCTCGGCGGTCCAGCGGCCGATGCCCTTGACGTCGACCAGCGCCTCGATCAGCGCCTCGTCGTCGAGCGAAGGCCACGCTGCGGGGTCGAGGCGGCCGCTGACGAAGTGCTTCGCGAGATCGCGCACGTAGTCGGCCTTGCTGGCCGAGAACCCGCAATTGCGCAGCGTGGCCACGCGCATCCGCGCCACGCGGGCGGCGTCGAGGCGCACCGCTAGCGCGCCGTCGTCGCCGAGGCCATGCGCCGCCAGCGCGAAGCGGTTCCAGACGGCCTGCGCGGCCTTGACCGAGATCTGCTGGCCGACGATGGATCGCGCGAGCGTGGTGAAAGGGTCGCCGCGGCGGGTGAGATGGATGTCGGGAAAGCGCGCGATCAGCCGCTTCATCACGCGGTCGCGCCGCCCGAGAACCCGCGTGGCCTCGTCCCAGAACGCCGGCTTGGTCATCGGACCCTTCGCCGCGCTTCGCGCGTCGAGATCGTTTCGCGCCTGGGGCGCCCCTGCGCGCTCATCGCGCGCCCGCCGATCGGCCCGCGCGCGAGGCCGATCGCCGCCGCCATGCGCGCAGCACGTCCCATCGCCACCAGCCCAGCACGCAGACGTAGCCGATCGCGGCGAGCGTGAAGGCCAGCAGCGGAAGGCCCACGGCCAGCGGCGCGCCGAGCGAGCCCGCCCAGTGCAGGAACGATTGGAAGCCGGCCGGGTCGAAGGCGAAGTCCGGCGGGCCGGGACGGACGGTGCCGGCCGCCGAGGGCACGAACAAGCGGCCGTATTCGTAGGCGACAACATACAGCGGCACGATGGTCAGCGGATTGGTATAGAAGGTCGTCAGCACCGCCAGCGGGAAATTCCCACGGAACACGAGGCACAGCGCGCCCGAGCCCAGCGCCTGCAGCGGGCCGGGTATGAGGCCGCACAAGAGGCCGATCGCCACCCCGCGCGCCGTCGAGCGGCGGTTGAAATACCAGAGGTCGGGATCGGCGAGCGCCGGAAGGTACTTCCGAACCCAGGGATTGCCGGTGATCCGCGCGGTCGCCGGCTCGAAACGGGCGGCGATCCGCCGGAAGAATTGGCGCGACATGAGGGTGTATCGGAAATGGTACTATGCGCCGCTTTTTCATTCGAGGACAGGGATGTTCGGCTGGTTCGCCCCGCGTAAACGGGCGCTCGTCGCATTGTTCGCGGCGATCGCCGCCAGCGGTGCCCTTGCCGCCGCCGACCCCGCGAAGGTCCTGCACATCGTCATCCCCAGCGGGGAGACGGGATTCGACCCCGCCAAGGTGTCGGACCTCTACTCCAACCTGGTCAACGAGGCGATCTTCGACCGCCTCCTCACCTACGACTACCTCGCGCGCCCGGCGAAGCTCGTGCCCATGGCCGCCGAGTCGATGCCCGAGGTCTCGGCCGACGGGCGTGTCTACACCTTCCACATCAGGAAGGGCATCTACTTCGCCGACGATCCCGCGTTCAAGGGCAAGAAGCGCGAGCTGACGGCGGAGGACTTCGTCTACAGCTGGAAGCGCGTCGCCGACCCGGCGAACCGCTCGCCCTGGGCGTTCGTCGTCGAGAACCGCATCGAGGGCCTCGACGCCGCGATTGCCGCCGCCAGGAAGACCGGCACGTTCAAGTACGACGAGGACATCCCCGGCCTTTCGACGCCCGACCGCTACACGCTCAAGATCACGCTGCTGCGCACCGACTTCATGTTCCTGTACGCGGTCGCGCACGTGCCGATGGGCGCGGTCGCGCGCGAAGTGATCGAGGCCTACGCTTCCGACACCATGGGCCACCCGGTGGGCTCGGGACCCTACATCCTCAAGCAATGGAAGCGCGGCTCGAAGATGGTGCTCGACGCCAACCCGGGCTTCCGCGGCTTCACCTGGGACTTCGCGCCGAGCACCGAAAGCCCCGAATGGGACGCCGCGCTGGTGAAGGACATGAAGGGCAAGACCATGCCGCGCATCGGGCGCGTGGAGATCGCCGTGATGGACGAGGACCAGTCGCGCTGGCTGGCCTTCCAGCAGCAGCAGCTCGACCTGCTCAACGTGCCGCTCGGCTTCATCGCGCGGGCGATCACCCCCGACGGCACGCTGCTCCCCGAGCTCGCCGCGAAGCACATCTCGCTCTACCGCGCCAACGACCTCGACGTCACCTATACCTTCTACAACTTCAAGGACCCGATCGTCGGCGGCTACACGCCCGACAAGATCGCGCTGCGCCGCGCCATCTCGATGGCCTACCGCGACGAGGAGGAGCGGCGCGTGGTGCGCAAGGGACAGATGCGCGCCATCGGCATGCCGGTGCCGCCGGGCGTGGTCGGCTACGACCCCAACTACGTCGCAGTCGACCAGCACGACCCCGAGCTCGCCAACAAGCTGCTCGACCACTTCGGCTACAGGAAGGGCGCCGACGGCTGGCGCACCATGCCCGACGGCAGCCCGCTGGTGTTGAGCTACGCCACGGGCTCGACGGCGATCGAGCGCGAGTTCAGCGAGCTGTGGAAGAAGTCGATGGACGCGATCGGCATCCGCATCGATTTCGTCATCAGCAAGTTCGCCGACCACCTCAAGGCGGCGAAGGCCTGCCATCTCATGATGTGGGGCGCGGCGTGGACGGCCGACTGGCCCGACGCCGACAACTTCATGCAGCTGCTCTATGGGCCCAACACCGGGCAGAGCAACAACGGCTGCTACCAGTCCCCCGCCTTCGACAAGCTCTACGAGGCGTCGACGCGCCTGCCCATCGAGTCGCCGGAGCGCATGAAGCTCTTCATCGACATGGCGCGGCAGATGCAGGTCGACGGCGCATGGCAGGTGAGCGGCTCGCGGATGCGCAACCAGCTGCTGTGGCCGTGGGTGCAGGGTTACAAGAAGCACCCGATCCTGCAGGCCGAGTTCGTCTACATGGACCTCGCGCCGCGGCAATGACGCGCCGGGGGTCCATGGCGGCGCGCTCCACCGCGCGGGTACGCGCACGGCTCCGTGCGGCGGCCGCGCGCGCGGCCGGAGCGCTCGCGCTCGCCGTCCTTGCGCTCGCCGGCGCCGGGACGTCGCAGGCGCTCGCGGCCGACATGGGCAAGGTGATCCGCGACGTGTTCCCCGCGGCGGAGACCGGCTTCGACCCCGCCGCGGCGCACGATCTCTATTCGGACGAGATCGACCAGGCGATCTTCGAGACGCTGTACACCTACGACTACCTGGCGCGGCCGGTGAAGGTCGTGCCGAGGGCCGCCGAAGGCATGCCGGTCGTCACCGACGACGGCAAGACCTACACCATCAAGCTCGTCAAGGGTATCTACTTCACCGCGGACCCCGCGTTCAAGGGCAAGCGCCGCGAGCTCACCGTCGACGACTTCATCTTCTCGCTGAAGCGCCTCGCCGACCCGAGGATCAAGTCGCCGTGGACGTTCCTCATCGAGGGCAAGATCGTCGGCCTGGACGCGCTGGCCGACGCCGCGAAGAAGGGCGGCAGGTTCGACTACGACGCGAAGATCCCCGGCCTCGAGGCCGTCGACCGCTACACGCTGCGCATCCGCCTCACCGGCACCGACTACAACCTGCCCTACGTGCTCGCCCACGGGCCGACGGCCGCGGTCGCGCGCGAGGTCGTCGAGGCCTACGCCGGCGCGGACGGGCGCGTGATGTCCAACCCGGTGGGGACCGGCCCGTACCTGCTCGGCGAATGGGTGCGCAGCTCGAAGATCGTGCTGACGGCCAACCCCGACTACCGCGGCTTCACCTGGGACTTCACCTCGGCCGACCCCGCCGACCAGCCGATGATCGCCGCGATGAAGGGCAAGAAGATGCCCATCATCGGCCGTGTCGAGGTCTACGTGATGGAGGAGGACCAGTCGCGGCTCCTCGCCTTCCAGAACCGCGAGCTCGACATCATGAACCTCGAGGGCCCGCTCGCGCCCAACGTGCTCGACGGCGCGACGCTCAAGCCCGAGTTCGCCAAGGCGGGCGTGCAGCTCTCGCGCATCGTCGACCCCGAGCTCTCCTACACCTACTGGAACATGCAGGACCCGGTGTGGGGCGGCATGACCAAGGACAAGATCGCGCTGCGTCGCGCCGTGGCCATGGCCTACGACGTGCAGGAGGAGATCCGCGTGGTGCGCAACGGCCAGGCGGTGGAGGCGAAATTCCCG
This sequence comes from Casimicrobiaceae bacterium, assembly GCA_044226535.1. Taxonomy (GTDB): domain Bacteria; phylum Pseudomonadota; class Gammaproteobacteria; order Burkholderiales; family Casimicrobiaceae; genus VBCG01. The sequence continues at coordinate 16,268 of JBGAGT010000016.1, read as the reverse complement.
GTCCCCGAGGGCGTGGTCGGCCACGTCGACGGCTGGCAGCCGACCGACCGCTTCGACCCCGAGCTCGCCAACAAGCTGCTCGACCACTTCGGCTACCGCAAGGGCGCCGACGGCTGGCGCACGCTGCCCGACGGCAAGCCGCTGGTGATGAACTTCTCGTCGCGCCCCGACACGCTCGGGCGCCAGCAGGACGAGATGTGGAAGAAGGCGCTCGATCGCGTCGCCATCCGCATCGACGTGCACAAGGACAAGTTCCCCGAGCAGTTGAAGCTCGAGAAGGTCTGCAAGCTGCAGTCGCGCGTGGCCTCGTGGATCGCCGACTACCCGGACGGCGACAACTTCATGCAGCTCATGTACGGCCCGAACACCGGCCAGAGCAACAACGGCTGCGCACGCATCCCCGAGTACGATCGCCTCTACGAGCAGTCGGTGCGCATGCCGCCCGGCCCGGAGCGCGACAGGCTCTACATGGACATGACGCGGATCATCGAGGTCTACGGCGCCTGGAAGCCGATGATCAGCCGCTATCGCAACCAGCTCGTGCAGCCGCGCGTGCTGGGCTACAGGAAACACCCGATACTGCACGCACAGTGGCAGTATCTGGACGTGAAGGAGTAGTGGAGGAGGCAGTGGAGGAGAAGGAAGCGCGGCACCCGGGGGCCTTGTCCCCGGCCAAAGACCGCGCGAGAGCCTTGGGGCGCGCCCTTGCGCGACCGTCCGCATCGCGGGCGGGGACGCAGGGCGCGAGCCGGGCCGGCATCGACGTTTCGACGCGCGCCAGGGGCGTGCGGGGGGAGTGAGGTGAGCGCATGACCGCGTACATCGTCCGACGGCTGTGGCAGATGATCCCGACGCTCGCGGGGGTGATCCTGCTGGTGTTCTTCCTGTTCAACTGGGTGGGCGGCGACCCGGCGTACGTGCTCGCCGGCAAGATCAGCAGCCAGGAGCAGATCGAGAACATCCGCCGGCAGCTCGGCGTCGACCAGCCGTACTACGTGCAGCTCGGCATTTTCGTGAAGCAGGTGCTGACCGCCGACTTCGGGGCCTCGTGGAGCACCAACGAGTCGGTGTCGCACATCCTCGCCACGCGGCTCGGCCCCTCGCTGACGGTGCTGGTGCCGCTGCTCATCCTGTCGACGCTGCTCGCCATCGGCCTGGCGCTCGCCGTGGCCTATGTGCGCGGCTCGCTGACCGACCGCGCGGTGATGATCGCCTGCACCATCGGCCTGTCGATCTCCATCCTGGTCTACATCATCGTCTTCCAGTACGTGTTCGCCTACAAGCTCGGCTGGTTCCCGGTGCAGGGCTGGGGCAACGGGTTCTGGGAGAACCTGATCAAGTACGCGTCGCTGCCCATCCTGATCGGGCTGGCGGTCAGCATCGCGCCCGACCTGCGGCTCTTCCGCACCTTCTTCCTCGACGAGATCAACCAGGACTATGTGCGCACCGCGCGCGCCAAGGGCGTGGGCGAGAACCGCATCATGTGGGTGCACGTGCTGCGCAACGCCTCGATCCCCATCATCACCAACGTGATGGCGGCGCTGCCCGGGCTGCTGGTGGGCGCGTTCCTGATCGAGCGATTCTTCTCGATACCCGGCATGGGCCGCGAGGTGATCCTCGCTGTCGAGCGTTCGGACTTCCCGGTGATCAAGGCGATCACCGTCTACGTCGCCGTGGCGACGATGGTCTTCAACCTGCTCGCGGACCTGATGTACAAGGCAGTCGACCCGCGGGTACAACTCAAGTAGGGGCGCGCGATGGCAACCAACACGGCCACGATGGGCGCGCCGGCGGCGCGCGAGCTGCCCCACACGGTCTCACCCAGCCTGTGGGTGCTGGCCTGGCGGCGCCTGAAGCAGGACCGCGTCGCCATGGTCTCGCTGGCGATCGTCGCTGCCTTCCTGGTCATGGTGCTGCTGTCGGCGATGGGCCTCGTCGCGCGCGACTGGTCGCGCGAGGTCGGCGTCAACTACGCGCCGCCGGGCTTCGTCGGCGCGGACGAGGCGCCCGCGCAACCCGCCGGCAAGGCGGCCCTGCCCGCGCAACCGGCGACGCAGACCATCGCCAGCACCTACAAGTCGCCGGTCCCCGATCCCCTCGCCGACGTCATCGCGCAGCTGCGCGGCGGCGCGTCTGCGCCGCCGGCCGCGCAGGGTGGCGCGGCGGGCGCCGCAGCCGGGGGCGCGGTGTCCGCGCCCGACGCCACCGTCGACCCGCTGGCCGACGTCATGGCCGAGATCCGCGCGGGCCGCACGGGCACGGTCGCGGCCGAGACGCGCGCGGCCACGCTGCCCTTCGGCGGCGACAAGTGGGGCCGCGACGTGCTGAAGAAGACCATCAAGGGCAGCGAGACCTCGATCATCGTGGGCCTCGCCTCGGCGCTGCTCGCCACGGTGCTCGGCACGCTGTTCGGCGCCTTCGCCGGCTACTACGGCAAGTGGGTCGACGACTTCTTCAACTGGTTCTACAGCGTGTTCAGCTCCATCCCCTACCTGCTGCTGATCCTCGCCGTCGCGGCGGTGCTGAAGCAGAAGGGCCTCGTCACCATCGTGCTGATCCTCGGCCTCACCGGCTGGTCGGGCGTGTTCCGGCTGATCCGCGGCGAGTACCTGAAGCACAAGGCGCGCGAGTACGTGCAGGCCGCCGACGCCATCGGCGCCTCGAACATCCGGCGCATGTTCATCCACATCTTCCCCAACGTCTCGCACGTGGTGCTGGTGCAGCTCTCCATCCTCACCGTGGCGTTCATCAAGACCGAGGTCATCCTGTCGTTCCTGGGCTTCGGGGTGCCCGTCGACGTCGTGTCCTGGGGCTCGATGCTCAACGAGGCGCAGAACGAGCTGATCCTCGGCAAGTGGTGGCAGCTCGTCGCTGCGACCATTGCCATGGCGACGCTGGTGACGGCCTTCAGCCTGTTCACCGACGCGCTGCGCGACGCGCTCGATCCCAAGCTCAAGGGACAGGGAGGGCACTGACATGGCCAACGACCGCAAGCGCGCCGTCACCGCGGCCGCCGCCGATGACCCGAACGCGCCGCTGGTCGGCGTGCGCAACCTGCGCGTGCGCTTCCGCCTCGACCGGCACAACAGTTTCGAGGCCGTGAAGGGCATCTCCTTCGACATCCCGCGCAACAGCACGGTGGCGCTGGTCGGCGAGTCGGGCTCGGGCAAGAGCGTCACCTCGCTGGCGATCCTGGGCCTGTTGCCGCCGGAGAACTCGGTCATCGAGCGCGGCAGCGAGATCCAGTTCGGCGGGCGCAACCTCGTCGGCCTGTCGCGGCGCAGGCTGCAGAAGCTCCGGGGCTCGGAGATCTCGATGATCTTCCAGGAGCCGATGACCTCGCTCAACCCGGTGTTCACCTGCGGCTTCCAGATCGAGGAGGTGCTGAAGCTGCACATGGGGATGTCGGGGGCGAAGGCGCGCAAGCGCGCGCTCGAGCTCCTCGACGAGGTGGGCATCCCCGACGCCGCGCGCAAGATCGACGCCTACCCGTCGCAGATGTCGGGCGGCCAGCAGCAGCGCGTGATGATCGCCATGGCCATCGCCTGCGAGCCCAAGCTCCTGATCGCCGACGAGCCCACCACCGCGCTCGACGTGACCATCCAGAAGCAGATCCTCGACCTGATCGGCGAGGTGCAGCGCCGCCACCAGATGTCGGTGCTGTTCATCACCCACGACCTCGCGGTGGTGGGCGAGATCGCCGACCGCGTCGTCGTCATGCGCCACGGCGAGATCCGCGAGCAGGGCGCCGCGAAGGACGTGTTCGAGCACCCGCAGGACACCTACACCAAGGCGCTGCTGCAATGCCGCCCGCAGCTCGAGCACCGGCCCACGCGGTTGCCGGTCATCGACGACTTCATCAGCGGCCGGGGCCCGCAGCACACCGAGGAACGGCGGCGCGGCGTGAGCGACGCCGACCCGGTGATCCTCGACGTCAGGAACCTGGGCAAGAGCTTCTGGACGCGCGAGGGCGTGTTCGGCAAGCGCGAGTTCAAGGCCGTGCAGGACGTGTCCTTCAAGCTGAGGCGGGGCAAGACGCTGGGCCTCGTCGGCGAGTCGGGCTCGGGCAAGACCACGGTGGGGCTGACGCTGATGCGCCTGCACGAGGCGACCACCGGCCAGGCGCTGTTCGACGGCAAGGACATCCTGGCGATGACGCCGCGCGAGTTCGCGTCGTACAAGCGCCGCATCCAGATCATCTTCCAGAATCCCTACGCCTCGCTCAACCCGCGCTTCACCATCGGCCAGATCCTGACCGAGCCGCTGACCATCCATGGCATCGGCGCGAATGCGCAGGCGCGCGCCGACACGGTGTTCGAGCTGCTCGACCGCGTCGGGCTTCCCGAGGTCTCGTTCTACAAGTACCCGCACGAGTTCTCGGGCGGCCAGCGCCAGCGCATCGCCATCGCGCGCTGCCTGACGCTCAAGCCCGACATCCTGATCTGCGACGAGTCGGTCTCGGCGCTCGACGTGTCGGTTCAGGCGCAGGTGCTGAACCTGCTGCAGGACCTGCAGGACGAGTTCGGGCTCTCCTACCTCTTCATCTCGCACGACCTCGCGGTGGTCAAGTACATCTCCGACGAGGTGATGGTGATGAGCGAGGGCCGCGTGGTCGAGATGCAGGGCAGCGACGAGCTGTACCGCCATCCTCGCGAGGCCTACACGCAGCGGCTGATGGCGGCGATCCCGCGCGGCTGGCAGGGGGCTCACGCCCCGGCGTGATGTCGTCCCCGCGTGACATCATCCCCGCCTGACGTCATCCCCGCGAAAGCGGGGAACCATGGATTCCCGCCTCCGCGGGAATGACGGAAGGGACGTCGCGCGCCGCTACATGAACGCGAGCGTCACCACGAACACGATGACGTGGTAGAGGCGCAGCGCCAGCCAGCTCGCGCAGACCACCAGCCCCGCCATCAGCAGTCGCCGCCAGGCCGGCAGCGCGGTGGTCGTGCCATAGGCGCGCACGAGGTACCAGACCAGGATCGCCACCTGGACCGACACCACCGAGTCGTCGATGGCGTCTGGCGAGGGGCGCACGCCCAGGCCGCGCAACAGGTTGAGCGCGATCGACACCAGCGGGAACAGCGCCGACAGCGCGATGAGCGCGAAGGTGAAGTAGTGCGTGACGAAGGTGAACGACGCCGCGAAGCCCGCGCGGCGCGGCGTGGGCAGCAGCATCGCCGCCGCGGTCACCATCGGCAGCATCAGCACCACCAGCGCCTTGGCGTAGACCTGCTCGGTGGCGTCGAACACCGCGACGCGCGTCGCGTCGGCGGCGAAGCCGGGGCCCGCGAGCCTTCGCGCGAACCACGCGCCGATGCCCAGCACGTCGTTGTCGACGTGCACGTGGTAGGGGAAGGACAGGATGCTGACGTGGCTCGCCGACTGGATCAGGAAGAAGCCGACGTTGACGTACAGGAACAGCGCGATGGGCGAGAAGTAGCGCACGCGCCGTCCCTCGAGCCAGTCGCGCGTCAACCGGCCGGGCGGCGAGCCCAGTGCCGCGAGGCTGGCGCGCAGGCGCGCGATCCACGGCGTGTGCAGCCGCTCGCGGATGCGCCGGCGCGGCGCCGGCTCCAGCGGCCGCGCCTCGCCGCATTGCGCGCAGAAGTTCGCGCCCGCCGGCGCCCCGCAGCTCGGGCAGGGCCAGCTCACGCCGCTACAGCGTGAACGCCATGTCGCGCACCAGCGCGCCCGGGACCTCGGTCGAGGTGAGCGCGCGGCCGCCGTAGCTCTCGCCCGACAGCATGAACTCGCGTTCCCGCGTCAGCGCCTCGAGGTTGGCGCCGAACAGGCGCAGCACGCTGTCGTCGAAGCGCAGCACGTCGATCGGCGCGACGATCTTGCCGCCCTCGACCAGGAAGGTCGCGAAGCGCGTCATGCCCGTGACGCGGCACGAGGGGCGGTCGGAATAGTTGAGGTAGTGCAGGTTGCCGATGGCGAGGCCGTCGCCCAGCGCCGCCAGCGCGTCGCCTTCCGCGAGCTCGCCGCCATCCATCGACAGTGCCTCGGGCGACTCCCAGGCGTTGGCGCCATTGGCCTCCATGGCGAACTCGCGCGAGGTGCGCGGCGACACCAGCGACGAGGCGAGCGCACCGCGCGCGACGAGGTCGATCGACGCGGGGCGTGCGAAGCCCTCCGACTGGAACGCCGGTGCGACGCCGCCGCCGATGTCCTCGCGCAGCGTCACGCGGGGGTCGAGCCGCTCGCCTGTCGCGAGCCTTCCCAGGGGGCTTTGCTGCGTCGCCAGCGCGCGGCCCGAGAACGCGCCCCAGCCCAGCAGCGACACGATCTCGTCCACCGCCGAAGGCGCGAGGTAGGCGCGATAGCGCCCCGGTGCCAGCGCGCGCGAAGGCCGCGCCACCAGCGCGAGGCGCTCGCGTGCCTCGCCCATCTTCGCCGCGAGCAGGCCCGCGTCCCAGTCGAAACCCGCGTAGGCGGCCTTCACGGCCTTGTCGGCGCGGTGGTAAAGGCTCCAGCTCAGGTTGAAGGTGCGCACGCCGTGCCAGTTGCGCTGGCCCTCGGAATCGGCGAAGCCGCGCAGCACCTCCCCGCTGGCGTACAGCCCCACGAGGTCCTCGCCACGCGCGGCGTCGAGGATCGCGTCGACGGCCTCCGCGGGATCGGCCAGCCGGCCCTCGCGGCGCGTCGTGCTCGAGGCCACCACCGAAGGCAGCAGCAGGTGCGGGTCCTCGTGCGCCCCGGACACGATGCCGCGCAGCCCGGACACGGCCTCGCGCAGCGCCGCGGCGTCGGCGGCCGGGTCGCCGGCCAGCGAGAAGCGCTGCGAGGCGTGGCGACGGCCGCGTACCAGCCGCAGCGTCAGGTAACGCTGGCTGACGTGCCCGGGCTGGCGCACCTTGCCGCGGTTCATGCGCACGAAGTCGGTGTCCTCGCCTTCCAGCGACAGCGCATAGCGCTCGCCCGCGGCGAGCGACGCGCCGGCGACCTCGGCGAGCGCGTGGAAGCGGGCCTCGTCGGCGCCCAGCGGACCGGCGCTGCGCGTGCTGCCGTCCACCGCGCTCATGCCTCGGCCCCGAACACGGCGACGCCGGTGAACACGCAGGCCGGCGAGGCATGCCCCACGCGGATGACCTGCGAGGGCTCGCCCTTGCCGCAGAACGGCGTGCCCAGCACCTCGAGCGTCGAGGCGTCGCCAACCCGCGCGAGGCTCCTCCAGAAGCTCGCCGACACGCCGCGGTAGCTGGGGTGCTTGACCACGCCGGCGAGGCGGCCGTCGCGGATCAGCGTGCCGCGCTCGCAGCCGAACTGGAACTTGTTGCGCGAATCGTCGATCGACCACGAGCAGTTGGTCTGCAGGTAGATGCCGTCCTCGATCGACGCGACCATGTCGTCGAAGGACGCGTCGCCCGGCTCGATGTTGAGGTTGGCCATGCGGTCGATGGGCGGGCGGTTCCAGCTCGAGGCACGGGCGTTGGCCACGCCGGGCATCCCCGCGCGCTGCTGCGAGATGGCGCCCCCGAGCGGGCGCTCGAGCACGCCCTTGCGGATCAGGTATGCCTTCTCGGCGCGCGTCCCGTCGTCGTCGTAGCCGTAGCTCGCGAGCTCCTCGGGGCGCGTGGGGTCGAAGGTGACGTCGAGGAGCTCCGAGCCGTAGCGGTAGCTGCCGAACATGTCGGGCGTGACGAAGCTCGTGCCGGCGAAGTTGCGCTCGTCGCCGAGGATGCGGTCGAGCTCCAGCGGATGGCCGATCGACTCGTGGATCTGCAGCACCATCTGGTCGGGCGCGAGCAGCACGTCCCTCGTGCCCGTGGGACAGTCGGGCGCGGCCAGCAGCTCGAGCGCCTCCTCGGCGATGCGCGGCATGCTGCCGGTGAAGCCGAAGCGCGCCAGCACTTCCTCGCCCCCCTGCTGGCAGATGCCGCGATGGCCGTTGAGCGTGCGCACCACGGTGTCGCCGTCGCCGTGCGCGGTGACGCTGGCCGAGGGCATCAGGTAGCTGAATTCCTGCGACACGTCGCCGCCCTCGCTGGTGACGTAGCGCTGCGTGCATTTCACGACCTCGACGCTCGCCTCCCAGTCGACCAGGCGCTCGTCGGGCGCGAGCGCGTTCGACTCGGCCATCAGCCGGTCGAACCACTCACGGGGGTCGAGCGCCAGGCGCGCACCCGCGGCGGTGGCCGCCGAACGGTAGCGGTCGCGCGCGGAAGGCCGGGGCAGGGCCCGCGAGTCGGCGATGGCGCGCGGCGCGGAGGCGACCGCCCAGCGCCGCGCACGCTCCAGCGCCGCCGCGATGCCGGCGGGCGAGGTGTCGGCGGTGGCGGCATAGCCGTAGCCGCCTGCCGCGTACACGGTGGCCATGACGCCGCGGTCGCGCGAGCGCTCGAAGGGAAGCGCCACGTTCTTGCGCACGCAGCAGCTGTCGCTCGCCTCGTCGACGAAGCGCAGGGACCAGAAATCGGCGTCGACGTCGACGCGCGCGACGGGGGTGTCGAGGGGCATGAGGATGACGCGGCGGCGGGGCCGCGCGACCGGCAGGGGACCGCGCGATTATCGCCGATCGACGGGGGCCGGCCGGCGTGCCGCGCCGGCGGCAGGTGCCGCGCCGCCCCGCGACGCCAGCGAGGCCAGCGCCTCGCCAGTGACGCGCGCGATCCGCCAGTCGTCCATCACCGTGGCGCCCATGCCGCGATAGAAGGCGAGGGCCGGCGCGTTCCAGTCGAGGACCGACCATTCGAGGCGCCCGCATCCGCGCGCGGCGGCGACTTGCGCGACGGCGGCCAGCAGCGCCCTGCCGATGCCCTTGCCGCGATGCGCTGGCCGGACATAGAGGTCCTCAAGCCACAGGCCGCGGCGCGCGAGGAAGGTCGAGAACGTCGGGAAATGGAGCGCGAAGCCGGCGATCGCCCCGTCCTGCCGTGCCACCAGGACCTCGGCCGCGGGCCGCGGCCCGAACAACGCCTCGCCGAGCTCGGCCACGCCGCCGGTGCAAAGGTGGGTGAGCTTCTCGTACTCGGCGAGCTCGGCGATCAGGGTGTGGACGTCGGTCAGGTCGGCGGGGGTGGCGGGCAGGATGGTGGCCATCGGGATCAGATTTTCGGGCCGCGCGGGCCGTGTCGTCGAGGGTTTGTTTGCGGCGCAGCAGCCGGGACGGTCATTTTGCGCCGGGGCGGCCGCCAAAGATCCGCTGTGCGCTGGAGGGATTACTCTAAAATATTGTAAATCAAAGTGTTACACAATTCGTTCGCGGCCCGTTTTTACGCCACTGGTGGCACGGGACGGCGCTGGTTGGGAGGTCGTGGCTGGCCGCTTGAAACGCTTTTTGCGTATTTGCCACATCCTCCCGTCATTTTGCGCAAGGAAACCTCGCGGCGCTTGGTTTGCGGCTTGGGCGTGGGTTAACGTTACGCCACGTGCTGAGAGCGGGCATACCAGTCCCGTGCCAGGCACATTTTCTGGGGGTCTCACGATGAAGTTCCAACGCACCAAGGTTGCGACGGCGCTCGCTTGCGCGCTGAGCGTCGGCAGCGTGGCGTTGCTGACCGCAACGTACGCACAAGCGCAGCAGGCCGACATCAAGGTCGACGTCACCGGCACGAACATCAAGCGGGTCGAAGGCGAAAACTCCATCCCGGTCGAAATCATGACCCGGGAAGACATCAAGAAGACCGGCGCGACGAGCGTCAACGAGCTGCTCCGCTTCATCCCGTCGATCGACATCTACGACCAGGGTGAAATCGCCTCGAACAGCCCCTCGGGTTCGGGCACCGCGACGATCCGCATGCGCGGCCTGTCGGAAACCAACACGCTGGTGCTGCTGAACGGCCGCCGCCTGCCCGTCAACGCGTTGTACGACGCGTCGGGCGCCGGTGCCGCGGTCGACACCAACATGATCCCGATCAGCGCCATCGAGCGCGTCGAAGTCCTCAAGGACGGCGGCTCGGCCATCTACGGCGCCGACGCGGTCGCGGGCGTGGTGAACTTCATCACCCGCAAGGACTTCAACGGCATCGACGTCGACGCCCACTACGGCATCGCCGAGCGCGGCGACGCGCAGGAATGGGGCGTCAACCTGACGGGCGGCTTCGGCAACTACGACAAGGACGGCTTCAACGTCCTCGCCACGTTGGACGTGTTCAAGCGCGACCCGATCTACCGCAAGGACCGCGACATCTCCAAGTCGGTCGACTTCCGCCGCTTCGGCGGCGCCGACGGCCGCAGCGGCTTCGCGCCGCAAGGCAACTACGTCGACCCGGAGACCGGCGCCTACACCGGCGGCTCGGTGCAGCCCTGCCCGCCCGCGAACCTCTCGGGCATCGTCTGCCGTTACGACTTCAACCAGAGCCTGCTGACGAGCTACAACGGTGCCGACCGCTGGGCCGGCATGGTCGTCGGCTCGCTGCGCGTGACCAAGGACATCCGCGCCACGGCGCAGGTGATCTACGCCGAGGCGAAGGACAGCTTCGACGCGCACCCCGTGCCCGACTACTTCGTCGTCCCGAGCGGCACCGGCCTGATCGCCGGGCGCTTCATGCAGGGCGGCCCGCGCCACACCGACCGCGACTCGAAGCTGTTCGACGCGACCATCGGCCTGGACGGCACCACCAAGTGGTTCGACTGGGACGTCGCCTACAACCATGGCGAGAGCAAGGTCGAGAACCGCGACTCGAACTATTACGACGCGAACCTCTGGTACGAAGCCACCGGCAACGGCTCGATCGATCCGACGGTCAACACCAACGACCCGGCGCTGGTCCAAAGCCTCAAGGTCAACCCGGTCCGCGAAGGCAAGTCGACCATCGACCAGGTCGACGCGCGCATCCGTGGCGACGCGTTCCAGCTCCCCGGCGGCTCGATGGGCTGGGCGGCGGGTACCTCGTGGTGGAAGGAAAAGCTCGACGACACGCCGGACCCGCTGACGCAGGCCGGTGAAGTCGTCGGCTCGATCCAGCAGTCGGCGGTGTCGGCCGATCGCGACGCCTGGGCGGTGTACGGCGAAGTGAACGCGCCGGTGCTGAAGGGCCTCGAGATCAACGCCGCGTTGCGCTATGACCACTACGACGGCGCCAACAAGACCTCGCCGAAGATCGGCGTGTACTGGACGCCGATCAAAGAACTCGCGTTCCGCGCGTCCTACACCGAGAGCTTCCGCATGCCGAGCCTGAAGCAGCTCTATGGTGCGCAGGAGCAGGGCGCGGGCGACCTGACGACGGCCGCCCAGTGCGCGGGCATCGGCCTGGACCCCTCGCTTTGCACGGAAAGCGGCGTCCCGTTCTTCCAGGTCAACGGCTCGAACACCGGCCTCAAGCCGGAAAAGGGCAAGACCTACAACGTCGGCGTCGTGACGGACCTCGGCCCGTTCTCGGGCTCGATCGACTGGTGGCGCATCAAGATCGACGACCAGATCACCACGCCGACCATCCAGACGGCCATCGACCAGGGCCTGTTCAACCGCGACTCGACGGGCCGCCTGTTCGTGTACACGAACCTGCAGAACTCGGCTGAGGGCGAGACGGAAGGCATCGACTTCGACGGTCGCCTGCGCTTCCCGAACACCGTGATCGGTACCGTCACGCTGCGCAACGGCATGACGTACTACATCAAGCAGCGCACGCGCGAGGTCGGCGGCGAGTGGGGCGAGTTCAACGGCTCGTACGCGCTGCCGCGCGTCCGCAACGTGTTCATGGCGTCGACCGAGTACGGCCCGTGGAACTTCAACGTGTCGAACCGCTATGTCGGTGGCTTCAACGACACGGCGGATCCGTGGACGGCCAGCGAGCCGACGCCGCCGACGGTGCGCAAGGTCGGTTCCAACACGCAGTGGGACATCGGCGCGCAGTACAACGGCTTCAAGGGTTGGCGCCTCGGTGGCGGCATCAAGAACGTGCTCGACCAGATGCCCCCGCTGTCGATCCTGAACGGTACCAACAACCAGTACGAGCAGGTCGGTTTCGCGCCGCTGTACAACGCGCGTGGCCGGTTCTACTTCGTGGACGTGGGCTACTCGTTCCGCTGATCTGACCAGGCAATACCGGCAAGGGGGCCCTCGCGGCCCCCTTGTCGTTTGAGTACCCCGGAAAGCCCGCGAAGGGCGGAGGAAGACCATGACAAGACTGCTGATGGCGCTCGCCGCCGCGACCTCGATGGCGGTGGCGGGGCTGGCGGGCGCCCAGGGCGCCGTGCAAGCCGTTGCCCCGGCCCCGGCGTCCGCGCCGATGACCGACACCCAGGTGCTGCGTGACGCATTGCGCACCGACAAGCGCGCGTTCGTCGCCAAGACGCTGGCGCTCACGCCCGCGCAGGACAAGAAGTTCTGGCCTGTCTACGACACCTACCAGCGCGCGCTGGACATGGTCGCGAGGGCCCGGGCGATCACCGCGGAGACGCTGCTGTCGCGCGACAAGAAGCTGTCCAACGCCGAGGCGAAGATGATCGTCAGCCAGAACACCCAGGCCGACGACAACGAGCAGCGCGCGCGCCGGCGCATGGTGAAGGGCGCGATGGCCGCGCTGCCCGCGATCACCGCCGCACGCTACATCCAGCTCGAATCCAAGTTCCGCGCGGTCCAGGCCTACGACATCGCGCAGGCGTTCCCGCTGATCCAGTAGGAGGGGTGCCGCGCGCGACGAGGGGACGTCGCACGCGGGAGTGGGAGAGGTGCCGCGTGCGACAAGGGGACGTCGCACGCGGCGTGGCAGGCCGCGCTGGGGGACGCGGCCGTGCCGGTGACTTTCGGCGTCAGCTGCGGCGGACCCCGCGCTTCGCCGCTTCCACCACCGTCACGTAGCGCTGCGCACGGACCGCGTTGACGTCGATCACGGCCACCAGCGGCGCGACGCCGCCGACGGCCTGCGGCGATGCGGTGTCGGTGGACACCGCCAGCACGGGCATCTCCTGGCTGCGGAAGCTCATGGTCGCGGGGCCGACGCCGATGGCGCCGAGGGTGGCGAGGCTGAGCAGGCCGGCGCAGAGCGCCACGGCAAGGCGGGGAGATTGCTGCTGGTAGGGCTTCATGGTGTCGTGCTCCGTCTCTTGAGTCATGGGCCGGCATCGGCCTTGTCATCCTTGGATGCGTTCATCGCGCCTCCCGGATTCGTCGGCGTCGGGCTGGGGCCCCGAAGCCGCGGCGAATCGCCGTTCGCCTGGAATGCATCCTAGGCAGCGGTGCAAGGGGGCGCCACGGGCTTGCGACGAAGCAGCGGAAAACGCCCCCGGAACCGCGCTCGGCACGACCGGCTGCGGCGGGGCGGTGGCGAGAAACCGCCCGCTCGACGCCGGGGGAAGCGCGTTCCCGCACCGCCTGCGCCGCGGCCGGGGTGGCGGCCGGACTGAGGCGGGACTCTAGACCGGCTTCGCCGGGCCGGCGGCGTTGGTGTAGAATCGCGCGATTTTCCGGCGAATCACGGCTTTCGCACCCAGCGGAGCCCCGATGTTCCCGACGCGCCGCAGGTTCCGGGCTCCTGGCGAGCCCAAACCGGCAGCGCGTTGCCCGATCCTAATCCCGAGCGCCCCTTGCAGCCCTCGACGTGGGCTGGCGGCGGCATTCGGCAGGAACGGCTTCGCGGGCGCCGGAAACCACCATCGATCCGTGATGCTCAACCCATTTGGAGACAACATGTCGAAGATGAACCGCCTTGCGGCGCTGACCGCGGCTGTGGTCATTGGCTGGCCGGTGATGTTCGTCCCGGCCGCCGTGGCCCAAACCCCTGCGCCCGCCCCGGCTGCCGCGCCTGCCGCACCCGCGGCTCCGGCCCCTGCCGACGCCTCGGCACCGGCCCCCGCGCCCGCGGCCGCAGCCGCCCCGGCCCCCGCGGCCAAGGCCAGCACCGAGATCGTCGACAACCCCTACGGCCTGCAGGCCCTGTGGAACGGCGGCGACCTGGTGGCGCGCATCACGCTCGGCATCCTGGTCATCATGTCGATGGGCTCCTGGTACATCATCATCACCAAGCTGTACGAGCAGTCGAAGATGAACAAGCAGGCCCGTGACGCGGAGAAGACCTTCTGGTCGGCGCCTTCGGTCAAGAAGGGCACCGAAGGCCTCGCCGAGGGCAGCCCCTACCGCTTCATGGCCGAGACCGGCCTCGAGGCCTCGTCCAAGCACACAGGCCTCCTCGGCAACGTCAACATGAACGACTGGATCAGCATGTCGATCCAGCGCGCCATCGACAACATCAGCGCCCGCACCCAGGACGGCCTCGCCTTCCTCGCCACCGTGGGCTCGACGGCGCCGTTCGTGGGCCTGTTCGGTACGGTCTGGGGCATCTACCACGCACTGACCGCGATCGGCATCGCCGGGCAGGCCTCGATCGACAAGGTCGCGGGGCCCGTCGGCGAAGCGCTGATCATGACGGCCATCGGCCTCGCGGTCGCCGTTCCCGCGGTGCTCGGCTACAACTGGCTGATCCGCCGCAACAAGGCGGCGATGGACCGCGTGCGCGGCTTCGGCGCCGACCTCCACGCCGTGCTGCTGTCGAACCCGCAGTCGTCGAGGGCGTAAGCCATGGCGATGAACGTCGGCCAGGCCGACGGCGAAGACGAGGTGATGTCCACCATCAACACCACGCCGCTGGTCGACGTGATGCTGGTGCTGCTGATCATCTTCCTCATCACGGTGCCGGTGGTGCGAAACTCCGTGCCCGTCGAGCTGCCCAAGGAACGCAACGAGGTCCGCGAGACCAAGCCGGAGAACATCACCATCTCGGTCGACGCGGGCGGGCGGATCTACTGGAACGAGCTGCAGATGAAGAACACCGAGCAGCTGATCGGCCGGCTGCAGAAGATCGCCGTCCTGATCCCGCAGCCCGAGGTGCAGATCCGCGGCGATGCCGGCGGCAAGTACGAGGGCGTCGGACGGGTGATCTACGCGGCGCAGCGCGCAGGCATCCAGAAGATCTCGTTCATCACCGAGCCGCCCCCGCGCGGCTGACGGCGATCGTCCACAGGAAACCATCATGGGCATGAACGTAGGCTCCTCCAGGTCGGGCGACCCGGAAGTGATGATCGACATCAACACCACGCCGCTGATCGACGTGATGCTGGTGCTGCTGGTGATGCTGATCATCACCATCCCCATCCAGCTCCACTCGGTCAACCTCAACCTGCCGACGGGCAACCCGCCGCCGCCGCTGCAACCTCCCGAGATCGTCAAGATCGACATCGACGACGCCTCGCGCATCTACTGGAACGCCGAGGTGATCGACAGCCGCGAGGCGCTGCGCGGGCGGATCGCCGAGGCCGCGCACAAGGTGCCCCAGCCCGAGATCCACCTGCGCCCCGACAAGGCCTCGAAGTACGGCATCGCCGCCGAGGTGATGGCCGAGGCGCAGAAGGGTGGGCTGACCAAGATCGGCATCATCGGCAGCGAGCAGTTCGTCGAATAGCGCGTCACGAGCGCGCTACGAAGCGAGGAAACCATGGATTTCGCACGTCAGCAGAGAGACCCCACGCGGCACCTGATCGGGATCGCGTTCGTGATCCTGTTCCATGCGCTGCTGATCTGGGCGCTGGTGAGCGGGCTCGGCAAGAAGGCCATCGAGGTGATCAAGAAGCCGCTTACGGCGACGATCATCGAGGAGATCAAGCCGCCGCCGCCGCCCCCGCCGCCGCTCAAGAAGATCGTCGAGCCGCCGAAGATGAAGGTCATCCAGCCCTTCGTCCCGCCACCCGACATTCCCGTGCCGACGCCGCCCCCGCCGGTGCCGGTGATCGCCGCGGTGCAGAACACGCCGCCGCCCGAGCCGCACGTGATCGCGCCGCCTGCGCCACCCGCGCCTCCGGCCCCGGTCGCCAAGCCGGCGGTCCGCCAGGGCGTGTCGTGCTCGCGGATGGAGAAGCCTTCCTTCCCGCGCGAGGCGATCCGCTCGGGCGTGCAGAGCGGCCAGGTCATCGCGCTGCTCACCATCGACGGCGCCGGCAACGTGACCGCCGTGGACATCGAGTCGGCCAAGCCGCCGCGCGTGTTCAACCGCGTCGTCGAGGAAACGCTGGCGGAGTGGAAGTGCGTCGGCGAAGGCTCGAGCTACAAGGCGCGCGTGGAGATCAACTTCTCGCTGCGCGACTGACCGTCATCCCCGCGAAAGCGGGGACCCACGCCTTGCCGCAGCGGTAGCGCGTCACCTGCGCAATCGCAGCGGCCTGTCGTGGGGGTAGGGCGGCAACTGCGCAATCGCAGCGGCCTGTCGCGCATCGGGGCTGGTATTGCGGCAACTGCGCAATCGCAGCGGCCTGTCGCACATCGGCAAGCGGCGACGGCCCTCGGGGGACCGGGCTTCGCGATAAACCTGCTCAGCGCCGCTCCCCCGAGG
>JBGAGT010000015.1:0-108342 GCA_044226535.1 Casimicrobiaceae bacterium | reverse complement strand
CGCGGCCTCGCGCAGCGCGGCGAGATGGCGCGCGCGCGCGAGGAAGGCGTCGTCGGTGTCGCCGACGGCGCCGACCACCTCGAGCACGGCGCGCTCGAGCGCGTCGAGGCCTTCACCGGTCAGCGCCGACAGGCGCACGTGGCGCTCGCCGGCGCCGAGTCCGTGCGCGCCGGCGGGCGTGCCGGCCGTTGTGCCGGCCGCCGTGCCAGTCGCAGGCGTTCCCACCGTCAACGCGCCGGCGCCCGCGACCAGGTCCAGCTTGTTCTCCACCACGATGCGCGGCAGCGAACCGGGCAGCCGCGCGACCACCGCCTGGTCCGCCGCGTCGAGCCCGCCGCCGGCGCGAGCCTCGACCACCGCGATGGCGAGGTCCGCGCGCGCGATCGCGCCGTGCGTGCGCTCGATGCCGGCGCGCTCGATGGCGTCCTCGGTGTCGCGCAGGCCCGCCGTGTCGACGATGGTGAGGGGAATGCCGGCGATCTCCATCGGTCGCTCGATGATGTCGCGCGTGGTGCCGGGCACCGGCGTGACGATCGCCGCCTCGTCGCGCACCAGCCGGTTCATGAGGCTCGACTTGCCGACGTTGGGGCGGCCGACCAGCACCACGTTCAGGCCTTCGCGCAGCAGCGCACCGGTGCGGGCGCGCGCGGCGAGCCGGTCGAGGTCGGTGCGGATGGACGCGAGCCGGCCGACGACGTCGTGCGCGTCGACGAAGGCGATGTCCTCGTCGGGAAAGTCGAGCGTGGCCTCGATGAACATGCGCAGCTCGACCAGCGCGTCGTGGAGGCCGTCGACCGCGCGCGAGAACTCCCCGGTGAGGCTGCGCGCCGCGGCGCGCGCGGCGGTGCCGGTCGCGGCGTCGATCAGGTCGGCGACGCTCTCGGCCTGGGCCAGGTCCATGCGGCCGTTGAGGAAGGCGCGCTGGGTGAACTCCCCCGGCTCGGCGAGCCGCACGCCGAGCGAGAGCACGCGCGCGAGCAGCGCATCCTGCACGGCGCGCCCGCCGTGCCCCTGCAGCTCGAGCACGTCGTCGCCGGTGTAGGAATGCGGCCCGGGGAAGAAGAGGGCGATGCCCTCGTCGAGGGCGCGCCCTTCGCCATCGAGGAAGGACGCGAAGGTGGCGACACGCGGCTCGGGCGCGCGCCCGAGCACGCCCTGGATCACCGCGCCGAGCCCGGCCCCGGCGACGCGCACGATGCCGATGCCGCCGCGCCCGCGCGGCGTGGCGATCGCGGCGATGAGGTCGGTGCGAGCGCGCATCTCACACCGCCGCGCGTCCTAGCGCCGCTTCGCCGCGGCCGCCGCCGATTCCTTCTCGAGCATGCGGTTCACGTGCCATTGCTGCGCGATCTGCAGCAGGTTGTTCACCAGCCAGTACAGCACCAGGCCGGCGGGGAAGAACACGAACATCACCGAGAAGGCGATGGGCATGATCTGGAACATCTTCTGCTGGATGGGATCGGTCATCGGCGTCGGCGACAGCTTCACCTGCGCCCAGGCCGTGATCGCGTAGATCACCGGCAGCACGAAGAACGGGTCGGGCGCGGATAGGTCGTGGATCCAGCCGATCCACGGCGCGTGGCGCAGCTCGACCGCCGACAAGAGCACCCAGTACAGCGCGATGAACACGGGAATCTGTACCACGATCGGCAGGCAGCCGCCGAGCGGGTTGATCTTCTCGGTCTTGTACAGCTCCATCATGCGGATCTGCAGCTGCTGCTTGTCGTTGGCGTACTGCTCCTGCAGCGCCTTCATCTTGGGTGCGACGACCTTCATCTTGGCCATCGAGCGCGCGGCCCGCGCATTGAGCGGGTAGAACGCGCCCTTGATCATGATGGTCATGACCACGATGGACCAGCCCCAGTTGCCGATCAGCGAGTGCAGCCACTTGAGCAGCGCGAAGAGCGGTGCGGCGATGATGGTGAAGATGCCGTAGTCGACGACGAGGTTGAGGCCCGTCGCCGTGTGCTTCAGCACGTCCTGGTCCTGCGGGCCGACGTACAGCGGCATCGATACGGTGCCCGTCTCGCCGGGGGCGATGGGCTTGCCCTCGACGATCATGCCCGCCGCATAGAGGCCGGTGTCAATGCGCCGCGCGAAGAACTCGCGCGGGCGCTTGTCGGTGTCGGGCGGCGCCCAGGCCGCCACGAAGTAGTGCTCGACCATGCCCACCCAGCCGTTGTCGGCGTTCCGGGTGAACAACGGCTTGCGGGAAGGGTCGGCGGCGAGCTTGTCGAGGTCGCCGAAGTCGACCTTCTTGTACTTGTCGGCCTCGTTGTAAACCACCGGGCCGACGAAGGACGACGGCGCCATCGAATGGTGCACCTGCGCGCTCTTGGTGTCGCGGGTGAACTGGAAGTAGGCCGAGGGCACGAGCGGCGCGCTGCCGGCGTTGGTGATCGCCCAGGACACGTCGATCTTGTAGCTGCCGCGGTGGAAGGTGTAGGTCTTGACGATGCGGTCGCCGTTGGCGGCGGTGGCCGCGAACCGGACCTCGAGCGTGTCGCTGCCGGGTGCCAGCTCGCGCGGGCCGGGCAAGGGCTCGAACGGGCTGGTGTGATTGGGCATGCCCGTGCCGAGCAAGCCCGACTGCGCGACGAAGGTGCGCTCCGCGTTGCGCTGCAGGGCGAGGTACGGCACGGCCGAATCGCCTTCGGAGCGATGGTTGAGCAGCGCTACGCGCGCGAGCACCGCACCCTGCGCGTCGATGTCGGCGTCGAAGACGTCGGTCTTGACGCGCACGAGCTGCGCCGCGGGCACCGCGGCGGCACCCCCGGGCACCGCAGCAGCGCCCGCGGCCGTGGACGGCGCTGCCGTGGTCGCCCCGCTCGGCGAAGGCACGTCGTTGCGCGCGGCCGCGCCGGCCGGCGTGCCCGCCGAGGGCGTGGTCGCGGCCGGGGGCGGCGGCGGGTTGTGCATCGCCTGCCATTTTTCCCACAGCAGGAAGCCCGACAGGGCGAAGATCATCGCAAGGATGAGGCGTTGGGTTTCGGCTTTGATCACGGGGCGTCAGCGCGGTGGCGCGGCGTCGGGGCACGCAGTGTCGGTGCAGACAGCGAGTCGGGCACCAGGGTTTCGGGAACCGGGTCGTAGCCGCCCGGGTGGAAGGGATGGCAGCGGCACAGCCGGCAGGCGGCGAGGAAGCTGCCGGCCACGGCGCCATGACGCTCGACCGCTTCCATCGCATAGTCGCTGCAGCTCGGGTAGAAGCGGCAGTTGGCGCCGAGCATCGGGCGCGCGACGTACTGGTAGGCGCGCAGCGCGCCGAGAAGCAGCGACTTCATGCGCGGGCTATGCGCACGATGTGGGTGGTTGCTTCGCCACGGTGGCAGGCACGATGGCGGGCATGGCCACAAGGCGCGCGAGCAGGGCGCGCGCCTCGACGGCCGCGGCGGGGAGCTCGGCGCGCTTCATCGGCCGGACACGCACCACGAGGTCGTGGCGCGCGAACGCCGCGGCGCCTTCGGCCAGCATCGCCCGCACCTGGCGGCGCAGACGGTTGCGGTCGACGGCCCGCGGCAGCGCCTTGCGCGAGATGACGAAGCCCACGCGGCCCGACGGACCTTCGGCGTCGGCGACGATCAATTGCATGTAGCGTCCCTCGATGCGCCGGCCGCGATCGAACAACGCGGCGAAAGCACGCTGGCCGCGAAGCGGGACCAGCGCGCGTGGCGCGGGCATGGCAGGCGCGATGGGTGCCGGGCCGGTGGTGACCGGTGTTGCTCCGGCTCGCCGCAGGTCCGATCGACGCGTCGATCAGACCGCGACGCGGGCGCGGCCCTTGGCGCGACGCGCCGACAGGACCTTGCGGCCGCCGACGGTGCTCATGCGGGCGCGAAACCCGTGGACGCGGGCGCGGCGGATCTTGGAAGGCTGGAAGGTGCGTTTCATGGCGTGACCTGGAATGCGTGACGGTTCGAAAAAAGCCTTTAATTACAACATTTTTGAGAGCAGGTGTCAACGCGGCGGCAGGCAGTGGCCGCCGAGCCGCGGCAACGCGAGCGTTTACTTTCAAGCGAGCCCTCCGATTGCGTTGCGCCGGCGCCGCGAATCGCGCCGGCTTCGCGGCGCTGTGGATAACCGCGCGGGCCGTCGCTAGAATGTCGTCGAACGGCGCCGGAAGCGCCCGCAGTATCGCAAGGCCGCAGCAAAACGCTTCCGGCGCTTCGTTGTTTTGTCCGGCACCAGACCGGCAAGGCGGCCACCCCGCCTTAGTAAAAAGGGAAGCCTGATGTCCGAAACCTCCGAAGCGCCTGTCTGGACGGCCTGTCTCGCCGCGTTCTCGCGCGAGCTCACGCCCCAGCAATTCGCCACCTGGATCCGGCCGCTGGCGGCGGCCACCAGTGAGCACACACTCACGGTTATTGCCCCGAATCGCTTCGTGCTGCAGTGGGTGAAGGAGCGCTTCGCGAAGCGCATCGAGGCCATCGCCGCCGAGGATCCGGGCGCCCCCTGGACGCTCGGCTTCGGCATCGCCGACCCCGCGCCGGCGAGCGAGGTGGTGCCGGTGACGGTGCCGCGCGCGACCGCTACCGGACTCGCCCCCAACCCCCTGGCGCCTGCCTCCGGCGGGCGAGGCGACGCCGCAGCCGCGACACCCGGCAGCCCGGGACGCGGCGAGCGCCGCCCCGCGCTCGGCGCCACCCAGGCCGGCGAAGCGGCGCTGGAGGTGGTGGCCAAGCTCGCACCGCGCTCGGCGCTCCTGACCGCCCCGGCCCGCAAGGGAGGCCTGTCGAACCTGAGCCCCGGGCTCACCTTCGACACCTTCGTGACCGGCAAGGCCAACCAGCTCGCCCGCGCGGCCGGCCTGCAGGTGGCCGAGCACCCGACCTCCTACAACCCGCTGTTCGTCTACGGCGGGGTGGGGCTCGGCAAGACGCACCTCATCCACGCCATCGGCCACACCATCCTGCGGCAGAACCCGACCGCCAACATCCGCTACATCCACGCCGAGACCTATGTCTCCGACGTGGTGCGCGCCTACCAGCACAAGGCCTTCGACGAGTTCAAGCGCAACTACCGCTCGCTCGACCTCCTCTTGATCGACGACATCCAGTTCATCGGGGGCAAGAGCCGCACCCAGGAAGAGTTCTTCTACCTCTTCAACACCCTGATCGAGGCCAACAAGCAGGTCGTGATCACCTGCGACACCTATCCCAAGGAGATCGAGGGCATCGAGGAACGCCTGATCTCGCGCTTCGGCTGGGGCCTCACGGTGGCGCTCGAGCCGCCCGAGCTCGAGATGCGCGTGGCGATCCTGCTCTCCAAGGCGCGCGACGCGGGCATCGAGCTCGACGAGCAGGTGGCGTTCTTCATCGCCAAGCACATCCGCAGCAACGTGCGCGAGCTGGAAGGCGCGCTGAAGCGCGTGCTGGCCTACACCAACTTCCACGCCCAGGAGATCACGCTCCCGCAGGTGAAGGAAGC
This sequence comes from Casimicrobiaceae bacterium, assembly GCA_044226535.1. Lineage (GTDB taxonomy): Bacteria > Pseudomonadota > Gammaproteobacteria > Burkholderiales > Casimicrobiaceae > VBCG01. Next base: position 102,915 of record JBGAGT010000015.1, on the reverse strand, counting down.
GCTGCGCGACCTGATCGCCGTGCAGAACCGGCAGATCTCCATCGAGAACATCCAGAAGACGGTGGCGGACTACTACAAGATCCGCATCGCCGACATGTACTCCAAGAAGCGCTCGCGCGCCGTGGCGCGCCCGCGCCAGGTGGCCATGGCGCTGGCCAAGGAGCTGACGCAGCTCTCGCTGCCGGAGATCGGCAGCAATTTCGGCGGCCGCGACCATACCACCGTGCTGCACGCCTGCCGGCAGATCGCCAAGCTGCGCGAGGCGTACCCCGACATCAACCACGACGTCAATTTCCTGCTGCAGGTCCTGCGCAGCTGAAGCCCGACCGCAGACCGGCGGCCGCCCCCCGTCCAGCCGTCCCCGGAACGCTCGCCAGCGCCCTTTCCGGCGCCTTGGCGGGCCGCAACGCCATGGCCATCGGCTCCCCCGTTTTGGCCCGGTTTCCAGGCCCCGGCAGGCGTGTTTCTGCGGTATAATTTGTGGGTTTCCCGACGCTTTCCATGCGGCCGCAATCACTACACAAACGATCCACACAGGATCCCGGCCGTTCTACCGACCTTGGGCAGGCAAGCAAGCTCCTGAATCGACGCGCCAAAGCGCAGTTTTCCCGCGTCCGCACGTCCCCTCATCATTGATCTTGTTTTTGCATAGAACACTTCAATGCAACTCAAACAAATCGCACGTGACGCATTGCTGAAGCCGCTGCAGGCCGTGTCGGGCATCGTCGAACGCCGCCACACGCTGCCCATCCTCGCGAATGTCCTGCTCGAGCCGAAGGACGGGAAGCTCTACGTCACCGCGACCGACCTCGAGATGCAGATCACCGCGCACGGCGACATGGACGCCAAGGACGGCACGGCGACGACGGTCGCCGCGCGCAAGCTCCAGGACCTGCTGCGCGCGCTGCCCGACGACGCCACGCTCAACGTCGACGCCAGTGCCAGCAAGATGGCGGTGCGCGCGGGACGCTCGCGCTTCAACCTGCAGACGCTGCCCGCGGGCGACTACCCGCGCATCGCCCTCGGCCAGGACAAGCTGCAATCGCTGTCCATCGCGCATACCTCAACGGCATGCTGCTGGTGATCGACAAGGGCTCGCTGCAGGCCGTGGCGACCGACGGGCACCGGCTGTCGTGGGCGAGCATCGCCGTCCCCGGCGAGTACACGCGCCAGGAGGTGATCCTGCCGCGCAAGACCGTGCTCGAGCTCGGCAAGCTGCTCGCCGACAGCGACGACCCGGTCAACATCGATGTGCTGGCCAACCAGGTGCGCTTCCGCTTCGCCAACGTCGAGCTCGTCTCGAAGGTGGTCGACGGCAAGTTCCCCGACTACAACCGCGTGATCCCCACCGGCCACGGCAAGCTGATCGAGCTGCCGCGCGTCGAGCTGCTGGCCGCGCTGCAGCGGGCCGCCATCCTCTCCAACGAGAAGTTCCGCGGCGTGCGCATGGTGCTCGGCACCGACCAGCTCCGCATCATCTGCAGCAACAGCGAGCAGGAGGACGCCGAGGAGGAGCTGCCCATCGACTACAAGGGCGAGGCGCTCGACATCGGCTTCAACATCAACTACCTGCTCGACGTGCTCTCCAACGTGGCGACCGACAACGTGAAGCTCGCGTTCGGCGACGCCACCTCGAGCGCGCTCGTGACACTCCCCGGCCGCGACGACTACAAGTACGTCGTGATGCCCATGCGCATCTGACGCGCCCGGTCGACGAGCACGAACGGGACGCGCGCGCGAATGCAAGGAACTGAATGACCCCAGCACAACCGAAGCCGGCCAATCCCGGCGCCGACTACAACTCCGACTCGATCAAGGTCCTCAAGGGACTCGAAGCCGTCCGCAAGCGCCCGGGCATGTACATCGGCGACACCTCCGATGGCACGGGCCTCCACCACATGGTGTTCGAAGTGCTCGACAACGCCATCGACGAGGCGCTGGCCGGGTACTGCGACGACATCAAGATCATCATCCACGCCGACAACTCGATCTCGGTGGTGGACAACGGCCGCGGCATCCCCACCGACGTCAAGGAGGACGACGAGGAGAAGCGCTCGGCCGCCGAGATCGTGATGACCGAGCTGCACGCCGGCGGCAAGTTCGACAACAACAGCTACAAGGTGTCGGGCGGCCTGCACGGCGTGGGCGTGTCGGTGGTGAACGCGCTGTCCGACTGGCTGAAGCTGCGCATCTTCCGCAACGGCAAGATCCACCAGATCGAGTTCCGCCGCGGCGAGGCCGTGGCGCCGCTCAAGGTCGTGGGCAGCACCGACCGGCGTGGCACCGAGGTGCACTTCATGGCCTCGACCGAGACCTTCGGCAACGTCGACTACCACTACGACGTGCTCGCCAAGCGCATCCGCGAGCTCTCGTTCCTGAACAACGGCGTCAAGATCGAGCTCGTCGACCAGCGCGACGGCAAGACCGAGAACTTCGCGTATTCGGGCGGCATCAAGGGCTTCGTCGAGTTCATGAACCGCAGCAAGAGCGTGCTGCACCCGCGCATCTTCCACGCCATCGGCGAGAAGGACGGCACCACGGTGGAGGTGTCGATGCAGTGGAACGACTCCTACGTCGAGAACGTGCAGTGCTTCACCAACAACATCCCCCAGCGCGACGGCGGCACGCACCTGACCGGCTTGCGCCAGGCGATGACGCGCACGCTCAACAACTACATCGAGAAGGAAGAGATCGCCAAGAAGGCCAAGGTCGAGACCTCCGGCGACGACATGCGCGAGGGCCTCACCTGCGTGCTGTCGGTGAAGGTGCCCGAGCCCAAGTTCAGCTCGCAGACCAAGGACAAGCTCGTGTCCTCCGAGGTGCAGCCGATCGTGCAGGAGATCGTGTCGGAGAAGCTTGCCGACTTCCTGCTCGAGTACCCGGGCGACGCCAAGATCATCTGCACCAAGATCGTCGAGGCCGCGCGCGCGCGCGAGGCCGCGCGCAAGGCCCGCGAGCTCACGCGCCGCAAGGGCGCGCTGGACGGCATGGGGCTTCCCGGCAAGCTCGCCGACTGCCAGGAGCGCGACCCCGCGTTGTGCGAGCTCTACCTCGTCGAGGGTGATTCCGCCGGCGGCTCCGCCAAGCAGGGGCGCGACCGCAAGTTCCAGGCGATCCTGCCGCTGCGCGGCAAGATCCTCAACGTCGAGCGCGCGCGCACCGACAAGGTGCTGGGCTCGCAGGAGATCGTGACGCTGATCACCGCGCTCGGCACCGGCTTCGGCACCTCGTCGGGCGACAAGGAGGACAAGGACGCCTTCAACCCCGACAAGCTGCGCTATCACCGCATCATCATCATGACCGACGCGGACGTCGACGGCTCGCACATCCGCACGCTGCTGCTGACGTTTTTCTACCGCCAGATGCTGCCGCTGGTCGAGCGCGGCCACATCTACATCGCCCAGCCGCCGCTGTACAAAGCCAAGCAGGGCAAGAGCGAGGTGTACCTCAAGGACGACCACGAGCTGAAGCAGCACCTGTTCAAGGTCGCGCTGAACGGTGCCGCGCTGGTGCCCGGCGCCGGCAAGCCCGCGCTCACGCCGCAGAGCTTCGAAAGCGTCGCCCGCGAGTACCTGCTGGCCGAGGCCGTGATCGAGCGTGCCGCGCGCATCATCGACCCCGCGGCGCTCTACGCCATGCTCGCCGGCACGCGCGTGGACGTCTCGACCGAGATGGCCGCGCAGCGCTCGGCCGCCGAGCTCGAGAAGGCCGTCGCCGATCCCGAGGTGACGGTGCAGGCGCGCTACGACGCCGCCACCGAGTCGCGGCGCCTCGTCATCACGCGCACCCACCACGGCACGCCGCACGTCACCGCCATCGACGCCGACTTCCTGGCGAGCGGCGACGGCGAGCAGGTCGCGCGTGCCGCGGGCGTGCTGCAGGGCCTGATCGGCGAGGGCGCCAGCGTGCGCCGCGGCGAGAAGGAAATGGCCGTCAAGAGCTTCAAGGAAGCGCTCGACTGGCTGATCGAGCAGGCGCGCGACAGCATCGCCATCCAGCGCTACAAGGGCCTGGGCGAGATGAACCCCGAGCAGCTCTGGGAAACCACGATGGATCCGACGGTGCGGCGCCTCCTCAAGGTGCAGATCGAGGACGCCGTCGCCTCCGACGACATCTTCGACAAGCTGATGGGCGAGGACGTCGAGCCGCGGCGGAACTTCATCGAGGCGAACGCGCTGGGGGTGAGGAACCTCGACGTGTGAGGCGTCGAGGGGCTGGTGGCCGCGCGCATTTGCGGGCCGCCGGTGAGGGTGCGATCTCGATGCGTCCTGGAATTCGAGAGGGGCTTTCGAATTGCCTCGCTCATGAGGGAGGAACGCTTGCCGTGACACCTCAACAGATCGTCGGCGTCGCGGTGCGCCTGTTCGCCATCTGGCTCGTCTTCGAGGCTCTCACGATGTTGGCCGGGAGCGCCACGCTTGAAAGGCAGCCGGGCATCGGGCCCACCTGGGGATTCAATGCCTGGGCCGCAATCATGTTCCTCCTCGCGGCAATCCTCTGGTTCTTCCCCATGACGGTGGCGCACACGCTCATTCCACGCACGCGGTACGACAACGTGCTCAGTGTTCCCTCCGGCGAAGCCACGACGATCGCTTGCGTGATCCTCGGCCTCTGGCTGTTCACGGTCCGCGTCCTGCCAGGACTCGCGTACTACATTTCGCTGGTGATTGTGGTGCGCGCCAATGGCGAGAGCTTCGCGGCCTCCGAGGAGTTCATCGGGATACGTCTGGGCGCGATAGCGATCCAGTTCGTCGGCGCGGCCTTGCTGTGCTTCAAGGCCCGGGCCATCGCCAGGTATTTGACCGTCGAACGTACACCCGAACGCGAAGAGTAGACGAGGGAGCCATGTGCCGGAGCATCCGCACGCTGATCGCGTCACTGGTCACCACGGCACAGCCGCGCGATCGCGAGGTCGAGGCGGCCAAGGCGCGTGCGCGGTCAGCGGAGCGGTTCGGCTGATCTTCGACATGTCCGTCGCGGGGAGGGACGAGGTACATTGCCCGGTGGTGTTCGCGTTCAGGTGGGTGCCGATCGGCGCTGCGCTCGAGCTTTCGGCGGCCCGGGGGGCGATGCTGCAGCATATCGTTTGCCATTCCCGGTAACTCGGCATGGAAGAGAAGGCCATCACCGAAGCCGGTAGCCGAGCAGGTCACTCGGAGGACTACTTCGGCGACTACCGCGACTTCTGGTGGAACCGCGATTTCGTCGAACTGATGTCGCGCCGCCTGCGGTGGCGAGATGCGCGGGATGTATTGGAGGTCGGCTTCGGTGCCGGCCACTGGACGCGGACCATGGCGCCGCATCTTTCCGGTGGGACACGGCTGGCCGCCATCGACAACGATCCGAAATGGGTGGACTCGGCGACCACCTGGTCCCGTGCGCTCGCGCGGCAGGGACTGGAGGTCACGACCCGCAGCGGGTCTGCGGAGCGCATTCCGTTTCCGGACGCTTCCTTCGACTTCGTCACCTGCCAGACGCTCCTCATCCACCTCGCCGATCCCCGCGCAGGCATCGGCGAGATGCTGCGCGTGCTGAAGCCGGGCGGGCTCCTGCTGTGTGTCGAGCCGGACAACTTCGGGACCAGCGCCGCGGCCACGTCGTCGAGGGACGATTGGTCGCTCGAGGAAGAAGCCGCGGCGCTGAAGTTCAACCTCGCCCAACAGCGCGGTCGCCGTGCCCTCGGGTTCGGCGACGCGTCGCTCGGAGGTATGCTTCCGGGAATGCTGTCGGCGGCAGGCCTGGCCGATATCGAGGTGTACCTGTCGGACAAGGCGATCCCGCTGTTTCCGCCCTACGCGGCGCCGGAGCAACGCGCCATCCTGCAGGATACCGAGGCCTGGTTCGAATCGTCGATCGACTTTTCCAGGGACCAGGCGCGGGGCCTTTTCATCGCAGGCGGGGGCGACCCGGCCGAGTTCGAGGCGCATTGGGCGATGGAAGTCGCCGGACGAAGCAACTACCGAAAGGCCATCCGGGAGTCGACGTATCACTGCGCAGGCGGCGTGCTCATGTATCTGGTCTCGGGACGGAAGTCCTGACGAACGCAACACGGACGCATCACCGATCGATCACGAGGAAAACCCATGCCCAAAGGCGAGCAGCGCAGCAACAAGATGATCAAGAAGCCCAAGAAGAACACCCTTGTCCCTAAGGAATCCACGACGCCCTCCGACCGACCGCTGCCGCCCACCACCCTGGTGATGCCCAAGGGCAAGCTGAAGAACAAGCAGCCCTGGTGATGCCCTCGCAGGACCCCGGCCTGCTGCGCCGGCTGCTTCGCGCCAGGGACAGGATGGACGGCGCGTCCCACGAGGCCTGGCCGGTCGCGCGCCTCGCCAAGGTGAGCGGGGTGTCCGAAGCGCACTTCGCGCGCGCGTTCAAGCAGGCGTTCGGGGTTCCACCTCATCGGTACCTCCTCACGCGCCGCATCGAGCGGGCGTCGGCATTGCTGCGCGACACCGACCTTTCCATCACCGACATCGCCTTCCGCACGGGCTGGGAAAGCCTCGGCACGTTCGGCCGCACCTTCCGCGACGTCACCGGGGAGAATCCCGGCGAAAGAAGGGTGCGCGGGCGCGCCAGGGCGGAGGGCCTCGATCGCGTCCCCGGCTGCTCGGTGATCGCCATGGAACGGCCCCAGCTCGACATCGCAGTTTCGGAGAAGCGCCGCCGCTCGCCGATCGGCAAACTCGCGTGACCAGACACAAGGAGGTCTCATGAGTGAAGGTGTTGGAGTGGTGGGCCTGTATGTCCGCGACCAGGAAGAGGCGCTCGGGTTCTACGTCGACAAGCTGGGGTTCCGCGTGCACACCGACGTGCGCAATGGTGACTATCGCTGGCTGACGGTGCAGCATCCGGACCAGCCATCGCTGCAGCTCGGCCTGTTCGCGCCGGGCCCTCCCGTGCACGATGCCGCGACCGCACGCGCCCTGCGCGAGCTGGTGGCCAAGGGCGCGATGCCGCCGCTGGTGCTCGACGTCAAGGATTGCCGCGCGTCCTGCGATCGCCTGCTGGCCGAGGGTGTCGAGTTCACCCAGGAACCCACCGACCGTTACGGCACGGTCGATGCGGGCTTCCGCGATCCTTCGGGCAATGGCTGGAAGATGATCCAGGCACGGAAGCCCCAGTAAGCCGCAGTAGGACCCGGTCCTAACCCTTGCCTGCGCCTGCGCCCGCACCCGCGAAGTCGGGCGCGGGCTGTCCCGCGAGCGCCACGTCCACGCAGGCGGGCAGCCCGCTCGCGGCGGCTTCGCGCAAGGCTCGCCCCAGGCCCTCGAGCGTCGACGCCGGGGCGCCGAAGCCTCCCAGCGCCCGTGCGGCGTCGTGGTAGCGCGCCGAAGGGGCGAGCTCGCAGCCGACCAGCCGATCGGCGCCGTAGGTCCGCAGCTGGATCATGTACTCGGCGTTCCAGCGAAGATCGTTGCCGATCACGGCGATGAAGGGCGCCTTCTCGCGTACGGCCGTGTCGAGCTCCATGAGATGGAAGCCGGCGGTGCCATCGCCCATCATGGCGACGACGGTGGCCTGCGGTCGCGCGATCTTCGCGGCCAGCGCGTAGCAGATGCCGCCGCCGATGGCGCCCGAGCTGCCATTGATGATGCGCAGGGGCGCCGTGCAGAATGCCTGTGCCCATTGGCCGAACTCGCCGCCGTCGCAGACCAGGATGGGCTCGCTTGCCGTGTCGAGAAAGCGCTGCACTTCCTCGCACAACGCGCGCGGTGCGATCGTGCCGGGCGGGGCGGGCGGAGGGGCCGGAAGCGAGCGCGACGCGATGGCCGTCGATACGCGGGCGAGCCACGCGGTGCGCTCGGCGCTCGGTCGCGCAGGCGTGACGCGCGAGAGCAGCGCGGAGGGCTCGCAGCGACAGGCCAGCGCGAGACGGCCACCCAGGAGCCGCCTCGCACGATCGAGCATGGCCAGATCGGGATCGAGGACGGCGACACGTGCCGCTTCGCCGATCGCCGCCGCACGACCGAAGCCGAGGGTGAAGTCCAGCGGCTTGCCGGCGAGGACGACGAGGTCGCTTTGCGCGAGTACCTCGGCGAACGCGCCCAGCGACGGATCGCGCAGGCCCCGCGGGCTTTCGAGCGAGAGCACGGGTGCCAGGAGGCGCGTTTCCGTTTCACGCCATGCCTCGCGTCGCAGGGCCCGCGCGCTGCCTGGGCCGCCGAGCACGATGGGCCGCTGCGCCTCCCCGAAAAGCGCGGCCAGGGCAGCCACCTCGGCTTCGCCCGCGGCGGGCGGCCCGATCTCGGGCGGCAAGGCGGGCAGCGCATCGATGCCCGTCTCGTCGCGCAGGAGGTCGAAGGGCAGCGCGAGGTGCACGGGACCCCGGCGTGGCGCGAGCGCCAGCGAGATTGCCTGGTCGACGGCGGTGGCCAGGGCCTCGCGCGAATCGACGCGCCGCGACAGCTTGGTCAAGGGCCGCGTGATCGAAGCCTGGTCCATCGCCTGGAACGCGCCCATGCCGTCCTCGGCGATCGACGAGTCGCCGGACAGCACGAGCACCGGGCTTTCCGACTGCGCGGCCGAGTAGAGCGGCGACACGCCGTTGGTGATGCCCGGCCCCGCGGTGAGCAGGGCCACGCCGACCTCGCCGGTGACCTGCGACCACGCATCGGCCATGTAGACGGCAGCGGCCTCGTGGCGCACGTGGACGATGCGGATCCCGGCATCGATGCATGCGTCATACAGCGGCATGATCTGGTTGCCGGAAAGGCTGAAGAGGGTGCGGACCCCGCGGCGCGCCAGCGCGCCGATCACCCGTTGCGAGCCGCGCATGGGCCCTCCGATGCGATTGCAGGACGAGGCGATCATAGCCGGAGGCTGTCGCCTGCATCGCCGCACGGGAACGGGGCATTGCGCTTTGACCGGCGAGATCAGGCAGCGTAGGCTGCACGCGGGGATACGCAGAGAGCCCGTCATGCCGAATTTCGCCCACATCTGTGGCTGGATCATCGACCCGGAAGGCAACAAGATCGAGCTGTGGCAGCCGCCGCCCGGCCAGTAGACAGCCGCCGGACGGCCACCAACGGGGTCACCATGGCGATTCGCGTCGTGCGACTGGGCAGTCCCCGCGCAAGCAACGAAGGCCTGCGCATCGGCACCGTGCGCCGTCCTCCCCGCGGTGTCCCCAGGAAGGACTTCGCGCGCCTCGACTGGTACGACACCTGGTTTCCGAACCTGGCCCCCAGCCTCGCGACCATGAAGCTCGCCCAGCAGGCCGCGACGCCCGCGCAATGGACGGTGTTCGTGCGAAAGTACCGCGCCGAGATGGCCTCGCCCGGGAACCGCCATGCGATCGCGCTGCTGGCCGCGCTCTCGCACCACAGCAACTTCTCGGTGGGTTGCTATTGCGAGGACGCCTCGCATTGCCATCGTTCCATCCTGCGGCAGCTGCTCGAAGCCGCGGGTGCCACGTTTCGCGACTGAGCCACGGGCCACGCATGGGCGGTGACGCGCGAAAGATGCGCACGCTCGTCGCGTCGCACGGCATCCTCGAGCCCCTGGTCGCCGCCCATGCGCACGAGATGTTCGAGGTTCTCCGTGATCCCGCGATCTACGAATTCGAGAATGCGCCTCCCGCGTCGGAGGCATGGCTCACGCAACGCTATGCGAAGCTCGAGAGCCGGCGCTCGGCCGACGGCAGCGAGCACTGGCTTAACTGGGTGATCCGCCTGCCGGGTGGCGCGCTGGCGGGCTATGTGCAGGCCACGGTGTTGCCGTCGGGCGCCGCCTTCGTCGCCTACGAGCTCAACAGCCGGTATTGGCGGCGGGGCATCGCCAGCAGCGCGCTGCGTGCCGTGCTTGACGAGCTGCGCGCCGGGTACGATGCTCGCGACTTCGTCGCGGTCCTCAAGGCGCGCAACTTCCGCTCGGAAGCGCTGTTGAGGAAGCTGGGGTTCGCGCATGGCGATACCGCGCAGCACGTGGCGTATCGCGACGAGCCGGACGAGATCGTGATGGTGCGAAAGGCCTAGCATGTCGATCGAGTTCCTGCTGGCGACCGTACTCGCGCTGCTCGCGGGCGCGGCGCATTCCCAGACCGATGCCGGGGCGCGCAAGTACGCGGTGCTTTCGCTGGTGGGGGACGAATTGAGCGTGGTGACCTACCAGCCCCGCAAGCGGACGACCGGCGACGAGAACGTCCACGAGTCGTTGCCGATTTCCGACGGCTATTTCGACAAGGCCGCGGTGCTGGCGGTCGACGCGGCCCTGCAGAAGCGCAGCCCCAACACGCCCGTCGTGTTCCTCAAGGCGCCATCGCCGGCGCTCTACCACGACCAGGAGGGGCTCTTCTCCGGCTCGCAACTCACGGCGCCGCCCGAAATCGTCACCGCGCTCAAGGGTTCCGGCGCGACTCACCTCATACTGCTCACCAAGTATCGCGGCGAAGCGCGCCTGACGGCCGCCGACCGCGCGGTGGGTGCCGGCAAGCTGGAAGGACTGGGGTTCTACGTGGATCGCGTGACGCACCTGAGGCGATCGGATACGCAGGAGGACGCCGTCGGCTACCTCGCTCCCTATGTCTACGTCACGATTTCGCTGATCGACGTGGCGACCCTCGAGGTCCTGTCCACCACGACCGCCAAGACGACGACCACCTTGTCTGCCGCGCGAAGCAAGGACGGCGATCCATGGAACGTCTGGACGCCGGCCGAGAAGCTGCAGGGGATCAGCCGGATGCTGCAAAGCGACGTCCGCAAAGCCGTCCCGGCGCTCCTCGACGACGCGAAGAAGCCGTGAGCGGCACGAGGAGGCCGTGAAGCGCACCTGGACCATCATCGGTGTGGCCGACGTCGCGCGAAGCTGCGCGTGGTATCGATCGCTGTTCGGCCAGCCCCGGACCGCTCCCGCGCACAGCTATTTCGACCGGATCGTGGATGACGACGGTACCGTGCTGCTTTGCCTGCACGCGTGGGGAGAACACGAGCATCCATCGCTCGCAAGCCCCGAGGAAGCGACGCCAGGCAACGGCCTGCTGCTGTTCTTCCGTGTCGACGACTTCGATGCGTCGCTGGCCCGGGCGCGGCGCCTGGTGCCTCGCCTCGAGGAGGAACCGAGCCGCAATCCCAACACCGGCACGCTGGAGTTCGCGCTCCGTGACCCCGACGGCTACCACGTCATGGTCAGCGCCGAAAGCCCGGCTTCCCCTTGAGCGCCGACGGCGCATCCTCGTTGCGCATGGGCTGCTTGCCGCTGCGCCTCGGACCCGGCGTCGACCTGCGGAAGGCGCTCGACGCGTACCGCTTCGACGATGGATCGCGCAGCGGCTTCGTGATCGCCGGCGTCGGCAGCCTGGTCGATCTGCGCATACGCCTCGCCGCGGCGCGGGACGCGACCCTCGTGGACGGCCCCGTCGAGCTCGTGGTCATCTCGGGCAGCCTGTCAACGGGCGGCTGCCACGTGCACGTGGCGATCGCGGACGCCGCGGGGCGCGTGCTGGGCGGTCATCTGGGCTACGGAAGCAAGGTGCGCACGACGGTCGAGCTGCTGCTCGCCCCGACCGAAGGTTTCTCGCTAGCCCGCACATTCGATCCCTCCACCGGCTACGACGAGCTGGCCGTCGAAAGGACACGACGATGAGCGGGCTCGGGAGCCGCGGCACGGTCCCGGCGGTGGAGATTTCGGTCGACATCGTCAGGCGGACATGAGCCCAGGCCGGGCTGCGCTGCCGGCATGTCACATCGGGCGTCCCCCGATCGTCATGGAGTCGTCGTCATCGAAAGAACAGGACCACGACCATGAACGCAAGACTCGATCCCGCCGTTGCCGCGCCCGCGCTGATGAAGCACTGGTTCGGCGCGTCCCATGCCATCGTCTCCAGCCTCGAGCCAAGCCTCGCGGCACTGGTGGAGATCCGCGCCTCGCAGATCAACGGGTGTGCCAACTGCATCAACCTGCACGCCGTGATGGCGCGCGAGGACGGTGAGTCGGAACAGCGCATCTACCTGCTGTCGGCCTGGCGCGAGGCCCCCTGCTACAGCGACCGTGAGCGCGCGGCGCTCGCCTGGACCGAGGCGCTGACCCGGCTTTCCGAGGCGCACACCCACGAAGCGGCCTGGGAAGCGCTGAAGCAGCACTTCACCGAGGAGGAGCGGGTCAAGCTGACACTGGCGATCGTCGTCATCAACGGCTGGAATCGCATCGCCGTGGGGTTCGGCGGCTTCGTCGATCCGGCCGTCGTCAAGGCGAAGGTCGCCACATCGTGACCCCCGCGCAGCCGGATGCCGCCGCGAGCTTCACCCCGCTGCGGCCGAAGCTCGTGCGGGTGGCCTACCGCATGCTGGGCTCGGTGGCCGATGCCGAGGACATCGTGCAGGAGTCGTTCGTGCGCTGGATGGCCGCCGACCGTGCCGCGGTGCTCGTCCCCGAGGCGTTCCTTCGGCGCATGGTCACGCGCCTGTGCCTCGACCAGCTCAAGTCGGCGCGGCACAAGCGCGAGACCTATGTCGGCCCCTGGCTCCCCGAGCCGGTCGTCGAGGACGAGGTCCAGGAGGACGTCACGCTGCCGCTGATGCTGGCGCTGGAGCGGCTTTCGCCGCTCGAGCGGGCCGTCTTCCTGCTGCACGACGTGTTCGAGGTGGGATTCGACGAAATCGCCGAAACCGTGCAACGCGACCCGGCCGCATGCCGCCAGCTCGCGGTGCGGGCGCGCGAGCATGTGCGCGCGGCGAGGCCCCGTTACCAGGTCGAGAAACGACGGGGCCTGGCGATCGCGGAGGCATTCTTCGCGGCGTCGCGCAGCGGCGACGTGAAGGCGCTCGCCGGGATGCTGGCCAGCGACGTCAGCCTGCAAGCCGACGGTGGAGGCAAGCGTCCTGCCGTGCTGCAACCGGTGTGGGGATTCGAGGCCGTGATGGCGATCCAGAAGCGCATCGCGGAAGCGCTGAAGGGCAGGCCGTCGACGCTGCTGCGCGTGGTGTTCGTCAACGGACTGCCCGGCTTCGTCACGCGCGAGGCCGATGGCGAGCTCCAGACCACTGCGCTGGACATCGAGGACGGCAAGATCACGGCCATCTACGTCGTTCGCAACCCCGACAAGCTGAAGCACCTGCACTAGGCGCTTCGACAAGGACATGCAATGAGCAATGGACATACGACATCGATCCGCTCCCTCGCGGGCGCCTTGCAACTTCACCGCACGATCCTCGACGACACCGCGCCGAGCTGGCAAAGCCGCTGCATTACCGGCTTGTCGAGGCTCCTGCCGATCAGGAAGCGCACGGCCAGCGCGGCCGCCGTCCAGGCATACGTGCAAAAGCGTGCGTCCGGGCCCGCGACCTACCAGCCGAGAGGCCTCGGTGCGGGTGTGACGGTCGCCATGGATCCGGTCGATGGATGGCCGGTCTATCGCGTCGAGCCCCTTGATGACCGCCGCAGCGCGAACACCGTGGTGTTCCTGCACGGAGGCGGTCATGTCAAGGAAATCACCAAGGCGCATTGGCGATTCGTCGGCCACCTCGCGCGCGCGGCGGGGGTCCGATGCGTGGTGCCGATCTACCCGCTGGCGCCGCAGGGAACGGCAGGGGAGATCGTGCCCGCCGTGGGGCGCCTCCTCGGCTGCCTGATCGGCGATGCCGGCACCGCCAAGGTGACGGTGGTCGGCAATTCCGCGGGTGCCGGGATGGCGCTTGCAGCGGCGCAATGGCTGCGCGAGCGCGGGCAGCGGCAACCCGAGGGCCTGGTGCTCATCTCGCCCGGGCTGGATGCCTCCATCGGCCGCGCGTGGCAGCAGACGCTCGCGTTGCGCGACCCGACCCAGGACATTCCCGGCATCCGCGAAGGCGCTCGCCTGTACGCGGGCGAGCTCGAGGTCACGCATCCCTATGTCAGCCCGCTGCGCGGCGACCTGCGCGGGCTTGCGCCGATGCTGGTCTTCTCGGGAACGCTCGACCTGCTGTACCCGGACGCCGTCGAGCTCGCGGCCAGGGCGCGCGCCGTCGGGGTGCCCGTGCAGCTGCACCTCAAGCGCGGCCAGCCGCACAACTACGCGGGCCTGCCGACCCCCGAGGGCCGCGAGGCACGTGCGCTGATCGCGCGCGCCGTGAACGAGGGCCTTGCGTAGGAGGCCGGCACCCTGCGGCGCTTCGTGGCAGACTTCGCGCTTGGACCGCAGGGGAGCAGCCTGTGGCCATCCACAGCTTCGAGATCATCCGCGGCTCGAGGGCCGCGGCCTCGGATCCGCACGGTGCGCTTTGGCGGCGTCGAGGCATGACGCCCGACTGGAGGACGCCCGATGAGCACCCCACGCATTTCGGATACCTGGGAGCGCGGTAGCCCCTACGAGCGCTACATCGGCCGCTGGAGCCGGCTGGTCGCACCCGCCTTCCTCACCTGGCTCGGCCGCCCGCATGACGAGCGGTGGCTCGACGTGGGCTGCGGCACCGGGGCACTCTGCGCGGCGATCCTCGATCGCTGCGCGCCTGCGTCGCTGACGGGGGTCGAGCCTTCGGAAGGCTTCCTCGGGCTCGCCGCGCAAAACCTCGGCGATCGCGTGCGCCTCCGCGCGGGCAGCGCCGCAGCGTTGCCGCTGGACGATGCGAGCTGCGACGTGGTCGTGTCGGGCCTGGTGCTGAACTTCGTGCCGGACACCGCCGCCGGCCTCGCCGAGATGCGGCGCGTCACGGCTCCGGGCGGAACGGTCGCGGCCTACGTCTGGGATTACGGCGGCGAGATGGAAATCATCCGGATCTTCTGGGATTGCGCCGTCGCGCTCGACCCGGCCTGCGCGGGCTTGCACGAAGGTCCGCGCTTCCCGCTCTGCACGCCGGCCGCGCTGCGAGCGGCTTTCGAGGCCGCGGGATTCGCGAACGTCGCGACCACGGCGCTGGACGCGCGTGCCGAGTTCCGGGACTTCGACGACTACTGGCAGCCCTTCCTCGGCGGCCAGGGCCCCGCGCCCGCGTATGTGGCGTCGCTTTCCGACGACCGCCGGGCGGCGCTGCGCGAAGCGCTGCGGGCGCGGATCGCGGCGCCTCGCGCAGGTCCCGTCACGTTGCGCGCGCGGGC
Organism: Casimicrobiaceae bacterium; assembly: GCA_044226535.1. Lineage (GTDB taxonomy): Bacteria > Pseudomonadota > Gammaproteobacteria > Burkholderiales > Casimicrobiaceae > VBCG01. Next base: position 87,903 of record JBGAGT010000015.1, on the reverse strand, counting down.
TTGGGCGGTGTCCGGACGTGCACCGGTGCACGCCGGCGCCGATGCCGGGTGATCGAATCGTCCTTCGTGTCCTTCGCGCGTTCCTCGTCGCCGCCGTGGATGCGTTCGCCGTGTTCGTCACGATCCGATGGTTATGATGGCGGCCCCGCTCCCCGAGCCGCCCTCGACCCATGAGCACGCAAAAGCCGCCCGCCCATCCCGAAGCCGACCCGCGCGTGAAGGCGGTGTTCGACGACATCCGCGCCACGCGCAAGACCGACTTCATCAACAACCTGTGGCGCGCGCTGGCCTTCGACCCCGCGCTGCTCGAAGCCACCTGGGCCGAGGTCAAGGGCGTGATGGCGGCGCCGACCTCGATCGACCCGCTCACCAAGGAGATGATCTACATCGCCGTGTCGGTGGCCAATGCCTGCGGCTACTGCGTGCACTCGCACACCGCCGCCGCGCGCGCCAAGGGCATGACCGACGCGCAGTATGCCGAGCTCCTGTCCATCGTCGCGCTGGCCGCCAGGACCAATCACCTGGCGACGGGGCTGCAGGTGCCCGTCGACGCGGCCTTCGACGCCAACGCCAAGGGATGATCAACCCGATCCTGCTCGACCTGCCGGTGGAGATCCGCACCGAGCGCCTGCTGCTGCGGCCTCCGCGCCCCGGCGACGGTGCCATGCTGCACGAGGCGCTGCAGGAGTCGCTGGCGGCGCTGCGCGAGTTCCTCGCCTCGCTGCCCTGGGTGGCGGCCGAGCAGACGCCGGAATCGGCCGAGACCTATTGCCGCAACGCGAGCGCCAACTTCGTCTCGCGCAAGGACCTGCCCTTCTTCCTGTTCGAGCGCGCGAGCGGCCAACTGGTCGGCGGCTCGGGCCTGCATCGCACGGTCTGGGACACGCCCAAGACGGAGGTCGGCTACTGGTGCAGGACCTCGCGCGTGGGCGAAGGCTTCGTCGCCGAGGCGGTTGCCGGCCTGGTCGACTATGCCTTCCAGCACATCGGCGCGGTGCGCGTCGAGATCGTCACCGACGCCGCGAACCGGCGGTCGCGCCGCGTCGCCGAGCGCTGCGGCTTCGTCCTGGAAGGCACGCAGCGCCACGAGCGGCGCGATCCCGGCGGGACGCTCCGCGATACCTGCCTGTACGCGCGCTTTCCGTAACTCGAGCGCGCGGGCGCGCCGCGTGAAGGACGCATGGCGGCCGCGCCGCCATGCGCGTGCCATGCCGCGCGTGCGCCGCCACGCAAACGACGCTACGCGAACGCGGCGCGGCGGCTGGCGGCTGCGCCGCCACAGCAGCCATCCCACGATCGACACGTTGACCAGGTTGAAAAGGATGCCGTTGACGAAGGCGGCGCGATAGGAACCCGTGAGGTCGAAGATCGCGCCCGACATCCAGCCGCCCAGCGCCATGCCGACCAGGGTCGCGGTGATCACCAGCGACACGCGCGTGCCGGCTTCGCGTGCCGGGAAATAGTCGCGGATGATGATCGCGTAGGCAGGCACGATGCCGCCCTGGAAGAGGCCGAACAGCGCCGAGACCACATACAGCGACGTGAGCCCGTCGAAGGGCAGGAAGAGCAGCAGCGCCACGCCCTGCAGCACCGACCCGGTCAGCAGCGTGCGAAGGCCGCCGATACGGTCCGAAAGGACGCCGAACGCGATGCGGCTGACCACGCCGAAGGCGAGCATCACCGACAGCATCTGCGCGCCGCGTGCAGGGCCGTAGCCCAGGTCGGCGCAGTAGGCGACGAGGTGCACCTGCGGCATCGACATCGCCACGCAACAGCAGATGCCCGCGATCACCAGCAGCCATTGCAGCGTGCGCCCGTCGACGTCGAGCGGCGGCTCGACGCGGCGCCGCCTGGCCGCGCCGGCGACAGAGACACCGCCTGCCGGGGGCGCCGGCGTGCGGAACATCAGGCACAGGGGGATCAGCGTCACCGCGCAGAACACGCCGACGCCGAAGTAGGTCGCCCGCCATCCGCTGGTCTCGATGAAGTGCTGGACCACGGGCGGCCACAGCGCGCCGGCGGCATAGCTGCCGCTCGCCACGATGGCGACCGCGATGCCCCGGCGGCGGTCGAACCATTGCGACATGTGCGCGAGCAGCGGCGAGAACGACGCCGCGGTGCCGAAGCCGATCAGCGCGCCCTGCGCCAGCGCGAACGCGCCGATGCCCGGCGCGAAGGACGCGGCGATGAATCCCGTCGCCAGCGACACCGACGACGCGAAGAGCGGCACCATGATGCCGAAGCGGTCGGACAGGCGGCCGGTGATGATGCTGCCGGCGCCGAAGCCCAGCATGGTGAGGGCGTAGGGAAACGAGGCGGCCGCACGCGCGACACCGAAGTCGGCCTGCACGGCCGGCAGCGCGACGACCACCGCCCACATGCCGACGCCGGCGATGGTCGACAGCAGGAGACTCGTGTACAGCCGCAGCCAGGCGTAGCGGGATTCGACGGTGCGGACGGTCATGGGAGGAAGCGGCGGCGCGCAAGGGCGCGCCGGGCGAACCCGCGATGATAACCCGCGCGCCCGTCATCCCCGCGCCCCGTCATCGCCGCGCGTCAGTCGCCCTTGCGCTGCCGGGCGATCCGGCGCAGCAGCGGCGCGAGGTCGAGCCCGGTGCGCACGCGCAGCCGCGTCGCCGCGCGCTTCAGCGCCGCGTCGCTCGACGCGAGCGGCGCGCCGGTGCTCGCCAGCGCGACGACGTTCCCGCTTTCGCACACCGGCAACGCACGCACGTGGTCCGCGCCGAAGGCCGCGCGCAGCCGCTCGAGGCTGCCGCGCAGCGCATGCCGCCAGGTGAGGAAGTTGAACGTGGCGATGCCGTCGTCGGCGAGGCGCGCGCGGCAGTTGCAGTAGAACGCCAGCGTGTCGAGCGCCCCGGCGCGCCCCTTGGCGTCGTAGCCGTCGACCAGCAGCCAGTCGAAGCGGCGGTCGCTCGACACCATGTAGTCGGCGCCGTCGTCGACCGTGATGCGCAGGCGCGCACGCTCGGCCGGGAGGCGGAAGTACGCGCGTGCGGCGTCGACGACCGCGGGCTCGTACTCGACGACGGTTTGCGCGATGCGCGGGAAATGGCGGTAGAGGAAGCGCGTCACCGAGGCGGCGCCCAGCCCGACGACCAGCGCCGAGGCGGGCCAGCGCGTCCCCTCGCGCAACAGCAGCGGGAACATCATGTCGCGCGTGTACTCGAGCTCGAGGCCCCAGGGATCGTCGAGGCGCATCGCGCCCTGCACCCAGGACGAGCCGAACTGCAGGTAGCGGACGCCGTCCTCCTCGCGGACCTCGATCGATGCCATGGCCGCGAAGCATACCGCCCCGCCGTCAAGCGCACGGCGCGTCATCCCACGGTACGTCATCCCCGCACAAGCGGGGACCCATCCGGCGCGTCCTAATGCCGTGCCTTGGGCGGCGGCGTCCAGGTCGGCAACGGGGCGTCGGCGCTGCGCAGCATGCAGCGCATGCGCACGGCATCCTCGCGGCCGCGGTAGTAGTCCGCGAGGTGCTCGCTCTCGACGAAGCCCAGGCGCCGGTACAGTGCGCGCGCGTCGACGTTGGCTTCGCGGACCTCGACGTGGACGCAGGCGGCGCCCGCGGCGCGCGCGCAATCGATCAGCCAGGCGGCGAGCCGCGTGCCGATGCCGCGACGGCGGTGCGAAGGCCGCACCGCCAGCAGCACGAGGTGCGCGCGCTCGTCGCCGAACTCCATCACCGCGAAGCCCGCGATTCGCGAGCCGTCGCGCGCGACGATCACCGTGTGGTTCGCGCTCTGCACGAAACGCGCGATCTGCGGCTGGCGATAGCTCCAGCCGAGGCCCGCCTCGATGAGGTCGCGCGAAAGGCTCGCGAGCAGCGGCGCGTCGGCGGCCGACGCAAGCTCCACGACCGCGTGGATGGGGTCCATGCCCCGCATTGTGCGCCTCGGTGGGCCGTGCCATGATCGTCCCGATGCAAGCGCCCCGCACACTCGCGGCCCTCGTGGCCCTCGCAGCCGCGAGCTTCGCGATGGGCGTGTCGCCGGGTGCACTCGCCGCTGCGGATCCCGCCAAGGTGCTGCGGGTCGCCTCGCCCGACATCGCCACGCTCGACCCCCAGCAGTACAACGATTCGCCGTCGTACAACGTCCTGGTGGCGATCTTCGAGGGACTCTACGAGTTCGATTACCTCGCCTCGCCGGTGCGGCTCGCGCCGCTCACCGCCGAGGGAATGCCGGCGATCAGCGCCGACGGGCTCACCTGGACCGTCAAGCTCAAGCCCGGCATCTACTTCACCCCGGACCCCGCCTTCGGCGGCAAGCGCCGCGAGTTGACGGCCGCCGACTACGTCTACTCGCTGCAGCGCTGGCTGGATCCCAACCACCGGCGAGGCGGCGATGCCTCGATCGACCGCCTGATCGTCGGCGCCAAGGCGCGCGTCGACGCCGCGCGCAAGCCCGGCGCGAAGTTCGACTACGACACGCCGCTCGAGGGCCTGCGCGCGCTGGATCGCTACACCCTGCAGCTCAAGCTCACCGACGCGGTCTACCAGCCCATCCAGTTCTTCCTGACGCTGGGGGCCTGCGCGCGCGAGGTCGTGGAGGCGAACCACGACGACATCGCCGCCCACCCGGTCGGCACCGGCGCCTACATGCTGAAGGAGTGGAAGCGCGGCTCGCGCCTGCAGCTGGTCGCGAACCCCGGCTATCGCAAGACCGCGTTCCCGCGCGTGGAGTCGGGTCCGTGGGCGGCGATGTCGCGGTCGCTGCAGGGCCGTGAGTTCCCGCGCATCGGCACCGTCGACATCGCGCTGATCGACGAGGAGAGCGTGCGCGTGCTGGAGTTCGAGCGCGGCAACCTCGACTACATCGAGCTCCACAGCGACGTCGCCAACCGCCTGCTCGACAAGGGGGGTCCCCGCTTGCGCGGGGATGACACGACTGCACGCACCGGCGCCGCGACAGCGACCGCCGGCCTCGCGACAGCGACCGCCGGCCCCGCGACAGCGAGCGCCGGCCTCGCCGCGGTACGCGCCGACCTCGCCTCGCAGGGCGTCACGCGCCTCGCGACACCCGAGCCCTACAGCTTCTTCCTGTATTTCAACACCCGCGACGACGCCGTCGGCGGCATGTCCAGGGAGGCCATCGCGCTGCGCCGCGCGCTGGCACTCGGCTTCGACGTGAACGCCTTCATCGAGGTCGCGATGGGCGGCCAGTCGGTGCCGGCGAACCAGATGCTGCCGCCGCGCGTCGCGGGGCACGACGACGGCTACGGCGACAAGTCGCTGTACGACCCCGCGGCGGCCAACGCGCTGCTCGACCGCACGGGATTCAAGCGCGGCGCCGACGGCTACCGCACGCGGCCCGACGGCAGGCCGCTGACGGTCGTCGTCACGCTGCGCTCGGGCCTCGTCTCGACGACCACCGCGACGCTGATGCGCAAGAACTACGACGCCCTGGGCGTGCGCGTCGACTTCCACATCACGCCCTTCCAGGACGCCATCAAGGAGCTCGAGAGCGGGCGCTTCGGCGTGTACTACGGCGGCTACGGCGGCCTGCCCTTCGGCTACGGCATCCTGCAGCAGCTCGACAGCCGCGCCTCGCCGATCCAGAACGTCTCGCGCTTCGCGATGCCGGACTACGACCGCGCGATGGACGCGTTCTTCCACGCGTCCGACGCGTCCGGCCAACAGCGTGCGGCGCTGACCATGGCGTCGATCGCGCGAAGCTACGTGCCGATGTTCCCGGTCATGTTCAGGCTGCAGAACGAGTTCGTGCATCCCTGGGTGCAGGGCTTCGCGCCGCAGCTCTTCGCGACCTACTGGCGCTACCTCGACATCGACACCGCGAAGCGCGGCCGCTGAGCGCCGCCACGGGGCAGGATCGCTGTCCTGGCTTCGCGTCGCGCGCGCGACGCTTCAGGTCTTCTTCTTGGTCGTCGCGGCGCGTGCCGTGCCTGCTGCGCGTCCGCTGGGCGCGCGCTTGGTCGTGGCCCGCTGGGTGGTGGTGCGCTTGGCGGTCTTGGCCGTGGCGTCGCGGCCGCTCTTCGGTGCCGCCGCGGTGGCGGTCTTCGCCGTCTTGCGCGAGGCCGCGCGCGCCGTCGCGCCGCCGGCCGCCGTTCCACGCGCGGCGCGCGGCGCGCGCTTGGCCACCGCGGGCGCTTCCTCGGCGGGCGCCGCGGCGCGCGGCGCGCGCTTCACCGCCGCGCGCGAGCGCGCGCCCTGCGGCTTGCCGGTCTTCTCGGCGAGGATCGCCAGCGCCTCGTCGAGCGTGAGCGAATCCACCTTGTCCTTGTCGGGCAGCGTGGCATTGACGTCGCCGTGCTTGACGTAGGGGCCGTAGCGTCCCGCGTAGAGCTCCACCGCGGCGCCGTCGCGCGGATGCTTGCCGAGGACGCGCAAGGCCGCTGCGCGCTGCGGCCGCCCGCGGCCGCCTTCCTTGGCTTCGAACTCGAAGCCGACCTTGCCGTCGGGCTGGCGCACCAGGAACGCGGAGAAAGGCCGCCGCGTGCGCGCCGACACGAACTGCAGGAGGTCGCTCTTGCCCTCGGCGAGGAGCTTCTGCATCTGCGCGCGCTCGATGGGGCGCTGCAGGATGGTGCGGCCCGAGCGGAAGTCGCAGCTGCGGTTCGGCCCCACGGCGTTCTCGCAGACGTAGGCCGTGGGCGTCTCGAACACGCGCCCGCCGTCCTTCGGGCAGGTGCCGACGGGCTCCTGGCCGCTGAAGTCCATGGCCTCGGCGTCGTCCTCGGGGCGCGGTCCGAAGTCGAACTCGACGGTGTTGTCGTCGCTGAGCTTCAACTTGGCGGTGAACGCGCGGCCGAGGCGGCTGCGGAAGCCCTCCAGCGGGCCCACGGCACGCTCGGTCAGCAGCACCTCGGCCTCGGCGGGCTCGAGCTGGCGGCCGCCCATGATCTTCCAGAAGCCGAAGTCGCAGTTGATGCACTGGAACTTCTTGTAGCGCTCGTGCACCTCGCCGCCGCACCTGGGGCAGCGAGCCTTCAGCGTGGCGAAGTCGCCGGGGATGGTGTCGCTCTCGTAGCCCTTGGCCTGCGCGACGATGTGCTTCGTCATGCCGACGATCTCGCGCATGAATTCGTCGCGATGGAGCTCGCCGTGCTCCATCTGCTTCAGCTTGAACTCCCATTCGGCGGTGAGCTCGGGCGAGAAGAGCTCGGGGACGCCGAGCCCGTGCAGCAGCGTCATCAGCGAGAAGGCCTTGGCGGTGGGGACGAGCTCCTTGCCCTCGCGGTAGATGTAGCGCTCGCTGATCAACCCCTCGATGATCTGCGCGCGCGTGGCCGGCGTGCCGAGGCCCTTCTCGCGCATCGCCTCGCGCAGCTCGTCGTCCTCGATCGCCTTTCCCGCGCCTTCCATGGCGGAGAGCAGCGTGCCTTCGTTGTAGCGCGGCGGCGCTCGCGTGACCTGCGCGTTGACGTCCACCTTCACGGTCGCGGCGCGCTCGAACACGTCCCCCGACACGACCTTGCCGTCGTCGCCGGGGGGCGCGGCCTTCGGCGCGTCCTTGCGGCGCGAAAGCGGCACCAGCGATGCGTCCTCGCCCTGCGCCTCCTTGCCGTAGACCGCGAGCCAGCCCGGGTCGACCAGCACCTTGCCCTCGGTCCTGAAGGGCTCGCCCTCGACGCGCGTGATGCGGGTGGTCACCTCGAACTCCGCCGCGGGATAGAACACCGCGACGAAGCGCCGGACCACGAAATCGTAGAGCTTCTGCTCGAGCTCGTTGAGCGACTTCGGCGTCTGGAGCGTCGGGATGATGGCGAAATGGTCCGAGATCTTGGCGTTGTCGAAGATGCGCTTGTTGGGGCGCACCCACTTCTCCTTCAGCACCTTCCTCGCCAGCGTGCCGTATGCGTTGGTCTCGCCGAGGGCCTCGAGCGTGGCCTTCACCGTGCCCTGGTAGTCCTCGGGCAGCGCGCGCGCGTCGGTGCGCGGGTAGGTCAGCACCTTGTGCCTCTCGTACAGCGCCTGCGCCAGCGACAGCGTGGTGCGCGCCGAGAACCCGAAGCGGCCGTTGGCTTCGCGCTGCAGCGTGGTCAAGTCGTAGAGCAGCGGCGGGCTTTGCGTCGAGGGCCGCGATTCCTCGGTGACGACACCCGGCTTGCCGCGGCACTTGCCGGCGAGCGCCCTGGCGCGCGCCTCGTCGAACAGCCGCTCGGGACGCAGGTCCGGGTCGTCCTCGCGGCGCTTGAAGCCCTCGTCGAACCAGCGGCCGGTGTACTCGCCCGCGGCCACGCCGAAGGTGGCGACGAGCTCCCAGTAGTGGCGCGGCACGAAGGCGCGGATCTTCTCCTCGCGCTCGGTCAGGATCGCCAGCGTGGGCGTCTGCACGCGCCCGACGGTGGTGAGCTGGAAGCCGCCCGACTTGGAGTTGAACGCGGTCATCGCCCGCGTACCGTTGATGCCCACCAGCCAGTCGGACTCGGAGCGGCAGGTGGCGGCGTCGGCCAGCGGCTGCATCGACTCGTCGCTGCGCAAGGCGGCGAAGCCGTCGCGGATCGACGCCGGCGTCATCGACTGCAGCCACAGCCGCTTGATGGGCTTGCTGGTGCCGGCGAAGCGCGCGATGTAGCGGAAGATGAGCTCGCCCTCGCGCCCGGCGTCGCAGGCGTTGATCAGGGAGGTGACGTCCTTGCGCTTGATCAGCTTGAGGAGGGTCTTCAAGCGATCCTCGCTCTTCTCGATGGGCTTCAGCGCGAACCGGGTGGGGATGGCCGGCAGGTGGGAGAACGTCCACTTGCCGCGCTTGACCTCCTCGTCCTCGGGCATGCCGATCTCGATCAGGTGGCCGACCGCCGAGGAGAGCACGTGCGCGTCGCTCTCGAAGTAGTCGCCGTGGCGCGTGAAGCCACCCAGCGCGCGCGCGATATCGGCGGCGACGGAGGGTTTTTCCGCGATGACGAGGGCCTTGCCCACGGGTGATCCTTCCTTCAAAGAGGCGGCGATACTACCTACGAAGCATCGCCGCCGGCAACCCGAGGTCGACAAATCGATCCCGCCGCGGGCACCGGCGACGGCGCCGTTCCCGACACGTTATACGCGGCGCTGCCACAGCCCGCCCGGCATCGCGCGCACCTGCCCCTCGATTTCCAGCGCCGTCATGCGTGCCGCGATGGTGGAGGCGGCGAACCCGGTGCGCGCGACCAGGCGGTCGAATCCCACCGGCGCGTTGCCCATCGCCGCAAGCAGCCGCGCGTCCTCCTGCGACGCCGGGGCGCCGGCCACGCGCGTTCCGCCCACCTCGCCTGCATCGCCCACCGCCTCGGCGTCCGCCGCGGCACGCGTGGCGTTCGCCGCGAGGCCGAGTTCCACCAGCACGTCCTGCGCCGTCTCGACGAGCTTGGCGCCTTCGCGGATGAGCTTGTGGCAGCCCCGTGACAGCGGCGCGTGGATCGAGCCGGGGATCGCCATCACCTCGCGGCCCTGCTCGCCGGCGAGGCGCGCGGTGATGAGCGAGCCCGAGCGCAGGCTCGCTTCGACCACCAGCACCGCGCGCGCGAGCCCCGAGATCAGGCGGTTACGCCGCGGGAAATGCCAGGCTTCGGGGGGCGAGCCCGGCACGAATTCCGAGACGAGGCAGCCGCGCCCGGCGAGTGCGTGCGCGAGCGCGTGGTTGGTGGCCGGGTAAACGCGGTCGAGCCCCGTCGCCACCACCGCCAGCGTGCCGCCCGCCTCGTCCAGCGCGCCGCGATGCGCGGCCGAGTCGATGCCCTCGGCGAGCCCCGAGATCACCGTCACGCCCGCGGCGGCGAGCGCGCGGGCGAACGCGCAGGCGTCGTCGATCCCCTGCGGCGTGGCGCGGCGGCTGCCGACGATGGCCACGGCGGTCCGATTGAGGAGCTCGCGCCTTCCCAGCTGGAACAGCACCGGCGGCGCGTCGCCGACGTCGAGCAGCGCGCGCGGATAGTCGGGGTCGTCCCAGGCGAGGAGGCGATGCCCTGGCGCGGCGAGCCATTCCAGCGTCGCATCGACGGCCCCGGGCGGGATGAGGGCGAAGGCCTCGGCCGTGGCGCGGCCGCCGGCCCGCAGCGATGCCCCGCCCTCGACCAGCGCCTCGGGGCCGCCGGTTTCGCGCAGCAGCGCCGCCACGCTCGCCTGCGGCAGGTTCGCGTGCGCGAGCGTGACCCACGCGCGAAGCCGCGCGTCGCCCATGGCCTCGGGCTCAGGGATTGCGGACGCGGTCGCCGACGACGACGGGATCGGTCGTGTTGAGCAGGATCGCGTAGGACACGCGGTCGAAGGTGCGGAACACGAAGGTGAGCCCGATGCGCTCCTCGGGAACGTCGAGGTAGTGGTCGGGCGTGAAGTACGTCGTCTGGTCGAGGAAGCGCAGGAGCTGCGGCGTCGACTGGTTGGGACGCGGGTCGCGGATCGGCGCCACGGCATGGTAGACGGCGAACACGTGCCCGACCTCGACGCCGTCGCGCGCGCCGACGTCCAAGGTGACGATGGCGCCGCGCCCGAGCTCGCTCTCGTTGCGGTAGGACGCGATGATATCGCCCTCGATCGGCTTCTCGGCCGCGTGTGGGACGAAGTTCACCAATGTCTCCGCCGGCACCGGCAGCAAGCGGTCGCCGACGAACACCTCCTCGCGGGACTCGGTGATGAGCAGCGTGCTGACGTCGGCGAAGCGCTCCACGCGCGCCCGGCCGATGAAGCGGTTCTCGAAGCCCAGCACCTCGCGGTGGAAGGGGGAGAACAGCGCCTTGCCCGGGCGGTAGATCATCCAGGACTCGCCCGCCTTGGGATCGAGGCCGACGGCATAGACGCGGTCGTTCTGCCCGCGCACCACCCGCCCGCGGTCGCGGCCCGCGACGATCTCGCCCGAGCCGGGCAGGCCCGGGCTGTCGGTGACCAGCGCCGGCGTGAGGTAAGGCTCGATGTCGCCGGGGGGGATGGACGGGATCCCGGCGGGCCCCAGGGCCTCGACGCGGATGGTGGGTGACAGGCGCACCGTGCCGCCGGTCGACACCGATAGGCGCGGCTGGCCGTCAGGGCCGAGGCGGTCCAAGGTGATCACGTCGCCCGGGTAGATCCAGTGGGGGTCCTTGATCTGGGCCTTGTTGAGGCCCCAGATTTGCGGCCAGCGCCACGGGTCCTTGAGGAAGCGCCCGGAAATCGCCCACAGGGTGTCGCCTTTTTGCACCGTGTAGCTGTTCGGCGCGTCGGGAGCGAGCTCGAGCCGGTCCGCCGCGAACGAGGGCGTCGCCAGGACACATAGCACCGCAACCATCGCGGCGGCCTCTCTAAGGCACATGCTAAACTGTTGACGCATAAGACCTCTTCCCCTGGCGAGCGGTCTTGCAAACGTCCTAAACCGCCGCAAAATAAGGACTTAAAGACGATTCTGCATCCGACACTTGCATTTGGCAAGCTTTCCTGTCGCCTCGCCGGGCCGCGGCACCCCGTCGCGTTGCGCGCGCGGCGCGGCGTGCCCGGCCGCCGGCTCCCGCAAGGGGCGTGCCGGCGGGGATGAGCGGAAAGCCTTCGCCCGCGAGGCCCAGACCATGATCCTGCCCATCCTCGAATACCCCGACCCGCGCCTCAAGAAGGTCGCCCAGCCCATCAAGGCCTTCACCCCGGAAATCGTCAAGCTGGTGCGCGACATGGCCGAGACCATGTACGCCGCCCCCGGCGTCGGACTCGCCGCCACGCAGGTCGACGTGCACAAGCGCGTGATCGTCATGGACATCTCCGATGCGCGCGACGAGCTGCGCGTGTTCATCAACCCCGAGCTCGTCGCCGCCGAGGGCGAGGCCGAGGCCGAGGAAGGCTGCCTGTCGGTGCCCGGGTACTACGACAAGGTCACCCGCGCCGCACGGGTCCGCGTTCGGGCCCAGGACGAGCACGGCGAGCCCTTCGAGCTCGATTGCGACGAGCTGCTCGCGGTATGCATCCAGCATGAAATGGATCACTTGCAAGGGATTGTCTTCGTCGACCACCTGTCGCCGCTGAAGCGCGCACGCGTCGCCGCCAAGCTCAAGAAGAAGCAGCGCCTGGCCGGGTGAGCGCCGCCCCACCGCGGGTCGACCCGGCGCCGGACCTTTCGTCGCTGCGCATCGGCTTCGCCGGCACGCCGCCCTTCGCCGCGGCCGCCCTCGCTGCGCTGATCGACGCCGGGGCCACGATACCCCTGGTTCTCACGCAGCCCGATCGGCCAAAGGGCCGAGGGCTCGACCTCGTCGCCTCGCCGGTCAAGGCGCTCGCCGACGCGCACGGCCTCGCGGTCGCGCAGCCGCCTTCGCTGCGCCAGGACGCCGCCGTCGACGCCGTGGCGCGCGCCCGCCTCGACGTGCTGGTGGTGGCGGCCTATGGCCTCATCCTCCCGCAGCGCGTGCTCGACCTGCCGCGCCATGGTTGCGTCAACATCCACGCCTCGCTGCTGCCGCGCTGGCGCGGCGCGGCGCCGGTGGCGCGCGCCCTCGAGGCGGGCGACGCCGAGACCGGCGTGACGCTGATGCAGATGGACGCGGGGCTCGACACCGGCGGCATGATCGTGGCGCGGCGCCTGGCCATCGGGCCGCGCGACAGCGCCGGCACGCTGACGGAGCGCCTCGCCGCGCTGGGCGCGCAGGCGCTCGTCGAGGCGCTGGCGAGGCTCGCGTCGGGTGAGGCGCTCCGCGCCACGCCGCAGCCCGCCGAAGGCGTGACCTACGCCGCCAAGCTCTCGCGCGACGACGCGCGCGTCGATTGGTCGCGCGACGCGGCGCACCTCGAGCGCGCCATCCGCGCCTTCGACCCCTGGCCGGGCGCGTGGACCGCGCTGGGCGGCGCCCCACTCAAGCTGTGGCGCGCCGAGGCCGTGGAGGACGCGGTGCCATCGGCCGACCCGCCGCGCGCCGCCGCCGCAGTCCCGGGCACCGTGCTCGCCGTGTCGCCGCAAGGCCTCGAGGTCGCCTGCGGGCGCGGCGTGCTGCGGCTCCTCGAGGTCCAGCCCGCCAGTGCGCGGCGCATGGGCGCCGCGGCCTTCGCCGCCGGCCAGCGCCTGGTACCCGGCGCCCGCCTCGGCGCCGCGGACTAGGACGCGAGGCGATGCAGCAGTCGCAACGCCAGGCCGCCGCCCTCGTCGCCGCGGTCGAAGGCGGCAGCTCGCTCACCGAGGCGCTGTCGCGCGCCGACCTGCGCGACGCGGGCCCCGCGCGCGCGCTGGTGCACGAGCTCGCCTACGGCACGCTGCGCCACCTTGGCCGCCTCGACGCCATCGTGCGCCGCCTCGCCGCGAAGCCCGTCGCCGACCGCGAGGTCGCGCTCCTGCTCGACGTCGCGCTCTATCAGCTCGTGCATACGCGCGCGCCCGACTTCGCCGTGGTCGACCAGGCCGTGGAGGCGGTGGCCGCGGGCGGGCGCCCTCAGGCGCGCTCGCTGGTCAACGCGCTGCTGCGCCGCTACCTCCGCGAGCGCGCGTCGATCGACGCCGCGCTCGAACGCAGCGACGACGCGCGCGCGCGCTGGTCGTACCCGGGCTGGTGGGTGGCGCGCCTCGCACGCGACCATCCCGCGAACTGGCAGTCGCTGCTCGCCGCGGGCAACGAGCGTCCGCCGCTCACGCTGCGCGCCAACCTGCGCGCCATCGGCCGTGACGCGCTCCTCGCGCGCTTCGCCGCCGAGGGCGTTGCAGCGCAGGCCGGCGGCGATGCCGCGATCGTCGTCGACGCGCCCGTCGCCGTCACCGCGCTGCCGGGCTTCGCGGAGGGGCTCTTCAGCGTGCAGGACGCGGGCGCGCAGCTCGCGGCGGCGCTGCTCGACGCGCGCGACGGCTTGCGCGTGCTAGACGCCTGGGCGGCGCCGGGCGGCAAGAGCACGCACATCCTCGAGCGCGCCGACGTCACGCTGCTGGCGCTCGATCGCGACGAGGCGCGGCTTTCGCGCGTGCGCGACAACCTCGCGCGGCTTTCGCTCGCGGGTCCGCGCGTCACCGTCGCCGCGGGCGACGCCGCGACGCCTTCGGCATGGTGGGACGGCAGTCCCTTCGACCGCATCCTCGCCGACGTGCCCTGCAGCGCCTCGGGCATCGTGCGACGCCATCCCGACGCCAAGTGGTTGCGCCGCGAATCCGACATCGCGCGCTTCGCGGCGACGCAGGACACGCTCCTCGACGCGCTGTGGACCGTGCTGGCGCACGGTGGCGCCATGCTGTACGCGACCTGCTCGGTGTTCGACGAGGAGAACGAGGCGCGCGTCGCGGCGTTCTGCGCGAGGACGCCCGGCGCGTTGCGCGAAACCCTCAATTTCCCCGCCGGCGTCGCGCACGACGGCGGGCAAGTCTTGCCTTCGTCCGCCGCGCCGCCCCACAATCGGGACGGATTCTTCTACGCGCGGATCCGCAAGGCGTGATGCGATCGACGAAATCCGCCGGCGCTCGCGCGCGTTGGCTCACGCTGTGGCTGGCGCTCGCCTGCTTGCTGGCCGCACTGGCCGCGCCCTTCGCGCGCGCCGAGGGCATCGCCGTGCGCAGCGCCGAGCTGCACGAGGAGGACGGCGAGATCCTGCTGTCCGCCGAGTTCGACCTCGCCCTCAACCCCACGCTCGAGGAGGCCCTGTCCCGCGGCATCGCACTGTACTTCGACCTCGAGTTCGAGCTCACGCGCCCGCGCTGGTGGTGGGCCGACGAGAAGGTCGTGCAGAAGACCACGACCTATCGCCTGTCGTTCTCGCCGCTGACGCGCCAGTACCGCATCGGCAGCGGCCTCATGTCGCAGAGCATCGAGACGCTCGCCGAGGTCGAGCGCTTCCTCGGCCGCGTCAACGCGCGGCCGGTGGCGCGCGCCGCCGACCTCGCCAAGGGCGTGCGCTACGACGCGGCGCTGCGGCTCAAGCTCGACGTCACGCAGCTCCCCAAGCCGCTTCAGGTGTCGGCGCTCGGCTCGCGCGACTGGCAGCTCGGCTCCGAGTGGACGCGCTGGGGCTTCACGCCATGACGGTACGGCGATGAAGCCCGATGCCATGGCGGCGCCCGCATGAAGCTGCCCGGGTCGCGCCGCTGGCGCTGGCTGCTGCTCGGCGCGGCCTGCATCGCGCTGATCACGCTGTTCCTGCTCGCCAGCGCCACCTCCAACACCGCGTTCTTCGCGGGAGGCTACGACAAGCTGGTGGTGGCGACGGCGGCGCTGGTCGCGCTGCTGATGGTGATCGTCGGCGTGCAGCTCTGGGGGCTGTGGCGCAACCTGCGCGCCGGCGTGTTCGGGTCGCGCCTCGCGCTGAGGCTGGTGCTGCTGTTCTCGCTGGTCGCGCTCTTGCCCGGCGCGCTGCTCTACGCCGTGTCGGTGCAGTTCATCGGGCGCAGCATCGAGAGCTGGTTCGACGTGCGCGTCGACCGCGCGCTGGAGAGCGGCATCAACCTGGGCCGCAGCGCGCTCGATTTCGTCGTCAAGGACGCCACCAACCGCGCCACGCAGATCTCCTTCGCGCTGTCCGAAGCGCAGGGCTCCGGGCTCGCGTCGGCGCTCAACCGCGCGACCGAGCAGCTCGGCGTGCACGAGGCGACGCTCTTCACCGCCACCGGCAGCGTGATCGCCGTCGCGGGGATCTCGGGCACCACGGCGGCGCCCGAGCCGCCTCCCGCGGCGGCCCTGCGCCGCGCTCGCCTGCAGCAGAACTTCGGCGCGATCGAGCAGCTCCCGCAGCGCGGGCTGATCGCGCGCGTCGTCGTGCCGGTGAACACCGGCGATCGCTTCGACCCGCTGAAGCTCCTGCAGGTGATCGAGCCCGTGCCCACCTCGCTGTCGCAGGAAGCCGAGCGCGCGGAGGAAGGCGCACGCGACTACCAGGAGATCTCGTTCGCGCGCGACGCGCTGAAGCGCCTCTACCAGTGGACGCTCACGCTCACGCTGCTGCTCGGCTTCAGCGCGGCGCTCGGCCTCGCGCTGGTGCTGGCCGAGCGCTTCTCCGAGCCGCTGTCGCGGCTCGCCGAAGGCACGCGCGCGGTGGCGCAGGGCGACTTCACGCGCAGGCAGCCGGTGACCTCGCGCGACGAGCTCGGCGTGCTCACCGAGTCGTTCAACACCATGACGGGCCAGCTCGCCGACGCGCGCTCGCGCGACGAGGAGTCGCGCCATGCCATCGAGACCACCCGCGCCTACCTCGAGAGCGTGCTCGGCAACCTCTCTGCCGGCGTGCTCGCCTTCGACGAGCGCTACCGGCTGCGCACCGCCAACCCCAGCGCCGCGCTGGTGCTGCAGCAGCCGCTGCCCGACCTCACCGGCATGCCGCTCGGCGAGTGGGGCAAGCGCCTGCCTGCGCTCGCCGCCTTCGCCGAGCTCGTCGCCGAGGGGTTCCGCGCCAGCCGCGACGGCAAGTGGCAGAAGGAGGCCGAGCTCGGCGTGGGCGCAACCACGCGCACGCTCCTGATGCGCGGCACGCGCCTCGCCAACGCGCCCAACGCGGGCTATGTCGTGGTGTTCGACGACGTGTCCGAGCTCGTCGTGGCGCAGCGCGACGCGGCCTGGGCCGAGGTCGCGCGCCGCCTTGCGCACGAGATCAAGAACCCGCTCACGCCCATCCAGCTCTCCGCCGAGCGCCTCGCCGTGAAGCTCGGCGACAAGCTCGACGGCGGCGACCAGGAGACGCTGCGCCGCGGCACCCAGACCATCGTCGCGCAGGTCGCGGCGATGAAGAGCATGGTCGACGACTTCGCGATCTACGCGCGCAGCCCCCGCCCCGGCCAGATGCAGGGCGTCGATGTCAAGTCGCTGCTGGACGAGGTGCTGGGGCTGTACGAGAATCTGCGCCCCCGGATCGCGCTCTCGCTGCCCGACGCACCGGTGGTGGTCCAGGGCGAGCCGACGAGGCTCCGGCAGGTGCTGCACAATCTGTTGCAGAATGCGATAGATGCCCAGGCCGACGTCGCGGATCCGGCCTACGAGATCACGCTCGCCCCGCGCAACGGCGAAGCCGTGCTGACGTTCACCGACCACGGGCCGGGATTCAGCGAGGCCGTGCTGCAACATTCATTCGAGCCCTACGTCACGACCAAGGCCAAGGGCACCGGCCTCGGGCTCGCGATCGTCAAGAAAATCGTCGAGGAGCACGGCGGGCGCGTGATGCTCGGCAACGCGGACCCGCGCGGCGCGCGGGTGACGCTGGTGTTCCCGCTCGGCAAGGGCGGGACTGCATGAGGACGGACCATGGCGCAGGCACGTGAAATACTGGTGGTCGACGACGAGGTCGGCATACGCGAGCTCCTGTCGGAGATCCTGCAGGACGAGGGCTACCACGTCGCGCTCGCCGAGAACGCGAGCGAGGCGCGCGCCTACCGGGCGCGCGTCCAGCCGGCGATGGTGCTGCTCGACATCTGGATGCCCGACACCGATGGCGTGACGCTGCTGCGCGAATGGGGCGCCTCGGGCGCGCTGACCATGCCGGTGGTGATGATGTCGGGCCACGGCACCATCGAGACGGCGGTCGAGGCGACGCGCATCGGCGCCTTCGACTTCCTCGAGAAGCCGATCGGCCTCAACAAGCTCCTGGCGACCATCGCGCGCGCACTCAAGGTCGCCGCGATCAAGGAGCCGCGCCGCGTGTCGCTGGCGACGCTGGGGACGAGCGCGCGCGTGCACGAGGTCGAGCGGGCGCTCGAGCAGCTCGTTGCCGCGCGCAAGCCCATCCTGGTGCTGGGCGAGACCGGCACGGGCCACGACGTCGCGGCCGAGTCGCTGAAGGCGCCCGACGCGCCCTTCACCGTGCTGCCCAACGCCTCGCGCCTCGCCAACCCCGTCGCGCTGCTCGAGGAGGCGCGCGATGGCGTGCTGGTGGCGAGCGAGATCGGCCAGTACTCCAAGGTCGACCAGCGCTACCTGTCGTTCCTGATCCCCAAGCTCGAGCGCTACAACGTCACGCTGGTGGCGACCTCGGCCGAGCCGCTCGGCAACATGGCGAGCGAGGGGCGCTTCGACCCCGCGCTGCTGGCGCAGCTCTCGGCCGGCGCGGTGATGCTGCCGCCGCTGCGCACGCGGCGCGAGGACATCCCGCCGCTGATCGAGCGCTTCTGGCGCGAGGCCACCCGCGGCGAGGCCGCCGCTCCGCTCCTCGCCACGCTGCAACCGCAGGCGCTGGCCGCGCTCGGCAACGCGCACTGGCCCGGCAACCTCGACCACCTGAAGAGCGTCGTCGAGAACCTGGCGCTGCTGCGCGGCGAGATCACCAGCGAGCACGTCAAGCGCCTGCTCGGCGAGGCCGCGACGCCCACGCAGGCGGTGGCGCCCGAGATCACCGCGCGCTTCTTCGAGGTGCCGCTGCGCGAGGCGCGCGAGGCCTTCGAGCGCATCTACTTCGAGCAGCTGCTCGCGCGCGAGCAGAGCAACATGAGCCGGGTCGCCGAGAAGGCGGGGCTCGAGCGCACGCACCTCTATCGCAAGTTGAAGCAGCTCGCCATCCGATTCTCCCGGCGCAACGAGGAAAGCTCGGGCTGACAGGCCCCGCGATGAGCGACCCTTCCCCGCCGGCCCCCGTCGTCCCCACGAAAGCGGGGCCCCCGGCGCCCCAACCGGACGCCCCGCCGGCCGCCCCGCCGGCCGCGCCGCAGGACGCCCCGCCGGACACGTCGAAGGCGGCGGACCCGCCGCCGGCGCAGCCCGCGGCGCCGGCCACCCACGGCGGCCACGCCGCACGGCCGATGGCACCGCTGGTGCTGGGCGCGATCGGCGTGGTGTTCGGCGACATCGGCACCAGCCCGCTTTACACGCTGCGCACGGCCTTCACCGGCCACCACGCGCTCACGCTCACGCACGAGAACGTGCTCGGCATCCTGTCGGTGATCTTCTGGGCGCTGGTGGTGATCGTCACGCTGAAGTACATCGTGCTGATCATGCGCGCCGACAACCGCGGCGAAGGCGGCATCCTCGCGCTGACCGCGCTGGTGTCGCGCGGGCTCGCGCGCACCGAGCGGCGCCGCTGGTGGCTGGTCGGGCTCGGCATCTTCGGCGCCGCGATGTTCTACGGCGACGGCATGATCACGCCGGCGATCACCGTGCTCGGCGCGGTCGAGGGGCTCGAGGTCGCCGCACCCGCGCTCGAGCACTGGGTGGTCCCCGTCACCACCGTGATCATGGTCGGGCTCTTCGCCATCCAGAAGCGCGGCACCGGCGCCATCGGCGCGGTGTTCGGGCCGGTGATGTGCCTGTGGTTCGTGGTGATCGGCGCGCTGGGCCTGCTGCAGATCGTCCATTCGCCGCAGGTGCTCGCCGCCATGTCGCCGGGGCACGCCTTCACCTTCCTCGCCACCAACACCGGCGCGGCGTTCATCGCGCTCGGCGCCGTGGTGCTCGCGGTGACGGGCGTGGAGGCGCTGTACGCCGACATGGGGCACTTCGGCGCGGGGCCCATCCGCCGCGCCTGGCTGTGGTTCGTCGGCCCCGCGCTGGTGCTCAACTATTTCGGCCAGGGCGCGCTCCTGATCGACAACCCGGAGACGGTGCGCAACCCCTTCTACCTGCTGGCGCCCTCCTGGGCGCTGGTGCCGCTGCTGCTGCTCGCGACGCTCGCCGCCATCATCGCCTCGCAGGCCGTGATCTCGGGCGCGTTCTCGCTGACGCGCGCGGCCATCCAGATGGGCTATTGCCCGCGGCTGGCCATCCGCCACACCTCCGACAAGACGATGGGCCAGATCTACGTGCCCTTCATCAACTGGATGCTGTTCGCCGCGGTGATGCTGCTGGTCGTGGGTTTCCGCTCGTCGGACAACCTGGCCGCGGCCTACGGTATCGCGGTGACGCTGGCGATGCTCATCGACTCGCTGCTGATCGCCGTGGTGATGCGCAGGCTCTGGAACTGGTCGGCGTGGACGGCGACGGCCATCGCCGTGCCGCTGGTGCTGATCGACCTTGCGCTGCTCTCGTCCAACGTGCTCAAGATCCCCGACGGCGGCTGGTTCCCGCTGGTGATCGGCGGCATCGTGTTCACGCTGCTCACCACCTGGAAGCGCGGCCGCGCCATCGTCGCCGACCGCCTTTCGCAGGATGCGCTGCCGCTCGACGCCTTCATCGACAGCATCGAGGTCGCGCCGCCGATGCGCGTCGAGGGCACCGCGGTGTTCCTCACCTCCACGCCGAACCTCGTGCCGCATGCGCTCTTGCACAACCTGAAGCACAACAAGGTGCTGCACGAGCGCGTGGTGTTCCTGACCATCGTCATCCGCGACATCCCCTATGTCCCGGACGACGAGCGCGTCGACGTGAAGCCGCTGGGCTGCGACTTCTACCGCTTCATCGCGAGCTACGGCTTCAAGGACGAGCCTGACATCCCAGAGCTCCTCGAGGAGTCGGGGCGGCGCGGCTTCGCCTTCGAGATGATGGAAACCTCGTTCTTCGTGTCGCGCGAGACGCTGATCCCGACCGTGGGCACCGGCATGGCGATGTGGCGCGAGCGGCTCTTCGCGTCGATGCAGAAGAACGCCGTCAAGGCCTCGGACTTCTTCCACGTGCCGACCAACCGCGTGGTCGAGCTCGGCACGCAGCTCGAGATCTAGCCGGAGCCGTCGTCTGCGCGCACGACGCCGTCATCCCCGCGCAAGCGGGGACCCACGGCCGGCTCCCGCGCAAGCGGGAACCCCGGAAACGGCGACGCCGGCACGGGGCCGGCGTCGTGTTCCTGCAGCGGCGGTGGGTGTCGCGTCACGCGGCGGCCGCCATCGCGCCCTTCATCTGCTTCATCGCCTTGGCTTCGATCTGGCGGATGCGCTCGGCCGACACGCCGTACTCGTCGGCGAGCTGCTGCAGCGTCAGCGGGTTCTCCTCGCGCAGCCATCGCGCCTCGATGATTCGGCGCGAGCGGTCGTCGAGCTTCGCCAGCGCCTTGCCGAGGCCTTCGCTGCGGCGCGCGGCCGTCTGCCGTGCTTCGACGATCTTCGCCGGCTCGTCGTCGGCGTCGGTGAGGTAGGCGATCGGCGAATAGGCGTGCTCGTCGTCGTCGGTCGGCGCGGGGTCGAGCGTGAGGTCATGGCCCGTCATCCGCGTTTCCATCTCGAGGACGTCCTCGCGCTTGACGTTGAGCGTCTTCGCGATTTCGTCGGCCTCGGCGTTCGACAGGGCGGCATGGCGCTTCTTCATGCTGCGCAGGTTGAAGAACAGCTTGCGCTGGGCCTTGGTCGTGGCGACCTTGACCATGCGCCAGTTGCGCAGGATGTACTCGTGCATCTCGGCGCGGATCCAGTGCAGCGCGAACGAGACCAGGCGCACGCCGCGGTCGGGATCGAAGCGGCGCACGGCCTTCATCAGGCCCACGTTGCCTTCCTGGATGAGGTCGGCCTGCGGCAGGCCATAGCCCACGTAGTTGCGCGACACGGCGACGACGAGGCGCAGGTGCGAGAGCACCATGGCGCGCGCGGCGTCGACGTCCTCGTGGTCCTTCCAGCGGCGGCCGTACTCGGCTTCCTGCTCGGCGGAAAGCAGCGGGAAGCGGTTCACCGCCTGGATGTAGTTGTCCAGGCTGCCGAGCGAAGCAGGGGTGGGAAAGGCCAAGGCGGCGCTACCAGTCATCCGAAGCTCCTTTCAGGCGGGATGCGGCGTCAGCCGATCCCCAAAGGTTGGTGCCCATTTTAGCACTCGGGTATTCAGAGTGCTAACCGCCGGGTAAGTTCCCGAGCGATTTACTCGGGTTTGTCCTGTCCAGTGTCCGACCCGGACGCCGGACATTTGTTCGGGCGAATCGACATGTGAGCACACACTCTCACCATGGCCGGCCATGGGCGCTGCAGTGTGTTGCAGCCTTGGCAAGGAGGCAGCGAGGCGGCATCGTCCGGAGCCGCCCTTCGCGCCCCTTGGAAAGCCGCGGCGCTGCGACGAACCGGCGTTTGGCGAGGACGAACCGCTATTCCGCGCGCGGGATCAGGGCGTCGGCGAACTCCTGGGCGGCGAAGGGCCGAAGGTCGTCGACCCCCTCCCCGACGCCGATGAACGCCAGGGGCACCGGGTGCTGGCGCGCGATGGCGGCCACCACACCGCCCTTGGCGCTGCCGTCGAGCTTGGTGACGACGAGCCCCGTGAGGCCGACGGTGGCGTCGAAGGCCTTCACCTGCGCCAGCGCGTTCTGGCCGGTGTTGGCGTCGACGACCAGCAACACGGCGTGCGGTGCTCCGGGGTCGGCCTTGCCCAGGACGCGCCGGATCTTGCGCAGCTCGTCCATCAGGTGCGCCTGGGTGGGCAGGCGCCCGGCGGTGTCGGCGAGCACCACGTCGATGCCGCGGGCGCGTGCCGCGGTGACGGCGTCGAACATCACCGCCGCCGGGTCGCCGCCCTGTTGCGCGATCACCGTCACCCCGTTGCGCTCGCCCCAGACCGCGAGCTGCTCGCGCGCCGCGGCGCGGAAGGTGTCGCCAGCGGCAAGCAGCACCGACAGGCCCTGGCCCTGCAGCCACTTGGCGAGCTTGCCGATCGAGGTCGTCTTGCCGGCACCGTTGACGCCTGCCAGCATGATGACGAAGGGGCGGGCCGCGCCGATCTCGAAGCGCTTCTCCAGCGGCGCCACCATCTCGGCCAATGCCTCGTTGAGCAGCGCCTGGGGATCGGCCTCGGCGCCGGCGCGCTTGTAGCGCGCCGCCAGGTCGTCGAGCAGCGCGGCGGTCGCCTCGACGCCCACGTCGGCCGACAGGAGGGCGGTCTCGAGCTCCTCCAGCGCCTCGGCGTCGAGCGTCCGGCGCCGGAAGGCGTGCGTGATCGCGCCGGCGAGCTTTTCGCGCGAGGCGGACAATCCGGCCTTGAGGCGCTCGGCCCAGCTCTTGCGGGGCGCCTCGGGCTCGGGCGACGGGGACGAAGACTTGAAGAAATCGAACACGGGGAGCGCGGGTGCGCGCAAATCGGGTACGGGGAGGGCGAACGCGCGCAAGGCCGCGCCCGCTGGAAGTCCCTCATTCTACCGGGGCGGTGGCAACGAGGTCCGCATCATCGGCGGCGCGCACCGCGGCCGGCGCGTGCGCTTCCCCGACGGCGCCGACCTGCGGCCGACGCCCGACCGCGTACGCGAGACGCTGTTCAACTGGCTGGGGCAGGACCTCGCCGGGCGTGCGACGCTCGAGCCCTACGCGGGCAGCGGCGTGTTGTCGCTGGAAGCGCTGTCGCGCGGCGCCACGCGCGCCCGCGCCTTCGACCGCGACGCGCGGGTGGCGCGCGCGCTCCGCGACAACGCGGCGCTGCTCGGGCTCGCCTCGCTGGAGGTCGCCGTGGGGGACGCGCAGGCGCTGATGGCAGGCGACGCGGGGCGCTACGACGTGATCTTCCTCGACCCGCCCTTCGCCAGCGATCCCTGGGGCGCGCTCTGGCCGTTGTGCGAGGCTCGCCTCGCCGAGGGCGGCGCGGTCTACGCCGAGGCGCGCCACGCGCTCGCGCCGCCCGCGGGCCTCGCCCTCCATCGCGAGGGCAGGGCGGGGCAGGTGCATTATCATCTGTTCGTGCGCAGCGGCTGACCCGGCGCCGCTGCCGGCCGCCTGCCGCGCGAGCCCTTTCGCTCCACCACCCGCGGGAAGCCCCGATCCCATGCTCACCGTCGTCTATCCCGGCACGTTCGACCCGTTCACGCGCGGCCACGAGGACCTGGCGCGCCGCGCGGCGCGCCTCTTCGACCGCCTGGTGATCGGCGTCGCCGTCAGCGAGTCCAAGAAGCCCGCGTTCGACGCCGGCGAGCGCGTGGCCATCGTCCGCGAAGTGCTCGCCGACCTCGGCAACGTGACGGTGAAGCCCTTCTCGTCGCTGCTGATGGACTTCGTCCACGCCGAGGACGCGCGCGTCATCCTGCGCGGGCTGCGCGCGGTGTCGGACTTCGAGTACGAGTTCCAGATGGCGGGCATGAACCGGCGGCTCTACCCCGACGTCGAGACGCTGTTCCTCACGCCTTCCGAGCAGTACATGTTCGTGTCGGCCACCATCGTGCGCGAGATCGCGCGCTTCGGCGGCGACGTGTCGAGCTTCGTGCACCCGCTGGTCGCGAAGCGGCTCGCCGCGCTGCGCGCGCGCGGCTGACGCGCGGGGACCGGGCTGCGGTGGCGCTGATCATCACCGACGAGTGCATCAACTGCGACGTCTGCGAGCCCGAGTGCCCCAACGACGCGATCTCGCAGGGCCCCGAGATCTACGTCATCGACCCCGGGCGCTGCACCGAATGCGTCGGGCATTTCGACCGCCCGCAATGCCGCGAGGTCTGCCCCGTCGACTGCATCCCCAACGACCCCGACCACGTCGAGTCGAAGGCCGACCTCGAGCTCAAGTACGCCGTGCTGATGCGCGCGAAGGATGCGGGGGCCGCGGCCGGCTAGCCTGCGCGCCTGCCGGACCTTGCAGGCCCCCGGCCCGCACCATCGCCTGCCCCGCCGCGCGCGCGGCCCGGCGGCTGCGGCCCTCGCTCAGCCGTTCGCGGCCAGCGGCAGGTCGGGCTGCGCGACCGCGTCGTCGATCGCGGCGATCTCGGCCTTGAGCCCCCGGATCTGCAGGGCGAGCGACTCGCGCTGCTGCTCGAGCTCGGCGATGCGCTCCTCGAGCTCGTCGCCGGCGCGATGGATGCGCTTGATGCTGTCGAGGCGGCGCTTCAGCTGCAGGTGGTGCTCGCGCACCTGCGTCTCGAGTGGCGCCATCACCGCCTTGAGCCAGGCCTCGACGTCGCGGTTGGCGATGTCGTAGACGTGCTTGACGCGCGTGGCGACCGTCTCGAAGAAGCGGCGCATCAGCGCGAACTTGGCCTTGCTGGCCATGTTCCACAGCGTGTTGAAGTGCGTGTTGTAGGCGCGCTCCAGCCGCTCGACTTCCTTGCGGTACTTGAGCACCGAGAACGCCGGCGGGTCGTACAGCTCGACGTTGTGCTCCTTGGCGAAGCGCGCGTACATGGCGCGCATCAGCTCCTGGATCTCGGCGGCCTGCTGGGAGGCGTTGTCGAGGTCCTGGCGGATGTTGGCGAAGAAGTCGTTCAGCGCGCCGCGCACGCCGCGCGTGAAGAGCGACCCCTCGATGGCGCGCCGCGTGCGCCCCGCGTTGAGCTTCAGTGCCTCGAGCCCGATGTAGTCGAGGAGCTTGGTGGTCTGCTCGGTGAACACGTTGCGCAGCGCCGTGTAGCGCGCGAGCCCGCGCTCGAAGAGCTCCTTCTCCTCCTTGACGCGGTCCATCATGTGCCCGACCACGTCCTGGTTCTTGCCTCGCAGGAGGCGCATCTCGGCGAGCTGCTCGTCGATGCCCGCCGCGCGCTGGCGCAGGATGGCGCGCACGCTGCCGATGAGCTCGCGCACCTCGCTTTGCGTCGCCGCGCCGACGATGTCGCGCTTGGCGGGGATGAGCTTGGTCGAGAGCGCCTGCTCGAGCGAGGGAAGGCGGCTCCGCGCGAGCAGGCGGTCGTCGCCGTTGACCTTGCCGACGAGGCCCTTCTGCGCCGAGACCGCGTAGACCTGCTCCTGCGGCAAGTCGAGCACGCCGGCCGTGTGGCGGACCTGGCGCTCGATGTCGGCGTCGACCTCGGCGCGCGTCTTCAGCTCGTCCCACAGCGTGTCGATCTTGTTCAGGACGACGAGGCGGCCGGCGCGCGTCGACGCGTCGTCGCCCTTCAGGTAGTCGTTCCAGACCTCGAGGTCGGTCTTGGTGACGCCGGCGTCGGCGGCGAGGATGAACAAGAGCGCGTGCGCGGCGGGCAGGTGCGAGAGCGTGAGCTCGGGCTCGGTGCCCACGGCGTTGAGGCCGGGCGTGTCGAGGATGACGAGGCCCTGCTGCAGCAGCGGGTGCGGGAAATTGATCACCGCGTGCCGCCAGCAGGGGATGTCGATGGTTCCCTCGTCGCGGCGCTCGAACGAGGCGATGAGGTCGTCGCCGTCGTCGAACAGGCCGTACTGGCGCGCGAGCTCGACGGGCACGGTCTTGACCTGCGACACGCGCGACAGCGCCTCGCTCATGCGCTCGGCCGAGGCGAGGTCGAGCGGCACCGTGAGCCATTCGTCGGCGTAGTTCTTGAACTCGGCGACCGTCGCGTCGCGAAGGCGCGTCTCGATGGGCAGGAGGCGGATCGACGGCGGGCGGCCCGGGTCGTAGAGCAGCTCGGTCGGGCACATGGTGGTGCGGCCCGCCGAGGAGGGCAGCAATCGCTGGCCGAACTCCGCGAAGAACATCGCGTTGATGAGCTCGGACTTGCCGCGCGAGAACTCGGCCACGAAGGCCACGACCAGCTTGTCCTGGTGCAGGCGCTCGAGCAGGCGCTGGACCTTCAGGTCGACCTGCGCGTCGGCGAGCTCCTGCTCGGCCAGCCAGTCGTGCAGCGAGGAGATCGCGGCCGAGAGTTGCCGCCGCCACTCCGCGTAGGCCTCGAAGCGAACTGCCAGGTCCCTGGATTGCACCATGGTCGTACCCCGTCCCGTTCTTGCGGTGGCGGGGCTGTTCCTCTGATGGTGTACACCACCGGATCGCCTGCATCGGTGGTGACGGCCTCCCCGCCGGAGCTGTCAAGCACAAGGCATGCCGCGTCGCGAGGTGCGCGGACGGACGGCAGGGCGGCCGCCCCGGATTCCGCTGCGTGCCCTGCTCAGCGCTGGCAGCGTGGGCACCAGAAGGTGTTCCGCTGCCCGATGTAGTGAGCGCGCACTTCGGTTCCGCAGGCCCGGCAGGGCTCGCCTTCCCGCCCATAAACGGCATGGGTAAACTGAAAGCGTCCGGCCGCCCCCGCCGCATCGACGTAGTCGCGCAGGGTCGAGCCCCCACTGGCGATCGCCTCGGCGAGCACCTCGCGCACCGACCGGGCGAGTCCCGCCATGCGCAGCCGGGATACCCGCCGCGAAGGCGTCGAGGGGCGGATCCCCGCCCGGAACAGCGCCTCACTGGCATAGATGTTCCCCACGCCGACGACGATGTGGTTGTCCATCAGCAGCGACTTGACGGCGAGGTCGCGACCACGCGCGGAGCGCCACAGGACATCGCCGTCGAAGCCGTCGTCCAGGGGCTCGACCCCCAGGCTGTCGAGCAGCGGGTGGGAGTCTTCTGTCGTGTACAGCGCGGCGCCGAAGCGGCGAGGGTCGTGGTAGCGCAGGGTCACGGCCCCCGACAGGCGCCAGTCGACGTGGTCGTGCGGACGCCGCGCCGGCGGCCGGTCGTGCGCCTGCAGGCTGCCCGTCATGCCGAAGTGCACCAGCATCGTTCCCCGCGACAGTCGGAACACCAGGTACTTGCTGCGCCGCTCCAGCGCCAGGACGCGAAGCCCTGCGAGCTCGCGGGCGAAGCCGGGCGGAACCGGCCAGCGCAAGCGCGAGTCGTACACGGTGACACCCTCGATGGTCCTGCCGACCACACGCGGCGCGAGGCTGCGCCGCGTGGTCTCGACTTCCGGTAGTTCGGGCATGGCAGAATCGGTGCGAAAGGCGGCGCGCTTCCCCGCGCCGGCCGCCGCGGCTGCGAGCGAGGAGTTCCCGATTGTGCCGCAGTCCACGACCCACTCCCCGATGCCCGACTTCACGAACCCGAACCCGAAACGATGGACCGCCGCCCTGGTCAGCGCGCTGGCATGGCTCGCCACGGGCCTCGCCTGCGCGCAAGCGGGCCCGGCGACGACGCCCTCGCCCGCCGACGTCCCGCCCGCCGTGCCGGCGCCCGCGGTCCCCGGTGCCACGACACCCCCCGACATCCCCGCGAAGGGCGCGGTCAAGCCCGGGTCGCGCGAGGTGCAGCCCTGGCCCGGCGCCGACGGCATGTCGGCGGAGCTCTTCTACAAGATCCTGCTCGGCAACGTCGCGCTCCAGCGCGGCGAGCCGCAGCTTGCCGCGCGCGCGTTCTACGAGGCGGCGAAGGACGCGCAGGACGCGGACCTCGCCGCGCGTGCCGCCGAGATCGCGCTGCGCGCGCGATCGCGCGACGTCGCCGAGGCCGCGGCCAACCTGTGGCAGAAGCTCGAGCCCTCGGCCACGCGGCCGGCGCAGATCCTCGCCCAGCTCGCGAGCGGCGCCATGCCCGGCGGCGCCGAGATCGGCCCCGACGACGTCACCGACCGCCTGCGCTCGATCATCGCGCAGACCATGGCGCGCGCGAAGGCAGACGGCAAGCCCAACCCCGGCGAGATCTTCCTGCAGCTCAACCGCGAGCTCACGCAGCACACCGACAAGCTCACGACGTTCCGCGTCGTGCAGTCGCTCGCCGCGCCCTATCCCGACGTGCCCGAGGCGCAGTTCGCGCTGGCGCTCGCCGCGCTCGACACGGGCCTCGCCTCCGACTCGATGACGGCGACCGCGCGCGAGGCGATCGAGCGCGCGCTGGCCGCGCGTCCCGACTGGGACCGCGCGGCGCTGCTCAAGAGCGAGATCCTGTCGAACGCGTCGCGCGCATCGGCCATCGCCTGGCTCGAGTCGTACACGCGCGCGCACCCCGGCGCGAAGCCGGCCTGGGGCGCGCTGGCGCAGCTCTATGTCGAGGACCGGCGGCCCGGCGATGCGCGCACGATCTTCGAGCAGCTCGCCGCGGCCAATCCCGGCGCGCTCGAGTACCGCTTCGGCATCGGCGCCCTGTCCTTCCAGATGAAGGACTGGGACCGCGCCGAGAAGATCTTCACCGAGCTCAAGGCGGCGCACTACGGCGAGGCCGGCGTCACCGAGCTCTACCTCGCGCAGATCGCCGAGGAGCAGAAGCGCTACGACGAGGCGATCGCGCGCTACCGCGAGGTGCCCGCGGGCGAGCGCGGCTGGGTGGCCGAGCTGCGCATCGGCGTGGTGATGGCCAGGAAGGGCGACCTCGCGGGCGCGCAGAAGTACCTCGACGGGCTCGACGCCGCGACCATCGACCACAAGGTCGAGCTCGCCCAGACGCGCGCGCAGGTCCTGCGCGATGCCAACGACAACGCGGGCGCCTGGGCGGTGCTGCAGCAGGCGCTGGCCGTGCATCCCGATTCGCCCGAGCTCCTCTACGACGCGGCGATGGTCGCCGAGAAGCTCGGCCGTGCCGAGG
The DNA here is from genome assembly GCA_044226535.1 of Casimicrobiaceae bacterium. Lineage (GTDB taxonomy): Bacteria > Pseudomonadota > Gammaproteobacteria > Burkholderiales > Casimicrobiaceae > VBCG01. The sequence continues at coordinate 59,040 of JBGAGT010000015.1, read as the reverse complement.
ATTCCGAGAAGAACCTGCAGCGCGTGGTGGAGCTCAAGCCCGACGACGCGCATGCGCTCAATGCGCTGGGCTACTCGCTGGTCGACCGCTCGACGCGCGTCGACGAGGGCTACCGGCTGATCGAGCGCGCGCTGAAGCTCGCGCCCGACGACGCCTTCATCCTCGACAGCATGGGCTGGGCGCTGTTCCGGCTGGGGCGCCTCGACGATTCCATCACCTACCTGCAGCGCGCGCTCGAGGGGCGCCCCGATCCCGAGATCGCGGCGCACCTCGGCGAAGTGCTGTGGGCGAAGGGCGAGAAGGCGCGTGCCCAGGACATCTGGCAGGCGCAGCTGAAGTCCAGCCCCGACAACCCCGTTCTGCTGGAGACCGTGCGGCGCCTCGCGCCGTGAGCTTCCGCCTTGCGCCGCTCGCGGCTTTGCTGCTCGTGCTCGCGCTGCAGGGCTGCCAGACCCTCCAGCCGTCGGGCGTGCCCCCGCAGGTCGCCGCGTTGCCGGCGTCGTTCGAGGCGGCGGGACGCCTTTCGGCGAAGCGCGGGGACGCCGCGCTCAGCGCGGCCTTCCGCTGGCGCCACGACGTCGCCGCGGACCACATCGAGCTCGCAAACCCCCTCGGCCAGACGCTGGCCACGCTCGAGGGCGACGCCGGCGGCGCGCGCGCGACGCTGGCCGACGGCAGGCGCGCCGAGGCGCCCGATTTCCGCGCGCTGGTGCGCGAGGCCTTCGGCGTCGACATTCCCATCGAGGCGCTCGCCGCCTGGCTGCGCGCGGCGCCGGTCGCCGGACGCGCCGCCGACGTCGAGCGCGACGCGCTGGGGCGCGCGATCGCCCTGCGCCAGGATGGCTGGCAACTCGCCTACGCCTACCCCGACGATGCCGCACGGCTGCCCTCGCGCGTGACGCTCGCGTACCCTGACGTCGACATCCGCGTCGTCGTCGACGCCTGGCAATGAAGCCGGCACGCGACCACGGCACGGCTGAGCGCGCGCACGGGGCGGCTGTGCTGACGCTCGCCGCGCCCGCCAAGGTCAACGCCTTCCTGCACGTGACGGGGCGGCGCACCGACGGCTACCACACGCTGGAATCGCTGATGCTGCTGGTCGACCTCGCCGACACCGTCACGCTGACGCTGCGCGCGGACGGGCGGGTGATGCGCGACGGCGAGGTTGCGGGCGTGCCCGAGGCGAGCGACCTCGCCCTGCGCGCCGCGCGGGCGCTGCAGCGCGCGACGGGCTGCCGCAAGGGCGTGCGCATCGCGCTCGACAAGCGGATCCCTATCGGCGGGGGCATGGGCGGCGGCAGCTCGGACGCCGCCACCGTGCTGCTCGGGCTCAACCGCCTGTGGAAACTGGGATGCCCGCGCGACATGCTCGCGGGCATCGGTGTCGGCCTTGGCGCCGACCTTCCGTTCTTCCTCGGGGGCAGCGGCGCGGCGCTGGCGCGTGGCATCGGCGAGGCGCTCACGCCGGTGTCCGCACCCCCCGCCTGGCTGGTCGTGGCGATGCCCGATGCCCAGGTCTCGACCGCTGAAATGTTCGCGGCCCCCGAATTGACACGCAACGGAGCGTCGGCGAAAATAGACGTCTTTTCCGAAGGTTATGGCCGGAATGACCTCGAACCCGTGGTGCGGGCGCGGGTCCCGGCCGTGGCCGCCGCGATCGACGCGCTGCGGGCTTCAAGCGGCGCAGCACGTATGACAGGCTCGGGAGCATGCGCGTTCGCCGCGTTCGCAAGGGAAGCCGAGGCACGCGCAACGGGCGCCGCCGTATCGCGACGGTTGCGCGCCTGCGTGGTGAGATCGCTCGAACGCCACCCGCTCGCGTCCTTTGCCTGATGGCCGGCGGGCAGCACCGTTTTCCGCTGGGGAGTCGCCAAGTGGTAAGGCACCGGATTTTGATTCCGGCATTCGTAGGTTCGATCCCTACCTCCCCAGCCATTTGACGACGACGCCATGGCCTTCGAACGGATGCGCATCTTCACCGGCAACGCCAACCCCGGGCTCGCCGAGGCGGTGTGCCGGCACCTCAACATCAGCCTCGGCCGCGCGGTGGTCGGCAAGTTCTCCGACGGCGAGGTGATGGTCGAGCTGCTCGAGAACGTGCGCGGCCGCGACGTCTTCATCCTGCAGTCGACCTGCCAGCCGACCAACGACAGCCTGATGGAAGTGATGGTGATGGTCGACGCGCTGAAGCGCGCCTCGGCCGCGCGCATCACCGCGGCCATCCCCTACTTCGGCTACGCGCGCCAGGACCGGCGGCCGCGCTCGGCGCGCGTGCCGATCTCGGCCAAGGTCGTCGCCGACATGCTCGCCACCGTGGGCGTCAACCGCGTGATGGTCATGGACCTGCACGCCGACCAGATCCAGGGCTTTTTCAACATCCCGGTCGACAACATCTACGCGACGCCGGTGCTGCTCGGCGACCTGTGGAAGCAGAACTACGACAACCTGCTGGTGGTCTCGCCCGACGTCGGCGGCGTGGTGCGTGCGCGCGCCATCGCCAAGCGACTCGACTCCGACCTCGCGATCATCGACAAGCGCCGCCCCAAGGCCAACGTCGCCGAAGTGATGAACATCATCGGCGACGTCGACGGGCGCACCTGCGTGATCATGGACGACATCGTCGACACCGCGAACACGTTGTGCAAGGCCGCGACGGCGCTGAAGGAGCACGGCGCGCAGAAGGTCGTCGCCTATTGCACGCACCCCGTGCTCTCGGGCGGCGCGGTCGCGCGCATCGGCGAGTCGGACTTGGACGAGATCGTCGTCACCGACACCATCCCGCTGTCCGGCGATGCGCGCGCCTGCCCGCGCATCCGCCAGCTCTCCTGCGCGCAGCTCCTCGCCGAGACCATGACGCGCGTGTCGAACGAGGAATCGGTCTCGAGCCTGTTCATCGACTGAGGCGTCGCGGCCGGGCGCGTGGCCGAGGGCGGCGAGCTCGTGGTCGCGGCCGGGCGCGGGCTCCAGGGCACCGGCTGGCGCGTCGCCAGCGGCGGGATCAGGCGGCGCTTCGCTCCACCGGCTCGAGCGCGGCGCGCACGCCCGCAGCCGGCACGCGCATCAGGAACGCCTGCCTGTCGGCCGAGCCGAACGCGACGACGAGCTCGTCGCCCTCGGCCGCGAGGCCGGCCGCGAACTCGATGCCCTTGCGCGTGAAGTGGAAAGGCCGCGTCAGCGCGGCCAGCGTGTAGTCGCGGCGCATGGCGACGAAGCGGTGCAGGTAGCAACGCCCGCGCCCCGCGACCTCGACCGTCTCGTGCGTCATGTACAGCCAGCCGTCGTCGAATGCGATCGGCGCCGCGCTGCCGCGCAGGTGGCCGAGCGCCAGGGGCTGCGGGGCTTCGCTGACGCAGGACACGTCGCGCGTCGCCGGGTCGTAGCGGAGGATGGTGAGCGGGTCCGTCGCGTACACGAAGCGGATCTCGCCCGCGTCGACGAAAGGCAGCCAGTTCTTCTGGTGCAGCTCGCCGTGGAAGCCGCGCAGCAGGTCCGCGCGCAGGATCCTCGCCTGGTCGTCGAGCGCCAGCAGCGCGATCTCGCAGCGGTTGGCGGCGTTGCGGTCGCGCGCCGTCGCCGACGCGAAGAGGCTGCCCTGGTATTCGAACAACCGGCAGTCCTCGAATCCGCGCACGTCGGACGGAAAAAGGGGCGGCATGGAGGCTTCGTCGACCGCTGCGATTTCGCGCGGGTCGACCAGCGCGTCGCCTTCGCCCAGCGCACCGAGCAGCGTGCGCGTGAGCACCGCATCGCCCTCCATCAGGTAGCGGCCCTGCTCGACGCGGTAGTTCGACAGCCGCAGCGTCGCCCACAGCGCACCGCGGTGGCGCGCGAGCGAGGGGTTGAACGGGTGCCAGGGCGCCTCGTGCGGGGCGGCCAGCATGGAATAGCGCACGGCGCCGAAGGCCTGCGCGGCTGAGACGGCGTAGTGCATTTCGTTGCGGCGCGCGCGATCGCGGATCGCGGCGGGCGCGTCGCGCGAGGTCGCGAGCCGGCCGCAGGCCTCGTCGCCCTGCTGCTGGCGCCGCGCGTCGGCGCTGTAGAAGCCGCTGATGCTCAGCTCCTCGGCGAAGCCGTGGCGCAGGACGTCGTCGTCGACGAACAGCGAGTCGCCCGCCGGGAAGGGCATCGCGCGCCCCTTCTCGCAGGCCTCGATCGCCTCGTCGTGGCGCCCGAGCTCGCGCAGCGCGCGCGCCGCCACGTGCAGCGACTCGGGCCGCCAGGGCCGCATCGCCTGCGCGACGCGTGCCGCGTCGAGCGCACGCCGGAAATCGCGCTCGGCGAGGAAGCACCGCGCGATCGCGTACAGCGAGTACCAGCGCTCCTCGTCCCAGCCGCCCGCGGCGACGCGCTGCGCGTAGGCCGCGCGCGCGTCCTCGAAGCGCCCCGCGTCGTGCAAGGTGCGCGCGAGGTAGAACAGCGAGCGCACGTCGCCGGGATTGCGCTCGAGCTCGGCGCGCAGCAGGCGCTCGTCGCGCGCGAATTTCTCGGGACGGCTCGCGCCGTCGGCGTGGTCGCGGAACCACGCGCCCCCGAGGCGCTCGGTGCGGGGCTCCACGGCCAGGTACTCGTGGGTCGCGCCGACGTAGCGCGCGGGGCTCGCGCGCGCGACGATGCGCACGTTCCAGTACACGAGGCCATTGCGCTGCATCAGCGAGTAGCCGCCTTCGCCCAGCCGGGCGGCGAACCCGGGGTCGTCGACGACGAGCTCCATGTCGGCATCGGCGAGCAGCACGTGGCTGAAGGGCAGTGTCGAGGCGCGGCAGCGGTCGAGCGCCTCGTTGCGCGCCTGCGCGAAGGTCTCGAACGGGAAGCGGTGGATCTCGCCGGGGATCCCGCGCGCGTCCATGAACGCGCGGATGCGCCCGGGCGTGTCGTCGCTCGAGCCCGTGTCGCAGATGACGTATGCGGCGATCGCCGGCGCCGCCGCCGCGAGGCAGCGGTCGATGATCGCGGCCTCGTTGCGCACGATCATGTTGAGGCACAGCGTGCTGCACGCCTCGGTCGGTGTTCCCGTCGATGCCTGCGGACCGCTCAAGGGCGCCGCAACCGCCCCCGCGCCTGCCAGCCGGACAAGCCCAGCAGCAGGCCGAGGGTCGCGAGCAGCGCGCCCGGCAGCACCGGCACCGGCACCGCGGCGGCGGGCGCGTCGGCGAGCACGGGCCCCACCAGCGCGTCGATCACGCCGTCGGCGGGCGTCGCGTCGCCGAGCGCGCCGTCGCGCAGCGCGAGGTGCGCAAACGCGACGGCCCCGCTGCCCGGCAGCACCCGCGTATCGAAAGTGGCCGGCAGCGTGTAGAAGGCCGATGCGCCGAAGCCGGGCGGCGTGGGACCGTAGCCGCGCAATGCCGAGGGCGGCCACGCGCCGGTGCCGAAGAACGCGAGGTCGACCTCGACCGCGCCGCCCGGGATCGCGCAGGCGACGTGGACGGCCACCCGGCCATACGGGTAGTGGAACCCCGCGTCGCTGGCAGGCGAGGGCGCCGCGACGGCGCTCACCGAGGCGAAGCTCGCGCAATCGCCGCCGGTGACGATCGCGGTCACGTAGCCCGCGCCGCCGGGCAACGACGCCACGGCCGGTTGCAGGCTGTCGGCGATGCCGTCGCCGTCGGCATCGCCGCCGTTGGGGGCCGCGTCTTCCGCGCCGTTGGCCACGCCGTCGCCATCGTCGTCGTCGGCGGGCAAGGACAGGAATGCAGCCCCGCATCCCGACTGCATGCCGAACGAGGCGCTGCTGGCGCCGACGCCTCCCTCCGACACGCACCCTTGCATGCGGAAGTGCGCCGACGCGGCGTCGATGCTGCCGCCCGGGACGTCGCCGGCCTCGAGGCCGAACGAAGCACTGGTCGCAGCGCCCGCCAGCGACGCAGCCGAGGCCAGCAGCGCAGCGACGATGCTGCGCGCCGCGCGGGCGCTCGCGCTGGCCTGCGGGGGGGACATCACGGGGGCGCGGGGCCGGTGGGGCCCGTGGGTCCAGTCGCGCCGGTGGGACCTGTTGCTCCGGTGGGACCCGTCTCCCCGGTGGGGCCCGTCTCTCCGGTGGGGCCCCTGGGACCCGTCTCTCCGGTGACGCCGGTCGACCCGGTCTCGCCACTGCCGGGCCCGGTCGGGCCGATGGGGCCCGTGGGACCGGTGGGGCCGGTGAACCCCGGGTTGCCCTGCGCGCCGGTCGCGCCGGCCGCTCCCGTGGGTCCCGTGGGGCCGGGCGCGCCGCCCGCGCCGCCGATCAGCGCGAAGGGCACGCTGGTGAGCCGCGCGTTGGGGGTGAGCGTCTCGCCGTTGACCGTGACCTCGAGGAACACCAGCGGCCCGAATACGTCGGTCGGGGCGCCGGAAAACGTCGCCGGGTCGAGCGTGGTGTTGCTGCCCAGCCGCACCGAGAAGAAGCCGTTGCGCACGACCACGGCCGCGTGCGTTTCGCTCCACGCGGGTGCGAGCGCGTTGCCCATGTCGTCGACCAGGCGGAACACCATCGAGAAGTTGCCGTTTCGCGGAACGCCCGTGGCGTCGGTGAGGCGCCCCTGCCAGGTGATGAGGCTCGGCACGGCCGCCAGCGCATCGAGCGCGGTGAAGCCCGGGGCGGCTGTGGCGAGGAGCACGACGCTCCTGCCGAGGAAGCGACGGCGATCGAGGGTTCGCATGAGTGTTCCCGGAGGGCTGCGCGCGAGCGGGATCGCGCGCGTCGCGAGATTGTGCCCGGCAAACGGGCTGCGGGGCAACGCGTGCGGCATCGCGGCACACGGGTTCCCCCGCGGCTTGCGGCTTCGGCGCAGTTCGTCGTATAATCAAAGAGTTTGCTGCTTCCGGCCTGCCACGCCGGGAGCGGTGTCGCCAACCGCGGACGACCCGTCCGGCCCGCGCCGCCCTTAGCCTTCGCGCCAGGGGAGACGCCGGGGACCGCGAAGGGAAGGCCGCAGACACGAGGAAGCCACCATGGCCAGCAACAAGCTCGAATTCACCGCCTTCGCGCGCGAAGGCGAAGGCCGCGGCGCCAGCCGCCGCCTGCGTCACGCCGGCAAGACCCCCGGGGTCGTCTACGGCGGGGCCGACAAGCCCGCACCGATCGAACTCGACCACAACGCGCTCTGGCACGCCCTCAAGAACGAGGCGTTCCACTCGTCGATCCTGACCATGAAGCTCGGCTCGGGCTCGCAGCGCGTGCTGCTGCGCGACGTGCAGATGCACCCGTACAAGCTGCAGGTGCTGCACATCGACTTCCAGCGCATCGACGAAAACAAGAAGATCCACATGAAGGTGCCGCTGCACTTCGTGAACGCGGAAGTCTCGCCCGCGGTGAAGCTCGGCGGCGCGATCGTCAGCCACGTGCTGAACGAAGTCGACGTCGCCTGCCTGCCCAAGCACCTGCCCGAGTTCATCGAGGTCGACCTCTCGGGCCTCGAGGTGGGCCACTCGATCAAGGTCTCGGACCTCAAGCTCGCCGAAGGCGTGACGGCCGTCACGCACGGCAAGGACCCGGTGATCGCGACGGCGGTGGTGCCGAAGGCGGCTGCCGAGGTCGAGGAAGCGCCCGCCGCCGATGCGGCCGCCGCGCCCGCGGCCGACGCCAAGGCCGCCACCGGCGATGCCAAGGCGGCAGACGCCAAGGCCGGCGACAAGAAGGACGCCGGCAAGGACGACAAGAAGAAGTAAGGCCACGCCCGCGAAGGCGCGCCCGGAGGCCCGTTCCGCGCACTGCGGACGGGCCTTTTGGTTTCTGCCTTGCCACATTCCGACGCCCCCACGTCCCGACCCGCCGTGCCCGCGAATCCCATCGCCATGACCGCGCCCATCCGCCTCGTCGCGGGCTTGGGCAACGTCGGCCGCGAGTACGCGGCCACGCGCCACAACGCGGGCTTCTGGTTCGTCGACGCGCTGGCGGCGAGGCTCGGCGCGCATTTCGCGCGCGAGGCGAAGTTCTCCGGCGAGGTCGCCCGCGCGGGCAACCTGCGCCTCGTCAAGCCCTCGACCTACATGAACCTCTCGGGCCAGAGCGTCGCGCCGCTCGCGCACTTCCTCGGCATCGCGCCCGAGGAGGTGCTGGTGGTGCACGACGAGCTCGACCTGCCGGCGGGCGAGGTCAAGCTCAAGCTCGGCGGCGGGGTCGCGGGCCACAACGGCCTCAAGGACATCCGCGCGAGGCTCGGCAGCGCCGAGTTCTGGCGGCTGCGCCTCGGCATCGGGCATCCGCGCGACAGCGAGATCCCGCAGCAGGAGGTCGTCGACTTCGTGCTGAGGCCGCCGGCGCGCGACGAGCGCGCGGCGATCGAGTCGGCCATCGACCGTTCGCTCGACGTCTTCGACGACCTCGCGCGCGGCGACTTCGAGCGCGCGATGCTGCAGCTCCACACCCGGACGAAAGACCTTCCATGAGCCTCAAGTGCGGCATCGTCGGCCTGCCCAACGTCGGCAAGTCGACCCTTTTCAACGCGCTGACCAAGGCGGGCATCGCGGCGGAGAACTACCCGTTCTGCACCATCGAGCCCAACGTCGGCATCGTCGAGGTGCCCGACCCTCGGCTCGACGCGCTCACCGCCATCGCCAGGCCGGAAAAGGTGATTCCCGCGGTCGTGGAGTTCGTCGACATCGCGGGCCTCGTCGCCGGCGCCTCCAAGGGCGAGGGGCTCGGCAACCAGTTCCTCGCCAACATCCGCGAGACCGACGCCATCGCGCACGTGGTGCGCTGCTTCGCCGACGACAACGTCGTGCACGTCGCCGGCAAGGTCGACCCGGTCTCCGACATCGAGACCATCAACACCGAGTTGGCGCTGGCCGACCTCGCGGCGGTGGACAAGCAGCTCGCCAAGGTCGAGAAGCTCGCGCGCGCCGGCGGCGACAAGGAGGCGAAGCGCCTCCACGAGGCGCTCCTCAAGGTGTCGGCCGTGCTCGACCAGGGGCGCCCCGCGCGCAGCGCCGACCTCTACGACGAGGAACGCACGCTGCTCGCGCCCTATTTCCTGCTCACCATGAAGCCGACCATGTACGTCGCCAACGTCGCCGAGAAGGGCTTCGCGGACAACCCGCTGCTCGACGCCGTGAAGGCCTATGCCGCCAGGGAAGGCGCGCCGGTGGTGGCGGTGTGCGCGGCGCTGGAAGCGGAGATCGCCGACCTCGAGGGCGAGGACAAGCTCGCCTTCCTCGCCGACCTGGGGCTCAAGGAGCCGGGGCTCGACCGCGTGATCCATGCCGCCTACAAGCTCCTCGGCCTGCAGACCTACTTCACCGCGGGACCCAAGGAAGTGCGCGCCTGGACGGTGCGCATCGGCGCCACCGCACCGCAGGCCGCGGGGGTGATCCACACCGACTTCGAGAAGGGCTTCATCCGCGCCGAGACCATCGGCTTCGACGACTATGTCCGCCTCAAGGGCGAGGCGGGCGCGAAGGAAGCCGGCAAGATGCGGCTGGAAGGCAAGGACTACGTCGTCAAGGACGGCGACGTCATGCACTTCCGCTTCAACGTCTGACCGCCCGGCCGCCGGCGGCGGCACGGGGCTGCGCGGGCGCCGACGGTCGGCTCGCGTTCAGTCGATGAACAGCGCCTGGTGCTTCCCCGACGCGAGCTCGGCGTCGAAGGCGCGCGCGATCGCCTCGACCACCGGCGTGCATTGCGCGCGCGCCGCGAGGTCGCCGTCGGTGGAGAGCTCCAGCGTCGGCGGCTCCTCCATGGCGAGGAAGCCGAGCCGCAGCGGCAGCGGGCATTGCGGCACGTTCCAGGCCGTCGCGCCCTGCCAGGGGTCCGCGGCCCGCTTCGCGCCGAAGCGCTCGACCAGGAACTGCGTGAACACGGGTGCGAGTCCTTCCTTCGCGGCGCGCAGCCGGTAGCTCGCGATGTCGTAGTGCGTGCGTGTGCCGTCGCTCGCCAGCGAGCTCGACGAGGGATCGCGCTCGATGCGGCCGATCCACGGCAGCGGTTTGGCATCGGCGCGCTCGACGAGGCGCTCGCGGCCGCTCGCGTCGCGCGTCCATCGGTAGTAGTGCGCGAACCAGCGCGGCGTCAGGTCGGATTCGTCGTGGAAGCGCTTCTGCCCGGGCTCGAGGCGCAGGCCGTAGCTGTCGTCGTTGGCGAAGTCGATCACCGCGAGGCCGTGGACGTAGTTGCCGTTCTCGACCACCAGCACCGAGCTGCCTCAGGTCACGAACTGCGTCGCGCCCGGCGAGAACGCGAACGCCACCGGCCCTCCGACGCCGCGCAGCGGTCCCTTCTCGACGGTGATGGTCGACGGGTGCAGCGCGAGCGTCTTCACGTCCAGTACCGCGGTACCGCGCAGCAGCAGGTAGCGGCCGCCCGCGAGTGGCAGCTCGTCGGTGCGCACGCGCTCGTTGCCGAAGGTCTCCATGGGCGTCGGCTGGCCTCCGGGGCCGTCGAGCCACTGGAAGTCGGCCGTTTCGGTGGTGGGCGATCCCACCGACTGCACCAAGGGCTTGCCGTCGCGCTCGGTGACGAGGTGGAAATCCATCGACGAGGCGAGGAGCGCCGGCCGGGGCGCGTCGGTGAGGATGGACACCCGGAAGAACCGTGATAGCTGCCGCGAGCCGTGCTGCACGACGACGGGCTTGCCGTTGTACAGGATCGAGAACGTGCTGATCGTCACCGTGCTGTAGCGTCCCTGGTTGGGGAAGGTGCCTGACGAGATGGTCCGCGGCTCGAGGACGATGGTGAAGGGGCCGTGCGTGACGGTGGCAGGTGCGAGGGCCTGCGCGGCGGCCGACGTGCGGCCGCGGAAGAGGCCTTGCGCCGCGGCGCCGCCGGCGTCGAGCAGCGTCGTCACGGCGATCGTCGCGGCGAGCAGGGCCGCGAACGCGCGCCGGGCAGGCGGCGCAACCGCACGGGCCACCCGCGCCAGGGCTGGCACGGCGGAGGTCCGCATGCCGCAATTGCGCGACAATGGAGGCGTGGTCGTCAGGATGTGCGCCGGATTCATGGGCGGGTCTTCCGCGGCCGGCATTATTCACGAACGCCTCGACACCCTCAACCGCACGCGTCCCCTCCGACGACGCTTCGTCCCGCCGGACCGCGACGACCCCGACGACCCCGACCGCCATGACCATGCGCACCGCCCTCCTCCTGATCGACCTGCAGAACGATTACTTCCCCGGCGGCGCCATGACGCTCGTCGGCGCCGATGCCGCCGTTGCCCGCGCGGCGGCGCTGCTCGCCGCGGCGCGCGAGCGCGGGACGCCGGTGGTGCACGTCCAGCACCTGTCGACGCGCCCGGGCGCGACCTTCTTCCTGCCCGGCACGCGCGGCGCGGACATCCACGACGCGGTGGCGCCGCGCGAGGGCGAGCGGCGGGTCGTCAAGCACTTCCCCAACGCGTTTCGTGACACCGGCCTCGACGCGCTGCTGCGCGGGCAGGGCATCGACGGCCTGGTGGTCGCCGGCATGATGACCCACATGTGCATCGACACCTCGACGCGCGCCGCGGCCGACGCGGGCTTCGCCTGCACGCTGGCGCACGATGCCTGCGCGACGCGCGACCTCGCGTTCGGGGGACGATCGGTCGCGGCGGCCGACGTCCACGCCGCGTACCTCGCGGGGCTGAGCGGCGCGTTCGCCAAGGTCGTCCCCGCGGACGAGGCGGCGACGGCGCTGTAGCCGCGGCGCGGCTTCTCGCCTCGAGCGCGAACAACCCATGCAGCAACGCGTCGCCATCGTCGGTGCGGGGGTGGTGGGCCTCGCGGCCGCGGCGCGCCTCGTGCAGGAAGGCCACCGCGTCACGCTGGTCGACCCGCGTCCGCCGGGCGAATACTGCTCGTACGGCAACGCGGGATGCCTGTCGCGCGCCTCCTGCGTGCCGCTCGGCACGCCCGGCACCTGGCGCAAGGTCCCGGGCTGGCTGCTGGACCGCGAGGGTCCCCTGTCCATCCGCTGGCGCTACCTCGCGAGCCTCGCGCCGTGGCTGTGGCGCTTCCACCGCAGCACCGCGCCGGCGCGCGTCGCCGCGATCGCCGATGCCCTGCATGCGCTGCTCGACCCCACCATCGCCGCCTGGCGCCCGCTCGCTGCCTGGGCCGGCGTGCCCGAGCTGATCCGCCAGCAGGGTTACGCGCTCGCCTACGAGAACGCGCGGGACTTCGAAGGCGATGCCTTCGGCCGCGCGCTGCGGCGCGCGCACGGCGTGGCGATCGACGTGCTCGAAGGCGAGGCCGCGCGCGAGTTCGAGCCCGCGCTGTCGCGCCGCATCACCCACCTCGTCGTGCTGCCCGAGCAGGGCCACGTCCCGAACCCCCTGCGGCTGTCGCAAGCGCTCGCGCAGGCGCTGTCCGCGGCGGGCACGCGCTTCGCCAGGTGCGCGGCGAGGGGATTCGACGTGGTCGACGGCCGCGTCGCGCGCGTCCTCACCGACGGCGATCCGGTCGACTGCGATGCCGTGGTGCTCGCGGCGGGCGCGCATTCGGCGCCGCTCGCCGCCGCGCTGGGCGCGCGGGTCCCGCTCACCACCGAGCGGGGCTATCACCTCACGCTGCAGGGTGCGAGCGTCGCGCCGCGCATTCCGGTGATGTCGGGAACCGGCAAGTTCTACGCGACGCCCATGGAGGACGGGTTGCGGGTGGCGGGCACCGTCGAGCTCGCGAGCCTCGACGCGGCGCCGGACTGGCGGCGTGCCGACATGCTCGCCGCCGGCACGTCGCGGCTGTTCGAAGGGCTTTCGTATCGCGGCGCGACGCGCTGGATGGGGCACCGGCCCTCGCTGCCCGATTCGCTGCCGGTCATCGGGCGCTCGCCGCGCTGTGGCAATGCCATCCTCGCCTTCGGGCATGGGCACGTCGGCCTGACAGGCGCGGCGCCCACCGCGGGCCACGTCGCCGACCTGCTGGCGGGGCGCGAGCCCGCGATCGACCTCGCGCCCTACGCGGCCTCGCGCTTCGGCTGAACGTCATCCCGCGCAAGCGCGGATCAGCGGGGATGCTCCTTGTCGATGGCGTCGTCCTGCGCGGGCGGATCGCCTTCGTAGAGCTCGAGCCACATGGCGTTGAGGATGGCGAAGGCGCAGGCGAGGCCGATGCCGAGGATCCACGAGAAGTACCACATGCGCCGCGCCTCCTCAGTACATGCCGTGGGTACGGCGGACGTGCTCGAGGGACACGCGCCCGCGCATCACGCGGTAGACGAAGGCGGTGTAGACCAGCACGATGGGCAGCAGGATCCCCGTGGCGATCAGCATCAGCCCCAGCGTGTGCTCGCTCGACGAGGCGTCCCAGACCGTGAGGCTGCTGCGCGGGTCGACGCTCGACGGCATCAGGAAGGGGAAAAGCGCGAACCCGACCGACAGGATGGTGGCCGCCACGGTGGCCGAGCTCGCGAGGAAGGCGCTTCGCGCGAGCCCGCGGCGCGCCAGCAGCGCGCAGGCGAGGGCCAGCACGATGCCGGCGATGCCGACGATCACCGCCCAGCGCCCCAGCGGGCCGTTGCCGAACCAGCCGGCGCCTTCGACCACGTGTTTGGCGAGCGGGTTGGAGGGCGCCTGCGTCGCCGCCGGCCCGTCGATGCGAAGCCCCGGAACGCCCATCGCCAGCCAAAGGCCCGCGAGCGCGTAGAGCAACGCGTATGCGGGCGCGACGAAGCCCAGCGCGCGCTTCGCGCGCGTGGCGATGACGGGATCGGCCTTGGCGCCGAGCCATGCCGCGCCGTGCATCAGGATCATGGCCACGCTCACCAGCCCCGCCAGCAGCGCGAAGGGGCGCAAGAGGCCCAGGAGCCCGCCTTCGTAGGAGAGGCGCATGGTGGCGTCGTAGCGCAGCGGCACGCCGAGGAAGAGGTTGCCCAGTGCCACGCCGAACAGCAGCGCCGAGGCGACGCTGGTGAAGGTGAGCGCCGCATCCCAGGTCGCGCGCCAGCGCGCGTCGTCGCGCTTGTTGCGCACGTTGAGCGACACCGGCCGCAGGATCAGCGCCAGCAGCACCAGCAGGATGGCGAAGTAGAAGCCCGAGAACGACGCGGCGTAGAGGAAGGGCCACGCGGCGAACACCGCGCCGCCGCCGAGGATCAGCCAGACCTGGTTGCCCTCCCAGTAGGGCTCGAAGGTCTCGATGATCGAGCGCCGCTCGTCGTCGTCGTGCGCGAGGATGCGCACCCAGGCCACGGCGCCGAGGTCGAAGCCGTCCATGACGGCGAAGCCGATGATCACGATGCCCATCAGCAGCCACCAGGCGACGCGCAGGGTCTCGTAGTCGGGCATCAGCGGCCCGCCTCCCGCGGCCCGCGGCCGCGGCGGTTGCGCGCGGCGGCCATCAGCCGCCCGCCCCCGGCAGCTGCGCGGCGCGGATCGCCATCGGCTTCTGCTTCCACATGCCGAGGCCGTCGGGCCCCTTGCCGATGTACTTCCGCATCATCGCGACGTCGACCACGGCGAGCGTGGTGTAGAACAGCACGAAGCCCGCGAGGCTCGTGCCGACCTGCGCGGCCGAGACGCTCGACACCCCGAGCGCGGTGGGCAGCACGCCCTCGATCGCCCAGGGCTGCCGCCCGTACTCGGCGACGATCCAGCCGAGCTCGGTGGAGATCCAGGGCAGCGGCAGGCTGTAGAGCGCGAGGCGCAGGAACCAGCGGTGCTCGGTGAGCTTGCGCGTGCTGGCGAACCAGAACGCGAGGCCGAACAGCGCGATGAAGTAGAAGCCCAGCCCCACCATGATGCGGAAGGACCAGAACAGCACCGGGACGTTGGGGATGGTGCTCTCGGCGGCGTGGCGGATGTCGGCGTCGGTGGCCTTGCGCGGGTCGTCGAGCCAGCGCTTGAGCAGCAGGGCGTAGCCCAGGTCGCCGACGTTGGCCGCCAGCGCCCTCCGCGATTCGGGATCGTTCGGGTCGGCGCGCAGCCGCTCCAGCGCGTCGTAGGCGAAAAGGCCGAGGCGGATGCGCTTGTCGGCCTCGGCGACGAGATCGTTGATGCCCGGCATCGGCTCGTCGATGGAGCGCGTGCCGATGATGCCCATCACCCAGGGGATGCGCACGGCGAGATGGGTGGTGCGCGCAGCGACGTCGGGGAAGCCGAACACGGTGAAGGGCGCGGGCGGGGGCTCGGTTTCCCACATCGCCTCGATCGCCGCGAGCTTCATCTTCTGGTTCTCGGAGACCGTGTAGCCCGACTCGTCGCCGAGCACGACCACCGACAGCGCCGAGGCGAGGCCGAAGCTCGCCGCCACCGTCATCGAGCGCCTGGCGAAGGCGACGTTGCGCCCGCGCAGCAGGAACCAGGCGCTGATCGACAGCACGAACATCGAGCCCACGACGTAGCCCGCGCTGACGGTGTGCACGAACTTGGCCTGTGCGACGGGGTTGAAGATCACCTTGGCGATGGAGTCGAGCTCCATGCGCATGGTGAGGAAGTTGAACGACGATCCCAGCGGGTACTGCATCCAGGCGTTGGCGATCAGGATCCACAGCGCCGACAGGTTGCTGCCCACGGCGACCAGCAGCGTGACCACCAGGTGTCCGACGCGCGACAGGCGGTCCCAGCCGAAGAAGAACAACCCGACGAAGGTCGACTCGAGGAAGAAGGCCATCAACCCCTCGAGGGCCAGCGGCGTGCCGAAGATGTCGCCGACGTAGTGCGAGTAGTAGGCCCAGTTGGTGCCGAACTGGAACTCCATGGTGATGCCGGTCGCCACACCCATGGCGAAGTTGATGCCGAACAGCACGCCCCAGTACTGCGTCATGCGCTTCCAGATCTCGCGCCCGGTCATCACGTACACCGTTTCCATGATGACCAGCAGCCAGACGAGCCCCAGCGTCAGCGGGACGAACAGGAAGTGGTAGAGCGCGGTGACGGCGAACTGCAGCCGCGACAGGTCGACGACGAGCGGATCGATCACGGCCGCTGCTCCGGGCGTTGCGGCGGGCGTTGCGGCGGGTGTTGCCGCGGCAGCGTCGCGCCGCGCGGCTCCGCGGCATCGGCGCCGTCGGCCCGGGCGGTCGCGCCGACACGCATGGCCATGCGCTCGACGTCGACGGTCGCGCGGGGCGCGGGCCGCACCAAGACTGCCCACAGCGCCACGAGCAACAGCAGCTTGAGCAGCAGCAAGCCCGCGATGTGGCGGCCGAACATCCGTGAAGCCGGCAACGCCGACCATGGCATCGGCCTCGGCGCCGCCCGCGGTGCCCCGGACAAGGCATCGGGACGGCGGGGGCCGCGCGGCAGGCGAAAGAGCGCCATGCCGCCATTGTGCGCGCGACCGTGGTGGTGTCAATGATGCAACGTGAACGCGGCGAGTGCGCGGCACGGCCACGCAAAGCATTCCGCACGGGCGCACAAGCCGCGATAATGAGGGCTGCGGTGCGGCCTGCAATCGCCGCATCGCATCGAACCCGGGGAGAGATGATGATGAAGACTCGCAGCGCGCTCGTCGCGCGTGGACTCGCGGCGCTGGCCGCGCTCGTGACCGGCATCGCCGCGTCGGCCGCACCCTACACCCTGCCGCTCGTCTATGAGCACAGCGGCGCGTACACCATGTCGGGCAGCGTCACGTTCGACGACGCGCTGCTCGCGCCCAACACGCTCGCGGGGGACGCGATCGACACCTCCGGGCTGATCGACGTCACGCTGGTCGCGACGGGCCCCGGCATCCCCGGGGGCACGACGACCTTCACCTACGCCGACATGAACGCGTGGTACTTCTCGACCGACGGCTCGGGACGCATCAGCGACATCAACTTCTTCGGCAACCCCAACGACGTGGGCTGCCTCCTCGAAGGCGTGATCACCTTCGTCACCGACATCGTCTGCGGGGAGGACTCGCTGGCCTCGCTGCGCCTCAACCTCACCGCGACCGCGCCCAGCGTTCCCGTGCCTGCGCTGTCCGCGGGCGCGCTTGCGGCGCTGTCGGGTGCGCTCGTCCTGCTGGCGCTCGCCGCGCTGCGCAGCCGCCGGCGCGTCCCCGGACGCGAAGCCTAGGGGAGCGCGTCCCCGCGCGCGGTGACGCGTGCGGCGGGACGTCCCGGCGATGGACCTGGCCGACTTCCTGCGCCGTCACGCGATCACGGTCGAGCGGGTCGATCACCCGCCGGTGATGACGGTCGAGGAGTCCGAGCGGCTGGTCCCGCCGCTGCCGGGCGCCAAGACCAAGAACCTGTTCCTGCGCGACCGCAAGGGCGCGCGGCACTTCCTGGTGACGGTCCCGCACGACCTCGCGGTCGACCTCGAGGCGCTCGGCGCGACGCTCGGCGCCGGCAGGCTCGGGTTCGCCTCGCCCGACCGCCTCGCGAAGCACCTCGGCATCACGCCGGGCTCGGTGAGCTTCCTGGCGCTGGCCAACGACACCGGGCACGCCGTCGAGTTCGTCATCGACCGGCGGCTGTGGGACGCGGCGGCGGTGCACGCGCACCCGCTGGTCAATCATGCGACCATGGTGGTCGGGCACGAGGCGCTCGAGCGCTTCCTCGCGGCGACCGGCCACGAGCCCCGCGTGGTCGACATCCCGGAGCGACGTCCATGAACGACAAGGAACCGGGCCTGCCGGCGGCAGGCGACGACGCCGGCAAGGCGGCCCACGCGGGCGAGCCCGGCAAGGTGGGCGGCGCCGGCGATTCCAGCGACGCGGGCGAGGCCACGCGCGCCTTCCGCGACGTCCTGATCCGCTACGGCGGCGACGTCTATCCCGAGCTCGTCGAGCACGCGAGCGGCTGCTACGTCACCGACGCGAAGGGCCGGCGCATCCTCGATTTCACCTCGGGGCAGATGTGCGCGACGGTCGGCCATAACCATCCCAACATCGTCGCCGCGATCCGCCAAAGCTGCGACAGCGCGCTGCACCTCTTCTCGGGGATGATCCCGCGCAGCGTCGTCGAGCTCGCGCGCAAGCTCGGCGAGCTCGTGCCGAAGCCCCTCGCCAAGTCGATGTTCGTCAACACCGGCAGCGAGAGCAACGAGGCGGCGATCAAGATGGCCAAGCTCGCGACCGGCGGCTTCGAGGTCGTGGGGCTGGGCGGCTCGTGGCACGGCGTCACGGGCAACGCGGGCGGCGTCTCCTACGCCTCCGACCGCAAGGGCTACGGGCCGGGCATGCCGGGGACCTTCGTGGTGCCCGAGCCCAACGCCTACCGCTGCCCGGTGCGCCACTGCCGCGACCGCTGCGACCGCACCTGCATGAAGGTGGGCTTCGAACTCTACGACATGCAGTCGACCGGCGCGCGGGCGGCCGTCGTCGCCGAGCCCATCATCAGCGCGGGCGGCGTGATCGTGCCGCCCGAGGGTTACTTCGCCGCGCTCAAGGACGAGGCGAAAAAGCGCGGGATGATGCTGATCTTCGACGAGGCGCAGACGGCCTTCGGGCGCCTGGGCCACTGGTTCGCGGCCTCGGCGCTCGGCGTCACGCCCGACCTCCTGACGGTTTCGAAGACGCTGGGCGGGGGCGTGCCGCTCGCCGGCGTCATCACCACCGAGGCGATCGAGGAGACCTGCCACCGCCGCGGCTTCGCGTTCTACACCTCGCACGTGTCCGACCCGCTGCCGGCGAGCGTGGGGCTCGCGGTGCTGGCGACCATCGAGCAGGAAAACCTCCTCGCGCGCAGCCGCGACATGGGCGACTACCTCGCCGCGGGGCTCGCCTCGCTCGCCGGGCGGCATCCGGAGATCGGCGACGTGCGCGGCATGGGCCTCTTGCGTGGCGTCGAGCTCGTCAAGGACCGCGAGACGCGCGAGCCCTGGCACGAGCTCGGCGCGCTGACCACCGAGCGCTGCCTGGCGCTGGGGCTGTCGATGAACATCCGGCGCCGGCCCGAGCGCGGCTCGGTATGGCGGATCGCGCCGCCCCTCACGGTGCGTCGCGAGGACATCGACCTCGCCATGAGCATCTTCGACGAGGCCCTGCGCCAGGCGAAGGACGTGACGGTCAAGCGGCGATTGGGCACAATGGCCGCAGCGGCCGGCACCCCGCCCGGCCGGTGAATTCCCCGACGAAGGAGAACACCATGCGCAAGAAGGCATTCCTCGCCGTTGCCGCCCTCGCGGCACTGGGCGCGTTGTTGCCGCGCCTCGCCACGGCCGACGTGATGGCCGACATCAAGAGCAAGGGCGTGCTGGTGGTCGGCACCAAGGCCGACTACCGCCCGTTCGGCTACCTCGATCCCGCGGGCAAGGTCATCGGCTTCGAGCCCGACCTCGCCGCCGACGTCGCCAAGCGCCTCGGCGTCAAGCTCGAGATCGTCCCCGTCGTCGCGTCCAACCGCATCCAGTTCCTGCAGCAGGGCAAGATCGACATGATGATCGCGACCATGAGCGACACGCCCGAGCGCGCCAAGATCGTCGACATCGTGCAGCCCGACTACTACGCGTCGGGCACCAACGTGCTGGTGAAAAAGTCCGAGAACCTCAAGACCTGGGAGCAGCTCAAGGGCAAGAACGTGTGCCTGATCCAGGGCTCGTTCTACAACAAGGAACTGCAGGAGAAGTACGGCATCGTCGGCGTGGCGTTCCCCGGCACCGCGGAAGCGTATGCGGCGCTGAAGAACGGCAACTGCGTCGCCTTCGCCTACGACGACACCGCCATCGTCGGCGAGATGCTCAAGCCCGAGTGGGCCGGCTACGAGATGCCGCTCGCCTCGATCCTGCTGCAGCCCTGGGGCCTCGCGGTCAAGCAGGGCGAGAAGGGATTCGCGGACTTCATGGCGAAGGTCGTCACCGACTGGCACAAGACCGGCTTCATCGAGGGGCTCGAGAAGAAGTACGGCATCAAGCCCACCGCGTTCGCCGCGGACATGCACGCCAAGTACAAATAGCCGTATAGCTGCATGCAAGCGGTCTGGGATTGGTTCCGGCGGCTGAACGAAGCCACCGGGATCAATCTCACGATCTTCTACGACGCCTTCGACCGGGCCCGCTTCGCCAGCGGGCTCGTGATGACCATCGAGCTGTCGGTCGTCTGCATCGTGCTCTCGGTGGCGATCGGCGTCGCGGGCGCGTGGATCCAGGGCTCGCGCCTGCGGGTCCCGCGCACCGTCGTCTACTGGTACATCCAGGCCTTCCGCAACACGCCGCCGCTGGTGCAGCTCTACTTCTTCTATTTCGGCCTCGGCGGGCTGCTCAAGAACGTGTTCGGCCAGGGGCCGCTGATCAGCAACGTCACCTGGGCGGTGATTTCGCTGTCGTTCTTCGCCGGCGCCTTCAACGTGGAGATCTTCCGCGCTGGCATCGAGGCCGTGCCGCGCACCACGCTCGAGGCCGCCGAGTCGCTGGGCTTCAGCCGGCTGCAGGCCTACCTGCGCATCGTGCTGCCGCTGGCCTTCCGCATCAGCCTGCCCGCGCTCAACAACAACCTCGTCAACCTGGTGAAGACGACCACACTGGCCTATGCGATCGCGGTGCCCGAGATGCTGTATGTCTCGAGCCAGATCTGGTCCGACGAGCTCAACGTGCCGGTGATGATGAACGTGCTGCTGATCGCCTACCTGGTGCTGGTGGGCATCCTGGTCTGGGCGATGGGACGCGTCGAGAAGCGCATGCTGGTGCCGGGGTTCGGGGCGTGAGCGGGGCAACGCGCGGTTCCCTGCCCGTGCTGCTGCCCGCCGCCGCGGTGCTCGCGTCCCGCGCGCGCAGCGAGCGGCGCCTGGGCCTCGCGTCGCTGCGGCCGGGCAAGGGCACAGGGGTCGTGCTGCTGCTCGCCTTCCTGCTGGGCTGCGGCATCGCGCAGGCGCAGGTCGGCGACGGGCAGCCCGGGGTGCTCGCCACGCTGTGGAAGTGGACGCCGCTCTTGTTCCGCGGCTTCCTCTTCAACCTCCTGATCAGCTTCATGGCCATGGCCATCGGCACCTTCGCGGGCTTCCTGCTGGGCTATGCGCAGATCTCGCTGCTGCGCCCGGTGCGCACGGGCGCCTCGTGGGTGACGGGCTTCTTCCGCAACGCGCCGTGGCTGGTGCTGCTGTTCTACTGCATGTTCCTGCTGCCCTTCCAGGTGACGGTGTTCGGCGTGCGCATCCCCATCCCCGACTGGACCAAGGCGACCTTCGGGCTCGCATTGCCCGTCATGGCCAACGTCGCCGAGCTCCTGCGCGGCGCCGTGCAGTCCCTCCCCAGTACCCAATGGGAGGCGGCGGCGTCGCTCGCGTTCAAGCGCAGGCAGACCATGTGGATGATCATCTTCCCCCAGTGCATCAAGCGGATGCTGCCGCCCTGGATGAACCTCTACGCGATCCTCACCATGTCGACGGTGCTGGTGTCGATCGTGGGTGTCAACGAGGTGATGACCCTGACCCAGCGCGCGCTGTCGGCGGAGGCGCGGCCCGGCCTGCTGCTTGCGTTCTACAGCTACGTGCTGCTGTGGTTCTTCCTGTACTGCTACCCGATCGCGCGCTGGACGACGGTGCTGGAGCGGCGCTACCAGGTGATCTCATGAACGACGCCAGCCGGCCGATCGTCGCCATCGAAGACGTGCACAAGTCCTTCGGCGCGGTGCAGGTGCTGCGCGGGGTGACGATGAGCGTGCCGCGCGGCGGGGTGGCGTGCATCATCGGGCCGTCGGGGTCGGGCAAGTCGACGCTCTTGCGCTGCGTCAACGGTCTGGTGCCGATCGAGCGCGGGACGATCCGCGTTGCCGACTTCGAGGTGCATGCGCTGAAGACGGACGCCGAGAAGATCGCGCTGCGCAAGGAAGTGTCGATGGTGTTCCAGCAGTACAACCTCTTCCCGCACAAGACGGCGATCGAGAACGTGATGATGGCGCCGATCCACGTGCTGAAGGAGGAGCCCAAGGCGGTGCGCGAGCGGGCGGTGGCGCTCCTGGCGAAGGTGGGGCTGGCGGCGAAGCAGGACGCCTATCCGGGCGAGCTGTCGGGGGGCCAGCAGCAGCGGGTGGCGATCGCGCGGTCGCTGGCGATGCGTCCGGAGGTGATGCTGTTCGACGAGGTGACGGCGGCGCTCGATCCGGAGACGGTGAAGGAGGTGCTGAACACCATCCACGAGCTGGTGCGCGACGGGATGACGTGCATGATCGTGACGCACGAGATGCGGTTTGCGCGGGAGGTGGCGGACCAGGTGTATTTCACCGACGGGGGGCTGATCGTGGAGTCGGGGCCACCGGCGAAGCTGTTCGACGACCCGCAGAAGGAGCGCACCCGCGCCTTCCTGTCGCAGGTGCTGTAGCCGCCGCCGATGCACTATTCGATCTTCTCGCTCGCCCGCAATGCCGCCTCCGGCCACCGCCACTGGCCCGCGGCCTGGCGCAACGCGAAGCCGAAGGCCAGCTACGACGCCGTGATCATCGGCGGCGGCGGCCACGGTCTCGCCACCGCCTACTACCTCGCCAAGGAGCACGGCATGCGCAACGTGGCCGTGCTCGAGAAGGGCTGGCTCGGCGGCGGCAACACCGGGCGCAACACCACCATCGTGCGCTCGAATTACCACCTCGACGCCAACGCGCATTTCTACGAGTTCTCGCTCAAGCTCTGGGAAGGGCTGTCGCAGGCGCTCAACTTCAACGTCATGTACAGCGCGCGCGGCGTCCTCAACCTGGTGCATGCGCCGGGCGACGTGGACGCGGCGATGCGGCGCGGCAACGCGATGCGCCTCAACGGCATCGACGCCGAGTTCCTGTGGCGCGAGGAGATCGCGCGCCGCATCCCCAACCTCGATTGCTCGGCGAACGCGCGCTTCCCCATCCTCGGCGGCCTCCTGCAGCCGCGCGGCGGCACGGTGCGCCATGATGCGGTCGCCTGGGGCTATGCGCGTGCCGCCGACGCGCTGGGCGTCGACATCGTGCAGCGCTGCGAGGTCACGGGGCTGGTCGTCGAGAAGGGCGCGATCGCCGGCGTTCGCACGACACAGGGCGACATCCGCACCGGCAAGGTCGGCATCGCAGTGGCGGGACACTCGAGCCAGGTCGCGGCGATGGCCGGCATCCGCCTGCCCATCGAGTCGCATGTGCTGCAGGCGATGGTGTCGGAGCCGCTGAAGCCCGTGCTCGACACCGTCGTGACCTCGGGTGCCGTGCACTTCTACATCAGCCAGTCCGACAAGGGCGAGCTCGTGATGGGCGGCGACCTCGACTTCTACAACTCCTATGCGCAGCGCGGCAACCTGCCGATGATCGAGAACGTCGTGGCCGCCTGCACCGCGCTCTTCCCCAGCTTCGGGCGACTGCGGCTGATGCGCAGCTGGGGCGGCATCATGGACATGACCATGGACGGCAGCCCCATCATCGGCAAGCTTCCGGTGAAGGGCCTCACCATGACCGGCGGCTGGTGCTACGGCGGCTTCAAGGCGACCCCCGCGTCGGGTTACACGCATGCCTGGACCATCGCCAACGATACGCCCCACCCGCTCAACGCGGCGTTCACGCTGGAGCGCTTCGCCGAAGGCCGCGTGATCGACGAAAAGGGCGGCGGCCCGTACCCCTGGGTGCACTGAGGAACGCGCGATGCTGCTGATCCCCTGCCCCTGGTGCGGCCCGCGCAACCAGGTCGAGTTCACCTACGGCGGCGACGCGACGCTCGAGCGTCCCGCGGCGGACGCGTCCGAGCAGGCCTGGACCGATTACGTCTACCTGCGCGACAACCCCAAGGGGCCGCACGACGAGCTGTGGTACCACGGCGCTGGTTGCCGGAGCTGGTTCAAGGTCCGCCGCGACACGCGCACCCACGACATCCTCGCCAGCGCCCCGCCGGGCGAGCCGCTCGGGGACGCGCCGCGATGACGCAGCGCCGGCGGCTCGCGAGCGGCGGCAGCGCGATCGATCGCGCGCAGCCGCTCGCCTTCACCTTCGACGGGCAGCGCCACGAAGGCTATTCGGGCGACACGCTGGCCTCGGCGCTGCTCGCCAATGGCGTGCACCTCGTCGGGCGCAGCTTCAAGTACCACCGTCCGCGCGGCATCTACAGCGCGGGCGTCGAGGAGCCCAACGCGCTGGTGCAGCTCGCGCGCGGTGCGCGCACCGAGCCCAACACGCGCGCGACGACCCTCGAGCTCCACGAGGGCCTCGACGCGGCGAGCCAGAACCGCTGGCCTTCGTTGGGTTTCGACGTCGGTGCCTTCGCCAACCTCGTCTCGCCGCTCTTGCCCGCCGGCTTCTACTACAAGACCTTCATGTGGCCGGGCACGCCGCGCGGGTGGATGCGCTACGAGCGCGCGATCCGTCGCGCCGCAGGCATGGGTCGCGCACCGCAGGCGCAGGACCCCGGCCGCTACGAGCACCGCTATGCGCATTGCGACGTGCTGGTGATCGGCGGCGGCCCGGCGGGCGTGGCCGCCGCCCGGACCGCGGCGGCGGCCGGCGCGCGCGTGATGATCTGCCAGCAGTCGCCGCGCCTCGAGGGCGAGGTGGCGGGGCCGGAAGTCACCGTGCTCACGCGCACGACCGCGTTCGGGCACTACGACGGCAACCTGGTCGGCGCGATCGAACGGGTCACCGACCACCTGGCGAACCCGGACCCGGCGCTGCCGCGGCAGCGGATGTGGTTCATCCGCGCCGGGGCGATCGTGCTCGCGACCGGCGCGATCGAGCGCGGCATCGCCTATGGGGGCAACGACGTCCCCGGCTCGATGCTCGCCGGCGCGGCCGCGGCCTATGTCGAGCGCTACGGCGTCCTGCCCGGCGCGCGCGCGGTGGTATTCGCCAACCACGACGCGGCGTACCGCTCGGCGCTGGCGCTGCGCGGCGCCGGCGTCGACATCGCCGCCATCGTCGACGCGCGCTCCGAGGCGATGCTGCAGGGCGCGCTACCCGCGCGTGCCCGCGCCGAGGGCCTGCGCATGCTGTCGCGCTCGGCCATCGTGCGCACGCACGGGCGGCTTCATGTCGCCGGCGTCGACGTCGCGACCGAGGGCGGCGGCACCACGCGCCTCGACTGCGACCTCGTCGCGGTGTCGGGCGGCCACGGTCCCGCCGTGCACCTCTTCTCGCATGCGCGCGGCACGCTGCGCTACGACGAGCGCACCGCGAGCTTCGTGCCCGATGCCTCGCCCTGGCCCATTGCCTGCGCCGGCGCGGTCAACGGCTTTTGCGACACCGCGGCGGCGCGGCAGGAAGGCGAGGCGGCCGGGCGGCGTGCGCTGGCGCTGGCCGAAGGCGCCGGGCGCGGCCCGCGCGTCGCGGCGGCGCCGGCGACGGTCAAGGCCGCGGAAACGGACTCGGCGTCGCGCGTGGCGACGTTTCCGCTGTGGTCGGTGCCCGCGGCGCGCGCCGGCGACAAGTGCTTCGTCGACCTGCAGGACGACGTCACCGTCGACGACATCGGGCTCGCCGCGCGCGAGGGTTACCAGTCGGTCGAGCATCTCAAGCGCTACACCACGCTGGGCATGGGTACCGACCAGGGCAAGACCTCGAACGTCGTCGGACTCGCGCTGATGGCGGAGCGGCTGGCGACCTCCATCCCGCAGGTCGGCACGACGACCTTCCGCCCGCCGTACACGCCGGTGACGCTCGGCGCCTTCCCGGGGCATGCGCACGGCGCGCATGTCGAGCCGGTGCGCCGCTCGCCATTGCACGACTGGCACGCGGCCCACGGTGCGCGCATGGCCAACACCGGCCTGTGGCAACGGCCGCACTCGTATCCGCGCGCCGGCGAGAGCGAGGACGACGCCGCGGCGCGCGAGGCGCGCAACGTGCGCGCGGCGGTCGGCGTCGTCGACGTGTCGACGCTGGGCAAGATCGAGCTCGCGGGCCGCGACGCCGCCGGGTTCCTCGACCGCGTCTACGCCAACCGCTTCGGCACGCTGGCGGTGGGTCGCTGCCGCTATGGCCTCATGCTGCGCGAGGACGGCATCGTCCGCGACGACGGCACGACCACCCGCCTCGACGACACGCACTACCTGATGACGACGACCACCGCCAACGCGGGCGCGATCATGCAGCACCTCGAGCGCCTGCTGCAGGTCGACTGGCCGGCGCTCGAGGTGCATGCGGTGTCGGTGACCGAGCAATGGGCCGCCGCGGCGCTGTCGGGGCCGCGTGCGCGCGAGGTGCTGGCGCGGATCGTCGACATCGACGTGTCGAACGAGGCGTTCCCCTTCCTCGCGGCCGGCCGCGCGATGCTGCGCACGGCCGCGGGCGAGGTGCCGGTGCGCCTTTTCCGGATGAGCTACTCGGGCGAGCTCGCCTACGAGATCCACGTGCCTTCGACGCATGCGCTCGCGATGTGGGAGGCCGTGCTCGCCGCCGGGGAGCCCTTCGGCATCATGCCCTACGGCACCGAGGCGATGGGCACGCTGCGCATCGAGAAGGGGCATGTGGTCATCGGCGCCGAGATCGACGGACGCACCACCGCCGACGACCTCGGCATGGGCAAGCTCGTCAGCGCGGCCAAGTGGTGCATCGGCAAGCCGCTGTGCGATCGCGCCGCGCTGCGCGAGCCCGGGCGCTGGCAGCTCGTGGGGCTGACGGCGAAGCCCGGCTCACGCATGCCCCGCGGCGGCAAGCTCGTCGCCGACCCGCGGCGCACCGCACCCAACCCGATCGAAGGGCACGTGACCTCGTGGTGCGACAGCCCGCATGTGGGCGCGTCGATCGGCCTCGCCCTCCTCGCCGGCGGACGCGCGCGCCACGGCGAGACGCTGTGGGCGG
Organism: Casimicrobiaceae bacterium; assembly: GCA_044226535.1. Taxonomy (GTDB): domain Bacteria; phylum Pseudomonadota; class Gammaproteobacteria; order Burkholderiales; family Casimicrobiaceae; genus VBCG01. The sequence goes on along the minus strand of JBGAGT010000015.1, from coordinate 32,559 downwards.
TGTCGCCACTCGCGAACGCCCAGGCCGAGGTGACGGTCGGGCCGCCGTGCTTCGTCGATCCCGACGGGACGAGGCTGCGATGAACGCGCGGCCCGCACCACCGGCGACGATGGTCCCGCTGGCGATCCCCACGCTCTGGGCGCTGCGCGGCGACGCGGCACATGCGAGCTTCGCGGAGGAGGCCGCACGCCGCTTCGGCGCTGCGCTGCCGACGCGTCCCTGCACCAGCGCGCAGGCCGGCACGGTCACGCTCTTGTGGACGGGCCCGCGTGCCTGGCTGGTGCTGGACGCAACGCCGGACTCGCGCGACTACGAAGGCGCGCGCCGCGCGTTCGCGGATTCCGGCGGCGCGCTGTTCGACGTCTCCGCGGCGTATGCGTGGTGGCAACTGCGCGGGCACGGTGCCGCGACCGCGCTCGCGGCGCTGTGCCCGCTGGACCTCCACCCGCGCGCCTTCACGCCCGGCGCCTGCGCCGGCAGCATGCTCGGCCATGTCGCGGCGCTGGTGTACCGGCCGCAGGGAGACGAGGGCTTCCGGGTCGCGGTGGCACGCAGCCTCGCGCGGGACGCGGAAGACGCGCTTCAGGCGGCGGTGGCCTCGGTGAATGCGTCGACGGCCTGATGGCCGGCCTGCGCGCGTCCGGCGGCCATCCTGCGCGGGTTGGTTAAACTCGCAGCCATGTCGTCGTTTCTCGCAGGGCTGCGATGGTCCGCGATGCTCGCCGCGCTGGCGCTCGCCGCCTGCGGCGCGATGTCGATCCGCCCCCAGCCGCCTGAAGTGGAGCTCGCGTCGGTCGATGCGGTCTCCGTGGTGCAGGACCGCGCGAGGCTGCGCGTCACGCTGGGGGTGCGCAACCCGAACGCGTTCGCGCTCGACGTGCGAAGCCTCGACTACAGCGTCCGGCTGGCCGATCGCGACGCGGCGACGGGCACGCTGGTGCAGCCGGTCAGCCTCGCGGCCTCGGCGACCACGCCGGTGAGCATGGACCTCGATGTCGACTTCCGCCTCGTCGGGCGCGCGCTCGAGCTCGCGCTGCGCGAGGGCTCGCTGCGCTACGACGTCCGCGGCGACCTCGTCACCGGGAACGGGACGCGCCTGCCCTTCGCGCGCGCGGGCAACGTCGACGCAGCGAGGCTGCTGCGGCGCGGAGCGACCCCATGACGCGCGGCCGCGGCGCGCCATGCGGAAGCCTTCTGCCCACGGGCCGCGGCGCCTTGCGCGCGCGACGCTGACCGTGGCGACGCTCGCCTTCACCAAGATGCAGGGCCTCGGCAACGATTTCGTGGTCGTCGACGCCACGCGCTCGCCGTTCGCGCTCGGGGAGGCCGAGATCCGGCGCCTCGCCGACCGCCGCTTCGGCGTCGGCTGCGACCAGGTGCTGGTGGTCGAGCCCGCGCGCGAGGCCGGCGTCGACTTCCGCTACCGCATCTTCAACGCCGACGGCGGCGAGGTCGAGCAATGCGGCAACGGCGCGCGCTGCTTCGTGGTGTTCGTTCGCGACAAGGGCCTGACCGACAAGCGCGAAATCCGCGTCGAGACTGCGTCGGGGATCATCGTGCCGCGCCTCGAGGACGGCGGGGAGGTGACGGTCGACATGGGCGTGCCGCGCTTCGCGCCGGCCGAGGTGCCCTTCGAGGGCGGCAGCGGCGGCGTGATCGACCGCCTCGACGTCGATGGGGCCATGGTCGAGGTCTCGGTGTTGTCGATGGGCAATCCGCATGCGGTCCAGGTCGTCGGCGACGTCGACCGGGCACCCGTCGGTCGCGAGGGCCCGCTGATCGAGCGGCACCCGCGCTTCCCGCGCAGGGTCAACGCGGGCTACATGCAGGTGGTCGATCGCGCTAACATCCGGTTGCGCGTCTACGAGCGCGGCGCGGGCGAGACGCTGGCTTGCGGGACGGGTGCATGTGCCGCGGTGGTTGCGGGCATCCGCCGCGGCCTCGTCGACAGCCCCGTGCGCGTGCAGACGCGCGGCGGGCCGTTGACCATCGCCTGGGAGGGCGAAGGCAGGCCGGTGACGATGACGGGCCCCGCCGCCGTCGTGTTCGAAGGTGAATGGACCTACTGAGTGGACCCACTGAGGGCGAGAACGCCACCGATGAATCCCAAGGACGTAGCCGACTACCTGCGCGAGAACCCGCATTTCTTCGACGACCACGCCGACGTGATCGCCGACCTCGCGATCCCGCATCCCCACGGCGGCCATGCGATCCCGCTGGCCGAGCGACAGGTGCTGGCGCTGCGGGAGAAGAACGCCGAGCTCGAGATGAAGCTGCGCGAGCTCATCGCCTACGGCAACGACAACGACGCCATCGGCGAGAAGCTCCATCGCTCGACGCTGGCGCTGTTTGCCGCGCCCGACCTCGAGACCACGCTGGCCGTGCTCACCCACGCGCTCACCGAGGACTTCGGCGTGCCCTCGGTGGCCGTGCGGCTGTGGGGCCGCGTGCCCGAGCAGTCCTACCTGCCCGAGCTCGCCGCGGTGTCGGCCGAGACGCGCGGCTATGCCGACGCGCTGGGCTCGCCGTATTGCGGCCCCGAGGCGGCGTTCGAGACCAGCGAATGGTTCGACAACGCCGACGAGCTCGCGTCGTTCGCCTACCTGCCGCTGCGCACCTCGCACACCTTCGGCCTCCTGTCGCTGGCGAGCCCCGACGCCAACCGCTTCCATCCCGGCATGGGGACGCTGTACCTGATGCGCCTCGCCGAGCTCGCGAGCGTCGCCGTCGCGCGCTTCCTGCCGGCGGACTGACGCGATGGGCGCCGGCGCCGCGCGCAACGCCGCGCTCGCCGGGCGCTTCGCCGCGAGCATCGGCACCCGCGCGGCACATACCCGCAGCGCGTACCAGCGCGACGTCGGCGCGCTGCTGGCGCTGGCAGGCGAGGCGCCGGTCGAGCGCGAGACGCGCGCCTCGCTGTCGCGCCATCTCGCCACCTTGCGTGCGCGCGGGCTCTCGGGCCGCAGCCTCGCGCGCATGCTCTCGGCCTGGCGCGCGTTCTACCGCTTCCTGATGCGCGAGGACGGCTCGATCGCGCAGGACCCCTGCGCCGACCTCAAGGCACCCAAGTCGCCGCGCACGCTGCCCGCCGCGCTGTCGCCCGACGAGGCGACGCGCCTCGTGGCGATCGACGACGCGAGCTTCCTGGGCCTGCGCGACCGCGCGCTGTTCGAGCTCGCCTACTCGTCGGGGCTGCGCCTCGCCGAGCTCGCAGGCCTCGACCTCGCGCGCCTCGACCTCGCCGCGGGCGAGGTGCGCGTCATCGGCAAGGGCTCGAAGGAGCGCATCGTTCCGGTGGGGGCCGCGGCGCGCGAGGCGCTGGCGCGCTGGCTGGACGCGCGCGCGGGCCTGCGCACCGTGGACGCGAAGGCGGTGTTCGTCGGCGCGGGCGGGCGCAGGCTTTCGCCGCGCAGCATCGAGGCGAGGCTCGCGCAGCAGGCCGTGAAGCAGGGGCTCGACCGCCACGTCCACCCGCACATGCTGCGCCATTCCTTCGCCTCGCACGTGTTGCAGTCCTCGGGCGACCTTCGCGCCGTGCAGGAGATGCTCGGCCACGCGTCGATCGCCAGCACGCAGGTCTACACGCACCTCGACTTCCAGGCGCTGGCCAAGGTGTACGACGCTGCGCACCCGCGCGCGAAAAAGCGAGCCGCGAAGGGCTGAGCGCACCGTCGAAGGACTGAGCGCGCTGTCGAGGGGCTGAGCGGACAAGCGCGCGCCCTCGGGGCGCGGCACGCTAGGTCCCGCGCTTCACGCGCTGCCAGGCGCGGCGGATCACGACCTGCGCCGCCGCCGCAACCGCCTCGGCACCCGCGCGCGCCGCGTCGTCGTCGGCGCGCTCGGAACGCAGGTCCTCCACCACGGCGTCGATGGCGCGGATCAGCGCGGCGTGCTCGGGCTCGGTGGGGTTGAGCAGCAGGCGGATGTTCCAGCGCACCAGCACGATGCGCTCGAGCTTGGCGATCGACGCCGGGTCCGCGGCGAGCGCCACCCGGCCGGCGTTCCACTCGCCGGCCATGCCCGCCTTGACGTGGTGCGTCGCGGCGGCGAGCGAGATCAACTCCGACGTCATCTCGCGCAGCGTGGTGATCCATTTCTGCCGGTTGCCCGACAGCACGTTGGCGCGGAACTGGCGGCTCGACACCGCCAGCGTCACCACCGTCGCGCCGATCGACGCCGCGAGCGCGGTGCAGGCCGCGATGAAGCTCACCCAGACCGGGTTCATCGGTCAGGCCATGCCGGCGAGCGGCGCGCGGCCGCTGTGCGCGATGCCGACGGGGTCGGGCTTGCCGATCGCCTCGAGGTACTCGAAGGGGTTGTGCGCGCAGAACACGCGGATCTCCGGATGGTCGGCGGTGAGGCGCCGCAGCCGCGCCTGGTTGTGCAGGCGCTCGCGCCGCACCGTCTGCACCATCGCCTGGAAGGCGCCGACCTTCAGCGCGCAGCGGCGCGTCGGGCCGTTCACCTCGCGCGGGTCGAAGTAGGCATCGCCCGCGTGCAGCAGCCAGCCCCGCGTGTCGCGCACCGCGACGCCGCAGTGGCCGAGGGTATGGCCGAACAGCGGCACCAGCAGGATCTCGGGCGGCAGGCCGCGCAGTTCGCGGATCGCCTCGAAGCCCATCCACGGCTCGCCCTCCTCGGAATAGGTCTCGAACTTCGGCTGGTGCGCCCACATGACGGGCAGGTAGCGATGCTTCGCCTTGAACGAGCGGCGCTCGGTCGCGGCGACGAGCTCGCGGTGGTGCAGGTGCACCGTCGCGTTGGGGAAGTCCGACAGCCCGCCGACGTGGTCGAGGTCCATGTGCGTCATCACGATGTGGCGCACGTCGCGCGGGTCGAGGCCCATGGCGCGGATCTGGTTGACCGCCGCCAGCGCGGGGTCGCGCTTCGGCTTGGCGTAGAGGTAGGTGAACATCATCCCCAGCCGCTTCGCGGGGTCGACCAGGTCGGGCGTGCCGAGGCCCGTGTCGACCAGCACCAGCCCGCTCGAGGGCGTCTCCACCAGCAGACAGTGGCAGGCGAGCTGGCGGCCGTGGATGGTGAGGCGCTGGATGCAGGCGCAGTTCAAGTGGTGGACCCGGTAGCCGCTCATCGTCTCTCTCCTCCAAAGGGAATGAACATTCCTGTATATTGGCGAAGCCAAATCGCCTTGTCAAGGAATATCTGTTCCTTTTGTGTTACGCTCCGGCATCCCCCTGCGGACCGACCCCGAATGCCCAAGATCAGCGACCAGCACCGCGAAATGCGGCGCATGCAGATACTGGAAGCCGCCTGGCGCTGCTTCTACCGCAGGGGCGTCGAGGCGACGACCATCGAGGAGATCATCGGGGAGTCGGGGCTGTCGGCGAGCGCGATGTACCGCTACTTCGGTGGCAAGGACGACATCATCCGCACGGCGGTGGCGACGTCGATGGGGAAGCTCGCCGTCGAGCTCGCGCCGCTCTTCTCGGGCGCGATCCCCACCACGCCCTCGAGCTTCGTGCAGCGCGCGATCGAAGCCATCGAGCGATTCTCGGCGCGCGAAGGCTACAACCTCATGTCCCTCGCCATCCATGGATGGAGCCTCGCCCAGCACGACGAGGCCGTGCGCGGCATCCTCCGCGATTTCTTCCTGCAGATCCGCGGCCGGCTTCGCGAGCGCGCGGCGGCGTGGCAGCAGCAGGGCCAGCTCGCGCCCGGCGCGTCCGCAGAGGACGTCGCGCAGGCGCTGCAGTCGCTGCTGCTGGGCTACGTGGTGCAGGCGACGATCGTGCGCGACGCGAGCGCCGGCGCGCATGCACGGGCGCTGGAAGGCCTGTCGCTGCTCGTGGCGGTGACGCCGGGCGGCGTCGCGGCTCCGGCCGCGCCACCGGCGGGGGCGCACCAAGGCGGCGCCGCGCGCACGGGCGGCGAGGCTAGTCGCGCGACTCGACGACGCCGGGCAGCGCGATCAGGTCGGTAGGGCCGATGTCCTTGCCGGCGAGCGTGAGGCCGGTGAGCGCCTGCCCGCGGTGGTGTGCCTGGTGGTTGAAGAGGTGCGTGAGCACGATCCACAGCGGCGCCCGCCTCGCCTGGCCCGCGGTGTTGCGGTACTCGAGCGTCTCCGCGAGCCGCGCATCGGTCATGCGCCCGCACAGCGACAGGATCGCGAGGTCGGCGGCCTCGCGCTCGCGCGCGAGCCCGGCGAAATCGCCGTAGAGGTCGGCGCCGTAGGCGGGCTCCGCGAACGCCGTGCCTTCGATGCGCGACAGCCACGTGCGGTCGGCCCAGACGACGTGGTTGAGCGTGCGGTGGATCGAGCCGAAGTAGAGCCCGCGATCGAGCTTGCGCGCCGCGTCGTCGAGCTCGGCGGCCCGCGCGTACATCCGCTCGTTCATCCAGCGGTTGTAGCGCGCCATCAGGCGGCAATGGTCGACGCCGTTCATGCGTCGATTCTAGCAATGCAAAAAAAAATGGGGCGTCCGGTGAAGGACGCCCCGAAGCCACTTGAGGAGAAACGATCGAGGAGGAGAGCCTCGATTTTCAACGGCCGGCGGCGACTCGTTTCCGCCGGCCCTTGAGCTCGCCGGCTTACATGCGGTATGCCTGCTCGCCGTGGGACGAGATGTCGAGGCCTTCGCGCTCTTCTTCCTCGCTGACGCGCAGCCCGAAGACCAGGTCGGCGATCTTGTAGCCGATGAACGCCACCACGCCCGACAGCACGACGGTCACGCCCACGGCTTCGAGCTGGATGGCCACCTGGCTCGCCATCGAGAAATCCGCGGCGCCCGTACCACCCAGGCTGGGGGCATTGAGGACGCCGGTCAGCACGGCGCCCAGGATCCCGCCGACGCCATGCACGCCGAACACGTCGAAGGCGTCGTCGGCGCCGAGCAGGCGCTTCAAGCCGGATACGCCCCACAGGCAGACGAGGCCCGCGAGCAGGCCGAGCACGATCGCGCCCATCGCGCCGACGAAGCCGGCCGCCGGCGTGACGGCGACCAACCCGGCAACCGCGCCCGACGCTGCGCCCAGCATCGACGGCTTGCCGCGCAGGATCGCTTCACCGGTGATCCAGCTCAAGACCGCCGCGGCGGTGGCGACGATGGTGTTGACGAACGCGAGGCCCGCCACGCCGTTGGCCGCGCCCGCCGAGCCCGCGTTGAAGCCGAACCAGCCGACCCAGAGCAGTGAGGCACCCACCATGGTCAAGGTCAGCGAATGCGGCGTGAAGGCTTCCTTGCCGAAGCCCATGCGCTTGCGCAGCAGGTAGGCACCGACGAGGCCCGCCACGCCGGCATTGATGTGCACCACGGTGCCGCCGGCGAAATCGAGTGCGCCGAGCTTGCCGAGCATGCCGCCGCCCCAGACCATGTGCGCCATCGGCACGTAGGCGAACGTGAACCAGATCACCGAGAACAGCAGCACGGCGGAAAAGCGCGCGCGCTCGGCGAACGACCCGACGATGAGGCCCACGGTGATTGCCGCGAAGGTCGCCTGGAATGCCACGAACACGAACTCGGGAATCGTGGGCAACGCCCCGGACAGCGTGTCGGGCTTGATGCCGGACAGGAACAGCCTGTCGAAGCCGCCGAAGAACGAGCCTTCCCCGGAGAACGCGAGGCTGTAGCCGTAGATCGACCACAGCACGCAGATCAGCGAGAAGATCACGAACACCTGCATCAGCACCGACAGCATGTTCTTGCTGCGCGCGAGGCCGCCGTAGAACAGCGCGAGGCCGGGGATCGTCATCAGGATCACCAGCGCCGTCGACGTCAGCATCCACGCGGTGTCGCCGCTGTCGAGCTTGGGTGCCGGTGCGGGGGCCGCGGCGGGCGCGGGCGCAGCAGCCGCGGCCGGCGCGGCCGCCGGTGCGGTTGCCGCGGGAGCCGCCTCGGGCGGCGGTGTCGTCTTGTCCTGCGCGAACGCGGGCACGCCGGCGCACAGGGCGCCGGCGATCGCGAGCCAAGCAATCAATCGCTTCATTCGAATGCTCCCCTTTACAGCGCTTCCGCGCCGGTCTCGCCGGTGCGGATGCGCACGACCTGAAGAAGGTCGAAGACGAAGATCTTCCCGTCGCCGATCTTGCCGGTGTTGGCCGACTTCTCGATCGCCTCGATCACGCGGTCGACGAGGTCGTCCTTGATCGCGGCCTCGACCTTGACCTTGGGCAGGAAGTCGACGACGTACTCGGCGCCGCGGTAGAGCTCGGTATGGCCCTTCTGCCGGCCGAAGCCCTTGACCTCGGTGACGGTGATCCCCTGGACGCCGATCGCCGACAGGGCCTCGCGGACCTCGTCGAGCTTGAACGGCTTGATGATGGCAGTGACAAGTTTCATGGTGTCCCCGGATGTGTGCGTGGTACGCGCATGGATCGCTACGCGGGCGTCAGAACGACTTCTGCACGAAGCCGACGACCTGCGTGTCGGAGGTGTCGCGCCCGAAGCGGTTGGTGTAGAGCTCCGCCGTCGCGTCGGTGCCGGTGACGTAGACCCCGACGGTGAAGCCCGAGAGGTCGGTGGAAACGCCGGCCTTCCAGTCCGTGTAGTCGAAGTCCCCGGCGTGGCGGAAGCGCTGGTGGCCGACGTGGCCGATCAGCGTGACCTTGCCGACGTAGTCGTTGACCTTGTCGACGACGTCCCAGGCGAGGTTGCCCTCGATGTAGTCACTGCCCCCCGAATCGGGGAAGCCGAAGGTCTTGTTGCCGACGACGTAGCTGTATTTCGCCGACAGCATCTTCCAGCCCAGGCTCGCGTAGACCTCGGTGGTGTCGGCCTTGGTCGCGCCCTCGGGATACGTGCCCGGGTACCAGTACTGCAGCACGCCGAGGTCGAGTACCCAGTCCTCGGCGAATGCCCACTTGTAGCCGCCGTAGAAGTCCCATTCCATGCTGACGCTGGCGTCGGGGTTGCCGTCCGAGATCCAGCTGATGTTCGACGCCCAGGTGCCGACGTAGAAGCCGCTCTTGTGGCCGATGTCGAAGCCGCCCTGCACGGCGGGCCGGTTGTTGGTCTGCTGGATGCCGCGGAACACGTACTGGCTGAACAGGCCGATGTTCGCGTTGAAGGTCCAGTCCGGCGTGGGTGCCGGCGCAGGGGTTTGGGCGAGCGCGCCCGCCGAGGCTGTCAGCGCGAGGGCGAACAGTGTCGGGCGCAGCGATGAGCGAATGTCCATGCCTGTCCTTGTGGGAGTCGTGGTCGAGTGGGTCGGGAATTCAGGGACAGCTTCAGCATGGGCCGTGCCATGTCGGAAATATGTTGTTAATCAATCGCTTGTCGCGACAATTCGTGCGGCCGGACAGGGTCGATGCACCGCGACGGTGCGATCGGGAAGGGGTGGCGCACGCCCTTGGGGCGGCCGTCGTTTCACGCTGCCGCGATTGCCGGTCGCGTCCCCGCGACGCGGCCGCGCTCGTCCGGATGGCCGATCGGAGGGGGTTCTGCGCCTTGCTAGACTCGGGGCGAGGAGGTGCCCCATGTTCGAAAGCCAGACCCTCGACGACTTCGCGGCGCGGATCCGCAAGGCCTTCGACACTTCGCCGGCGAAGGACCTCGACCGCAACCTCAAGGCCCTGCTGCAAAGCGGGCTCTCGCGCCTCGATGTCGTGACGCGCGCCGAGTTCGAGCTGCAACGCGAGGTGCTCGCCCGCACGCGCGAAAAGCTCGAAGCGCTCGAGGCGCGCGTGGCAGCGCTGGAAGCCGGGCCCGGCGCGGCAGCGGGTTCGGCAGCGGGCCATCGGCGCGCCGGCCGCGGTGCCGCCGGCAACGCGACGCCCGACTGACCGTCCCGCAGGCTTCGCGCCTCGATTGCGCCATGGCGATCGCCAGGGTGCGCTCCCGTGCGCTCACCGGCCTCGATGCCGCGCCGGTGACGGTCGAAGTCGACCTTGCGAACGGCTTGCCCGCCTTCACCATCGTCGGACTCCCCGACACCGAGGTGCGCGAGGCGCGCGATCGCGTGCGCGCGGCGGTGCATAACGCGGGTTACGCGTTTCCCGCGCGCCGGGTGACGGTGAGCCTCGCGCCCGCCGACCTGCCGAAGTCTTCGGGACGCTTCGACCTGCCCATCGCGCTGGGCATCCTCGCCGCCAGCGACCAGATCCCCTCCGTCGCGATGGCCGCCTGCGAGTTCGCCGGCGAACTGGCCCTCGACGGCGAGCTGCGCGCCGTGCGCGGTGCGTTGGCGATGGTGGTGTCGGCGAGGCGCGATTCGCGGGCCTTCGTGCTCCCCGCGGCGAGCGCCGAGGAGGCCGCCTGGGTCGAAGGCGCGCAGGTCTTCGCCGCGCATTCGCTGCAGGAAGCCTGCGCTCACCTGCGCGGGCTCGCGCCGCTGGCGCGTGCCGTCGCATCGAGGCCCGGCGCGCCGCAGGCCGGCGCGGGACGCGGGGACCTCGCCGACGTCCGCGGCCAGGCGGCCGCCAAGCGCGCGCTGGAGATCGCCGCGGCGGGCGGGCATTCGCTCTTGATGGCCGGCCCCCCGGGGGCCGGCAAGTCGATGCTCGCCGAGCGCCTCCCGGGGTTGCTGCCCCTGCTCGACGACGGCGACGCGCTCGAAAGCGCGGCACTGCTATCGCTGGTGGGACGCTTCGAGGCCGCGCGCTGGCGCGAGGTCCCCTATCGCGCGCCCCACCACACGGCGAGCGCGGTGGCACTCGCCGGCGGCGGCGGCGACCCGCGGCCGGGCGAGATGTCGCTCGCGCACCACGGCGTGCTGTTCCTCGACGAGCTGCCCGAGTGGAACCGCGCGGTGCTCGAGGCGCTGCGCGAGCCCCTCGAGACCGGCGTCGTGCACCTCGCGCGCGGCGCGCGGCGGGCGAGCTATCCCGCGCGTTTCCAGCTCGTCACCGCGATGAACCCCTGTCCCTGCGGCTGGCTCGGCCATGCGCGCGTGGCTTGCCGGTGCACGCCCGAGCGCATCCTCCGCTATCGCGCGCGCGTCTCCGGCCCGCTGCTCGATCGCATCGACATGACCATCGACGTCCCCGAGGTCGGCATCGACGACCTCGGCGCGGCGCGCGCGCCCGCGACCGAAGGCAGCGAAGCCGTCGCCGCGCGCGTCGCGGCGGCGCGCCTTCGGCAGCGGGAGCGCCAGGCGGCGGTCAACGCACGGCTCGGCGTTGCCGACGTCACGCGGCATTGCACGCTGGATGCCGCCGGCGCGGAGCTCATCGCGCGCGCCACGCGCCAGCGATCGATGTCGGCGCGCGCGTATCACCGCGTGCTGCGCGTCGCTCGGACAATCGCCGACCTGCGCGAAGGCGATCGCATCCTCGCGGCCGATGTCGCCGAAGCGATCGGCTACCGCAGGAGCCTCGACATGCACGAGCAGCCTTCGGGCTGACGCGCACACTCGACGACACGTCGCGTGTGCGCGCAAAAAATTTCCTTCGCCTCGCGCACGATCGGCGTTCTCGAAGTAAGCTTCGCCAATTCCGCGGTCCGGCGGCCGCGCGGGTCGCCCTCGTCGTGTGCCGCGGACGCCCGGGTCGCTTGGGCGGCTCGAGCCGTGCGCGGTTGTGTCGTGCAGGTTGAACGGCGCAGGAAGCTGTGCAGTTCAATGCGCTTGATGTACCGCACACTCGTCGACCGCGGGTTCGTTCGCCGCGTCGCGGACCACTCGGGAAACTGGCGCGGGACGGCAGTTGGTGCGATGGCGCGGCAGTGTGCACGCGGCCGCCGCGGGATCCGCGCGCTTGGGGCAAGGGCTCACTTGGTGAGCCTGGCTCCGCGCATGGTTACGCGCAACGGGGGATGGACGATCCGCGAGGCGAGCGCATCGAAGCGATTCGCGACCGCGCGCGGATGATTGCATGGCACGCAGCTTGCAGACGAGCTGCGCTGGATCACCATAAAGGGGAAGCACGTGAAACAGAAGATTCTTTGGACCGCCCTGGCGGCGCTCACCATGACCGGAGCCAGCGGCTACGCGGCGGCAGCAGACTTCTGCCCCGCGTCCCCCGGCAAGGTATTCATCGACGTGGACGCGAGCTCGCCGTACTGTTCGGCCATCACCTGGATGGCGGAGAACGGCGTCACGCTCGGTTGCGCGACCACGTCGGACCCGAACCAGCTGCTGTTCTGCCCGGACGACGCCGTTTCCCGCACGCAGATGTCGCTGTTCATGCAGCGCCTTGCGAATGCCCTGCTTCCGCAGGACTGCGATGTCGGCGAGGTCGTCCAATGGGATGGCTCGATGTGGGTGTGCGCGGCGGCGGGCAGCGGCCCGACCGGGCCCACCGGAGCCACTGGCCCGACGGGGGCAACCGGACCTGCTGGTGACACCGGTGCGACGGGCGTAGCCGGCGCCACAGGTGAAACGGGTGCGACGGGTCCGATGGGCCCGCAGGGCATCCAGGGTATCGCCGGTCCCGCAGGGGCCGACGGTGCAGCGGGTGCGACGGGCGCCGCGGGTGCGACGGGTGCCGACGGCGCGACGGGTGCCACGGGCGCGACCGGCACCCCGGGCGTCGATGGCAGCTCGGTGCTGAACGGCGAGGGCGCGCCCTCGGACAGCACGGGCGACGACGGCGACTTCTACCTCGATACGACGACCAGCACGCTGTACGGTCCGAAGGACGGCACGTGGCCGACACCGGGCGTGTCGTTGATCGGGCCTGCAGGTGCGACGGGCACCGCGGGTGCCACGGGCGCCACGGGTGCGGACGGTGCCGCAGGTGCCGCAGGTGCGACGGGCGCTACCGGCGAAACGGGTCCGACCGGCCCGGCTGGCGCGCAGGGGATCCAGGGTATCCAAGGCATCCAAGGCATCCAGGGATTGGCCGGTGCCGACGGCGCTACGGGCGCCACGGGTGCGACCGGTGCCACGGGTGCGACGGGTTCCGATGGCGTGGACGGCAGCGCGGTGCTGAGCGGCACCACGGCGCCGGACGCGGGCACGGGTGACGACGGAGACTTCTACATCGACACGTCGACGAGCACGCTGTACGGTCCGAAGGATGCGGGTGCGTGGCCGGCGGGGGTTTCGCTGGTCGGCCCGGCGGGCGCAACGGGCGCCGCGGGTGAAGCGGGCGCGGCTGGCCCGGCCGGTGCCACGGGTCCGCAGGGTCCCGCGGGCACGGCCGGTGCGGTGGGCCCGACGGGTCCGCAAGGCATCCAGGGCGTGCAGGGCCCGACTGGGCCGCAGGGCATCCAGGGCGTCGCGGGCCCGACAGGTCCGACCGGTGCCACCGGATCGGCGATCGTGTCGGCGCCGATCACCACCACGCCCGTGTCGGGCACGGGCACCTACAACGTGCTCGCGACCGACTACACCATCCTGTGCAACGCGAACGGCTCGGGAAGCAGCGACAAGACGATCCAGTTGCCCACGGCGTCGAGCCTGTCGGGACGCATCTTCGTCATCCGGCAGGTCGCAGGCTCCAACAACTGCGTCGTGCAACCGGTCGAGAGCGCTGGCGGGACGCTCGAGCTGTCGTCGTCGGGCCTGCTGTCAATCCAGGGCATCACCGTACAATCGGACGGGACGTTGTGGCGCATCATCGGCACGACCACCCACCTGTAACGCTATCTCGATGAAACCGCCGGCCCAGCCGGCTGCTGCCGCGGCTCCGCAAGGGCCGCGGCATCTTCGCAACAAGGGCTTGCAAAGCGCAGCGGCCTGATCAACGAAGGAGGAACGCACGTGAAACGAAGGATGCTCTGGACGGCCTTGGCCGCGCTCACCATGGCGGGCGTCAGTGGACATGCGTCCGCAGACTACTGCCCCGCGACCGACGGCAAGGTATTCACCGACGTGGACGCGAGCTCGCCGTACTGCTCGGCGATCACCTGGATGGCGCAGAACGCGATCACACTCGGTTGCGCGACGACCTCCAACCCGAACGAGCTGCTGTACTGCCCGGACGACGCGGTGTCGCGCACGCAGATGGCGCTGTTCATGCAGCGATTCGCGAATGCGGTCCTGCCGCAGGACTGCGCAGATGGCGAGACGATTTCGTGGGATGGCTCGATGTGGGTGTGCGCGGCGGCGGGCAGCGGCCCGACCGGGCCCACCGGAGCCACTGGCCCGACGGGGGCAACCGGTCCTGCTGGCGACACCGGTGCGACGGGCGCGGCCGGCGCCACAGGTGAAACGGGCGCGACGGGTCCGATGGGCCCGCAGGGCGTACAGGGTATCCAGGGTGTCGCCGGTCCCACAGGGGCCGACGGTGTAGCGGGTGCGACGGGCGCCGCGGGCGCGACGGGTGCCGACGGCGCGACGGGTGCCACGGGCGCGACCGGCACCCCGGGCGTCGATGGCAGCTCGGTGCTGAATGGAGAAGGCGCGCCCTCGGTCAGCACGGGCGACGACGGCGACTTCTACCTCGATACGACGACCAGCACGCTGTACGGTCCGAAGGACGGCACGTGGCCGACACCGGGCGTGTCGTTGATCGGGCCTGCAGGTGCGACGGGCACCGCGGGTGCCACGGGCGCCACGGGCGCCACGGGTGCGGACGGTGCCGCAGGTGCCGCAGGTGCGACGGGCGCTACGGGCGAAACGGGTCCGACCGGCCCGGCCGGCGCGCAGGGGATCCAGGGTATCCAAGGCAACCAAGGTATCCAGGGGCCGACTGGTGCGGACGGCGCGACGGGCGCCACGGGCGCGACCGGTGTCGCGGGCGCGACCGGCGCCACGGGCGACCCGGGCCTCGACGGCAGCGCGGTGCTGAGCGGCACCACGGCGCCGGACGCGGGCACGGGTGACGACGGCGACTTCTACATCGACACGTCGACGAGCACGCTGTACGGTCCGAAGGATGCGGGTGCGTGGCCGGCGGGCGTCTCGCTGATCGGTCCGGCGGGCGCGACCGGCGCCGCGGGTGCGACGGGTCCCACGGGCAACACGGGTGCCACCGGCGCGACCGGCAACAACGGCGCGGCGGGCGCCACCGGCGCGACAGGCCCTGCGGGTCCCACCGGCTTGACTGGCCTGACGGGTTCGGCTGGCGCGACGGGCGCAACCGGCTCGACGGGTGCCACGGGCGCAACGGGTGCGACGGGCGCGACCGGTCCGGGCAGCTTCCTGATCGCTGCACCGCAGAAGACGATCACCGCCAGCTACCCCATCGATCCGGCGACCGACTTCACCATCTTCTGTGATTCCAGTGGCGGGAACCGCACAGTCACGCTGCCGAGCGCGTCGGCAAACGCCGGCCGCATCTTCATCGTGAAGGCGATTTCGGCGAACAATGGCTGCACGCTGACGCCTGTCTCTGGCAGTGGCGGCTTCCTCAACAACGGCAGCTCCTACGCCGTGCAGTCGAACGGTTCGGTCTGGTACATCATCCTGCATTACTGACCTAGCTGTACGAAGCAAGCAACGCCGCGGGCCCTCAGGGGCCCGCGGCTTTTTTTGAGCCATGAAAACCTGAATTGCGCTCCACAGCTTGGGCCATACAGATTGAACGGCCTTCGCAACGAAAGCAGTAGCGCAGCGAGTTCCAATCACCAAGGAGTTTCAATGAAACGAGCAGTGCTTTGGAGCGCCATCGGCGCGCTCGGAATCTTCGGACATGGCGAGGCAGCGCAGGCGGCCTACTGTTCCGCAGGCGGCAGCAAAGTGTTCATCGACGTGGACGCCGGCGACAGCTTCTGCCAATACATCACGTGGATGGCCGAGCACGGCATCACCTCGGGCTGCGCGACCACCGCCGACCCGAACCAGTTGCTGTTCTGCCCGACCGACAACGTGACGCGCACGCAGATGTCCGCGTTCATGAAGCGGCTGTCCGACGACGTCATTCCCCATGACTGCGCCACCGGCCAGACCGTCAACTGGGACGGCAGCGACTGGGTCTGCGCGGACGCGGGCGGTGCCGCTGGCGCGACGGGTGCCACCGGTCCGACCGGTGCCGCGGGCGCCACGGGTGCGACGGGCGCAACCGGCGCCACGGGATCCGGTGCAACGGGCGCAACTGGCGCCACGGGTCCCATGGGCGCGACAGGCGCCACGGGTGCGACGGGCTCAACCGGTGCCACGGGTTCCGGCGCGACCGGCGCGACGGGTGCTACGGGTTCTGCGGGCGCCACGGGCGCGACCGGCCCGACGGGTGCAACGGGAACCACGGGCAGTACCGGCGCCAAGGGCGCTACCGGCGCGACGGGCCCTACAGGTGCGACGGGCTCCGCCGGCTCGACCGGCGTAGCGGGTGCCACGGGTGCCACGGGCGCGCCCGGCACGACGGGTGCACCCGGCGCGACCGGCGCCACGGGCGCGACCGGCCCCGCGGGGTCGCTCGCCACGGCGTCGTCGTACAAGACCATCACCGCCGACTACACGGTCACTGGCGCGGACTTCGCGGTGTTCTGCGCCCCGGGCTCGACCGCCACGACCATCACGCTGCCCGCGGCGAGCGCCAACGGCGGCCGCATGTTCCTCCTTCGCAAGGTGAGCGGCACCGCGAGCTGCATGGTGACGCCGGTCAACGGCAGCTACATGCTGCTCAACGACTACACCTTCGGGTCGATGGGCATCATCGTCATGTCGGATGGCACGAGCTGGTGGACGATGGGCTATACGCCCTGACGCGCAAAGCCATTGATGTTCGATTCGCGCCGCGGCGCCCCTACGGGCCGCGGCGTTTTGCATTGGATGGGAGCCCGCCTGCTTCCTGGCGCCCCCGCATGGGCATGCGCCATCCCGCTAAAATCCCGCCCATGAACACCGCAGCGAAGCCGGCATCGCGCAACACGCTCTGCCTCGGCATGATCGTCAAGAACGAGGCGCACGTGATCCGCCGCTGCCTCGATTCCTGCAAACCCTTCATCGACCACTGGGTGATCGTCGACACGGGTTCGACGGACGGGACGCAGGACGTCATCCGCGAACACATGCGCGACATTCCGGGCACGCTGTATGAACGGCCCTGGCGAGACTTCGGCCACAACCGCAGCGAGGCGATCGCGCTCGCCCGGGGCCACGCCGATTACATCCTGGTGATGGACGCCGACCACGCGCTGCACGCGCCCGCGGGCTACCAGTTCTCGGGCCTCACGGCGGACGGATACCTGGTCGAGCACCATTACGCTGGGATCAAGTACGGCCTGTCCGTGCTGGTCTCCGACCGGATCCCCTGGCGCTACGAGGGCGTGCTGCACGAGTACGTCACCTCCGACGTCCCGCATCGTTTCGAGGCGCTGGTGGGTCCCTGGGTGGTGGTCTACCACGAGGGTGCGCGCAGCCGCGACCCCAAGACCTACCTGCGCGACATCGCCGTGCTCGAGGCCGCGCTCGAGAAGGAGCCGACCAACGCACGCTATGCGTTCTACCTTGCGCAGAGCCTGCGCGACGCGCAGGAGCCCGAGAAGGCACTCGCCGCGTATCGGCGTCGCGCTTCCATGGCGGGATGGCCCGAGGAAACCTGGCATGCCATGTTCCAGGCCGCCAAGCTCTGCGAGAAGCTCGGGCGCTCCCCTGCGGAAATCGAACGCGCCTACCTCGAGGCCTGGAACGCTCGCCCAACCCGCGCCGAGCCGCTGGTCGAGCTCGCGCGCTGGCACCGCCTGCGCGAGGAGTGGGCGCTGGCGATGCTGTTCGCGCGCACGGCCGTCGCCACGCCGCGGCCGGCCGACCAGCTCTTCGTGGAAGACGACGCCTACGCTTGGCGCGCCCTTGACGAACTGGCGATCGCGGCCTGGTACGTGGGCGCGCGCGACGAAGGCCGCGCGGCTGCGCAGCGCCTGCTCGCCGAGCAGCGCTTCCCGCCGTCCGAACGGGAACGGCTGGAGCGCAACCTCGCGTTCTACCGCTAGCGAGCGGTCTGGCCCGCGCGCGAGCGCCGCAGCAAACGTCCGATGCTGCGCCGCGGTATGATCGACCTCCACCCATGAATGCGATCGACCAGGCGCGACTCGACGCGACCATCGAGCACGACGAAGACGCGGCCCCGCGCCTTCGCGAGATCCCGTACAACTACACGTCGTTCTCCGACCGCGAGATCGTCATCCGCCTGCTCGGCGCCGAGATGTGGCGGCTGCTGGAGGAGTTGCGCGGCGAGCGGCGCACGGGGCGATCGGCGCGGATGCTGTTCGAGGTGCTGGGCGACATCTGGGTCGTCGAGCGCAACCCCTACCTGCAGGACGACCTGCTCGACAACCCACGGCGCCAGGCCATGCTGGTCGACGCGCTGCGCCACCGGCTGCGCGAGATCGACAAGCGCCGCGCGCAGGTCGCCGCCGCGGACGCCGAGCGCGACGCCAAGGTCGCGCGGCTGGTCGCCGCGGCGTCGCGCGCCGTGGACCGCTTCGCGCAGGGCTTCGTGGACACGCGCGAGCTGCGCCGCCGCACGCTGCGCGTGCTGTCGCGCCACACCGAGCGCCAGAACATCGCCTTCGACGGCCTGGCGCGCGTGTCGCACGTCACCGACGCGACCGACTGGCGCATCGAATACCCGTTCGTGGTGCTCTACCCCGACACCGAGGACGAGGTGCGGGGCATCGTCGAGGGCTGCATCGAGCTCGGCCTCACCATCATCCCGCGCGGCGGCGGCACGGGCTACACCGGCGGCGCGATCCCGCTGACGCCGCGCGCCGCGGTGATCAACACCGAGAAGCTCGAGCGCCTGTCTGCGATCGAGAAGATCGTGCTCGAGGGCCACGACGCGCCCACGCCGACCATCGATGCGGGTGCCGGCGTGGTCACGCGCCGCGTGATGGAAGCCGCCGAGGCCGAGGGCCTCGTGTTCGCCGTCGACCCGACATCGGCCGACGCCTCGTGCATCGGCGGCAACGTGGCGATGAACGCGGGCGGCAAGAAGGCCGTGCTGTGGGGCACGGCACTCGACAACCTGCTGTCCTGGCGCATGGTCACGCCCGACGCGCAATGGCTGGAGGTCACGCGCATCGACCACAACCGCGGGCGCATCCACGATGCCGAGGTGGCGACCTTCAGGCTGCGCTACAGCGACGCCAAGGGACGCGCGACGCGCGAGGAGACGCTTGCGATCCCCGGCGCGAGCTTCCGCAAGACCGGCCTCGGCAAGGACGTCACCGACAAGTTCCTCGCGGGCCTGCCGGGCGTGCAGAAGGAGGGCTGCGACGGGCTCATCACCAGCGCGCGCTTCATCTTGCACCGCATGCCGCCGGCGATCCGCACCGTCTGCCTCGAGTTCTTCGGGCCCGTGCACGCCTCGACGCCCTCGATCGTCGAGATCAAGAATTACCTCGAGGGCCACCCGCACGGCGCGATCCTCGCCGGCCTCGAGCACCTCGACGAGCGCTACGTGAAGGCCGTCGGCTATGCCACCAAGGCGCGGCGCCACGGCCGGCCGAAGATGGTGCTGATCGGCGACATCGTCGGCGAGAGCGACGACGGCGTGGCACGCGCCGCTTCCGAGGTGATCCGCATGGCCAATGCGCGCGGCGCCGAGGGCTTCGTCGCGGTGTCGGCCGAGGCGCGCAAGAAGTTCTGGCTCGACCGCGCGCGCACCGCCGCGATCGCGCGCCATACCAACGCCTTCAAGATCAACGAGGACGTGGTGATCCCGCTCGAGCGCCTCGGCGACTACACCGACGGCGTCGAGCGCATCAACATCGAGCTCTCCATCCGCAACAAGCTCGCGCTCGCCGACGCGGTCGCGGCCTTCGTCGCCTCGCCCGAGCTTCCGCGCGCGCTCGACGCCGATCCCGAGAAGCGGCCCGAGGAGGAGACCCTCGCCGCCAAGCGCGTCGAGGCCGCGGCGCTCGTGGACGAGGTCGCGGCGCGCTGGTCGGATCTGCTGGCACGCGTCGACGAGACGTTCAGGCCGCTGCAGGACCACAGCCTCGTGGTGTCGTGGAAGAAGGAGCTGCGCGACCCGCTGTTCGACATCTTCGACGGCATTGCCTTCGCGCCGGTGCGCGCGGCGCTCGAGGCGCTGCACGCGCGCGTGCTCAAGAGCCGCGTGTTCGTGGCGCTGCACATGCACGCCGGCGACGGCAACGTGCACACCAACATCCCCGTGAACTCGGACGACTACGGCATGCTGGCCGAGGCCAACGCGTCGGTCGCACGCATCATGAAGCTGGCGCGCGCGCTGGGCGGGGTGATCTCGGGCGAGCACGGCATCGGCATCACCAAGCTCGAGTACCTCACCGAAGACGAGTTGGCGCCGTTCGCCGCCTACAAGCAGCGCGTCGACCCCGAGGGCCGCTTCAACCGCGGCAAGCTCCTGCGCGACGCCGTGCTGCCGGCGGACCTGTCCAACGCCTACACGCCGAGCTTCTCGCTGATCGGCCACGAGAGCCTGATCCTCGAGCAGAGCGCGATCGGCGAGATCGCCGACTCGATCAAGGACTGCCTGCGCTGCGGCAAGTGCAAGCCGGTGTGCGCAACGCACGTTCCGCGTGCCAACCTCCTGTACTCGCCGCGCAACAAGATCCTCGCGACATCGCTGCTCACCGAGGCCTTCCTGTACGAGGAGCAGACGCGGCGCGGCGTGAGCCTCAAGCACTTCGACGAGTTCGGCGACGTGGCCGACCACTGCACGGTCTGCCACAAGTGCAAGAACCCCTGCCCGGTCGACATCGACTTCGGCGACGTGTCGATCGCCATGCGCAACCTCCTGCGCCGGCAGAAGAAGCGCAAGCCGGCGATCGGCACGCGGCTCGCCATGGCCTTCCTCACCGCCACCGACCCGACCACGGTCAAGGCGATGAAGACGGCGATGATCGACATCGGCTATCGCGCACAGCGCGCGGCCAACGCGTTCGCGCGGCGCAGCGGCATCGCGCGCGCGCAGACCGCGCACCCGCCGGCGAGCGTGGGTGCGCCGAGCATGAAGGCCCAGGTGATCCACTTCATCAACAAGCCGATGCCCGCGGGCGTGCCGCGGCGCACCGCGCGCGGCATGCTCGACATCGAGGACGACGCCATCGTGCCGGTGATCCGCGACGCCGCGCGCGTCACCGACGACTCCGAGGCGGTGTTCTACTTCCCCGGCTGCGGCTCGGAGCGGCTGTTCTCGCAGGTGGGGCTCGCCACGCAGGCGATGCTCTGGCACGTCGGCGCGGTGACGGTGCTGCCGCCCGGATACCTCTGCTGCGGCTACCCGCAGACGGCGGCGGGCAACCACGACAAGGGCCAGGCGATCACCACCGCCAACCGCGTGCTGTTCCATCGCGTCGCCAACACGCTCAACTACCTCGACATCCGCACGGTGATCGTGTCCTGCGGCACCTGCATGGACCAGTTGCAGAAATACGAGTTCGACAAGATCTTCCCCGGCTGCCGGCTGCTCGACATCCACGAGTACCTGCTCGAGAAGGGCGTGAAGCTCGAGGGGGTGGAAGGCGTGCGCTACATGTACCACGACCCCTGCCACACGCCGATGAAGACCTACGCGCCGATGAAGGTCGTGAACACGCTGATGGGTGCGCCGGTTGCGCTGAACGACCGCTGTTGCGGCGAGTCGGGGACCCTGGCGGTGTCGCGCCCGGACGTGTCGACGCAGGTGCGCTTCCGCAAGGAGGAGGAGATGCGGAAGGGCGCCGCCGCGCTGCGCGAAGGCACGCCCGAGGCGAAGGTCAAGGTGCTCACGTCCTGCCCCTCGTGCCTTCAGGGCCTTTCGCGCTTCACGCCCGACGCCGACGTCGACGCCGACTACATCGTCGTCGAGATGGCGCGCCACCTCTTGGGCGAAGACTGGATGGCGCGCTACGTCGAGCGCGCCAACGCCGGCGGCATCGAGCGCGTGCTGGTCTGAAGAAGGCCAGTCGGTCCGGGCAAACGACGGACGGCCGGTCCCCCGGAAAAAGATCCCGCAGTGCCGGTGGTGTTGCAGGCCCGGAACGCTGGTTCGGCACCGCGGGCGGAGGCAAGCGTCGAACCCGGCGCCGCGAAGGAGGAGGAGACGCGGCGCGGGGCGGTCCCGGAGGGGCATGCGCCTCGCCGGGACCACGTGACCATCGTAGGCTGCGCTGCGCCGCGCGTCGCGGGAATGCTGCAGGCGGCAGGTGCCGAATATTCGTTTGCCGGCATGCTTCGGCGCGTGGCAGCGAGGGCTGGGTCCCCGCTTTTCGCGGGGATGACTGGCGCCTATCGGGCAGCCGTGCCGCGCGGCGGCGGGACGGCGCGGGAAGGCGGGTCTTTATGCTATAAGCGTGGACGGGTGACGTGACGCCATGACGCCTCCAGAAACCGTTGCCGCTTCCGCGCAGCGCGCACGTCCCGCGCTCGCCTTCAGCGATCCCGACAGCGCGTTGCGCTGGGCGAAGACGCTGCCGTTCCTCAACGTCGCGCAGGTCTACGAGCAGGTCATCGGCCAGCTCAACGCCGTCAGCGCAGCCGAGTTCTCGCCGCGCGAGCGCGCGACCATCGCCGAGCTGATGCGCGAGCAGGTGATGCACCTGCACACCGAGCTCGCGCGCCGCTACGCCGGCAAGCCGCAGCCGGCCGTCGACCGCGAGCTCGAGGCCGCCGAGGAGGCGATCGCACTGTGGAGCGCGCTGTGGGAGCAGTACTCGGCGTGCCTCAAGCCGCTGCTCGAGGGCGATCCCGAGCTCGCCGGCGTCAAGTCGAAGATCCTGCAGCGCGGGCTGCACGTCGGCAAGCAGCTCCTCGTCGTGCATGCGCTGTGCCGCCGCGTGCCGCAGGCGTCGTTCTGGCAGGAGCTCCACGCCTATTACCGGCTTGCCGAGATCCTCGATTGCACGGTGACCGCCGTGTCCGACGAGATCAACCCGCACGCCGTCGGCACCTCGTGCTACTCGATGTACATGCACGCGCTGCTGCTCGGCCTCGCCGACCCGTTCTCGATGTCGGTGCGGCAGATCGAGCTCGCCGACCGCTGGCTTTCGCAATGGGCGCGCAAGGTCTTTCCCTACGAGCAGGAGCGCGAGACCGAGGGTCCGGTGATCGTGATCGACCTCGACAGCTCGGTGGGCGCGGTGCTGCTGCCGGCCGGACCCCCGGCGCCGCCGGCCTCGCTACGCTACTGCTACCCGGGCAAGCTCGCGATGAGCGTGCGCGGGCGCCTGAAGCGCCTTTCGACGGGAGCCAATCCCGCGGAGCTGCAGCTCGGCCACGATGTCTCGGTCGAGCAGTGCACCGCGCTGCTCAGCCACCTCGACGCCCACTGGTACCAGCTGCCCACGCCGCGGCAGGACGTGCCGGCGGCGCGGCTGTCGCTGTGCGGCGGCGGGATCCCCGCTGCCTACTTTCGCGTCGGTGGGCGCACCTTCGACCGCCAGGACCCGCTCGGGCGGCTGTCGTACCAGGGCACGCAGCACCTGTCGACGCTCGGCGCATTGACCGACTACGACCGCAACAAGGAAGAGGCCGAGCGCGCGTGGCCATGGGAGCGCTGGAACGGCCGCTACGACGAACGCAATGCCGAGATCGCGCGCGATGCCCGCGCGCAGCACCGCTGGTTCCTCGACGCGCTCTGCGCCGTCAACGACGGCCAGCGCCTGCGGCTCGGCCACGTCACGCGCGTGGCGCTCGGCGCCAACGACCACCTGTCGCTGTCGCTCACGCTATGGCAGGGCGTCCCCAAGACGATGGCCGTGCGGCCGCTGTCGCATGCCTTTTCCGAGGACCCGCCGATGCCGGTGATCCTGCTCGGCGAGACGCCCGAGGAGAAGCCCAGCGCGCTGGTGCCACCGCGAACCTTCAGCCCCGGCCGGCTCCTCCGCTCGATGGACGCCGGCCCCGAGCGCACCATCAAGCTGGTGCGGCTGGTGCAACGCGGGGCCGACTTCGAGCGCGTCGCGTTCGAGGAAGTGGGCTGACGCGCGCGTCGCGCGAGCCGCCCGCAGGTTCGAGCGCAGTGCCCAACCGCCTCGCGGGCGCTTCGAGCCCCTATCTCGCGCAGCACGCCGCCAACCCCGTCGACTGGCAGCCCTGGGACGCGGCCGCGCTCGCCGAGGCGCGTCGTGACGACAAGCCCATCCTGCTGTCAATCGGCTACGCCGCCTGCCACTGGTGCCACGTGATGGCGCACGAGTCGTTCGAGGACGCGGCCACCGCGCGCGTCATGAACGCGCGCTTCGTGTGCATCAAGGTCGACCGCGAGGAGCGACCCGACCTCGACCAGATCTACCAGCGTGCGCATGCCATGCTGACCCGGCAATCGGGCGGGTGGCCGCTGACCATGTTCCTCACCCCCGACGGCGTGCCGTTCTTCGGGGGCACCTATTTCCCCAGGGAGGCGTCCTACGGCCGTCCCGCGTTCGCCGACCTTTGCACGCGCGTCGCCGACATCTACCGCGCCGAGCGCGCATCGATCGCCCGGCAGAACGAGCGCCTGGTCGAGTGGATGGCCTCCCTCGAGCCCGGCGCGGGCGCAGAGGGAGGCGCAGGCGCAGTGGATGCCCGCGCATGGGACGACGCCTGGGATCGGCTCGCGCAGAGCTTCGAACCCGTACACGGCGGCTTCGGCAAGGCACCCAAGTTCCCGCACGCACCCGAGCTCGAGCTCGCGCTGGCGCGCGTGCTGGAAGAGGGCGACCTCGAGGCGCGCAACGTCCTCGCAGTGACGCTTGCGCGGATGGCCGAGGGCGGCATCCACGACCATCTTGGCGGCGGCTTCTGCCGCTACAGCGTCGACGCCGAGTGGAGCATCCCCCACTTCGAGAAGATGCTCTCGGACAACGCGATGCTGGTCGGCCTTTACGCGGCCTGGGGCGCGTCGGCGGGCGACGACGCGGCCGTCGGCGTCGCGTGCGACATCCGCGACTGGCTGCTGCGCGACATGCGCGCGCCGGAGGGCGCGTTCTGGTCGAGCCTCGACGCCGACAGCGAAGGCGAGGAGGGACGCTTCTACGTGTGGGACGCGGGCGAGGTGCGCGCGCTGCTCGACCCCGATGCCTGGGCGGTCGCGGCGCCGCACTGGGGATTCGACCGCGCGCCCAACTTCGAGCACCGCGCCTGGAACCCGCGCGTCGTCGTGCCGCTGGTCGACGTCGCCGCGCGGCTCTCCATCACGCCGCAGGAAGCAGCGGTGCGGCTGGAGCGCGCCCGCGCGACGCTCCTCGACGCGCGCGGGCGGCGTGTCCCCCCGGGCCTCGACGACAAGCGACTCACGTCGTGGAACGCGCTGGCGATCCACGGCCTCGCGCGCGCCGCGCGCACGACGGAGGGGCGCGTGGACGGCGAGGCGCCCGCCTTCGCGGCGCTCGACGCGGTGCGCGCGGCCGCGTGGCGCGACGGCCGCCTGCGCGCGACCTGGCGCGAGGGTGAGTCGACGCTCAACGCCTACCTGGACGACCACGCCTTCCTGCTCGCAGCGACGCTCGAATGCCTGCAGCTCCGCTTCCGCGCCGGAGACTTCGCCTTCGCCTGCGCGCTCGCCGACGCGCTGCTCGAGCGCTTCGAGGACCCGGCGCGGGGCGGCTTCTTCTTCACCAGCGACGACCACGAGGCGCTGATCCTGCGGCACAAGCCCGCGCAGGACGGCGCGACACCCTCGGGCAACGGCGTCGCGGCCCTGGCGCTCGCCGAGCTCGCGGTGCTCGCGGGCGACATGCGCTACGCCGAAGCCGCGCAGCGTGCCGTCGACGTGTTCGCCTCGATGATCGCGCAATCGCCCGAAGGCTTCGCCACGCTGCTGCGCGCCGACCGCGCGCTGCGCGTCGGAACGAGCGTGGTGATCGTCGACGGCGAGCCCGGCGCCGCGCGCGCCATGGCGAATGCGGCGCGCCGGGCCACGCTTTCGGGCGACCCCGGCGCGATGGTGATCGAGATCGCCGGCATCGCGGAGCTGCCGCCGGCGCTGCGCAAGGGTGCGCGCATCGACACGGGCGCGTGCGCGTGGCTGTGCCGCGGCATGACCTGCCTGCCTCGCATCGACGATGCCGATGCGCTCGCCGCGGTGCTGGCCCGTCCATCGTCGATCGGCTAACATCGCGGATGCGAAAGCGCAGCGCGTGCTGCGCTGCTTCATGGAGATCCGGATGAACAAGATTCTCATTCTCGTCGGTGCCGCGGGCCTCGCGGTCGCGACGCTGCCCGCGCAGGCGGCGCTCGATCGCGCGGGGGCCGAGGCGCTGCTGAAGAAGAACAACTGCACGGCCTGCCACACCATCGACAAGAAGCTGATCGGCCCCGCGTACCAGGACGTCGCGGCCAAGTACAAGGGCGACAAGGACGCGCCCGCCAAGCTCTTCAAGAAGGTCAAGGAAGGCGGCTCGGGTGTGTGGGGCGCGATCCCCATGCCGCCCAACGCGGCCGTTCCCGACGCCGAGATCAAGGATCTCGTCGCGTACATCCTGTCGCTGGCGAAGTAGGAGGCCCCCGCCGGGTGCTGTCGCCGTCATGGGCGATGCAGCGGCTGCCGGCCCCGCGTTTTGACAGGGGCGGGAGCGAGGAGTAGGCTTCGCGCGGTCCGTGCTGGAGAGTGCCGCGCCGCCTTCGAGGGCAGCGGCCGCCGAAGGCGCAACGTCCCGAAACCGCTCAGGCAAAAGGACAGCGCGGGCGACACGATCTGGAGAGCGGCCCGTAACGAGGGGCCCACCGAAGGGGCACACGGCGCGAGGCCCGCGCCGTAATCTCTCAGGTACCAAGGACAGACGGGGCGGTGCGGCGCGAGCCGCATCGCCCCTTTTTCGTTGGTGCAGCGGAGGTGACGAGCGTGGCCGACTTGCGTACCACCCCCCTCAACGCCGTCCATCGCGCGAGCGGTGCGCGCATGGTCGACTTCGGCGGGTTCGACATGCCCGTCCACTACGGCTCGCAGATCGACGAGCACCACGCGGTGCGCCGCGACGCCGGCATGTTCGACGTCTCGCACATGCGCGTGGTCGACGTCTCGGGGCCGGGTTCCCGCGACTTCCTGCGCTACGCGCTGGCCAACGACGTGGCCAAGCTCGCCACGCCGGGCCGCGCGCTGTACAGCTGCATGCTGCGCGACGACGCGGGCGTCGTCGACGACCTGATCGTCTACTGGCTGGGCGACGACCGCTACCGCCTCGTGGTCAACGCGGGCACCGCCGACAACGACATCGCCTGGCTGTCGGCGTCGATCGCGCAGCGCGGCGCGGATGTCGCGCTCGAGCCGCGCAACGACTTGGCGCTTATCGCCGTGCAGGGCCCGAAGGCGCGCGAGCGCGTGTGGCAGGTGCTTCCGGGCAGCGAGGCCGCGACCGCGTCGCTCGCGCCCTTCAACGCCGCCACCGTCGCCGTGGATGGCGCCGAGTACTTCGTCGCGCGAACCGGCTACACCGGCGAGGACGGCTTCGAGGTGGCGCTGCCCGCCGCGCGGGTCGAGGGCTTCTGGAACGCGCTGCGCGCCGCCGGCGTGCGGCCCTGCGGGCTCGGCGCGCGCGACACGCTGCGCCTCGAGGCCGGCATGAACCTCTACGGCAACGACATGGACGAATCGGTGTCGCCGCTCGAATCGGGCCTCGCCTGGACGGTCGACCGCAAGACGCCGCGCGAATTCGCCGGGCGCGAGGCGCTCGACGGCGATGCGCCGCGCAGCGAGCTCGTCGGGCTGGTGCTCGAGGACGCGCGCGGCGTGCTGCGCGCGCACCAGCGCGTGGTCACGCCGTCGGGCACCGGCGAGACGACCAGCGGCTCGTTCTCGCCCACGCTGCAGAAATCGATCGCGCTCGCGCGCGTGCCGCGCGGCCTCAAACCGGGCGACCGTGTCGAGGTCGAGGTGCGCGACAAGCTCCTCGCCGCGCGGGTCGTCAAGCCGCCCTTCGTGCGCAACGGCCAGCCACTGGTGTAGCGCGAGCCCCCTTCATCGCACCGGCCGCCGCCGCCCTCGGCGCGGACGTCCTCATTCACCGGAGACCAGACGTGAACATTCCCGACAACCTGCGCTACACCTCCAGCCACGAGTGGATCCGCAAGGAGCTCGACGGCACGCTGACCATCGGCATCACCGACCACGCGCAGGCCGCGCTGGGCGACCTGGTGTTCATCGAGCTGCCGAAGGCCGGCCGCGCACTGTCGGCGGGCGAGGCCTGCGCCGTGGTGGAGTCGGTGAAGGCTGCGAGCGACGTGTACGCGCCGGTCGCGGGAACGGTCGCCGCCGCCAACGACGAAGTCGTCAAGGCGCCGGAGAAGGTCAACGCCGACGCCTACGCCGCATGGCTGTACAAGCTCGTCCCTGCCGACGCGGCGGCCGTCGACGCGCTGCTCGACGCGCGCGGCTACCAGGCCGTGATCGCCGAGTCCTGACCGTGCGTACCGATCCGGGCTCGGCGGCGGCCGCGGCCACGGCCGCGGGTGGCGTGCAGGGGGGTGCCGGCGCGCCGGGCCCCGCAGACGCGGCGGGTGCGGCGGGCGCGTTCGCGTCGCGCCACATCGGCACCAGCGACGCCGAGCAGGCGGCGATGCTGGCGACGCTCGGGATGCCCTCGCGCGAGGCACTGATGGAGGCGATCGTCCCCGCCGCCATTCGCCGGCGCAAGCCGATGGGCCTCAAGCCGGCGCTGGGCGAGCAGGAGGCGCTCGCGCGCCTCGCGGCGATCGCCTCGCGCAACCGCGTGATGAAGTCGTTCATCGGCCAGGGCTACTACGGCACGTTCACGCCGGGGGTGATCGCGCGCAACGTGCTCGAGAACCCCGCCTGGTACACCGCCTACACGCCGTACCAGCCGGAGATCTCGCAGGGCCGCCTCGAGGCGCTGGTGAATTTCCAGACCATGGTCTGCGACCTCACCGGCATGGCCATCGCCAATGCCTCGATGCTCGACGAGGCCACCGCCGCGGCCGAGGCCATGGCGTTGGCACTGCGCATGAGCGAGTCGCCGAGCCGCACGCTGTTCGTCGCCGACGACGTGTTCGCGCAGACGCTCGACGTGCTGCGCACGCGCGCGGCGCCGCTCGGCATCGACGTCGTGGTCGGCGCTGCGTCGAAGGCGCCGGCCGCCAATGCGTTCGCGGCGGTGCTGCAATACCCGGGCGGCAACGGCGACATCGCCGACTGCCGCGGCATCGCCGCCGCGCTGCGCGCCGCGGGCACGGCCGTCATCGTCGCGGCCGACCTCCTCGCGCTGACGCTGCTCGTGCCGCCGGGCGAGTGGGGCGCCGACGCGGTGGTGGGCTCCTCGCAGCGCTTCGGCGTGCCCATGGGCTTCGGCGGGCCGCACGCGGGCTTCCTCGCCACGCGCGACGACTGGAAGCGCTCGATGCCCGGGCGGCTGGTCGGCGTCACCGTCGACGCCGACGGCGAGCCCGCGTATCGCCTCGCGCTGCAGACGCGCGAGCAGCACATCCGCCGCGAGAAGGCCACCTCGAACATCTGCACGGCGCAGGTGCTGCTGGCGGTGATGGCGGGCCTCTACGCCGCGTACCACGGGCCCGAGGGGCTCGCCGCCATCGCGCGGCGCGTGCACCGCCTCACCGTCGCGCTGAAGGCCGGCCTCGCGCGCTGCGGGTTCGAGGTGCGCACGCAGGCGTTCTTCGACACGCTGGTGGTCGTCACCGGCGACGCGACCGCGCGCATCCACGCCTCGGCGGTCGAGCACGGCATGAACTTCCGCCGCGTCGACGGCCGCTCGATCGGCCTCTCGCTCGACGAGACCACCACGCGCGCCGATGTCGCGCGCATCCTCGCCGTGTTCCACGACGACGACCTGCCGTTCTCGGTCGAGCACCTCGATACGGGGGCCGGCTCTGCCATCCCCGCGTCGCTGGCGCGGCAAAGCGCGTTCTGCGCGCACCCGGTCTTCCATCGCCATCGCACCGAGACCGAGATGCTGCGCTACCTGCGCCGCCTCGCCGACCGCGACCTGGCACTCGACCGCGCGATGATTCCGCTGGGCTCCTGCACCATGAAGCTCAACGCGACCTCGGAGATGCTGCCGGTCAGCTGGCCCGCGTTCGCGCACTTGCATCCCTTCGCGCCCGCGGAGCAGAGCGCCGGTTACCGCGAGATGATCGAGGACCTCGAGCGCATGCTCTGCGCCGCCACCGGCTACGACGCGGTGTCGCTGCAGCCCAACGCGGGCTCGCAGGGCGAGTACGCGGGCCTGCTGATGATCCGCAAGTACCACGCCTCGCGCGGCGAGGGCCACCGCGACGTCTGCCTCATCCCCGCGTCGGCGCACGGCACCAATCCGGCCTCGGCGCAGATGGCGGGCATGAAGGTGGTGGTGGTGGGCTGCGACCGCGAGGGCAACGTCGACCTCGCCGACCTCCGCGCCAAGGCGGCGCGCTACGCCGCGAGCCTCGCCGCGATCATGGTCACCTACCCGTCGACGCACGGCGTGTTCGAGTCGGGGATCGTCGAGATCTGCGAGGTGGTGCACGCGCAGGGCGGACAGGTGTACGTCGACGGCGCCAACCTCAACGCGATGGTGGGCCTCGCCGCGCCCGGCGAGTTCGGCGCCGACGTCTCGCACCTCAACCTGCACAAGACCTTCTGCATCCCGCATGGCGGCGGCGGCCCCGGCGTCGGCCCCGTGGCCTGCCGCGCGCACCTCGCCCCCTTCCTGCCGGGCCATCGCGAGCTGCCGGTGCCGCTGCACGCGCGGCGCGCGGACGCTGCCGCGACGCCCGCGGTGCAGGCGATCCGCGGCACCGATCCCATCGGCCCGGTGGCGGCGGCGCCCTTCGGCAGCGCGTCGATCCTGCCCATCCCCTGGATGTACGTCACGATGATGGGACGCGAGGGCCTCAAGGCCGCCACCGAGAGCGCGATCCTCGCCGCGAACTACGTGGCGAAGCGGCTTTCGACGCATTACCCGGTGCTCTTCAGCGGCCCCGGCGGCTTCGTCGCGCACGAGTGCATCATCGACCTGCGGCCCTTCAAGGCGAGCGCGGGCATCGAGGCCGAGGACGTCGCCAAGCGCCTCATCGACTATGGCTTCCACTCGCCGACCATGAGCTTCCCGGTGCCCGGCACGCTGATGATCGAGCCGACCGAGAGCGAATCGAGGTTCGAGCTCGACCGCTTCTGCGAAGCGATGATCGCCATCCGCGCCGAGATCGCCGCCGCGGAGCGCGGCGAGGCCGACCGCGAGGACAACGCGCTGAAGCACGCACCGCATCCGGCCTCGCGGCTCGTCGCAGAGCCCTGGCCGCACCGCTATTCGCGGCTCGAGGCGGTGTACCCGAAGACCACGCTGCCCGCCGAGGCGAAGTACTGGCCGCCGGTGGCGCGCGTCGACAACGTCTACGGTGACCGCAACCTCTTCTGCAGCTGCATCCCGGTC
Source organism: Casimicrobiaceae bacterium (assembly GCA_044226535.1). Classification (GTDB taxonomy): domain Bacteria; phylum Pseudomonadota; class Gammaproteobacteria; order Burkholderiales; family Casimicrobiaceae; genus VBCG01. The sequence goes on along the minus strand of JBGAGT010000015.1, from coordinate 1,516 downwards.
GCGGAGGCGGCCGAGGCGCACTGATGCGCGCGCTGGTCCTTGGCGGCGGCGTCATCGGCATGACGGCCGCCTGGTACCTCGCCGCCGACGGCCACGAGGTGACGCTGGTCGACCGCCAGCCGGCCGCAGCGCTCGAGACCTCGTTCGCCAACGGCGGGCAGATCTCGGTGTCCTATGCCGAGCCCTGGGCCAACCCCGAGGCGCCGGCCAAGATCCTCGCGTGGCTGGGGCGCGAGGACGCGCCGCTCTTGTTCCGCCTGCGCGCCGACCCGCGCCAATGGCGCTGGGGCCTGCAGTTCCTGCTCGAGTGCCTGCCTTCGCGCACGCGCCACAACACCATCCAGTGCCTCAACCTCGCGCTCTACTCGCGCGACTGCCTGCAGGCGCTGCGCGCCGGGACCGGCATCCGCTACGACGAGCTCACGCGCGGCATCCTGCAGTTCTACACCGATGCGAAGGAGTTCGAGCACGGTGTCGCGTCCTCGGCGCTGATGCGCGAGTTCGGCTGCGACCGCGTGGTGCGCACGCCCGACGAGTGCGTCGCCATCGAGCCCGCGCTCGCGGCGTCGCGCGACCGGCTCGCGGGCGGCATCTTCACCGCCACCGACGAATCGGGCGACGCGCAGCGCTTCACCGTCGAGCTCGCGCGCATGGCGGAGGCGCGCGGCGTCGCGTTCCGCTGGAACACCCGCATCGAGCGCCTCGAGCCCGAGGGCGACCGCATCGGCGGCGTGCAGGTCGTCGACGCGCAGGGACGCGCGGAGCGGTTGACGGCCGATGCGATCGTCGTGGCGCTGGGGAGCTTCACGCCCTTCATGGTGGGCCCCCTCGGCGTGCCCTGCCTCGTCTATCCCGCCAAGGGTTACTCGATGACCGTCGACGTCGGCGAGCACCGCGGCGCGCCCGTGGTCTCGCTCACCGACCTCGCCTGGAAGATCGTGCTCACGCGCCTCGGCGACCGCCTGCGCGTCGCCGGCACCGCGGAGCTCGCGGGCTATTCGCTCGAGCTCAACCACGTGCGCTGCGAGGCATTGAAGCGCCGCACCTTCGAGCTCTTCCCCGACGCGGGCGACCCCGCGAGTGCGCGCTACTGGGCGGGCCTGCGGCCCGCGACGCCGTCCAACGTGCCGCTCATCGGCGCGACGCGCTACCGCAACCTGTGGCTCGACACGGGACACGGCACGCTGGGCTGGACCATGGCGGCGGGCTCGGGACGCCTCCTCGCCGACCTCGTCGCCGGCCGCAAGCCCGCGGTGGACTTCGCGACCACGCGACCCTAGGTCCTCCCCGCGAAGGCGGGGATCCAGCCGTAGCGCGGCGGTATTGCGTCGACCCGCGCAAACATGCGTCGTCGCCTCCATCGGCGAAACGTGCGACGGCCACCGGGGCTCGGTCCTCGCGATGACCCCGGCTTGTATGTTCGGCCCAGACCAGCGCGGTAAAGTCCGGACACCGTCAAGGTGACCGGACCGGACCGTGCAGCCTGGGACCCCGGTGGGGCGGCGAGCCTGCTCGC
>JBGAGT010000014.1:0-109077 GCA_044226535.1 Casimicrobiaceae bacterium | reverse complement strand
TACGGTCTCCGCTTCCGCGGTTCTCGCTTGGATCGTTCGGGCAAGCACTACAAGGCGGTCGTCGGGCTCGATTCGAGCCAGACGCGAATCGAATGAAGAACGGGTGACTTCCGCCATTGAAAGTCCTTTGAGGGTCTAACAATACTATGTAACCGGCGTGCCGCCAGTGCGACGCGCCAGAAGATCGCACGTACCCGGCACGTCCGCGTTTACTGACGGGTTAGGCGCCATACGCTTCACCAGACTTACTGTGTTTAGGTGCGCCCACTTTGTCATTGAACCGCGGTAGACGGCCGTACAGATTTGAGAATTCGGCGAAGCATTGGAACTCGAACTTGGCGACATCGCCCATTTTCTTAAGATCGTACGGCGCTATTGACCGCGGATCGCACTGAAAGGTCGCCACTGCGACGTATAGCAAGCGCACAAGGCGCGCATAGAAGGGGTAGCCATACCTGACGCGATCTGCGCCACCGTGAGTACAGCGTTTGCCGCAAATTGTGTCGTCGAACTGACTAAGACGGCCACGCAATCCAGAGATCGCGTTAGTCATTCCGATGTAGATGATGTCCGGTCTCCATTTGAACGCCGCACCCTCAAGATTGTCTCGGGATCGTGCAATCACGTAGACGCCAGGGCAACCTTCAATTGTTGCGCGAAGGTATGTCCACGAGGCCCATGCGGTGAACCGTCGCTCGTACATGGGGCGCCTAACGTTCTAGCTAACCGGCGGGCCGCTCGAGCGCGCGACTGCCCGAAGTCGCGTGCCGGCCCGTCCGGTTCAGCGCAGGGTTAGGCATCGGTAGACCTGGGCTCAAACTGCGTCAGGAATTCACCTGAATCCACCCAAGCTTGCAGCTCTGCGATGTTGGACTTGAAAGAGTCGATCAATGATCGGAGTGCCGACAACTGCTCGAGAATCCTGGGGTTCTGCGCATCTAACAGCTCGATCAACTCCCGACAACTAGGTACAGAGTCGTAGTCAACCCGCACAAGGTCTCGGTGGATTAGCTTGTTCCGCTCTGTTACGAGTGCTCTCAGCGCTCGTTTGCGCTGCAAGTTCGAGCCTGCGTCGCCATCGACCCTCATAGAAATCGACGCCCACAGCTCTGATAGATTCTCAGGCACTACTGGTTCATCCTTTCCATCGAAGACCCGGCGATTGAGCGCCGTTGCGAGGTTGCCCAGAGGTTCCCGACCAACCCGCGCGGCTTCCTCACGAATGTTGACCGGCAAGTTGGTCTGCGTCCCAGCGGTGTTGCATACGGCAACCAAGAACTTGAGACAGGCTTCGACCTTTTGAAAATTGACCACGTTTCGGCCGACTTTGTGTAGCGCTTCCGAACGCACAGTTTCGATGTCAGGAGTCGCCGACACGATGCCTAATGTTCGAAATAAGCGGCGGCGCAAAGGGCGCGAAGCGGCCTTTGGGACGTCCGCTCGATGGAGGGGTTAGGCGACACCGCCACTCCATTGAGCGTGGACTGCGGCGAGATGCTCAACGTTGCCCTCATCATCCACGCCCCAAAGGTTGTTAGCCACGACAAACTCGACTGCGGCGATGAGTGCTGAGGCTTGCGACGGTGTGAAGGCGAACTTGCTTGGCTCGTTGCCGAGGTTAATTGACACCATTGCAGCAGCCTCTGAATCGGGCTGCTCAACTGCGGCACGAAGCCAGACAGGAAGAAATGCGTTGTAGGCGTCAGGTGACAGCAATGGCAGGCTGCCCGAGAACTCCTCGGCGAAGGAGTTAGAAATCTCGTGCCAAGTGCGCCCCTCCAGCGACTGGCGTATGGCGGCGCACTCTTCGCACTCATGTGGGGTGATAACGCCGGGAACGACCCGAGGAGGGAACGCGGCGTACAAAGCCTCCAGGACAGGTGCTTGCTCTGACGTCACTTGTGTTGCCTAACGAAACAAGCTAACCGGCGGCCCGCTGCGGTCGCGAAGCGCCGCATGCGGGACGTCCGAGTTGAGCGACGGGTTAGGCCACAGCATTGGATATTCGCGGCCAAAGGCGAAACAGTCGAGGAACCACAATTGCGGCAAGAAGCCCGATTGTGGCCGGAACAATCCAATGGGAATGCATATCTGCCCAATTCAACACATGAAGCCAAAATGGCTCGTCAGGCAACGTGCCAGACGCGCGCATCGAGGGAACAAAGTAGATTGCAACCAAAAGTAGAGGCAACACCATTAAACAATAGGCAAAGATCGCGATTCCATACGCCAATGATGTTGCCACAAAGACAAAGACGAACTTGCGCGGCAATGCTGCGCCAGCGCGAACAACAAGATAGATTGCCAGGAGGAAGGGCGAAAGTGTCAGCACCCAAGACGCGACAAGGATCGCGCCAATTCCAACCCACTGCGTAGTGCTGCCCATTTGCGCCTGTGGCCTAACGTTCGACATGAGCCGCGTGGCAAAGGGCGCGCAGCGGCCTTTGGCACGTCGGCTCGATGGAGCGGTTAGGTGCCGCTGACACGGTACATCTCGTCGCTGTTGACGAAGCCAAGGGACTCGTACAACGGCCGCCCCGCTTCGGATGCTAGGAGGCGAACCATGGTGATACCTCGGCTTTGCAGCCAATCCAATGCCATTTCGTTGAGCGACTTCGCCAGACCCTTGCGCCTGTACTGAGGGCGCGTGTACACATCACCCACGAACCCGTGGATGGGGTTCTTGAAATACCGGAACGGTACATCCGACTTCAAGAACGCGCCTGCGCAAGCTACGAGCGCACTACCTACGCAAGCCACGAAATGTTGCGCTTCAGCTCGAGCGTAGAGACTCTCGTAGTCGTTCAGGATGACCTCCAGAGCGCCTGCCGCCAGCAAAGACGCGTGACCAGACTCCTCGAACATCGCGAGCTTGAACTCGACAACTCGCCTCAGATCTTGGCTTGCGGCCAAGCGGAGGTTGAACTCGCTCATCGTTGATCGCGGGACCTAACGAGAAATAGGTCGTTGGTCTAATACCTAAGCGGATAGTCTGCACCGGATAATCGGGGAAGGTCAACGAAGAAGTCCTTGAAACGCAAGAAGATGTCGGCGTCGGCTAATCGGGATGCGTCGCCTATCTCGCCTGGACCCGTCGAGGGTCACTCTACCGACGGTCAGCACGGACCGGGCCCGCCTCGCAAACTGCTCGACCAGGTCCGAGACGCCATTCGTTATCGCCACTTCAGCTATCGCACCGAGCAGGCCTATGTCGATTGGGTCCGGCGCTTTGTCCTTTTCAGCGACAAGCGGCATCCACGCGACCTGGGAGCCGACGCCGTCGAGCGCTTCCTGACGTACCTTGCCGTGGAGCGCGATGTCGCGGCTGCAACCCACCAGCAGGCACTCTCGGCGCTGCTCTTCCTGTACCGGGAGGTGCTCGCGATCGAGTTGCCATGGCTCGGCGATATTGCGCGGCCCAAGAAGCCTAGGCGCTTGCCGGTGGTGTTGAGCAAGGAGGAAGTGCACGCCATCCTCGCGCACGCAGAAGGCACGCCGCAACTGCTGACACGGCTTCTTTACGGCACCGGCATGCGCCTGATGGAAGCGCTTCGCCTGCGTATCAAGGATGTCGATTTTCGTCGGCGGGAGCTCGTCGTGCGCCACGGCAAGGGGGGACGCGATCGCGTGACGATGCTGCCCGCGTCGCTTGCACCGGATCTGTTGCAGCAGCGTGATCGCGCAAGAGCGCTGTGGTGCGCAGACCGTGCCGTCGGGGCGCCGGGTGTCGAGATGCCTTACGCGCTCGGGCGCAAGTATCCGAATGCGGCCACGACGTTGGCGTGGTACTGGTTATTTCCGGCGAAGGCACCGAGCCGTGATCCGCGTTCGGGCATCGTGCGCCGCCACCACTTGCACGAAGACGGCCTGTCGCGCGGCATCCGCTCGGCAACCCGGCGCTCGGGCGTCACCAAGCCCGTGACGGCACACGCGTTCCGCCACGCATTCGCGACGCACCTGCTCGAATCCGGCTACGATATCCGCACGGTCCAGGAGCTGCTTGGCCACCGCGACGTCTCGACGACGATGATCTACACCCACGTCCTCAACCGTGGCGGCCTCGGCGTTACGAGTCCGCTGGACAACGCGCCGCCACGCTGAACGATTGCGGCTGGACACGCTCCCGGGCTGATGGGCCACGCATTGCGGCCGGACCCACTCCCGGGCCGAAGCGCCGCGCATCGCCCCAACAAAAAGGGCGCACCTTTCGGCGCGCCCCTTGTGCGGGAAACCCTGCGGATCGATCAGCCCTCGCCCTCGAGGAAGCTCCGCAGCTTCTCACTGCGCGACGGGTGTCGCAGCTTGCGCAATGCCTTGGCCTCGATCTGGCGGATCCGCTCGCGCGTGACGTCGAACTGCTTGCCGACTTCCTCGAGCGTGTGGTCGGTGTTCATCTCGATGCCGAAGCGCATGCGCAGCACCTTGGCTTCGCGCGGCGTCAGGGTGTCGAGGATGTCCTTGCACACGTCGCGCAACGAGGCGTTCACCGCGGCGTCCGAAGGCGCCACCGTCGACTGGTCCTCGATGAAGTCGCCGAGGTGCGAGTCGTCGTCGTCGCCGATCGGCGTCTCCATCGAGATCGGCTCCTTGCTGATCTTGAGGATCTTGCGGATCTTGTCCTCGGGCATCTCCATCTTCACCGCCAGCGTCGCGGGATCGGGCTCCTGGCCGGTCTCCTGCAGGATCTGGCGCGAGATGCGGTTCATCTTGTTGATGGTCTCGATCATGTGCACCGGGATGCGGATGGTGCGCGCCTGGTCGGCGATCGAGCGCGTGATGGCCTGGCGGATCCACCACGTCGCGTAGGTCGAGAACTTGTAGCCGCGGCGGTATTCGAACTTGTCCACGGCCTTCATCAGGCCGATGTTGCCTTCCTGGATGAGGTCGAGGAACTGCAGGCCGCGGTTGGTGTACTTCTTGGCGATCGAGATCACCAGGCGCAGGTTGGCCTCGGTCATCTCGCGCTTGGCCTTGCGGGCGCGCGCCTCGCCGGTCGACATCTGCTTGTTGATCTCCTTCAGGTCCTTCAGGGGGATCATCACGCGCGCCTGCAGGTCGATCAGCTTCTGCTGCTGCTCGACGATGGCCTGGCGGTAGCGGCTCAACTGCTCGCTGTAGGGGTGCGCGGCGCGCACCTCGCGATCGATCCAGTGCAGGCTGGTCTCGGCGTCGGGGAACTTCTTGATGAAGTCGGGGCGGGGCATGCCACCCTTGACCACGACGAGGTCCTGGATCTTGCGCTCGATCTGGCGGATGTTGTCGACCTCGGTGCGCACGCGGTCGCACAGCCGCTCGACCTGGCGGGCCGAGAAGCGGATCTGCATCAGGCCGGCGGAGATCTTCTTCTGCAGCTCGATGTAGCGCGGCGACTTGTGGCCTTCCTTCTGCAGCACGGCCAGCATGCGCGTGTAGTGCTTGCGCATGGTGGCGAAGCGTTCCAGCGAGGCGACGCGCAGGCGCTCGAGGTTCTCGGCGGCGATCGCGCCGGCGTCGTCCTCGGCGTCGTCCTCGTCGTCGTCGTTGTCGTCACCGTCGGCGGCCGCCGCGGGCGCGGCGGCGACGGGGGCGATCTCCTCGTCGAAGTCCATCAGGCCGTCGACCAGGTCGTCGATCTTGAGCTCGTCCTTGGCGATCTTGTCGGCGATGTCGAGGATCTCGCCCACCGTCATCGGGCAGGCCGAGATCGCGAGGATCATGTGCTTCAGGCCGTCCTCGATGCGCTTGGCGATCTCGATCTCGCCCTCGCGCGTCAAGAGCTCCACCGAGCCCATCTCGCGCATGTACATGCGCACGGGGTCGGTGGTGCGGCCGAACTCGCTGTCGAGCGTCGAGGCGGCGGCCTCGGCCTCTTCCTCGACGTCCTCGGTGGGCGCCGTCGGCGTGGTCTCGGCCATCAGCAGCGTGTCGGCGTCGGGGGCCTCGTCGTACACCTGGATGCCCATGTCGCCGATCATCGAGATCACGCCCTCGATCTGGTCGGCGTCGACCAGGTCGTCGGGCAGGTGGTCGTTGATCTCGGCGTAGGTGAGGAAGCCGCGCTCCTTGCCGAGCACGATCAGCGTCTTGAGGCGACGCTTGCGGGCCTCGATGTCGGCCGGCGTGAGCTCGCGCGGGGCTTCCTGCTTGCCCTTGCCGTTCTTCTTGCTGGCGGCATCCTCGGCGCGCTTGCCGGCGATGCGCGCGGCGATCTCGCCGGCGGTCTTGGGTTGCAGGGCCGCGGGCTTGGCGCCGGCCTGCCCGGGGGCACCGGCCTTGCCGGCAGCGCCCTTGGCCGACGCGGGCGCGGCGGCGAGCTTGGCGGTCTCCTTCGCCGTCAGCTTGGCGGCTTCCTTGCCGGCGGGCTTGCTGCCCGCCTTGGCGTCCTTCGCCAGCGGCTTGGCGGCGGCGAGCTTGGCGGCTTCCTTGGTCGCGGGCTTGGCGGGCTTGTGCTGCAGCGCCGCCCTGGCCTTGGCGTCGAGCTTGGGCGCGACGTGGGTGGTGGAGGTCTTGGCGAGCTTGGGGGCGCGCTTTTGCGCGTCGGCCTTCCCGTGCGCCGCAGGCTTGGCATGCGCCGCGGGCTTCACCGCGGCCTTGGACTTGCCCGCCGGCTTGTGCGCGGCGGCCTTGTGCTTCGGGTCGGCCTTGCCGGCGCTGGCGTGGGCCTTGTGCGCGACGGGCTTGTGCGACGATCCCTTGGCACCCGCCTTGCCGGCGACTGCCTTGTGCGCGGCCGGCTTGGCGGCAGCGCCCTTGCGCACGGCCGGCTTGCCGGCCGCCTTGCCTGCGGCCTTCGCCGTGGCCTTGCCCGCGGCCGGCCTGGCGGCGCGGCTGCCGGTGGCCGCGCTCGTCCGTGTTCCAGCGCCTCGCGCGGGGGTGCGCGGGCGCGTCGTCGATGCGGTCTTGCGGGTGGGCTTCTTGGCCATGGTCATCGTGGAGTTCCGGGAAGTCGTGAGCGCGGTCGGAAGGGCGGGCTTCGAGTTCAGGGCGGGTGGCCCGGCCGCAACCGCAGGGTCAACATGGGGCCGCGCAGAAAAGCTTTAAAGTATAACAGCCTCGCTGGACAATTCCGTCCGCCGGGGCTCATTCGGGGCGTGCCTTGCGGGCGCCGAGCCGCTGGCGCACGGCCTCGCGCTCGGCGGCGGTCATGCGCTCCAGCGGCACCTCCAGCAGCCGGTCGGTGCGCGCGGCCTCGCGCCGGGCGGTCCAGCGGGCGATGCCGTCGCGCAGCATCGACTCGGCCTCCTCGGGGGCGATCTCCTCGCCCTCGTCGGCCGCCAGCGTCCCGACGATCACGCCCTCGTGGGCGCTCCCGCTGAAGTGCTGTACAAGGCCCTGGGTGGTCATCGGCTGGGCGCGCAACGCCTCCAGCACGGCGGCCAGCGCGGCGCCCTCGGGCGTGCCGTCGTCGGGCTCAGGTATATCGACCGAATTCGCGAGCGCAGGTTGCATGAGCAACGCATGCAGCAAGCCGCGCGCCAGCGAAGGTGAACGGCGCACCCGCCGTCCCGGGGGCAAGGCGCGGCGCCGCAGCGCGGCGAACTCGCCCGTCTCCGGCTCGACGGCGTCGTCGCTCGCCGGCGGCGGCGCGGTGCTCGGCGCACCGGCGCTGCCCATCAGGCCGCGCAGCGTCGGCTCGGGCAGGCCCGTCATCTCGGCGAGCCTGCGCGTCAGCAGCGCATGCAGGATCGGTGCGCGCACCTCGGCGAGGTGCGCCCGGGCGGCCTGCGCCAGCGCCGCGCGGCCCTCGTCGCTGACGGGCGGATGGCGCTCCGCGAGCTCGGCGAGCAGCACCTCGGAAAGGGGGGCGGCGTCGGCGAGCGCGGCCTCGAAGGCCTCGCGGCCGCGGGCGCGCACGAAGTCGTCGGGATCGAGGCCGTCGGGCAGGAACAGGAACTGCACGTTCTTGCCGTCGGCGAGCGCGGGCAGCGTGTTCTCCAGCGCGCGCCACGCGGCGCGGCGGCCCGCGGCGTCGCCGTCGAAGCAGTACACGACGCGGTCGGTCTGGCGGAAGAGCTTCTGCACGTGCACCGGCGTGGTCGCGGTGCCGAGCGTGGCCACGGCGTAATCCACGCCGTGCTGCGCCAGCGCCACCACGTCCATGTAGCCTTCGACCACGATCACGCAGCCCGCATCGCGAATGGCGGTGCGCGCCTGGTAGAGGCCGTAGAGCTCGCGCCCTTTGGAGAACACCGGCGTCTCGGGCGAGTTGAGGTACTTGGGCTCGCCCTCGTCGATGATGCGGCCGCCGAAGCCCACCACGTTGCCGCGCACGTCGTGGATGGGGAACATCACGCGGTCACGGAAGCGGTCGTAGCGCTTGTCGCCCTCGCCGGTGATGACGAGGCCTGCGTTCACCAGCAGCGGGTCGTCGTAGCGCTCGAAGGCGCGCGTCAGCGATTGCCAGCCCTCGGGCGCGTAACCCAGCGCGAAGCGCGCGGCGATCTCGCCGGTGAGGCCGCGACCCTTGAGGTAGGCGATGGCGCGGGGGCTCGCCTTGAGCTCGGCCTTGTAGAACGCGGCCGCGCGCGAAAGCACGCTGGTCAGCGTCTGCGCCTCCTCGCGGCGCTCGCGCTCGCCGGGCCGCGCGTCGTTGGGCACCTCGAGGCCCGCGTCGCGCGCGAGCTCGGCCACGGCGTCGGGGAAGGACTTGCCGCCGTACTCCATCAGGAAGCCGATCGCCGTGCCATGCGCGCCGCAGCCGAAGCAGTGATAGAACTGCTTGGTGGGGCTCACCGTGAACGACGGCGACTTCTCGCTGTGGAAGGGGCAGCAGGCCGCATAGTTGGCGCCCGCCTTCTTGAGCGGGACGTAGCGGTCGATGACGTCGACGATGTCGACGCGGCCGAGGAGCGTCTGGATGAAATCGTTGGGAATCAAGGACGTGCGACGCTCCCACCCAAGCTACGACGCGGCGCCGAAAGGCGGCAGCGGACGACGGCGCGACCGAGACAGCGCGCGCGAGCCGTAGAGACACCGGCTCGCGCGGGCATGCCCACACGGCAGGGTACGGACCATTATAGGCGCGGCGCCGGCGTGTGGCGCACCCCGGTGGGGGCCGTGCGTCGGCCTAGGAAGCGAGCTTCGCCTTCACCCGCGCCGACACGGCGGCCATGTCGGCGCGCCCCGCAAGCCTGGGCTTGACCACCGCCATCACCTTGCCGATCCCGGCCGCGCCCGCCGCCCCGGTGGCGGCGATCGCCGCGTCGATCTCGGCGTCGACCTCGGCCTCGGAGAGCTGGGCCGGCAGGTAGGCCGACAGCACCGCGATCTCGGCACGCTCGGCGTCGGCCAGGTCCTGGCGCTTGCCGGCCTCGAACTGGGTCACCGAATCCTTGCGCTGCTTGATCATCTTGTCGACGATCGCCAGCACGTCGGCGTCGGCGAGGACCACGCGCTCGTCGACCTCGCGCTGCTTCATCGCCGCCAGCAGGAGGCGGATGGTCGAGAGGCGCGCGCTGTCCTTGGCGCGCATCGCGCCCTTCATGTCCTCGGTGATGCGGTCCTTGAGCGTCATGGGAAGTGTCTTTCGGAAACGACAAGGGGCGAATCGCTTCGCCCCTTTGCCTGGATCTGGATGCTCCCGATGGGAGCCGGCATGGTCGGCTGCCGTGGCCGCCGCGAACTCAGTAGAGCTTGGGCGGGAGCTGCTGGCTGCGGATGCGCTTGTAGTGGCGCTTCACCGCGGCGGCCTTCTTGCGCTTGCGCTCGGCGGTCGGCTTTTCGTAGAACTCGCGTGCGCGAAGCTCGGTGAGCAGCCCCGTCTTTTCGATGGTGCGCTTGAAACGACGAAGGGCAGCCTCGAAGGGCTCGTTTTCGCGGACGCGGACGCTCGGCATAAAGGCTCGTTGCTCGGTGAATTGACGTTAACTAACTGGTTTTGCTGGGAAATTTCGCCATGGCCCGGGGGCTGTTCGCCACCTGAGACCCATGGCAGCCCACGATTATAGCAAGCCCGGCGGCGGGCCTGCAAGCCGCTACACTTCTGCCTCCCATGCGCGTCCTCGGCATCGAAACCTCCTGCGACGAGACCGGCGTCGCCGTCTACGACAGCGACCGCGGCCTCCTCGCCCACGCCCTGCATTCGCAGGTGGCCATGCACGCCCGCTACGGCGGCGTGGTGCCCGAGCTCGCCTCGCGCGACCACGTGGCGCGGCTGGCGCCGATGATCCAGGCCGTCGTCGCCGACGCGGGCCTCGCGCTCGCCGACCTCGACGCGCTCGCCCACACCCGCGGCCCGGGCCTCGCGGGCGCGCTGCTGGTGGGCGCGAGCGTCGCGCATGCGCTGGGCCTCGCGCTCGGCAAGCCGGTGATCGGCGTGCACCACCTCGAAGGGCACCTCCTGTCGCCGCTGCTCGCCGATCCCGCGCCGGGCTTCCCGTTCGTCGCGCTGCTGGTCTCCGGCGGCCATACCCAGTTTTACGACGTCGCGGGGATCGGCGAGTACCGGCTCCTCGGCGACACCCAGGACGACGCCGCGGGCGAGGCCTTCGACAAGACCGCCAAGCTGCTGGGCCTGCCGTACCCCGGCGGGCCCGCGCTCGCGAGGCTCGCCCTGCAGGGACGCGAGGACGTTCCGGGGCTGCGCCTGCCGCGCCCCATGCGCGACTCGGGCGACCTCGACATGAGCTTCTCCGGCCTCAAGACCGCGGTGCGCGTGCTGACCCAGCGACTCGAGCGCGAAGGCAGGCTCGACGACGCCACGCGCGCCGACATCGCGCGCGAGTTCGAAGCCGCCGTCGTCGACGTGCTCGAAGCCAAGGCCATCGCCGCGCTCGCCGCCACCGGCCGCGACGCGCTGGTGGTCGCCGGAGGCGTCGGCGCCAACACCCGCCTGCGCGCCCGGCTCGCCGCCGCCATCGGCGCACGCGGCGGGCGCGTGTACTACCCCGACGTCGCGTTCTGCACCGACAACGGCGCGATGATCGCGCTCGCAGGCGCGTTGCGGCCGGACCTCGCGGTGGAGGCGGGCGGGGCGTTCGACGTCAGGCCGCGGTGGGCGCTCGCGGAGGTTGCGCGCGGTTAGTGCCTCGCGCCCGCGATGCGGCGCCCTCGCAGGCGCGAGGACTCCGGCGTTACCGCCCGATGGAGCTCTCCTTGCCTGCCACCAGCTTGCGGATATTGTCCTTGTGCCGCCAGAACAGCAGCACCGCGATAACCAGCGTGGCGAACGTCTCGAGCGACGCGCCCCTTTCGTAGAACATCCCGAGCGGCATCAGCACCGCGGAGACGAGGCCTGCGAGCGAGCTGATCTTGAAGCCGACGGCCATGGTGAGCCAGATCACCAGGAGCACGAGGCCGAGCGGCCAGTGGAACGCGAACACGATGCCGGCGGCGGTGGCGATGCCCTTTCCGCCGCGGAAGCCGAAGTAGACGGGCCAGATGTGGCCGAGGAACACCGCGAGCGCCGAGGCGGCGACCACCCAATCGGGCAACTGGAAGCGCGCGACCAGCCATTGCGCCAGCAGGACCGCGAGGTAGCCCTTGACGCCGTCGCCCACCATGGTGAGCAGCGCCGCCTTGCGGTTGCCGGTGCGCAGCACATTGGTGGCGCCGGGGTTCCCGGAACCGTATTCGTGGGGGTCGGGCAGGCCGTAGGCCTTGCTCACCACCATGGCGAACGAAATCGATCCGATCAGGTAGGCTGCGACGACGACCAGCATGCCGGCGATCAATGAAGTCCCCCCGTCCGCTAGAATCGCGGCGATTCTAGCAAAGCGAACCCGTCGTGAACTCGATCATCATCAGCGATTTCCGCGTCACGACGACCATCGGGGTCTACCGCTGGGAGGCGCACCTGCCGCAGCTCATCCGCCTCGACCTCGAGATCGGCATGCCCTCGGACGAGCCGTTCAGGAGCGGCGAGTTCGCCGACGCGCTGGACTACGCGGCGATCGTGCGGCGGATCAAGGCCTACGCCGCCGACCACACCTACCCGCTGATGGAGCGCTTCGCCGAGGGGCTCGCCGACATCGTGCTGGGAGAGTTCGGCGCACCCTGGGTGAAGCTTCGCGTGGTGAAACTCGCGGCGCTTCCCGGTGTCAAGGAAATCGGCGTCGCCATCGAGCGCCGCGCGCCGGCCTGAAGGCGCACGCTCGATTCCCCACGAGGCGGGCGCAGGTCCGTCCTTCAACAATCCGCCTCATCGCCCGTCGCCGCGACCTCGTCGCCCGGTCTTCCTTCCCACCATGACCTTCGACAACCTTTCGCGTGGCCTCCTGTTCGGCGTTGCCCTGCTGGGCGGATTGCCCGCCGTTGCCGCCGCCGCCGACTCCGCCGCCCCTTCCGCCATGAATACCACCCCGTCTCCCGGGGCCGGCGCGCCGGTCGCTGCCGGCGCCCCCGCCGCCGCCTCTGCAACCGCTGCAACCGACGATCCCTGGCTCTGGCTCGAGGACATCAAGGGCGACAAGGCGCTCGGCTGGGTGAAGGCGCGCAATGCCGAGACCGTCGCGCGTTACGCCTCGACGCCGGCCTTCGACACCTTGCGCCGCGGAATCCTCGAGGCCCTCGATTCCGACGCGCGCATCCCCTACGTCTCCAAGCACGGGCCCTACTACTACAACTTCTGGCGCGACGGCGCGCATCCGCTCGGCCTGTGGCGGCGCACCACGCTCGACGAGTACCGCAAGGACGCGCCGCGCTGGGACGTGATCCTCGACGTCGACGCGCTGGCCAAGGCCGAGAACGAGAAGTGGGTGTGGCACGGCGCGCAGTGCCTGCGGCCCGAGTATCGCCATTGCCTCGTCTCGCTGTCGCGCGGTGGCGGCGACGCGACCGTGGTGCGCGAGTTCGACATCGAGACGCGGACCTTCGTCAAGGACGGCTTCGCGCTGCCCGAGGCCAAGAGCGAAATGGACTGGATCGACATCGACCACGTCTTCGTCTCCACCGACTTCGGCCCGGGCTCGATGACCAAGTCGAGCTACCCGCGCATCGTCAAGCGCTGGACGCGCGGGACGCCGCTTTCGTCGGCGACGCTGGTGTCGGAGGTGACGCCCGACGACCTCGCCGTATCGGCCAACCATGACGACACGCCGGGGTTCGAGCGCGACTTCGTCACCCACGTCCACGCCTTCTACGCGCACACCACGTTCGAGCGCGGCGCCGACGGCGCGCTGGCGAAGATCGACATCCCCCGCGACGCCCAGTTCGGCGTCAAGCGCGAGTGGATGACCGTCGAGACGCGATCGCCGTGGACGGTCGGCGGCGCGACCTACCCCGCGGGTGCGCTGCTCGCGATCGACTACGACGCGTTCATGAAGGGCGCGCGCGATTTCACCGTGCTGTTCACGCCCGACGACCACACGTCGCTGGCCGGCGCGTCGTGGACGCGGCACCACCTGATCCTCAACACCCTGCGCGACGTGGTGAGCCACGTCGAGGTGCTGACGCCGGGCAAGGGCGCATGGAAGCGCGAGACGCTGGGCGACACGCCCGCGATGAGCAACGTCGGCGCCATGGCCGTCGACGGCGACGAGTCCGACGCCTACTTCATGACGGTGACGGGCTTCCTCGAGCCGACCACGTTGTACTACGGCGCGCTCGCCGCGGCAGGCGAGCCTGCCGCCGCGGCCGCCCCGCTCAAGCATGCGCCGCGCTTCTTCGACGGCTCGGGCTACACGGTGTCGCAGCATTTCGTCACGTCGAAGGACGGCACGCGCGTGCCGTACTTCATGGTGGCGCCCAAGGCGATGAAGCTCGACGGCCGCAACCCGACGCTGGTGTACGGCTATGGCGGCTTCGAGGACTCGTTGCACCCCTGGTACAGCGCGACCATGGGACGCGGCTGGATTTCGCGTGGCGGGGTGCTGGTGGTGGCCAACATCCGCGGTGGCGGCGAGTACGGCCCACGCTGGCACCAGGCGGCGCTCAAGGCCAATCGCCTGCGTGCCTACGAGGACTTCGCCGCCGTGGCGCAGGACCTCGTCGCGCGCAAGGTCACTTCGTCGCCGCACATGGGTGCGATGGGCGGCAGCAACGGCGGCCTTCTCGTCGGCAACATGCTGACGCTGTATCCCGGGCTCTTCGGCGCCATCGTCTGCCAGGTGCCGCTGCTCGACATGAAGCGCTACACGCACCTGTCGGCCGGCGCGTCGTGGATGGCCGAGTACGGCGACCCCGACGATCCCGCGCAATGGGAGTTCATCCGCCGCTTCTCGCCCTACCAGAACGTCCAGCCGGGCGTGAAGTACCCGCCGGTGCTCTTCACCACCTCGACGCTCGACGACCGCGTCGGCCCCGTGCAGGCGCGCAAGATGGCGGCGAAGATGCAGGCGATGGGCTACGACGCGAGCTTCTACGAGAACACCGAGGGCGGCCATGCGGGCTCCGCCGACAACAGCCAGGCCGCGTTCATGACGGCACTGGAGTACAGCTACCTGTACGACCACCTGAAGTAGTGGGTCAGCCGGCCTCGATGTCGACCAGCACCGGCTTCAGCACCTTCACGAGGTCGGCGGGGTCGAGCCCGACCAGGTAGCCCCTGTGGCCGCCGTTGATGTAGAGGCGCGGCAGGTCGACGATGGTCTTGTGCGCATACACCGGCATGGCGCGGCGCGTGCCGAAGGGGCTCGTGCCGCCCACCTGGTAGCCCGAATGGCGGTCGGCCACCGCCGGCTCGCAGGGCTGCACCGACTTCACGCCGATCTGTCGGGCCAGGTTGCGCGTCGAAACTTCCCGGTCACCGTGCATCAGCACGATCATCGGCTTCCTGGCGTCGTCCTCCATCACCAGCGTCTTGATGCAGGCGTGCTCGTCGACGCCGAGCTCGCGCGCCGACACCGCCGTGCCACCGCGTTCCTCGTAGCGGTAGGGATGGTCGGTCCAGGCGACGCCGGCGGCGCGAAGCGCGCGGATGGCGGGGGTGACGGGCAGCTTGGCGGAAGGTTTCATCGGTGATGCCGGGCCGGGTCAATGGGGATAATGCGCAGAATGCACCTCGGCTGGCCACTTGTTGCATATAGTGTGATGCGTGTTGCGCAACATGATACAATTGGGGGATGATCAAGTCGTTTCGGCACAAAGGCCTGCGAAGGCTCTTTGAAACCGGCAGCGCATCCGGTGTTCAGACGAGTCACGCCAAGCGGCTTCGAATGCAACTGGCTGCTTTGGATACTGCGAAATCCATCGACGATATGGACGTTCCCGGCTTTCGGCTTCACTCGCTCAAAGGGCAAATGCGCGGGCGCTGGTCTATAACAGTCAATGGCAGTTGGCGCGTGACGTTCGAGTACCAGGAAGGAAATGCGTACGTTCTGGACTATGAGGATTATCACTGATGGCGATGTTCAACCCTCCGCATCCTGGTGAATTCATCACCGAAATCTATCTGGAGCCCAACGGTATCAGCGGGCGCGAGCTTGCCGAAAAGCTGGACGTGGCTGCATCCACGCTAAGCCGCATCCTCAAGGGGCTCAGTCGTGTCACTCCGGAAATGGCGTTGCGCCTCTCCAAGGCCCTGGGCCGTTCTCCCGAGAGCTGGCTTGCCATGCAGGATGCACACGACCTTTGGGTTGCTCGTCGCCACGTCGATCTCCAGCGGGTAGGCAAACTGAAGCTGGCTGCGGCCTGAATTCTGCAAGAGTCGCAAGCTATCGCGCGCGCGGGCCTGGCGTGGTGAGAATGGAAGCGAGATGAAGCACGATTCGAGCACCGCCATCAACCTGCGTGACAAGCTGTCCCGGTTCACGGAACACTGGTCGCCTCGCGTCATCGCGGAAATGAACGACTACCAGTTCAAGCTCGCCAAGGTGCAAGGCGAGTTCGTCTGGCACCGCCACGCCGACACCGATGAAGTCTTCATCGTCCTGGACGGCGAGATGACGCTGGAGTTCAGGGACGGGCAGGTGGCGCTTGCCCAAGGTGAGATGTACGTCGTCCCGAAGGGGGTCGAGCACCGACCGGTGGCGGCACGGGAGTGCTGCATCATGCTCGTGGAGCCGCGCGGCGTGGTCAACACCGGCGACGCGGGGGGCGCGTATACCGCGCAAAACGACGTGTGGGTATAGCGCAGCAGTCCCTGGCCGCCGGCGCGTGCCCGGCGCCGTAGCGGCCCTTCACCCCCGCGGGTGATGCGCCGCATGCAAGGCCTTCAACCGCTCGCGCGCCACGTGCGTGTAGATGGTGGTGGTGGTGATGTCGGCATGCCCCAGGAGCAGCTGCACCACCCGCAAGTCGGCGCCGTGGTTGAGGAGATGCGTCGCGAACGCATGCCGCAGCACATGCGGCGACAGCGTCGCCGGGTCGATCGCTGCGACCCGCGCGTGGCGCTTGACCAGCACCCAGAACGCCTGGCGCGTCATCGGCTTGCCGCGCGCGGTGAGGAAGAGGTGGGTGTCACGCGAGGCGCCCGCGAGTCCCGGCCGGGCCTCCTTCGCATAGCGGTCGATCCACGCCACGGCCTCCTCGCCCAGCGGCACCAGGCGCTCCTTGCTGCCCTTGCCGATCACGCGTACCACGCCGTTGGCGAGCGACACCTGGGCGTGCGTGAGGCCGATGAGCTCGGAGACGCGCAGGCCCGTGGCGTACAGCGTCTCGAGCATGGCGCGGTCGCGCAGGCCGAGCGGCGCCTCGGGATCGGGTGCGGCGAGCAGGGCCTCGACCTGCGCTTCAGACACGGCCTTGGGGAGGCGCCGGCCGAGCTTGGGCGCCTGAACGCGCAGCGTGGGATCGTCGCGCACGGTACCGGCCTCGGCCTGCAGCCGGTAGAAGCGCTTCAGCGCCGAAAGCCGCCGCCCGATCGACGTCGCCTTGGCCTTGGCCTTGAACTGCTCGCCCAGCCAGCGCTCGACGTCGGAACGGTCGGCGGCGAGAAGGTCGCGGCCCTGCGTGCCGAGCCACGCGGACCACGCGACGAGGTCGCGGCGATACGCGGCGAGCGAGGCCTGCGCGAGGCCGTCGCGCAGCCAGAGCTGGTCGCAGAAGGCGTCGATGGCGGATGCGTCGACGGGGGGCGGCTCGTTCTTGTCCATGAGCGATGTACGGGCGTTGCACCTATCATATGTCGCCCTGTCGACGTGCGCACGAGGCCGCCGCCGGGTGATGGCGCACCGCTTGCGCACAGTCGACGAGCGGGAAACGCCGCGAAGGCGCATCATCCGGACATGCACATTCGTGATGTGTCGGCGGCAAAGCGGGGAAGACCGGTATTCCTTGACCTGGCGCAAATTCGATGAAACCGACGATGAGGGTGCTCGTTGCTGCAGCCGCGGCCTTCGCCGCGTGGCGGCTCGCACGTCATTTGGACGAACGGATGCAGCGGCGCGCCGGCCGCTCGACCGAGCGCTCCCGTGCGCAGGAGGGCAGGTCCTACCGGCGCGCGATCGCACGCTGGGAGAACGAAGGCGGGGCGACGCTCTCGAAGCGCGAAATCGGCGCCTCGGCTGCGGAATAGGGATCCGTACGTCAACGATCGGCTCCGCAAGGCCTGACGCGACCCCGGAGCCGGCATCGCCCCAAGCCGCCGACGGCAAGGCTTCCGCGCCGCCCGCCGCCGCGCGCTCCGCGACCGCGAGCGTGCTCGCGGTGCGCCGCTGGACGAAAAGCCTGCTGTCGTTTCGCATCGATCGCACGCCGGGCTTTCGCTTCACGCCGGGACACTATGCGCGCCTCGGCCTCGCCGGTGCGGACGGCGGCGCGGTCTGGAGACCTTTCTCGATCGTCTCCGCCAAGGACGATCCGCATCTCGAATTCTTCGCCGTGCTGGTGCCCGGCGGCGCGTTTTCCGCTGCCTTGTCCGCGATCCGCGAGGGCGACTCGATGCGCATCGAGAACAACAGCTACGGCTTCATGACCGTCGATCGCTTCGCGCCCGGGGAAGATCTGTGGCTACTCGCGACCGGTACCGGTCTCGGGCCTTTCCTGTCGATCCTGCGCGATCCGCGCACGTGGGAGGCCTACCGCGACTTCGTCCTCGTTCACAGCGTGCGCTACGCCGCGGAGCTCGCGTACCGCGACGAGATCTCGGCGATCGGGCAGGAAGCATCGGTCGCCGCATCGCGCCCGCGGTTCACGTATGTACCGGTCGTCACGCGCGAGCGCCGGCCCGGCGCGCTCTCGTCGCGCATTCCGCGCCTGATCGAAGACGGCCGGTTGCAGAGCGCGGCGGGCCTGGGCCTCGATCCGCGGCGCTCGCGCATCATGGTGTGCGGCAATCCGGAGATGGCGCGTGAAGTGCGCGCGCTCCTCACGGCGCGCGGTTTCCGCCCCAACCGTCGCGGCCAGCCGGGCGAGCTCGCGTTCGAGAATTACTGGCAGCCGGCACCTGCTCAGCGATAGCCGACGCCCATCACGTAGTCGCGCAGAAGTGATTCTTCGTATTCGCCTTCCGCCATCAGCTCACGCAGCGCATCGCGCGCATTGACGACGCCGATCGGCCGCAAATCATCGTCGACGACGGGAACGTGGACGACGCCGCGCTTTTCCATCATCGACAGCACATCGGGCAGGAAGTCGCCCGGGCGGCAGTGGGCGACGTCGCGGGTCATCACGTCGGCGGCCGCGGTCATGCAGGCTGCGCCCCGGCAGCGCCCGATCTGCCGAACGACGTCGGTTTTCGTCACGACGCCGGTCATCACACCGCCGGAATCGCAGACGACGACCAGGCTGATGTGCGTATCCGCGAGGAGCCTGGCTGCGTCGATCAGGGGCGATCCGACCGTGATCGTCACCAATCGCGAACGTGCCACCGCGGCGATGCTGCTGACGAGCTTCGAATTCATTGCGCGCTGTCCTTCATGCCGTCGTGGACGATGATACGCGCCGGAGCCCGGCGGGTTCGTCCTCGCG
Source organism: Casimicrobiaceae bacterium (assembly GCA_044226535.1). GTDB lineage: Bacteria > Pseudomonadota > Gammaproteobacteria > Burkholderiales > Casimicrobiaceae > VBCG01. Next base: position 90,312 of record JBGAGT010000014.1, on the reverse strand, counting down.
CAATTCCCGTGCAGGCCGGCTAACGTGCGCCGAAGAACGTCGACTCGTGCGCGAGCAGCCAGCGCTTGATGCGCAGCGAATCGTCGCCGGCCGAATGCATGAAGCCGCCGAGACGACCGCCGCTGCCCGTGACGCGATGGCAGGGGATGACGAGCGCGATCGGATTGGAGCCGCAGGCCTGGCCGACCGCACGCGCGGCGGAGCCGAGCCCTTGCGCGAGCTCACCGTAGGTGCGCGCCTCGCCCGCGGGAATATCCTGGATCGCGCGCCACACGCGTTTCTGGAACGGCGTGCCGCCAGGCGCAAGCGGCAGGTCGAAGCGGTGGTCCGCGTCGGCGAGATAACGCTCGATGGCGTCGACCGTCCGCCCGGCGATCGGCGACACCGGCGCCAGCGGCGGATGATCGAGCGCGAGGAAGTCGAGACCGGTGAGGGCATTCGCGTTGCAGCGGATGCCGAGCACCGCGAACGGCGTCGCCAGGCAGGCGTCGTAGCCTTGCGCATCGCTGCGCGGCGCGCGGGGCGGGGCGTGCGCGGCAGGCGTCGCGACGCTGGCCCGCGCCGCGGCCTCAGCCAAGCTTCATCCCCTGCGGCAGCGCGGTGACGAGGCCGGGGAAGATCCAGATCGCCAGCACGGCGACGATCATCAGGAAGAACATCGGCAGCGCGTGGCGCGCGATCCAGGTGATCTGCTTGCCGGTCATGCCCTGCAGCACGAACAGGTTGAAGCCCACGGGCGGCGTGATCTGTGCCATCTCGACCACCAGCACGATGAAGATGCCGAACCACACGAGGTCGATGTGCGCGGCCTCGATCGACGGCAGGATGACGCCCATGGTCAGCACCACCATCGAGATGCCGTCGAGGAAGCAGCCGAGGATCACGTAGAAGATGGTCAGCGCGACGATGAGGCCGAAGGGCGAAAGGCCGATGCCGGCGATCCACTCGGCGAGGTGGCGCGGCAGGCCGATGTAGCCCATCGCGAGCGTGAGGAACTGCGCGCCGGCGAGGATCAGCGCGATCATGCAGTAGAGGCGCGTGGCGCCCATCAGGCTGTCGCGGAAGGTCGCCCAGCCGAGCGAGCGCTGCGCCAGCGAGATGGCGAGCGACCCGACGACGCCGAACGCGGCAGCCTCGGTGGCGGTGGCGATGCCCGCGTAGATCGACCCGAGCACCGCCATGATCAGCAGCACCACGGGGATGAGGTGGCGCGAGGCCGCGACCTTTTGCGCGAGCGTCGTTTGCTGCGCGATACGCGGTATCTTGCCGGGGTTCATCAACGCCCACACGACGATATAAGACGAGAACAGCGCGGCGAGCAGGATGCCGGGTATGACGCCCGCGATGAAAAGGTGGGCGATCGACACGTTGGCCATCACGCCGTAGACGATCATGATGATCGACGGCGGGATCAAGAGGCCGAGCGTGCCGGCGCCCGCCAGCGTGCCGATGGTGATGTCCTCGGGGTAGCCGCGGCGCGCGAGCTCGGGCAACGTCATCTTGCCGATGGTGGCGCAGGTGGCGGCGGAGCTCCCCGACACGGCGGCGAAGATCGTGCAGCCGATGATGTTGGTGTGCAGCAGCCGGCCGGGCACGCGCTCCAGCCACGGTGCGAGCCCCTTGAACATGTCCTCGGACAGGCGCGTGCGGAACAGGATCTCGCCCATCCACACGAACAGCGGCAGCGCGGTGAGCGTCCACGACGATGCCGCGCCCCAGATGGTCACGGCCATCGCGTCGCCGGCGGGCCGCGAGCTGAAGAGCTCCATGCCGATCCAGGCCACGCCCGACAGCGCGAGGCCGATCCACACGCCGCTGCCGAGGATGGCGAACAGCGCGACGATCAGCAGCAGGGTGATGGCACCGTCGCCCATGGCCGCCTACTCGTTGCGAAGCGCTTCGGCGGGCACGCGCACCATGCGCTTGCCGCGAAGCTGCAGCACGAACTCGTCGACCAGCGCGATGGCGAACACCACCGTTCCCACCGCCATCGCCAGCTGGGGAATCCACAGCGGCGTGGCGTCGTTGGCGGTCGAGATGTCGTTGAAGTCCCAGGACTGCCAGGCGAGTCGCACGCTGTACCAGGCGAAGGCGATGGAGAGCAACATCGCGACGCCGATCGCGAAGGTCTCGAGCGCACGGTGGCGGCTGCCGGTGAGGTGCTCGAGGACCAGCGTGACGCGGATGTGCTCGCCGCGCTTCAGGGTGTGGGCGAGGGCGAGGAAGCCGGCCGCCGCCATGCAATACCCCGCGTAGGCGTCGGTTCCCGGCAGGTAGCGGTCGGTGAGGCGTCCCGCCACGCCGGCCACCACGAACAGCAGCGTCCCCACCATGCCCAGCGCACCCAGCGCCGCCGTCGCGACATACAGCCTGTCGAGGAAGCGCCTCATCGCGATGTCCCGGGAACGGCCGGGTGGCGCGGCCCGCCTGCCGCGGGCGTGCGCCGGTTGCCGGCCTTCGCGGTCATTGCATCGTGCGATAGGCGTCGATGACCTTCTTGCCGTCGTCGCCCGACTTCTTGAGCCACTCGGCGAGCATGTAGTTGCCGACCTTGCGCAGGTCGGCGGTGAGCTGCTCGCCGGGCTTGACGATCTCCATGCCCTTGGCCTTGAGCTGGTCGAGGTACCAGCCGGTCTTCTCCTCGGAGATCTTCCAGCCGCGCACCTCGGCGTCCGCGGCGGCCTTGAGCAGCGCGGCCTGCGTGGGCTTGTCGAGGGCCTCGAAGGCCTTGCGGTTCATGAGCACGGCGTTCTTCGGCAGCCAGGCCTGGGTGTCGTAGAACTTCTTGATCGACTCGTAGGTCTTGGAGTCGTAGCCGGTCGCGCCCGAGGACATGTACGAGTCGATCACGCCGGTGGCGAGCGCCTGCGACACTTCGGCCGCCTGCACGGTGACGGGCTGCGCGCCGACCAGCTCGGCGATCTTCGAGGTGGCCGGGCTGTAGGCGCGCCACTTCAGGCCCTTCATGTCGGCGACGCTGTTGAGCGTGCGATTGGTATAGATCCCCTGCGAAGGCCAGGGCACCGTATACAGCAGCATCATCCCCTGCTTCGCGAGCTTGGCTTCGAGCGCTTTCCGCTCGGCCTTGTAGAGCTTCGCCGCGTCGGCGTACGAGGTCGCGAGGAAGGGCACGCCGTCGAGCCCGTACAGCGGGTCCTCGTTCTCGTAGTTGACGAGCAATATCTCGCCCGCCTGCGCCTGGCCGCCCTGCACCGCGCGCTTGATCTCGGGCGCCTTGAACAGCGACGCGTTGGGATGCACGGTGATCTTGAGCTTGCCGCTGGTCGCCTTGTCGACGTCGGCGGCGAACTGGACGATGTTCTCGGTGTGGAAGTTGTTGGCCGGGTAGGCGGTCGGCAGGTCCCACTTGGTCTGCGCGTGGACGACGCCGGGCAGCAGGGCGGCGAAGGCGAGGGCCATCACCGCGGCGGGCAATCGATGCATCGTGTTCTCCTGGGGGGCGCGGCGCCTCCCCATGGGCCCGCGCGATCTGCGGGAAGCTATCACAACGGATGCGGCGGCGGAACTGCGCACCGCCACCGTGCGCCGGCGGGGGCGAGCGGGCACGCTGGGCGGCAGGGACGGCCTTTCGCGCGAGCCCGGCGCGGACGCATCGCGGCAGCTAGAATCGCGGGGTGGGGTTCGGGTCGCGGACCCGGCCATCGGGCACCGGACGGCGTCATGCAATTCTGGATCGATCGCGGCGGCACGTTCACCGACATCGTCGCGCGCCGCGACGACGGGACGCTGGTCACGCACAAGCTGCTCTCGGACAATCCCGAGCGCTACGAGGACGCCGCGGTGCAGGGCATCCGCGAGCTCCTCGGCCTCGCCGCGGGCGCGCCGATCCCGCCGGGCGCGATCGACGCCGTCAAGATGGGCACCACCGTCGCGACCAACGCGCTGCTCGAGCGCAAGGGCGAGCGCACGCTGCTGGTGGTGACGCGCGGCTTCGCCGACGCCTTGCGCATCGGCTACCAGAACCGGCCGAAGCTCTTCGTGCGGCGCATCGAATTGCCGTCGATGCTCTACGAGCGCGTGGTCGAGGTCGACGAGCGCATCGGCGCGCGCGGCGAGGTGGTCGCGCCCATCGACCTCGCGGGCGCCGAACGCGCGCTGCGTGCCGCGCACGCCGACGGCATCCGCGCCGCGGCGATCGTGCTGATGCACGGCTACCGCTTCCCCGCGCACGAGCGCGAGCTCGCCGCGCTGGCGCGCGCCATCGGCTTCACGCAGGTGTCGGTCTCGCACGAGGTGAGCCCGCTGATGAAGCTCGTGTCGCGCGGCGACACCACCGTGGTCGACGCCTACCTGTCGCCCATCCTGCGGCGCTACGTCGAGCGCGTGGAGCGCGCGCTGGGCGGCGGCGCGGCGCAGGCGGCGGCGCAGGCGGCGGCGCAGGCGGTGGCGCGGCGCGCGGCACGGGCGGTGGCGCGCGCATCAACCTGCAGTTCATGCAGTCGAGCGGCGGGCTCATCGACGCGCACCGCTTCCAGGGCAAGGACGCGATCCTCTCGGGCCCCGCGGGCGGCATCGTCGGCGCGGTCGAGGTGTCGCGGCTCGCGGGCTTCGAGCGCATCATCGGCTTCGACATGGGCGGCACCTCGACCGACGTCACGCACTGGGCGGGCGAGTACGAGCGCGCCTTCGACACCGAGGTCGCGGGTGCGCGCATCCGCGCGCCGATGATGAAGATCCACACCGTCGCGGCGGGCGGCGGGTCGGTCTGCAGCTTCGACGGCGCGCGCTTGCGCGTGGGGCCGCAATCGGCGGGCGCCAACCCGGGGCCGGCGTCGTACCGCCGCGGAGGGCCCCTCACCGTCACCGACTGCAACGTGATGGCCGGCAAGCTCGTGCCCGCGCTCTTCCCGCGCGTGTTCGGGCCCGGCGGCGACGAGCCGCTCGACGCGCAGGTGGTGCGCGCGCGCTTCGCCGCGCTGGGGGACGAGCTCGAGGCGGCGGGCCACGCACGCGCCGCGCCCGAGGCGATCGCCGACGGCTTCCTGCGCATCGCCGTGGAGAACATGGCCAACGCCATCAAGCACATCAGCGTGCAGCGCGGCTACGACGTCACGCGCTACACGTTGTGCTGCTTCGGCGGCGCGGGCGGCCAGCACGCCTGCGCGGTGGCCGACGCGCTGGGCATGACGCAGGTGTTCATCCATCCCTTCGCCGGTGTGCTCTCGGCCTACGGCATGGGGCTCGCCGACGTGCGCGCGCTGAGGCAGCAGGCGGCCGAGGCGCGGCTGTCGGCAACGGCACTGGCCGCGCTGGACGCGGACTTCGCGGCGCTCGGCCGCACGGCGCACGACGAGGTCGCCGCGCAGGGCATCGACGAGGCGCGCATCGCGCTTTCGCGCAGCCTCCACCTCAAGTACGAGGGTACGGACACCACGCTCGAGGTTCCCGCGGGCGACGACCCCGCGCCGATCGAGGCGGAATTCAAGCGGCGCTACATGGCGCAGTACGGCTTCCTGATGCCCGGGCGCCCGCTGGTGGTCGAGGCCATCGCGGTCGAGGCCGTGGGCCGGGGCGAATCGGCCGCGGCGGCGGTGCCTTCGTTCACGCCGCGCGCGGGACCGCTCGCGCCGATCGCGCGCACGCGCTTCTACAGCAGCGGCGCCTGGCACGATGCCGCCGTCTACGCGCGCGAGGACCTGCGCCCCGGCGACGCGATCGACGGCGCGGCCATCGTCAGGGAGCCCAACGCCACCACCATCGTCGAGCCCGGCTGGTCGGCAAAGCTGACCAGGGGCGACGACCTGGTGCTCACGCGCAGCGTGCCGCTCGCTCGCGCCCATGCCATCGGCACGCGCGCCGACCCCGTGCTGCTGGAGGTGTTCAACAACCTCTTCATGGCCATCGCCGAGCAGATGGGCGTGACGCTCGCCAACACCTCGTACTCGGTCAACATCAAGGAGCGGCTGGACTTCTCCTGCGCCATTTTCGACGCCCGGGGCAACCTCATCGCCAATGCGCCGCACATGCCCGTGCACCTGGGGTCGATGGGCGAGAGCGTCGCGACCATCATCGCGCGCCGCGCGGGCACCATGAAGCGCGGCGACACCTACGTGCTCAACGCGCCCTACAACGGTGGCACGCACCTGCCCGACGTGACGGTCATCGCGCCGGTGTTCCTCGACAGCGAGGATCCCGAGTTCTACGTCGCCGCGCGCGGCCACCACGCCGACATCGGCGGCATCACGCCGGGCTCGATGCCGCCCGACTCGCGCCACGTCGACGAGGAGGGCGTGCTGCTCGACAACGTCGAGCTGGTGCGCGAGGGCGTGTTCCTCGACGACGCGCTGCGCGCCATCCTCACCGCGGGTCGCTACCCGGTGCGCAACGTCGAGCAGAACCTCGCCGACCTGCGCGCGCAAGTCGCCGCCTGCGCCAAGGGCGCGCAGGAACTCGCGAAGATGGTGGCGCAGTTCTCGCTGCCCGTGGTGCGGGCCTACATGCAGCACGTGCAGGACAACGCCGAGGAGGCCGTGCGCCGCGTGCTGTCGGTGCTGAAGGACGGCAGCTTCGCCTACGCCATGGACGACGGCGCGACCGTGAAGGTGCGCATCGCGGTCGACCGCGCGGCACGCAGCGCCACCATCGACTTCACCGGCACCAGCGCGCAGCTCGCCAGCAACTTCAACGCGCCTTCGGCGGTGTGCAAGGCCGCGGTGCTGTACGTGTTCCGCACGCTGGTCGACGACGACATCCCGATGAACGCGGGGTGCTTGAAGCCGCTGTCCATCGTCATCCCCGAGGGCTCGATGCTGGCGCCACGCTACCCGGCCGCCGTCGTCGCCGGCAACGTCGAGACTTCGCAGGTGGTCACCGACGCCCTCTACGGTGCGCTGGGCGTGCTGGCGGCCTCGCAGGGCACGATGAACAACTTCACCTTCGGCAACGCGCGCTACCAGTACTACGAGACCATCTCGGGCGGCGCCGGCGCGGGGCCCGGCTTCGACGGCGCGAGCGTGGTGCAGACCCACATGACCAACTCGCGCCTCACCGACCCGGAAGTGCTGGAGTGGCGGTTCCCGGTGCGGCTCGACGCCTACCGCATCCTTCCCGGCACGGGAGGAGAGGGGAAAAACCGTGGCGGCGACGGCGGCGAGCGGCGGGTGCGCTTCCTCGAGCCCATGACCGCGGTGATGCTCGCCAACCACCGCATCGTCGCGCCCTTCGGCGCGCAGGGCGGCGGGCCGGGGAAGGTGGGCGAGAACTGGATCGAGCGCGCGGGCGGTGCGCGCGAGGTGTACGGCGCCACCTTCAAGGTCGAGATGCAGCCCGGCGACGTGTTCGTGGTGCGCACGCCGGGCGGTGGGGGGTATGGCGCGACCTAGCGCGGGTGCCGGTGGGTCCCCGCTTTCGCGGGGATGACAGTTGGGTGGGTCCCCGCTTTCGCGGGGATGACGAGGGGATGACGGGGTAACATAACGCCCCTCCCATCGCTACGAGGCCAACATGGCCAGCGTCCACGACTACACCGTCGACGACATCGGCGGAAAGCCCGTCAAGCTCGACCGCTACAAGGGCGAGGTGCTGCTGATCGTCAACGTCGCCAGCGCCTGCGGCTTCACGCCCCAGTACAAGGGCCTCGAGGCGCTGCAGGAAAAGTTCCATCCGCGCGGCTTCGAGGTGCTGGGCTTCCCCTGCAACCAGTTCGGCGCGCAGGAGCCCGGCACCGAGCAGGAGATCGCCACCTTCTGCGAGACCACCTTCGGCGTGACCTTCCCGATGTTCGCCAAGGTCGAGGTCAACGGCGGCGCGGCGTCTCCGCTGTACAAGTTCCTCAAGGCCGAGAAGCCCGGCATCCTGGGCAGCGAGGCGATCAAGTGGAACTTCACGAAATTCCTGGTCGACCGCCAGGGCAAGGTACTGGCGCGCTACGCGCCCAACGACACGCCCGAGTCGATCGCACCGGACATCGAGAAGGCGCTGTAGCGTGGGTGGCGGGATGAGGGCCTTCCGCCGCGCGGCGGTGGCCGCGCTCGTGGTGCTGGCTGCGATGGTCGCGCCGGCGTCGCGTGCCGCCGCGCCGGCGGCCACTGCGCAGGCCGCAGCGCCCGCGCGGGCCGCGGCGCCCGCCTGGGCCGACCCTGCCAAGGTATTGCGCGTCGCCTTCCCGGTGGCCGAGACGGGTTTCGACCCCGCCGCGATCTCGGACCTGTACTCGGCGCACGTGATGCGCGCCATCTTCGACCCGCTGTACGTGCCGGACTACCTCGCGCGGCCCTACCGCATGGTGCCTGCGACGGCCGAGGCGCTGCCCGACATCACGCCCGATGGCCTGACCTGGACCATCCGCCTCAAGAAGGGGATCTGGTTCGCCGACGACCCCGCGTTCAAGGGCAAGCGCCGCGAGCTCGTCGCGCAGGACTACGTGTACTCGTGGATGCGCGTCGTCGACCCGCGCGTGCGCTCGCCCAACGCCTACTACCTCGCCGGCAAGCTCGTCGGCCTCGAAGAGGCGGTGGCGAAGGCGAAGAAGGACGGCAGGTTCGACTACGACCAGCCGATCGAGGGCATGCGCGCTCTCGACCGCTACACGCTGCAGTTGAAGCTCGTGCAGCCCGACTACACGCTGATGAACTACCTCATCCAGATCGCGCTGGGCGCGGTGGCGCGCGAGGTGGTCGAGGCCTACGGCGACAAGGAAACGGGGCGCGCGATGGCCAACCCCGTGGGCACGGGACCCTACCGGCTGAAGGAATGGCGGCGGGGGCAGAAGATCGTGCTCGAGGCCAACCCGGGCTATCGCGAGGCGTACTTCCCCGAGGCGCCCGCCGGCGCCGACGCCGCCACGCGCGCGCTGGCCGCCTCGATGAAGGGCAAGCGGCTGCCGCAGGTCGGCACGATCGACATCTCGATCATCGAGGAATCGAACCCGCTGTTGCTCGCCTTCGACTCGGGCAACCTCGAGTACGCCAACGTGCCTGCCGACCTCGTGACGCGCGTGCTCTCGCCGGACGGCAAGCTCCTGGCCGGCTACACGAAGGAAGGCGTGACGCTGCAATCGGCGGTGCAGAACTCCATTTCGTACACGTATTTCAACATGGAGGACCCGGTGGTCGGCGGCTACACCCCCGACCGCATCGCGCTCCGCCGCGCGATCGTGATGGGCTTCGACACCCACGACCTCGTCAAGGTGCTGTGGAACAACCAGGCACGGCCGGCGACGCAGTTCGTGCCGCCCGACAACCTGGGCTACATCGCGGGGCTCGACGTCAACCCGGGCTTCGACCCGGGGATGGCGCGCGCGCTGCTCGACCGCTTCGGCTACAAGGACCGCGACGGCGACGGTTACCGCGAGCTTCCCGACGGCAAGCCCCTGAAGCTGATGATGGGCTCGACGCCCACCGCGCGCGACCGCGACCAGGACGAGCTGTGGAAGAAGAGCATGAACGCCATCGGCATCCGCATCGACTTCGTCAAGCAGAAGTGGCCCGAGCTCCTCAAGATGGCGCGTGACGGCGGGCAGCTGCAGATGTGGGCCGTCGGATGGTTCAACAACAGCGGGGACGGCGACGCCTTCGTGCAGCTCCTCTACGGTCCCAACGCCGGCCAGTCCAACATCGCGCGCTTCCGCAACGCCGACTACGACCGGGCCTACGCCGCCTCGCGCGCCATGCGCCCGGGGCCCGAGCGCGACAAGCTCTACGTGACCATGGCGAAGATCATGATGGCCTACACGCCGGTCGACCTCAACGTGTACCGCTACGAGAACACCGTGCTGCGCCCCTGGATGCTGGGCTACAAGAAGAACGTGCTGAACGAGCACGCCTGGCTGTTCTACGACATCGACCTCGACCGGCTGAAGAAGGGCAAGTGACGCCGCCTCCCGCCGCCACGGCCGCGGTTCCCGCCGGCGGGGCGGATCGCGCCATCGCGCGCTTCCTGCGCGGCCTGCGGCCTCGGCCGCGCGGCCTCTGGCGCTCGCGTGACTTCCGCCGCATCTTCGCCTCGTCGACCATCACCGCCTTCGGCGGCCAGGTCACCAACCTCGCGCTGCCGCTGACCGCCGCGCTGGTGCTCGCCGCCACGCCCTTCCAGATGGGCGTGCTGGTGGCGCTGGAGACGCTGCCCTTCGCGCTGGTGTCGCTGCATGCGGGCGTGCTGCTCGACCGCGTGCGCAAGCTCCCGGTGGTGATCGCCTGCGGCGCGGGCCGCGGGATCGCGCTCTTGTCCATTCCCGTCGCCGCGTGGATGGGCGTGCTGACCATCACCCACCTCTTCGTGGTCGGCTTCATCTGCGGCGTGCAGAACGTGATCGGCGGCTCGGCCTACCAGGTGCTGCTGGCGCAGCTCGCGGGGCGCCGCCGGCTGGTCGAGGCCAACGCCAAGATCGCGCTGGGCGAAACGAGCGCGGCACTTGTCGGGCCCGGCATCGCGGGGGCGCTGGTGCATACCCTCACGGCGCCCTTCGCCATCGCGCTCGACGCACTGTCCTTCCTCGGCTCGGCGTGGATGCTCAAGGGCGTGCGTGCGCGCCGCGACCTGCCGCGGCCTTCGCAGGGCATGCGCGTGTCGCGCGAGATCGCCGAGGGCCTGAAGCTCGTGTGGCGCAATCCCACGCTGCGCTCGCTGGCGGTGCTCGCCGCGGGCTGGCAGTTCCTGCACAACATGATGGTCGCGGTGCTGATCCTCTACGCCACGCGCGAGGTCGGGCTTTCCGCCGGGGCGCTGGGGCTCGCGTTCATGTTCGGCGGCGCGGGCTGCATGATCGCCGCGGCGCTCGCCGAGCGGCTGGCCACGCGCTTCGGCGTGGGCCGCGCCATCGTCGGCGGGCTCATGCTCACGGCGCTGGGCTGGCAGTCCTACGCCTGGATCCGCGCGGGCACCTGGGCCACGGCCGCGTTCGGCGCGGCCTTCCTGCTGTTCGACTTCGGGGCCGTGCTGTTCGGCATCGCCTACCTGTCGCTGCGCCAGGCGATCACCCCCGATCGCCTGCTGGGGCGCATGACCACCTCGATGCGCTTTCTCACCGTCACGCCCGCCCCGGTGGGCGCCCTGGCCGGCGGTGCGCTGGCGACGGCCTTCGGCCTGCGCCCGACCATCCTCGCCGTCGCCACGCTGGGCGTGGCGCTGACGGCCTTCACCATGCGCTACTCGCCCGTGGTGCGCCATCGCAGCATGCCGACGGAGGCCGAGGCGCACTGAGGCCGGAAGAAAAACGGCCGCTTGCGCGGCCGTCTTGTATTTTTCCTGTCCGGTAGTTCGCGGGGCCGTGAACCCGGGTCCCTTCGCGAGAACGCGGTGCTGGCTCGGCGATGATCGCGCGTCAGGCGGGCGATACCGTCGTCGTCATGTTGTGGGGGAGGGTTCGATGACGATGATGCGAGCATAGACCTCAATCACGCGGACGTCAAAGACATCCGGACGAGCGGCGCGCGGAATTTTCACGCTTTACGTGAACGTCACGTTCGTCGGCGTTGCCCGGCTTCGCGTGGGTCCCCGCTTGCGCGGGGATGACGAGGTGCGCCGTCGAGCTGGAACTCGTAGGGGCTGCCCAGCGCGAGCAGCGACGAGAACTCGTCGAGCGCGCGGCGCGACTCGTCGAGCAGCGCGGGATCGCCGAGGTCCGCGGGCGCGAGCCGGTCGCGGTAGCGCGCCTTGACGATCGCCTCCAGCGCGTCGCACAGCGCGTCGTCGACGAGGACGCGCGCGCCCAGCGCGGCGGCCTCGGCGGGCGAAAGGGCGACGCGCAGGCGCAGGCAGGCGGGGCCGCCGCCGTTGCGCATGCTCTGGCGCAGGTCGAATTTGCAAAGCTCGACAATCGGGCCGCCGCCGGCGACCAGCGCGTCGAGGTAACGCGCGGTGCGCGAGTTCTCGCGGCACTCGGCCGGCACCACCAGGACGAAGCGGCCGTCGGGGCGCGCCAAGAGCTGGCTGTTGAAGAGGTAGGTGGAAACGGCCTCGTCGACGGTCACGTCGGCGTCGTCGACGACGATGGGCTCGAAGCCCTCGACGATGTCGCGAAGTCGAGACAGCACGGCGGCCTGGTCGACGAAGGCGCGCGCGTGGCAGAACAACAGCGTGCCACTGCCGACGGCGATCACGTCGTTGTGGAATACACCGGCGTCGATGGTCGCGGGGTCCTGCTGCGCGAAGACGGTGCGAGCGGGGTCGAGGCCATGGCGTCGCGCCACCGCCTCGCTCGCCTCGCGCGTCTGTCGCGCCACGTAGCGCGATGGCGTGGTGCCCGGCGGAGCACTGCCGAAAGCCTGCTTTCCGTAGACGAAGAACTCGCATCCCGCGCCGGCGCCGGCGGCGAAACGCGTGTGGTTGGCCGCGCCCTCGTCGCCGAACTGCGGTGCCGCGGGCAACGGATCGTGCACGACAAAGCGGTCCGGGTCGGCGAACACCGTGCGCAGGATGCGCGTGGTGGTGGCCGCCTCGATCGCGCGGTGGAAATGCGAGACGAGGTTGGCGGGCGTGAAATGCACGCGAGCGTCCGCCGTGTCGGGCGAGGGGCTGACGGTGGCGGCGTTCGCCGTCCACATGGCGGCGGCGGAGGAGCAGGCGGCGAGCAGGGCGGGCGCCTCGCGTGCGGCCCGGGCGACGACCTCGGCGTCGCTTCCGCCGAAGCCCAGCGCGCGCAAGCTGGGGACGTGCGGCCGCTCGTGCGGCGGCAGCACGCCTTGCGCGAAGCCCATGCGGTGCAGCGCGCGCATCTTGGCGATGCCTTGCAGCGCGGCGGCCCGCGGGTCGGACACGAGCTGCGCATTGCGCTCCGAGGCGAGGTTGCCCGCCGCCATGCCCGAGTAATTGTGCGTCGGGCCCGGCAGGCCGTCGAAGTTGAACTCCCTCATATCACGTCATCCCCGCGAAAGCGGGGACCCAGTATTGGTGGGTCCCCGCTTTCGCGGGGATGACGGTAGGGGGGTCATCGGTTCCCGGGCGAGAGCGCCACGGCGCGCACGCTGTCGCCGGCGCCGAGGCCGAGCGCCAGCGCGGCGGCCTCGTCCAGGGGAAAGCGCTCGACGTGGCGCGGGGCGCGGGCGATCACGGCACGCCAGTCGCGAAAGCGGCGGTTGCACACCAGCCAGTGCACCAGGCCGCCCTCGAGCGCGGCGTCGACGGTGTCGACGACCTCGACCTCCAGCAGCTGCGAGCGCCGCACCGCGTCGATGTTGTCGCGGAAGCACTCGACCGTGGGCCCGGCGTCGAATATGTCCACATAGCCCTCGTAGCGGAAGCCTTCCTGCTCGAGCATGGCGCGCGCCGGCACGGTGTCGTCGTGCACGGCACCGATGGCATCGCGCGCGGCCTGCGGCAGCAGGTTCACGTACACGGGATGGCGCGGCATCAGCTCGGCGACGAAGGCCTTCTGCCCGATGCCCGTGAGGTAGTCCGCGGTGGTGTACTCCATCGAGAAGAAGTGGCGGCCGAGGCCTTCCCAGAACGGCGAGCGGCCGTCGGCGTCGAGCTGGCCGCGCAGCTCGGCGATGACCTTGGGCGCGAAGCGCGCGGCGAACTCGGCGATGAACAGCAGGCGGCTCTTGGCGATCAAGGGGCCGTTGCGCGCCTGGCGGTGCTCGTGGTCGACGAACAGCGAGCAGAGCTCGGTGTTGCCGGTGTGGTCGTTGGCGAGGAACAGCGTCGGCACGGCCGTGTACACGCCCAGCGTGCGCGAGGCGTGCACCAGCGTGTTGACGTAGTAGTTGTACCAGGGCTCGTCGAGCCCGACCGCGGCCTCGATGGCGCTGATGCCCACCACGCGCTCGTCGCCCTGCTCGACCAGCACGAACATGTAGCACTCGTCGGTGCGCGTGGCTTCGCCTGCGAACGAGGCCAGCGAGCGCGCGATGCGCGAGGCGATGCGCTCCTCGCTGGCGGGAAGGCTGGTGAGGCCGCTGCCGGTGCGCTCGGTGAGGGCGAGCACGCCGGGAAGGTCGTCGCGCGCGATGGGGCGGACGACGAACATCCGGTCAGCGATGCGGCGGCGCGAGGGCGGCCGTGGGCACTGTCAGCCGAGGACGCGGTTCAATGCGCGCTCGAGGCGCGCCAGGCCCTCGAGGATCTCGTCCAGCGAGATGACCAGCGACGGGCACAGGCGCACCACGTCGGTGCCCGCCATCAGCACCAGCAGGCCTTCCTCGCCGCAGGCGTTCATCACCGCGGCGGACTTGCCGCGCAGCGGCTCGTCGAGCTCGCAGCCCAGCCACACGCCTTCGCCGCGCAGGTTGCGGAACACGTGGCGGCGCGCGTCGATGGCCTTGAGGCCCTCCATGAACAGCGCGTGGCGCGCCTTGACGCCGTCGAGCACCTCGGTGGTGTTGATGACGTCGAACACCGCGCCGGCCACCGCGCAGGCGAGCGGGTTGCCGCCGAAGGTCGTCCCGTGCACGCCGGGCGTGAACACCGAGGCCACGTCGGCGGTGGTGATCATCGCGCCGATGGGGAAGCCGCTGCCGAGGCCCTTGGCGCTGGTCAGGATGTCCGGCGTCACGCCTTTCTGCATGTACGAGAAGAGCGCGCCGGTGCGGCCCATGCCGCTCTGGATCTCGTCGAGGATCAGCAGCGCGCCGTGCGCGTCGCAGAGCCTCCGCGCCGCCTGCAGGTAGGCGGGCGTGCCGGGCGTCATGCCGCCTTCGCCCTGCATGGGCTCGAGCAGCACGGCGCAGATGTCGTCGTGGCGCGCGAACACCTCCTCGAGCGCCGCGACGTCGTTGTAGGGGACGTGGGTGAAGCCCGCGGGATTGGGCCCGAAGCCCTGCGCGTACTTGGGCTGGCCGCCGGCGGTGACGGTCATCAGCGTGCGGCCGTGGAAGGCGTTGACCGCCGAGATGACGCGCACGCGCTTCTCGCCGTGGCGGTCGTGCGCGTAGCGGCGCGCGAGCTTCAACGCGGCCTCGTTGGCCTCGGCGCCCGAGTTGCAGAAGAAGGCGCGGTCGGCGAAGGTGTGGTCGACGAGCCGCTGCGCGAGGCGCAGCGCCGGCTCGTTGGTGAACCAGTTGGACACGTGCCAGATCTGCCGCGCCTGCTCCTCCAGCGCGCGCACCGCCGCCGGGTGGCAATGCCCCAGCGAGCACACCGCCACGCCGCTGGCGAAGTCGATGTACATGCGGCCCTGCTGGTCCCACACGCGCGAGCCCTCGCCGCGCACGGGGATGAACTCGGCAGGCGCGAAGCAGGGCACCATCACCTCGTCGAACAGCGCGCGCGTCACCGGCATGCGCGACTCGGTGGTGGAGGGCGCGACGTCGCGCCGTGACGAGGCGGCGATGACGGCGGCGGAGAGCTTGTCGGTGGCGTTCACAGCGCCGCGACGACCTGGATCTCGACGCGATACTTGGCGTTGGCGAGGCTGGCCTGCACCGTGGCGCGCGCCGGCGTGTCGCCCGCGGGCACCCAGGATTCCCAGACGGCGTTCATCGCCGCGAAGTCGCCCATGTCGGGCAGGTAGATGGTCGCCGAGAGGATCTTGCGCTTGTCGCTGCCGGCCTCGGCCAGCAGGCGGTCGATGCTCGCCAGCACCTCGCGGGTCTGCGCGCTGATGTCGCCCGACGCGTCGTCGGCGACCTGGCCCGCGAGCCAGACCAGGCCCGAGCCGCGGTGGATCACCATCTCGGAAAGGCGCTTGCCGACGTGCCGGCGTTCGATGCTCATCGTGTTATCGTGGTCCGCGACAGGCGCGCCCGGGGTCGGGCGCGCAACGCTTCGATTCTAGACCAAACCGCCGTGCAGCCGGGCCGCGCCACCGTCGCGATCGCCGCCGTCTTCATGTTCGTCGCCGTCGGCGCCGGCGCCTTCGGCGCGCATGCGCTGCGCGAAAGTATCGGGCCCGAGCGCCTCGCCACCTGGCACACCGCCGTCGAGTACCAGGCCTGGCACGCGCTGGCGCTGTTCGGCGTGGGCCTCTGGCGGATGCGCGAGGATGCGCCCGCGCTGCTCGCCTGGGTGGCGCGCCTTTTTTTGCTGGGCATGCTGCTCTTCAGCGGCAGCCTCTACGCGCTGGTGCTCACCGGCACGCGCGCGCTGGGCGCCGTCACGCCGCTGGGCGGCGTGGCCTTCCTCGCGGGCTGGGTGCTGCTCGGGGCCGCCGCCTTCCGTCATCCCCGCGCAAGCGGGGACCCACGGTTCCCGCATCCGCGGGAATGACGGTGGGTTCCCGCTTGCGCGGGAATGACGGTGGGTTCCCGCATTCGCGGGAATGACGGGGAGCGTTACTCGACCTTCGCGCCGGAGGCCTTGACCACCTTCGCCCACTTCGCCGTCTCGGCCGTGATATGCGCCGCGAAGTCGGCGGACGAGCCGCCGGCAGCGATGGCGCCCTGCGACAGGAGCTTGTCGCGCGCCTCGGGCGAGGCGAGCCACTTGTTGCCCTCGGCGTTGAGCCTGGCCACCACGTCGGCCGGCGTGTTCGCCGGCGCGAGCAGGCCGAACCAGCTCGAGGCCTCGAAGCCGGGCAGCCCCGCTTCGGCGATGGTGGGAATGTCGGGGAGCGCCGCCGCGCGCGCCGTCGAGGTCACTGCGATGGCGCGCAGCTTGCCCGCCTTGATGAAGGGCAGCGACGAGGGCAGGTTGTCGAACATGAGCTGCACGCGCCCGCCGATCAGGTCCTGCAGCGCCGGCGAGCTGCCCTTGTACGGGATGTGCTGCATCGACACGCCCGCCATCACCTTGAAGAGCTCGCCCGACAGGTGGATGGAGGTGCCCGAGCCCGACGAGGCGAAGTCGAGCTTGCCGGGGTTCGCCTTGGCGTAGGCGATGAGCTCGGCGACCGTGTTCACCGGCAGCGAGGGGTTGACCACCAGCACGTTCGGCACGCCCGCCACCAGGAACACCGGTGCGAAGTCCTTGACGTGGTCGTAGGGCATGCGCGCGTACAGGCTGGGGTTGATGGCGTGGGTGCCCACCGTGCCCATCAGCAGCGTGTAGCCGTCGGGCGCGGCCTTGGCGACCAGCTCGGCGCCGAGGTTGCCGCCGGCGCCCGGCCGGTTGTCGACGATGAACGGCTGCCCGAGGTCCTGCGTGAAGCGGTCGGCGACCGCGCGCGCGAGGATGTCGGTGGTGCCGCCCGCCGGGAAGGGCACGACGATCCGCACGGGGTGGTTGGGGAAGCCCTGCGCGTGCGCGATGGCGGCGACGCACGTGATTGCAAGCGCCGCAGCGGCGCGAAGCAGGTGACGGATCATGCGTTCCTCCTCGGGTCCGGTCAGCGCCGGTTCAGGGCGAGCATACCTCCGATGGCGGTCGAATCGGTCAGTCCACCTTGGCGCCCGAGGCCTTGACGATCTCCGCGTACTTCGGCACTTCGGCGGCGATGAAGGCGGCGAACTCGGCCGGCGTGGTGGGCTTCGCTTCAGCGCCTTGCGCCGCGAGCTTGTGGCGCATGTCGGGCGAGGAAAGGATCTTCACCACCGAGCTGTTCCACTTGGCGACGATGTCCGGCGGCGTGCCGGCGGGCGCCATCAGCCCGAACCAGGTCGAGAGGTCGAAGCCCGGGAAGCCCGCCTCGGTCATGGTGGGGATGTCGGGCGCCAGCGGGCTGCGCTGCGCGGTGGTCACCGCCAGCGCGCGCTCCTTGCCGCCCTTGACCTGGGCCATGGCGCTGGCGAGGTTGTCGAAGACGAAGGCGATGTCGCCGGCCAGCAGCGCCTGGGTCGCAGGCGCTGCACCTTTGTAGGGCACGTGCGTCAGGTCGGCCTTGGTGACGATCTTGAAGAGCTCGCCGGCGAGGTGGCCGGCGCTGCCCACGCTTCCCGAGCCGAAGGCCATGGGCTTGGCCCTGGCGGCCTCCGCGAGGTCCTTGACCGACTTGTACGGCGACGCGGCGGAGACCACCAGCACGTTGGGCGTGATGGCGATGAGCGAGATCGGCGCGAAGTCCTTCACCGCGTCGTAGGGCATTTTCGGGTACAGCGAGGGGTTGACGGCGTGGGTGGACAGCGCGCCCACCACCACGGTGTAGCCGTCGGGGGCGCTCTTGGCGACGTAGTCGGCGCCGATGTTCCCGCCGGCACCCGGCTTGTTCTCGACGATCACGCTCTGCCCCCAGGCTTCGGTCAGGCGCTGGGCGATTTCGCGCGCCACGGTGTCGAGCGGCCCGCCGGCGGGGAAGGGAACGACGATCTTCGCCACCCGCGAAGGGAACGCATCGGCGGCCTGGACGGTCGGACAGGCCAGCACCAGCAGGGCGAGGGCGGTCGCGGACGCGGCGATCGCGCGGTGGCACGCGCGGCCGGCAGGCGCGCCGAGGCGTGCGATTGTGTGAAACAAGCGGGTCATCTTCGAAATCCTCCTGGATTTGCAACTTTTTGCAACATTTTAACCAAAGCAGGGCGGGCGTTTGCGAGCGTGAGCGCCCCGGGCGCATAATTGCGTGTTTATCAATTTCTCCGGCAGCAACCCCACTGTGACAGCAGCCCAATGAACAAGACCGTCATCGGCGTCGTCGTGGCCGCCATTGTCGCCGCAGCGGCAGGCTACTGGTTCGGTACCCAGCGCGGAGCCCCGGCATCCGCCACCACGGCAGCACCCCCCGCAGCCACGGCGGTGCGCGCCAACGCCGTCACGGTCGAGGCCGTCAAGGTCGCCACCCTGTCGATGCCGCAGACCATCACCACGGTGGGCAGCCTGCGCTCCGACGAGTCGGTGATGCTGCGCCCCGAGGTGGCGGGTCGCATCAGCGCCATCCAGTTCAAGGAAGGCCAGCCGGTGACGAAGGGCGCGATGCTGTTCCGGCTCGACCCCGTGGTCAACCAGGCCGAGGTCGCGCAGGCCCGCGCCAACATGACGCTGGCCAAGAGCAAGTACGACCGTTCGGTGGACCTCGCCAAGCAGAACTTCATCTCGGGCCAGGCCAAGGACGAGGCCGAGAACAACATGAAGGTCGCGCAGGCCTCGCTCGAGCTCGCCGAGGCCAAGCTCGCCAAGACGGAGATCCGCGCGCCGTTCTCGGGCGTGCTCGGGCTTCGCGTGGTGTCGGTCGGCGACTACGTCAAGGAAGGCGCGGACCTCGTCAACATCGAGGCCATCGACCCGCTGAAGGTCGACTTCCGCGTGCCCGAGACGTATTTCCGCCAGGTGCAGACCGGGCAGTCGCTGTCGATTGCGCTCGACGCCTTCCCCGGCAGGACCTTCGACGGCAAGGTCATCGCGGTCAACCCGCAGCTCGACGCCGCAGGGCGTGCGCTGGTGATCCGCGCGCAGGTGGCGAACACCCAGGCCGCGCTGCGGCCCGGCATGTTCGCGCGCGTGCGCCTCGTCACCAAGGACATGCAGGACGCGCTGGTCATTCCCGAGCAGGCCGTCGTGCCGGAAGGCGACGAGCGCTACGTGTTCCGCGTGCTGGACGGCAAGGCCGTGCGCACGCGCATCGAGACCGGCCAGCGCCGCGACGCCAAGGTCGAGGTCGTGAAGGGCCTCACCGCCGAGGACATGGTCGTCAGCGCCGGGCAGATCAAGCTGCGCGACGGCATGAGCGTCAACGTCGTCTCGGCGCCCGTGCGGGCCGCCAAGGCCGGCGACGTCTCCACCGCACCGGCCGCGGGAGCTGCGTCGCCCACCAGCGGCGCGTCGGTGCCCGGGGCGGATGTGCCCGGCTCGCGTTCCTGACCGGCGCACATGCAGCTTCCGGAAATCTGCATCAAGCGGCCCGTCTTCGCGACGGTGCTGTCGCTGGTCATCCTGCTGATCGGCCTCATCTCCTACCAGCGCCTGTCGGTGCGCGAGTACCCGCGCATCGACGAGCCGGTGGTGAGCGTGTCGACGACCTACCGCGGCGCATCGGCCGAGGTCGTCGAGTCGCAGGTCACCAAGATCATCGAGGATTCGCTCGCCGGCATCGAGGGCGTCGAGCTGATGACCTCGCAGAGCCGCTCGGAGACGAGCCGCATCAACGTGCGCTTCACCCTGAAGCGCGACCCCGACTCGGCCGCCGCCGACGTGCGCGACAAGGTTGCGCGGGTGCGCGCCAAGATGCCGGACACCATCGACGAGCCGGTGATCGCCAAGGTCGAGGCCGACTCGCAGCCGATCCTCTACATCGCCGTCGAGGCGGGCTCCCTCAGCACGCTGCAGGCGTCGGATTACGTCAAGCGCTACATCCAGCCGCGGCTGTCGGTGCTGCCCGGCGCCTCGGACGTGCGCATCTTCGGCGAGCGCCAGGTGTCGATGCGCGTGAACATCGACCGCACGCGCCTCGCGGGCTACAACCTCACTGCGCAGGACGTCGAGAACGCCATCACGCGGCAGAACGCCGAGATCCCCGCGGGACGCGTCGAGTCGAGCACGCGCGAGTTCACCGTCGTCGCCGAGACCGGGCTGCAGACGCCCGAGCAGTTCAACGACATCATCGTCGCCAACGTCGGCAGCTACCCGGTGCGCATCCGCGACATCGGCAACGCCGAGATCGGCCCGGTCGACGAGCGCACCGTGTCGCGCTTCAACGGCCGCCCTTCGCTCAACATCGGCGTGATCAAGCAGGCGGTGGCCAACCCGCTCGACCTGTCGAACGCGGTGCGTGCCGAAGTCGAGAAGATGAACAAGTCGCTGCCGCCGGGCATGAAGCTGATCATCGCCTACGACACCTCGGTGTTCATCGACCGCTCGATCCACTCGGTGTTCGAGACGATCACCGAGGCGATCATCCTGGTCGTGCTGGTGATCTTCTTCTTCCTGCGCAGCCTGCGCGCCACGGTCATTCCCCTCGTCACCATCCCGGTGGCGCTGATCGGCGCCTTCGCGCTGATGTACTTCATGGGCTTCACCATCAACACGCTGACGCTGCTGGCCATGGTGCTCGCCATCGGCCTGGTCGTCGACGATGCGATCGTGATGCTGGAGAACATCTTCCGCCACATCGAGGACGGCATGCCGCGCATGAAGGCGGCGATCCTCGGCTCGAAGGAAATCGGCTTCGCCATCGTGGCGATGACGCTCACGCTCACCTCGGTGTTCGCGCCGCTCGCCTTCGCGCAGGGCCGTACCGGGCGCCTGTTCATCGAGTTCGCGCTCACGCTCGCCGGTGCCGTGCTGGTGTCGGGCTTCGTCGCGCTGACGCTGTCGCCGATGATGTGCTCGCTGCTGCTCAGGCACCAGGACAAGCACTCCAGGATCTACAACCTCATCGAGGGCTGGATCGTCGCGGTGACCGAAGCCTACCGTCGCGCGCTGCGCTGGACGCTGGGGCACCGCAGCTTCGTGGTCGTGATGTGGTTCGTCGTGCTCGGCGTCGGTGCGCTGGTGTTCACGCAGCTCAAGAGCGAGCTCGCGCCCATCGAGGACCGCGGGGTGGTGTTCGCCACGGTGACCGCACCGCAAGGCTCGACGCCGGTCTACACCGCCGACATGATCCGCCCCGTGGAGGAGCTCTACCGCGACATCCCCGAGTCGGTCGCCTACACCGCGATCTCGGGGTACCCCACGGTGGTCGACGGCAACGCGGTGCTCCGCCTCAAGCCCTGGGAAGAGCGCAAGCGCAAGCAGCAGCAGATCGCCGAGGAGCTCCGCCCCAAGCTCGCGCAGATCCCCGGCGCGCAGGTGTTCGCGATCAACCCGCCCTCGCTCGGCCAGAGCTTCCGCTCGACGCCGATCGACTACGTGATCATGTCGCAGGTGTCGTATGCCGAGCTCGCGCGCATCAGCGACCGCATGCTCGACGAGGTGCGTGCCAAGTACCCGTTCATCCAGAACCTGCAGACCGACCTGCGCCTCAACACGCCCGAGGTGCGCGTCAACATCAAGCGCGACAAGCTCTCCGACATCGGCGTGCCGGTCGACACGCTGGCGCGGACGCTCGAGACCTATCTCGGCGGGCGGCAGGTCACCCGGTTCAAGCAGGAAGGCGAGCAGTACGACGTGATCGTGCAGGCCGCGGCCGCCGATCGCACCGTGCCCGCCGACATCAGCGATGCCTACGTGCGCGCCCGCGACGGCAAGATGGTGCAGCTCTCCAATCTGGTCGACGTGCACGAGGGCGTGTCGCCGCAGTCGCTCAACCACTTCAACCGCCTGCGCGCCGTCAAGATCACCGGCACGCTCGCGCCGGGCTACTCGATCGACGACGGCCTCAAGGCCATGGACGCGGCGGCGAAGGCGACGCTTCCCGTCACCGCGCAAACCGACCTCGACAACCAGTCGCGCGAGTTCCGCAAGTCGGGCTCCGAGATCTACTTCACCTTCGTGCTGGCGCTGGCGTTCATCTACCTCGTGCTGGCGGCGCAGTTCGAGAGCTTCGTCCACCCGCTGGTCATCATGCTGTCGGTGCCGCTGTCCATGACCGGCGCGCTGGTCGCGCTGTACCTCGGCGGTCAGACGCTCAACATCTACAGCCAGGTGGGCCTCGTGACGCTGGTCGGCCTCATCACCAAGCACGGCATCCTGATCGTGGAGTTCAGCAACCAGTTGCGCGACAAGGGTGAGTCGATGATGGACGCGGTGGTCGACGCGGCCACGCTGCGCCTGCGGCCGATCATCATGACCACCGGCGCGATGGTGCTGGGCGCGCTGCCGCTCGCCGCGGCACTGGGCGCCGGCGCCGAGTCGCGCCGGCCGATCGGCTGGGTGATCGTCGGCGGCATGAGCTTCGGCACGCTGCTGACGCTGTTCGTGGTGCCCACCGCCTACACGCTGCTGGCGCGCCACCGCCGCTCGGAGGCCTTCGACGAGGACCACGCGACGCACGGCGCACCTGCCGCGCGGCCCGCGCATCCGGCGCCCGCCCCTGGGGACGATTGATCCACGGTGGGTCCCCGCTTCCGCGGGGATGACCAAGATTACCGTCATCCCCGCGAAAGCGGGGACCCATCGCCGGATTCCCGCTTCCGCGGGAATGACGGATGGGGCGTTGAGGCCTAGAATCACGCGACGGCCTTCCGCTGCAGCACGCACCGCGAAGGCGCTCGAGGGCGACCATAACGCCCGCCACAGGAGGAGTCCCATGCCGTCCCGTCCGAACCTCGTCCGCGCCCTCGCGCTCGCCGCGCTGGCGTTGGTGTTCAGCATCCCCGCGCAAGCCCAGACCTGCAGCAACCGCGGCGACCTCGACGCGCGCTACTGCGACGCGAACCACGACCTCGTCGCCGACACGCCCAAGGACCCCAAGGACTGGCTCGACCCCGCGACGCTGGTGTTCTCCTACACGCCGGTCGAGGACCCCTCGGTGTACGAGGGCGCGTTCGACGGCCTGATGCAGCACATCGCCAAGCTCACCGGCAAGCGCGTCAAGTGGTTCCCCGCCGAGTCCTATGCCGCGCAGGTCGAGGCGATGCGCTCGGGCCGCCTGCACATCGCCGGCGTGGCCGCGGGCCCGACGCCCTATGCGGTGAACCTCGCGGGTTTCGTGCCGCTGGTGGCCATGCAGCATGCCGACGGCACGATCGGCTACACGCTGCAGCTCATCGTGCGCAAGGACAGCCCGATCACCAAGGTCGCCGACCTGAAGGGCAAGCGCGTGGCGCACGTCTCGCCCTCGTCCAACTCGGGCGACACCGCGCCGCGCGTGCTGTTCAAGCAGTTCGGCATCGAGCCCGGCAAGGACTACGAGATCATCTACTCGGGCAAGCACGACAACTCGGTGATGGGCGTGGTGAACGGCGACTACGATGCGGCGCCCGTGGCCTCGTCGGTCAAGGACCGGATGCAGCAGCGCGGCATGTTCAAGGCCGATGCGCTGCGCGTGATCTACGAGTCGCAACCCTTCCCGCGCACGGCCTACGGCGTCGCCTACAACCTCTCGCCCACGCTGCAGGCGAAGATCAAGGAAGCCTTCCTGACGTTCGACTTCAAGAACTCGGCGCTCGCCAAGGAGTTCAAGGACGTGGCCGGCTTCAAGGCGGTGGACTACGCGAGCGGGTGGAAGGACGTGCGGCTCATCCAGTCGCAATCGGGCATCCACTACACGCAGGACAGCCTGTCCAAGCTCGGCAACAAGGAATAGCGCGGCCATGCAAGGCGTGAAGGCGCCGCCCGCGGGCGGCGCCGCGGTCCCTCGCGAGCGTTTGCGCGTCGAGGGCCTGACCAAGGTCTACGCCACCGGCAAGCGTGCCCTCGATGGCGTCGATTTCGCGATCCGCGGCCCGGGGCTCGTGGCGGTGATCGGCTCGTCGGGCGCGGGCAAGAGCACCTTCATCCGCTGCATCAACCGGCTGGTCGAGCCGACCTCGGGCCGCATCCTGCTCGACGGCACCGACCTCGTGGCGCTCGACCGTGCCGGCCTGCGCGCGGCGCGCCGGCGCATCGGCATGATCTTCCAGGAGTTCAACCTGGTGGAGCGGCTGACGGTGATGGAGAACGTGCTCGCCGGCCGACTCGGCCACGTGGGCCTGCTCGACACGCTGCGCAAGCGCTACAGCGCCGAGGACGTCGACGCGGCCTTCGAGCTCCTCGCGCGCGTCGGGCTGGAGGGCTTCCACGACCGCCGCGCCGACAAGCTCTCGGGCGGCCAGCGCCAGCGCGTGGGCATCGCGCGCGCGCTGATCCAGCGCCCCGACCTGCTGCTGGTCGACGAGCCCACGGCGAGCCTCGACCCGCGCACGGCGCGGCAGATCATGCGCCTCGTCCGCGAGCTCGCGGTCGAGCGCGCCACGCCCGCCATCGTCAACCTGCACGACGTGGCGCTGGCGCGCGAGTTCGCCGACCGCGTGGTGGGCTTCGGCGGCGGGCGCATCGTGTTCGACGACGCGCCCGCGGCGCTCGACGACGCCACGCTCGACCGTATCTACGGCGGCGAGGACTGGAACGCGCCCGACGACGACGAGCCGCCGGCGGTCGCCGCGCCGGCACGCGCCGCCGCGCTCGGCGACGACGCCGGCGTCGCCGGATGAGCGCCTCGCTCGCCGCGCCACGGAGCTGGCGGCCCTCGTCGATGTTCGGCAGCCCGCGGCAGCGGCTGGTGCTGCTGCTGTTGTTCGTCGCCTACTGCGTGTGGTCGATCGGCGACCTGCCCATCGACCGTGCGCGCGTGCTGCGAGGCTTCGGGCGCGCCGCCGACATGCTCGCGCGCATGTGGCCGCCCGAATTCAGCCGCTGGCAGATCCTCGGCACCGGCATGCTGGAGAGCGTGCAGATGGCGATTGCCGCGAGCGTCGCCGGCGCGCTGCTCTGCATCCCGCTGGCGCTGTGCGCCGCGCGCAACCTCGCGCCGGCACCGGTGTACTACGCGGCGCGCGCGCTGATCGTCGTGGGCCGCACCTTCCACGAGGTGATCGTCGCCATCCTGTTCGTCAAGCTGTTCGGCTTCGGCGCGGTGGCAGGCATGCTGACGCTGGCCTTCTCGTCGGCGGTGTTCCTCGCCAAGATGATCGCCGAGGACATCGAGAACGTGCGGCCGGGGCCTGTCGAGGCGATGCGCGCCACGGGTGCGAGCTTCGGCCAGGTGGTGGTGATGGGCGTCGTGCCGCAGGTGGTGGTGCGCACGCTGGGCGTGTTCATCTACCGCATCGACGCCAACCTGCGCCACTCGACGGTGATCGGCATCGTCGGCGCGGGCGGCATCGGCCAGACGCTGGCGGCCTCGTTCACACGCTACGACTACGATTTCAGCGCGGCCATCCTGCTGTGCATCGCCGCGCTGGTGGCGCTGGGCGAGTGGGCGAGCGACTGGGTGAGGCGGCGCCTGCGATGAGCGCCCCGGGGGGAGACCTGCGCAGCGCGGAGGCGCACGTCCCGGCCTCGCTCCGCTGGCCGCGCCGCTCGCCCGCCGAGAGCCTGCGCGCCTGGCTGCTGCTCGCCGGTGCCGCGCTCGTCACGGCGTGGTCGATCTCGGCGCTGGACATCGAGTGGGCGTTCTTCAAGGACGCCCACGAGCAGGCGGCCGACCTCCTGGTGCGCATGTGGCCGCCGCGCTGGGCCTACCTGCCGAAGATCCTCCATCCGCTGGTCGAGACCATCCACATCGCCACCCTCGGCACCGCGGTGGCGCTGGTGCTTTCGCTGCCGGTGGCCTTCCTCGCCGCGCGCAACACCACCGCCAATCGCGCCACCTGGCTCCTCGGCCGCGGCATCCTGGTGCTGTCGCGCTCGGTGAACACGGTGATCTGGGGCCTGGTGTTCGTCGCGATCTTCGGGCCCGGGCCGGTGGCCGGCATCTGCGCGGTGGCGGCGCGCTCGGTGGGCTTCCTCGCCAAGCTGGTGGCCGAGGCCATCGAGGAGGTGCAGGTGGGGCAGGTGGAGGCCATCGCCTCGACCGGTGCGCGCACGCCCCAGGTCTGGCTGGTGGCCATCCTCCCCCAGGTCCTGCCGGTGCTGGTTGGCACGGGCGTCTACCGCTGGGACATCAACGTGCGCGAGTCCAGCGTGCTGGGCTTCGTGGGCGCCGGCGGCATCGGCCTCTACCTCTATGCGTCGATCAACCAGTTCGCGTGGCAGCAGGTGACGGTGATCCTGATCGCGACCTCGGTGATCGTGTTGGCGAGCGAAGCGCTGTCCGCTCATGTCCGTTCGCGCATATCCTGATTTGCAGTAACTTCCAATATCGATCCAACATGGAGCAGATGAACACGATGCTTTCCTCGCCCCCCCATGCGATGCCGACGATGCTCTCCGGCATGCGCGATCTCGCCACACGTTACGACGGGTTCCTGCTCGACCAGTGGGGCGTGCTGCACGACGGCGGCAAGCCGTTTCCGGGCGCGATCGACTGCCTCGAGCGGCTGCGCGAAGCCGGCAAGCGCATCGTCATCCTTTCCAATTCGGGGCGCACGGGCGAATCCAATGCGCGGACCATGCTGTCACTCGGCATCGGGGGGCACTTGTACGACGCCGTGGTCACCGCCGGTGATGCCGCACGCGAGGCGTTCCGCGCGCGCAGCGACCCGTTCCACCGCGAGCTCGGCATGCGTGCGCTGATGATCGCGAAGGACGAGGATTTGGCCCACGCGGGCGAATTCGGCGTGACCGCGGTCGACGACGTCGCCGCGGCGGACCTCGTGCTGGTGGTGAACCTGCCCCTTGGCCACCGCAGCGTGGACGACTACGCGCCGCTGCTCGCCGCCGCGCGGGCCCGCGACCTGCCGCTGGTCTGCGCCAACCCCGACGTGGTGGTCGTGCACCCGGGCGCGGTGGTGGTGGACGCGGCGGGCGCCGTCGCCGAGCGCTACGAGGCGATGGGCGGTCGTGTGCGCTACCACGGCAAGCCCCATCCCGGCGTCTATGCGCTGGGAATGGCAAGGCTCGGGGTGGCGGCGCCCCGCGTGCTGGCGGTGGGGGATTCGATGGCGCACGATGTCGCCGGCGCGCATGGTGCCGGCGTCGACTGTGCCTTCATCGTGGGCGGCATCCATCGCGAGGCGCTGGGGGTGCCGGCCGGAGAACTTCCCGATCCCGCGGGATGGCCGGCTTTTGCCGCAGCCGCCGGGGAGTCGCCCGAATACGTGGTCGCCATGTTCCGCTGGTAACCTCCGTCATCCCCGCGAAAGCGGGGACCCACCGCCCCGTCATCCCCGCGAAAGCGGGGATCCCCGCCTTCGCGGGGATGACGTGGGATGACGGGGTCGCCGGTCTGCAATAGAATCGCCATCCCAAGAAGGCAGAATTGCCCGCCCGCCCAATCAGAGGAGAACCTCCATGTCGTTCCGAATCAACGCCGTCCGTGCCGCGGTCTTCGCCGCCGCCGTGGGCTTTGCCGGTGCCGCCAGCGCGGTCACCGAAATCCAGTTCTGGCACTCGATGACGGGTGCGCTCGGCGACCGCGTCGCCAGCATCGCCGACCGCTTCAACAAGAGCCAGTCGGACTACAAGGTCGTGCCGGTGTTCAAGGGCACGTATCCGGAGTCGATGACGGCCGCCATCGCCGCGTACCGCGCCAAGCAGGCGCCGCACATCGTGCAGGTGTTCGAAGTGGGCACCGCCACCATGATGTACAGCAAGGGCGCGATCAAGCCGGTATGGCAGCTGATGGCCGACGCCGGCGAGAAGTTCGATCCCAAGGCGTACATCTCCGCGGTGTACGGCTACTACGCCACGCCCGACGGCAAGCTGGTGTCGATGCCGTTCAACAGCTCGACGCCGGTGTTCTACATCAACAAGGACGCCTTCCAGAAGGCCGGCCTCGACCCCAACCAGCCGCCCGCCACCTGGGCCGCCGTGGTGGCCGCCGCCGCCAAGCTCAAGGCCGCCGGCGACAAGTGCGCCTTCACCTTCGGCTGGCCGTCGTGGACGCAACTCGAGAACTTCAGCTCGTGGCACAACCTGCCGTTCGCCACCAAGCAGAACGGCTTCGGCGGCCTCGACGCGCGGCTCGCCATCAACGGGCCGCTGCAGGTGCGCCACATCACCAACCTGAAGACCTGGATGGACAAGGGTTACGTGACCTATGCCGGCCGCACCAACGAGGCCGAGTCGAAGTTCTACTCGGGCGAGTGCGGCATGCTGATGTCGAGCTCGGGCGCGTTCGCCAACATCACCAAGAACGCCAAGTTCAAGTTCGGCGTGTCGCAGCTCCCGTACTACCCGGACATCCCCGGTGCGCCGCAGAACTCGATCATCGGCGGCGCCAGCCTGTGGGTGATGTCGGGCAAGCCGGCCGGCGACTACAAGGGCGTGGCGAGGTTCTTCACCTTCCTGTCGAACCCCGAGATCCAGGCCGAATGGCACCAGGCGACGGGCTACCTGCCGATCACCTACGCGGCCTATGAGCTCACCAAGAAGTCGGGCTTCTACGACAAGACGCCGGGCCCGAACATCGCCGTGGAGCAGATGGTCACCAAGACCACCGCCAATTCGCGCGGCGTGCGGCTCGGCAACTTCGTGCAGGTGCGCAACGTGATCGAGGAGGAGCTCGAGGCGGTGTGGACGGGCAAGAAGGCCCCGAAGCAGGCGCTCGACGACGCCGTGAAGCGCGGCGACGAGATCCTGGTCAAGTTCCAGCAAGCCAACAAGTAGCCAACCGTCATTCCTGCGAAAGCGGGAATCCGCGTGGTGGGTCCCCGCTTTCGCGGGGATGACCGCGCGGGGGACCGCGTGGGATGACCGCGCAGGAATGACGATCGCGGGGGCCGCGCCATGCGCGGCCCCTTTGTTCAGGGAATCCGTTTCGCACATACTATCGGCATGGCCGCCGAGAAACGCGTCGTCTTCAAGTCGAGCTGGCTTCCCTGGCTGCTGGTGGCCCCGCAGCTCGCCATCACCCTCATCTTTTTCTTCTGGCCGGCGGCGCAGACGCTGTACCAGTCGACGCAGCTCGAGGACGCCTTCGGCGCCAGCACCCAATGGGTGGGGCTGGACAACTTCACCGCGCTGTTCCAGGACGACGGCTATATCAACTCGTTCCGGCTGACCATGGTCTTCTCGGCCAGCGTGGCCGTGCTGGGCCTGTCGGTCGCGCTGCTGCTGGCGGTGATGGCCGACAAGGTCATCCATGGCGCCACGTTTTACAAGACGCTGCTGATCTGGCCCTATGCCGTCGCGCCCGCGGTGGTGGCGGTGCTGTTCGTGTTCCTGATGAGCCCCACGCTCGGCATCATCGCGCATGCGCTGGGGCGGATCGGCATCGAGTGGGACCACCTGCTCAACGGCACGCAGGCCATGATCCTCATCATCATGGCCGCCGTGTGGAAGCAGATCAGCTACAACTTCCTGTTCTTCCTGGCCGGCCTGCAGGCCATCCCCAAGTCGCTGATCGAGGCGGCGGCCATCGACGGCGCGGG
Organism: Casimicrobiaceae bacterium; assembly: GCA_044226535.1. Taxonomy (GTDB): domain Bacteria; phylum Pseudomonadota; class Gammaproteobacteria; order Burkholderiales; family Casimicrobiaceae; genus VBCG01. Next base: position 60,718 of record JBGAGT010000014.1, on the reverse strand, counting down.
GCCGATGCGCCGCTTCTGGACCATCGTGTTCCCGCTCCTGTCGCCCACCACCTTTTTCCTGCTGGTGGTGAACATCGTGTACGCGTTCTTCGACACCTTCGCCATCGTCGACGCGGCAACGCAGGGCGGCCCCGCGCGCGCCACCGAGATCCTCGTGTTCAAGGTGTTCCAGGACGGCTTCAAGGCGCTTGACCTCGGCGGCTCGGCCGCGCAGTCGGCGATCCTGATGGCCATCGTCATCGCGCTCACCTTCATCCAGTTCCGCTACATCGAGCGGAAGGTGGAGTACTGATGGCGCGTGACGTCTCCTCGTCGATGGTCGAGCACCGCCCGCTGCTGACGGTGGTGCGGCACGCGCTGCTGCTGCTGGGCGTGGCGATCGTCGCGTTCCCCATCTACGTGACCTTCGTCGCCTCGTCGCTCACCGCCGAGGAGGTGCTGGCCGCGCCGATGCAGCTCTGGCCCGGCACGCACCTGATCGAGAACTACGCCTTCGTGCTGGGGCACGGCTCGACCAAGGGTGCCTCCGCGCCGGTCGCGCAGATGATGATCAACAGCCTGATCATGGCGCTCACCATCGCCATCGGCAAGATCGCCATCTCGCTCTTGTCGGCCTTCGCGATCGTGTACTTCCGCTTCCCGTTCCGCAACACCGTGTTCTGGATGATCTTCGTCACGCTGATGCTGCCCGTCGAGGTGCGCATCCTCCCGACGTACAAGGTCGTCGCCGATCTCGGCATGATCAATACCTACGCGGGCCTCACCATCCCGCTGATCGCCTCGGCGACCGCGACCTTCCTGTTCCGCCAGTTCTTCCTCACCATCCCCGACGAGCTCGCCGAGGCCGCGCGCATCGACGGCGCGGGGCCGATGCGCTTTTTCGTGGACGTCGTGGTGCCGCTGTCGCGCACCTCGATCGCCGCGCTGTTCGTGATCCAGTTCATCTACGGGTGGAACCAGTACCTGTGGCCGCTGCTCGTCACCACCGACGAGTCGATGTACACCACCGTGATCGGCATCAAGCGCATGATCACCGGCGGCGACGCCGCGACCGAATGGCAGCTCGTCATGGCGACCGCCATGCTCGCGATGCTGCCGCCGGTGGCGGTGGTGCTGCTGATGCAGCGGTGGTTCGTCAAGGGCTTGGTCGAGACCGAGAAATAACGATGGCAAAAGTCGAGTTCCGCGACGTCCGCAAGACCTATCCCAACGGCGTGGAGGTGATCCACGGCATCACCATGGACGTCGCCGACGGCGAGTTCGTGGTGATCGTCGGGCCCTCGGGCTGCGGCAAGTCCACGCTGCTGCGCATGGTCGCGGGGCTGGAGCAGATCACCGCGGGCGAGATCGCCATCGGCGACCGCGTGGTCAACACCCTCGAGCCCAAGGACCGCGACATCGCGATGGTGTTCCAGAACTACGCGCTCTACCCGCACATGAGCGTGCGCGAGAACATGGCCTACGGCCTCAAGATCCGCGGCTTTCCCAAGGCGGACATCGAGGCGCGCGTGCAGCAGGCTGCCGGCATCCTGGAGCTTGCGAGCCTGCTCGACCGCCGGCCGCGCCAGCTCTCGGGCGGCCAGCGCCAGCGCGTGGCCATGGGCCGTGCCATCGTGCGCCAGCCCGCGGTGTTCCTGTTCGACGAGCCGCTGTCCAACCTCGACGCGAAACTGCGCGTGCAGATGCGCTTCGAGATCCAGAAGATGCACCGCCAGATCGGCACCACCAGCCTGTACGTCACGCACGACCAGGTGGAGGCCATGACGCTGGCGCACCGCATGATCGTGATGAACGCGGGCAAGGCGGAGCAGATCGGCTCGCCGATGGAGGTGTACGACGATCCGGCCACGCAGTTCGTGGCGGGGTTCATCGGCTCGCCGGCCATGAATTTCGTGGCGGGCACGACGGGCGAGGGCGGCCTGGTGGCGCTCGACGGCGGCGGGCGCGTGGCGCATCGCATGCAGGGCCTTGGCGCGGGACGCAAGGTGACCGTGGGCATACGACCCGAGCACCTGTCGCCGGCGAGCGCGGGCGACGGCCTGCTGCAGGGGCCGGTGGAGATGGTCGAGCAGCTCGGTGCCGACACGCTCACCCATATCGGCCACGGCGGCGGCACCATCGTCCTGCGCACGCCCCACGAGGCGCGCTTCGCCGTCGGCGACACCCTCGCGGTGGCGGCCGAGGCCGCGCGCGTGTACCTCTTCGACGCGCAAAGCGGCGCGCGCATCCGCTGAAGCCGTCATCCCCGCGAAAGCGGGGACCCACCACGCCGTCATCCCCGCGAAAGCGGGGACCCACCACGCCGTCATCCCCGCGAAAGCGGGGACCCACGGTAGGTTCCCGCTTTCGCGGGAATGACGGGTAGGTTCCCGCTTTCGCGGGAATGACGGAGAATAGGTCGCATGACCAAGCCGACCGACTGGCCCTACCCGAAGCTGTGCGCACACCGCGGCGCGGGCAAGCTCGCACCCGAGAACACGCTGACCTCCATGCGCGTGGGTCACGCCCACGGCTATCGCATGTTCGAGTTCGACGTGAAGCTCTCGGCCGACAACGTCGCCTTCCTGCTGCACGATGCGACGCTCGATCGCACCACCAGCGGCCGCGGGCGCGCCGACGCACTTCCCTGGCGCGAGCTCGCGCGACTCGACGCCGGCGGCTGGCACTCGGCCAAGTACGCGGGCGAGATGCTGCCCACGCTCGCCGCCGTCGCGCGCTGGGCGCGCGCCCACGACTGCCGCGTGAACATCGAGATCAAGCCCACGCCCGGGCGCGAGCGCGAGACCGGGGCGGCGGTCGCCATCGACGCCGCCTCGCTGTGGCGCGACGCCGAGGTGCCGCCGCTGCTCTCGTCCTTCGCCGACGAGTCGCTGATTGCCGCGCGCGACGCCGTGCCCGAGCTGCCGCGCGCGCTGCTGGTCGACCGCACGCAGGACAACCGCCTGCCGGACGGCTGGATGGAGCGCCTCGCGCGCGTCGACGCCATCGCCCTCGACGCGCACCAGCTCGTGCTGGATGCCGCCAGCGTGGCCAAGGCGCGCGAGGCTGGCTATGGCGTGCTCGCGTGGACCGTGAACGACCCCGCGCGCGTGGCCGAGCTGCAGGGTTACGGGGTCGATACCGTCATCACCGACGCGGTGGACACGATTCCGGCGGCGTAGCCTTCGGTCATTCCCGCCCCCCTGTCATTCCCACTCCCCGTCATTCCCGCGAAGGCGGGAAACCATGCCGTGAAGGCGGCATCCATGGGTCCCCGCTTTCGCGGGGATGACGGGGACCGTCGGACAGCGCCGGCACGTAAAATCCGCCTCGCACCGACTGTCCAGTGCCCCCGCAAGGCGCGACGCTCATCCCGATGCGACTTCCCATTCCGCTCGCCGACCTCTGGCGCCTCGCTCGCGAGGCCTTCGACGGCTGGCTCGAGGATTTCGCGCCCAGCATGGGCGCGGCGCTGGCCTACTACACGATGTTCTCCATCGCGCCGCTGCTGGTGATCGTGATCGCCGTGGCGGGCCTGGCCTTCGGCGAGCAGGCGGCGCAAGGCCACCTGCTCGGGCAGCTCGAGGGCATGGTGGGCCACGACGGCGCGACGGCGATCCAGGGCCTGCTCGCCAGCGTGCATTCCAAGGGCACGAGCGTGGTCGCCACGGCGGTGGGTGTCGTGGCGCTGCTGATCGGCGCCACCACGGTGTTCGGCGAGCTGCAGAGCGACCTCGACCGCATCTGGAAGGCACCGAGGGCCGCGCGGCCCTCGGGATTGTGGGGGCTCCTCCGCGCACGGCTGCTGTCGTTCGGCCTGATCCTGGGCATCGGCTTCATCCTGCTGGTGTCGCTGGTGGTGAGCGCGATGCTGGCCGCGCTGGGGGACTGGTGGGCGCCCTACCTCGCGGGCTGGAGCACCGTGCTGCAGGCGGTGAATTTCGTGGTGAGCTTGGCAATCGTCACGCTGCTCTTCGCGCTGATCTACAAGGTGCTACCGAGCGTGCAGATCGCCTGGCGCGACGTATGGATCGGCGCTGCGGCGACGGCCGCGCTGTTCACGCTGGGGAAATACCTGATCGGCCTGTACATCGGCCGCAGTGGCGTGGTGTCGGGCTTCGGCGCGGCGGGCTCGATCGCCGTGCTGCTGCTGTGGGTGTACTACTCGGCGCAGATCTTCCTGCTCGGCGCCGAGTTCACTTATGCCTATGCGCACGACTGCGGGTCGCTGTGCGGCAAGAAGGTGCGGGGGCGGACCGCCCACGGCGCCTTGCCCGGTGCCGCTTCCGGCGCAGCACCGTCGAGCGCGGGCGGCGGTTCGGCACGCGCCATTGTGCCGCCGTCGAGCGTCCCGCCCAGCGTGGCCTCGGCGCTGATCGTTCCGCCTGGCTTCCCCCGCGATCCGAGTCTCTAGAGGATCGCCTCAGCGCGGCGGCTCGCGTCGGGTCGCCGCCAGTTGGGCCCGCAGCTCGGCGTTGGCGGCGCGCTCTGCCTCGAGCCGCTGCTCGATCGCCTCGAGCCTCTGGTTCAGGCCCTTGATGGCCGCCAGCGCCACGCCGTCGAGATTGATCGACGCGATGGTCGTGTCGTTGATACCCAGGCCGAAAGCTGCATGGAAGTCCTGCGCCGTGGGACCCATGCTGCGTTGCGCAGGGTCGCTGCCTTTCATCGAGTAGGTGTAGACCGGCATGTCAGCGAGCCGTGCGAGCACGGCGGCACCATCGGCTTCGACGAGATTCTCCTTCGCATTGCGATCGCTGGTGCATTGCCAGCTCGGGGTTCCGGGTAGCAGCAGGCAGTTCTGGGTGGGATTGCCGCTCGCGTTGACCGCAACCGCGAAACCCACACCGCCGGTGGCACGCGCGATGAAGGTGTTGTCGGCGCTGGCGGAGAAGGCATGACCTATTGAATCCGCCCAAACGAACGAGCCATGGTGGCCGGCGTCGCTTGCCAATACGCCTGCGGCGAAGGAATAGTTGCCTGTCGCCGAATTGTTGCTGCCTCCCGGAATGGTGGCGGCGATGCCGGTCGCGTCGTTGCCCACACCTCCCGCCACCGTCGCATAGTCCCCGTTCGAAGCATTCAGCAAGCCGCCGCCGAGGCTGGCGAACTCCCCTGCCGCTGCATTGCTGGCGCCTCCGCCAATGGTGCCGTAGCGGCCGGTTCCCTGGATCGAGTTGCTTTCACCGCCGCCGATGGTCGATGTCGCGTCGGGAAGCACATTGCCAGGACCCCCACGCGCCAGTCGCTGCATGAACAAAGCCATCTGAAGGCGGGTCACGTAGTCGTTGGGGCAATAGGTGGAACCGTCGCCGCACCCCAAGGTTACGCCCTTGTTCTTGATGAACGTCACGGCGCTGCAATAGGTGGCGTCGGAGACGTCGACGTCGCTGAAGCCGGCGCAGGCGGCGGCGAGCGCGGTGGCGGGAAGCGCGACGGAGGACGCGACGAGGCAGCCAGCGGCTACCATCCGGGATTGGGCACGCATGTCGAACCTCCCTGGCGCCGGGGCGGCGCGCGAGTGATTTTGCACCTCGCTGCGTCGGTGCGCCAGCGCGTGCTGGATCGCGTCGAGCCGCCTCAACGCTCGAGGGGCCGATCGCCGAGCGCGCGCTCCACCGCTTCCAGGCGTCGTGCCAGCGCGGCGTTGGACGCGCGCTCGCCCTCGAGCGACGGCCGCGCAATAGCTCGCGGTGCTGTCGACGTCGGTAAAGCCCGAGCAGGGCGCGTCGGGTCGCCTACGCGGGTGCCGGTTTCGGCGCGGTGCGCGCGATCTCGCGCTCGTCGATGGGCAGGTTGATGAGCCCCGCAACGATTCCAAGCGCGATCGACAGGTACCACACGATGTCGTAGCTGCCGGTGGTGTCGAATACCTTGCCGCCGAGCCACGCGCCGAGGAAGCTGCCGATCTGGTGGCTGAAGAAGGTGATGCCCGAGAGCATCGAGAGGTAGCGCACGCCGAACACCTGCGCGAGGATGCCGTTGGTGGGCGGCACGGTCGACAGCCACAGCACGCCCATGGCGGAGGCGAACACGTACACGCTGGTCGTGGTCAGCGGCAGCCACAGGAACAGCGCGATCGCCACCGCGCGGCCGAAGTAGATGAACGACAGGATCCAGCGCTTGGGCATCTTGCCGCCGAGCCAGCCCGCGACATAGGTGCCGACGATGTTGCCGAGCCCCACCAGCGCCAGCGCGGTGACGCCGACGCTCGCGCCGAAGCCCTTGTCGAGCAGGTATGCCGGCAGGTGCACGCCGATGAACACCACCTGGAAGCCGCAGACGAAAAAGCCCAGCGTCAGCAGCACGAAGCCGCGATGCGACACGGCCTCGCGCAACGCCTCGCCGGTCGACTGCTTGAACGTGTGCGCGACCTTGTCGCGACGCACCACCAGCGCGGCCGACAGCGGCACGATGAGCAACCCGATCGCGGCCAGCGCGACCAGCGCACCTTGCCAGCCGACATGGGTGATCAGCCATTGCGCGACCGGCAGGAACAGGAACTGCCCGAACGACCCGGCGGCCGCCGAGATCCCCAGCGCCATGCTGCGCTTTTCGGGCGGGTAGACCTTGCCCAGCACCCCCGCGACGATGCTGAACGCGATGCCCGAAAGCCCCGTGCCGATCAACACGCCCGCAGTCAGCGTGAAGACCAGCGGCGAGTAGGGCACCGCCATCAGCGCGAGGCCCGAGCAATAGAGCAGCGCACCGCCGACCAGCACGCGGCCCGAGCCCCATTTGTCGGCGATCATGCCCGCGAAAGGCTGTGTGATGCCCCACATCAGGTTCTGCACGGCGAGCGCCAGCGCGAAGGTCTCGCGGCCCCAGCCCAGGTCGTGGGTGATGGGCGTGAGGAACAGGCCGAAGGCCGCGCGGATCCCGACCGAGAGGGTGAGGATGATGCCGCAGACGGTGAGGACGACGGTGGGCGTGCGCCAGTCGGCGCGGGAAGCGGTGGCGTTCATGGCGGGCGGGGGCGTTGCGCCGCGTCAGGCGGCGGGGTTCGAGGCGTCGCCGTCGTGGGCGAACGCGGGGTGCAGCGACTCGAGGTCGCGGAGGAGCTGGATCAGCGCGGCGAGCTTCTCCTCGCCCATCAGCGCGCCGACCTTGCGTTGGGCTTCGTGCCAGTGAGGCATCGCCTCGGCGATGGCCTTCTCGCCGGCACGCGTGATCGACGCCACGCGCGTGCGCGCATCGCGTCCCTTGCGGATGGCGACGAGGCCCTGGTCCGCGAGGATGTCGAGGTTGCGCGCCAGCGCCGTGCGCTCGGTGAGGGCGTTCTCGGCGAGCGCGCCGATGGTCGTGGGCCCCTCGCGCGCCAGCGTGCGCAGCAGCGAGAACTGCGTCACCCGCAGCCCCGCGCAGCCCATCGCGTCGTCGTAGAGCTGGGTGAGGGCGCGGCTCGCGCGGCGCAGGCGACCGCAGGCGCAGGCGTCGGCGATGGGGTCGGTGGCGCGGCCGGCGATCGCTTCCGTGGCCGCGCGCGTGGCCGCAGTGGCACGGCGAGTCATGGCCTGGCGGCGGGTCATCGTCCGATTACGTGCATATGCACCATAAATGCGAGCATATGCACATTTCGCGCGGAATGCAACTGCCGCGGTGGACAAGGGCTTTCCCCGGCGCGGGCCGACAATGAGCTGCCCGGCGTCCCTCCATGGCCAACCCCGACCTGCCTTCCAAGCCCGAGCTCGACCGCTGCAGGCGCTGCCCGCTGGGCGAGCGCGCCACGCAGGGCGTGCCCGGCGACGGCCCTGCGCACACGCGGATGATGCTGGTGGGCGAGCAGCCGGGCAACGACGAGGACCTCGCCGGCAAGCCCTTCGTCGGCCCCGCGGGCAAGCTGCTGCGCCGCGCGCTGAAGGAGGCGGGCATCGACGCCGCGACGGTGTTCGTCACCAATGCGGTCAAGCACTTCAGCTTCGAGCTGCGCGGCGTTCGCCGCATCCACAAGACCCCCGCGCAGCGCGAGATCGAGGCCTGCCGTATCTACCTCGAGCGCGAGATCGCGAGCGTGGCGCCGAAGGTGATCGTGGCGCTGGGCGCCACCGCCCTGGGCGCGGTGATGGGCAGGCGCATCGCGGTGGGCGAGGCGCGCACCCGCATGCTCACCGACCCCAACGGCGTGGAGGTCGTCGCCACCTATCACCCTTCGGCGGTGCTGCGCGCCATCGACGAGGCGTCGCGCGAGCGGCTGCATCGCGCGCTGGTGGACGACCTCGTGCGTGCGCGAGGGCTTGCGGCTTGACGCCGTCCTATCGATCGAAGGGTGACAGCCGTGCGCGCCCGGCGTCGGGTCGGTGTCGGCCGGCGCACCGGCGCAGGCTTGCGCCCGCCGGCGGCCGTCAGCCCTTGACGCGTCCCACGGCCCGCTCCCAGCCCGCCACCAGCGCGTCCACGCGCTCGCGCGGCATCGCAGGCTCGAAGCGCCGGTCGACCTGCCAGTTGCGCGCCACCTCGCGCTCGTCCTTCCAGTAGCCGACCGCCAGCCCCGCGAGGTAGGCGGCGCCCAGCGCCGTGGTCTCGGCGACCTTCGGCCGCACCACCGGCACGCCGAGGATGTCGGCCTGGAACTGCATCAGCAGGTCGTTGGCCGAGGCACCGCCGTCGACGCGCAGCTCGGTGAGCTCGATGCCCGAATCCTTCTGCATGGCGCGCAGCACGTCGGCGCTCTGGTAGGCGATGCTCTCGAGCGCGGCGCGCGCGATGTGCGAGGCGTTGCTGCCGCGCGTCAAGCCCACGATGGCACCGCGCGCGTAGGCGTCCCAATGCGGCGCGCCGAGCCCGGCGAAAGCCGGCACGAAGTACACGCCGCCGGTGTCGTCGGCGCCGCGCGCCAGCGCCTCGATCTCGCTGGCGGAGTGCACCAGCTTGAGCCCGTCGCGCAACCACTGCACCACCGCGCCGGCGATGAACACCGAGCCTTCGAGGGCGTACGTCAGGGTCAAGTCATCCCCGCGAACGCCGTCATCCCCGCGAAAGCGGGGACCCAAGCCTTTTCCATCCGCCACGTCCGGGTTCCCGCTTTCGCGGGAATGACGGGGTGGGTTCCCGCTTTCGCGGGAATGACGGTCGCTGCTTTCACGGGAATGACGGGACTGCCACGCCACCGTCGTCAGCAGGTTGTGCGTCGACGGCACGGCCTCGTGGCCCGTGCACATCAGCATGAAGCAGCCGGTGCCGTAGGTGTTCTTGGCCATGCCCGGCGTGTGGCAGGCCTGGCCGAACAGCGCCGCCTGCTGGTCGCCCGCGATGCCGGCGATGGGGACCTCGACGCCGTCGAGCGAGGTGCTGGCGCACACGCCGGAGGAAGGCACCACCGTCGGCAGCACCGCGCGCGGCACCTTGCACAGCGCCAGCAACTCGTCGTCCCAGTCGCCGCGGCGGATGTCGTAGAGCATCGTCCGGCTGGCGTTGCTGGCGTCGGTCAGGTGCGCGGCGCCTTCGGACAGGCGCCACACCAGCCACGAATCGACCGTGCCGAACGCGAGCTCGCCGCGCTCGGCGCGCCCGCGGGCGCCGGGGACGTGGTCGAGCATCCACGCGAGCTTGCTGGCCGAGAAGTACGCGTCGATAACGAGGCCCGTCTTCGCCGCGATCATCGGCGCATGGCCTGCTGCGCGCAGCGCGTCGCACCACGGCGCGGTGCGGCGGTCCTGCCAGACGATGGCGTTGCACACGGGCTCGCCGGTGGCGCGGTCCCACAGCAGCGTGGTCTCGCGCTGGTTGGTGATGCCGATGGCGGCGACCTCGCGCGCGGTGACACCGGCCTTGGCGAGCACCGCGTGCATCACCCCCGACTGCGAGGCCCAGATCTCCATGGGGTCGTGCTCCACCCAGCCGGGCTGGGGGAAGATCTGCCGGAACTCGGCCTGCGACACGGCGACCACGCGGCCTTCGCGGTCGAAAAGGATGGCGCGCGAGCTGGTCGTGCCCTGGTCGAGTGCTAGGACGTACAAGGGATCTCCTCATGAGCCGTCATCCCCATACCCCGTCGTCCCCGTCTGACACAGGTCATCCCCGCGCAAGCGGGGACCTATGGGTTCCCGCTTGCGCGGGAATGACGGGACGCGGGGATGACGGGGTGTAGGCGCGGTAAAATCGCTCTTCTTCCGCAGAATTGTAGCCGCCGGCCGCCAGCGACGCGAAGCGCGCGAGCCCGGCCGGTGCCGCCCGCATGCCCCTTTCCGAACCCGTCACCCGCCAGCGCCTGCACCAGCGGCACGCGACCTACGAGGGCCACGCCCGCGCCGACGGCCTGTTCGACATCGAGGCCCACCTCGTCGACACCAAGGACCAGCGCTACCGGCTGATGACCGGCGTGCGCGAGCCCGGCGAGCCCATCCACGAAATGTGGGCGCGCCTGACCATCGACCGCGCGCTCAACGTGCTGGACATCGAGGTGGCGATGGACGGCGTGCCCTATCGGGGCGGTTGCGACGCCATCGAGCCCGCCTACCGCAAGCTGGTGGGGACCAACCTCGGACGCGGATTCCGCCGGGCGCTGCAGGACGCGCTGGGCGGCGTCAAGGGATGTACCCACGTGACCGAACTTCTCGGGTATCTTCCCACTGCCGCCTTCCAGGCGTTCGCCGGCCTGACACGCGAAGACGATGGCGTGACCAGGCCCTTCCAGCTCGATCGCTGCCATGCGCTCGAGACGTCGTCCGAGACCGTGCGCCGGTACTACCCGGCCTGGTACCGGGCCGACAGCGACGTGGCGGCAGGCTAGTCGTCATCCCGGTCATCCCCGCGAAAGCGGGGACCCATGGGTTCCCGCTTGCGCGGGAATGACGAAGGATCTTCGTGGCGAACAATGCGTCGCCGATCACCCAGCAGTCCAGGAGTCAGCGGAGCATTGATCGATGAAAATCCACGAGTACCAGGGGAAGGAGATCTTCCGCCGCTACGGCATGGCCGTGCCGCGGGGGATCCCGGCGTTCAGCGTCGACGAGGCGGTGTCGGCGGCCAAGAGCCTCGGCGGCCCGGTCTGGGTCGTCAAGGCGCAGATCCACGCGGGCGGCCGCGGCAAGGGCGGCGGCGTCAAGGTGGCGAAGTCGCTGGACGACGTCCGCGCGCGCGCCGGCGAGATCCTCGGCATGCAGCTCAAGACCCACCAGACGGGTCCCGAGGGCCAGAAGGTGCGGCGGCTGCTGATCGAGGAAGGCGCGGACATCAAGAAGGAGCTCTACGTCGGCATGGTGGTCGACCGCGCCAGCCAGCGCGTGACGCTGATGGCCTCGAGCGAAGGCGGCATGGACATCGAGGAGGTGGCGGCGCACACGCCCGAGAAGATCGTGCGCGTGGCCATCGACCCCGTGGCGGGCCTCACCGACGCGCAGGCCGACGACGTCGCGCGCAAGATCGGCGTGCCCGAGGCGAGCCTGCCCCAGGCCCGCACCATGCTCCAGGGCCTGTACAAGGCCTTCGACGAAACCGATGCGTCGCTCGCCGAGATCAACCCGCTGGTGCTCACCGGTGACGGCAAGGTGATCGCGCTGGACGCCAAGCTCAACTTCGACAGCAACGCGCTGTTCCGCCATCCCGAGATCGTCGAGATGCGCGACCTCGACGAGGAAGACCCCAACGAGATCGCCGCGTCCAAGTTCGACCTCTCGTACATCTCGCTCGACGGCGACATCGGCTGCCTGGTGAACGGCGCGGGCCTCGCCATGGCGACGATGGACACCATCAAGCTCTACGGCGGCGAGCCGGCCAACTTCCTCGACGTGGGCGGTGGCGCCACGGCGGAGAAGGTGACCGAGGCGTTCAAGATCATGCTGAAGAACCCCAAGCTCAAGGCGATCCTGGTCAACATTTTCGGCGGCATCATGAAGTGCGACACCATCGCCGAGGGCGTGATCGCGGCCAGCAAGGCGGTGTCGCTCTCCGTCCCGCTGGTGGTGCGCATGAAGGGCACCAACGAGGAGCTCGGCCGCAAGATCCTCGCCGACTCGGGGCTGCCGATCATCAGTGCCAACAACATGGCCGAGGCCGCCGAGAAGGTGGTCGCCGCGGCCAAGGGAAACACCGCGGGCAACGCGGGCAGCGCAAAGGGAGCCAAGCCGTGAGCATCCTGGTCGACAAGAACACCAAGGTGATCACGCAGGGGATCACCGGCAAGACGGGCCAGTTCCACACGCGGATGTGCCGCGACTACGCCAACGGCAAGAACTGCTTCGTAGCGGGCGTCAACCCGAAGAAGCCCGGCGAGGACTTCGAGGGCATCCCCATCTACGCCACGGTGAAGGAGGCCAAGCAGGCCACCGGTGCCACGGTGAGCGTGATCTACGTGCCGCCGCCGTTCGCGGCCGCCGCGATCGATGAGGCCGTCGACGCGGGCCTCGACCTCGTGGTGTGCATCACCGAGGGCATCCCCGTGCGCGACATGATTCGCACGCGCTACAGGATGCAGGGCAAGAAGACGCTGCTGCTCGGGCCCAACTGCCCCGGCGTCATCACGCCCGACGAAATCAAGATCGGCATCATGCCCGGCCACATCCACAAGAAGGGCCGCATCGGCGTGGTTTCGCGCTCGGGCACGCTGACCTACGAGGCGGTGGGGCAGTTGACCGAGCTCGGGCTCGGGCAGAGCACGGCGGTGGGCATCGGCGGCGACCCGGTCAACGGGCTGAAGCACATCGACATCCTGCAGATGTTCAACGACGACCCCGAAACCGACGCCGTGATCATGATCGGCGAGATCGGCGGCACCGACGAGGAAGCCGCGGCCGCGTGGGTGAAGGCCAACATGAAGAAGCCGGTGGTGGGCTTCATCGCGGGCGTCACCGCGCCGCCCGGCAAGCGCATGGGTCACGCCGGCGCGATCATCTCGGGGGGCAAGGGCACCGCGCAGGAAAAGCTGGCGGCGATGGAGGCGGCCGGCATCAAGGTCACCCGCAACCCGGCCGAAATGGGCAAGCTCCTCAAGTCGGTGCTGTAGCGTGCTGGCAGAGATCTACCAACCGCAGTTCTGGGTGGCTGCGGTCGAAATCGTCGTCGTCAACATCCTGCTCAGCGGCGACAACGCCGTGGTGATCGCGCTCGCCTGCCGCAACCTCGCCCCGAACCAGCGCAAGTGGGGCGTGTTCTGGGGCGCGGCGGGCGCGATCGTGCTGCGCATCGTGCTCACGGTGTTCGCGCTGCAGTTGCTCGAGCTGCCGTGGCTCAAGCTCGTCGGCGGCCTCTTGCTGCTGTGGATCGGCGTCAAGCTCATCCACGACGACGAGGAGGGGGGCGAGGAGCTCGCGGCCAGCGACAAGCTCTTCGCCGCGATCAAGACCATCCTCATCGCCGACCTGGTGATGAGCCTCGACAACGTGCTGGGCGTGGCGGCCGCGGCCAAGGGCAGCGTGGTATTGCTGACCTTTGGCCTCGTCGTGTCGATCCCGCTGGTGATCGTGGGCAGCCAGTTGATCCTCAAGCTCATCGAGCGCATGCCCGTGCTGATCGTCGCGGGCGGCGCGCTGCTGGGCTACATCGCCGGCGAGATGTTCGTGCGCGAGCCGGTGCTGGAGCCGTGGCTGCACGGCCTCGGGCATGCGGCGCACTGGATCATCCCGCTGGCCTGCGCGGTGGGCGTGGTGGCGGTCGCGAAGTTCCTGGAGCGCCGAAGCCGCGCCCGTTGACGGTCATCCCGCGTCACGTCATCCCCGCGCAAGCGGGGACCCACCGCCCCGTCATCCCCGCGAAAGCGGGGACCCACCGCCCCGTCATCCCCGCGAAAGCGGGGACCCACCGCACCCCGCCATCGACCAAACGTCGCATTGCCTGTCCATCGCCCCGTGCTGACCATCGAGGGGCATGAAGGTGACCGCGTATTTCGCCGAGATCCGCTCACGGCCTGACCGGGCGGCGATCCGCGAGGAATGGATCGAAGCGGCCCTCCGTGCCCCCATCTACGAATCGGTGCAAGCCGATGGGCGCATCAGACGATGGATTGCCGTCCCTGAAATGGGGAATCGTTACTTGCGAGTTGTCTTGCTCGCAGACGGAGAAACGGTCCACAATGCATTTTTCGACCGGCGTTTTCAGCCATGAAGATTCGGTATTTCTCGGCGACCGACACGCTTCTAATCGAGTTCCGCAACGTCGACGTCGCTGAAACTCGAGACCTCGATGAGGACACGCTAGTCGATTTCGATGCCGAGGGGAACATCTGCAGCATTACGGTCGAGCATGCTTCCCGGCGTACGGACATCCCCGCCTTTTCGTACGAGCAAGTAGCCGCCTGAAAGCGTCATCCCCAGCGCAAGCGGCGATCTCCATCGCCGTCATCCCCGCGCAAGCAGGGACCCACAGCACGCCGTCATCCCCGCGCAAGCGGGGACCCATGGGGTCTGAACAGGGTTACGGCTGGGTCCCCGCTTTCGCGGGGATGACGGGTAACCGCCCAAGATAGGCGATTGATTCCGAAGGGTGATCCGCTGATGCAGATGAAGAGTGCATTGGTCGCCGAAATCCTCGAACTTCCCGTTGCCGAGCGCGTACGGTTGGTCGAGGCCATCTGGGACAGTATTTCCGGCCTACCAGAATCGCTGCCACTCACCGAATGGCAGCGAGACGAGCTTGACCGCCGGCTCGCGGACTATCAAGCCAATCCGCGCGCGGGGAGCACTCTCGAAGAGGCATTTGCGCGTATCCGCAAAGGCGAATGACGCATGTGGTCATCCTTCGGCCCAGCGCCGAAGACGACCTCCGCATCGCTTACAGGTGGTACGAGGCGCGACAGCGACCCACGGGGTCTGAACAGGGTTACGGCCGGGTTCCCGCTTGCGCGGGGATGACCGCGGGAACGACGGTTGGGGGCCCATCGCCGACGATCTCCGGATACCGATCACGCCATTGCGGGTTGTCGCGCACGATCAGCGCGATTTTCCAGGCGCGGTTCCAGTGCTTGATCTGCTTTTCACGCGTGATCGCAGCGACAGGTTCGACATGCCCTTCGAACCACACCAGGCGATGGACGTGATACTTGCGCGTGAATCCTTCGACCCGGCCTTCGCGATGCTCCCAGATACGCTTCACCAAGTTGGAAGTGACGCCCGTGTACAGCGTTCCGTTGCGGCGAGACGCGAGGATGTAGACGTGGAAGCTTCGCTCCGGGCTCGGCATGCCGCAGTGTCGGAGAGAGAGGGGTGATCGGGCGATAGGCCGTTTGGGTGGGATTTCGGCGGGGCCGCGCGGGGGGGAAGCTGGGTCCCCGCTTTCGCGGGGATGACGGGGTCCCCGCTTTCGCGGGGATGACGGGGTCCCCGCTTTCGCGGGGATGACAGTGCTTTCGCGGGGATGACAGCTCCGCCACCCGGGCGCAGAATCGCCTCGCGCCTTCCTGGCGTCAAGGGGATCGACATGCCTGCCCGTTCCGCGGTGGCCGTCGTCGGCTGCCTGACTGCACTCCTTTCCATTGCCGTCACCTCGTCAGCGAGCGCCGCACCCTGCGACGGCTTCGTCGACGTGGACGGCGCCGACAGCGCCTACTGCCCTGCGGTGACCTTCATGAAGGACCGCGGCATCACCCTCGGCTGCAGCGACGCTGCGCACTACTGTCCCAACGACTTCGTCACCCGCTTGCAAATGGCGTTGTTCATGAACCGCCTCGCGACAAAGGCGACGTTCCTGCAGGGCGGGAATACCTTCGGGTCGACCGCCGCGATCGGGACGCTCGACCAGCAAACGGTGCAACTGGTTGCCGCCGGCCAGCGCGGCTTGCGCATCGAGCCGCGTCCGAGCGGCGCGGCGCGCGTGATCGCGGGCTACGTGAACAACGGCGCGTACGACGTCGACGGCGCGACCATCGCGGGCGGCGGGATGGCGGGCAATTCGCAACACGGGAACCCCTGCGACTACGCGTACGGTTGCCAGAACAGCGTCACCGACAACTTCGGCACGGTGGGCGGCGGGGCGGGCAACATCGCCGGTGACACCGATGGAAACTTCGACAACGGCGCGTTCGGCACCGTGGCCGGGGGCTTTTCCAACGCGGCGACGTATTACGCCACGGTCGGCGGCGGGGCGCACAACGTCGCCACCGGCGACAGCTCCGCCGTCGGCGGTGGTGCCTACAACAGGGCGAGTGCGCCGGGCGCGGTCGTCGTGGGCGGCTCGTCGAACTGGGCGCAGGGCAGCCATAGCACCGTGGCCGGGGGCTACGCCAACGCCGCCATCGGCAGCTACGCGTTCGCGGCTGGCGCCGCCGCAAGAGCCGCGGCCCCCGGCGAGTTCGTCTGGGCCGACGGCCACACCGGCTTCCTGTTCGATCCTTCGACCATCCCCGGCGGCTGGGCCGACGCGACCAACACCTTCAACGTCCGCGCCACAGGCGGCGTGTGGTTCGTGACCGGCATCAACGGCTTCGGCACGCCTACCAGCGCCGTGTACGTGGGGCCGGGCTCCGGCACGTGGTCGTCGCAGAGCGACCGCGCGTCGAAGGAGAATTTCGTGGACGTCGACCCCGCCGACGTGCTCGCGCGCGTCGCCGCGATGCCGGTCAAGAGCTGGAACTACATCGCCGAAGGGCACCGTGTCCGTCACCTCGGTCCCGTGTCGCAGGACTTCCGCGAGGCGTTCGGCCTTGGCCACGACGACCGTCACATCGCCACTGTCGACGCCGACGGCGTCGCGCTCGCCGCCATCAAGGGGCTGAACGACAAGCTCGAGGCGCAGCGCGCGGCCAACGCAGCCTTGCACGCGCGCGTGCAAGCCCTGGAGAAGCTGCTGGCGCGAAACGCCGATTGATCCCCGGAAAGGCGTGGGCGAGTGCCGGGAAACGCGCGCAAGTCATTGGCGTGGCAGGGAATAATGTAACGTGTTACATTATTCCCATGGCTCGACCCCGTACGCACACAGACTCGTCACCCGCCGCCCGGATGCGGCGGTCGCGCCTCGCGCTTGCCGGCCGCGGCGGGAAGCTGGTGCAAGTCCGGCTGGACGCCAACGCGCGGCGCAGCGTCGCCGCGATCGCGTTGTTGAGCGATGCCGCGAACGCCAGCGATGCGCTGGCGCGCGCCGCAGCCGAATGGGCGATGCGCGAACGCTTTCCCCTGCGCCTTTCGCGCGAGCAGGAGACCGAGCTCGCGCGCCTCGCAATCGGACCCTGGACCGTCGAGCGCTTTCGCGCGACGGGCCACGCCGATGCTTTCCTCGCGGGCCTCGCAATCGCGCTGGCGGGTGATCGGGACGTTCCGCGCGCTCGACTGCTCGCGATCGCGCGCGAGCTGCAGCCGGGCATGGTCGACGAGCGCGGCTATCGTCGCTGGCTCGATGCGACGCCCATCACGCTGCCGCGCCTGTTCAAGCTCGTGCGCGCCGAGCGGGCCGTCACGAAAGCGCGCGACGGCGGCCAGGACCGGCGTGCCCTGTCGCGGGCCGGCGCGCTCGCGCCATGAGCGACGCGCCGCGCGGCGATGCCGGCTATCGCGACGCCATCGCGCGATTGCTCGCCCGGCTCGCACCCATGCTCGCGGATGTGCCGCGCGGGCGCCTGCCGATGCGTGTGGTCGTCGCCGGAGGTGCCGCCGCCTTCCTGCATACGGGGATTCGCGTATCGCAGGACGTGGACGCCACGCTCTCGCTGCGCATCCACCTGCCAGACGACCTGGTCGAGACGTATACCGACGACGAGGGCGAGCCCCGATCGGTTTACCTCGACGCCAACTACAACGACACGCTGGGCCCCTTGCATGAGTCCGCCTTCGACGAGGCGCAACCCGTCGAGCTGCACGGGGTGGACAAGCGGGTGATCGACGTACGCGTGCTGACCCCCATCGATCTCGCGATATCCAAGCTCGGCCGATTCTCCGATCGCGATCGCGAGGACATCAGGGACCTGGCGCGCCTGGGATTGCTCGACGCGGGGACGCTCGAAGCGCGGGCCAGGGAAGCTCTGGAGTGCTACGTTGGGCGTCCTTCGGCGCCGCGTGCCAATCTTCGCGCGGCCTTGAGGATCATCCGCGGTGAAGGGTGAGGTCGTATGGGTCCCCGCTTTCGCGGGGATGACGGACGCACAACGTCATTCCCGCGCAGGCGAGAATCCATGGGTCCCCGCTTTCGCGGGGATGACGGCCTTCGCGGGGATGACGGCTTTCGCGGGGATGACGGCTTTCGCGGGGATGACGCTCAGCCCCTCGATTTCGAAACGAGCGGAAACAGCGCGGGGTCACGAATCGAAGCTACGGCGAGGTCGATGTCCAGCGCAGGCCAGTGGAGGTGCTCAGGCGACGGAAGCTCGACTTGCATGAGCTTGCCTACAGGGGCATCGCGAAACCACGGAAACTCGGCGA
Organism: Casimicrobiaceae bacterium; assembly: GCA_044226535.1. Classification (GTDB taxonomy): domain Bacteria; phylum Pseudomonadota; class Gammaproteobacteria; order Burkholderiales; family Casimicrobiaceae; genus VBCG01. The sequence continues at coordinate 42,461 of JBGAGT010000014.1, read as the reverse complement.
ATGGCACAAACAATTCCTCGCCACCCAGCAACAGCCAGAAGCCGCGCGTCGACACGTTGGTCACTTCAACCGCCGAAGTGGCTTGCCCAAGCATTGCGGATGTCATGTGCGTGTGCCTCGACAAGAACTTGCGCCGTACGCAGTTGGCCTTCGCTCAGGCCATAATTGTGCGCCAGCTCGATATGCGGCTCAAGCCAGAATTTTGCCTCGCCGTCAGGACTTTGCACGTGGACATGCATGCGCACTTCCTCCCGCGAAAAGAAGTAGAACCGAAAGCCACGGTCGCGGAAGACGGTTGGACTCATCGAAGTCAATCGAGCGCCTGCTGCTGATCGATTTCCGCTGCACCGTGATCTCGATGGCTCGGTCGCGCCACGACGCCGTGGGCTTGGGAGACGTGCTCGACCGCAGGCATAGCCGTACTGTTGGGCTTGGTGCGCACCGCGCGGTATCGGCTGGTTGGATGAGCCACCCGTTGTCGGCACGGTCTCCGCCATCCCCGCTCTCCGCCATCATCCCGCCGCGTCATCCCGCCGCGTCATCCCCGCGAAAGCGGGGATCCAGCCGTAACGCAGCATCAAGTCTGGGTCCCCGCTTTCGCGGGGATGACGGTGGGTCCCCGCTTTCGCGGGGATGACTTTGCGGCGCGTGATGTAACCCACAACTCCCCCCATTCCCGCAACCCGCACCTTCCGATGCCCTTGCCGGTTGCGTAGAATCACCCGCTTGTCCGTTACATCCATGCTCCATGTCGCAGCGCGCTGAACTCGCATCGGCCAGCCTCTCCCACCCCGGGATGGTTCGGCCGCACAACGAGGACTCGATCTACGTCGACACCAAGGCCGGCATCGTCGTGCTGGCCGACGGCATGGGCGGCTACAGCGCGGGCGAGGTGGCGAGCGGCATCGCGGTGAACGTGGTGAGCAAGGGCATGCTCGATCCGCTGCGCTCGGGTCGCGAGCTCTCCAAGGTGGACATCAACACCGGGCTCACGCACATCGCGCTGCTGCTGCAGGAGCAGATCGCCGCGGCCAACAAGGGCATCTACGAGGCTGCGCAGCAGCGCCCCGAATGCGCGGGCATGGGCACCACCATCGTCGCCGCGGTGTTCCACGGCAGCCGCGTGTCCATCGGCCACGTGGGCGACTCGCGCTGCTACCGCCTGCGGCAGGGCAAGTTCGAGCAGCTCACGCACGACCACTCGCTGCTGCAGGAGCAGCTCGACGCGGGGCAGATCACCGCCGAGCAGGCGCGCTTCTCGATGAACAAGAACCTGGTGACGCGCGCGCTGGGCATCGAGGCCATCGTCGGGGCCGACATCGGCGAGTTCCGCGTCGAGACCGGCGACATCTACCTCCTGTGCTCGGACGGCCTGACCGACATGGTCGAGCCCGACACCGTGCACCGCGTGGTGGAGCGCCACCTCGAGACGCTGCCCGAGGCCGCCGCCGAGCTGGTGGACATGGCCAACAAGAACGGCGGCCGCGACAACATCTCGGTGATCATCGTGCAGGTGCCCGAAGGCTACGCCCTCAGCGACGGATGGGCGCAGCGCTTCCTGGCCAAGAAGAAGGCCGCGGCGGCCAAGTGATCGTGGGCAAGCTGGTCCTGTTCCTGCCGGACGGCACGACCCAGGCCATCTCGCTCGGCAAGGAGCGCGTGACCATCGGCCGGCGCGCCGACAACGACATCTGCCTGCCTTACCCCGCCGTCTCGGCCGAGCACGCGGTGATCGTCACCATCCTCGCCGACTCGTTCCTGGAGGACCTGGGCAGCACCAACGGCACGCTGGTGAACGGCGAGACCGTGCAGAAGCACTTCCTGCGCGACCGCGACCAGATCGACGTGGGCCGCCAGAAGCTGGTCTATGTCGAAGGCGACGCGGGCGCGGTGACCGAGGACCGCATGCACATCGAGCGCGCGGGGCTTCGCACCTTCGGCGAGCAGGTGGAGCGCGTGGAGCCGGCGCTGGCACGGCGGAGCGGCGACCGGGCAAGCCCGGCCGCGACCGATACTCTCAAGGCCGACGCCGCCAAGGCCGAGCCCGCAGGCGACGCCATGCCGGCGGTGGTGCGGGGACGCTCGCAAGCGGGAGGGGCGCCGAAGCCGGCGCCGATGCAGAAACCCGCCGCCACGCCGACGCCGCCACGCGCGACCATGCCACTGGACCTGGGGCTGCCCAGCGCCGAGTCGGTGGCCGAGCCCGACCGCGGCTCGGTACGCGAATCGACCGACCGCGGGCTGGCGCGCATGGCGCGCATCCGCCAGGAGTCGCCCGAAGCCACGGCGCAGGACAGCGGCAGCATCGACACCTCGCATCTTTCGCCCAACCCCAGCCCCCGGGCGATGACGCGGCCGACGCTGGTGCGGCCAGCCGCGGAACAGCCGGCGGCGGAGCGCTCGCGCGACGAGCAGGCGCCGGCCGTGGCGAGGATCCCGCGACGGCGCGCGGATGCGCCGGTACCGCCCAAGGCTGCGCCGGTACCGCCCAAGGCTGCGCCGGCCGCACAACCCGCCGGTGACGCGGCAGCCGCCGCGGAGCGCGGCGAGGCCCGCATCACCGTGCTCTCCGGCCCCAGCGCGGGACGCACCCTGATCATCGATCGCGACGAGGTGGTGATCGGCCGCGTGGGCCTGCAGGTGGCCACCATCGACCGCATGGCCGGTAAGTACCGGCTGCGCCTGCGCGAGGGCAGCGCCGCCCCCACCGTGGACGGCCAGCCCGTCGAGGCCGCGGGACAGATCCTGCGCCACGGCGACGTCTTCGAGGTGGCCGGGGCGCGCCTGGAGTTCGTGTCGCGCTCCTAGCGGCAAGTGACGCGCTGCGTCACCCCGGTTCCGTCCAGCGTAGATCGGCACGGACCTCGCTTTCCGGGTCCTTGCACCGCCATGCGATGTTGCTGACCGTTCGTCAGCCGGTCGTGCAACGTAAATCTATAAAAATCAACAATTTAAGTGCTGCAACTTCATGGACAAATGCTCCGGGCACGGCCGTTGCATTGATGCAGCCAGCATCGCTGGATGCCGGACAGGACCGTATTTCTTACCCTCGGGAGAGTAAACATGAAGCGCCTGCAACAAGGCTTTACCCTGATCGAACTGATGATCGTCGTGGCGATCGTCGGTATCCTGGCGGCCATCGCGCTGCCGGCGTATCAGGACTACGTGATCCGCTCGAAGATGTCGGAAGGCGTCGCGGCTGCCGCGGCGTGCAAGACGTCGATCAGCGAATACGTTTCGACGAAGGTGAGCTGGCCGGGCTCGGCTGACCAAGCCGGTTGCTCGACGCTCGCGACGACCTATGTCTCGACGCTCGCCGTCGCGGCCAACGGCGTGATCAGCGTGACGACGCAGAACACGGGTGCCAAGCCTGCGGCCTGCGTGCTGGTGCTGACCCCGACCGCCGCCACCCTGCCAGAAATCTCGGCTTGGACCGGTTCGCACACTGGTTGCGACGCCAAGTACGTGCCGTCGAACTTCCGCTAACCGCTGCTCGCTTCACCGTAAAGGCCGACGTGCGCTTGCGCACGTCGGCCTTTACGTTTCGGGTCCGGGGTATGCAAGGGCATAATCCGGGTAGCTTTGCGATTCCCGATCGTGCCGCTCAATCGCCTCCTCTCCGCCCTGCGACGCATTCCGGGATCAACCAGTAACTCGGATCCCGCGCCACCGCCGCTGCTCGCTCGCTCTGCCGTAGACATCCGTGAATCCGCACGCAAGGGCGACCTTGCAATGGCGCTTGCCGACGCAGATGCCTTGCTCGCACGCCAAGGAGAAAACGGTGAGACAGCGTACTTGCGCGCGTTCGTCCTCTTTGAATGGGGGCGATTCCGCGACGCACTGACTTGGTCGCTGCGCGCGCGCCGTGAAGGTAACGAAAGTCCCGAGCTTTTGCGCCAATTGGGCTGGTGCTACCTGCACACAGGCGAGATCGGCAAGGCGTTGGCTGCAATGCGGGATGCTCAGCGCGTAGATCCTGACGGCGCCGCATCTCAGTTCGCATTGGCTTCCGTGCTCTTGCGCTTGGGCGACAGCAGTGAATCTGCCACGCTGTTGGAGCGTGGATTGTCGAAGGGCGATGATGCGGCCGCACTGAACCTGCTCGGTGGAATTAGCCTGGAATCGGGCCGACTGTCAGATGCCGAAGCCCTGGTGCGGCGCGCGATCGCAATTGCCCCGCAGGACGCTGCTTCATGGAACAACCTTGGAATTGCACTGTCCCGGCAGCAACGATCCGCCGATGCCATCGACGCGTTCAGGCGTGCCGAAGAGCTCGATTCGGACTTGCGACTCGACGCATTCGTAAACCTCGCCATCGAGCTCAGGCTCGTAGGGCGCGACGACGAGGCCCTGGCGATTTATCGTCGATGCCTTCCACGGTCAGCCTCGACCGCGGCCTTCTTCAACTATGCCCTGGCGCGCTTGTCTGAGGGAGCATTCGACGAGGGTTGGCACTACAACGAGTTCCGCTGGCTTCGACCTCCACTGGTCTCGATGCGTCCCTCGTACCTCGCTCCGTCCTGGGACGGACAGGATATAGAGGGCAAGACGATCCTTATCCGCTCCGAACAGGGTTTGGGTGACGTCATTCAGTTCCTGCGCTATGCAGTGGAGCTCAAGGCGATGGGCGCGCGCGTCCTGCTTCGTCCCTTGGCCGGAATGGAAGCCATCGTGGGGCAGATTCCTGGCATCGACAAAGTCGTGTCTTCCGACGAGCCCGAAGATTTCGACTTCTACGTCCATGCCATGAGCCTCCCGCGTGTTCTTGGCACGCGCGTTTCCAGTATTCCCGCCCCCATCCCCTATGTCTTCGCGGATCCGCTCCGGGTCCGACAGTGGTCGGCACTCATAGGAGAAGGCGCGATGCGTGTGGGCATCGTATGGGCGGGAAGTCCCACCCATCAGCTCGATCGCTTTCGGTCGATTCCGTTGCAGATGCTTTCGCCACTTGCATCCGTATCGGGCGTGCGACTGTTTTCGCTGCAGAAGGGTGCCGCTGCGGATCAACTTACAGCTACCACACTGCCCATCGTCGACCTCGGCTGCAACATCAAAGACTTTGGCGACACGGCGGCCATCCTCTTGAACCTTGACCTCGTGATCTGCGTAGATACCTCCGTGGCACACCTCGCCGGCGCGATGGGTCGGCCTGTGTGGATGCTGAACGCCCACCCGGGTGACTGGCGCTGGTGTGGTGATGCGACGAGCACGCCGTGGTATCCCAGCATGCGGATTTTTCGCCAGCGGAAACGTGGTGCATGGGATCCCGTGATCGCGGATGTCATGCATGCCTTGGGTAGGTTGGCAGCTTCCCCGGAAAAAGGCTTCTCGGGTGCGGGCCCCAGATCCGGACGGACGGAGATGAAACCTGCGCCTCTCGATCCCGCGCGGCAGACTGCGGGATTCCGGCCGATGGGCGTCGTAAGTGAAACGCGATTCGGAATCGTCCAGCATCGGGGAGGCGACGCTGACCGTGACGTTGCCATCCGCTGGTATGGCGAGTATCTAAGTGAACACTTGACGCGAATTGGCCCATTGATCCGCGTCGCCGGTACGGCGATCGAGGCGGGCGCCAGCGAAGGTTTGCATGCATTGGCCATTGCCAACAAGCTGGGCAGCGTCGGGCATCTGATCGCCTTCGAAGACGACGCCTTGCTGCGCACCATGCTGCGCCAGAACGTGGCAGGGAACGGCTTGCAGAATGTCACGGTACTGGACGGCAAACTCGAGATCGACGCCCTTCGCCTCGAACAGCTGGACCTGGTGAAGACTCGCGGCGACAAGGTATTGGAGGACCTTGTTAAGCAGGGGATGCAAACGCTGTGGCGTCTACGGCCTGCGCTGTTCGCCGCCGAAGTATCGGTCGAGCGGGTGCCAGCCCACGTCTCCGTGTTGCGAGATGCCGGCTATCGCTGTTGGCATTGGCGAACCGACGTTTTCGACTCCACGAACTTCAACCGCCGCAACCTCGACGTACTCGCGGGACACACCGTCGACGCGATCTTAGCTCTTCCCGAGGAGCGTTCCGTAACGCTCGACACGTCAGCGATGACTTTGCTCGAGGCCTAGCTGCCGTGCTGTTCAGGAAGAGAGTGCCACCGCCTCCGACGCTTGAGGACGCCATGGCCCTGCATCGTGCAGGAGATGTCTCGGCTGCACGCGATGCCTATCGAGCCTTGTTCGCAGCCGACGCCAGCGACGCCAATGCGCTGCACCTGCTAGGTACCGCCGAAATGCAATTGGGGAACCTCGATGCAGCAATTCAAGACCTCCAAGCGGCGGCTGAACGGATGCATGGGTTCGCCCCCGTCCTGCTCAACTTGGGCCTCGCGCTAAGAGCGGCTGGTCGCCTCGGCGAAGCGATTATCGCGTTCGAGCGTGCCGCGGAAGTGCAACCCGAGCACGCGTCGGCGTGGAGCAACTTGGGTGCCGCGCAATTTGCTGCCGGGAATGCCGACGGCGCCCGAATTGCGTTTGAGCGTGCAGCGGCGCTGCCGGGCGCCACGGACGAGGCCCACGTCAATCTGGCAGCGGCACTGCTCAATGTCGGCAACCGCACTGCCGCCGTGACTTGTTTGCAACGCGCGATCGCAATCAATCCGATCAACCTCGGCGCGCTACTGCAGCTCTCCTCGGCACTGATCGGCACGGATGACTATGTCGCAGCCGAGGCAGTACTGGCGCGCGCCGAGGCGCTCGATCCTGGTAATGCCATGGCGCTCATGCAGCGAGGCCAAATTGCAGAACGCATGGCCAAGCCCGATGCCGCCATTGCATGTTACCGCGCATCCGTCGACCGCGACCCCGACCTCGCTGAAGCCCAGTACTCGCTAGGCTGCCTGCTGTGGGAGGAGGGTGATGGAGAGGCTGCCAAGGCGTGCTTCGATCGCGCACTGGCGCAGAAGCCAAGCTTCGCTGATGCGCATTGGGTGCGCGCTATGGCGGAGCTCGCCATCGTGCGCGCCGATCGCTGCGACGATGCCACCGTGCTTGCGGCGTTCGATACGCGGCTCAGGGACTTGGATGCATGGTTCACCGGCCAACGCGAGCAAGCCGGCTGGTCCAGTGTCGGGACGATGCAGCCGTATTTCATCGTCTACTACGACGACAACCATCGCGAGCGACTCTCGCGCTACGGCGACCTGTGTCATCGCTTGATGAGCCGGTGGCAGAAGGATCATCGACCGGGTGCACCTTTCGTCACGGTCGGCCGGTCTCGCGTGCGTGTGGGCGTTGTGGCGGCGCACCTGCGCAAACATTCGATCTGGGATGCAGTCGTGCGCGGCTGGTTTGAGGCCCTCGATCCGGCCGAGGTGGAACTCGTGGCCTATCACCTTGGCGAGGCCGAGGATGTGCAGACCGACATCGCGCGGCGACGGTCATCGCGCTACGTGCACCATGTCGGCGACGTGCGTCGAACGCTCGAGACCTGGGTGGATGAAATCCGTGCTGATGCCCCCGACATACTGCTCTATCCCGAGATCGGGCTTCACGGTCTCTCGCTCCAGTTGGCCAGCATGCGCCTCGCACCCGTACAGGCCACTACGTGGGGACAGCCGGAGACCAGCGGCCTGCCCTCGCTCGACTATTTCCTGTCGGGAACTCTGTTCGAGAGTGAAACGGCCGAAGCCCACTATCGCGAGCGGCTGGTGCGCCTTCCCAACCTGGGGGTCTGGTACGAGCCCCTGGACGTGAAGTCGCAGGCACCTGATTGGCATGCGCTAGGGCTGGACCGGAACCGGCCGCTTCTCCTATGTCCGGGAACACCCTTCAAGTACGCCCCGCTCGCCGATGAAGCCATTGTCGAGATCGTGCGGCGGGTTCCCGATGTGCAGGTCGTCTTCTTCAACTACGAGAAGGCGGGCCTCACGCGGACTTTGCACGATCGCATCCTGCGTGCCTTCGCGGCCGCGGGCACGAGCCCCAGCGACTGCTTGCGATTCATTCCATGGCAACCGATAGATCGATACTACGGTTTGATGGCCGAGGCTACCGCCATGCTCGATACCATCGGATTCTCGGGCTTCAACACCGCCATCCAGGCGCTGGAGTGTGGCTTACCCGTGATGACCTGGGAAGGGCGATTCCTGCGAGGCCGGCTCGCCAGCGCGCTGATGAGGCGCATGGAGATGCCGGAACTGGTGGCTAGCCGGATCAGTGACTATGCCGAAGGTGTTGCGTGCCTGTGCCGAGATGGCGCGTTCGCCGAAGGCGCGCGGGAACGCATAGTCGAACGCCGTGAGCGTTTGTTTCGGGACGAGGTGCCGATCCGTGCGATGGAGTCTCTTTTTTTCGAATGGACACGCGGAAGGCCAAGGAGCGACGATTGACCACTCCTGACGGCCAACCTGACGAAGCCCGTCGAGCAGAGGCTGCGAAGCTGTGCGAGCAAGGTTATGCGTTGCTCAACGCGATGAAGTCGGCCGACGCTGAACACCTCCTGGCTACCGCGTGCAGACTCGATCCGGGCAATGCATTGGCGCAATACCGGCACGCCTTGGCTTTGGGAGACATAGGGCGCTTCGACGCGGCGCTGGCGGCTTACGATCGCGCCTTGACCTTGGCGCCTGAGGATGCAAAGGCCCACAACAACCGGGGCTCAGCCCTGCAACAACTCGGTCGGCTCCAGGAAGCCGAGGCTGCTTTCCGTATGGCCCAGCGCTTGCAGCCAGACGTTGCGCCGCCCTACGTGAACCTCGGCCACCTCCTCGAGACGCAGGGGCGCAATGTCGAGGCGCGGGACGTCTTCCAGTCAGCCATCGACCGGGGGCTGGACAAGGCCCTGTTCGGTCAATACATCGCTTCCCTCTTGGGGTCCTCGACCCCGGAGCGCTCCCCCGACAGCTGGGTGAGGTCCACGTTCGACAACTTCGCCCCTAATTTCGACCAGCACCTGCTCAGTCTCGGGTACCGCGTTCCAGAACGCATCGCTGAAGTGCTTGCCGACACGCGCCGCCGCGTGGGGGACGTGATCGACCTCGGCTGCGGCACGGGGCTGTGCGGGGCGGCCCTCCAGAAGCTTGCGCCACAGTCGATTACCGGCATCGATCTTTCCCGCAGCATGATCGCGCTGGCGCGCGCTCGAGCAGTGTACACATGGCTTCATGAGCGCGAAGTGGGCGAATGGCTTGCAAACGCACCGAGTCGATCCGTTGACACTGTGGTCGCCGCGGACGTCTTCATCTACATCGGCAAGCTGGATGCGATTTTCGCCGATATAGCGCGTATCCTGCGGCCGCGAGGCTTTTTCGCATTCTCAGTCGAGCGTGTGGATGGCGCCGACTACGTGCTGCAGCCGACAGGCCGCTATGCCCAGTCCAAGGACTATGTGAATAGGCTCGCCGCCGGGGCGTTCGACCTGCTCGCGTGCAGCCCCGAAGTGGTGCGCAGCGAGTCGGGCAAGCCGGTGCACGGGTTGGTATATTTGCTGCAACGCAAGCTTTGAATCCAGACTGAAACCGACTCATGGCCCTCCTAAAATTCCTCGACACCTCCGAACTCGAAGCATTCGCCACCACCTTGGCCGAGGACCTTGGTCGCCGGTATCCGCCGAGCTCGGAAGCCAGAAAGGATCCTGCTGCTGCGAACCAGCTCAAGGTGATCCTGGAAGGGTTAGGCGCACGTGCTCAGCGTTATCTCGCAGAGCACAAGCTCGGTGTGTACAAGAAGGCCAAGCTCGGCAACACGTTCCGGTGGAAGCTCAAGGAACTCGGCTTCAGCGATGCCTTTTGCGAGAACGCAACGCGGCAGATCGTGCTGCTGATGGCCGTCAGGCCGACCAAGCAGTAGTCAATGGGGAAACTGCTCGGCAATATCGCCGCGCGCATGCTCAAGGGCATGGGCGCTGCTGTGGAGACTGCCACATCGCAAGGGGGAGACCCGCGCAAGTGGGCCGAGGTCGGAGCTCAGCAGCATGAAAGCGGGAATTTGGAAGCCGCCGAAGACTGCCTGCGGCGCGCGCTGCATGGCGGCTTGGATAGCTTCGAGATCCGACAGAGACTGGGCGCGATAAGCGTTCAGACCGGCAGACACGCCGAGGCCGTCGACCATTTCTCTAGGGCTGTGGCGCTCGAGCCCGACAACCCGCAGGCGCTGAGCAACCTCGCGGTCGCCTATTCGTCGGGCGGGCAATACGAACTTGCGGAGCAGACCCTCCAACTCGGGTTGCGTCAGCATCCGAATTGGGCACTGGGATTCAGCAACCTTGGCGCCCTGCAGGCCTCCCGTAGCCGATTTGCGGATGCCGAACAGTCATTCCGCAGCGCACTCGCGCTCAATCCCCGCGATGCCAACGTGCTGAATAACTTAGGGAATGTCGTGCGCGAGCGCGGCGATCTCCTGCAGGCCGAACAGCTCTATCGTCGCGCCGTCGATTTGGAGCCCGGGATTTCCGTCGCGTGGGCGAACCTGGGTGTCACCCTGGAACAGCTCGGGCAATACCGCGAGGCAACCGGCATGTTTGCGCGTGCATTGTCAACAAGTCATGCGAATGCCGGTGCGCATGCGGGCATGGGGCGGGCAATGCAGCGTGAGGGGCGATGGGCGGACGCGGAGGCGAGCTACCGACGGTCATTGGAATTGGAACCAAGACGCGCGGATGCGGTGGACGGATTGATCGGATTGCTGCTCAAGGCGGGTGATCATGCCGAGGCCGAGCAGATGGCCCGCGATGCCGTGAGCCATCGCCCAAACGACCCCGATGCCCTGGCGAACCTCGCTTCGGCGCTTCTTGCGGCACATGCACTTCCGGCTGCGGCACGTGCGGCGGAGACAGCCTTGGCGATCGATCCCAAGCATCTGAACGCCAAGCTGGTGTCTGGGAACATCGCGCGTCTGAATCGTGACGATGCCGCTGCCGAAGCGGCCTTTCGCGACGCAGCGGCTCTTGATCCGGAGTCGGGGACGGCTCGCTACAACCTCGCGACCACGCTGTTGATGCAGGGGCGTTACGCCGAAGGCTTCCCGTTGTACGAAAGCCGTTTCGAGGCGTTCGCGGCCGAGTACGCATCGGATCCCGAGCTCGCGCCTTGGTTGGCCTTTGACCGCCTCGCGAGTGGCGACCCTGTGCGAGGCAAGCGCTTGGTGGTATGGGCTGAGCAGGGGCTTGGTGACACCATCATGATGCTGCGTTACCTTGCGGAGGTTCGAGCGAGGGCTCCTGCACGCCTCGCAGTCGCAGTGCCGCGTCCGCTGGTCAGGCTCGCCGAAACCTCGGGGCTCGCGGATGAAGTGGCCTCGCTGGACGAACCGGGACTGCTCGCGCGCTGCGACTGTGGCGTGCCGTTCATGAGCCTCCCCGCGGTGCTGGGGCTGGCCGGTGCCGAAGGTTCTAGATGTCCCTATCTGAAGGTTCCCGAAACGCTACGCCTCCAGTGGCTGGACCGCATGAAGGGTCCAGCTGGGAAGCGCATTGGCGTCGCTTGGGCGGGAGCGCGCTCTCTGCGAGACGATGCACTCCGTAGCATCCCGTTGCGTGACTTCGCCGGCCTTGCGGGCAACGACGTTTCGCTGTGGAGTCTGCAGAAGGAGCGACGCCTCGACGACAGTACGAGCTTCGCGATTGAGGATCTCATGCCCGAGGTGACCGACTTCCTCGACACCGCAGCCATCGTGGCCAACCTCAATGCCGTTGTCGCCGTTGATACCGCAGTTGCGCACTTGGCAGGTGCGCTGGCCGTCCCGACCGTGCTGCTCAACCGCTATGACAGCGAGTGGCGGTGGGGACGCGATTCCAGCCTGACGAGCTGGTATCCATCAATGTGGATCGTTTCGCAGCAGAGCAGGCACGATTGGGCCGGTGCGATCTTTTTGGCCGCACCGATGTTAAACAGCGCTGAAACTCCCTGATGGCAACAATCCTCTTCCTCACCACAAATTCGATGAACGACGCCACAAGCGCAATCGGGCGTGGTTTCGCAGATAACTTTCGGCACTTGGGGCATAGGCTTGAGGAGATAAGCTTCGCAACTCCTGAAGGCACGACGAAGTTCAATGCCGCACTGCAACGCGACGACATTTATTTTGCGTTTTCATTCATCGGATTCGCAAGCGATCTTGCGGCGCAGGATACTTCCGGGCAACCAGTCAATCTTTGGGAAGCCACCGGAATTCCCTTTCTAACGCTTCAGGGCGATTCCCCGGCGTACTATTTCGACCGGCACGTAGTGCCAGCCGAGTCGTGCGCAAGCTTCTATACGTTTCCCGAACATCTCGAGCTCAGGAAGTCCTTGCCCAAGGCTCGGGGAATCCTTGCAGGGATCCCGATGGGACACGCGGAGGGCGTTGCCAAGGACGCCCTCGATTTCAGGCAAAAGGAGCGTGGACGCCTGCTCTTCCTCAAGAATGGCAATGACCCCAAGCGCCTAGTGCAGCGTTGGCAGGAAGTGCTTCCATCGAGCATCAATGTGATGCTTCTGGATCTCGCATCGCAACTGACACGCGACCTGGATCACGCCAACGCGGACGATATCGATCTCGCCGTGAGGGGGCTGCTTGTCCAGCGAGGGATCGATCTGTGTGGCAGTTCCGCGTTGCGACTCCTCTTGGTCGCGCAACTCGACGACTATCTCCGAAGGGTCAAGAGCACGATGATCGCTGAAGTCCTGGCAGACTATCCGGTGGATATGTACGGAGAGAACTGGGGACACCTGGATTTTCGCGGAAAGCGGATCAATTTCACGCCGACCGGCGATTACGTGCGCTCGTCGCGCTTGATTCGTGAGTCCCTCGGCATGATCGACATGTCGCCGAATACGGAACGAGCGGCCCATGAACGACCCCTTAGGGCGTTCGGTGCCTTCACTCTCTGCGTCACCAATCGACAACGGTTCTTCTTCGAGAACGTGGCCAATGCTCGAGATTTCAGCTACGAGTTCCATGCCGACAGCTTTCGCCAGAAGATTGAGGATGTACTGGCAGCCCCTTCACGTTATGTCGAGATCGGTATTGCAGCGGCGGAGGATTTTCGATCGAGATTCTCCCCGGCGCGATTTCCCGAATTGATGATTGAGGTAGCGGAAGTACTCCGAGCTACCAGATTCGGCCTTCGAGGACCAATCGAGCCGTACTTTGTATGGCCTCCCAAGAATCTCGCCTCGCCGCCGTTATGACAGAAGACGTGCTGGTTTGCGATATGGCCCCGCAACTTGGCCGTTTGGCACGATTTTCGCTTCAATTAATGTCCTCTACGCTGGGAGGACAGCCATGCAGATGGGAGATATCGTGGCAAGACCGGACGTCGCCAAGTTCTTGGCGGACTTTGTCGCCGCAGTCGATTTTCAGACCCCCGTACCGATCTCCGAAGATACGGAGCTTGCGAGTCTCGAGGAATGGGATTCCCTTGCGGCGTTAGGGGTCATTGTGATGTGCGACACCGAGTATGGGGTGACGATCACGGGAAACGATTTGAAGGAGTGCGTCCAGGTGCAGGACATCTTCGCCAGGGTGCAGGCGAAAAAGGCTGCGTAGATGGCGCAGGCGACGCTCAGGAACGTACGATTCAGGGGTTTGGCGAGCTGCGTTCCGCAGTCCACTATCTCCAACCTCGATTGCGCGCCCGAGCGTAGGTCCGAGCGCGAACGGCTAGTTCGCAACATTGGGATTCTGAATCGACGCTTGTGCAGGCCCTGGCAATGCTTCTCCGATCTTGCCCAAACGGCAGCGGAGCGTTTGCTGGATGAGATCGGGTGGAAGCGCGAGGAGATCGATGCATTGATCGTCGTCACGCAGTCGCCCGACTACCTCATACCGGCGACCGCAATCATCATCCAAGACCGGATGAAGCTGCCCACCACTGCGCTTGCCTATGACATCAATCTGGGCTGCTCCGGCTATCCGTTCGGTCTGTATGCCGTCGGCAGCATGATCGCCGCAGGTGGAATCAAGAAGGCCCTCCTGCTCGTCGGCGATAAGTGCGCAACCCTTGCAGACCCTATCTTCTCGGATTGCGGAACCGCGACGGCTCTCGAGTTTGACCCGTCCGCGCCGCCGATCCACTTCGATATGAACAGCGATGGCAGTGGTTATCGCGCCATCATGCTCCCCGTAGGGGGGCATCGAGAGCCGGTCGGGATCCAGCACCTGATTCCGGAAAAGGACGAGCATGGGGATTGGAAACGCGATATCGACCTGATTTTGGACGGGACGGCTGTCCTGAATTTCTCGACGCAGCGCGTGCCACCAGCTCTTCGTTCGCTTTGCGATTTCGCTGGGGTCGACATCAATGACGTCGACTACTTCGTGTTACACCAGGCGAATCGCATGATCAACGACACGATCCGTAAGAAGCTTCAGTTGCCCGTGGAGAAGCTCCCCTCGACATTGAATGACTTTGGCAATACCAGTTCGGCGTCAGTACCCCTCACCATGACTGCACGCCTTCGCGAGCCCTTGGTGGAGCGCGGCCAGACATTGATTTTGTCTGGGTTCGGGATTGGGCTTTCCTGGGGAAGCTGTGTCCTGAAGCTGGACAGGCCTGCAATGCCCGCCTTGATCGAAGTGTGACGATGTTCAATCCCTTCTCGCTTCAGGGGAAGCGAGTGCTCGTTACCGGTGCATCCTCAGGTATCGGTCGGCAGGTCGCCATATCGTTCTCTCGTGCAGGCGCCGATGTCGTTCTTTCGGCTCGCAATCGAGAGCGTTTGGCGCAAACGTTAGCCGCGCTGGCTCCCGGTAGCCATCAGGTGATACCGGCGGACTTGACCATCGAGGACCAACGGCATCATCTAGCCGATTCAGTAGGGCCCATACACGGCGTTGTTCACAGTTCCGGTCAGTCAGGGTTGTCCCCGATTCGGCTCGCGACCGAAAAGCACCTAAGATCGCTTTTCGCACTCAACTACGATGCGCCCATCTTGTTGACCCAACGATTGCTCGCGAAGAAGCAAGTTAACCAGGATGGATCGATCCTTTTCATTGCATCCATCGCGGCGCACATTGGCGTGGCTGGTGTCGGGGTCTACTCTGCGACGAAGTCCGCTCTCTTGGCGACGGTACGCTGCCTGGCGCTCGAAGTCGTGAAGAATCGGATTCGCGTCAATTGCGTGTCACCGGCGCTGGTCCAGTCACCGATGCTCGACTTGATGGCGCAAAACGTATCGCTCGAGGAAAAATCGCAGGACTATCCGCTTGGACTGGGAACCGTGGATGACGTGGCGAACGCGGCTATTTACTTCATCTCCGACGCCAGTCGCTGGGTAACTGGCACGACCTTGGTCATGGATGGCGGCCTGACTATTGGATGAGCCGATGAAGGAGCTTGTCCTCATTGGCGCCGGAGGATTTGGTCGAACAGTCTATTGGCAGTGCCATGCCGACTATGGGAATGGGCGCGTGTGGACCATCAAAGGCTTCCTCGATGACAGGACGGGCATTCTCGTAGGATTCGACCTGCCCAAGCCGATACTCGGGAGCCCATTCAACTACAAGGTCCAGCCGAACGAGATATGGCTGTGCCCACTTGGGGACCCGCAGATGCGCCGCAAGTACGCGGCTCCGATCATCGCGCAGGGTGCCGAGTTCATCAATCTCTGCACCGAGGTCGCTTATCCCGAATCGGCACGGCTTGGCAAGGGAATCGTTTTCGAACGCAAGGTCCACGTGGGCAGTGACACGGCGATCGGGGATTTTGTCACGATCCTTTCGATGTGCGTAATTGGCCACGATGTGCAAATAGGTGACTATGTGCAGATCGGGAGCTTTACGTTCATCGGTGCAGGCGCGCGCATCGGCGACGACGTCCAGATTCATCCTCACGCGACCATCCTGCCGGGAAGAACCGTTGGCGACCGGGCGGTTGTTGGGGCTGGCAGTGTTGTGGTTCGCGATGTTCCGCCGGACTCAACGGTCTTCGGTAACCCTGCAAAGGTCGTGTTCCGCCGGTGATGCGATCGAATCTCACAGCAGCCGATTACTGTTCGGAAGATATATTCGCGGCGGAGCAGGCCAGAATCTTCAGCAGGCTATGGATCCTCGCCGGATTCAGCGCCCTCGTCGAGAGCCAAGATGCCTTCTTTACGCATTCCATTGGTGGCATGCCCATCTTCGTGCAGAACACGCGGGATGGGCTTAGGGCGTTCGTAAACCAGTGCGCCCATCGCCAGAGTCCTATTCACGTCTCGGACTTCGGTCAACGTCGAATCGCCTGCCCCTATCACGGCTGGGTCTACGGAGACGATGGCCGAGTGAAGAGCATTCCCGGCAACGAGGCGAACTACGGCTTTTGTGCCGAAGTCGTGAGCGGATTGGGCCTGCGTCAAATACCCTTGGTACAGGTTGGCGGATTGCTGTTCGTGAATCTACAAGAAAGCCCGCCGCCCCTCGAGGCGCAATTCAATCCTGAATTCTTGGCGCAGGCAACGGCAATCTCGTCGCGTGTCGGAACGGATGCACTGTTTGCGAAGTTTGAAGGCCGGTACAACTGGAAACTCAATTTTGAAAACGTCGTCGACTGGAACCATGTTCCGTTCGTGCATTCGGGGAGCTTTGCCTCGCTGATGCCGGGCATGCGCTCGACCGCGCTTGCCGCAAAGGGAAGCTGTGGTCCGCCTTCCGCAGAATCGATCATTGACGACGATATCCGTGCGCTTTCGTATGTAAATCGCGCACCTTTCGAATTTCCCGATTGGCCATGGCACGGATCGGTGGAAACGTGTGGTCCGACGCAGGAGTACATCAATGTTTTCATCTATCCGAACGTCAACTATGTAGTCATGGCTGGTGCCATTCACCTGGTTCAGCAGTTCGTTCCTCAACGCCCCGATCGGACAAATATCCGCCTGACCATGGCCTTGGGTCGCCGAGTGCGCAGGCTTCCGGCGGCTCCAGCGATCCTTTGGAGCCAGCTGCGGTCTGAGAAGCGCGTGATCGACGAGGACGTCGCGATTCTAGAGGGCTTACAACGCGGGCACGGAGTGCACAGTCAGCGTGCATTCCACGGGGCGTACGAATACCGGCTCCGTAGCATTGCCAAGGTCTACCGGCGCCTGATGTCTGCACCATGAGGGAAGCCAAATTGGTTGTCGTTGGCTTTGGCGCGGCGCTCTCGAACGCGGTGGCCATTGCTCGCGGGAAAGGCGACCGGCCAGTCACCGTTGTCGAAGTACGACCGCAAGAGATCGCCACGTTCACCCCGAGCGACCTCGACGCGAATTCCCAACAGGACGAAGCATTCGCCGCCATTGGCCCGTCTGCGCTCAACTTTGCGCGCTACGACCTGTGGGCGAAATTGCGCCTTTCGGGATTCCGCTTTGCGACGCTGATACATCCTGCGGCGCACGTTGATGCTACGGCTAGAGTGGGGGAAGGAGCGCTGATTGGTGCGGGAGCGTTACTAGATAGCGAGGTGGAGGTGGGACAAGGAACGCTCGTGGGGGCTGGCACTGTATTGTGCACGGCCGCCCAAGTGGGCAAGTGGTGCTGGCTGTCGAGTGGCGTCACGATTGGCGCCGTGGCCAAAGTGGGCGCACATACGGTCCTGGGAGTTGGCACTCGCGTGAGCGACGGCGCCGAGCTAATGGGCTATAGCGAATTTGACGCGGCTGGGTTACTTCGTGGGCAGTATCCCGAAGGCACCTTCATTACCGCAGAATTTGCGGCGCCGGGTGCACGTATGGTTGGTGGTGGTGGCGTCTAGAACGCCGGTGATGAGGGGAGGAATTGTGCGCCCGACCGCGGCAGCGAAGGAAGTCCGATCCGCGCTAAACGCCATTCCGTTGCTCGTGCCTCAACTTCCCGATGCGCGGGCCCTCTTGCCCTACTTGCGGCAAATCGATCGCAATCACTGGTACTCGAATTTCGGACCGTTGGTCAGGCAACTCGAGGCGCGCATTGGCGCCTCATTCGCCGACGCGGGCGCTCGCGGCGTCGCAATCGTAACTGTCAGCAATGCGACCGCTGGATTGGAGTTGGCGTTACGCGCACTAGGCCTTCCTGCGAATGCGTACGTCTTGGTTCCTGCATTCACCTTTGTCGCAACCGCGACAGCCGTGTTGTCCGCCGGGCTTACGCCGATATGTGCCGACGTCGACGCAAGCACATGGCAACTGAGCCCGGAAATTGCCGAAGCGGCATGCAAGGTCGCCGATATCAGCGCCGTTCTCCCGGTGTGCGTGTTCGGCCAATCCGTATCGACAGGTGCATGGGACGCGTTCCACACCCGGACTGGGATTCCCGTTGTTATCGACGCCGCCGCGGCGTTTGGAAATCTTCTAGACCCTGGCCCCACTTGTGCGGTATTCAGCATGCACGCGACCAAGCCGCTGTCCGCAGGGGAAGGCGGATTCGTGGCTACCAGGTCTCCTGTATTTGCTGAGGCAATCACCCAGCTTTCAAATTTCGGGATCAATCTGACACGACCGAACGTTGCTCCGATCGGAGTGTCAACGACGATTGGTATCAACGCAAAGCTATCCGAGTATCACGCGGCCGTGGGGTTGGCGAGCTTGGATGTGTGGCCCCAGACGGTCGCCCGTCGAAAGGGGCTCTTTGTGGAATATAAAGAAATTATGGAAAGGCGCTGTGGTAACAGCGTCCGCTTTCAAGATGCGCCGGCCGACGCAATTCGCAGCGTCCTCGCGTTCGTTTCGGGCGACGGGAGAACGCGCTCAAACATCGAAGCGGCGCTCGCAACGCGGAAGATCGGGACGCGGCGCTGGTATTGCCCGACCGTGGATCAGCATCCTGCATTTGCACATATCGATCACCTGCCGATCATCACGGCGCATGAAATTGGTGATCGCGTGGTTGGCATTCCGTTCCACCTGTTCTTGGATAAAGTAGCCATGGAGCGGGTAGCTGGCGCGATCCGGGCGGGACTAACGTAACCGGATACATGGGGCCAAGCAACGCGATGCCGGACAGGAAATAAACTGCTCTGAATCGAAGTCCTCCTGGGCCCGACCACGGCGATTCCGTGGTGAATATGCGACATCCTGCGCAGCCGGATACGCTAGGATGCAACGCAGACGTTTGAGAGCCAATGAGGTCAACGGAATGTGCTCGCACCACCACGCTGGACATTGCGGCGTTCAGAGAAATGGCACTTGCGTTGGGTAGCGAGCCCTAGCATTGGCACTTTAGGCACATCCGCAAGAATCTTCGCGCCGACTAAACCGTAAAGACGGGAGTTACGGCGTAACCAGATGGATGCAAGGGAAATATTGGGATTGCGTTCACGCTCATAAGTGCTGCGTGGAAGGTCGTGACTAGGGACGCGCGCTATGCACGCTCGCAAGACGCTATGGCCGTTCTTTCCCAAAAAGAGCGTGGGCGGAAAATAGAACTGCAGGTAAACATCTTTCCGCGAGCGTTGCAACTTCAGCGGTCTCCTTGGCAAATGACGCGCCAAGAACGTCGGCACAGAATGCCCGGGCTCTTGCAATTTCTGTAGACGAAAGGCGGCTCGCATTGCTGCTGGGTAGCAAAGCGTCAGTCGGAGGGACTCCGAGCCATGTGGCGAGCACGTTGCCGATTGGCAGGTTGGCAGTCGGGGTAATCAGCATGACGCGCTTGGGGTCAACGATGTCGAGCATTTGGCGAAGAAAAAAGGCGTAGTACGAGTGCAATAGCATGCTCAGCGGCGTAAAGGAACCATGCTCCTTCAGATAGCGCGATTCGTAAAGGAGGCGCTGGGCAAACGACTGTTGGACAAATTCCTCAATCAAGGCGTCAGCCGCCTCCTGAGAGATTCCGGCCAGCGTGGTAAGAATGGCGGTGTATGCGTAGCGTCCTACGGGTCCTCTGCGCAAATGCGCAGGCGCCAGCGGATCGCTTGCAAGGCGCGCTTGGGTTCGAGCGTCGCCAAAGACGAGGTCAAGCGAATCGCGAGGGTGTAGGAGGGACGATTTGTAATATGCAAACGCCGAGACGGTGCGTTCGACTTGGTTGCGCATACATACGATGATGCGGTAGTCCTCGACCGTATCACGTATCGCGTGTAAAGCCTCCGGCTTGACTATGTAGGCCACGGACGCATCTAAGGTCCAAACACCATTTGCACGCTTGAGAAGCAAGGGAGCGCTTGGATCGAGGAACGCGTGGGGCTCCTTAACGCCTCGGACTAGAAGAGAGCAAAAGTGATTGTCCACGAGGTAGGACGCAAGCGACGATGTCATGCATCGCTCGAAGCCGACAATGAAAATACAGCGTGAACCGGGAATCATTCCGGATCTATTAAGCGGACGACAGCAACCTGCTTTGCATGTCTATTTTGTAGCCAGGGTATTGTCGTTGTTCCGACACCTTCTGGCAGTGTCAAGGCTAGATCATTTTCGAACCTGCAACAGAATCTGGAACTCGCGCACTACGTTGTTGTACTTCCGTTCCATGTCACCCAGTTCTTCGGGAGTGATCTTGCCAGCCACGAATTGCGATGAATACGGCTCGTCCAGTACCCGGTTAGCCTGAAGTACATCGAAGTCAACATTGAGGTAGTGTGCAAACGGCGTATTTGCGCCTCCCGCTGCCTTCCATCCATCGTTCTGCTTCCGGCTGAAGAGCTGCAGCAATGAAGGCGTGATTGGACGAACGTGCGTCGGATCGTTCAAGAAGGTGTCGTGACGGGGATGGGGTACGTTGATTCGCACAACGGCATCTGCTTTGCAAATGCGGTAGACCTCGGTCATGATCTTCAGAAACACATTCGCATTGGCGCCCATATGTTCCAGCGAATGATTGAATAGGATCTCGTCGGCTGAATTGTCTGGCCAGGGCCACGGGAATTGCTCGAGATCCCATTGGACGTCAGGAGAGCTCTCGGTCGCACGATCTACATTGACGTAGCCGGTCATTCTTGAGTGACCAGATCCAAGATTCAATCTCATTGAATATCTCCTACTTGAGGTGCCATCGGGAGCCATGTTCACAGCAGCGCCGGCCGCGTGCTCGCTCGAACTTGGCCTCTCGGCCGTCGCGTTGTAACTGAAGTTGCGCTGGGTGCTATCCCCACCACGGGAAGAACAGTTCCGTTCGAGCATCAAGCCGTCTGGTGAAGGCGTCGTCGATTGATTTTCTGCTCCTTAACGCCAAGTAGTTTGTCAACTGATCCATCGTCTGTATCCCCGAGGATAACGGCCGTCACACCCGGACATTCCAAGCAGTATCCCAGCGCTATCCGGGAGATGTCCGCCTGTTACTCCGGCGAAAGATGAAGCTGGCGGATTGAATCTATCTCCACGTCATCCAATCGGAAGGGAGGTTCGAACGGAAGTCGGAGTTTTCGGAGGTCACGTTACCGTGCCGCACCGCGCCCGCAAACCAGTCACTTCGATTATATGCATCGTCTACAATCGTAGATCATTCGCGAAAACGATGCACCCGTAAAGCCGTCGCGGGAGTGAGGAATTCGTTCACCATTTCTCCAAGCTCTGACAGATACAGATTGAATGAGTAACCACGCGCCAGACCTTTCAGGACACGAGTTCTTGCGGGTCGTGAGATCAACTCTATCGACGTTCCTCGCAGCAAGAGGGCGGGAGCAACTTGCGGATGCGGCCGAAATAGAGTTTCCAGCCGCGTCCCTCGATGCAAACGGAGTTCCACGTTTCACGCTGAGGCTTCCCTCCGAGCTCATATGCAACGATTTGGGGGCGGCCTGTGTGTTCTATGACGATGTTGCGGGCCGAGGATGGGAATTTTCTCTACGCCGATTCCTCGATCTTCATTTGGCTTCGGACGATGTGTTCATTGACATTGGCGCGCATTTTGGAATCCACGCCCTCACCGCCGCCACTATCTTGCCCGGGCAAGTCAGCGTACTTGCGGTAGAACCGCACCCAGCGAACATTGCAAGGATTCGCGATTGGGTGGAGCTAAACAAACTCGAGTCCGAAATATCGATGGTCCCGAAGGCCATCGGTGAACGGGAAGGTGTATTGCCGATGTGGGTGAGCGGGTCGAGCATGGGACACAGTCTCAGGACTGTCGCACATGAAGTCGGCTCGGCCCCGATTGACGTTGACGTGACGACGATAGATCGGATGCTGGCCGAACGCCCACATTTGCGATGGCGGCGTTGCATCATGAAGATTGACGTGGAAGGATGCGAGCTCGAAGTCTTCATGGGGGCAAGGCAATTATTTGCCGCAGGAGACGTTGGGGCTGTTGTATGGGAGAAGGGAAGATTTCACGAACAAGCCGAACAAACGCGGCGTGACGCAGCAATTTTCGATTTCCTGGATACTCACGGCTTTGAGCATTTCTACATGGAAAGCGAGAGTCTCGGTGGCCGATTCATCCCCCTCGAGAACAGTGACCTGATAGGCAACGTCTACAGCTTGCAGAGGAACTTCGATCGCAAGGAGCGCTACGGGTAGGTCCAGTACGCTCACTTGGTATGAAGCGCCTGGAGAGATGCGCTTCTTGATTCGCTCCAGCGCACCGAGCGTGCGCTGATCGGGGAGTTCGAAGCGGATGGCGGTGCTTGCTGCGCGGATGAATGAGCATGCGCCACA
The DNA here is from genome assembly GCA_044226535.1 of Casimicrobiaceae bacterium. Classification (GTDB taxonomy): domain Bacteria; phylum Pseudomonadota; class Gammaproteobacteria; order Burkholderiales; family Casimicrobiaceae; genus VBCG01. Next base: position 20,013 of record JBGAGT010000014.1, on the reverse strand, counting down.
GCAGGGGTCGAACCATTCTTTCCGGGCTACTTCAACGCCCCATTCGTCATCCCGTGAATGAACCGTGACTGGAGCACGGCAAACGCCAGCGCCGGCGGAGCCAGCGTCATGACCGCCGCCGCCATCACGTTGCTCCATTCGATTCCATAGCTCGTGACGAACAGGTAGAGCCCGCTTTGCGCTGTGCGACGGTCGTCGCTGATCGTGAGGGCGTACGCAAGCAGGAATTCGTTCCACACGTAGATAAAGACGATGATGGCCACGGCCGCGACACCCGGCTGGCAAAGCGGCAGGATGATGCGACGCAGAGCCTCGAAGCGCGTGCAACCGTCGATGTAGGCCGCTTCCTCCAACTCTCTTGGCAAGGTCTGGAAGAAGCCGCGCAGGATCCAGATCGCGGTGGGTATCTGCCAGGCCGTATACACCAGGATGAGGCCGGTATAGGTGTCGAACAGCCCGAGGAATGTCGTCAGCAGGTAGAGCGGCACCATCACGCAAACGCCGGGAATCATCCCCATGCTGAGTATGAACAGGAGGATGGAGCGCTTGGCGGGGAAGGCCCATCGCGCCGCGGCGTAGCCCGCCGGTATGGCGACGATCAGTGTGCAGACGATCGTCGCCAGCGCCAGTACCACACTGTTGAAGAGATACCGTGGAAAGTTCGAGCTGCGGAGGACGTGCAGGTAGTTGTCGAATGTCGGTGCATCCGGCCACCAGGTCGGCGGAAAGGCCTCGGCCACCGCAGGGTCCTTGAGGGACGTCGAAAGACCCCACAGCAGGGGCACGAGCGCAAAGGCAAGGGCGACTGCAATGCACGCCCAGATGCCAACTGTCTCGGCGGTCCTCGCGGTCTTCATGAGTCGCCGTCCTTCCTGAGCACCTTCAGGTACGCAATGCTGAAGACGACGTTGAGGAGTGCGATGACGACGCCGATCGCCGAAGCAAGCCCCATGTTCTGGAACTGGAACGCCTCGTTGAACACGCGCACGCTCAACGTCTCCGTGGCACCCGCAGGGCCGCCGCCGGTGAGCACCAGGATCATCGTCACCATGTTGAGGCTGTGCAGCGTCAGCATGATCGCAGCGATCGCGATGGCGGGTCGTATGAGGGGCAAGGTGATCGAGAACAGCATCTGGCGCTTGGTTGCGCCATCCATGCGCGCGGCCTCGAGCAGGTCACGTGGAACGGTTTGCAGGGCTGCGAGCAGGAGCACGAACCCGAGTCCGTAGGACTGCCAGACGTTCGCGACGATGGTTGCCGCCATCGCGTAGGCGGGATCCTGGAAGAACGCGATGTGCGCGTCGAACGCGCGCCCCAATGCATACGACACGGGGCCGAAGCTCGGGTTGAGGAGCCACGCCCAGAGCAGGCCGCCGATGGTTTGCGAGATGACCCACGGCAGGAGCAGCAGGGTCCGGATGGTCGTGCGAAAGGGCAAGGGCCTCGAGACCACCACAGCCAGCAGCAGGCTGAACGGAATCGCGAGGCCGACCGATCCCGCCATGAACACCAGCGAAAGCCAGACCGACTTCCAGCCGTGCGTGCTGGTCAGCAGGTCGAGATAGTTTGCGAGCCCCGCGAACTTGCCCAGCGCGAGATAGGCCGTGTGATACAGCGAGCGCTGGATCGCATACCCGACCGGGTACAGCGAAATGACGACCAGCAGCACGAACGCCGGAGCCAGGTACCAATAGGCCTGGCGTCCTCTTCCCGCGGCGGTCGACATGGCGGCCCCCCGTTACGCCGCGCGCATCGGGGGCGATTCGCGGCGGCTCAACGCTGCTTGCGTCGTTCGTTGAAGCGGGCAGCCGCATCGTCCAGCGCGGCGCGCGGGTCCCTGCGGCTGGTCAGGATCTCCTCGTAAGCGAGCCCCACGGAATCGCTGAGGAAGTCCGCGAGCGTATTGAGCTGCGGTGGCCGGCCATTGGCAAGTGCAAAGTCCTTCCACGCCGAGATCACCTTGCCGTCGCCGCTGCTGAACCAGGGGTCCGCGAATATCGACTTGCGGACGGGGATGTTGAGCCCGATCTTGGCACCGATGAGCTGTGCCTGCGGCCCGGTCATGAACTTGACGAATCGCCAGGCGATGTCCGGGTTGCGGGCGTCCTTGCTGATCGCGATGGTCTGCCCGCTCACCAGCACCGGCGGCGGGTAGTCGGCTTCGCGGAACGCCGGCAGGGGGGCCGTTGCCAGGTTGTCGCCCACGGTCTTGCTGGATCGGAGGGATTGATAGACCTGGGTACCTTCGACGATGATGGCGGCCGTCCCGGATTTCATCATCGAGCGCGCGTCGTCGACGCCGATCACGTAGGGTGGCATCGACTTGGTGACGAAGGCCAGGTTCGCGAGCGTCTCCGCGATCCGCACGCCCGTGTCGCTGTTCACCGTGGCCGAGCCGTCCGCGCCGAAGAAATCCGATCCTCCGCTCCAATAGGCCGGCATCAGCATCTTGACGTTCGCGGCGACGTCCTTGCGTGAAAGTGCCCAGACGAAGCCCCACTGCGGTGCCTTGGTGAGGCGCTTCGAGTCCTCGGCCAGCTCTTGCCAGGTTCTGGGCGGACGCGATATGCCGGCCTTCTCGAACAGGTCCTTGCGATACAGGAGCATGCCCTCGAGGCGGTGCTCGGCGGATATCGAGTAGAGGTGCCCCTTGTAGCGCGTCTTGTCGAGCGGGAGGATGAAGTCGTCGAGGTCCGCCTTGGGCATCTCCGCGACGTACTTGTCGATGGGGATGATGGCACCCGCGTCGGCCGCCTCGGGAATGCGGGTGCTGTGGATCAGCGCCACGTCGGGTGCCTGGCCCGCGCCCGACGAGGTGATCAACAACGGGACGATCTTCGAATAATGGAGGGCTTCGACCTTCACCGTCACGCCGGGGTTGGCCGCCATGAACGCGGCGATCGCGTCGTTCTGGGCAATCGACCGTGGATCCTTGGAATTCGGGTCGAGAAACGTCCAGTAGCGCAGCGTGTACGGGCTGTCCGCGCCCGAGGCACAGGTGGCGAGTGCGGCAATGCAGAAAGCGGCGAGCCTCGCCAGGAACCCAATGCGCATGAATCCTCCTTGCAGCCTGTTTGGTTGCCGTCGGAGTCGCCATCGATGGCGGTCCGAGCTCTTCGAGCAGGGGCCATTCAGAGTGGTGCCATGGCCTCTTCGAGTATTGCGCGTGCTTCCGGGTCGCCATTCAGAAGGGCGCTTTGCCGGTCCTTCACCTTCCAGCCTTCGTCGTCGCGAACCAGGAGCCACCGCGACGCGACGACTCGCGTGCAGGTGAATTGTCCGGAAGCGTTCACGAACAGCATTGCATAGTTGCTGGCCTTGGCGGACGAACCCTCGATGACGATGTAGGGCATCGAGGAGACATGCGCCATCCCGCTTTCAAGAAGGGCCAGGTGCTGCTCGCGGTTGATCGCGAACTCGAGGCCGGCGTGACCCTCGTAGATCCCCGTACCGCGAAGCCGCGATCGCTCGGGATCCGAAGCGTCGCGTTGGCGCTGCGCCGGCGAGTCGACCACGTAGCGGCAGTCGCCGTGCCAGGTCGACCGCAGGGCGTCGATGTTGTTGCTGTCGGCCGCCGGCCCATAGGCATTGATCAGCTGGCAGATGTCGAGGTAGTCCTCGACCCTGCGCAGGCGGGCTTCGAGTGAATCGCTCGATCTCATGGAGTCACGCCGGTGCCACGCTGCGCTAGGAGGCGAACTCTTTGGCGATCTCCGAGGTGTCGAACTTGGAGCTGCGAGGATTGCGTTCCCACGCATCCATGTCGGCATTGCGGTCGGCGTAGGCGGGTGGAAGCTGCCCGAAGCCGGGTGTCCGCAGCCACAGCCGCAACAGGTGTCGCTTGCGATCGGGTTCGGACCAGTCCTCGAACAGCGTCCTCGAATGCAAGGTCACGTAGTTGCACAGGAGCTGGATGTCACCCGGCTGCAACTCCATCTCGAGGTAGAAGGCAGGATCGTTGCAGATCTCGTCCATGCGCTTCAGCGCGGCACGCTGCAGGTCGGTCATGCGTGGCACTTCCTCGAAGCGCTGGGCTGATTCCACGAAGGGATTGAAGAACACGTACAGCCGCGAATCCATGAAGTTGAAGCATGGAATCGTGTAATAGGGCTTCTGGCCGTCGGATTCCTCGCCTCGCCGGTCGCGGTAGAACGGCGCGCACATGGTCTCCCAGAGCGCAGGATCGTGGGCCGCGAGCTCGTTGTGTGCCGCCGTGGAGCTCACGATGCGGGAAAGCCCGCCGGCTTTCGCCTTGCGCAGGCACATGAGGCCGACCACATCGGTCGGGTCGCAATGGAACGGCAGGCCGAGTCCGCTGTGATAGCCGCGCGCGGTGGGATCCTTGGTGAAGTCGGCACCCAGGTTGCGCACGTGCCCCAACAACTCGCCCTGCGCGTTCTGCGCCACGGGACGGCCGAGGTGCATGCCGATGCCCCAGTAGATCAGCGCGGCGTCGGCCTTGGAATAGCGCTCGATCGGCAAACCGCGGAGCAGCGTGAATCCCCGGCCGTTCTCCAATTCGTGCAATTGCTCCGCGAGCACGGCCTCGAGGGAAGGCAGCGGAAAATCGTCGCGGGTGATCGCGTTGATGGGCTTTCCTGTCGCCTTCGCGACGGCCAGCGCCGCCTCGATCTCGTCGATCTGCGCCTCGTCCAACTGGTAGATCCAGTCGTCACGCGAGGCCATTTCGGCTCCCCGCCACACGGAGGGATGCGAGTATTGGAAAGGGGTCTGCACCATGGCTGCCTCCAGAGGAATGCGATCGCTCGACCCGGCGGACTGTCCGGGGAGCGGGTCCAAACGTAACGATCAAGATACTCATTGTCAACTGCAATACGGACGTATTGCGTAAAATGCCAGCGAAGTGATTACAATGTAATCATATGACCACTCAATCGCCCGATCAGGAATCCCCACTTTTCGTGGGCTCGGTTGCAAAGGCGTTTCGCGTTCTCGAAGCGTTCGGGGGTGCGCAGGGTTCCCTCACGCCCGCGGAGCTCGGTGCGCACACGGGTCTCGACCGAAGCGCCGTGCAGCGCTTCACGCACACGCTTCAAAGCCTCGGCTACCTTCGCAAGGACGAAGCAAGGCGGGGCTACGCGTTGACCCCGAAGGCACTGACCCTCGGACGTGACTACTTGCGTTCGAGCGGCATCGCCGAGCCCGCTTCACCCTTCCTGCGGGAGGCGGCCCGGCAATCCGAGGAAACCGTGAACCTGTTGCAACTCGACGGGAACGATGTCGTTTACATCGTTCGCATTGCGAGCAGGCACGTGATCAACGCGGATGTCCTGGTCGGAACGCGGCACCCGGCCTGGTGCACGGCGACCGGCCGCGTGATGCTGGCGCAGATGAGCGACGAGCGGGTGCTGGAAATCCTCAGGGCGTCCGAGCTGGTTCCGTATACGCGGCACACGGTTACCGACATCGACGCGTTGATGAACATCATCCGGCAGGCAAGGACGGACGGGTACACCTTTGCGTCGGACCAGATCTACCTGGGCGGGGAATTCACCGTCGCGGCGCCCGTGCTCGGGCCCTCGCATCAGGCATTGGCCGCCGTCGGCATCACCGGTCCCGCATCCCGCAACGAACGCTCGAAATTCCTGCAGACCATGGTGCCGATCGTGATGGATACCGCCGCGGCGATTTCCGCGACGCAGGGGCGTGGCCAGTTCATGCCTGCGTGGGTGGCGCGCCCGAAGCCGGCCTGACGGGTGATCAGGGTGAGTTCAGCTTACCAGGGCTTCCAGCTTACCCGCAGCCTTCTTCGACCGCCGGCTGGCGTCTCGCGCCAGGTTGACCTGCATGGCTGCTCTCGCGACCTCGGGCAACGTCGGCTCGAAGCGATAGCGACCCTTCGCTTCGAGCCATGCGAGCAACTCCGCCAGGTGCCAGAGCGATGCACTGCCGTCGTGGATCGGCAGCGGAAAGCTCGAAGAATGCGCGAGCATCAGCTTGCGCATGTTCTGCCGCGACACGCCAACGAGATCGGCGACTTCGCCAAGTCCGACCATGTCGGGCATCACCTCGATCAACCGAAGCGATGGTTCTGCCCGCTTGACCTCGGCGAGAGCGCTTTGCATCGCATCGCCCATTGCGTCAATCTTCGTCGGATTCGTTCGCGCGCTGCTCCGCGGACCCTGTCATTCCCGCGCATGCGGGAATCCAGTCCTGACGACACGTTGAAAGCTGGATCCCGTCCCCCGATAACTGCATTCGGGGGCATGTTTCGCGGGGCTGACGGCGGACGTCACGGCACGTTTCACGCCGGATACGTGACCTTGCTTCCTTCGATCTTCACGATGCCGCGATCGCTGAGCGTTTTGATGATGTCGTCGAGCTGCCCGGCCGATAGCTTGCCCTGACGCAGCGCACCGATGGTGCTGCGCAGCGTCTTGACCGTCCGGGGCTTCGCGGCCTTCCGCCTGGTGAGGTCGGTGACTACTTCCTCGAACGCCAGCACGCCGCTCGCCAGGGCGGCTTTCGCCGCCTTCACCGCCTTGGTGGCTTGGGTCGTCACGGTGGCAGCCAGGCCCAGTTTTGTCACGCGCTGGCACGCGATGCCCTTCGCCTTCAGATGGCGTATCAGCGGATCGAAGCCCGTGTCCTTGGACACGATGCGGAAGGCCGATGCCGGCTCCGCGGCCGAAAGCCGCCCGACGTAGTACGCGATGTGGAAGTCCAGCGCGTTGGGACCTTGCGCCTCGACGGTCACGTACTCGGCATTGGCGCCCAATGCCTGCATGGCGATGGCTAGGCCCGTCGGAATCCTGGCCTGGGTGGGACCCAGGAACACCATGACCTTGCAGTCGCTGCCGTCGAGCGCGTCGAGGTCGTCGGGCTGGATGTTCTCGTAGTCCACCAGCCAGTAGGTGGTCGTCATGGGGCGATTGTCCCATGGCATCGACCCTGCGCGTGGGGATCGATCTCGGCCATTTGGACGATGGCACCTGCGCTGCAAGCTGACAACACTCGGCTGTGAGGTTGCCGCGCCCGATCTACCACTCGATCGCGCGACATCCGGTGAGCATCTACTTTATGCAGTTGACGGCATATGCATCGCGGGGTATATTCAAGAACGACATGGACCGTCGAACTCGGCGATGAATTCGAGGTGGAGTTTTTCGAGCTCCACGAGGAGGTGCAAACAGAAATTCTTGCACTCACACGCCTGCTCGAAAAATACGGGCCCCAATTGGGGCGGCCTCGAGTGGATACGCTCAACGGGTCCCGCCATGCCAACATGAAGGAGCTGCGCTTCGACGCCGCGGGTGGCGTTTGGCGCATCGCCTTTGCATTCGGGAGGTTCGATGCGCATCTTGCGCGGATGCGCTGATGGCAGAGGAAATGTTGATGCCCAGGAACGCGAATGACATTATTAAGAGCTTGCCTCCTGCACGACGCAAGAAGGTCGAAGCGCGTGCCGCGCAACTCATCGCGGAAGAGATGACCCTGAGGGAATTGCGTCGTGCCCGCAAGCTGTCGCAGGTCCGCGTGGCGAAGAAGCTCGGCATCGGCCAGGAAGGCGTATCCAAGATCGAGAAGCGCACCGACCTGATGATCTCCACACTGCGAAAGACGGTGGAGGCCATGGGCGGTAACCTCTACCTGGTCGCCCAGTTTCCCGATCGCGATCCAGTCGTTCTTGCCGGCATCGCTGACGACATGACTCCCGCGGGGCGCTAAGGCACGTCAACAGGCTGCTGGTTCGCGTCGCGCGATCACCGCATCTCCTCGAACGAATACTCATGCTGCGCATCGCGCAGCACCAGCGACCGTTCCCCCGCCTTGTCGGCGACGACGAACTCGAAGCCGTCCTCGCCCGGCGAGATCGTGACGAACGAAAGCGTGCCGTCGTCGTTGCGCCGCGACGCCATCTCGCTCTTCCAGCCGCCGAAGTCGAACCACGTCGCCGGGCCGCGGCGCGACACGTCGATGTTGCCGAGCGAGGCGCTGTGGTAGCGCGGGGCGAGGGCAGCCGAGGCAGCATGATCGGCGGGCACGGTCAGCCGCTTTCGTTCGGCGGCGATGTCGGCGTGAAGGCGCCTTGCCTGCGCGGTGAGGTTTTCGACCGCCTCGGGCCTGCCGTCGAACAGCACTTCCAGGAGCCGGCGCATGAACGGGTCCCGCAGGTAGATGCCCGGGTCGGCATTGGTCAGGATCACGGCCCCGACGTTCGAGGCCGGCAGCCATAGCATGTTGGAGTGGAAGCCGATGAGGTCGCCGCCGTGGTTCACCACGTCCACGCCCCATGTGCGGTCGACGATGAGGCCCATGCCGTAGGTCTCGCTGTCGCCGAGGGCGACCTGGGGCTTGCGCCGTTCCAGCAGGGGCGCTTCGCCGATGTAGCGATAGCCGTCCGGCAGCAGCCCGTTGGCCAACTCCATCCGCACGTACCGGAGCATGTCGTCGACGTTGCTCCAGGCGGCACCGGCCGGTCGCGCGGCGATGATCGAGCCGTTGAGGTCCATGCTCGCGGTTCTGGTCACGCCGTCGACGTCGAGCCCGTGCGGCATGGCGTGGTTGCCGCGCAAGGCCCTGGCGTAGTCGAACGTCGTCGACGTCATGCGAAGCGGGTCGAACACCAGCGCCTGCATCGCCTGGTCGTAGGCCGCGCCGACCTCCCTGTCCGGGAACAGCACGTGACCACCCGCGAAGCCGGCCGCGGCGGCCATCGGGTTCGAGTATTGGAAGAGCTCGCCGAACGTGCTCGTGGGCTGCATCGTGGCCAGGGTCTTCATCACCGACTCGGGCGTCGCGCCTTCGCTTTCGAACAGCCATTCCATGTCCTGGCGCGGCAAGCCCGTGCAGGCGCAGATGAGGTGCCTGACCAGTACCCGGCGCGTGGTCTCGGCGTCACCGAGCCTGAATTCGGGCAGGATGCGCGTCACCGGCGTGTCCCAGTCGAAGCGGCCCTGCTCGACCAGCTTGGCGAGCATCAGCGTCGTCATCGCCTTGGTGTTCGAAGCGATCATGAACAGCGTGCGGGCGTCCACCGGCGCGGGCTTGCCTTGCTCGCGCACGCCGAAGCCACCCGCGAAGACCACCTTGCCGTCCTGCACCAGCCCGATGGCGACGCCGGGCACCCCGAGCTCGACGCGCCCCGCCTCGACGAAGCGCTTGAGCTCCCCGATGCGCCCGGCGTCGAGCTTGTGCGCGGTGCGACCCGCGAACGTTTCGCGCTCATAGCCCTTGGGGAGGAGCTTGTCGAAGACCCGCTTGACCTGCGCCAGCCGCTTGTCCTCCACCGCGGTCGCCATGTCGTAGATCAGCACCGTCCAGAGCTGCGCGTGGCGCATCGCCCTTGCCAGCACCGTGCGTTGATCGTTGGCCGATGTCTCGTACGTGTACGCCCGGACGCCTTCCCAGCCGTCGCGGGCCGGGCGATCGGTGGCCACCTTCAGCGGCCATTTCGCGCTTCCCGCGTAGGTCGCCCACGCGGATGCAACGGCCGCGTCGGCATCCGTCGCATCGACGTCGACCAGTGCGATGTGCGAGTCGTCTTCCGGCGGCGTCAGGATGACCGCCGGCGGGTTGGTTTCGATGCGCCAGTCCTTGGGCGCGATGAAGGTGTTGCCGCCGACCGTCGTGGCCCGGGTGTCTGCGGGCAGCGGCTGTGAAGGGGACGGCGCAGGTGTGGCGGCGGGCGCGGGTGTCGCGGCGAGGATAGCGGCGAGCCCGAGCGCTGCGCCGAAGGCCTGGAAGCGGTTCACGGCATGTGCTCCTTGGGCTGCACGCCAGCGGCTCCTTCCCCCCAGGGCGGGCGCCTTCCCCCGAGGGCGACTTCTTGCAGGATCAGTGCGCCAGCGAACGCTCCACCGCCGCGAGCCTCCGCTCCAACGCCTCGTTATGCCACCGCAGCTCTGCATTCGCCACCCGCTCGCCTTCGAGCGCGGCCCGGGTCGCCGCCAGCTTTTCGTCCAGCCCCTTGATCGCGGCGAACGCCACGCCGGCGGCATCGACGGTGGTGATGTGCCGGTCATCAGCCCCCAAGCCGAACGCCGCATGGAAGTCCTGCGCCATGGGCCCCAGGTGCCGCTGGTCGGATTCGAGCTTGTAGCGCCAGGTGGACACCGGCATGGCCACCACCTTGTCGAGCACGTCGAGCGGGTCGACCTCGGCGAAGTCGGTCTTGCTGTTGCGATCGGACCCGTTGGTCCACGCGCCGCCGCTCGTCAGCTTCGCGCCGTTGGAGGCGCTGATCATGTCGCCGAGCGTATCGCCGAGCAGGATCCATTGCTGGCCACCTCCGTCGCTGCGCACGGCGCCGAAGTCGATCGACATGCCGTGGTCGGCGGCGATGCGCACGATGCCGGTGGTGCCGAAGCAGCTCATGGAGTGGGCGAATTCCGAGCGGAAGTTGAGGACGGCGCAGTAGTTCGACTCGGCGAGCGCGTGGTGTCCGGCAACGAGACTGAAGTAACCACTGGCAGCGTTCTCGTAGCCGCCGAGGACGGCTGATATATCCCCGTGGGCCGTGTTGGAATGGCCGCCAATGATCGAGGACATGAGACCTGTGACCACGTTGGTGTTGCCGCCCGCGACCGTGGCGTCCCGACCCTGCGCACTGTTGCCCTCGCCGCCGCCGACGGTGGCGTAGTCGCCGGTCGCTTCGTTGAAGTCGCCCGCGACACTCGCAGTCGAGCTTCCGAGCGTGTTGTTCGCGTTGCCGCGCGCCAGCCGCTGCATGAACAGCGCCATTTGCAGCCGCGTCACGTAATCGTTCGGGCAGAAGTGCGCGCTGTCCGAGCAGCCCAGCGTCACGCCCCTGTCTTTGATCAACGTGACCGCCGCGCAGTAGGCGGCGTCGGTGTCGCTGACGTCAACGAAGCCTGCGCAGGGTGCTGCGATGGCTGCGATGGAGGCAAGGCCGAGGCAGAGCCCACCCGCGACAGCCGCCTGGGTATGGAAGCGCATGTCGAATCTCCCCGAACGCCCGGAATGGGCGTGGGGAAATTGTGCGCGCAGTCCTTGGCGGTCGCAACGAGGGCCGAAGCCCTACCGCCCGGTGCTCCCGAACCCCCCGCTGCCGCGCTCGCTCTCCCCGAACTGCTCCACCACGCGGAACGCCGCCTTCACCACCGGCACGATCACCAGTTGCGCGAGCCGCTCCATCGGCTGCAGGGTGAACGGCTCCCTGTTGCGATTCCAGCAGCTCACCATCAGCGGCCCCTGGTAGTCGGAATCGATCAGCCCCACCAGGTTGCCCAGCACGATGCCGTGCTTGTGGCCGAGCCCCGATCGCGGAAGGATCACCGCGGCGAGACCGGGGTCGGCGATGTGGATGGCGATGCCCGTGGGGACGAGGTGGGTGTCGCCGGGTGCCACGATCAGCGGTGCGTCGATGCAGGCCCGCAGGTCCATGCCTGCGGAACCGGGGGTGGCGTAGGCGGGCAGGTGCTCCTTGATGCGGGCGTCGAGGATGCGCAGGTCGATGGTCGTCATGTGGAGATTATCGCGCGGCGGCGCCTCGCGTTGCGGCGTAGCGCTCGGGAAGCAGCAGCCCGCGATCGGCCGAGGGGATGAAGGCGGCGAAACCGGATGACCATCAGCATGGACAGGAGAGCGACGACAGCTTTACAGCAAACATTTACGTAGCTACACTAAAGTGCAGCTCGCCTTTGACCCGGTAAAGGACAGGCTCAACATCCGGCGACTTGCCGCCGAATCATCAGCCTGCGGTATGCAGAGCGCCGGGAAGTCGATCACTATGTCAAAAGTTACCGCTAAGCATTCATTGGTTGTCCCGTCTGCTACCGAGAACCACCGCATTGTGTTTGCGGCAAGGGAGGATCCTGATGCACGACCGCTCACAGCGCGGCAGATGAAGGCAATGGTCCCGCTCAAGGCCATCAGCGGCCGGCCACCATTGACGACGAAGAAGCAGCTCGTGAGCGTTCGCTACAGCCCCGAGGTGTTGGCCTATTTCAAGAGTGGCGGTGCGGGTTGGCAAACCCGCATGGATGAGGCGCTCCGCCAATGGGTGGCGGTCCACACCAAAGTCGGTGAGCGCATGCCCCAGCAGTCACGCCGGCCGGCGCGTTAGCGGGGGCGTGCCGCTGACGACGTTGCCCCTTCGCGGCCCGCGCAAGCGGTCGCTCGCCGGGATGCTGGCCGAGATGCCCGCAGCGGGACGCGACGAGGATTTCGCCAGGGTCGATGATCGGCGCGAGCGCGCGGATGTATCTCGTTGACACCGACGTCGCAAGCGAATTGCGCAAGGGGCCGAGGGCCGACCCGGGCGTTCGACGGTTCGTCGACGAGGCTGCGCAGCGCGACCAGGCGATCTACCTGTCGGCGATCACCGCGGGCGAGCTGCGGCGGGGTGTGGAGCTCGTCCGGCGGCGGGGTGACGGCAAGCAGGCGGAGTTGCTCGAACGCTGGCTCCAGCGACTGCTGGACGAATACGACGAATCGATCCTGCCGTTCGACCACGATGCGGCCGCCGTGTGGGGCGCCTTGCGCGTCCCCGATCCCGGGAACGCGCTCGACAAGCAGGTCGCGGCGATCGCGCTGCTGTATGGCCTCGTCGTCGTCACCCGCAACGTTCGCCACTTTGCCGGCACGGGTGCGACGGTGCTGAATCCGTTCTCGGCCTGACGGCCTCGTTCAGGCCCTTGATCGCCGCCAGTGCCACGCCGCCCTCGTCGATGCTGGTGATCGAGGTGTCGTTCGGCCCGACCGCGAACGCGGCGTGGAAGTCCTGCGCCACGGGACCGATGTGGCGCACGTGGGCGCCTTCGGCGATGTAGTTCCAGCTCTGCACCGGCATGGCCGCCACGCGTGCGAGCACTTCGCGCCCGTCGACCGCGCGGAAGTTCTCCTTCGAGGCGCGGTCGCTGGTCGACGACCACGTGCCGCTGCCGCTGTTGACGTACACGCTGGTGGTGGGCTGCGAGGTCCCGTCGATGCCCGTGACGATCCACGCGCCCCCGACCGCACGCACGTTGAAGGTGTTGGCAGCAGCGGATCCCCAGCCGCGGGTCGCGGTCGAGGGATCGAAGCCGTTGAGGCTCGACTCGTCGGCCCAGACGAACTCACCGTCCTTGGTGGCCCTGGCGCTGGTGCCGCCCGCGAAGCTGTTGAGGCCGCTCGCCGCACTGTGGTAGCCGCCCGCCACGAATGCGCCCTCGCCGCTCGCGGCATTGCCCACACCGCCCGCGACCGCTGACTTGGCGCCGCCTGCGACGTTCCCGGCGCCCCCCGATACCACCGATTCCGCGCCCGACGCGGAATTGCCCGAGCCGCCTTCCACCGTCGCGTCGGTGCCGGAGGCGCTGTTCTGGTTGCCCGCCAGGATACGGACACGCATGTCGAACCTCCGAGGCGCCGGATCGGCGCGGGGCGATTGTGCCCGAATACGCCATTTGCGCACGCGGGACGTTGCCCGGCCTTCACCGCCGTTCATCCAGATGGTCGATGTCCTGTCCGCACGGCCCCATGGCATAATGTGTATGGAAAGCGATTCTATACACATCGCGAAAGGTGAACATGCGCACCAACATCGTCATCGACGACGCCTTGATGAAGTCGGCACTGGAGGCATCGGGCGCTGCGACCAAGCGTGAAGTCGTCGAGCTCGGGTTGCGCACGCTGGTCCGCCTCGCGCGCCAGGCGGACATGCGACGCTATCGCGGCAAGCTCGACTGGAAGGGTGATCTCGAGCGCATGCGCCGCGACCGGTGATCGACCCGGGCGTGCTGGTCGATTCGAGCGTGTGGATCGACTACTTCCGCGGCAACGACACGCGCGAGGCCGGGCTGCTCGACGGGCTGCTGGGCACGCGGCCCGTGCTGGTCGGCGACCTCATCCTGTGCGAGGTGCTGCAGGGTTTCGCGCGGGAGGAGGATTTCCGGCGGGCACTGCGCCTGTTCGATACGGAGGTGGTCGAATGCATCGAGATCGGCGGCCGCGACATCGCGCTCGAGGCTGCCCGCAACCACCGGACGCTGCGTGCGCGCGGCGTCACGGTGCGCAAGACGATCGACGGCATGATCGCCACGCGCTGCATCGTGGGCAGGCTCACGCTGCTGCACGCCGATCGGGATTTCCTGCCGTACGTGGAGCACCTGGGGCTGCGGACGCTCGCATAGAAGGCCGCGCCAGGGCGACAGCGAATCGCTCGTGCTTCGTCCGCCTGCGGAGAATCCGCGGACCTACTTCGGCAGCCGCTTCGCGATCTCGGCCACCAGCCTGCGCGCCAGCGCAAGCTTGTCCATGCGCGGCAGCCGGTGCGTGCCCGCGTCGTCGAGCAGCGCGACCTCGTTGGCGTCGGCATTGAGCGCGTCCTGCGCACGGTTGGCGATGATGAGAGGCAGCTTCTTGCGGCGCCGCTTGTCCTCGCCGAGGCGCTCGACGTCCTGGCTTTCCGCGGCGAAACCCACGCAGAACGGCGGGTGCGGCCGGGACGCCACGCTGGCGAGGATGTCCACCGTGGGCTTGAGCGTCAAGGTCATCGGCGCGCCGTCCTTCTTGATCTTCTGCTCGGCGACCTTGTCGGGCGTGTAGTCGGCGACCGCCGCCACGGCGATGAAGATGTCGGCGTCGCCGGCATTGGCATTCACCGCCTCGGCCATCTGCGCCGCGCTCTTCACGTCGATGCGGATCACCGTCGACGGCGTGGCGAGCGACGTGGGGCCCGAGACCAGCGTCACGCGCGCGCCGGCCTCGGCGGCGGCCTGCGCCAGCGCGTAACCCATCTTGCCCGAGCTCATGTTGGTGATGCTGCGCACCGGGTCGATGGCCTCGACGGTCGGCCCCGCCGTGACCAGCACGCGCTTGCCGGCGAAGAGCTTGGGCTGCGCCATCGCCACCACATAGTCGAACAGCGCCTCGGGCTCGACCATGCGCCCGTCGCCCACTTCGCCGCAGGCCTGGTCGCCCGAGTCGGGGCCGAGCACCTGCACGCCGTCGCCGCGCAGCGTCGTCACGTTGCGCTGCGTGGCGGCGTTGCCCCACATCTGCCGGTTCATCGCGGGCGCCACCACCAGCGGGCATTCGCGCGCGATGCACAGCGTCGAGAGCAGGTCGTCGGCGTGGCCGTTGGCGAGCTTGGCGAGGAAATCGGCCGAGGCCGGCGCGACCAGGATGGCGTCGGCCCCGCGCGACAGCGCGATGTGCCCCATCGCGTTGTCCGCGCCGCTTTGCCACAGGTCGCTGGCCACGGCGCGGCCCGACAGCGCCTGGAAGGTCGTGGCGGTGACGAAGTGTTCGGCTGCCCGGGTCATCACCACGTCCACCTCGGTGCCGTTCTTGACCAGCAGCCGCACGAGCTCGGCGGCCTTGTACGCCGCGATTCCGCCGGTGACGCCCACGACGACACGCCGCGGCGTGTGGTCCTGCGGGGCTTTCTCGACGAGGTGGAGCGGGGTGGTGTCGGTCATGCGCGGGAGTTTACGCCGGGTGCATACCCTGTCATTCGTGCGAAGGCGGGAATCCGTGGGTCCCCGCCCCCCGATAACTGCATTCGGGGGCATGTTTCGCGGGGATGACGGTGGGTCCCCGCTTTCGCGGGGATGACGGGCGGGGATGACTAGTAGTGGCCGGCGTGGCCGCCGACGGGGGCGCGCCGGACCTGCGGTGGGGGCTTGAGCTTCATCGTCCACGCCGCCTGGGCACGGTGCGCGGCCGTCACGTCCACGATTTGCCGCGTCGCATCCTCGGGGCCTTCCTGCTGCGGGTGCCATGCGCGCAGCGTGTAGCGCTTGGGCGGCAGGTCGGCGATCACCGCGGTGCCGTCGGCGCCGGTCCTGGCGAACCACGGCGATTCGGACACGTACACGTAGCCGATCATCCAGTCGTGGATGTTGCAGCCGAGCACCACCACCCCGGGCGTGTCGAACACCACGGGCTGCGCGGGCACGCCGCTGTAAAGCGGCAGCTCGAAGCGCTTGGCTTTGGAGAACGAGTACACCTGGTGTCGCACGTCGTCGTGGTTGGGGAAGTGCACCGCGGTGCCGGCAGTGATGACGCTCACCACCGGGGCGAACTGCTTGTCGACCTGGTCGATGACCGCCTCGCGCTTCGCGGGCAGGCGCATCGTGCCGTCCACCGGCACCGCCACCACCACGGCGTCGGCGACGGGCTTGCCGGCGTCGTCGCGGACGGTGACGGCGACCTGGCCGGTGGCTGCGGTGGCAGGTGTGGCTTGCGCGGGCGCCTGCGCCTGCGCGGTCGAAGCCGCCACAAGCAGCGCGACGGCCAGGGACTTCATGGAAAGCTCCGCACGAGCTGCAAGGTGGCCGTGCGCTCGCGGTAACTGATGTCCTCGTAGGCGATGGTGCGCGCCACGGCGAGCGCCAGGTTGATGGACGCGCGATCGCCCAGCGCATAGCTCAGGTTGAGCATGGCGCGCCGGGTGGTGCCGCGGATCGTGTAGGCGTAGTAGTCGGGCCCGAAGGCGGGATCGGCGGCGATGGCCTTCGAGGCCTCGAAGATCTCCTCGCCGGGGCGGGTGCTCGCCACCACGTCGCCGCGTCGCACCCCCACGCGCGCGGCGAGTTGCCAGCGGTCGGTGAAGTCGCAGGCGGCGTGCACGAAGCCCTCGAGCCCCGAGCCGCTGAAGGCGCGCCCGGAGATGCCCGGCACCACCGGCCGGTCGTGGCTCGCGTAGCGGCGGTCCCAGGCGGCGCCCAGCGAGGCCTCGAACCCGGGCGTGAACCGGCGGCCGAATTCGGCGCTGGCGTCGACGCGCGTGCCGTCGCGGATGTCCTCGCGGTAGCGCTCGACGGCGGCGGCGCCACTCACGCGCAGCCACCCGACGTCGGGGCCGGTGCCGAACTTGTGCTTCCACGCGGCGCCGATGTCGAGGCCCAGGTTGTCGAGGCCGTCGAAGCGGGCATACGCCTCCGCGCGCGCGCCGAGCGTGGCGGAGAGTCCGCCGCTGCCGGTGGGCGCCTCGAACCATCCCAGCGTGCCGTTGGCGCGCAGCAGCGTGTCGCTGCGGATGTCGGCCGCGTCGGCCGCGCGCGGCAGGTTGTCGTCGTACACCACAGAGGCGCTCGCGTTCGCGAAGGGTTCTGCCCCGGCGGCGGCGGGTAGCCAGGGCAGGGCACTGACGAAGGCGACGCACAGGCATCGTGCCGGTGCAATCGGCCATGTGGATGAGCCCCGCGGACATGCGGACCGGCGGCCGGCGCGGGTGCGCGCTCGCATTCCGCCTCCGCTCGTCGGCACGGCAGGGAACTTGCTCGATGGGTTGCGCAAAGGGATTCCCACGGCCGCACGCGTAAGCATTTTTGATGCGCGCGGCAGGGCGGGTTGTCCCCACGCTCGATCACCACCAGGCAATGCCTTGATCCTGAAGAAGAATTTGCTGGTCCCCGGCATGGCCGGCGGAATGCCCACGGCACCGGCGCGGCGGCGGCTGCTGCCGCTTTCGAGCCTGCAGACGCGGATTCTGGGTCTCTTCCTGGCGATGATCGTCATCGTCCAGCTCGGCAGCCTCGCGCTGATCGACCACGTGGGGTCGGGCGCGGCGCGCAAGTCGGTCGAGGAGGAAGTGGCGGCCGGCGCCCGCGTGTTCGACCGCCTGCGCGAGCAGGACGCGCAGCGCCTCACGCAGGGCGCGCGCCTGATGGCCTCCGACTATGCCTTCCGCGACGTCATCGCTTCCGGCGACCACGCGACCATCGACTCGGCGCTGGCGAGCTACGGCAAGCGCATCGACGCACCGCTGGTGATGGTCGTCGACCTCTCGCGCAACGTGCTGGGCGATTCGCTGGGCGGGACGCCCGGAGTCGCGTTCCCCTTGCCGCGCCTGCTCGACCAGGCGGAGGACAACGGCCAGGCGGCCGCCACCGTGGTGCTGCGCGGCGGCCTCTACCAGGTCGTGGCGGTGCCGGTGCTGGCGCCGCTGCCCATCGCCTGGGCGGTGGTGGGGCAGCGCATCGACGACGCGCTGGCGCTGGACCAGCAGCGGCTCACGCGACTCGACGTGAGCTTCGCCAGCCGCGACGCGCACAACGCCTGGACGCTGCACGCCAGCACCCTGGGCGGCGACGATCGCAAGGCGCTGGTGGCGGCACTCGCCGCGCAGCGCGGCGCGGTGGCGTCGATCGCCCCCGGCATCGATCCGGATGCCGTCACGCGCACCATCCCGCTGGGCGGGACGGGCGCCACGCGCATCGTCGCGCTGCTGCAGCAGCCCATGGACGTGGCCATGGAGCCCTTCCGCCGCCTGCAGCGCCAGCTGGTGCTGATCTCGCTGCTGGGCGTGGCCATCTCCATCGGCGCAAGCCTCGTCATCGCGCACGGCATCGCGCGCCCGGTGCGCGACCTCGCCAACGTCGCGGTGCGCATCTCGCATGGCGACTACAGCACGCCGCCGCCGGCGTCCTCGCACATCGACGAGCTGCGCGACCTCGGCCGGGCGTTCCACAACATGCAGGACGACATCGCGGCGCGCGAGACGCGGATCATGGATCTCGCCTACCGCGATGCGCTCACCGGGCTCCCCAACCGCGCGCACTTCAACGACCGCGTCGACGCGGCCATCGCCGAGGCCTCGCGCACCGGGCAGACGGTGGCGGTGCTGCTGATGGACCTCGACCACTTCAAGGACGTCAACGCCACGCTGGGGCACCCCATCGGCGACCTCATCCTGCGCGCGGTGGCGCTGCGCCTCGCCTCGGTGCTCGACGACGAGGGCGAGGTGGCGGCGCGGCTCGGCGGCGACGAGTTCGCGGTGCTGCTGCCCGGCGACGACGCCGAGCGCGCGCAGCGCGTGGCACGGAGCATCCTGCGCGCGCTCGAGGCGCCGATGATGCCAGACGGCCACATCGTCGACGTGCGCGCCAGCATCGGCGTCGCGGTGTTCCCCGACCACGGCGGCGAGCGCTCGACGCTGATGCGCCACGCCGACATGGCCATGTACGCCGCCAAGCGCGTCAACGCCGGCGTGACGGCCTGGGACACGCGCCACGCCGAGCACGGCAAGGAGCGCCTGTCGCTGATGAGCGGCCTGCGCAAGGCCGTCGACGTCGACGAGCTCACGCTGTTCTACCAGCCCATCGTCGCGGCCAGCAACGTCCACGAGCTGCAGGTCGAGACGCTGGTGCGCTGGCAGCACCCGATCCGCGGCCTCGTTTCGCCGGGCGAGTTCATTCCCTTCGCCGAGCAGACCGGCTACATCCGCGCCATCACGCAGTGGGTGATGGCGCATGCACTCGAGCAGTGCGCAGCGTGGCGCAGCACGGGGCTCGCGATCAACGTGTCGATCAACATCTCGGCGCGCGACCTGATGGACGCCGAGCTCCCCGACCGCTTCGCCGGGATGCTGAAGGCGGCTGGCTGCCAGCCGGCGTGGGTGACGCTCGAGCTCACCGAGAGCGCCATCCTCGACGACCCCGACAACGGCCTCGCCAACCTGCGCAAGCTCCACGAGCTGGGCTGCCGGCTCGCCATCGACGACTACGGCACCGGCTATTCATCGCTCGCATACCTGCGCAAGCTGCCCGTGCACGAGCTCAAGATCGACAAGACCTTCATCATGGGCATGGCGCACAGCGCCGACGACGCGGTGATCGTGCGCTCGACCATCGACCTCGCGCACAACCTCGGCCTCGCGGTCGTCGCCGAAGGTGTCGAGGACGAGGCCACCTTCGACCGCCTGCGCGCGCTGGGCTGCGACCGCGTGCAGGGCTACCTGCTGTCGCGTCCGCGGGTGGCCGCCGAGGTCGCGAACTGGGTGGGGAATTCGCCCTGGGCGCGGACCATCCGCGAAGGCGCCGGGCTGCGGCGCGTCGTGTAGTCGTCCCCGCACGTAGTCATCCCCGCGAAAGCGGGGACCCAGCCGTAGCGCAACGGTATTGCGCGACCCGCGCAAACATGCGTCGTCGCCTCCATCGGCGAAGCGTGCGACGGCCACCGGGGCTTGTATGTTCGGCCCAGACCAGCGCGGTAAAGTCCGGACACCGTCAAGGTGACCGGACCGGACCGTGCAGCCTGGGACCCCGGTGGGGCGGCGAGCCTGCTCGCCAGCCCGTCCCCGAGTCAATTTGCGCACGGACC
>JBGAGT010000029.1:0-14594 GCA_044226535.1 Casimicrobiaceae bacterium | reverse complement strand
CCCGAGCGCATCGGCGCGACGGACGTCGGGGGAGCGGGCCCGAGCGGGTTCATCGCGAGGACCGGTCCACCGAGGGCCGTCGCCGCCTGCCGATGTGCGACAGGCCGCTGCGATTGCGCAGGCAACGTCTTGCCGCAACGGCAAGGCTGCATCCCCGCTTTCGCGGGGATGACAACGCGGGGATGACGGGTCAGGCGGGAACCGGCTTGCTGTCCTTGAACCAGAGGTAGCCGCGCACGATCCGGTAGATCACCCAGATCGACGCGCCGATCCACAGCGCGAACGACAGGGGAATCAGCAGGATGGTGATCACCAGCACCCAGCCCAGCAGCGAGGCGCCGAGCGCCCACCAGAAGGTCCGGATCAGGTAGCGCAGGTGCGATTCCACCCAGGTGCCGCGCGATTCGCCGAGCTTGACGTAGGCGATCACCAGCCCGATCAGCCCCACGATGCCCCAGAGGGGGGCCGTGTGCAGCCCTGCCGAGAGCAGCGACACGGCCGCCGCCAGCGCGTACAGCGCGTAGACGGCCAGCGCGGCGGTCACCGGCGGCGTGGCGCCGGGGTTGCCACCGGCGTCGCCCCCGATCCGGGTGCTGGCACCTTCGATCGGGGGAGGGTTGAACGGGTCGGTCATCGGGTTTCCTCGGCCAGGGGTGACGGGGGTGTCCACGGCGGTCGCGGGCGGGAATGCTTCCTGTAGCCGCCGTCCGACACGCCGAACGGGCTTCGTCGGACAATGCCGGACAAAACCGCGTGGCTATAATCTGCCGACCCATCCCCCCGTTTCAAGCCCCCTACCCGGGAGAACCACCATGGCCATCGACATCGACAAGACCCGCGACCAGTTGGTCGACGACTTCACCAACGTGCTGTCCGAAGCCGAGGACATGCTGAAAAAGGCCTCCCAGGAGACGGGCGACCGGGCACGCGACATGCGCGCGCAGGTCGAGGCGAAGCTCCTCGCCGCCAAGCTCCGCCTGCAGGAGCTCCAGGGCGACGCCTCCGAGCGAGCGCGCTATGCGGCGCGCGCCACCGACGACTACGTCCACGACAACCCCTGGCAGGCCATCGGCCTCGCCGCGGCAGTGGGCTTCGTCATCGGCGCGCTGATGACGCGACGCTAGGCGCGGGACGTGTTCCCGGCCCTCGACCGAGCCAACTTCCACCGACGATCCCAACCCATGCGCGACCTCGACGACGACGCCCAGGGCCCCAGCCTGCGCGATGCACTGGCGCGCCTCGCCGGCAATACGCTGTCGCTGGTGCAGACGCGGCTTGCGCTCGCCGGCGTGGAATTCGCCGAGGAGCGCGAGCGCCTCAAGTCGCAGTTGGTCCTGCTGGCGGTGGGCGTGGTGGCGGGCGGGTTCACGCTGCTGTCGGCCACGTTGCTGGTGGTCGCGCACTGGTGGGACACCCATCGCGAGGAAGCGATCATCGGGCTGATCCTGTTCTACGGCATCGTCACCGCGCTGGCACTGTGGCGCGCGAGCTCGATCCGCCGCGCCGCACCAGCGCCCTTCGCGGCAACGCTCGCCGAGCTCGAGAAGGACCGCCAGCGCTTCATGCGCCAGCGCGTGCCATGAACGCGCGCCTCGAGGCCGAGAAGGCCGCCCTCCAGCAACGCGCCGAGCTCGAGCGCCTCGCGCTCACGGCCGCGTGGTACGACGCGCGCAACGCGGTGCTGCCGCCGGGCAGCGAGGGCCGCACGCGCGCGCGTCCCTGGGTGGCGCGCGCCATGTCCATCGCGCTCCCCCTGCTGGGCGTGGCGAAGGTGAGCAAGGCCCTGCGCATGGCGACGCTGGGTCTCGCGGCCTATCGCGTGGTGCGGGGACTCAGGCGCTAGCTTCGAGTACCGCCCAGCGCTCGAACTTGGCGGCGAGCTCCTGCTCGAGCTCCGCCATCCGCTGGGCATCCGCCTTGAGCTGCGCCGCATCCTGCTGGAAGTAACCGGGCTCGCTCATCCTCACGGCCAGTTCCCGCTGCGCTTCCTCGAGCGCTTCCAGCTCGCCCGGCAGCCCGGCGAGCTCGCGGCGCTCGGCCGACGTGAGCTTCCCCGGCACTTCGGCCGCCGGCGCGTGGGTCCGCTTCGCGGCACGCGCGGGCGGTGGGGACGACGCGCTCGACGGCACCCGTGAAAGGGCGCGGCCGGCCCCGCCGGGCCCGGCGCCCGCATCCCCGGGATCGCGCTGGCGCAGCCAGTCCGAATAACCGCCGACGAACTCGCGCCAGCGGCCCCCGCCCTCGCTCACCAGCGTCTGGGTGACGACGTTGTCGAGGAACGCCCGGTCGTGGCTCACCAGCAGCAGGGTGCCCGTGTAGCCCTGCAACGTCGCCTCGAGGAGCTCCAGCGACTCGATGTCGAGGTCGTTGGTCGGCTCGTCGAGGACCAGCAGGTTGGCGGGCTGGGCGAAAAGCCGTGCCAGCAGCAGGCGGTTGCGCTCGCCGCCGGAGAGCATCTTCACCGGCGCCTGCGCGCGCTGCGGCGGGAACAGGAAGTCGCCGAGGTACGAGAGCACGTGCTTGCGGCCCCCCTGCTCGCCCGCGAGGTCGATCCAGTCCGAGCCCGGCGCGATGGTGTCGGCAAGCGTGCGCTCGGGATCGAGCGCCGCGCGCATCTGGTCGAAATAGGCGACCGACAGGTTGCTGCCGAGCCGCAAGGTCCCCGTGTCGGGCGCGACCTCGCCGAGGATCAGCTTCAGGAGCGTGGTCTTGCCGGCGCCGTTGGGACCGATGAGCCCCAGCCGGTCGCCCCGCTGGATGCGCAGCGACAGGTCGTCGACGACGACACGCTCGCCGTAGCGCTTGCCCACATGCTCGAGCTCGGCGACGAGCTTGCCCGAGCGTCCTCCGGCGTCGAGTGCGAGCTTGACGTTGCCGAGCCGCTCGCGGCGCGCCGCGCGCTCGGCACGCAGCTGCGCGAGCCGCAGCACGCGCCCCTCGTTGCGGGTGCGCCGCGCCTCCACGCCCTTGCGGATCCACGCCTCCTCCTGCGCCCAGAAGCGGTCGAACTTGCGCGCCGCGACCGCCTCGGCGGCGAGCTCGCCGCCCTTGCGCTGCTGGTAGGCGGCGAAGTTGCCCGGGTAGCTGCGCAACAGGCCCCGGTCGAGCTCGACGATGCGCGTGACGACGCGGTCGAGGAAGGCGCGATCGTGCGTGACGACCACCAACGTCGGCGCGTCGCGCGGATCGGTCAGCAGGTCCTCGAGCAGGCGGATGCCGTCGAGGTCCAGGTGGTTGGTGGGCTCGTCGAGCAGCAGCAGGTCGGGGCGCATCGCCAGCGCCAGCGCGAGCGCCGCGCGCTTCGCCTCGCCGCCCGACAGCGGGCGAGGCGCCGCGCGCTGGATCGAGGCCGAAACGGTCCAGGTACTCGTCGATGCGCGCCTCGACGCTCCAGCGCTCGCGCTCGCGATGGTCCTCGTGGAGGCGCGCGACGACGTCGCCGCGCGCGACGAGGCTCTCGTGCAGCGTTTCCGCCGGCGGCAGCACCGGTTCCTGCTCGACCAGCGCGACGCCGAGCCCGGCCTGCCGCCCGAGGACGCCGTCGTCCAGCGCCAGGTTCCCGGCGAGCACCTGCAGCAGCGACGACTTGCCCGTGCCATTGCGGCCGATGAGGCCGATGCGCTCGCGCGCGTCGATGACGAGGCTCGCGCCATCCAGCAGCGGGGCGAGGCCGTAGGCCAGCCCGGCGTCCTGCAGGGTCAGGAGCGGCACGTGCTAGGCCCGCGATTGCGGCGACGTCGGCATTTCCGTCGGATCGGCGACGACGGCGCTACGCGCCGAACACCGTCCGCCACTGCGCCTCGACGCGTGCGGCGACGGCCTCGTCCATGGCGATGGGTGTTCCCCACTCGCGCGAGGTCTCGCCCGGCCACTTGGAGGTGGCGTCGAGGCCCATCTTGCCGCCCAGCCCCGCCACGGGTGAAGCGAAGTCGAGGTAGTCGATCGGCGTGCCCTCGACCAGCAGCGTGTCGCGCACGGGATCGACGCGCGTGGTCACCGCCCAGATCACGTCCTTCCAGTCGCGCACGTCGATGTCGTCGTCGGTGACGATGACGAACTTGGTGTACATGAACTGCCGCAGGAAGCTCCACACGCCGAACATCACGCGCTTGGCGTGGCCCGCGTACTGCTTTTTCATCGACACCACGGCGAGGCGGTAGCTGCAGCCCTCGGGCGGCAGGTAGAAGTCGGCGATCTCGGGGAACTGCTTCTGCAGCAGCGGCACGAACACCTCGTTGAGCGCGACGCCGAGCATCGCGGGCTCGTCGGGTGGCTTGCCGGTGTAGGTCGAGTGGTAGATCGGGTCGCGGCGCAGCGTGATGCGCGTGACCGTCATCACCGGGAAGCGCTCGACCTCGTTGTAGTAGCCGGTGTGGTCGCCGAAAGGGCCTTCCAGCGCGCTTTCGTAGCCCGAGGCGTCGGCCGCGTCGGGCATGACGAAGCCCTCGAGCACGATCTCGGCGGCGGCGGGGATGTCGAGGTCGTGCGAAAGCGCCTTCGCGACCGGCGTGCGCGCATCGCGCAACAGGCCGGCGAACTGGTATTCGGAGAGCGTGTCGGGGATGGGCGTGACCGCGGCGATCATGGTCGCGGGGTCCGCGCCCAGCGCCACGGCGACCGGGAAGGGCGTGCCGGGCGAGGCCCTGGCGTGCTCGCGGAAGTCGAGCGCGCCGCCGCGCATCGACAGCCAGCGCAGGATCAGCTTGTCGCGCGCGATCACCTGCTGCCGGTAGATGCCGAGGTTCTGGCGCGGCTTGTGGGGGCCCCGCGTCACGGTGAGCCCCCAGGTGATGAGGGGACCGACATCCCCGGGCCAGCACGTCTGGATGGGAAGCTTCGCGAGGTCGACGTCGGCGCCTTCCCAGACCACCGACTGGCAAGGCGGCGACGACACGGCCTTCGGGCTCATGTCCATCAGCTTGCCGATCATCGGGCGCGTCACGCGCCAGGCGTCCGCGAGGCCCTTGGGCGGCTCGGGCTCCTTCAACATCGCCAGCACGCGGCCGATGTCGCGTAGCGCGGGCAGGGCGTTCGCGGGATCGGCGCCGAGCGCGCGCGCCACGCGTCCCGTCGTGCCGAAGAGGTTGCCCAGCACGGGGATCGCGCGTCCGTCGGGCCCCTTGCGCTGGCCCACCGGTGCCTCGAACAGCAGCGCGGGGCCGCCCGCGCGCAGCGCGCGGTCGCACCATGCCGTCATCTCGAGGCGCGGGTCGACGGGCAACGCGATGCGCTTCAACTCGCCGTCGCGCTCGAGCTGGGCCAGGAAATCGCGGAGGTCCTGATACGCCATGGGCTGCCCGTGTGCTGAAACCGTATCGAATCGTCGCGTCGTCGTCGTCAAAGCCGGCGCGCCGGGGATGGCCCGGGCGCGAGGCGCTCAGATCGCCGCGAGCTGCCCGCCGTCCATGGGCACGATGGCGCCGGTGACGTAGCTCGCGGCGTCGGAGGCGAGGAACACCGCGACCGCCGCGATTTCCTCGGGCCTCGCGAAGCGGCCGAGGGGAATGCGCGCCTCCTGCTGCGCGCGGACCGCCTCGCGCGAGATGCCCTCGGTGCGCGCCGCGGCGTCGAGGCCCTGCTCCACACGGCCCGTCAGCGTCGTGCCGGGATTGATGCCCACCACGCGGACGCCCTTGCGCCCGTAGGCGGCGGCGAGCCCGGTGGTGGCGAGCATCAAGGCCGCATTGGCCGCGCCGCCCGCGATGTGCGAGGGATTGCCGGCCTTGCCGCCCATGCCGATGATGTTGATCACCACGCCCTTGCCGCGCGACGCCATGCCCGGAAGCACCACGGCGGTGGGATGGACTGCGGTAAAGAACTTGGCATCCATCGCGCCCCGCCAGGCGTCCGCCGTCAACTCCTCGGGCGTGTAGCGCTTCGCGGCACCCGCGCTGTTCACCAGCACGTCGACCTGGCCGAGCGCACGCGCCGCCTCGTCCATGGTGCGTTGCGCGGCCGCGGGGTCGACGAGGTCGCCCGCGATGCCCGTCGCACCCGGCAGCTCGCGCAGCGCCGCGTCGAGGTTCGCGCGCGCGCGCGACACGATCGCGACCTTGGCGCCTTCGGCGAGGAAGGCCTTCGCGCAGGCGAGGCCGATGCCCTTGCTGCCGCCGGTCACGACGACGGCGCGTCCTTCGAGTCCGAGTTTCATGCTGTCCTTTTCGTTGCGACCATTCGACGCAGCCATTCAGCGCAGGCTTTCAACGCAACCATTCAACGCAACCACTCGCGCATCGCCATCCACGCCGCGATCTTCCCGGCGAGCGGCCGCGTGTAGGCGGGGCTGGTGGAGGGCATCGCCAGCGTGGCGTAGCCCGCTTCGCGCCACGCTGGCAAGGCACGTGCCGCGGTGCCGCCATTGAAGCACACCGCGCGCAAGCCCCTGGCGACGCGCGCGATGCGCTCGATCTCGCCGTGTGCCGCGTTGCGGATCGCGGCATCGAGGCTGCCCGGGCGCTCGCAGGCGACGATGGTGTCCCAGATCGCCACGCGGTGCGCCTTGACGCGCGCCAGCCGCGCCCGATAGGGCAGCGCCACGAGGTCCTCGTCGAGCACCGCGCCGAGCACCGGCCAGAAGTGATTGCGCGGGTGCGCGTAATACTGCCCTGCGGCGAGCGACGCCACGCTGGGGAAGCTTCCAAGCACCAGCACGCGCGCATCGCGCGCCACCACGGGCGCGAGGCCCTCGAGGCGTACCTCCTTCAAGGCCGCGCGGCCCCGGACGTCGCTTGCGCGAAGTACGCGCACGAACGGCGCTTCAATCGAGGGTCGGCAGCGCGCGATAGCGCCACCACATCGCCGCGACGGTGCCGAGGAATACCGCGAGGCCGTACCAGTGGTTGTGCCGGAAGGCCTTGAAGCAGGCGTCGCGGTCGCGGTCGCGGATGAGCCACAGGTGGTACAGGGCGAGCAGGCCCGCGACGACAAGCCCCGCGTAAAACGGCCAGGCGAGCTTGCGGAGGTGTCCCACCCACGCCATGCCGGCGAGGTTGATCGCGTAGCACAGCGCGACGGCGGCGATGTCGAAGCGCCCGAAGGTGATCGCCGAGGTGCGCATGCCGATGCGCAGGTCGTCGTCGCGGTCGACCATGGCGTACTCGGTGTCGTAGGCGATCACCCAGAAGAGGTTGATCGCCAGCAGCCACCACGCGAGCGCCGGCACCACCTCGGTCTGCGCGGCGAAGGCCATGGGGATGCCGAAGCTGAACGCGATGCCCAGGAACGCCTGCGGCACCGACAGGAAGCGCTTCATGAAGGGATAGGCGAGCGTGACCGCCAGCGCGGGCAGCGACAGCAGGATGGTCAGCTTGTTGGTGAAAAGCACCAGCGCGAAGGCCGCGAGCGCCAGCACCGCGCCCAGCACCAGCGCCTCGCGCGGCGAGACTTCGCCGGTCGCCAGCGGCCGCATGGCGGTGCGCTTCACCTCGGCGTCGTAGTCGCGGTCGGCCCAGTCGTTGAACGCGCAGCCCGCCGAGCGCATCAGGATCGTGCCCACCACCAGGATCACGACGATCGACAGGCTGGGCGTGCCCCAGCACGCGATCCACAGCGCGGTGAGTGTCGGCCACAGCAGCAGCAGCCAGCCGATGGGCTTGTCGAGGCGGATCAGCCGCTCGTAGGCGTCGGCCTTGGCCTTCCAGCCTTGCGCGGGCGGGCGCGTGATGCGCGGTGAATCGGTGCTCGCTGCGAGGGGCGCCGGGCGCGCGGGGCGCTTGCGCGGGGTGAGGGTGGCGTTGGCGGGACGGACGCGGGGGGGGTGGGTCCCCGCTTTCGCGGGGATGACGGGCGTGTCGCTGCGGGGATGGGTCCCCGCTTTCGCGGGGATGACCTGGGTCGCGGGGATGACGGGGGTGGCGGCCTTCTGTTCGGCGCGGCGCTCGCGCTCGAGCTTGCGGCGCAGCCGGTCGAGCGCGATGTCCTGCGCGGACTTGCGCGGGCCGTCGCCCTCGCGGCCGCCTCCGCCGCCGTCCCCGCCCCCGCTCACAGCGCGAGCTTCATCTGCGTCGCGGCGACGCGCGGCGCACTTTGCGCGAACATCGCCTGCGGCGTGGGGTAACGCAACACGAGCCGCAGCTCGCGCTTCATGCGCGTGTTGGCGAGCCGCCGCGACTCCTGCATGAACGACAGCAGCAGGGGCGCGATGCGCGACTCGGCCTCCTCCCAGGTCACGCGCGCGGGCCGCTGCAGGCGGTGCGCGTCGGCGACCAGGTCGAACCACGCGCCCATCTTGAGCTCGGCGTCGTCGCTGACGTTGTAGACGCGGTTGGGCAGGCCGCGGAACAGCGCCGCGACGCAGGCGCGCGCCAGGTCGTCGGCGTGGATATGGTTGGTGTAGACGTCGTCGCGCTCGTCGAGCACCGGCGTCTCGTTGCGCAGCCGCTCCAGCGGCAGCCGCGTCTCGGCGTAGATGCCGGGCACGCGCAGCACCGCGAGGTGCACGCCGTGCTTCGCCGCGAACTCGCGCAGCAGGTCCTCGGCCGCCGCGCGGCGCTGCGCACGCGGTGATTGCGCCTTGCGCGGCCGCGTCTCGGCCACGCGCGCGCCGGCGCAGTCGCCGTACACGCCCGACGTGGAAACGTAGACGAATCGCTGTGGTATCCTGCGCGCCTTCGCGAGTGCCGCCAGCAGGTTGCGCGTGCGCGGATCGCCGCGGCCTTCGGGCGGCGGCGGCGCGAAATGCAGCACCGCATCGGGCGCGATGGCCAGCCGTGAGAGCGCGCGGAAGTCGTCGAGGTCGGCGACGATGGGAACGACGCCGCGTGCACGCAGGCGCTCGACATCGTCGGCGCGGCGCACGAGGCCATAGAGGCGCGCACGTCCCTGCATCAGCGCGGCGCTGCGCAAGGCGACGTCGCCACAACCCACGAGCAGGATCCGGATCACGTTCTAACGCGTCGGAACACCGGAGGATGTCCTCGGTCAGACGCGATTGTCACCATGTCGTTCGAGATTACCATAAAGCCCAGCGATCACCGCTTCGCCGCCGAAGGCGACGACACGGTGCTCGAGTCGGCGATGAAGGCCGACCTGATCCTGCCCTACGGCTGCCGCAACGGTGCCTGCGGCACCTGCAAGGGACGCATCCTTTCCGGCGACGTCGACTACGGCGAGTACCAGTCGACCACGCTCAGCGAGGACGAGAAGCGCCAGGGCTATGCCCTCTTCTGCTGCGCGAGGCCGCTGACCGACCTCGCCATCGAGGTGCGCGAGGTGCGCCGCGCCGGCGACATCCCCATCAAGCGCCTGCCCGTGCGCATCGAGTCGATCGGCAAGCCCGCGGCCGACGTCGCCGTGGTGCGCTTCAAGCTCCCTGCCAACGAGCGGCTGCAGTTCCTCGCCGGCCAGTACGTCGACTTCCTGCTGAAGGACGGCAAGCGCCGCAGCTTCTCCCTGGCGGTCGCACCGCACGACGACAAGCTGCTCGAGCTCCACGTCCGACACATTCCCGGGGGCCTTTTCACCGACCCCCTGTTCACGACGTTCAAGGGCCGCGAGATCCTGCGCATCGAGGGCCCGCATGGCGCCTTCTTCCTGCGCGAGGATTCCGACAAGCCCATGATCTTCGTCGCGGGCGGCACGGGTTTCGCGCCCATCAAGGCGATGGTCGAGCATTGCCTGCACCACGGCATCGACCGCGAGATGGTCCTCTACTGGGGCGCACGCTCCAAGGCCGACCTGTACATGCCTGAGCTGCCTGGCCAATGGCAAACCGGGCACCGCAATTTCACCTTCATCCCGGTCCTGTCGGAGCCGAAGGCCGAAGACGCATGGCCGGGCCGCACGGGCTTCGTGCACCAGGCCGTGCTCGACGACTTCCGCGACCTCGCGGGCTACCAGGTGTACGCCTGCGGGGCGCCGGCGATGATCGACGCGGCGCGGCGCGACTTCACCACGCTGCGAAACCTGCCCACGGAGGAATTCTTCGCGGACAGCTTCGTCGTGGCGGGCGAGGCGGAGGCACGGGTTTCCTAGCCCCGTGGCGACGCGGGTTCAGCGACCCCCCAGCTCCACCAGCGCCAGCTTCAGCGCCGCCGCAAGGTGCGCATTCGCATCGTCGTCGCGATTGAGCCGCGCCAGCATCTCGCCCAGCGCCACGTGCGTGCGCCAGCCGTCGTCGAGCGCGAGGCTCGCCTCGTAGTAGCTTTCCGCCTTGCCCCAGAGCTGCGCGCGCTCGCACAGCCGGCCGAGCGCGAACAACAGCGCCGCATCCTGGCTGTGCTGCGGCAGCCAGCGCTCGGCGGCCTCGATCTGGCGGGTGACGTCCGCGGGCCGGCACTCGGCGTACAGCGAGACGAGGCCGGAATCCCAGTGCGCGTCGAGGCTCCGGGCGACGATCTCGGCAGCCTCGCGGTCGCCACCCAGCAGGCGAAAGCTTTGCGCGGCCGCCGAGGCGACGCGCGGGATGAGGCGGTCGCCCTCCGGCACGCGGTTCCAGTAATCGCGCAGGCCCCGTGCGTCCTGCGTGAGGCCGCGCAACGCGTCGGCGTGCGCGCTGGCGCGGATCATCTCGCCGTGCGCGGCGTCGTAGACGTGGCGCTTGACGAGCTCGGCCACCACGCGCGGGATCTCGGCGGGACGGCGCGCGGCGTTGAGCGCGCGAAGCTCCAGGCGCAGCGCGGCGGTGTGCGAGCCCGCCTCGCGCTTCAGCGACGCGAGCTTGGCCAGCGCCTCGCCGGGCATGCCCTGCTCGAGCGCGAGCTCGGCCTCGAGCATCATCCGCGGCACGGCGAAGCGCTGCGCCTCGACGCCCGGCTGCGACAGGAACTGCGCGACGGCGTCGAAGTCCCGGGTCTCGAGCGCGGCACGCGCGCCGATCAGCGCCGCGAGGCCCGAGTCCGGCGTCTCGGCAAGCGCGGCCTCGGCGATTTCGCGCGCGCGCCCGTAGCGCCCTTCGAGCATGGCCATCAGCGCGCTGTCCTGGCGCGTGCGAAGCCGCGCGGCGTCGGTGCTGGCGCGGTGCGCGCGCACCTCCTTCGGCAGGCTGCCGATGCGCATCCCCAGCCGGATGGCGAAGTACACCAGCGCGAAGAAAAGCACCAGCAGCAGCACGAAGGCGTTGAGCGAGAGCTCGACGCGCCAGGGCGGCGCGACGAACATCACGTAGCCGCCGTTGTAGCGCGCGAACAGCGCCACGCCGACGGCCGCGGCGGCGGTGACGAGGAAGACGATCAGCGCGCGCAAGGCGGGTTCAGCGCGCGGCGGGCGCTGGCTTGGCGTCGCCGGGGTGAAGCGCGGCGCGGTCGAGGGCGTTGCGCAGCGTCGCCGCCGCGGCGAGGCTCTGCGACAGCTCGGGCAGCGTCGCGGGCAGGCTCACGGCGCGCATCTGCCCCAGCGTGGCGTTGAGCGCCTGCACGGGCTTTGCCCGTGTGTCGAAGTACTTCTGTACCCAGGCATCGGCCGCCTTGATGTCGGCGCGGAAGCTCGCGTCGTTGCGCGCGATCAGCGCATTGCGCGCCGACAGGAGCCGCAGCCGCAGGTTCTCGCGCAGGAAGTATTGCTGCGTGGGCGCGAGCAGCGGCTCGGCGGGACGGTCGCTCACCTCGATGCGGATCATGCCGCGCAGGTCCGTCCATAGGTCGCGCAGGAACCCGCGCACCCCCGTGGCCGGAGGTGCCGGTGGCGTGGCCTGGGGATCGGGCACGCGCTCGTCGTGCGCCAGCGGCAGGCCGTCGACCGAAGCGATCGCCGCGTCGAGGCGCGCCGCAAGCCCGGGCACGTCGACGTACGGCACCGCCTTCAGCTTCTCCATGTCGGCGGCGAGCGCGCGGCGGATCGGCGCGAAGCGCGGCCGGTCGAGCCGCGCGAGCTTGGCGTCGGCGAGCTGCAGGGCGGTGAGCGCCGACTGCACGTTGCCGGCGAGCTGCAGTTGCTGGCTGGCGAGGTTGAGCGTCTGCTCGAGCTCGGACAGCGCCATCTCGTCGCGCGAAGGCGTGAGGTCGCGGTAGAAGTTCTCCAGCGCCTCCTGCTGCGTCTGCGCCTCGGCCTGGCGCGTGTCGAGCAGCGCGAGCTTCGCCTGCGCCTCGCGCAGCTCGGCGGCGAGCGACGCCACGCGCGCCGACGACTCCGCCGCCCGCGCGTTGGCCGCGGCGAGCTCGTGCGCCAGGCTTTCGCGCAGCTCGCGGTCGCTGCGGCGCGCGTCGAGCCACACCAGGGCCGCGACAATGGCCATCGCCAGCGCGACGCCGGCAACGGCCCATCGCGTCACCGGCTGCACGCGCGGCGCTGCGGTCATGGCAGGCGGGTCACTGGAGGGAGGCATCGGGATCGACGCGGCGTAGTGGTCATGCGACGCGTCGTGCGGGCACGCTGCGCCGTCCGGACGATTCTAGCAGCCGGGATGCTGCCGGCCGGCGCATGCGTCACCTGCCGGCCGAGGCTCTCGACCAGCGCCATGCTCTAGAATGCCCGCACGCGCGGGGACCCGCCCCGCCCATGCCTGGCGCCCCGCCTTGAACGGTTTCACCCTGCTGATCCTCATCGTGCTCGCCCTCGGCGTGCCGCTGGCATTCCGCGCCGGCATGCTGCGCGAGCGCCGCGATGCGCGGGTCCGCGGCGCGGGCCGCCTGGGGACGGCCACGCGACCGGCGGAGGATGCGACCACGGCGGCCGCCGCCGAAGCCGCCACGCCGCCGGGTGCGGAGCATGTCGCGCCCACGGCCGCCGCGACGGCTTTCCATGCAGGCGCGGCCCCCGGGAGCGCCGAAGCGGTCCAGCTCCGTGCCTTCGCCGACGACCGCGCACGGCTCTTCCGCGAGCTCGCCGATGCGCGTACCGAGCTGGCGCGCTTCCGCGAAATCGTCGTCGACCTCGAGGACAATGCACCGCCACCGCTGCTCGACCTGCCCAACGCGCCCGACGACCTCAAGCTCATCGTCGGCGTGGGTCCCGTGCTCGAGCGCATGCTGCAGCGGCTCGGCATCACCAGCTACCGCCAGATCGCGCGCTGGAGCGAGCACGACATCGACACCATCGACGCGAGGCTCGACGAGTTCCACGGCCGCATCCGCCGCGATGGATGGGTGACGCAGGCCCGCGCGCTGCACCAGGGCAAATACGGCGAGAAGCCTTAGGGCGCGGAGCACCGGCATCGATACGCAACCTCAGCAACATCACGCGCTCGCGCGCGCCATCGCCCCCATTGGCCTGCTCGCGCTGATCTGGGGATCGAACTGGCCCATCCTCAAGATGGGCGTGGCCGAGATGGCGCCGCTGACCTTCCGCGCCGTGACGCTTCCCTGCGCCGCGATCGGCATGTTCTGGTTCGCGCGGCGCAGCGGCCATTCGCTGCGCGTGCCGCCGGGCTGGGGGTGGCGGGTGCTGGCGCTCGCGTTCTTCTCCATCGCCGCGTGGAACGGCTTCGTGCTGTTCGGCGTGAAGCAGCTCCCTTCCGGGCGCAGCGCCATCCTCGCCTACACCATGCCCATCTGGGCAACGCTGATCGCGATGGTGGTGCTGAAGGAGAAGATGTCGTGGCGCAAGCTCCTGGGCTTCGTGCTCGGCATGTCGGGCATGGCATTGCTGCTCGGCGACGACATCATGCACGTCACGCGCTCGCCGACCGGCGCCTACCTCATCCTCACCGCCGCGCTGTCGTGGGCGATCGGCACGGTGCTGCTGCGCAAATGGCAGCCGCCGATCCCGCAGAGCGTGCTGTCGGGCTGGATGATGCTGACGGGATGGGTGCCGCTGCTGGCGCTCGCGCCGCTTTTCGATCCGCAGGGGCTCGGGCAATTCACCACGCTCAGCTGGCGCGGCTGGTTCGCGATCCTCTACAACATCTTCCTCGCCGGCACCGTCGCACACCTCACCTGGTTCAACCTCGCGCGCACGCTGCCGGTGACGCTGTCATCCATCGCCTCGCTGCCCGTGCCGGTGGTGGGCGTGTTCGCGGGCATGCTGTTGCTGGGCGAGCGGCCGGGACCCACGGAATGGGCCGCGCTGGCGCTGGTGGTGTCGGCGCTGGTGGCGGTGCTGCTGCCGACGCGGCGCGATCGCGTCGCGGCGCCGATCGAGCCGGACTGAGCCGCCGTCATCCCCGCGAAAGCGGGGATCCAGCCCTCGCCGCTGCGGTAGAGCGGTAGCTGCGCAATCGCAGCCGCCTGGCGCAGATCGGCAAGGCGTGCGACGGCCATCGGGGGATCGTGCTTCGCGATGAACCCGGCTCGGGCCCGATCCCCCGACGTCCACCGCGCCGATCTGCACCAGGCGTCCACGATTGCACCTCCCGCCGACTCGCGCGCGGGTCTTGCTCGCGTAGATCGCGGCGATCGCGCGTCATCCCCCCGTCACCGTCATCCCCGCGCAAGCGGGGATCCAGCCTTCAACGCGTCAATCACGCCAACGCCGCGCCATCCCGGGCAGCCCACGGGCAACGGGATCGCCGGAAGCCGCAAAGCTTGCGTCGTCGCCTCCATCGGCGCGGCGGACGCCGGGGCTCGGCCCGCAGCCGGGGTCATCGCGAGGACCGAGTAACCGTCTTCGAAGTCAAGCGCCGTGAAGCGAATTGTCCCAAGGCTGGTTAGTGCGGACCATGGCATTGAGTGTGGTAAGGAGCTTGCGCATGCAAGCGACCAACGCGACTTTGGGCAGCTTGC
>JBGAGT010000013.1:0-135702 GCA_044226535.1 Casimicrobiaceae bacterium | reverse complement strand
CAGCGGCAAGGCTGGGTCCCCGCTTTCGCGGGGATGACGATGGACGGTTTACAATCTCGCGCCGATGACCAAGGACGAAGCGCTGCTGACGCGACTGCTGTGGCTGGTCGCGCTCGGGTTTTTCATGCAGACGCTGGACTCGACCATCGTCAACACGGCGCTGCCGTCGATGGCCGCGAGCCTCGGCGAGAGCCCCCTGCGCATGCAGTCGGTGGTCGTGGCCTACACGCTCACCATGGCCACGGTGATCCCCGCCTCCGGGTGGATCGCCGACCGCTTCGGCCTGCGCAAGACGTTCCTTGCCGCCATCCTGCTGTTCGTCGCGGGCTCGCTCGCCTGCGCGCTGTCGCATACGCTCAACGCGCTGGTCGCCTCGCGCGTGCTGCAGGGCCTGGGCGGCGCGATGCTGCTGCCGGTGGGACGGCTCGCGGTGCTGCGAAGCTTCCCGCGCCAGCGGCTGCTCGAGGCGATGAGCTTCGTCGCCATCCCGGGGCTCATCGGGCCGCTGATCGGCCCGACGCTGGGCGGCTGGCTCACCCAGGTGCTGTCGTGGCACTGGATCTTCCTGATCAACGTGCCGGTGGGGATCGCAGGCATCGTCGCCACGCGGCTCTACATGCCCGCGGCGCCGGTCGAAGGCGTGCCGAAGTTCGACTGGACGGGCTATGCCTGGCTCACCATCGGCATGGTGGCCGTGTCGCTGGCGCTCGACGGCCTGGGTGACCTGGGCTTCCGCCAGGCGACGGTGCTGGTGCTGCTGATCGGCGGCCTCGCCGGCGTGGTCGCCTACTGGCTGCACGCGGGCCGCGACCCCGAGCCGCTGTTCGCGCCCCGCCTCTTCACCGTGGCGACGTTCCGCGTCGGCCTCCTCGGCAACCTGTTCGCGCGCATCGGCATCGGCGCCATCCCCTTCCTGATCCCGTTGTTCCTGCAGGTGAGCCTCGCCTACACGCCGCTCGAGGCCGGCCTGATGATGCTGCCCATCTCGGCGTCGAGCATGCTGATGAAGCGCTTCGTCACGCGCATCGTCGTGGCGCGCGGCTATCGCCGCGTGCTGGTGGTGAATACGCTGACCATCGGCGTCACCATCGCGCTGTTCGCAGCCTTCTTCGCGGCGGCGCCGTTCGCCGTCAAGCTCGTCCTGCTGGGCCTGCTCGGCGCGCAGAACTCGCTGCAGTTCTCGGCGATGAACACCCTCGTGCTGAAGGACCTGCCCGCCGCCGACGCGAGCGCAGGCAACACCCTGCTGTCCATGACGCAGATGCTGGCGATGAGCTTCGGTGTGGCGACGGCCGGGGCGCTGCTCGCGACCTTCAGCGAGGTCTTCGCGATGGGCGCGCAGGCGGGCGAGGCCGGCGTGGCGCTGCCTTCGTTCCGCGCCACGCTCGCCGCCATCGGTGCCATCACCGCCGTGTCGTCGTGGATCTTCTGGCAACTCGGCGAGGACCGCCCGGCGCCGGAGCGCTCCTAGCCGCCGGTGGTCTCACCGCCCATCACCTGCAGCACGATGCCGGTGGTGTAAGAGGCGTCGGCGTCGGAGGCGAGGTACACGTAGGCCGGCGCGAGCTCCTCGGGTTGCGCGGGTCGCTTCATCGGCGAGTCGGCGCCGAAGCAGGCGACCTTGTCGGCCGGCAGGCCGCCGTCCGAGGGATTGAGCGGCGTCCACACCGGCCCCGGCGCGATGGCGTTGACGCGGATGCCGCGCTCCATCAGCGATTGCGCGAGCGTCTTGGTCAGCGCGTGGATCGCGCCCTTGCTCGCCGAATAATCGGGGAGCTCCTTCGATCCCTTGATGCCTGTCTCCGAGCCGGTGGCGATGATCGCCGAGCCGCGCTTCATGTGCGCCACCGCCGCGCGCACCAGCTTGAAGTACGCGTAGACATTGGTGCGGAAGGTGCGGTCGAGCTCGTCGTCGGTCACCTCGTCGAGCGATTGCTTGCGCCGCTGGTAGGCGGCGTTGGACACCAGGATGTCGAGGGCGCCGAGCGCCTCCACCGCGTCGTCGACAAGGCGCTCGCAGGCACCCGCCTCGGTGAGGTCGCCGGGCAGCATCACGCAGCGCCGCCCTTCCGCCTCGACCGCGCGGCGCGTTTCCTCCGCGTCGCTCGCCTCGGCGGGCAGGAACGCGATGGCGACGTCGGCGCCCTCGCGCGCATACAGCACGGCCACCGCGCGGCCGATCCCCGAGTCGCCCCCGGTGATCAGCGCGCACTTGCCCTCGAGCTTGCCCGCCGCGCGATAGCGCCGCCCTTCGTAGCGGGGCGCCGGGTCGAGCTGCGACTCGAGCCCCGGGCCCGGCTGGTGCTGGCGGGCGAAGGGTGGGCGCGGCTCGGCGTCGAGCTGGGCGGCGCCGGGCCGCGCTTCGGCAACGGGAATCGTCGACATGGCTGTCGGCACCGTCAGTGCGGGATCCAGCGCATCCACGCCAGGACGCCGCAGAGCAGCACCAGCACCGCGAGCAGCGGAACCACCACCCTCGCGCGCGTCTGGGGCGGCAGGGGCGGCGCGTAATACGCGAACGTCTCGATCGGGCGGTCCATGATGACCCTCCATCGGCAATGTGAACGATGGGCCAACAATAGCGACCGCGGCACGCGGCCCGTACCGGCCAGAGGCCGATTGGGCTGCGGGGGTTTGGCCTACAGCGCGGCGCGGGCGCACGCGGCAGGCGGGGGCCACGCGCAATCGCGCGCAACCGGGCGCATGCCGGGCGTGCCGCCGGGCGCGTTCCGGCGCCGGGCCGTCAACCGCGATCGCGCAGCGAGGACACGCCGTCCTCCTTGGCGC
Source organism: Casimicrobiaceae bacterium (assembly GCA_044226535.1). Classification (GTDB taxonomy): domain Bacteria; phylum Pseudomonadota; class Gammaproteobacteria; order Burkholderiales; family Casimicrobiaceae; genus VBCG01. The sequence goes on along the minus strand of JBGAGT010000013.1, from coordinate 132,915 downwards.
AATGCGCGCAGCAGAAGATGCGGCCGGAGGCCTCGACACCGTGCCCGATGATCACGCAGTCGCAATGCGCGCAGCGCGGGGCCAGCGCATGGATCGCGCATTCGAAGGCGTCGAACACGTGGGCGCGCCCGCCCATGGTCACGGTGAAGGTCTTGTCGTACTCGTTCCCGCAATGCTCGCATCGTGGCATGTCGTCTTCCTCCTCGTCATGGCGCCCGCCCGTCGGCTGCGACGGGGAGCCTCTCGAACTCGGCGATCACCTGCGCGCCGAAGAGCAGCACGATCGCCGCGATCTCCACCGACAGCAGCGTGGCGATCGCCGTGGTGAGCGATCCGTACACGACCTGGATCTGCGACAGCGTCGCGTAGTACCACACCAGCACGCGCCGCGTGCCTTCCCACAGCAGCCCCGCGACGATCCCCCCAGCGAGCGCATGGCGCCACGACATCCGCCCCGCGGGCATCACGAGGTAGATCGCGGCGATCAGCAGCATCTCGCCAGCCACGCCGATCAGGTAGAGCAGCGAGGTCGCGACGCCCTCGAGCGGCCGCGCGTTGCCGAGCACGGACACCTCGTGGCCCGCCAGCACGGCGAGGCGGCCGGCGACCACCGTGACGACCAGCCAGCCCAGCGTCAGCAGCAGCACGAACAGGTAGGGCAGCAGCAGCGAGACGACGAAGTGCCGGCTGATGCGCGCGGCGCGGTGCCTGAAGATCATCGCCATCGAGCTCTCCAGCACACCGAAAGCCAGCGAGCTGAAGAACAGCATGGTCAGCAGCAGGAAGGGGCCGATGACCTCGCGGTGCTCGAGGAAGGCGCGCAGCTCGCCGATCATGGCGATCGACTGCCCGGGCACCACGAACTCGAGGTAGCCCGCCAGCGAGGCCAGCAGGCGCTCGGGCGCGATCCAGTGCGACAGCGCGATCATCGCCACGATCATCAGCGGCACCAGCGACAGCAGCGTGTAGTACGCCACTGCGCCGGCGAGCAGCAGCCCCCGGCTTTCGCGGAAGCCGCGCAGGACGGCGAGCGCGAAGGCGCCGGGCGCGCGCAGCACGGCGGCGACGCGCAGCCGGTCGGGGCTGGGGCTCAGGGTCATCCCCGCATTGTGCAGGGTGCGCCGCTCGCCGCTGTCGGACGGATGCCGATTTCGCGGGCTGCGCCTGCGTCGGCGCGGCGGCGTTGGCGTGGCGGCTTTACGAAAGGGCGCGCCGCGCCGGATACTGGCGGCCGCGGGAGCCGCAAGGCGCGCGACCGCGGACGATGCCCCAACCCTCCACCCTCCTCGTCATCGCCGACATCGGCGGCTACACGCGCTTCCTGCGGCTGCATGCGGTCAGCATCGTGCATGCGCAGCACGTCGTCGGCAAGCTGCTCGAAGCGGTCATCGACGCCGTCCGTCCGCGGCTGGCGCTCGCCAAGCTCGAGGGCGACGCAGCCTTCTTCCATGCGCCGCTGGCGCGCGAGCCGCAGTCGCTCGCCGCGCTCGCCGAGCGCATGCACGCCGCTTTCCACCGCAGACGCGCCGACCTCGCGCAGAACGCGCTCTGTCCCTGCGACGGCTGCAGGCAGGCGGGCGAGCTGCGCATCAAGGTGGTCGCGCACGCCGGCGAGGCTGCGACGCAACGCATCGCCAGCCGCGCCGAGCTCGCGGGCCTCGACGTGATCCTCGTCCACCGGCTCCTGAAGAACAGCGTGCCGATCGACGAGTACCTGCTGCTCACGCCGGAAGCGCTGGCGGTGGTCGACGAGGCGCGCCGCCGCGGCGCGCTGCCGCTGGCGATGGAGGTCGACGGCTTCGGCATGCTGCAGACGCACTACCTCGCGCTCACCTCCACGCCGTCCGACGCGCCCGATCCGGTGAAGGCGCTGCCGCGCCGCTTCGCGCGCCAGCTCTCGCTGGCCTGGCAAACGCTTCCCTACCTCATCCGCGGCAAGCGCGCCTGCGCCGACTTCCGCAACGTCGACACCTCGCGCGACGCATGACGGCGCAGCCCCCTACCGCGGCGCCCGTGGTCGCGCTGGCGAGCGCGCCCATCGAGGAGCTGCGCGAGGCGCTGGCGGGGCGCTTCCAGACCGTGGGCCCGCTGGCGGCGCCGCTCGCCGCCTCGGCGGCCGCGCTCGCCGCGCCGGTGCGCGAGCGCGTCGGCGCCGTGGTCACCATCGGCCTGCTGCCGATCGACGCGGCCGTCATGGACGCGCTGCCGGCGCTCGGGCTGGTGGCCTGCCTCGGCAGCGGCTACGAGGGCGTCGACGTCGCCGCAGCCGCCGCGCGCGGCATCGCCGTAACCCACAGCCCCGCCGCCAACGCCGCGAGCGTCGCCGAAATCGCCATGGGGCTCGTCATCGCCAGCATGCGCAACTTCCGCGCCGAATCCGACCGGCTGCGCGCCGGCGAATGGCGCGGCAACGCGGCCGCGCGCACCGCCGCCGCCGAAGGGCTCGCGGGGCAGCGCCTCGGCGTCTACGGCCTCGGCGAGATCGGCCGGCGGGTGGCGACGCGCGCGGCGGCCTTCGACATGGCGATCGGCTACTTCAACCGGCGACCGGCGGCCGACGTCGCGTGGACGTACTTCGACACGCTCACCGGGCTCGCCGCCTGGTGCGACACGCTGGTGATCGCGGTGCGCGCCAGCGAGGCGACGCGCCACAGCGTCGACCGGGCGGTGCTCGAGGCACTCGGACCGCGCGGCCACCTCGTCAACATCGCGCGCGGCAGCGTCGTCGACGAGGAGGCGCTGGTCCTCGCGCTGCGCGAGGGCAGGATCGCCGGCGCGGGGCTCGACGTCTACGCCGACGAGCCGCGGGTCCCGCGCGCGCTGCTCGACCTTCCCAACGTGTTCCCGCTGCCGCACATCGGCGGGCAGACGCGCGACGCGCGCAGGGCGATGGCCTCGATGACGCTGCAGAACCTCGACGCGCATTTCGCCGGGCGCCCGCTTCCCAATCCCGTGCCGGGCTCGGCCGCGCGCGCGACGCGACGAGGGCCGGCGTGAGCAGGCGCCCGCGCGCCGGCGGCGACTCGATCCTCGACGAGCGCACCTTCATCCGCTTCTGGTGCGGCCGGCTGGCTTCGGTGTTCGCCTACCAGATGCTGTCGGTGGCGATCGGCTGGCAGATGTACGCGCTCACCGGCAGCGCGCTGGCGCTGGGCTTCGTCGGGCTGGCGCAGTTCGCGCCCTCGGTGCTGCTGATGCTCCTGGTGGGGCACGTCGCCGACCGCTTCGAGCGCCGCAAGATCATCCGCTGCTGCCAGTGGATCGAGGCGGGCGCGATCGTCGTCATCGCCGCGGCGACGCTCACCGGTACCGTGCACGAGTCGATGCTCTACGCGCTGGTGATCGTGATCGGCGCCGCGCGCGCCTTCGAGTTCCCCACGCTGCAGGCGCTGCTGCCCTTCACCGTGCCCACGCGCAAGCTGCCGCGCGCGGTGGCGCTGTCGTCCACCGCGGGCCAGACCGGCATCGTCATCGGCCCCGCGCTCGGCGGCTTCCTCTACGTCGCCGGCCCCACCGCGGTCTACGCGACCTGCGCCACCATGTTCGTGGTCGCGAGCATCCTGCTCGGCTGGCTCACGCCGGTGCGCGCGCCCGAAGGCCACGTCGGCGCGAACTCGCGCTCGATCTTCGCCGGCATCCACTTCATCCGCCGAAAGCCCGCGCTGCTCGGCGCGATCTCGCTCGACCTCTTCGCCGTGCTGCTGGGGGGCGCCACGGCGCTGCTGCCGGTGTTCGCGCGCGACATCCTGCACACGGGCGCCTGGGGGCTGGGCCTCTTGCGCTCGGCACCCGCGGTGGGCGCGCTGACCACGGCGCTGTGGCTCGCGCACCACCCCATCCAGCGCAATGCCGGCCGGCGCATGTTCGCCGCGGTCGCGGTGTTCGGCCTCGCGACCATCACCTTCGGGCTGTCGCAGCTCATGTGGCTGTCGCTGGCCGCGCTGGTCGTGCTCGGCGCATCGGACATGGTGAGCGTGGTGGTCCGCCAGTCGCTGGTGCAGCTCGACACGCCCGACGCCATGCGCGGCCGGGTGTCGGCGGTCAACGCGATCTTCATCGGCGCATCCAACCAGCTCGGCGAGTTCGAGTCGGGCGTCACCGCGGCGTGGTGGGGCGCGGTGCCCGCGGTGCTGGTCGGCGGCGTGGGAACCCTCGCCGTGGTGGCGCTGTGGATCCGGCTCTTCCCCGCGCTGGCGCGCATCGACCGGCTGGTGGTGAAGGAGCGCGAGGACGCCGACGCGCGGCCGGCCTAGGGCGACCCGGCGCCCGGGGATTCAGCCGCCGTAGTCGCGCTGCGCCGGGCACTGCGGAACGCTGCCCCACAGCCCGTCGCAGTATTCGATGCGCGCACGCTGCTCGCACACCGCGCGCGCCACGATCTCGTCCTGCGGGCACCGGGCGAACGCATCGCGCAGCAGGCTGCGCCGGTCGGGCGGCGCGGCCACGACGGGCACCCTGGGGGCGGCGGCGAGCGGTGCCATGGGCGCGGGCGCGGCGATGCGCTGCGGCGCGGCCTCGGGCTTGGGAAGCTCGATGCGCAGCGTGCGGCGGGCCTTGGGCGCGGCATGCGCCCCGGCAGGGTGCGCCGGGGGCACTGTGCCCGCGGGCTCGGCCGGTGTCGCCGCCGATGCGGCCGCCGGTGTCGCCGCGGGGGACATGGCCGCGCTGGCCGCGGTGGCCGCATCGGGGGCCGGCGCGGCCGTGCTGGCGGCGGACGGCGAGGCGGCAGGCGGTGCCACTGCGTCGGTCGCGACCGGCGTCGAAAGGGGGACGGCTTCGCCTTCGCGGCCGTGGAACGCCCACATGGACGCGGCCACCACGGCGACCGCCACGAGCAGCGCACCGATGAACCAGGGTGCGAGGCGCGACTTTTCCACCGGTGGCGGCACGAGGCCGGCGGCGCGCGCCTCGGCAGCGCGCGCCTCGCGGCGCTGCGCGCGGCGTCGGTCGCGCCGCTCCAGGGTATCGGCCGCGCGCTTGACCAGCGGCTGCAGCACCGAAGCCGGCTCGTTGCGCGCGCGCTTGAGCGCCGAGCGGCACTCGCTGCACAGCTTGACGCCCGGCAGCACGTTGGTGCCACAGAACTCGCAGCGTGCCATCGCACCGCCAAACGCCGGATTGCCCGCCATCTCGATCGTGCCCATTCGCGTCAGTTCCCTGCCCCATCGGGTTCGCGCAGCGGCGCCGCGCAATGCGCGGGCGTCCAGGGCGCATTATGACATCGTCATTGCGCCTGCGCGAGCCCCTTCGGGCGCTCGACCGGGTGCGGAAGACCGTGGCGACATCAAGCACCGCCCGGCCCGTGCCCCGGCAACCGGCTGGATGCAGGAATCGCGCCACCCGTCCGGTGGCGCGTTGCGCGACCGGCCCCGTTCCGACCATAATCAACCGTCAGGCGCCATCGCCATCCCCATTCACCTTCGGAGTGTCCATGCACCTTCCCGCCAAGCGCCGGTCGCGGCGCACCGTGTTGGGCCCGCTGGCCCTGCTCGCCGTGTTCGCATCGCCGCTCACCTCGGCCGCCACCTGCTACGTGGTGCTCGATCACAGCGATTCCGTGATCTACCAGGGCGTGAGCCCTCCGGTGGACATGAGCGCCGCCGGTGCCGCGTCGCGTGACGCCATGAAGCGGCGCGGCGAGTTCATCGAGGTCTTCGAGTCGCAGGCCTGCCCCGAGCGCAGCGTGCAAGGCAGCGCCAAGGGCGAGGCGAGCGTCGACGAGATCGTCTCGGCCATCAAGCCCTACCGCCTGGCGGGCCGGCGCGACACGGCGATGCCGCAGTCCGGGGAACGCTTCGTCAAGCGCGACAGCGACGTCATCAGCCTGCCGGTGAACTAGAACGCCGCGCGGGCGCCGCGCCCCGTAGCCCGGGGCCGCGCCCGCCAGCAGCGGCGCAAGCCGCGGCCCGTGCCGGACGGCGCGGCCCGCGTGCCGTGATCCTCGAGGGGGAAGGACCGATGGCGTATTTTCCGCAGTGGACCGAGCGCGCGCAGCTGTCGGGCGGCGCCGACCTCGTCGCGCCCGACGAGCGCCTTGCCTGGCCGTCGATGGTCGCGCTGGGCGCGCAGCACGTCGTCGCGATGTTCGGCGCGACGGTGCTGGCGCCGCTCTTGATGGGCTTCGACCCCAACGTGGCGATCCTGATGTCGGGCGTCGGCACGCTGCTGTTCTTCACCGTCACCGGCGGACGCGTGCCGAGCTACCTCGGGTCGAGCTTCGCCTTCATCGGCGTGGTGATCGCCGCGACCGGCTACGCCGGCCAGGGCGCCAACGCCAACATTGCCGTCGCGCTCGGCGGTATCGTCGCCTGCGGGCTCGTGTACGCGCTCGTCGGGCTCGGTGTCATGGCCGGGGGCGTGGGCTGGGTGGAGCGGCTGATGCCGCCGGTGGTCACCGGCGCCGTGGTCGCCGTCATCGGCCTCAACCTCGCGCCGATCGCCGTGAAGAGCGTCGGCGGCTCGACCTTCGACGCAGTCATGGCGCTCGTGACGGTGCTCTGTGTCGGCACGATCGCGGTGTACGGGCGCGGCGGCGTGCAGAGGCTCCCCATCCTGCTCGGGCTCGTCGCCGCCTACTTCCTGTACGTGGTGGCGACCAACGGCTTCGGCCTCGGCCAGCAGGTCGACTTCGCGCGCGTGGCCGCCGCCGCGTGGTTCGGCGCACCCTCCTTCACCACCCCGGTGTTCCGCGCCGACGCCATCGCGCTGATCGCGCCGGTGGCGGTGATCCTGGTCGCCGAGAACCTCGGGCACGTCAAGGCCGTGGCGGCGATGACGGGCCGCAACCTCGACGGCTTCCTCGGGCGCGCGTTCCTCGGCGACGGCCTCGCCACCATGGCCTCGGGCATGGTGGGCGGCACCGGCGTCACGACCTATGCCGAGAACATCGGCGTGATGGCGGTGACGCGCGTGTTCTCGACGCTGCTGTTCGTCCTCGCCGCGCTGATCGCGCTGCTGCTCGGCTTCTCGCCCAAGTTCGGCGCGCTGGTCGGCACCATCCCCGGCCCCGTGCTCGCCGGCGTGTCCATCGTGGTGTTCGGCCTGATCGCGGTGGCCGGCGCGCGCATCTGGGTGCAGAACCAGGTCGACTTCGCCGACAACCGCAACCTCGTCGTCGCCGCGGTGACGCTGGTGCTGGGTGCCGGCGACTTCACCCTGAAACTCGGCAACTTCACGCTGGGCGGCATCGGCACCGCGACCTTCGGCGCGATCCTGCTGCACGCGCTGCTCGCGCCGGGCGCGCGCGAGCGCGCCTAGCTTCCCGGCCCCCGGCCGCCATACACACCCATTCCGCTGCGGCGGCGAGGAGGAAAGTCATGAGCATGCCCATCGCAGTCGTCACCGGCGCAGGCAGCGGGATCGGCAAGGCCGTCGCGCTGGCGATGCTGGGCGCGGGTTACGGCGTCGCGCTCGCCGGCCGCCGTGCCGACGCGCTCGACGCGACGCTCGCCGAGGCCGGCGCCAACGGGCGCAACGGCCTCGCCGTCGCCACCGACGTCGCCAACGCCGGCAGCGTGCGCACGCTGTTCGACAAGGTCGCGGCGCGCTTCGGCCGGGTCGACGTGCTCTTCAACAACGCCGGCATCAGCACGGGCGGCGCCTTCGACGCCATCACGCTCGAGCAGTGGCAGCGCGTGGTCGACACCAACCTGACGGGCTCGTTCCTGTGCGCGCAGGCGGCCTTCCGCGCGATGAAGGCACAGTCGCCGCGCGGGGGCCGGATCATCAACAACGGCTCGATCTCGGCGCACGCGCCCCGGCCGGGCTCGGCGCCGTACACGGCGACCAAGCACGCCATCACCGGGCTCACCAAGTCGATCTCGCTCGACGGGCGCGCCTTCGACATCGCCGCGGGGCAGATCGACATCGGCAACGCCTCGACCGAGATGGCGCAGAAGATGGCGAGCGGCGTGCCGCAGGCCAACGGCACGATCGCCATCGAGCCGCTGATGGACGTCGCGCACGTGGCGAGCGCGGTGCTCTACATGGCCTCGCTGCCGCTGTCGGCGAACGTGCAGTTCATGACGGTGATGGCGACCAAGATGCCCTACGTCGGCCGCGGCTGACGACCCCCTCGTCATCCCCGCGCACGCTGTCATCCCCGCGAAAGCGGGGACCCATGCCTTTGGCAGCGGTATTGCGGCACCCGCGCAAACTCGCGTCGTGCATGTCGCCCGGCAAGACGTGCGCCGGCCATCGGGGCTCGGTCCTCGCGATACACACGGCTCCGGGCCGAGCCCCGGTGTCCGACGCGCCGGGCGACACGCACGCCACGAGCTTTGCGGCTTCCGCAGATACCCTTGCCCGTGGGCGACCCGCCGGGAGCGCAATCGTGGTCGCCTGATGCAGATCGGCGCGGCGGACGTCGGGGGCTCGGGCCTGAGCCGGGGGTATCGCGATCCCCGCGAAAGCGGGGACCGGGCCCCCGATGGCCGTCGCACGCTTCGCCGATATGCGTCAGGCGTCCCCGCTTTCGCGGGGATGACGCGATTGCCCGATGCCGCCGTAACAGAGCCAACGGCACTACGGGTCCCCGCTTTCGCGGGGATGACGGCGCCGCTCAGCGCACGACGATGAAGCGCGGAGGCGGCTGCGGCGGCGGTCGCGGGGGGCGCGGCGGCTGCGGACGCGGCGGCAGCGGCCCGATCCATGGCGGCGTCGCCCAGATCCACGAGCCGTCGCCGATGCAGGTCGAGCAGCTCGACGCATCGGCGGCTTGCTGCTCTGCGAGGCGCGCGTCGGCCTCGCGCTGGCGCGCGGCGGCCTGGGCGGCGGCGGCATTGGCGGCAGCCTCGCGCGCCGCGGCCTCGCGCCGCAGGTCCTGCCGTGCATTCCACGCCGCCTGCTCCTCGCGCAGGCGCTGCGCCGCCTCGGGGTCGAACTGCCCCGGCGCGATGTCGACGGCGCGGCCGTTGGCGCAAGGCTCGCCCTGGTAGGTCACGCGGCCCGACGCATCGACGCACTTGAAGATGTCGCCGGCGCGCGCATGAACCGCGGTCATCGCGAAAAGCGCGAGCGAAGCCTGCAAGGCGTAACGCACAAGCTGTGGCATCCGGCTAGCTTAATCGCAGCGACGGCGGATGGCGAGCGCCGGGGCCGCCGCGGCGCCGGCCCGCGTTGCGCGGCTCGCGCACGCCGGGTGTCTGCCCGCGATGCCGCAGCGCCGGCCGCTGCCCTACAATGCGCGACAGCCTCCAACTGCGCGTCGCGTGGCGCGCATCGCCGATGTCGAACACCGTCACCGCCGCCGCCGACGCGCCCGTCCGGCTTCCGCGCCAGGAAGCCGAGGCGCTGCTTCGCCAGTGCTTCGCGCTGTACCGCGACAAGCTCTGCGAGATCGCGCGCGGGTCGCTGGAGATGGCGTCCGACCTGTTCGAGGGCAACAACTTCGTCACGCAGGACGACGACGTCAAGTTCAAGTCGAAGCGCGCCGAATGGCTCGCGCGCTTCGGCCAGAACCTCGACGCGCTCTACCAGCGGCGCATGGGCGGCGTGAAGCGCAAGGGACGGCGGCCCGACTTCGACGCCTCGCTCGCCAGCCTGCGCGTGCTCACTGCGTTCGACCACGAGAAGCAGGACGCGCTCAAGTCGTCGACGACCTTCCTGATGCGGCTCACGCGGCGCGAGCTCGACGCGCTCGACGTCCGCCTGGAGCTCCTGCTCCCCGACGCCGACGCACGCGATCCCGACAATCCCTTCGGTCCCGCCTACATCCTCGACGCCATCGGCGCGACCTCGCGCGCGGTCTACCCCGAGGCCAAGATCTGGCGCCCGGTGATGGAGCGGCTGCTGGCCGACCTCACGCCGGCGATCAACAAGATCTACATCTCGCTCAACCGCTTCCTCGCCGACCGCAACGTGCTGCCGGAGATCAAGGCCGCGTTGCGCATCCGCAGCGACTTCCGGCCCGAGGACGACCGCGACCTCATCCCCGCGTTCAGCAAGCTGATGTCGGAATCGGGGGAGCTGCCGACCAACGTGATCGTGCCCGAGATCCTCGGCGATCCCGCGGCGCCGGCGTTCGACTTCGACCATTCGGCGCGCGGCGCGGCGACGGCCGCGGGGATGCTCGCGCCGCAGGCCGGCGCAATGGTCGCGCCGGTGTCGGCCCCGGCGATCGCGCCGGAGATCATCCGTGGCCTCGAGGCGCTGGCGCGTATCGGCAAGGCGGAGGCGCATGCGGCCGCGAAGCCCGAGGCCGCGCCGGGCGACCTGCCCTCGCTCGATCCGCTGATGGCGCTCGGCAGCTCGACGCCGCTGTTCGACACGCTGGGCTACTGGCAACGACTCGATCTCGCCACCGCGCTGGCGCGCGTCGCGCCGCAGGCGATGCCCGCGGCAAGCGACGTGCCGCTCAACCTGGTCCCGCACATCCGCACGGCGATCGCGGACCAGATCACCAATCCCGCCGACAAGATCACCGTCGACGTCATCGCGCTGCTGTTCGACTACATCTTCCGCGACCCGTCGATCCCGCAGTCGCTGCGCACGGTGTTCAGCCGGCTGCAGGTGCCGATCGTCAAGGTCGCACTGCTCGACCGTACGTTCTTCTCCGACAAGAAACACTCGGCACGCCGTTTCCTCGACCAGCTCGCCGACGCCGCGATCGGCGCGCAGAACGACGAGATCTACCGCGACGCCTTCGAGCACACCGCGACCGAGCTCGTCGACGAGATCTGCCGGGACTTCGAGATCGACGTCACCGCCTTCGACGCGGCGCAGGCACGCCTCGGCCGCTTCATCGACGACGAGCGCAAGGCGTCCGAGGCCGCGACCGAGCCCGACGTCGCCGCGGCGCTGGCCGCCGAGGAGAGCGAGGCCGACCGCAGCGTGGCACGCGCCCTGGTGCGCGATCGCCTCGCGGGGCTCGACCTGCCGCTCGAGGTGCGCAACTTCGCCGAGACCACCTGGGCCGACCACATGGGCGACATCCGCGCGCGCGACGGCGAGGCCAGCGACGCCTGGAAGGCCGCGCAGGCCACGCTCGACGACCTCTTGTGGAGCATCGTCGCCAAGGAGCGCACCGGCCAGAAGGCGCGCCTCACCAAGCTGATCCCCACGCTGATCCGCGGGCTGCGCCAGGGCATCGCCGCGCGCGCCCTGCCCGACGAGCGCGCCAAGGCCTTCCTCGAGGAGCTGTACGGCCTGCACATGGCGGCGATCAAGCCGCCGCCCCCGCCCGCCGAGGACGCGCCGGCGCCGCCGCCCATGGCGGCCAGCGAGACGCATCGCGTCGCCAACGTCTACGACTACGTGAGCGAGATGGTCCCCGGGACCTGGCTCGCCTTCCGCCGCGAGGCCGATACCATCAATGCGCGCCTCACCTGGGTGAGCCCGCTGCGCACCAAGTACATCTTCACCAGCCGCTCGCGGCGCCGCGCCTTCGTGTTCTCGCCCGAGGAACTCGCCTACGAGCTGGGGTCGGGGCGCGCGGCACTGGTGGTCGAGCCGGTGCCGCTGTTCGACCGTGCGGTCAGCGCGGCGCTCGATACCCTCGCCGGCACGCGCGCGCCGAAGGACCCCGAAGGACCGGCGGACGCGCTCGCGCCCGCCTGACCGAGGGGTACCGCCGCGGCTAGCCGCCGGTGGTCGGCGCCGGACCGCTCGGGCATTGCGGCACCTTGCCCCAGTAGCCGTCGCAGTAGCGCACCTTGAGCTTCTGCTCGCAGACCAGGCGCTCGAGGAAGTTCTCGTTGCGCCCGCAGGCCGCCATCTCGGCGTCCATCTGCCCCCAGCGGTCGACCTTGGGCGCCGCCTTGGCGGCGGGCTGGGGCGGCGGCGCGGCCGCGGGTGCAGGCACGACGGGGACGGGGGCCGCCTGCTTGGCGGGGGCATGGGCGGAAGCCTTGGCCGGGGCCTTCGCCGGGGCCTTGTGCCCGGCGGCGGGTTGCGCGGCTTCGGCTGCGGCCGCATCGGCCGGCACGGCCGGCGCGGCGGTCGTGTGGGGCGCGGCGGTGGCGCCCGGCGCTTCCTTCGCGGGTTCGCTCGCCGGCACCGCGGGCTCGGCAGCCTTGTCGGCCGCGGGCGACGCAGGCTCGGGCGTTGTCGCCGGGGCGGCGGCGGGAGGCGTCGCCGCGGGCGGCTCCTCGGCCGGGCGGTGTCCGATCGCGCGCCATCCAAGCCACGCCGCCGCCAGCATCAGCAGCGCGACGATGAAGATCACCAGGAAGGGCTTGGGCGAAACACCCGACGCCGCTGCGACGGCTTCCCCCGGCGCAGCGCCGGGGGAAGCGGGCATGGCCGCCGGCGTGCCGCCGTTTGCCGCTGCCGCAGCAGCCGGCGGCGGGACGCCGGCGGGCGTCACGAGCGCGGCACCGCATTGCTTGCAAAAGCGGCTGCTGCCCGTGTTGTCGAATCCACAAATCGCACACTGCATGGCGAGGACCTCCCGTTGCCGCAGAATCCTGCCCGGGCGGCGCCGTGGGCGCAAGCCCCGGCGGACGCCGCGGTCCCCCTTCGCGGGTTCCCCCGGCCGGGGCCGGTCGGCAGCGCCGGCGTGGGAGAATGCCGGTTTGCCCGAACGCCCCAGGCCCCGGCCGCTGCCGCGCGCCTCGCCCCCCTCGCCCCATGACCCTCTCCACTCGCCTCCTCGCGAACGCGGCCGCCGCCTGCCTCGCCGCCTCGCTCGCCCTCGCGCCCGTCCTCCCCGCCGTTGCCGCGGAGCCCACGCCGCCCGAGGCCCTCGCCGTGCTCGGTGCCGCCAAGGCGGCCAGCGGGGGCTCGGCGTGGAACGACCTGCGCCAGCAGCATTCGAAAGTCACGCTGTCGACCAGTGGCCTCTCGGGCCCGGTCGAGCGCTGGAGCGAGTTCCTCACCGGGCGCTCGTACCTCACCTATTCGCTCGGGCCCACCTCGGGCGCGATCGGCTTCGACGGCAAGCAGGGCTGGACGCAGGACTCCTCGGGCGAATCGCGCACCGAGTCCTCGCGCACCTCGCGCGAGCTCGCGGTCAACACCGCCTATCGCGACCAGCTTGCGTTCTGGTTTCCCGACCGCCACCCCGCCACCATCCGCATGAAGCCGCAGGAGACGCGCGACGGCGCGACCTTCGACGTGGTGTCGATCACGCCCGAGGGCGGGCGCGAGTTCGACCTGTGGATCAATGCCGACACCCACCTCATCGAGCGGCTGGTCGAGCGCGAGGCCACCGAGACGCGCACCGAGTACTACATGGACTTCCGCGACGTCGGCATGCTGCGCCTGCCGTTCCGCGTGCGCGCCTCGCGCGGCGACGCGCGCTTCGACGAGATCGTCAACGTCGACTCCATCGACTTCGACCCGCCGAAGACCGCCGTCGCCTTCGACCGCCCGCCGCCGCCCAAGCCCGATTTCACCTTCCCCGCCGGCAAGGCCAGCGTCGAGGTGCCCTTCACGCTCGCCAACGGCCACATGTACGTCGACGTGAAGCTCGCCGGCAAGGGCCCCTTCCGCATGCTGTTCGACTCGGGCGGCGTCAACGTGCTGTTCCCGTCGACCGCAAAGTCCCTCGGCCTGACGGCACAGGGCGGCATCGCCGCGGGCGGCGTCGGCGCCGACAAGGAAACCGCGGGCGTGCTGCGCGTGCCCTCGCTGGAGATCGGCGGCATCGTGCTCGCCGACCAGGAGTTCGTCACCCTCGCGCTCGAGGACTCGATGCGGCGCATCGAGGGCGTCGACCGCGTCGCGGGCCTGGTCGGCTACGAGCTCTTCAAGCGCTTCCCCGTGCGCATCGACTACGTGCAGCGCAAGCTCACCTTCTACGACCCGGCGCAGTGGAAATACGCGGGCAGCGGCGTCAAGGTCCCGATCAGCTTCAAGCAGCACATCCCGCAGGTCGAAGGCTCGATCGACGGGATCGCGGGGACCTTCGACATCGACACGGGCGCGCGCGGCAGCCTCACCCTCGGCGCGCCGTTCTCGGCCGCCAACGACCTCGCCGCGCGCTACCACGCCACGCCCGAGACCATCACCGGCGCGGGCGTCGGCGGGCCCTCGCGCGGGCAGCTCGCGCGCGCCGGCGTGCTGAAGCTCGGCGACGTCGAGGTGGCGAAACCCGTCACCGTGCTGTCGACGGCGCAGGCCGGCGCCTTCGCCGACCCGAGCCTCGCCGGCAACGTCGGCTACGGGGTGCTGTCGCACTTCGACCTCGTGTTCGACTACCGCAACGAGGTGATCTGGTTCGAGAAGAACTCGCGCTACGCGATGCCCGACGTCCACGACCGCGCGGGCCTGTGGGTCGAGCGCGATGCCAAGGGCTTCAAGGTCGTCGACGTGCTCGCCGGCGCGGCGGGGGCGAAGGCCGGCGTCAAGGCGGGCGACGTCATCGTCGCCCTCGACGGCAAGCCGGTGAAATCGCTGTCGCTCGACGAGCTGCGCGCGCGCCTCAAGGCCGCGCCGGGCACGCGCGTCGTGCTCGGCACCGCCGACGGGCGCAAGCTCACGCTGACGCTGCAGGACATCGTGTAGCGCAGCGCCGCCACGCGCGATCCCTGGGGGGGCGAACCTGAACGACGCGCTGCGCATCTTCGGCATCACCTCGCCGCTGTTTGCGCTGGTGCTGATCGGCTACCTGCTGTCGCGCTGGGGCGGCTGGCCGCGCAGCGCCTCCGACGCGCTGACGCGCTTCGTGTTCAGCGTGGCCATCCCGGCCTTCCTGTTCCGCATGATGAGCGACTTCGCGACGCTCCCGCACGTCGATGCGCGGCTCCTGGTCGCGTACTTCGGCGGCTGCCTCGCGGTGTACGCGCTCGCCCGGCTGGTCGCGGCATACGGCTTCGGCCTCGACGGCGCGGCACAGTCGGTGTTCGGCGTCGGCGCGATCTTCTCCAACAACGTGCTGCTCGGCGTACCCGTGGCGCAGGCGACGCTGCCGGCCGAGGCCATGCCCGCGGTGTCGCTGGTGCTGGTGTTCAACTCCCTGACGCTGTGGACGCTGGTGACGGTGTCGGTGGAATGGGCGCGCCACCGCGACCTCTCGCTCGCGGGCTTCGGCAAGACCGCGCGTGGCGTGGTGCTGAACCCGGTGGTGTTCTCCATCCTCGCCGGCACCGCCTGGGGCTTCACCGGCGTCAGCCTGCCGGGCTTCGCCGACCGCACGCTCGAGCTCCTCGCCACCGCGGCGACGCCCATGTCGCTGGTCGCGCTGGGCATGGGCCTCTCCGAGTACGGCATCCGCGCCGGCGCGGCGCAGAGCGCGGCCATAACCGCGCTGAAGCTGGTCGCGCTGCCGCTGGCGGTGTACCTGATCGCGCGCCTGATCGCCCTGCCGCCCGCCGAGACGGCCGCCGTGGTGCTGCTGTCGTCGCTGCCCACCGGCGCCAACGCCTACCTCATGGCGCGGCAGTTCCGCACCATGGAAGGACCCGTCGCCTCGGCGCTGGTGATCGCCACCACCATCGCCGCCCTCAGCACGCCGCTCACCCTCGCCCTCATCGGGCCCGGTTCGCACTGAAGCGCCACGGCGCGCCGCCAAGGCACGGCATAATCGCCGCTTCGACGACAAGGAGGCCGGCGGGTGGCGACCAGGGCAGCTAAGGCAGGACAGGAAGCGAAAGCGACGAAGGCGAGGAAACCGGCGAAGGCGGCGAAGGCTGCGGCGCCCGCGAAGGCCACGAAGACCGCGAAGGCTGCGGCGCCCGCGAAGGCCGCGAAGGCTGCGGCTCCCGCGAAGGCCGCGAAGGCTGCGGCGCCCGCGAAGCCGGCGAAGGCCGCGCGCCCCAAGCGCCACTGGGTGGTGCGCGTCTCGCCGATCCACGGCCGCGGCGTGTTCGCCGCGCGCAAGATCCGCAAGAACCATTCGATCATCGAGTACCGCGGCGAGCGCGTGAGCTGGAAGGAGGCCAACAAGCGACCGCCTTCCGACCCCGACAACCCGTACCACACGTTCCTGTTCGGCCTCGACGACGGACGGGTGATCGACGCCGACGTGGGCGGAAATTCCGCACGCTGGATCAACCATTCCTGCAAGCCCAACTGCGAAGCGCAGGAGGACGACGAGGGTCGCGTGTTCATCGTCGCGCGCCGCAAGATCCAGCCCGGCGAGGAGCTCACCTACGACTACCAGCTCACCTACGACGGGAAAGTCGGGAAGAAGATGCGAAAGGCCTACGCCTGCCGCTGCGGCGCCCGGAAATGCCGCGGGACCATGCTCGGCAAGGATAATCGATAGCATGCTATCGTTCGGCGCGGCAGCGCATCGCTGCTGCGCTGCAAGGCCGGGACGCCCGCTTGCGGGCCGGGATCAGGTCACCGGATTGGCTCGAAGCCCGGTCCTAAGCAATTGTTTTGTAATCGCATCATGAAAGGTTATCGTAGCAGTTAGAATTACTAATTGGATTTATGCTGCATTTGCACATATCCTTGCGGACATCCCCTTCCCCACAAGCCCGCGAAAGGAATGCGCATGAAGACCGTTGGCCAGAAACTCGACTCCTTCAAGGTCCAGGGCGTCAAGCCCGGCTTCAACCAGCCCGAGGAAAACGGCGTCTCGGCGTTCGAAGCCATCACCGAGAAGTCCTTCCCCGGCAAGTGGAAGGTCATCTACTTCTATCCCAAGGATTTCACCTTCGTCTGCCCGACCGAGATCGTCGGCTTCGCCAAGCTCGCCAAGGACTTCGCCGACCGTGACGCGGTGGTGCTGGGCGGCTCGACCGACAACGAGTTCAGCAAGCTCGGCTGGCGCCGCGAGCACAAGGACCTCTCCAAGCTGCCGCAATGGCAATTCGGCGACTCGACCGGCTCGCTGGTCGACCAGCTCGGCGTGCGCGACACGGCCGAAGGCGTGGCCCTGCGCGCGACGTTCATCGTCGATCCGGACAACGTCATCCAGCACGTGTCGGTGAACAACCTCAACGTCGGCCGCAGCCCCGAGGAAGTCCTGCGCATCCTCGACGGCCTGCAGACGGACGAGCTCTGCCCCTGCAACCGCACGGTCGGCGGCAACACGCTCGCCATCGCGGCGTAAGGGCCGGAGGACGCCATGGATCGCCTCGACGACCTCAAGGCGCGGATCCCGGACTACGCCAAGGACATCCGCCTCAACCTCGACGCGGCGATCAACCGCTCGAGCCTCACGCCGGCGCATGCCGTCGGCGCGGCGCTCGCCGCCGCCTTCGCCGCGCGCTCCCCGGCGCTCGTCGAGGCGTTGCGCGACGCCTCGGCGCTGGCCGGCGGCCACGCCACGGCGGCGCTGACCGCCGCGGCGCTGATGGGCATGAACAACGTGTGGTACCCGTACGTGGAGATGGCCGACGACGCCGAGCTCAAGACCCTGCGGCCGGAGCTGCGCATGAACGCGTATGCGAGCCACGGCGGCGTCGACCGCGTGAGCTTCGAGCTCTACGCGCTCGCCGCCTCCATCGTCGGCAAGTGCCACTTCTGCGTGGCCTCGCACTTCAAGCTGCTGCGCGAGAACGGCCTGACGGTGCAGCAGCTGCGCGACGTCGGCCGCATCGCCGCGGTGGTGAACGCCGCCGCGCAGGTGCTGGCCGCCGAGCCGGCGGGCGCGCAAGGCGAGCCGCAGGCCCTCGCGGCCTGACGCTCCCGCGATGCCGTAACATCGACGCCTCGTTCCCACGAGGCGTTTTTTCATGGCCCGCAAGCATTCGACCGCCCGCCAGGGCACCGTGGTGGTCCTCGAGCACGTGTCGCGCGTGCTCGCCGGCAACCCGCTCGGCGACCCCCACGTGCGAAGGCTCGCCGTGTGGCTGCCCCCGCAGTACGACAGCGCCAAGGGCGTGGCGCGCGGGCGGCGCTTCCCGGTGCTCTACGACCTCGTCGGCTTCACCGGCTCGGGGCTCGCGCACGTCAACTGGCGGCCCTTCGACGAGAACGTGCCCGAGCGCGCGGCGCGCCTCGTGGCCGACAAGCGCATGGCGCCGGCGATCATCGTCTTCCCCGACTGCTTCACCTCGCTGGGCGGCAACCAGTACATCAACTCGCCGGCCGTCGGCCGCTATGCCGACTACCTGACGCGCGAGCTCGTGCCCTTCGTCGACCGCGAGTTCCGCACGCTGGCGAGCCGCGACCACCGCGGCTGCTTCGGCAAGTCCTCGGGCGGCTACGGCTCGATCGTCCACGCCATGAAGTACCCCGAGACCTGGGGCGCGGTCGCCGACCACTCGGGCGACGCCAACTTCGACCTCTGCTACCTCACCGACTGGCCGCGCACGCTCAACGAGCTCGACCGCTACCGGGCGCGCCCCCGCCGCGCGGGAAGGATCGACGCGGCGCGCGACGCGAAGCGCGCCGCGGACGGCCGTGACGACGGCCGCATCCGCCGCTTCCTCGAGGCCATGTGGGCCAAGGACAAGCTCAACGACGCCGAGATGCACGCCATCATGGAAATCGCGATGGCCGCCTCCTACGACCCCGACCGCCGCGCGCCGCTCGGCTTTCGCGTGCCCTTCAACCTCGAGACCGGCGAGCTCCTGCCCGAGCGCTGGAAGCATTGGCTGGAGCACGACCCGGTGAACATGGTCGCCCGCTACGCCAGGAACCTGCGGACCTCGCGCGGCCTCTGGATCGACTGCGGCTGGCGCGACCAGTACCACCTGCATTACGGCGCGCGCCTGCTGTCGAGGCGGCTCGCCGAGCACCGCGTGCCGCACGTCTACGAGGAGTTCGACGACACGCATTCGTCGATCGACTACCGGATGGACGTGTCGCTGCCTTTCCTCACCCGCGCGCTCAAGGCCTGAAGCCGCGCCGACCTATAATCGCGGCGCGGCCATCGGCGGCCGCGCGAGGGAGACGAGCACATGCGCTGGGGCGACTTTCGGCAGAGCGAGAACATCGAGGACCGCCGCGGCGCGGGTGGCGGCGGCTTCGGCGGCGGTGGCGGCATGCGCCTCGGGCTCGGTGGCATCGTCATCGCGGTGATCGTCAGCCTGCTGCTCGGGGTCAATCCCCTCACCTTCCTCGGCATGATGGGCGGCGACGGCGGGTCGCCGATGCCGCAGCAGGCGCAGCCGGGCTATGGCCCGCAGACCGGCGCCGCCGGCGGCCAGAAGGGCCAGGCGGGCACCGCCGACAAGCAGACGCAACTCGTCGCGGGCATCCTGGGCGACACCGAGGACGTCTGGACCGCCGTGTTCCGCACCATGAACGGCCAGTACCACAAGCCGACGCTGGTGCTGTTCAACGGCGTCACGCAATCGGCCTGCGGCCGCGCCACCGCGGCGGTCGGGCCGTTCTACTGCCCCGCCGACCACAAGCTCTACCTCGACACCGCCTTCTTCCGCGACCTCGCCACGCGCTTCGGCGCGCCCGGCGAGTTCGCGCAGGCCTACGTGATCGCCCACGAGGTCGGTCACCACGTGCAGAACGAGCTCGGCACCATGCAGCAGTTCGAGCAGCGCTCGCGCCAGCTCGGCGAGCGCGACCGCAATGCGCTGTCGGTGCGCCTCGAGCTGCAGGCCGACTGCTACGCCGGCGTGTGGGGCTTCTACGCCGCCAAGCGCAACCTGCTCGACCCCGGCGACATGGAGCAGGGCCTGCGCGCCGCGGCCTCGGTCGGCGACGACCGGCTGCAGAAGCAGGCGCAGGGGGTGGTGGTGCCCGAGTCGTTCACGCACGGCTCCTCCGAGCAGCGCATGACCTGGTTCAAGCGCGGCTTCGACACCGGCGACTTGCGCAACTGCGACACCTTCAGCGCGCGCTGAAGGCCGGGCCTCGCCCCGCCGCCGTCGTCGAGCCGCGGTGCCGCGGTCGCGGCGCGAACGCGCGGCCGCGGCCTCGTTACTTCCGGGCCGGCGCCTCGCCGAAGCGCACGCGCATCACCCGCTTGTCGTAGACCGCCTCGACCTCGGCCGTGACCGCCGTGCCGTCGAAGGCGCGGACCACGCCGCCCCTCGCGCGGCATCGGCTGCGCTCGTACTGGCAGGGGCCCATCTCGGGCGCGCGCCGGCACAGCCGGTCGAGGCGCGCGTCGAGCTCCAGGACCTCGAGCGCCCCGCCGACCTCGCACTGGTACATCGCCTCGTCGGGATGCTCGGCGACGACCTCGGCGAGGTACGCCGCGAGGGTCTCGGCGCTCGCCACTTTCGGGGGCGGCGGCGCGACGCCGGGCAGGGGTGGCACGGGCAAGGCGGCCACGGGCGCGGGCGGCGGCGTGGAGCCGGGCACGGGCGGCGTGCCAACCTCGGCCAAGGTCGGCGCCGCGGGGGACGCGGTCGACGGGGTGGCCTGCGCCGCGGGCGGAGGCTCTTCGCGCTGGCAACCGGCGGCGAGCCATGCCGCGGCCACCAGCAGTGTCGCGAGCATTGCCTTGCGTGGCCACCCGCGGGCGGCCCGGGACGCGACCCTGCACGGGAGTGCTTGACTGCGCGGCACGGCGGCCGATAATGAAATCGAAAGGAGGGAGCGCCATGAAGACGCTTCTGCATGCAGTGGCTGCACTTGCGGTCCTCGGGGTTTCGGCCTGTTCGACACCCCCTGTCATGACGGCCGAGGATCTCGACGGGGCGATCGTCTGCGATTCGCAGTATATGGACGGCATCGAGAAGGCGGGCGAGAAGAAGCACACCAAGGTCCAGTGGGTGAACTGCCCGAAGGCCAAGGTGACCGTGGTCAAGAGCTGACCGCGCGCGGATTCCCGGATGGCGGCCCCGCGCCTCCACGAGAGGCGCGGTGGTGTCGCTACCCCGCATGGCGGCGGGGTTACAATGCGGGGTGCATTTTTCCCGAGGGATAGCCCCGATGAAATCGTTTCTGCTCGCCTCGCTCGTGGGCGCCGCGGTCCTCGCAGCGCCCGTCATCGCCACCGCGCAGGGCAACCCTGCCGTACCCAAGAATCCCTGTGTCAAGCCCGAGGAATTCCCCGGCAAGCTCGCCACCGACCAGCGCCGCAAGTCCTGGCAGAAGTCGGTCGACGACTACGGCGCGTGCATCAAGAAGTACTCGGCCGACCAGCGCCAGATCGTCGAGGCGGCGATGAAGGCCGGCAACGACGCCGTCGAGGAGTACAACCAGTTCGTCGCCAAGGCCAAGGACGCGATCGAGAAGGCCAGCCAGTGACCATCGAGGTCGGCCATCGCCACGACGGCTGACCCTGCGGGCGGCGCGACCGCGCCGCCCCTCCACTTCCCGCCGGCGGACGCCGGCATCCCGCCCGCGCCTGGCGCCGATGCTTCCATGGCGCCGGCGCCCGCCCCCGACCCGGCGAGCCGCGCCCCGCAGATCGCGCGCGCGCTGCTGGAGGGCTTCGACCGCCACTACGCGCTGTTCCGCGAATGCGCGCGCGCCGCGCGCCGCCACTTCGAGGCCGCGAACTGGCTGGCCATCGGCCACGTGGCGCGCGACCGCATCGACTTCTACGATCGGCGCACCGCGGAGACCGCGGCGCGCGTCGAGCGCGACTTCGCGCCGGCGCGCCTGTCGGCGGCGGAGCTCGACCGCCTGTGGTCGGCGGTGAAGCGCGAGTACATCGCGCTGCTCATCGACCACCGCCAGCCCGAGTGCGCCGAGACCTTCTTCAACACCGTCACCTGCAAGATCCTGCACCGCAGCTACTTCAACAACCGCTTCATCTTCCTCAAGCCGGCGATCTCGACCGCGCACATCGACGCCGACCCGCCGAGCTACCGCAGCTACTACCCGCTGCAACGCGGCCTGCGCCAGGCGCTGGTGGACATCGTGCTGGACACCGGCTTCGAGCGCCGCTTCGCCGACTTCCGGCGCGACATCGTCAACGTGACGCGACGCATGCGCGCGCTGCTGCCCCGGCCTTTCCGCCTCGAGGCCAACCACCAGGTGCAGGTGCTGGCCTCGCCGTTCTTCCGCAACCGCACCGCCTATCTCGCGGGGCGCGTGATCAACGGCACCCAGCGCTTCCCCTTCGTCGTGGCGATCCGCCACGACGAACGCGAGCGGCTGTACGTCGACGCGCTGCTCACCGATCCCGTCGAGATCGCGCTGCTGTTCTCGGCCAATCGCGCCTACTTCCTGGTGGACATGGAGGTGCCGAGCGCCTACGTCGAGTTCCTGCACGACCTGTGCGGCGACCGCACGCACGCCGAGTACTACACGATGCTCGGCCTCGCCAAGCACGGCAAGGCGCTGTTCTACCGCGACCTGCTGCACCACCTGCGGCACTCGTCGGACCGCTTCGTCGTGGCGCCCGGCATCCGCGGCCTGGTGATGACCGTGTTCACGCTGCCGTCGTTCCCCTGGGTGTTCAAGGTCATCCGCGACGACATCGCGCCTTCCAAGGACACCGACCGCGCGCGGGTGCGCGAGAAGTACATGCTGGTCAAGCACCACGACCGCGCGGGCCGCATGACCGACGTTCTCGAGTACTCCAACGTCGCCTTCCCGCGCGAGCGCTTCTCGCCGGCGCTCCTCGCCGAGCTCGAGCGCTCGGTGCCTTCGCAGCTCGAGCACGACGGCGACCGCATCGTCATCCGCCACCTGTACATCGAGCGGCGCCTGACGCCGCTCAACATCGCGCTGGACGACCGCCGCCTCGCGTCGCGCGCGCACCTCTTGCGCGAGTACGGCAACGCCATGCGCGAGCTCGCCACCGTCGACATCTTCTGCGGCGACCTGCTGTTCAAGAACTTCGGCGTGACCCGCTACGGCCGAGTTGTGTTCTACGACTACGACGAGATCGAGTACCTGCACGACTGCCGCTTCAGGCGCATCCCCACCCCGCCGCCGGGCTTCGACGAGCTCTCGGGAGAGGTCTGGTACAAGGTCGGCCCGCGCGACGTCTTCCCCGAGGAATTCGCAACCTTCCTGCTGACGGACGGCGCGATCCGCGAGGCCTTCCTGCGCTATCATCGCGACCTGCTCGATCCCGCCTGGTGGCAATCAACGCAGGCGGCACTGCGGGAACAGGCGGCGCTCCCCGAGGTGCTCTCGTATCCCGACGAGATCCGCTTCCGGCATTCGTAGCGCACAACGCCGAGCTGCGGAGGTTCGCGAAGTCCATGTACGTGAGCGTGTTCGAGGTGCTGCGCCCCGGGCCGGGGCCCTCGTCGGTGCAGACGGCGGGCCCGCTCGCCGCTGCGCGCCGCTTCGTCCACGCCATCGACGCCGACGGCGCCCTGCGCAACACCGCGCGCATCGGCGTCGAGCTCTACGGTGGCCTCGCCTGCGCGGGCCGCGACGGCACGCTTTCCCAGGCCATCGTCGCCGGCCTCTCCGGCGAAACCCCGCAGCGTGCCGACGCCGCCTCGATGGCACGCATCGACGCGCGCGTGCGCAGCGAGCGCAAGCTCGTCCTCGGCGAGCGGCACGCCGTCGAGTTCGACAGCGACCGCGACATCGCCTTCCGCATCGACCGCTCGGTGGCGGGCGCCTCGCATGCGCTGCGCTTCGTCGCGCGCGGCCCGCGCGGCGAACTCCTCGCCGAGCGCGACTACTGTTCGATCGGCGACGGCGAGATCGTCGACCTCTCGGCGCGGGTCCGCGCGCGCGAGACCCCGCGCGTGCCCTATCCCCACGTCAGCGCGCGTGCCCTGCTCGACTCGGGCGACGTGGTCGGCAAGAAACTCGCGGCGATCGCGCTCGCCAACGAGAGCATGTTCCGCAGCCCCGGCGACATCCGCGCGGCGCTGCTCGAGGCCGGCGAGGCGATGCGCGAGTCGGTGCGTCGCGGCCTCGCGAGCGAGGGCCCCCTGCCGGGCGGCCGCGGTCGCCGCGCGCCCGCGCAGGCGATCGCGCTGCGCTCGGCCGAGGCGACGCCCGCGCAGTGGTGCGCGGCGATGGCACAGGCGGTCGGCGAGGAGAATGCCGCCGGCGGCCACGTGGTGGCCGCGCCGACCAGCGGCTCGGCAGGCCCGGCGGCCGCGCTGCTCGTGCACTGGCTCAACGCGCGTCCGCTCGCCGAGCGCGAAGGCATCGTCGAGTACCTCCTCACCGCAGGCTCGGTCGGTGCGCTGATGCGCGCGATGGGCCTGCGCCAGGCCGGCTGCCAGAGCGTCGTCGGCGTCGCGTCCGCCATGGCCGCCGCCGGCTACGCCTCGCTGCTGGGTGCGACGAACGCGCAGTCGCTGCATGCCGCGGAGTTGGCCCTCGCGCCCCACCTCGGCCTCGCCTGCGACCCCGACGGGGGGCGCATCCAGCAGCCCTGCATCGCGCGCAACGCCGCCGGTGCGGCGCACGCCTATGCCTCCGCGCGGACCGCGCTGGCGCGTCCCGCGCCGACCGTCAACCTCGACGCGGTCGTCAGCGCGATGATCGAGTCGGGCCGCGCCATGTCGGCGCGCTACAAGGAAGCCTCGCTCGGCGCGGCGGCGATCAACGTCGTCGAGTGCTGACCCGCGCGAGGGCCGCCCGCCGCCCTCGCTCGACGCGCCCGAGGCGCCGATGCTATCCTCGCGGCCATGCCCGATCACGCACGTCCCGACCATCCCGTGCACGGTGCCGCACACGGCGCCTCGCGCGCCCCGCTTCGCGCCGCCATCGTCGCCTCGGCACTGCTGGCGCTGGCGGCCTGCCAGACCACCGGCGACGAGATGGAACCCTCCAAGGACACCATCGCCTGCAAGCTGCAGGGCCAGCGCATCGTGGTCCGCTTCACCGAGCAGGAGGCGCGCATGCTGATGCCGCCGGACGAGCGGCTGATCAACCTCTACCAGGTCCCCACGACCAACGGCATGCGCTTCTCCAACGGCACGATGGAGCTGCGCGGCGTCGCGGACGGCATGGTGGTGACCAACCTCGTGCTCACGCGTGAGAACGGCTCCGCGCCGCTCACCGATTGCGAGCCGCTCAAGGTCCCCAAGAAGAGCAACAATCCCTGGCTGCTGAAGTAGCCGCTCCCGTCATGTAGCCGCTCCCGTCACGAAGCGGCCTGTCATCCCCGCGCAAGCGGGGACCCATCGTGCCCCGCAGCAGCCGCGCGACGCGCGATGCGCCCGCTAGTGCGGATCGACCGAGATGTACATCCAGCTCTGCGAGCGGATCGGGTGCGGCACGAAGCCGTGCACCCAGGGCTGCGCGACCGGGTCCTCGACCAGGTGGTAGGTCATGCGCAACGGCGCGTAGCTCAGGAGCAGGTCGGTCATCCGCGTGAACAGCGCCGTGCGCGCGGGCCCGTTGGGCAGCGCGCGGGCCTCGCCGTAGAGCGCGTTGAAGGCCGGCAGGTTGAAGCGCGCGTCGTTGGCCTGGCCGATGTTCGGGCCGTAGAAGAGCTGCATGAAGTTCTCGGCGTCGGGATAGTCGGCGTTCCAGCCGTCGGCGCGCATCATGATCTTGCCCTGGCGCGCCATCTTGCGCAGCTCCGGCACGCGGTCCTTGTTGATCGCCACGCGCAGCCCGATGGCGTCCATCTTGCGCTTCAGGAGCTCGTCGGCCTCGCGCGCCGTCGAGGTCGGCGACGACCAGTATTGCAGCGTCAGCGGCTTGCCGTCGGGCGCCTCGCGGAAGCCGTCGCCGTCGCGGTCCTTGTAGCCGAAGCGGTCGAGCAGCGCGCGCGAGGCCGCGGGGTCGTGGATCTGCGCGATGGTCGTGCGCGCGACGTAGCCCTCGATGTCGGGCGGGATGGGCGACTGCGCGGGGATGGCGCGGCCGCGCAGGATGACGCGGATGTACTCGTCGGCGTCCCAGGCCATGGCGATGGCGCGGCGCAGCGCGATGCGCTCGGGCGTGTAGCCGCCCACCACCGGGTCCTCCATGTTCCAGTAGATCCACCACGAATTGGGGCGCACGAAGGGCAGGTGCTGGATGCCGCGCGCGGCCAGCGCCGGGCGCAGGTGGCCGTCCACCAGCAGCTCGTCGATGAACTGCGCGGGAAAGGTCTCGATCAGGTCGAGCTCGCGGTTGAGGAAGGCCAGCCATCGCGACTGGCCTTCCTCGATCACGCTGATCTCGATGCGCGCATTGCGCGGCAGGCGCTTGCCGGCGAGCAGCGCCGCCGCGGGCTTCGACGCCTCGGGGATGGGACCCGCGGGCAGGTAGGTCTCGGCACGGTACCCGGGGTTCGCCTCCAGCACGATGCGCGCGCTGCGCCGGTACTCGCCGAGGCGGTAGGGACCGGTGCCGACGGGATGCGCGCCGATGTCGGTGCCATAGCGCTCGACGACCTCCCGCGCGACCGCCGACATCGCCGGCACCGCGACCATGAAAGGAAACCGGTAGTCGGGCGACACAAGCCGTATGCGCAACGTGTAGCGGTCGACGACCTCGAGGCCCTTCATCGGCGCGTCGTAGTCGAACCGGCCCGACGCGCGCGCGGCCGCCTGCGCGGCGTCGCCGCCCTCGAGCTTGCCGTCGACCAGGAAGCTCCACGGCGAGTGCTGCGCCGGGTCGAGGTGGCGCTTGAAGCTGTAGGCGAAGTCCGCCGCGACGAGCTCGCGGGGCTTGCCGCCGAACGCGGGGTCGGGCTGGAAGCGGATGCCCGGCTTGACGCGGAACGTGAAGGTCCGCCCGTTGTCGGAGACTTCGGGCAGCGAGGCCGCGCGCGGCACGAGCTGCACCGGCCGCGCGAGGTAGTCGTAGTCGAGCAGCGTGTCGTAGACGTTCTGGATCACGCCGTCCGACGCGGCGTCGTTGCCGAACGCGGGATCGAAGCTGGTCTCGCCGATGGAAAAGGTCACGCGCAGCGTGCCTCGGCCGTCGTCCGCGGCGGCCGCAGCGGCCACGGGCCCTGCGCCCTGCGCCGCAGGTGCCGCTGCGGTGGCCGGCGCGAGCAGGAGGCAGGCCAGCGCGGCTGCAAGGGCAATGCGTGCGGCGGGAGCCAGGACGGAAGGCACGGAATTCGGCAAGGCGGCGGCAACGAGAGGCGCATCATACTGGCAGGTGCCGTCCGCGGCACCCGACATCCAACCGGCGGCGCGACACGCAGCGCGCAAAGGCGCCGCACCCACGACGAGGTCACGGCATGGCGGCACGATTCCCGATCCCTTCCCCCCTCGCGCCCGCACCGCGGCGCGCGCTCGCCCGCCTCGCGCTCGCGGCGGTGGCCTTCACCTGCGCCAGCGGCCTCGCGCGGGCCGAGACCGCCACGGCG
Organism: Casimicrobiaceae bacterium; assembly: GCA_044226535.1. Classification (GTDB taxonomy): domain Bacteria; phylum Pseudomonadota; class Gammaproteobacteria; order Burkholderiales; family Casimicrobiaceae; genus VBCG01. The sequence goes on along the minus strand of JBGAGT010000013.1, from coordinate 105,983 downwards.
ATCTTCGCGGGCGGCTGCTTCTGGTCGATGGAACGGATCTTCGACAGCGTGCCGGGCGTGACGGCGACCACCTCGGGCTACACCGGCGGCAGCAAGCGCAACCCCAGCTACGACGACGTGTCGACGGGGACGACGGGCCACCTCGAGGCGGTGAAGGTCGCCTACGACACCACCAAGACGAGCTATGCCAAGCTCCTAGACGTGTACTGGCACAGCATCGACCCCACCACGCCCGACCGCGCGTTCTGCGACGCGGGCGCCGAGTACCAGAGCGCGATCTTCGCCGTCGACGGCACGCAGCTCGCCGCGGCGCAAGCCTCGAAGCAGGACATCGAGCGCACCAAGCCCTTCAAGGCGCCCGTGGTGACCAAGGTGCTGATGGCCGGCGAGTTCTGGCCCGCCGAGGAATACCACCAGGACTTCTACCTCAAGAACCCTGCGCGCTACCAGGCCTACCGCGTCGGCTGCCGTCGCGATGCGCGGCTCGAGGAGATCTGGGGCAAGCTCGCCTACACGCATTGACGCGCGAGGGCGCGGCTGCGCGCGCGACCGCAAGGTTCAAGGGAGGCGATGCGATGGACATGAAGAAGATGAGCGGCGGCAGCCTGCGCGCCGCGGGCTACGACCCCGCGACGCGCAAGCTGGTGGTGGAGCTGAGCTCGGGGACCTTCGAGTACGGCGGCGTCAGCGCCGAGACCTGGCGGCGCTTCTCCCAGGCCTCCTCGCCGTGGAGCTTCTTCCGCGACAACATCGAGGAAGAGCTCAATCCCCGGCGCATCCGCTGAGCAAGAACCGTCGTTCCCGCGAAGGCGGGAGCCCACTCGTCATTCCCGCGAAGGCGGGAACCCACTCGTCGTTCCCGCGAAGGCGGGAACCCACTCGTCATTCCCGCGAAGGCGGGAACCCACTCGTCGTTCCCGCGAAGGCGGGAACCCACACATGGGTCCCCGCTTTCGCGGGGATGACGTTACTGAACGGTCAGCTTGCGCGCGGCCAGCGGCGCCTTCTTGGCAAGCTTGAGCTCGAGCACGCCGTTCTCGTACTTCGCTTCGCTCGCGGCCTCGTCGATTTCGCTGGCGAAGGTGAACTGGCGCAGCACCGAGCCCTCGTAGCGCTCGCTGCGCAGGACCTTCTCGCCCTCGCGGCTCTCGCTCGCGTGCTTCACTTCGGCGCCGATGGTGACGTTGTTGGCGTCGATCTTGACGTCGATGTCTTCCTTGCGCACGCCGGGGACCTCGGCGCGCACCACGTAGGCGGCATCGGTCTCGGCCACGTCGGCGCGGATGGACAGCGGCGTGCGGTCCTGCTCGCCGTTGGACGGGGCGAAGAACTCGCGGACGATGTCGTTGAACGCGGCGCGCGCGAACGGATCGTAGACACGCAGGTGCTGGTGACGCATGGTGAACCTCCTTGGTCGTTTCGGGATGGCGCGGGTGCCGTCCGCTGCGCGAGCGGCACCCTCTGCCCCCGAGGTAGGGCCCGCGACCGTCGATTCAAGGCCTTGAGATCCGGCGGCGCCGCCGCCACCTACCGCTGTCCCGGTCGCGCCGCGCGTCGGTGCCCGGCCCGGGCGGGCCGGGGCGCGCGCCTGGCCGGGCCTCCCGGCGCCGTCCGCGCGATCCAGTCGAAGAACTCGCGGTACCAGAGCCGCGAGTTCTGCGGCTTGAGGATCCAGTGGTTCTCGTCGGGGAAGTACACGAGCCGCGCCGGCACCTCCTTGGCCTTCAGCGTGTCGTAGTACTGCAGCGCCTGCGTGGCCGGCACGCGGTAGTCGAGCTCGCCGTGGATCACCAGCGTCGGCGTCTTCGCGCGCTTCACGTAGTGGTGGGGCGACTGTGCCATGACCCGCTGCTCGTTGTTCCAGTGCCAGTCGCCGAGCTCCGAGGCGAAGAAGCGGTAGCCGTCGGTCGCCATCATCGACACCCAGTCGTAGCAGCCGGCGTGGCACACGTAGCTCGCGTAGCGGTCGGTGTGCCCGTTCATGTACGCGACCATGTAGCCGCCGTAGCTGCCCCCGGTGCCAACGAGGCGCGCACGGTCGATGTAGCCGCGCGCCAGCAGGAAGTCGGTGGCTGCCTCGACGTCGGCATATTCCTTCTTGCCGTAGTGCCCGGTGATCGACTCGATGAAGCGCTGGCCGAAGCCCGACGAGCCGTGGTAGTTGACCTGCGCGACCACGTAACCCTTGCCCGCGAACACGTGCGCGTTCCAGCGGAAATGCCAGCCGTCGTGGTGCGAGGCATGCGGCCCGCCATGGATCGAGTGCATCAGCGGCCAGCGGCGCTTCGGGTCGAAGCCCGGCGGATAGGTCACGATGACCTGCACGGGCTCGCCGCCCCAGCCCTTGACGGTGAACTCGCGGGTTTCGCCGAAGGCGTGGCGCGCGAGCAGCGCGGCGTTGAGCGTCTCGATGGGCCGCTCGCGCGTGCCGTCGGCGGCGACGGCGAAGAGCGCCGGCGGATGCGCGGCGCTGGCGCGGTCGAAGGCGATGGCCTTGCCGTCGGCCGACTGCGTGAAGCCGCCGATGCTGCCGCCCCGCGCGACCATCGCCACCACGTTGCCGGCGAGCGAAGCACGTAGCAGGTGCACGCGCCCGTGGTCCTCGCAGGTGAAGAGCAGGCTCCTCCCGTCGCGCGCGAACGCGAGGTGGCTCGGCTGGCGGTCGAGGCGCGCGGCGATGCGCCGCACCGCGCCGCTCCTCCGGTCCACCACGCGCAGGTGCCCCTGGTCGTTGAACGCCCGCCGCGTGTTGAACGCCACCTGCGCGATGCTGCGGCCGTCGGGCGAGTACACGGGCGACGCGTCGTCCATGCCGCTGCCGGCGGTCAGCCAGCGCCTGGCGCGGGTGCGCGTGTCGACCAGCACGAGGTCACGCCGGTTCATCATCCCCGGCTCGGGATTGGGGTCGACCGACAGCACGATCTCGCGGCCGTCGGGCGCGATGTCGAAGTCGGCGGCCGTGGGATCCCACGGCGGCAGCGCGAGCCCCGTGCCGCGCAGGAGGTCCTCGCAACGGCCCGTCGCGATCGTGCAGGCGAACACGTGCGGCTCGCGCCCGTCGGTGAGCCAGCGGTCCCAGAAGCGGTACTCGGCACGCTCGGTGACGTGCGCCTTGACCTTGTCGTCCTTGCGCGCCTTGAGGCGCTTCGCCTGCTCGGCGTCGCTGCCAAGGTCGCGCCATACCGCCGAGACGAAGGCGACGCGCCTGCCGTCGGGGAACCACTTGAGGTGGCCGCAGCCGGTCGAGAGCAAGGTGAGGCGCCGCGCCTCGCCGCCCCCCTCCACGTCGATCAGGTAGATCTGCGGCACCTCGTCGCCCTCGCGCTTGGCGGTGAAGGCGATGGAGCGCCCATCGGGCGACCATTGCGGGCTGCCGTCGTGCTTGCCCGAGGTCAGCCTGCGCGCACGCCCGCGCGCCGTGCCGAAGCCGGTGGGAAAAAGCCACAGCGAGGTCTGGCCCTCGTTGCGGTCCATGTCGAAGGACGTGACCTCGGCGCAGGCCATCGCGCCGTCGGGCGAGATGCGCGGCGTGCCGACGCGCTTCAACTTCCACAGGCCTTCGACGTCGAGCGGCGGTTTGCGGCCTGCGGCCATGGGCATGCCCCACAAGGTTAGAATCGATGCAACGATCTTAACGCAGGGCCTTGCGGCGGTGCCGCGAGCCCGTGACCGACATGACCCCCATGCCCTACCGCAGGCTCGGACGCTCGGGCCTCAAGCTCTCCCTGCTGTCGCTCGGCTCCTGGATCACCTACGGCAACCAGATGGGCACCGAGCTCGCGCGCGAGTGCATGGCCGCCGCCTACGACGCCGGCGTCAATTTCTTCGACAACGCCGAGGTCTACGCCAACGGCCAGTCGGAAACCATCATGGGCGAGGTGCTGAAGAAGACCGGCTGGCGCCGCGCCTCCTACGTCGTGTCGACCAAGTTCTTCTGGGGCCTCAACGATGGCCCCAACGAGAAGAACACGCTGAACCGCAAGTACCTGATGCAGGCCATCGACGGCTCGCTCGCGCGCCTCGGCATGGACTACGTGGACCTCGTGTTCTGCCACCGCCCGGACCCCGACACGCCGCTCGAGGAAACCGTGCACGCGATGCACGACATGATCCGCAGCGGCAAGGCCCATTACTGGGGCACGTCGGAATGGTCGGCCGCGGAGATCTATGCCGCCTGGGAGATCGCCGAGCGGCACCACTTGCACAAGCCGGTGATGGAGCAGCCGCAGTACAACCTGCTGCATCGCCACCGCATGGAGGTCGAGTACGCGCGCGTGTTCCGCGACCTCGGGATCGGCACCACCATCTGGAGCCCGCTCGCCTCGGGACTGCTCACCGGCAAGTACAACGAAGGCATCCCCAAGGACTCGCGCGGCGCGCTCAAGGGGTACGAATGGCTGGCGGAACGCCTCACCAAGGCCGACGAAATCGCCAGGGTCAAGGCGCTCGCGCCTGTCGCCGCCGACCTTGGCTGCACGCTGGCGCAGCTCGCCATCGCCTGGTGCGCGAAGAATCCCAACGTCACCACCGTGATCACCGGTGCGTCGCGCGTGGCGCAGTTGAAGGACAACCTGAAGGCGCTGGACGTGCTGCCGAAGCTCACGCCCGAGGTCCTGCAGCGCATCGACGGCATCGTCGGTCCGCCGCGGCCGTGAAGGACGGTACGCTGCGGCCCGGCCGCTTCCCCTGATCACCTCCCTGCCGCGCGTGGTGTTGAACGCGGGCCGCGAGAAGTCGCTGCTCGCGCGCCATCCGTGGGTGTTCTCGGGCGCCATCGCATCGGCACCCGAGGCCGAACCCGGCGCAACGGTCGACATCCACGCGCACGACGGCGCCTGGCTCGCGCGCGCCGCATGGTCGCCGGTTTCGCAGATCCGCGCCCGGGTGTGGACCTTCGACCCGGACGAGGCCGTCGACGGCGCATTCTTCGCGCGCCGTGTCGCGCAGGCGCTCGGGCGCCGCGCCGGACTGCTCGACGCCGCGCACGATGCGATGCGCCTGGTGCACGGCGAGGCCGACGGGCTGCCCGGCGTGGTGATCGACCGCTACGCCGGGGTGGCGGTCGTGCAGCTGAGCTCGGCAGGGGCCGAACGCCATCGTGACGCGATGGTCACCGGGCTGCTCGCCGGCGGCGGGATCGATGCCGTGTACGAGCGCTCCGATGCCGAGGTGCGCAATCTCGAGGGGCTGCCGCCGCGCAGCGGGCCGATGCACGGCGCGCTGCCCGGGCGCGTCGTGATCCACGAGGACGGTCTCGCCTACCGCGTCGACGTCGAAGGCGGCCAGAAGACGGGCTTCTACCTCGACCAGCGCGACAACCGCCGCATCGTGCGGCTCCATGCGCAGGGCCGCCGCGTGCTCAACGCCTTCTGCTACACGGGCGGCTTCAGCCTCGCGGCCCTCGCCGGAGGCGCGGCCTCGGTGCTGTCGATCGACAGCTCGGCGCCCGCGCTCGGCATGGCGCGCAGCAACCTCGCTGCGAACCCCTCCATCGCATCCCAGCCCGCGCGCTGGAAGGATGCCGACGTGTTCAGCGAGCTGCGCGTGCTGCGCAACGCCGGCGAGACCTTCGATCTCATCGTGCTCGACCCGCCCAAGTTCGCGCCGAACGCGGCGTCGGTGAAGCGTGCCTCGGCCGCCTACAAGGACATCAACCTGCTGGCCCTCAAGCTGCTGGCACGAGGCGGCCTGCTGGCGACGTTCTCGTGCTCGGGCGGGGTCGATGCCGCGCTGTTCCGCCGCATCGTCGCCGGCGCTGCCGCCGACGCGCAACGCGACGCGACCGTGCTCGCCGAGCTCCACGCCTCGTCCGACCACCCGTCGACGCTGGCATTCCCCGAAGGCGAATACCTCAAGGGACTGCTGCTGGAACGGCGCTGACGCCCGCGGTGCGCCCCGCGCCATCGAGCGCAGGCCGCATGCAGCACCCGGCCGCTGAGGGGGGCGTAAGATGTGGGCGCCGCCGGCGCCGGATCGAAGACCGCGGCAACCCGCATCCGACAGGCCCGCCCATGCCGCCCAAAGAGACCTACAACGACCAGATCGTGCGCCTGTTCCTGCTCGCCTCGGCGGTGTGGGGGGTGGTCGGCATGTCGATCGGGGTCTACGCCGCGGCCGAGCTCGCGTGGCCCGCGCTCAACTTCGGCATTCCCTGGCTCACGTTCAGCCACATCCGCCCCAACCACACCTTCGGCGTGATCTTCGCGTTCGGCGGTTCCGCCTTGATGGGGACCTGCTACTACGTCGTGCAGCGCACTTCGCACGCACGCCTCGCGCACACGGCGCTCGCCAACTTCACCTTCTGGGGCTGGCAGCTCGGCTGCTTCCTGGCGATGGCGACCATGCCCTTCGGCCTCACCCAGAGCAAGGAATACGCCGAGCCCGAATGGTTCGTCGACATCGCCGTCGCGGTGGTGTGGGTGAGCTTCGGCTGGGTGTTCTTCTCGACCCTCGCGCGGCGGCGCATCCGCCACATCTACGTCGCCAACTGGTACTACGGCGCGTTCATCATCGCCGTCGGCCTCCTGCACATCGTCAACAACATCGCGCTGCCGGTGTCGCTGACCAAGTCCTACCCGGTGTACTCGGGCGCGGTCGACGCCATGGTGCAATGGTGGTACGGGCACAATGCCGTGGCCTTCTTCCTCACCGCGGGCTTCCTCGGCATGATGTACTACTTCGTGCCGCGCCAGGCGCAGCAGCCGCTGTGGAGCTACCGCTTCTCGATCGTCAACTTCTGGGCGCTGATCTCGGTGTACATGTGGGCGGGGCCGCACCACCTCATGTACACGGCGCTGCCGGACTGGGTGCAGTCGGTTGGCATGGCGTTCTCGCTGGTCCTCCTGATGCCGAGCTGGGGCTCGGCCGCCAACGGGCTGCTCACCTTCAACGGTTCCTGGCACCGCCTGCGCACCGATCCCGCCGCGAAATTCATGGTGCTGTCGCTGGTGTTCTATGCGGCCGCGACGTTCGAAGGCTCGATGATGGCGATCAAGTCGGTGAACGCGCTGTCGCACTACACCGACTGGACGATCGCGCACGTGCACTCGGGCTCGCTCGGCTGGGTGGCGATGATCACCATCGGCTCGCTGTACGCCATGGCGCCGCGCGCGCTTGGCAGGCCGGCGATGCACTCGCACGGCGCGATGGAGCTGCACTTCTGGCTGCACACCATCGGTACGCTGCTGTACGTGGTGGCCATGTGGGCCGCGGGCGTCACCGAAGGGCTGATGTGGCGCGCGACCAACCCGGACGGCACGCTGGTCTATCCGTTCATCGACAGCCTGATCGCGATCAAGCCGCTGTACGTGGTGCGCTGGTTCGGCGGCGTGCTGATCCTCTCGGGCATGGTGGTGATGGCGTGGAACCTGTGGCACACCGCGGCCGACGCGCGTGCGCGGCTGATCAAGCCGATCCCCGTGCCGATCCCCGAGCCCGAGCCCGACCAGCTCCCGCCGCCGTTGCCGGTCCACGCCTGAGGAACGCACGATGGCACGCGGATACAAGTATTTCGAGGCGATCGAGAAGAACGCCCTGCTGCTGGGCGTGCTCACGCTCGTCATGGTGTCGCTCGGCGGCCTTTCCGAGATCACGCCGCTGTTCGTCGAGGCGCACTCGATCAGCTCGCCCGAAGGCGTCAAGCCCTACGACCCGCTGAGGCTCGCCGGCCGCGACATCTACGTGCGCGAGGGCTGCTATCTCTGCCATTCGCAGATGATCCGCTCGCTGCGCGCCGAGACGCAGCGCTACGGTCCGTTCTCGGTGGCCAGCGAATCGGTGTACGACCGGCCGTTCCAGTGGGGCTCGAAGCGCACCGGACCCGACCTCGCGCGCGTGGGCGGCAAGTACTCCGACCAGTGGCAGCGCCAGCACCTGATCGACCCGCAGAGCCTCGTGCCCGAGTCCAACATGCCCTCGTACCAGTGGCTCGCCGGGCAGAGGATCGACGGCAGCGACATCGCCGCGCGCATGCGCGCGCTGCGCACGCTCGGCGACCCCTACTCCGACGCCGACATCGCGGGCGCGGCCAAGGCGGTCGAGGGCAAGACCGGCATGGACGCGCTGGTGGCGTACCTGCAGGGGCTCGGCGTGCTCAACGTCGCGCCGCCCGCCGCGGGCGCGGCAACGGCGGGGGCCGGTGCCCAACCGGCCGGAGTGGCGAAGCCATGAGTGCGGTCTGGGGGCATGTCATCGGGGTGTTCACGGTGCTGGTGATGCTCGCGTTCATCGGGATCTGGGTCTGGGCCTGGCTGCCGTATCACCGGCGCACGTTCGATGCGCTCGCCCGGCTGCCGATGCAGGACGAAGACGGAGAGCCACGATGAGCACGTTCTGGTCGGGGTGGGTGATCCTGCTGATCGTCTTCAACCTCGGCATCACGCTCTTCCTGTTCCTGTGGGCGCCGCGCGTCGAGATCCCCGTGCGTCCCGACGGCACGACCGGCCACGTGTGGGCGCACGGCGTGCTCCGCGAAGGCCTGCATCGGCTGCCCACCTGGTGGATCGTGCTGTCGGGCGCGATGTTCATCGCCGCCTTCGCCTATCTCGCGCTCTATCCGGGCTTCGGCGCCTTCAGGGGCGCGCTCGGCTGGACCTCCGCCGGCGAGCACGCGCAGGACCGCGCGGCCAACGCGGCGCTCGAGGCAACGCTGGTGCAACGCGCGAAAGCCACGCCGGTCGAGCAACTCGCCGCCGATCCCGCGGTGCTGCGGCACGGCGAAGTGCTGTTCGTCGACAATTGCGCGGCCTGCCATGGACGCGAGGCCCGCGGCAACCCGCTGGTCGGCGCGCCCAACCTCACCGGCGCCGACTTCCTCTACGGCAACGACGGCAACGCCATCCTGGCGACCATCCTCGACGGACGCCGCGGTGCCATGCCGGCCTTCGCGGGAACCCTGCCCGAGGACTCGATCCTCTCGGTCGTCGACCATGTGCGCAGCCTGTCCGGCCTGCCACACGACCCGTTGCGCGCGCAGGTCGGCAAGCCCCTGTTCACCGCCAACTGCGCGGCCTGTCACGGCGCCGACGGCAAGGGCAACAAGGCCGTGGGCGCCCCCAACCTCGCCGACCCCGATCGCCGGTGGCTGTACGGCCGCAACCGGGAGACCATGCTGCAGACCGTGCGCGGGGGACGCGGCGGGGTGATGCCCGCCTGGCGCAACCGCCTGTCCGAGGAGGACGCGCGCATGGTCGCCGCGTACGTCTACGCGCAGGCGCATCCACATGCCGCGCGACGATGAGGGCACCCCGCGACCGGCACGCGCGCGCCGGGGTCCACCGCCCCTGATCTGGCTCGCGGCGGCGATCTTCGTCGCCTCGCTCGCGGGCTCGGCCTGGCTGATCGTGCTGGCCGAGCGCCACGCCGACGTCGACCTCGCGGGTGACGCGAGGAAGGTGCTCAAGGTGCCCCTCGAGCGTTCGCCCGCGCAGCCGGCCGTACCGCCCGGCGCAGCGCGATGAGCCTCGCCACCGCAACACCGCGCGCCGCGGCTCCGCCGGCCGGCGCCGCGGGGCTTGCGTGCTGGCACTGCGGCGAGCCGCTGCCGCGCGAGCCGCAGTTCGCGCGCATCGGCACCGCATCGCACGCGGTCTGCTGCCCCGGCTGCCGGGCCGCCGCCGAATGGATCGCGGCGCTCGGCCTCGCCGACTACTACCGCCTGCGCGAGCGCGCGGCGCAGCACCCGCCCGACCTCGCCGAGGCGCGTCGCACCGCCTCCGCCTTCGCGCGCCCCGAACTCGCGCGCCACGTCGTGCGAGCGCTCCCCGACGGGACGAACGAGGCCGTGGTGCTGGTCGACGGCTTGCGTTGCAGCGCTTGCACCTGGCTGATCGAGCGCGGGGTCGGCTCGATGGCCGGCATCGCCGCCCTCGCCGTCAACGCCGGTGCGTGTCGTGCACGCGTGACCTTCGACCCGGCGATCGTGTCGTTGTCGGGGATCGTCGAGCGCTTCGCGCGCCTCGGCTACCGCGCGTTGCCGCTCGACGCCGCGGCGCTCGACGACGCGCGCCGCCGCGAGTCGCGCGCGGCGATGAAGCGCCTCGCCGTCGCGGGCTTCGGCGCGATGCAGGCGATGATGTATGCCAGCGCGCTTTACTTCGGCGCCTTCGACGGCATCGACGCCTCGACGCGCGAACTGTTCCGCTGGCTGTCGTTCGCGGTGGCGACGCCGGTCGTCGCCTACGCGGGTGCGCCCTTCTTCGAGGGTGCCTGGCGCCTGCTGCGCGCGCGCACCCTCGGCATGGACGTGCCGGTGGCGCTGGCGATCGCGCTCATCTACGCCGGCAGCATGGTCGAGCTGATGCGCGGCACGGGCGAGGTGTACTTCGAGTCGGTCAGCATGTTCGTGTTCTTCCTGCTGCTCGGGCGCTACCTCGAGATGCGCGCGCGCCATGGCGCCGGCGACCTCACCGATGCCCTCGCGCGCTCGGTGCCGCAGGTCGCGGCACGGATCGAGCCTGACGGGTCGACGGTCGACGTCGGCGTGTTCGAGCTTTGCGCCGGCGATCGCGTGGCGGTGGCGGCCGGTGCCGCCATCCCCGCCGACGGTGCACTCGAAAGCGCGCGCTGCCGCGTCGACGAGTCGCTGCTGACGGGCGAATCCACCCCCGTCGCGCGCTGCCGCGGCGACGCGCTGCATGCCGGCAGCGTCGTGACCGACGCGGCGGTGGTGGTGCGCGTCGAGCGCGCCGGGGCCGACACGACGCTTTCGTCGATCGTGGCGCTCGCCTCGCGCGCAGCGAGCGAGCGCCCGCGCCTTGCACGCGCCGGCGATCGCGCCGCGGCGGGTTTCGTTGCGCGCGTGATGCTGCTCGCCGCGGCAACCGCGATCGGCTGGCAATTCGTCGAGCCGTCGCGGGCCTTCGCGGCGGCCGTCGCGGTGCTGGTGGTGTCGTGCCCCTGCGCATTCGCGCTCGCCGTGCCTGCGGCGATCACGCGCGCGCTGACGGTGCTCGCGCGCCATGGCGTGCTGGTGGCGAAGCCCGACGCGCTCGAGGCGCTCGCCGGCGCGACGCAGGTGGTGTTCGACAAGACCGGTACGCTGACCGAGCCGGCGCTCGCCCTCGACCGCGTCGAATGCGCCGCGGGCACGACGCGCGAGGAGGCGCTCGCCTGGGCCGCGGCGCTCGCGCGCACCAGCGTCCACCCCGTGGCGCGCGCGATCGTCGCGGCCGCGCCAGCCACCGTGTCCAACGGCACGCTCGAGGTCGAGGACGCGACGGTCGAGGCCGGCGGCGGCGTGGCAGGCCGCATCGGCACGACGCGGCTGCGGCTCGGTCACGCGGCCTGGGCGCTGCAGGACTGCACGTCGGCGCCAGGCGCGCCGGAGGCCGACGACGATGCGGTGGTGCTCGCCGGCCCGCAGGGTGTCGTCGCGCGGCTCGAGGTCCGCGAGCGCCTGCGCGAAGGCGCGGGCGAGGCCGTCGGGCGGCTGCGTGCGGCGGGCCTTCGCGTCGTGCTCCTGAGCGGCGACGCGCCCGGCCGTGTCGAGGCCGCCGCCGCGGCGCTCGGCATCGACGCGTGGCAGGCGCGCACCTCCCCCGCCGGCAAGCTCGCCTGGCTCCGCGAAGCACGCGCCGGGGGCGCGCGCGTGGTCGTGGTGGGAGACGGCATCAACGACGCACCTGTGCTCGCCGGCGCCGACGTCGCGGTCGCCATGGCCTCGGGCACGGCGATCGCGCAGGCGTCGAGCGACCTGGTGCTGGTCGGCGACCGTCCGGCGGCGCTGGCGGACGCCCACGCGCTCGCCAGGGCGACGATGGCCACGCTGCGACAGAACCAGCGCTGGGCGCTCTGCTACAACCTCGCGGTCGTCCCGCTCGCCGCGCTCGGCTTCGTGCCGCCATGGCTTGCCGCGCTCGGCATGTCGGCGAGCTCGCTGGTGGTCGTGCTCAACGCATTGCGGCTCGGCAGGAGCCGCGGCGGCGCGAGCGCGCCGGCATGAGCATCCTCGTCGTGCTGATCGGATTGTCGATCGTGCTGCTGGCGGGCGCGGGCATCGTGCTGTTCTGGGCCGTCGACCACGGGCAGTTCGACGACATGGAGACGCCGCGGCTTCTGCCGCTCACCGACGTCGTGCCCGCCGAGGACGATGCCGCGGGCCACGGCACCCGCGACACGGCAGGCCCCGGCACGACGCCATGACCGGCAACCTCACCCTGCTCGCCGCGCTGCTGCTCGGCCTTGCCGCCGGGGGCCATTGCCTGGTGATGTGCGGTGGCATCGCCGCGGCGCTCGGCGTGGCGACCACGCGGGGCGCGGGGGGGCGCCCGCGTGCCCGGCTCGTCCTCGGCTACCAGTTCGGGCGCATGCTGGGCTATGCGCTTATCGCGCTCGCGCTCGGCGGCATGCTGGGTGCCGCAGCGGGCGCGCTCGCCGCCGATGCCGTGCAGCGCGGGCTTCGCGTGCTCGCCGCGATCGCGCTGTTCGCCGCGGCGCTGGTCGCGTTCGGGCGCCTGCGCGATGTCGGCGGAGGCTTCGTCGGCCGCCATGTCTGGCCGAAGGTCGCACCGCTCGGGCGCCGCCTGCTGCCGGTGACCAGCCTGCCGCGCGCCGTCGGCTTCGGCATGCTCTGGGGCTTCCTGCCCTGCGGCTTCGTCTACACCGTGCTCACGCTGGCGGTGCTGCAGCTCGACGCGTGGCGCGCCGCCGCGACCATGCTGGCGTTCGGCCTCGGCACCGCGCCGGCGATGCTCGCCGCGGGTTTCGGCGCGCCTGCACTCGCGAAGCTCGGCACCCGCAGGTGGATGCGCAATGCCGCCGGCACGGTGCTGGTCGCCGGCGCAATGCTGACGCTGTTCGGCCCGTGGCTCGTCGATGCGGTGCCCGCGCTGCATCCGTGGCTGCCGTACCTGTGCAGCGTCGAGTCGCGCTGAGGCGGGCGCTTCGAGGGCGCGCGCACAAAAACAAAGCCGTGGGTTTTGACGCCCACGGCCTTGCAGTTTCGGCGGACTGGACAGGAGGTCAGTCCGCCGGGTTCGGCAACCTGTTGCTGCTGTCGAGACTCGCCCTCGTCAGGCGGCCTTCTTGCTCATGCACTCGCTCATGAACTTCTTGTGCTCGTCGCCCTTGAGTCCCTTGGACTTGCTGTTGCATTCGCCCATCTTGCTGTCGTAGGTCTTCTTCTCGTCCGACAGGCAGGTCTTCATGAACGCCTTGCGGTCGTCGCCCTTCTTGTCGCCAGCCTTGGCGTTGCAGGTCTTCATGCGCTCCTGCTGGGCATTCTCGGCGAAGGCCGGGGCCGCGCTCACCGCCGCGAACACGCCGAGCAACGCCACCGTGATCAGTCGTTTCATCGATTCTCCGTAAGGGGTCTGGGTTCCGGTTCGGGCCGCATCCTGTGAAGCCTGGCGAGGCCGTCGGCCGATGCCCGGCGACCGTCGTCGGAGGCAGTCTACGGCAGCGCGCGAGGCGCCAGCAACGAATACCGGCGCCCCGCCCGGCCCGCTGTTGCGCGGTCGCATCGTGCGGTGCAGCAGCGTCCGTGGCAAAATGGGGGTCGACCCCGAGGGGATGGTATAACCCCTTGTATTTGCTGGAAGCATGCACCGGAGCCTGCCGTGGCCACTTCGTCCATCACCCCGCCTACCCTGATCAAACCGCTCGTCGCCCCCACCAAGCGCACCGACGACACGCGGATCACCGAGATCACCGAGCTCGCGCCGCCCTCGCACCTCCTGCGCGAGTACCCGCTGTCCGGGCGCGCCGCCGACACCACCTACGACGCGCGCGCGGCCATCCACCGCGTGCTGCACGGCGCCGACGACCGGCTGGTGGTCGTCGTCGGCCCCTGCTCGATCCACGACTACGACGCAGCGATCGACTACGCGACGCGCCTGTCGGCGATTCGCCGCGAACTCGCGCACGACCTCGAGATCGTGATGCGCGTCTATTTCGAGAAGCCGCGCACCACGGTCGGCTGGAAGGGGCTCATCAACGATCCGCGGCTCGACGACAGCTACCGCATCAACGAGGGCCTGCGCCTCGCACGCCGCATCCTGCTCGAGATCAACGAGCTCGCGCTGCCCGCCGGCACCGAGTACCTCGACATGATCACGCCGCAGTACATCGCGGACCTCATCGCCTGGGGCGCGATCGGCGCGCGCACCACCGAGAGCCAGGTGCACCGCGAGCTCGCCTCGGGACTGTCGTGCCCGGTGGGCTTCAAGAACGGCACCAACGGCGACGTGAAGATCGCCGTCGACGCGATCAAGGCCGCGTCGGCGCCCCACCATTTCCTGTCGGTGACCAAGGGCGGGCACTCGGCCATCGTGCACACCGCCGGCAACGAGGACTGCCACATCATCCTGCGCGGCGGCAAGGCGCCCAACTACGACGCCGCCAGCGTCGCGGCCTGCTCGCAGGAGCTCGCGGCCGCGGGCCTCGCCGCGCGCGTGATGATCGACTGCTCGCACGCCAACAGCCGCAAGCAGCCCCAGAACCAGGTGGGCGTGGCCGACGACATCGCGGCGCAGGTGGCGGGCGGCGATTCGCGCATCGTCGGCGTGATGCTGGAGAGCCACCTCAACGCCGGCCGCCAGGACCTCGTCCCCGGCAAGCCGCTCGCCTACGGCGTGTCGATCACCGACGGCTGCATCGGCTGGGACGACACGGTGGCGACGCTCGGGGTGCTCGCCGGCGCCGTGCGCAAGCGGCGCCTCGCCGCCCAGTAGGCGGCCGCCGGGCCGCGCCGTGCTGGAGCGCGCCGAACGCGGCGAGCGCCTCTCGCAGGAGGCCTTCGACCGCGAGCTCCCCGCGCTGCGCGAGTCACTGGTCGACGCGCAGTACGCCTTCACCCAGCACGGGCGCACGGGGCTCTTCGTCCTGCTGTCGGGCATCGACGGCGGCGGCCGCAGCGAATCGGCCAACACGCTGAACGAATGGCTCGACCCGCGCTTCATCCGCACCATGGCGTTCGGGCGGCCCTCCCCGCACGAGCGCGACTTCCCGCCCGACTGGCGCTACTGGCAGGCGATGCAGCCGCGCGGCCGCATCGGGCTCTTCACCGACACCTGGTATGCCGAGGCGATCCGCGCCGCCGCCGACGGCAAGGCCGCGCGCTTCGCCGGCGTGATGGAACGCATCAACGCCGCCGAGGCGATGCTCGCCTGCGACGAGATGCTGATCCTCAAGGTCTGGATCCATCTCTCCGACGACGAGGCGCGGCGGCGCCTCGCCCTGCTCGCCCGCGACAAGTGGCGGCTCGAGCCGCTGCACGTCACCCGCCGCAAGGTCGGCCATTACCTGCGCCACCGCGCGCGCTGGGAGGAGCTGCTGCGCGAGACCTCGACGCGCGCCGCGCCCTGGTTCGTGGTCGACGGCGCCGACCCCAACCACCGCGCCATGACCATCGGCAAGCTGGTGCTGCGCGCGCTGCAGCGCGCGGTCGCGCCCCCGCAGCGCGTGTCGGCGGCGACGCTGCAGGGCGAGGCACCCGCGACACCTGCGCCGACGCGGCGCGAGCACCCGCGCCCGATGACCGCCACGTCCTACGCCACCGAGCTCGCCAGGTGGCAGCACCGCCTCGCCGAGGTCACGCGGCGCAAGCGCTTCCGCCGCCACTCGCTGGTGCTGGTGTTCGAGGGCGCCGACGCCGCCGGCAAGGGCGGCGCGATCCGCCGCGTGACCGGCGCGCTGGACGCGCGGCAATACGTCACCGTGCCCATCGCGGCACCCACCGCGGACGAGCGCCGCTATCCCTGGCTGTGGCGCTTCTGGCAGCACGTCCCCGCGCATGGCGGCATCGCCATCTTCGACCGCAGCTGGTACGGGCGCGTGCTGGTCGAGCGCGTCGAGGGTTACGCCAGCACCGCGGACTGGGAGCGCGCCTACGACGAGATCAACGCCTTCGAGCGCTGCCTCGTGCGCGGCGACGCGGTGGTCTGCAAGTTCTGGCTGCAGATCGACAAGGACGAGCAGCTGAAGCGCTTCCGCGCGCGCGAGGACACCGCGTTCAAGCAGTTCAAGATCACCGCGGACGACTGGCGCAACCGCAAGCGCTGGGACGACTACCGGCGTGCGGTCGACGCCATGGTGTCGAGGACCTCGACGGTGGTCGCGCCCTGGCTGCGGGTCGACGCCGACGACAAGCGCGCGGCCCGCATCGCCGTGCTGCGCGCGATCGTGCAGCGGTTGGACGAGGCGCTGGATTGACGCTGCACGCGGCCTTCACCGGAACCCCTCCCCTCGCGGACGGCTACCGTGCGCCCGCCTGGCTCCTCGGCGGGCATGCGCAGACCATCGGCAGCTACCTCGCGCCGCGCAGCGAGGTCGCGTGGCGCCGCGAGCACGTCGAGATCGGCGACGGCGACTTCTGGCTGTTCGACTGGCTCGATGCACCGAACGAGCCGGGCTCGCCGCTGGTGGTGCTGTTCCACGGCCTCGAAGGGAGCTCGCGCTCGCACTACGCCGTGGCACTCGCCGCCGAGGCGGCGGCGCGCCGCTGGCGACTGGTGGTGCCGCATTTCCGGGGTTGCGGCGGCGAGCCGAATCGGCTGCCGCGCGCCTATCATTCCGGCGACCACGAGGAGATCGGCCGCATGCTCGCGGCGGTGCGCGCGCGCGTCGACACCGCGACGCCCGTGCATGCGATCGGCGTGTCGCTCGGCGGCAGCGCGCTCCTCAACTGGCTCGGCCGCGAAGGTGCCGGCGCGTCGCGCATGGTGGTGCATGCCGCCGCGGTCTCGGCGCCGCTCGACCTGATGGCAGCCGGCATCGCCATCGCCACGGGTGCGAACCGCGTCTACGCCTGGCACTTCCTGCGCGACCTCAAGCCCAAGGCGCTGGCGATGGCGGCGCGCTTCCCCGGCCTGCTGGACGTGCGCCGCGTCGCCGCCGCGCGCTCGATGTGGGCGTTCGACGACGCCGTCACCGCGCCGCTGCACGGCTTCGCCGGCACCCGCGACTACTGGACACGCGGATCCTCCAAGCCCTGGCTTCGCGGCGTCGGGATCCCGACGCTGGTGCTCAACGCGCGCAACGACCCGTTCATCCCCGCCGCTTCGCTGGCCACCGGCGGCGAGGTGAGCCCGTCGGTGACGCTGGAACAGCCGCGCGGGGGCGGCCACGCGGGCTTCGCAGTCGCGCCGTTTCCCGGCGCGCACCTGTGGCTGCCTCGGCGCTTGCTATCATTCCTCGATCGCGGCGGGTGATGCGCCCCGCCGGGCGCCCCGCCAGTCCCTCCCCCGGATTCCCATGCAGATACCGGCCGACATCTTCAAGGCCTACGACATCCGCGGCATCGTCGGCAAGACGCTGACGCCGCCCATCGTCGAGGCGATCGGCCGCGCACTGGGCAGCCTCGCGCGCGAGAAGTCGCGCACCCGCATCGTCGTCGGCCGCGACGGCCGGCTCTCGGGCCCCGAGCTCGCCGAGGCGCTGTCGTCGGGCATCCGCCGCAGCGGCACCGGCGTCGTCGACATCGGCCGCGTGACCACGCCGATGACCTATTTCGCCGCGGCGCACCTCGACACGCAGTGCAGCGCCATGGTCACGGGCAGCCACAACCCGCCCGAGTACAACGGCATCAAGTCGGTGATCGACGGCATCACGCTGTCGGGCGACGACATCGCCGCGCTGCGCAGGCGCATCCTCGACGGCGACTTCACGGAAGGAGCGGGCTCGTACCACACCGAGGTCGTCGCCGACGCCTACCTCGCGCGCATCACCGGCGACGTGAAGCTCGCGCGGCCGATGAAGATCGCCGTCGACTGCGGCAACGGCGTGGCCGGTGCCTACGCGCCCGCGCTGTATCGCCGCATGGGCTGCGAGGTGGTGGAGCTCTTCTGCGAGGTCGACGGCCACTTTCCCAACCATCATCCCGACCCCTCGCAGCCCAAGAACCTCGAGGCGCTGGTCGAGCGACTGGCGCGCGGCGACTGCGAGCTCGGCCTTGCCTTCGACGGCGACGGCGACCGCCTCGGCGTGGTCACGCCGCGCGGCGCCGTCATCTATCCCGACCGCCAGCTGATGCTCTACGCCGCCGACGTGCTGGCGCGCGTGCCGGGCGCGACCATCCTCTACGACGTCAAGAGCACGCGCAACCTCGCGCCGTGGATCAGGCGCCATGGCGGCAAGCCCTTCCTGTGGAAGACCGGCCACTCGCTGATCAAGGCCAAGATGAAGGAGCTCGGCGCCGCGCTGGCGGGCGAGATGAGCGGCCACACCTTCTTCGGCGAGCGCTGGTTCGGCTTCGACGACGGCCTCTATGCGGGCGCGCGGCTGCTCGAGATCGTGTCGCGCCACGCCGACCCCGGCGCCCTGCTCGAGGCCCTGCCCGACGCCGTGTCGACGCCGGAGCTCTTCATCGACGTCCCCGAGGGCGAGCAGCATCGGCTGGTCGCGAAGCTGCAGCGCGAGGCGCGCTTTCCCTCGGCGCGCGAGGTGATCGACCTCGACGGGCTGCGCGTCGAGTACGACGACGGCTTCGGCCTCGCCCGCGCCTCCAACACCACGCCCAAGATCGCGCTGCGCTTCGAGGCCGACGACGCGGCGGCGCTGGCGCGCATCCAGCGCGCCTTCCGCGAGGCGCTGGCTCCGCACCTTTCCGGGCTGTCGTTGCCGTTCTAGGTCCGCCCGCCTCCTCCCGCCCGAGTCCCTTCCTCCGCGCCGCACCCGACGCCCTGCCGCCCATGGCCCCAACCGTCAGCTACGACGACGTCGTCGCCGCGCGCGAGCGCATCCGCGGGGGCATCTACGAGTCGCCCTGCGTCGAGTCGATCCCGCTCTCCGACCTCACCGGCGCGCATGTCTGGTGCAAGCTCGACTACCTGCAGCGCACCGGCAGCTTCAAGGAGCGCGGCGCCCGCAACGCGCTGCTGCGCCTGCCGCCGGAGGCGCGCGCGCGCGGCGTGATCGCCGCCTCGGCCGGCAACCACGCGCAGGGCATCGCCTACCACGCCTCGCTGCTGGGCATTCCCGCCACCGTGGTGATGCCGCGCTTCGCCGCGCTGATCAAGGTGGCCAACTGCCGGCAGCTCGGCGCCAACGTGGTGCTGCACGGCGCCAACCTCACCGAGGCGCGCGAGCAGGCCGAGGTGCTGGCCCGCGAGGCCGGGCTGACGTTCATCCACCCCTTCGACAACGCCGACGTCGTGGCCGGGCAAGGCACGATGGGCCTGGAGATCCTCGAGCAGGCGCCCGACCTCGACGCCATCGTCGTGCCGGTGGGCGGCGGCGGCCTGCTGTCCGGGGTCGGCACGGTGATGAAGGCGCGCAAGCCCTCGGTACAGGTGATCGGCGTCGAGCCCGAGCACGCCGCCTCGTTCAAGGCCGCGCTCGGCGCCGGGCACCCGGTCGACGTCGTGCTCGAGCCCACGCTCGCCGACGGCCTCGCGGTCGCGCGCACCGGTGCGATCCCCTTCGCCATCCTGTCGCAGGTGGTGGACGAGCTCGTCACCGTCGACGAGGCCACCATCGCGCTCGCCATCCTGCGCCTGATCGAGCTCGAGAAGAGCGTGGTCGAGGGCGCCGGCGCGACGCCGCTCGCCGCCTTCCTCGCCGGCAAGCTCGACCGGCTGAAGGATCGCAAGGTGGTCCTGACGCTGTGCGGCGGCAACATCGACCTCACCATGCTCGACCGCGTGATCGAGGTCGCGCTGGTCGCCGACGGCCGCATGTGGCGCTTCGCGGTGTCGATCAGCGACCGGCCCGGCGGGCTCGCGCGGCTGTCGGAGGTGATCGCCTCGACGGGCGCGTCGATCCGCGAGATCGTGCACGACCGCACCTTCGCGGGGCCCAACCTCTCCGAGGTACGCGTCGCCTGCGTGGTGGAGACGACCGGAAGGCCGCACATCGCCGCGCTGGAGAAGGCGCTGGCGGACGCGGGCATCCGCGTCGTCGCCTGAATCAGAGGTTCACGAGCAGCGCGACCACGAAGGCACCGATCATCGCGAACACGATGGCGATCTTGGCGGCCATGCCGACCAGCATGCCGACCGAGGTCGCCACGCCGACTGCGCCCGCGCGGCGGAGGTCGCGCTGCGCCAGCAGCTCGCCGATCGCGGCCCCGGCGAAAGGCATGAAGAGGAGTCCCCACAGCCCCGTGAAGATGCCGGCGACGGTGCCGACGAGCGCGCCGATCACCGCCAGGCGGCTCGCGCCGAGGCGCTTCGCGCCCGCGGCCGCCGACAGGTAGTCGATCGCCCAGGCCACGGCCGTGAGCACGGCGAACACGACCACCAGCCACACGGGGATGCGCGCGAAATGGTCGATCCAGGCGCCAAGCAGCATGCCGAGGAACACCAGCGTGACGCCGGGGATCAACGGCAACACCGTGCCCACCGCGCCGACGGCGATCAGCAGCACGGCCGCGATCCACAGCACGACGTTCATGATCGCCCCCCCGTAGCGGGCTGCGCCCGCTTCCCCCCCGAAGGGGGGCCCGCGCCTCGGGGCGGCCCTTCGGCGCTCGGACGGTCTCCCCCCGTAGCGGGCTGCGCCCGCTTCCCCCCTGAAGGGGGGCCCGCGCCTCGGGGCGGCCCTTCGGCGCTCACGCGCGCTGGTACTCGGGTTCGGCGAACATCGACGACACCACGACCTTGCGGATCGAGCTGTCGTCGGGCACCACGAACAGCGCCGGCGCGAGGATCTCCTCGAAGAGCCCGCGCAGGCTGCGCGCGCCGGTCTTGTACTCGATCGCCAGCTCGGCGATCTGCTCGAACACGCGCGGCTCGACGACCAGCTCGACGCCCTCGGCGGCGAACACGTCGCGGTACTGCGGGTAGAGCGCGTTGCGCGGCTCGGTCATGATGCGCACCAGCATGTCGCGGGTCAGGGCGTCGAAGCGCGCGATCACCGGAAGGCGGCCGGTGAACTCGGGGATGAGCCCGTAGGTGAAGAGGTCGGTGGGCTTCACGCGGCTGTTGAGCCGGTCGAGGATCTGGCGGTTCTCGCCGGTGGAGGTGGCGATGAAGCCGTAGCCGTGGGTCTGCGAGCGGATGATGTCGTCGAGCCCCACGAACGCGCCGCCGCAGACGAACAGCACGTCGGTGGTGTCGAGGTGCCCGCCGGGTACGCGCACCCGCGCGCCTTCCATGATCTTGAGCAGCGCGTGCTGGACGTTGCCGCCGGAGGTCGCCGTCGCGCCGGTCGTGCCGGCCTTGAGCTTGTCGATCTCGTCGATGAACACGATGCCGCGTGCCGCGAGCGCCGCGTCGCCGCCGGCATTCTCGATGAGCCGCGCGAGCACCGCCTCGATCTCCTCGTTGACGTAGCGCGTCTGCGCCAGCGCCGTCGCCTCGGCGGTCACGAAGGGCACGCCGAGGACGCGCGACAGCGTGTCGCACATCAGCGTCTTGCCGGTGCCCGAGGGACCGATCATCAGCACATTGCTCTTGGCGGCGGCGCCGTCGCGGGCCCGCGCGCGCTCGACCTTGCGGTAATGGGCGTACACCGCCACCGCCAGCGTGCGCTTGGCGGCGTCCTGGCCGACGACGTAGGCATCGAGGGCGCGGACGATCGCGCTGGGCGTCATGTCCTGGTTCAGCATGGCGTCAACTCTACCGGATCGGCGGTACCGGGTCCCACGCGCGGGCATCGCCCGGTGGCCGGCGTCAGTAGCGAAGGCCCACGCCGCGCAGCACCATCGCCACGAGCCAGGCCGGGCCGATCAGCAGGAACGCGAGGTCCTCGAGGAAGGAGGGCCTGCGCCCCTCGATGCGATGGCCGGCGAACTGGCCGATCCAGGCCAGCACGAACACCGCCAGCGCCACCCAGCCGAGGCGGTCGCCGAAGACGTGGAAGGACGCCACGCACAGCGCCGAGAAGCCGAGCATGGCGAACGCGATGGGCAGCGACAGCCGCGCGTAGAACACCATCGCGGCGGCGACGATGGCCATCGCCAGCCACGGCGCCGCCCACCACGCGAGCGCCAGCACGCACCAGGTGATGGCGGGGACGCAAACCGCGTGCAGCGCCTTGTTGATGCGGTTGCGGTGCGACTCGCCGTAGCGCGCGAACCAGCCGTCGATGGGCGAAAGCCCTCGAGGGGTCACGCCGCGGCGCCCTCGTCGTGCGCCGCGATCACGCCGTGCTGGTCCCGCGGCCGCGGGCACCGAATTTCTGCCAGGCAAGCACGGCAGCGACCCCGGCGAGGCCGACGAAGTCCGCGGCAGGCGCCGGGTAGATCAGCAGCAGGCCGCTCACCACCAGCACCAGCTGCTCGAGCGCCGACAGCGCGCGCAGCATGTAGCGCTGCACGCCGCAGGCCAGCGCGGCGATGCCCACGCAGGCGGTCACGGCGATCCACGCGACCTCGAGCCACGTGGCGTTGGCGGGCGTGTGCAGCAGCAGCCCCACGCCGGCGGGATCGAGCACGAAGACGAAGGGCACGACGAACGCGGGCATCGTGTACTTCCAGGACTGCAGCGTCGTCCGGTACGGGTCGCCGCCGGTGATGGCTGCCGCCGCGAACGGCGACAGCGCCGTGGGCGGCGAGACTTCGGAGAGCACCGCATAGTAGAAGATGAACATGTGCGCCGCGTAGTCGGCCACGCCCAGCTTGATCAGGGCGGGCGCCGCGATCACCGCGCAGATGATGTAGCTCGCCGTCACCGGCACCGCGAGGCCGACCACCCAGACGATCAGCGCCGTGTAGATCGCCGTGAGGAAGAGCTGCCCGTGCGCGTAATCGATGACGATGGCGCTGAACTTGAGGCCGAGCCCCGTCTTGGCGACCACGCCGACGATCAGGCCCGCCGCGGCGCAGGTCGCCGCGACGTTCAGCACCTGCTGCGAGCCGTCCTTCAGCGCTGTCACCAGCCTGCGCGGGAACAACGCGTTCTGCCGGTCGAGGAAGCTCACCGCGAACGTCACCACCGTCGCCCAGAACACCGACAGCGTGGGCGAGAAGCCCATCAGCAGGAACGCGACGATGGCGATCAGCGAGACGAAGTGGAACCAGTAGCGCGTGGTCAGGGCCCACAGCGACTGGACCTTGTCGGCGGTCACCGCGCGCATGCCGAACTTGCGCACGTCGAGCTCCACCATCAGGAACAGCGACAGGTAGTACAGCACCGTCGGCACGCAGGCCATCAGCAGCACGTCGAGGTAGCTGATCTTGAGGAACTCGGCGATCAGGAAGGCGGCGGCGCCGAGCACCGGCGGCGAGATGATCGCGCCCAGGCCCCCGGCGGCCAGCAGTCCGCCCGCGGCGTTGCGCGCATAGCCCGAGCGCTCGAGCATCGGCCAGGCCACCGAGCCGATGGTCACCGTGGTCGCGACGCCGGACCCGGATGGGCCGCCCAGCAGGAACGACGCCAGCACCACCGTGCGCCCCGCGCCGGCGGGCTTGCTGCCCATCGCCGAGAAGCTCCAGTCGAGGAAGAACTTGCCGGCGCCCGAATGCTGCAGGAACGCACCGTAGATCGTGAACAGGATGATCAGCGACGACGACACGTCCACCGCGGTGCCGAACACGCCCTCGAGCGTCTGGTACATGAAGCCCGTGAGGCTCGCGAGGTCGTAACCGCGGTGCTGCCACTGCCCGCCGAGGTACGGGCCGGCGAAGGCATAGGCGATGAAGCCCAGCACGACGATGGTGATGATCCAGCCGGAGGTGCGCCGGCAGGCCTCGAGCACCAGCAGCACGAAGGCGAGGCCGAACGCCTTGTCCCAGGTGTCGGGGTCGACGTTGCGGTCCCAGATGTCGTCGCCGCCCAGCAGGAGGTAGGCGATGGTCGCGACCCCGATCGCCGCGAGCACCACATCCCACCACATCAACCGGTTGCGGTAGCGCGGCGCGACCGGGAACAGCAGGAACACCAGCAGGAAGATGAACCCGACGTGCACCGGGCGCAGCACCTGCGCCGGCACGATCTCGACCGCGGCGTACAGGTGGAAGAGGCTCATCGCCACCAGCAGCGCGGTGGTGAGCGTGCCGAGGGCGCCCCGGAACCGGCTGGTGGCGCCCTCCTCCTCCTCGATGTACTGCTCGGCCTTGCGGAGCCGCTCCTCCTCGCTCGCGAGCGGGCGCCCGGCCGGGGAAGGCGTGGTCGGTTCGATCATCGCAGCGCCGGCCGAGCCTCGGGCAAGTTCCGGCTGGAACTCAGTTGAACTTGACGCCCTTTTCCTCGAAATACTTCTTCGCGCCCGGGTGCCAGGGGATCGGCGAGCCGGCGGCCTGGTTCTTGAGGTCGATGTTCCTGGCTTCGGCGTGCACGGCGACGAGGTCGGGCTTGTGCTCGTACAGCGTCTTGGTGATCTCGTAGGCCATCTTGTCGGACATCTTGTCGTCGACGACCAGGATGTTCCAGACGTCGATGTTGCCCTCGGCCTTGTCCTGGCCCGGATAGCTGCCGGCGGCGATGGTGCCCTTGACGTACAGCGGGCCGTACTTCTTGTTCATCGCATCGGTGTACTCGCTGTGGTCGAGGAGCTTCATCTTGACGCCGGGCGTCGCCCCGAGGTCGGTCAGCGCCGCGGTGGGCACGCCGCCCACCCAGAAGAACGCGTCGATCTTGCGGTCCTTGATCGCGTTCACCGACTCGCTGGCGCCGAGACGTTCCTGGTGGATGTCCTTCTTGGGATCGAGGCCCATCGCCTCGAGCACGCGCAGCGCCATCACCTCGACGCCGCTGCCGGGCGCGCCGGTCGACACGCGCTTGCCCTTCAGGTCGGACATCTTGTTGATGCCGGTGCCGTCGACGGTGACGACCTGCATGCGGTTGGGATAGAGCACCATCAAGGTGCGCGCGTTGACCTTGCCGCTCTTGAACTTGTCCTGGCCCTTCTCGGCATCCCAGGCGGCGTCGACCATCGAGAAGCCGACTTCCGACTTGCCTGCGCCGATGAGCTTCAGGTTGTCGACCGATCCCCCGGTGACCTCGGCGGTGGCCTGCACGCCGGGCAGGTACTTGGACAGCACGTTGGCCATGCCGCCCCCCATGGGGTAGTACACGCCCCCCGTGCCGCCGGTGGTGATCGAGATGCGGCTCACCTGCTGGGCTGCCACGGGCAATGCAGTCGCCGCGGCCAGCATCGATGCCGCCGCGATCAATGTCGAAATGCGCATGCGCTCCTCCAGATTGCGAGTACTTCGGTTCGGCCGGTCTCGTGCCGGCTGGGCTTCGCGGCGAGTGTACCGGGTTTGGGGCTCCGGGGCTACGCCGAGGCGGCAATGCCGACCGGCCCCGCGCGGGAGCGGTCGATGGTCGACAGGTGCAGCGGATACGCGCCGTCGCGGCGGTCGAGGAAAAAGTTGCGAAGGCTCCGCGAGATGGTGCGAAAGGCGAGCGTCTCCCACGGGATCTCCTCCTCGCGGAAGAGGCGGACCTCGAGGCTCTCCGTCCCCGGCGCGAAGCCGAGGTCGTCGAGCGTGGCGCGGAAGATCGCGAACACCTGGCTCACGTGCACGATGCTGATGACCACGTACAGGTGCTGAAGCGTGACGCGCGCGCCTGCCTCCTCCAGCGTCTCCCGCGCCGCGCCTGCCTCGAGGGTCTCGTGGTCCTCGAGGAAGCCCGCGGGCAAGGTCCACAGGCCGAAGCGCGGCTCGATGGCGCGCCGGCACAGGAGCACGCGGTCCTCCCACACCGGCAGGCAACCCACCACGACCTTGGGGTTCGAGTAATGGATGGTCCCGCAGTCGGGACAGACGTGTCGCGGCAGCGAGTCACCCTCGGGCACGCGGAAGGCGAGGCGTGCCGACCCGCAGTGGCTGCAGAACCTCACCGTGCTCAACGAGGCTCCCCCCGAAGCGGGCTGCGCCCGCTTCCCCCATGAGGGGGGCGAGCGCCTTGGAGCGGTCCTGCGGCGCTCATCCCATCCGCAGGAAATGCTCGCGGTAGTACTTGAGCTCGTCGATGGACTCGTAGACGTCCGCGAGCGCGGTGTGCTTGGTGTCCTTGTCGAAGCCGCGCGCGACGTCGGGCCGCCAGCGCTTGCACAGTTCCTTGAGCGTCGACACGTCGAGGTTGCGATAGTGGAAGTACTCCTCCAGCGCAGGCATCCAGCGCGCGAGGAAGCGGCGGTCCTGGCAGATGGTGTTGCCACACATCGGCGAGACCCGCGCCGGCACGTGCTCCTGCAGGAACGCGAGCGCCTCGCCCTCGACGTCGCGCTCCGAAAGCGCCGACAGCCTGACGCGGTCGACGAGCCCCGAGCGGCCGTGCGTGCCCTTGTTCCAGGCGTCCATCGCGTCGAGCGCGGCATCGTCCTGGTGCACGGCCCACACCGGCCCTTCGGCCACGGTGACCAGCGCCACGTCGGTGACGACCAGCGCCACTTCGATGATGCGGTCGCTGTCGGGCTTGAGGCCCGTCATCTCGAGGTCGATCCAGATGAGGCGCGTGGCGTCCTGTGGCATGGGTGGGGCGTAGAATCGGAGCGTTCATTCTCGCATAGACGTTTCCCGCCATGTCCGCCGAGTCGATGACCGCGATCTTCCTGATCGCGGTGATGGCCGAGTTCTTCATCCGGTCCTGGCTGGGCAGGCGCCAGGTCGCGAGCGTGACCGTCCATCGCGACGCCGTGCCGGCCGCATTCGCGGGACGCGTGGGACTCGCCGCGCACCAGAAGGCCGCCGACTACACGGTCGCGCGCGAACGGTTCGCCCATCCCGAGCGGCTGATCGAGGTGGCGGTGCTCGTCGCCTTCACCGTCGGGGGCGGCATCGCCGTCCTCGCCGCAGCCACCTCGTCGCTGCCCGCGCCGTGGAACGACGTGGCGCTGGTCGTCGCCTATGTGCTGATCAGCGGCCTCATCGGCCTGCCCTTTTCCTGGTGGCGCACCTTCCGCGTGGAAGCCCGCTTCGGCTTCAACCGCACCACGATGGGCACCTGGGTGGCCGACCTCGCCAAGGGACTCGCGGTCGGCGCCGTGCTGGGCATCCCGCTGCTGCTCGCCATGCTGTGGCTGATGCGCCATGGCGGAGCGCTGTGGTGGCTGTGGGCCTGGGGCGTGTGGATGGCGTTCCAGGTCCTGGTGCTGGTGCTCTATCCCACCGTGATCGCGCCGCTGTTCAACACGTTCTCGCCGCTGCCCGCGGGCGACGCGCGCGCGCGCATCGAGTCGCTGCTCGCGCGCTGCGGCTTCGCGGTCCGCGACCTCTACGTCATCGACGGCTCCAGGCGCTCGGCGCACGGCAACGCCTACTTCGTCGGCTTCGGGCGCGCGCGTCGCATCGTGTTCTTCGACACGCTGCTCGACACGCTCGCGCCGCAGGAGGTGGAATCGGTGCTCGCCCACGAGCTCGGGCATTACAAGCTCCGCCACATCGCCAAGCGCCTCGTGCTCTCGGCGATCGCCTCGCTGGCCCTGCTCGCGGCGCTGGCCTGGCTGCGCGATGCCACGTGGTTCGCCGCCGGCCTCGGCGTGGCGGATGCTGCGGCGGCCTCGCGCCCCGGTGTCGCGCTGTTGCTGTTCATGCTGGCGTTGCCGCCCTTCCTGTTCCTGGCGACGCCGCTGTCCTCGCGCATCTCGCGCAAGCACGAGTTCGAGGCCGATGCCTTCGCCACCGCCAACGCCTCCGCCGCGGCGCTCGCCAGCGCGCTGGTCAAGATGGTCGAGGAGAATGCCTCGACGCTGACGCCCGACCCGCTGCATTCGGCGTTCTACGACTCCCACCCGCCCCCTGCGCTGCGCATCGCCCGCCTCGAGGCGGCATTGCCCGCGGGCAGCGCCGCCTGACGCCGTGGACGCCAGGGCGCTCGCCTCGGAAACCTGCGTCGCGGGCGCGGCCGCGCTCGACCCACCCGAGGTCGAGGCGCTGCTCGCGCAGGTCGACGGCTGGACGCGCGAGGCGGGCGCGATCCGCAAGCGCTTCGACTTCGACGATTTCCACCACACCATGGCCTTCGTCAACGCCGTCGCGTGGATCGCGAACCGCGCCGACCACCATCCCGACCTCGAGGTCGGCTACGGGCAGTGCACGGTGCGCTGGTCGACGCACAGCGCGGGCGGCTTGACGCGCAACGACTTCGTCTGCGCGGCGCACGTCGACGCCCTCTTCGCCGCTTGAACGCGGCCGGCGCCTCGTCCGCGGGAAACGCGCCAGCGCAGGGCCGCGCGCAAGGCCTGGTCGTCGCCGTGCACCGGCGTCACGCCATCGTCCACCTCGACGACGGCTTCGACGTCGAATGCCTGCAGAAGGGCCGCGGCCAGGAGCTCGCCTGCGGCGATCGCGTGAGCGTGTCCATCGCCTCGGGCGGCGCCGTCGTGGAGGGCGCGCTCCCCCGCAGCTCCTTGTTCCGCCGCAGCGACGCCGCGCGGCAGCAGGCGATCGCCGCCAACGCCACCCAGGTCGTTGCCGTGGTGGCGCCCGACATCGCCATCGACGAGTACCTGCTCAACCGCTGGATCGTCGCCGCCGAGCTGCAGCACTGCCGCTTCGTGCTGGTGGCGGGCAAGCAGGACCTGCCGGGCGCGGATGCGCTGCTGGCGCGCATGGAGCCCTATGCCGCGCTCGGCTACGCCGTCGTCGCGCTTGCCGCGCGCGAATCCGTCGCGCCGCTGCTGCCGCTGCTGGCGGGGCAGCACAGCGTGCTGGTCGGCCAGTCCGGCATGGGGAAGTCGACGCTGATCAATGCGATCGTACCCGACGCCCGTGCCCGCGAGGGCGAGGTGTCGGGTGCGCTCGGTGCGGGGCGCCATACCACCACCGTCGCCACGCTCTACCGCCTCCCCGCGCTCGACGACGGCTGGATCGTCGACTCGCCCGGCGTCAAGACCTTCGGCGTCGCCGATGCCGAGCCGCTGGCGCTCGGCGAGGCGTTCGTCGAGATGCGGCCCTGGCTCGGCAACTGCCGCTTCCGCGATTGCCTGCACGTCGCCGAGCCGGGCTGCGCGGTCGCGGAGGCTGCCGCGCAAGGCGCGATCGCGCCGCAGCGGATGGCGCTCTACCGCGCGCTGGTGGAGGAATCGCGCGCGGCGCGGCGCAGCTGAGTGGTCGTGTGCTCGACGGCGCGGAGCCGTCGAGGCGTCGCGCACGCATGCAGCGGCGAGCGGCTACGGCGCGACGTAGGCGAGCGTGACGAGCAGGATCAAGAGCAGCCAGAGCACCAGCGAGCGCCACACCAGGCCCACGGCCGATGGCAGGACGTCGGGCGCGACGCTGTCGCCGGCGCCCACCTCGGGCCGCTCCTCGCGCTCGCCCGGTCCCATCGTCACCGGCCCGCCGAGGCGGATGCCGAGCGCACCGCCGCCGCTCGCCAGCAGCACACCCTCGGTGAGGCCGCCGGGCTCGCCGGCCCACGACGCCGCCTGGCTGCGCCAGCACTCGATCGCGTCCTCGAAATCGCCGACGATGGCGAACGACAGCGCGGTCGCGCGCACCGGCAGCCAGTCGAGCCAGCCGAGGAAGCGCCGCACCGGCGCGCCGAAGCGCTCGCGCTCGCGGGCGATGGGCGTCGCGTCCTGCGCCTTTCCGGGGCCGCGCCATTCCGTGGCGAGCAGCACGCTGGCGCGGTACAGCACCGCGCCGGTGGGCCCGGGCAGGATGGCGAACCAGAACAGCACACCGAACACCTGGCGGTAGGCGTCGACCAGGCCGCGCTCCACGGCGAGCCGCGCCACGTCGTCCGACGAGAGCTCGGCGGTGATGCCGCCGGTCCAGGCCGCGAGCGCACGGCGCGCAACGCCGAGCTCGCCGGCCGACAGCGCGGCGATGATGGTGGACACCGCGTGGCTGAAGCGCCGGAACCCCATCAGCGCGTACAGCACGGCCACGTTCCAGGCCAGCGACAGCAGCGGATGCACCTGCCACGCCGCCCAGTGCAGCAGCGCGGCGATGCCGACGGGCACCACCAGCGCGACCAGCGCGGCGATCGTGCCCTGCTCGCGCGTCCCGCCGTTCATCGCCCGCTCGAGCGCGCGCGCGAAGCGCACGTAGGCGCGCTCGACGCGCGAGCGCCAGTCGAACGCCCTCCACTGCTCGAGCGCCAGCGCCAGCACGATGGCGAGCAAGGTCATCGCGTGGCAGGCCGCCGTGGCGGCGGCATGCGGCGGCGCGCGCGGCGCAGGGAGGCTCGCGCGAGCATCAGGTCTTGAGCTCCGCTCGGTCGCGGTACTGCTCGAGCGCCTCGGGGTTGGCGAGCGCCTCGCGGTTCTTCACCTCGCGCCCGTGCACGATGTTGCGCACCGCGAGCTCGACGATCTTGTTGCTCTTGGTGCGCGGGATGTCGGTGACCTGCACGACCTTGGCGGGCACGTGGCGCGGCGTGGTGTTGTCGCGGATGTGGTTCCTGATCTTCTCCACCAGCACGTTGTCGAGCACGAGCCCGTCGCGCAGCTTGACGAACAGCACCACGCGCACGTCGGCGAGCTCGCCGGGCGGCCAGTCCTGGCCGATCACCAGGCTCTCGACGACCTCGTCGAGCTGCTCGACCTGGCGGTAGATCTCGGCGGTGCCGATGCGCACGCCACCGGGATTGAGCGTGGCGTCGGAGCGGCCGTAGATGACCACGCCGCCGTGCGCGGTGATCTCGATGTAGTCGCCGTGGCACCACACGCCGGGAAAGCGCTCGAAGTACGCCGCGCGGTAGCGCGAGCCGTCGTCGTCGCCGAAAAAGCCGATGGGCATCGACGGGAAGGGTCGCGTGCAGACGAGCTCGCCGCGCTGGCCGCGGCCCTCGGGCAGCGCGCGGCCCTCCTCGTCGAAGGCCTCGACGGCCATGCCGAGGCCGCGGCACTGGATCTCGCCTCGCCACACCGGCAGCGTCGGGCAGCCGAGCACGAAGCACGACACGATGTCGGTGCCGCCCGAGATCGACGACAGGCACACGTCCTCCTTGATGCACTGGTAGACGTAGTCGAAGCTCTCTGCGGCGAGCGGGCTGCCGGTCGACAGCACCGTGCGCAGCGCACCCAGCGCGAAGTCCTTGCGCGGAACGGCGGCGATCTTCTTCAGCGCGTCGATGTACTTGGCCGAGGTGCCGAAATGCGTGAAGCGCTCGTCCTCGGCGTACTCCCACAGCACGCGGCCGCGCTGCACGAAGGGCGAGCCGTCGTAGAGCATCAGCGCCGCGCCGCAGGCGAGGCCCGAGACCAGCCAGTTCCACATCATCCATCCGCAGGTGGTGAAGTAGAAGAGGCGGTCGCCCGGCTTCAAGTCGCCGTGCAGCCGGTGCTCCTTGAGGTGTTGCAGCAGCGTGCCGCCGGCGCCGTGCACGATGCACTTCGGCACCCCGGTGGTGCCCGACGAATAGAGGATGTACAGGGGCGCGTTGAACGGCATCTGCACGTAGTCGATCGGCCCCGCGCGATGGGGCGCGAGCCATTCGTCCCAAGACAGCGCCGCGCGGATGGCATGGCCTCGCGTGGGCTCGAGGTAGGGGACGATCACCACCCGCTCGACGCTGGGCAGCCGCGCCACGATGTCGGCGACCTTGTCGCGCACGTCGATGGGCTTGCCGTTGTACCAGTAGCCGTCGACCGCAACCAGCACGCGCGGGGCGATCTGGCCGAAACGGTCGACGACGCCCTGCACCCCGAAGTCGGGCGAGCACGACGACCACACCGCCCCGCGCGCGGCGGTGGCCAGCGTGGCGACGATGGCCTCGGGCATGTTGGGCATGAAGGCGGCGACGCGATCGCCCGGGGCGATCCCCAGGGCGGCGAGCGCCTGCGCGAAGCGCGACACCTCCGCGTCGAGCTCGCCGCGGCTGAGCCGTTTCGCGACCTTGTCCTCGCCGCGGAACACCAGCGCGTCGGCATCGTCGGCGACACCGCGGCGCGCCAGCAGGTTCTCGGCGAAATTG
Source organism: Casimicrobiaceae bacterium (assembly GCA_044226535.1). Lineage (GTDB taxonomy): Bacteria > Pseudomonadota > Gammaproteobacteria > Burkholderiales > Casimicrobiaceae > VBCG01. The sequence goes on along the minus strand of JBGAGT010000013.1, from coordinate 74,295 downwards.
AGCCTCGCGTCGTCGAAGAAGCGCGCGCCCGGCATCCGGTCGCCGTCGCGCAGGGTCGTCGCAGGCGGCACGCCGGCGATCACGCCGCCGTCCTCCCAGACGAGCTTCCAGAACGCCTCGATGTCGTCGACCGACCAGCGCCACAGCGCGTCGTAGTCGGGAAGCCGGCGGCCGCTCGCCGCCTCGGCGCGGCGCGCGAACGCCGTCACATTGGCTGCGGCGACGCGCCCGGGCGACGGCGTCCACAGGGGGGTCGCGGTCATGCTTTTCTCCTCCGTTTCAGGTCCCCGCGCCGACCAGCGCGCGGATCGCCCCGGGCAGCGGCGTGGGCCGCCCGTCGGCGAGCGTCACCCAGACGAGCTTGGCGGCGCCCTCGGCGACGCGCCGGCCCTCGCGCAGGATGTCGTAGTAGCTGGCGATGCTGCTGCGGCCCGGCTCGGCCAGGAACATCACCACCTCGAGCTCGGCGGGGTAGACGATGGGCTGGAGGAAGCTGCAGCTCGCGTTGACGATCAGCGGCCCGCTTTCGCGGGCATACGGGGCGTCCGACTGCGCGAAAGCATAGAACCACTCCAGCCGCGCCTGCTCCATGTAGCGGAAGTACAGCGTGTTGTTCACATGGCCCAGCATGTCCATGTCGCCCCAGCGGACCGACTGGCGGCTGCGGTGGACGATGACCCTCGATGCGCTCATTGCAGGTGGTGCGTGGCGGCGAAAGACTAAAATTGTAGCCTGCCCGGCGCGCGAGGCGTTGTCTTGCCGTCCCCCTGCGCCCCTGCGCCGGGTGGAGCGATGCGAGGCCGGGAACGGGAGAGCGCATGAGCGAGATGGCGCGGGAATCGATGGACTACGACGTGGTGATCGTCGGCGCGGGCCCCGCGGGCCTCGCCGCCGCGATCCGCGTCAAGCAGCTCGCCGCCGCCGCGTCGCGCGAGGTTTCGGTGTGCGTGCTCGAGAAGGGCGCCGCGGTGGGGGCCCACATCCTGTCGGGTGCGGTCGTCGACCCGATCGCGCTGAACGAGCTCCTGCCCGACTGGCGCGAGCGCGGCGCGCCGCTCGACACCGCCGTCACCGACGACCGGTTCCTGGTCCTCGGCGAGCGCGGCGCGTGGCGCATCCCCCACGCGCTGCTGCCGCCGCTGATGGGCAACCACGGCAACTACATCGTGAGCCTCGACAACGTCTGCCGCTGGCTGGGCGAGCAGGCGGAGGCCCTCGGCGTGGAGATCTACCCCGGCTTCGCCGCGACGGAGGTGCTGTTCGGCGAAGGCGACGCCGTGGTGGGCGTCGCCACCGGCGACATGGGCATCGCCCGCGACGGCGCGCACCGCGACGACTACCAGCGCGGCATGGAGCTCCATGCGCGCTACACGCTGTTCGCCGAAGGCTGCCGGGGCTCGCTGTCGGAGGCGCTGATCGCGCGCTTCGGCCTGCGCGAAGGCCGCGGGTTCCAGAAGTACGGCATCGGCCTCAAGGAGCTGTGGCAGGTCGGGCCGGACAGGCACCGCAAAGGCCTGGTGATGCACACCCAGGGCTGGCCGCTCGATTCGCGCACGGGGGGCGGCTCGTTCGTCTACCACTTCGGCGACAATCTCGTCGCGGTGGGCTTCGTGGTCCACCTCGATTACCGCAATCCGCACCTCTCCCCCTTCGCCGAGTTCCAGCGTTTCAAGACCCACCCCGCGACCCGCGGCACGTTCGAGGGGGGCAAGCGCCTCGGCTACGGGGCGCGCGCCATCAACGAGGGCGGCCTGCAGTCGATCCCGCGGCTGGTGTTCCCCGGCGGCGCGCTGGTGGGCTGCGCGGCGGGCTTCGTGAACCTGCCGCGCATCAAGGGCTCGCACAACGCGATGAAGACCGGCATGCTCGCCGCGGAGAGCGCCTTCGAGGCGCTGTCGGCGGGCCGCTCGCACGACCGCCTCGACGACTATCCCGGCCGCGTCGAGCGCTCGTGGGTGCACCAGGACCTCCACAAGGTGCGCAACGTCAAGCCCGGCCTCAAATGGGGCATGTGGCCGGGCACGATCCACGGCGGCCTGCACATGTGGCTCAACGACCTGAAGCTCGGCGCGCTGGTGCCCTGGACGCTGCGCCACAAGACCCCCGACCACCTCGCGCTGCAGCCCGCGTCGGCGATGCCACCCATCGACTATCCCAAGCCCGACGGCACGCTGACCTTCGACCGGCTGTCGTCGGTGTTCCTGTCGAACACCAACCACGCCGAGGACCAGCCATCCCACCTGCAGCTGCGCGATGCGCGCATCCCGGTGGAGGTCAACCTCGCGGTGTACGACGGCCCCGAGTCGCGCTACTGCCCCGCCGGCGTCTACGAGTTCGTGCCCCGCGAGGACGGGGGGGGCCAGCGCCTGCAGATCAACGCGCAGAACTGCGTGCATTGCAAGACCTGTGACATCAAGGACCCGCGCCAGAACATCCACTGGGTGCCACCCGAGGGCGGCGGCGGGCCGAACTACGTGGACATGTAGGCTCCCTCCATGTCCACGTCCCGCACCTCCGTATCGGCGTCCGCGCGGCGCACCGTGCCCGGCTTGCGCGACATGGCCGCGCGCGGCGAGAAGATCGCGATGCTCACCTGCTACGACGCGAGCTTCGCCGCCCTCGAGGACCGCGCCGGTGTCGACGCGATGCTGGTCGGCGATTCGCTCGGCATGGTGATCGGCGGGCAGGCCTCGACGGTGCCCGTCACCCTGGCTGACATCGCCTACCACGTGCGCGCCGTGGCGAGCGCCCCGCGCAATGCGCTGATCGTCGCCGACCTGCCGTTCGGCAGCTATGGCGAGAGCCCGGCACAGGCGTATCGCAATGCCGCGACGCTGATGGCCGCGGGCGCGCAGATGGTCAAGCTGGAAGGCGGCGCCTGGCTCGCGCCGACGGTCGAGTTCCTGGTGGCGCGCGGCATTCCCGTGTGCGCGCACCTCGGGCTCACGCCGCAATCGGTGCACCAGCTCGGTGGCTATCGCGTGCAGGGACGCGACGATACCGAGGCGCGCCGGCTGCGCAGCGACGCCGTCGCGCTCGGCGAAGCCGGCGCCGGCCTGCTGGTGCTGGAGCTCGTCCCGGGCGCGCTCGCCGCCGAGGTCACGCGCGAATGCCGGGCGCCGACCATCGGCATCGGCGCGGGACCGTCCTGCGCGGGCCAGGTGCTGGTCGCCTACGACATGCTGGCGATCTATCCCGGCAAGCCGCCGCGCTTCGTGCGCAACTTCATGGACGGAAACACCTCGATCGAGGCGGCGATTGCGGCCTACGTGAGGGCCGTCAAGGACGGCAGCTTCCCGGCTGCCGAGCACAGCTACGCGTAGCGCTGCAAGACGGCCGGGACATTCCATCCATGGACCTCGTCGAATCCGCGGGCGCGCTGCGCGCCCGCCTCGCGCGCGCCGGGCGCGTCGCCTTCGTGCCCACCATGGGAAACCTGCACGAGGGGCACCTGCGACTCGTCGAGGCGGCCCGCGGCCGCGCCGACACCGTCGTTGCCAGCATCTTCGTCAACCGCCTGCAGTTCGGTCCACACGAGGACTTCGACCGTTACCCGCGTACCTTCGCAGCCGATCGCGAAGCCCTTGCCCGTAGCGGCGCCGACGTGCTGTTCGCACCCGGCGAGCGCGACATGTACCCGGTGCCCCAGCAATACCGCGTCGCGCCGCCGCCGCTCGCCGCGGAGCTCGAGGGCGCGTTCCGCCCGGGCTTCTTCGAGGGCGTGTGCACCGTGGTGCTCAAGCTCTTCAACCTGGTGCGTCCCGATGTCGCGGTCTTCGGCAAGAAGGACCGCCAGCAGCTCGTGATCGTGGGCGGCATGATCGAGCAGTTCAACCTGCCGATCGAACTGGTCGGCATCGACACCGTGCGCGCGGCCGACGGGCTCGCACTGTCGTCCCGCAACGGCTACCTGTCGGCCGGCGAGCGCGCGCGGGCACCCGCCTTGCACGGCGCGCTGCAGGCCGTGGCAGCGGGATTTCGCGCAGGGCAGCCGGCCGAGGCGCTGGAGCGCGAAGCCGCCGAGGGCCTCGCGCGCACCGGCTGGCAGGTCGACTATGTCGCCCTGCGGCGCGCCGCGGACCTCGCGGTGCCGGCGCCGGGCGAGCGCGGCGCCGCGGTGGTGCTGGGCGCGGCGAGGCTCGGCGCCACGCGCCTCATCGACAACGTCGACGTCGGCTGATCCCGCGCATCGTCATTCCCGCGAAAGCCCGCACCGTCATTCCCGCGAAAGCGGGAACCGTCATTCCCGCGAAAGCGGGAACCTACGCCGGCCAAAGCCAGGCCGCACCGCGCACGCCGCTGGAATCGCCGTGGCGGTTCCGCACGAGGCGCGTGTCGACGCGGTCGGAGAACACCCACTCGCCCCAGCGCCGCGGCACCTCGTCGTAGAGCTCGTCGACGTTGGACATGCCGCCGCCCAGCACGATCACGTCGGGGTCGAGGATGTCCATCACGTGCGCCAGCGCGCGGGCGAGGCGCTCGCAGTAGCGGTCGAGCGATGCGCGGGCCCTGGCGTCGCCGGCACGCGCCGCCGCGACGATCTCGCGCGAGCCCATCGACCGGTCGGCGCTGTGGTCGCGCTCGAAGCCGGGTCCCGACAGGAAGGTCTCGATGCAGCCCGCGTGGCCGCAGAAGCAGTGCGGCCCGGGGCGTTCGTCGTCGCGCGGCCAGGGCAAGGGATTGTGGCCCCACTCCCCGGCGATTCCGTTGACGCCGTCGAGCACGCGGCCGTGCACGACGATGCCGCCCCCGACGCCGGTGCCCAGGATCACGCCGAACACCACCTCGGCCCCGGCACCCGCGCCGTCGCTCGCCTCGGACAGCGCGAAGCAGTTGGCGTCGTTGGTCATGCGCACCGGCCGCCCGAGCCGCGCGGCCAGGTCGTCGGCGAGGGGCTTGCCGTTGAGGGACACCGAATTGGACCCGCGCAGCAGCCCCGTGGCGCGCGAGCGCGAGCCCGGCGTGCCGATCCCCACCCGCGCGACGCCCGCGGCGATGCCGAGGCGCCGCTCGGCGTCGTCCACCAGCGAACCCACCGCCTCGACGATCGCCGCGTAGTCCTCGCGCGGTGTCGGCACGCGGTGGCGCAGGAGCTCGGCGCCGGCGGGGTCGAGCGCGGCGAGCTCGATCTTGGTGCCGCCGAGGTCGATGCCGAGGCGGATGGTTCGCGGGTCGGGTGGGGGGCTCGATTCTTTCATTCGTGTAAGGCTCGGTGAGTTGACGCTGCTGGTAGGCTGCACGAATATTACAATCCGCGACCAGCGCGCCCTTTGAGCGCGCCACGAGGAGGAACATCCATGTCATTCAAGACCATCGTTGCCGGCCTGGTGCTGGCCGGCAGCGCGTCGCTCGCGCAGGCGCAGGGCGTCGTCAACGTGCTGTGCCCGATGCAGGCGGAGTGGTGCCAGCTCGCGTCGGTCGAGTTCGAGAAGGAGACGGGCATCAAGGCTGCGATGATACTCAAGGGGTCGGGCGAGTCGTTCGCGCAGCTCGCCGCCGAAAAGGCCAATCCCAAGGTCGACCTCTGGTACGGAGGCACCGGCGACCCGCACCTGCAGGCCGCCGAGCTCGGGCTCACCGAGGAATACCGCTCGCCGCAGCTCGCCAACCTGCGCCCGTGGGCGCTGAAGCAGGCCGAGGCGTCGAAATACCGCACCGTGGGCATCTACCTCGGCGTGCTGGGCTTCGGCTACAACACCGAGCTCCTCGCCAAGAAGGGCATCGCGGCGCCCCAGTGCTGGAAGGACCTCGCCAAGCCCGAGTTCAAGGGCGAGGTGCAGATGGCCAATCCCAACGCCTCCGGCACCGCGTACACGGCGATCGCCACGCTGGTGCAGCTCTTCGGCGAGGAAGAGGCGTTCAAGTTCCTGCTGGCGCTGCACCGGAACATCAACGCCTACCCCCGCCAGGGCGTGGGGCCGATCAAGGCCGCCGCGCGCGGCGAGACGATGGTCGCGGTGGCCTTCATCCACGACGTGATCACCGAGGGCCAGGCCGGCTTCCCGGTGAAGAGCGTCGCGCCCTGCGAGGGCACGGGCTTCGAGATCGGCTCGATGTCCATCGTCAAGGGCGCGCGCAACCTCGAGAACGCCAGGAAGTTCTACGACTGGGCGCTCACGCCCAAGGCGCAGGCGCTGGCGGAAAAGGCGAAGTCGTTCCAGCTCCCTTCCAACAAGGCGACGCCGGTGTCGCCGCTGTCGCCCAACCCCGACCAGATCAAGCTCATCGACTACAACTTCGCCAAGTACGGCAGCTCCGAGGAGCGCAAGCGGCTGTTGCAGCGCTGGGATACCGAGATCGGCTCGCAACCCCGCTGACCGTCGATGCGCATGCGCCCGCTCGCGGCCGTCCTCGGGCTGGTCGTCGCCCTCGCCTGCGCAGCCGCGTCGCCGGCCGCGCGGGCGCAGGGCACGCTCAACCTCTACTGCAGCTCGCCCAACACCGCCTGGTGCCAGGGCATGGCGGTGGGCTTCGAGAAGGCGACCGGGACCAGGGTTTCGGTGTTGCAGAAGGCAACGGGCGAGATGGCCGCGCAGATCGCCGCCGAGCGTGGCAACCCGCGCGGCGACATCTGGTGGGCGGGACCGGCCGACGCTTACCTGCAGGCTGCCGAGCAGGGCCTGCTCGAGACCTACCGCTCCCCGAAGGTCGACGAGCTCTACGACTGGGCACGCGTGCTGTCCGATACTTCCGGCAACCGGGTGTCGGGCGTCTACGGCGGCATCCTGTCGCTGGGCTACAACACCGAGATCGCGACGCGCAAGCACTACGCCGTGCCGAAGTGCTGGAAGGACCTCGCCGACCCCGCGTACAAGGGCGACGTGATGCTGGGCAACCCGAACGCCTCGGGTACCGCCTACCTGATGCTCGCCTCGCTGGTGCAGGTGTTCGGCGAGGACGAGGCGTTCAAGCTGATGGTGCGCATCCATCCCAACGTGACGAGCTATGCGCGTTCGGGCATCGGGCCGATGACGGCGGTCAAGCAGGGCGAGGTTTTCGTCGGCAGCTCGGTGCTGCACGGCGTGATCAACGAGATCGTGCGCGGCTTCCCGGTGCTGCCGGTCATGCCCTGCGAAGGCGTCGGCTACGAGGTCGGGTCGATCGCCATCATCAAGGGCACGCACAACCTCGACGCGGCGAGGAAGTTCGTCGACTGGGCGCTCTCCGCGGACGGCAACGGCATCGGACTCACCGTCGGCGAGTACGCCATCCCGACCAACCGCAACGTCACGCTCCCCCCGCAGGTGCCCAAGCTGACCGACATCAAGGTGATCCGCTACGACTTCGCGCGCTATGGCTCTGCGGACGTCCGCAAGCGCCTGCTCGAGCGCTGGGACAAGGAAGTCGCCTCGCTTCCGCGATGAGCGAGCCTCGATGAGCGAGTCGCGGGGGGCGGGAATGGATGGGCATTCCCGTTCGCTGGCATGGTGGGTCGCGGCCGCGGCGGCGGGCCTCCTGCTGTTGCCCTGGTACGCGCTGCAGGACAGCGTGTTCTCCCTGGGCTGGATCGCGCAATGGGCCTCCGCGGACAACGCACCTGCGCTGCTGCAGGTGCTGAGGCACGGCCGCACCTGGCTCGCACCGCTGTTCCTCTTCCCCGTTCTCGCTGCCGCATGCGTCGTCGCGCGCGTCGCGCCACGGCTGCGCGGCAACGCGCTGATGGCCATCGGCGCCCTGGGCATCGCCTGGGCGCTCGGCCAGGGCTTCGCGATCGGCGCGACGGGCTGGTCCTTCGAATGGCTGGGCGCGCTGGCCGGCCCGCTCGCCGGCCGCCAGTACGGCATGGGGCTCGGCGCCGCAGTGACCCTTTACGCCTTCGCCATGTTCCTGGCGACGGGCATGGCGATGCGCGGCTGGTTCAAGGGCGATGCGTTCACCGCCGGCGCGATCGTCACCGTGATGGGCCTAGTGGCGCTTTTCACGTTCTTCCCGGTGTTCAAGATCCTGGTGTCCGCGCTGCAGGACAGCGACGGCGTGTTCTCGTTCACGGCGTTCGCGCGGCGCATCGTCGCGGACAAGATCTGGGGACTGGGCTGCCTGCACGGCCCCGTGAGCTGCGGCGTGGCCTGGAACACGCTCTTCCTGGCACTCGCCTGCGCGGTGGTCTGTACCGTCCTCGGGCTCGCCTTCGCGCTGCTCGTCACGCGCACCGGCTACCGGCTGAAGCGCCTGCTGCGCGCGCTGTCGGTGCTGCCCATCATCACCCCGCCCTTCGTCATCGGGCTCGGGCTCATCCTGCTGTTCGGCCGCGCGGGGCTGGTCAACCACTTCCTCGAGTACGCCTTCGGCATCCCGCCCGCGCGCTGGTTCTACGGCATGCCGGGTATCCTGCTCGCGCAGGTGTTCGCGTTCACGCCCATCGCCTTCCTGGTGCTGATCGGCGTGGTCGAAGGCGTGTCGCCGTCGATGGAGGAAGCCGCGCAGACCCTGCGTGCTGACCGCTGGAAGACGCTGCTCACGGTGTCGCTGCCGCTGATGCGCCCCGGCCTCGCCAACGCCTTCCTGATCACCTTCATCGAGTCCATCGCCGACTTCGGCAACCCCATCGTGCTCGGCGGGAACTTCGGCGTGCTGTCGACCGAGGTGTTCTTCTCGGTGGTCGGCGCGCAGCTCGACCCCGGGCGCGCGGCGACGCTGGGCATCGTGCTGCTGGTGTTCGCGCTGGGCGCCTTCCTCGCGCAGCGCGCGATCCTCGGGGGCCGCTCGTACACGTCGATGACCGGCAAGGGCGACTCGGGCCTTCCCGCGCCGCTGCCGCGCAGCCTCGAGCGCGCCTGCAGGGCCGTGGCGCTGCCCTGGCTGGTGCTCACCGTGGTGGTGTATGCCATGGCGCTGATGGGCGGCTTCGTCGAGACCTGGGGCCGCGACTACACGCCCACGCTCAAGCACTACGTCAAGGCCTTCGGCATCGAATGGGGGCCGCACGGCATGATCTGGTCCGGCACGGCCTGGGCCTCGTTCTTCACCACCATCAAGCTCTCGGCCGTCGCCGCCCCGCTCACCGCGGCGATGGGCCTTGTCGCGGCGTGGCTCCTGACGCGGCAGCGCTTCGTCGGCCAGACGGTGTTCGAATTCGGCACCATGCTGTCGTTCGCGATCCCCGGCACGGTGATCGGCGTGTCCTACATCCTCGCCTTCAACGTGCCGCCGATCGAGCTCACCGGCACGGCGCTGATCCTCGTCCTCTGCAACGTGTTCCGCAACATGCCCGTGGGCGTGCGTGCCGGCATGGCGGCCATGTCGCAGATCGACCGCAGCCTCGACGAGGCCTCGATGACGCTCGGCGCGCGCGGCGCCACCACGCTGCGCCGCGTGCTGCTGCCGCTGCTCAAGCCGGCCGTGGTCGCAGCGCTGGTGTACAGCTTCGTGCGCTCGGTCACCACGGTGTCGGCGATCATCTTCCTGGTCTCGGCGCAGTACGAATGGGCCACCACCTACATCATCAACCGCGTGATCAACGGCGACTACGGCGTCGCCATCGCCTACAGCTCGGTGCTGATCCTGCTGATGCTGGTGGTGATCGTCGCCATCCAGAAGCTCGTCGGCCAACGCCGCCTCGGCAGGCGCACGGGCGTCACGCCTCCGCGCGCCGGCGCGGTGGCCGACATCGGCGGCGCGGCCGCATGAAGGAAATCCCACGATGAAAGCCGCCTCGATCGAGTTCCGCGACGTGGTCAAGCGCTACGGCAGCGTGGTGGCGGTCGACTCGATCTCCTTCACCATCGAGCCCTCGACGCTGGTCACGCTGCTCGGCCCCTCGGGCTGCGGCAAGACCACTACGCTGCGCATGATCGCGGGCCTCGAGGCGCCTTCCTCGGGATCGATCCACATCGGCGGGCGCGACGTGACCACCCTGCCCGCCTCCGAGCGCGACGTCTCGATGGTGTTCCAGAGCTACGCCCTGTTCCCGCACATGACGGTGCTGGAGAACGTCCGCTACGGCCTCGTGGTATCGCGGGTCGCGAAGGGCGACGCCGACGCCCGCGCGCGCGACACCCTCGCCACCGTCGGCCTCGCCGGCTTCGACGCGCGGCTCCCTTCCGAGCTTTCGGGCGGCCAGCAGCAGCGCGTCGCCGTAGCGCGCGCGCTGGTGCTCGAGCCCTCGGTGCTGCTGTTCGACGAGCCGCTATCGAACCTCGACGCGAGGCTGCGCCGGCAGATGCGCCAGGAGATCCGGGACCTGCAGACGAGGCTCGGCCTCACCGTCGTCTACGTCACCCACGACCAGGCCGAGGCGCTCGCGGTGTCCGACCGCATCATCGTCATGAACAAGGCGGTGATCGCGCAGGAGGGAACGCCGCGCGAGCTCTACGAGGCGCCGGGCAATCCCTTCGTCGCGGGCTTCATGGGCGACGCGAACCGCGTGCGCGCGCGGCTCGCGCGCATCGACGACCGGCTCGCCCGCGTCACCGTCGGTCCCCTGGCGCTGACGCTTCCGCATCGCGGCCTGCCCGACGGGGAGGTCGAGGTCGCGATCCGCCCCGAGTCGATCGTGGTGCGACGCGACGCAACGCCCGCGTCGATGGCGGCCACGGTGCGCAAGGCCGCCTACCTCGGCAGCTTCATGGAGTACACGCTCGACACGCCGGTCGGGGAGCTCTTCGCCGTCAGCCCCGACGTCGGCTCACCGCTCGCCGCCGGCGAGGCCGCAGCCGTCGACCTCCCCAGCCAGGGCGTGGTGGTGATCCCGGCGGGTTGACGCCGCGTGCGGGTCCTTTTCGCCGTCCTGCTGGTGGCGAGCCTTTACGGCGCTTTCGACGCCTGGCGCAACCGCGCCTTCGTGCCCCCCGAAGGCGAGATCGCCTCGGCGCCGCCGGTCCAGGTCGACCTCGACCACGCATCGACCTTCGACGCGCGTGGCGCGACCTTGCAGCCGCGTGCGCGCTACTCGCTGACGGTGCGCCTGCTGCGCAAGGAGCGGTACCGCCTCGACGGCGGCGCGTCGATCGCGCCCTGGGACCTCGCGGTGGGCTGGGGGCCGATGTCGGACAGCCAGGTCCTCGAGCAGCTCGACATCACGCAGATGGGACGGTTCTTCTACTGGCGCCCCCGGGATGCTTCGCACTTCCCCCTCGAACCGCGCGAACTGGTGGTGAGCGCCGCGCAGATCCACGCCATTCCCGCCGATCGCGAGGTGGAGGACACGCTGTCACGCATGCGTCGCGGCCAGGTGCTGACGCTCAGGGGGCAACTCGTCGACGTGCGGACCCCGGGCGGCGGGCGATGGTCGACTTCGCTGCGCCGCGACGACACCGGCGACGGCGCCTGCGAGATCATGTGGGTGGAGTCGATCGAGGTGCGGTAGCCTCTGCCCCGGTCAAGGCGGCGTGCACATCACCGGGCCCTCGACGGTCCAACCCTGCACCACCATTTCGTTGATGACATCCGGGGTGATGGTGTAGCGGTGGTTGGCGACCCCACCCTTGCCGTTGTTGTACATGCGCACCACCATCATGTCGGCCGCCGGGCAGGTCCAGTTAGCGGGAACCTCCGTCTTCATGACGTTGCCTTCGAACGTCCAGATGGGGTCATTGGCGAGTATCGCGCATTCGTTCGCCAGCACGCTGTAGAAGTGCGTGTTCGGGCCCACGCCGGGTGTGCCGTAGTACCGGCATACCGGGCGCCCTCGCACGTTCTCCATGTTCCATGCTTTGAACACGTAGCCCGTGCGCGCCCAGCCCGAGATCACCCCGGCGTCGAGCACCGAGATCTCGTTGCCGTCGGCCGTCATGAAATAGTGGTCGAGCGAAGCGTTGTAATACTCCACCACGTCCATCTCGCCCGCTGCCGGTCCGTAGGGAAGCACGTTGGCGAGCACGATGCGATCGTCGCCACCGCCCGCGACGCTGGTCGTCCGCTGCAGCTGTGCCAGCATCGCCGGGTCGCGCTGCGTGGTTGCCCCGAGGAACAACAGCGACCAGGTGAAGATGTCGTCGCTGCTCGGCACGTCGAATGCGTGACCGACGTCTTCGAGGGATATCAGCTCGCGCGTGCCCATCATGCGCTCGAAGCCTTCGCGCGTGCTCGACAGCGGCGCAACCGTATCGGCCGTACCGGCGATGCCGAGTACGGGAACCACGTTCATGAAGTCGATGCCGCTCTGGTCACGCCCGAAGGCCGGCAGCAGCGGCTGCCCGAAGTACGGCACGTAGGTGGCGATCGACGTCAGCCGCGGGTCCGTGATGACCGTCTTCGAAGACAGTCCCAGGGAGACGGTCAGCTTGGCGCCAGCCTGGAGGATCAGCGCCTCGCCGCCCAGGCTCGCGCCGAACCCGGCCACGCGATTGAAGTCGATGTTCGAGCTCCAGTGCGGATCGGCCGCCAGCGCATCCACCATCTTCGACAGCGTGATCGGACGCAGCGCCTGCATCGCCGTGTAGTCGCTGAAGTCGACGATGGCGTGGACGATGTCCTTGAAATCGTCGACGTCCAGGTTGGCCACCCGTGCATCGGCGTGGAACGGAGCTGCGACCACGTAGCCGTTGGACGCGAATACCCGCATCGCCTGCATGTAATCGGTGTCGAGGGGGCTACCCTCGAGGCCGTGCGAGAACTCCAGCAGCGGATAGACCGCATTGGTGTCCGCGAACTTCGGCAGCTGCGTGCCGCGCTGCATGCGTGGGACGATGACGCCGTTGGGCAATGTGTACGGCTCGTAGCCGGAGTCGCTCGCCGCCGGGTAGCAGACGATGAACGCGACCGTGTACGGCTTTCCCGCGTACTTTCCGAAGAGCTCGCCGTCATCGGGAACTGCGAAGGAAACCGACATCGACGCCGGACTCGTCTCGAGGTCGGTGACGTATCGAGCGCGCCCGTCGTCGGCGGGAATCCCTTCCCAGTACTGCTGAGGCGTCTCGCCGGGTCGAAGGCGCGAGAAGTCCTGCTCCACGGTGCTGCAGCCAACGACGTAAGTGCCGGGAGGCATCGGCGGATGAGTCTCGGCGCGGACCGCAGAATTCGCGAGCGTGGCCAATGCCAATCCAGCCAGCAGCACGCGCAACGCCGCCACCCGCCCACGCAAGCTCGTTGATCCAGCTCGCCTGGGGATCGACGACAGCCCCGTCGCGATACGCGGATTCGCGTTTGGTAATGCGTAAAGGTTGTTCATATGGACACGAGCACATGGGATTGGATGCCATGCATCGTGCCGCCCCTCAGGGCGCCGCGCCGTAGGCGCCTGGAAGATTCAGCTGTCGGCGCGCGCTGACAGGGCTTTGGGGGCGAACCTTCCAACGATCAAGGGATGATGAGTCCGTGCTTGATCGCGAGGGCCACAGCCTCCTGTCGATTCGATGCACCTAGCTTTGTGCGTGCGTTGTCAAAGTACATCTGAACCGTACGAGGGGTTATCGACATACATGTCGCGATGTCCGCGCTGCCGAATCCACGGGCTCCCAGAGATAGGCATTCGCACTCACGCCGCGACAAGGTTGGTATCGGCTCGCGCTGGCCCACAATCTTTTCGACTGAAGGAAGCATGACCACTTCGTGAAGATATTGGGCAAACAGCAGTACAGCCGCCATATCCTTCATGATCACGCGCAGGCGTTCCTGACTATTCACGCGCGTTGCAGAGCTTAGGGCCAACAATGTCGGCCTGTTGCCGATGTCACGTATCGGCAGCGAAATGCCACTTGCAACGCCTGTGGTGAGGCAATCATCGAGAAAGCGGTCGATATCGACGGAATGCCCTCGCCAGGTGCTCTGGTCCCAAACAACTGGCAGCGAGGTCTTGGCAACCTGCCTAACTCGCGGATCAATGTCGATGTAGTCGCAGGCGCTGTAGCGTTGAACCCACGCGTCGGAGAGCGACGTATAGACGAACTGTCGCGACTTCGCCGATGGCCGGGGATCCAGGCAGATCCCGTACATCAGCGAATCGAAGCCGAATGCATGCGCACATTCGAGCACGGGCCGATCGAGATCGAGCCCTCTACGCGCTGCTGCGATCACGGGCTCGAGCACTGCCGGAACATCCTCGACGGATCGAATCGCGCGTGCGTGAAGCTTGAGTAAACGGAGCATCGGTCGCGGGCCTCCCCTCCCCCGGGACGCGACCGATGAAATATAACGCCGTTCGTACCCCTCTCCGCTACCGTTCGTCGGCCGAGGCGTGTCAGATACGCCGCTAGAAGGCTGCGGCCGGCAATGCGACAGCGAGCGCACCACCATTCATAACCATCTCCGCCAATGCCGAGACCTCCGGTAGCAACGCCTCGCCGTAGTAGCGCGCAGTGACGACCTTTGTCCTCAGAAATTCGGCGTCTCCGTCCGCCTCCGCGACAGATCTTGCCGCCACGAGTGCGGCACGGCCCATCTGCCAGCCGCCGCAAAGGGTGCCCCAGGCCATAAGGTAAGGCACCGATCCCGCGAACGCCTCGCGGGGACGGTCGGCAGACGCAGCAAGCACGAACTCCAGCGCGCGCGATACGGACTCGGCCGCGCGCTCGAGCGTCGCACCGAGGTGAGCCAGGCCCTCACCGCTCGCAGCCCGCAACATCGAGGCGGTTTCGCGAATCTCTCCAAGCAGCGCGCGCGCTGCAGCGCCACCGTCGCGCGCTGTCTTGCGGCCGATGAGATCATTGGCCTGTATCGCCGTCGTCCCCTCATAAATGGTGATGATCCGCGCGTCACGGACGTACTGCGCAGCGCCAGTTTCCTCGATGAAACCCATGCCGCCGTGGACCTGCAGGCCGAGATAGGCGACGCGTTGCGCGGATTCCGTGCACCAGCCCTTCACGATGGGCACCATATACTCGGCAAACGCCAGCGATCGCTTGCGTGCACCGTCATCGGCATTGCGATGCGCGTCGTCGATCGACGCAGCGGTCAGGTAGACGGTAGCACGCATGCCTTCAGTGAGCGCGCGCATCGTCATCAGCATGCGCCGCACGTCCGGGTGCTCGATGATAGTCGGCGTACCACTCACGGGCGAAATCCCCACGGCACGTCCCTGCACCCGCTCGCGCGCAAAGCCTGCTGCTCGCTGGTAAGCACGCTCTGAAATACCCACACCCTCGAGCCCAACCGAAAAGCGCGCGAGGTTCATCATGACGAACATGTATTCGAGGCCACGGTTGGCCTCGCCTACCAGGAAGCCCGTGGCGCCGCCGTTGTCGCCGTAGGCGAGCACGGCCGTCGGGCTGGCGTGGATGCCGAGCTTGTGCTCGATGGACACGCAGCGGACGTCATTGCGCGCACCCAAGCTGCCGTCCGCGTTGACCAGGAACTTGGGCACGACGAAAAGCGAGATGCCCTTGACGCCGGGCGGCGCGTCCGGCAGGCGCGCCAGCACGAGGTGCACGATGTTGTCGGTGTAATCGTGCTCGCCGTAGGTGATGAAGATCTTCTGGCCGAACAGCCTGTACGTTCCATCGGGCTGCGGCTCGGCGCGCGTCCGAACGGCCGCAAGGTCCGAACCCGCCTGCGCCTCGGTGAGGTTCATGGTGCCCGTCCACTCACCGGACACCATCTTGGGCAGGTAGGTCGACTTGAGTGCGTCACTTCCCGCAAGCTCGATCGCCTCGATTGCCCCTTGGGTGAGCAACGGGCAAAGGTCGAAGGCCATGTTCGCCGAGTGCCACATCTCCTCCACCGGCGTCGAAACCAGTTGAGGCAACCCTTGGCCACCCCAGTGAGGATTCTTGGACAGGCCATTCCAGCCGTTGGCGATGAACTGAAGGTACGCGTCCTTGAAGCCCGCAGGCGTCTTCACCGAGCCATCAGGAAGCCGCTTCGCTCCCTCTCGGTCGCCGGACTGGTTCAGCGGGTCGAGCACGTCGCTCGCGAACTTGGCCGCTTCGTCGAGGATGGCGGCAACCGTGTCCGGCGTGGCGTCCTCGTAGCCGGGCAGCGATGCCACGTGCGAGAGCCCGGCGAGCTCGTTGAGCACGAAATTCATGTCCTTCAGAGGAGCGCGATAGCCGCTCATGTCAGATCGCCTTGGTGAGCGCGGGGATGATCTCGAACAGGTCTCCGACGAGCCCGTAGTCGGCAACCTGGAAGATCGGAGCGTCGGGGTCCTTGTTGATGGCGACGATCACCTTGCTGTCCTTCATGCCCGCGAGGTGCTGGATGGCACCCGAGATGCCGACCGCGATGTAGAGGTCGGGCGCGACGATCTTGCCGGTCTGGCCCACCTGGTAGTCGTTGGGCACATACCCTGCGTCCACTGCGGCGCGCGAGGCGCCGAGCGCTGCGTTGAGCTTGTCGGCGAGCGGCTCGAGCATCTTGAAGTTTTCGGCGCTGCCGAGGCCCCTGCCCCCCGAAATCACCACGCGCGCCCCGGCAAGCTCGGGCCGTTCGGACTTGGTGAGCTCCTGTCCCACGACGCGTGGTGCCTTCGCCACGTCGACCGCGGTGGTGGACACCGCCACAACCTCGGCCGCACCCCCTTCCTTGGCGACCGGGTCGAACGCCGTCGCGCGCACGGTAACCGGCTTTACGGCGTCGTTCGACTTGACCGTAGCGAACGCATTGCCCGCATAGATCGGCCGCACGAAGGTATCGGGCGACTCGACTGCTGTGATCTCCGAGACCTGCGCGCAATCGAGCTTGGCTGCGACGCGCGGCATGAAGTTCTTGCCGAACCCCGACGCTGCCGCGAGAACATGCGTATACCCACCCGATTGGACCAGGCCCGTCACCAGTGCGCCCACACCTTCCGCCGTGGATTGGGGCGCGACGTCGTCAACACGAAGCACACGCGCCACACCGAGTGCCGTTGCCACCTTGGCTGCGGCATCGGCGCCAAAGGCCAGGACGTCGATGGGGGCGCCGATCTTCGTCGCAGCACCCAGGACGTTGTACAGCGCGTCGCGGACCGTACTACCTTCGCTCTCTGCAACGACCAGCGTCCTCATGCGATCACCTTCGCTTCGTTGCGCAGCTTCTGCACCAGCTCTTCCACGGAACCGACCCGCCCGCCACCGGCGCGCTTCTTCGGCTCGACGACCTTCAGGGTGACGAGGCGCGGAGTCACGTCGACGCCCAAGGCGTCCGGAGCGAGCGTCTCGAGCGGCTTCTTCTTGGCCTTCATGATGTTGGGCAGCGTTGCGTAACGCGGTTCGTTGAGGCGCAGATCGGTCGTGACGACAGCGGGGAGCGTCGTCGCCAGTGTCTCGAGGCCGCCGTCGACCTCGCGCTTCACCGTGATCGCCGTTCCTGCAATCTCCACCTTGGAAGCAAAGGTCGCCTGCGGCCAGTCGAGCAGCGCTGCGAGCATCTGGCCAACCTGGTTGGCGTCGTCGTCGATCGCCTGCTTGCCGAGGATGACCAGTGACGGCGCCTCCCTGCCAACGACGGCGGCCAGCAGCTTGGCGACTGCCAAGGGCTGCAGCTCGACCCCACTTTCGACCAGGATGGCACGGTCCGCGCCGAGCGCCAGGGCGGTGCGCAGCGTCTCCTGGCAGGCGGCCGGGCCGCATGAAACCGCCACGATTTCGGTGGCGGTACCCTTTTCCTTGAGCCGTACCGCCTCTTCCACCGCGATCTCGTCGAAGGGATTCATCGACATCTTGACGTTGGCAAGGTCGACGCCGCTTCCGTCGGCCTTGACCCTGACCTTGACGTTGAAATCGACGACTCGCTTAACGGGAACGAGGATCTTCATAGCGCGGCTGGGTGGTGGGGAACAGGTCGATTATAGAGGGGGGGGTTTGGCAGGACCGCCGCGCCGTAGCACAATTGGACGATTTGCAACGTCGGGCGGGGAACCCCGCTCGACGAACAGGCTAGGCAACAAGGCGGGAAGCGGGCATGAAGCTTGCTCATTCCCCAACCACGGCCACTTGCCACCCCGGCCGCCACGAGGAAGAGAACCGCGTTGAAAGAGGTCCTCACACTGGTGAAAAGCCTGCGTGCCCGGTTGCGGCACCGGACCGACTCCGAGCATGAGCAGGCGGTCCTGCGCATCGTCATCGTGGGCTTGGTACTGGCCTACATGGGGACGATTTACAGCCCCGGAGCCGACGACTCGCGTCACACCCAGCTGATCCTGCTATCGGTGCTGGCCGCCGACCTGGTATTTGCATTCGCGCTTTTCGCGGCCATCTGCATTTGGCCACGGGAAAACGTGTCGCGGCGGTACGCCGGCATGCTGGCCGACGCGGGGACGGCGACGATCGTCGTTCTGCTGACCGGTGAGGCCGGCGTGTCCATGGTTGGCGTCTACCTGTTCATCACGTTCGGCAACGGCTTTCGTTACGGGCGCCGCTACCTGTTCGCCTGCCAGGCGCTATGTCTCGCAGGTTTCATGGCCGCCCTGTTGTTTACTGCCTACTGGCAAAAGCACCAAGTCGCCGGTTGGAGCCTTTTTATCGCTCTAGTCGTGTTACCTCTGTACGTCTCGACACTGCTCACCCGTATCCAAGAGGCACGCACTAAAGCCGAGGAGGCCAATCGCGCCAAGAGCTCGTTCCTCGCCAACATGAGCCACGAGATGCGCACACCGCTCAACGGCATCGTCGGCGTGGTGGAACTATTCAACGTGACGCGGCTCGATCAACAGCAAGTCGAGCTGGTGCGCCTCCTACGCCACTCGGTCGGTGTGCTCCGATCGCTGGTTGACGACGTGCTCGACATCTCCAAGATTGAGGCAGGCCGCCTGTCGATCGAGGTGGTCGATTTCGACCTCCACACGATGCTGAACACGTTGGTCAACCTGCTGCGGCCGCACGCCGCCGCCAAGGGCCTGCAGTTCCGCGCGATGGTCGATCCATCTATCGAGTATCACCTGTCAGGGGACCTCCACCATCTGCGACAGGTGCTGCTCAACCTCCTTTCCAACGCGATCAAGTTCACTCATGCAGGTGAAGTCGTGGTTAGCGTCTCGCTGGTCCGCGAGACCGATTACGGCGTGCAGTTGCGCTTTGAAGTACGCGATACCGGCATAGGCATGAACCCTGCGGTGCAGTCCAAGATCTTTCAGCGGTTCGTGCAGGCCGACGAATCGACGACCCGTCGCTATGGAGGTACTGGTCTCGGAACAACCATCGCCAAGCAGTTGGTCGAACTGATGTCGGGCACGATCGGCGTGACCAGCGAGCTTGGCCGTGGCAGCACGTTCTGGTTCGAGCTCCCCCTGACGAAGGCCGCGCCCGCACTCGCGCCCGCAACCGCCGACAACGCCGATGTGGCTCCCGCGCTAGTTCTTGCCGACGCTACCGCAAGCGCGTACCTGTTGCCAGTGATCGAATCGGCCTGCGGACGAGCGGAGGTGTTCTCCACCAGCGCAGCACTGCTTACCGCTCTCACGACGCTGCAGCAGCGTGGCGCGCGGGTACCCGCGGTCATCGCTTGCGGCGACGCAAACACCGCGCGCGACCTGTTTAACACGGTATCGGCGAATACACCGAATGAATCCATCGCTCTGATCCACCTCGCCAGTGACCGGGCGCAGGAACTGGTCGCCGACCGTACGCGAGGAAGCGGCGACGGGCGCAATATTTCGACCATTCCGATGGGAACACCTCCGAAGCTTCTGCGCAACGCGATCCACGCGGTCGCGGCTCAGGAGTCCGAGGGCGCGCAAATCATCGATCTGTCGCAGATCTTGGCAGAACAGCGCGTCGGCCGTCGAATACTGGTCGCCGAGGACAACGCGACCAACCGCACGATCATCTCTCAACTGCTCGAAACAGCTGGCCACACGGTGATACTTGCCTGTGATGGAGAGGAGGCACTCGACCGCCACGAGGATAGCGAACCCGACCTCGCCATTCTCGACTTCAACATGCCACAGCGCAACGGGCTCGACGTGACACGCGCCATCCGTGCCATGGAAGGCAGTGCTGAACGCATGCCCGTGATGATCCTCTCGGCGTCGGTGACGCCTGAGGCGCGCGACGCCGCGAAGAAGGCTGGCGCGGATGAGTTTCTGGGCAAACCTTATGAAGCGGTGGCTCTACTGCAGGCGATCGACCGCCTGGGTCGACGGATGACCAAGCCGATCTTCCGCACGCACGAACCAGCGCCACTGGACCTTGCTCGTCGCAACGCACCGTTGCTCGACTATGCACGCATCGCTGACGTCGAGCGGATTACCCGCGAGGACACGTTCATTACGAAGCTCGTCGATGGCTTCCACGGTGACGTTGCGCAGGTGCTCGCAAGGCTGGAGACGGCGCTCGAGCAGCGCTCGTCCGAGGCTCTCGCCGAAGGCGTGCACGCGATGCTTGGTGCCGCCAAGAGTATCGGCGCGGCGCAACTCGCAGTCATGTGCGAGGACTTCGAGCGCCGCGCCGGTCGCATCAAGGACGAGGAGACCCGGGCTCTCCTCGCCGACATGCACAAGTGCTTCGAGGAGACGGACCTCGCGTTGCGCGCGCATCTGTCCAGCAAGAAGCGCGCTGCCAGCTAGGCCGGCCTCCGTACATCTTCACGCGCTCGCCGCAACTGCGGGTTGCGCAAACATCGTCTCCAGCGCCACCTCGTCCGATGAGGGCGCTGCGCTCGCTAGGCGGTCTTGCGCCTTCACAAGCCGTGCCATCATCTTGAGATCGCGCGAGTCGAGCTTCATGGCGGCGTCCGTCCATACGTCGACGATGCCGACGAGCTCCTGCTCGCTGACTGGCTGGCAGAAAGCCTTGGCGGCCTTCAACGCGCGATGCGTGTTGGCATGACGATTTCGCTGCGACACCAGCCGCCGAACCGCTTCAACGCCGGTACCGTCATCGACCACACGGTCGACCACACCCATCTGGTGCAGCTGTTCCGCGGTATAGGTATCGGCGGAGGCACACATTTCCTCGGCCTTGCGCGTGCCGATGCGCCGCGACAGGAATGACAGCGCGCCCATGCCCGGGAACAGGTTAAACAGCGACTCGGGGAACGAGAACGTCGCGCTCCGCTCGGCGACGATCAGGTCGCAAGCCAGCGCGCATTCGAAGCCACCACCCAGTGCCTTGCCCTGTACCAGGCCGATGGTCGTGATATTTGCACCAAAGCCAATGTGACGCCGGTAGATGAGATCAATGCAAAGGCGGGCGTAATGATGGATATGGGCGCGGTCGCGCGCCATGATGCGCTCGATAAACAGCGAAAGGTCGCCGCCGAGGTTGAAAACGCCTGGGATCCGGCTGCCAAACACCACGTACTGCACCGCACTGGGAGATCCCTTGTCGTTGATGTGTCCTTGGTGGAGCTCGAGAAGCTTTTCGGCATGTTCGAACTCGCCCAACATCTGCGGCGTGAAACACGGCCGGGGATTGGGCTTCATCCAGGAAAAGAGCGTGCGCAGATCCGATTCGTACTCGAGTTCAATTTGCGAGTAACGATTGATTGTGGACAGCGTGGGAAATTCGACGACAGCGTTCATGAGGGCCCCCGGGAAAGGAATGTTGAGATGAAGTACGGGTCGAAACCGCTTAATGGCTTGTGTACTCAACCATTTAAGTGTTTATCACTGTACTTAACAAAATGGATGAAGGGAAGCATGCGCAGGGTGGCTTCCGGACCCCAATGCCTGTTTGCGATCGCAAACAGGCACCGGAGTTGGAAGCATTTCCAAAGAGAGCCCGATAACGTGGTCATACAATGTGAGTGACTCACTGTAGTCCACAACGTTAGGGGCAAAAAAACGAGGGATTTAAGACAGCACCCGCCACACCCCCTCCACCAACCCCTCAATCGGCCGAAACGCCGCCTTGTACGCCATCTTGGGGCTGTGTTCGATCCAATACCCAAGATATAGGTGCGACAGGCCCAGCTCCCGGCAACGCTCGATCTGCCACAGGACCCCGTAAGTGCCGTAACTCGACCCCGGGACCGCGGCGTCGTAGAACGTGTAAACCGACGAAAGCCCGTCCTCCAGCCGGTCGACCAGGCTCACCATCCGCAGCGCCTCCCCTTCTCTGAATTCGTACAGGTCGGTCGACACATTGCTGTGCAGCAGGAAGTGCTGGTACTGCTCGCGGCTGTCGTGGTCCATGCCGCCGCCGGGGTGCCGGGCGCGCTGGTAGCGGAGGTAGAGCTCGTAGTGCTCGCTTCGATAGGCGAGCTCGCGGCGCGTCACGGCCAGTCCTGCGTTGTCACGCAGGGTGCGGCGCTGGGTACGGGAAGGCGTGAATTGCGCAACCGGCACGCGCACGGGCACGCAGGCCCTGCAGCGATCGCAATAGGGCCGGTAGGTGAAGGCCCCGCTCCGGCGGAAACCCAGCCGGACCAGCTCGCTGTAGACGCCGGTGTCGATGAGGTGGCTGGGCGTGGCCACCTGCGACCGGGCCGCGCGGTCGGCGAGGTAGCTGCACGGATATGGGGCCGTTGCGTAGAACTGCAGCGCGGCGATCGGGAGGTCGTTGAGCCTGCTCACGTCGAAAGGGCTCCCGGGATCCAGCCCTGGGGTGGTTCGGACGAGTGTATCAATTCGGCGAGCCGCGCCGCAAACGCCGCCCGCGACATCGGCCGTGCACCCAGCGACGCGAGGTGGGCCGTCTGCTGCTGGCAGTCGATCAGCGGCACGCCCAGGCGCCGTGCGATCGACACCAACCCCACCAGCGCGACCTTCGAGGCGTCGGGCTCGCGCGTGA
The DNA here is from genome assembly GCA_044226535.1 of Casimicrobiaceae bacterium. GTDB lineage: Bacteria > Pseudomonadota > Gammaproteobacteria > Burkholderiales > Casimicrobiaceae > VBCG01. The sequence goes on along the minus strand of JBGAGT010000013.1, from coordinate 51,769 downwards.
ACATCGACTCGCCGAACACGACGCGTCCGAGCGCGACGCAATAGAGGCCCCCGGCCAGCTCACCATCGCGCCAGGCCTCGACCGAATGCGCGTAGCCCGCGCGGTGGAGGTCGAGATAGGCGGCGATCATGTCCTCGATGATCCATGTGCTCGCCTCACCGCGCCGTGGCGCCGAGCAGGCGCGGATCACGGCCTCGAAGTCGGTGTCGACGGACAGGGCGAAACGCCCGCTGCGCACGCGCTTCGCCAGCGAGCGCGACACGTGGAACGCGTCGACGTCCAGCACCATGCGCGGGTCGGGGGTCCACCACAGGATGGGCTGGCCTTCCGAATACCAGGGGAAGATGCCATGCCGATAGGCCTCGACCAGGCGCTCGACCGAGAGGTCGCCCCCGATGGCGAGCAGGCCGTCGGGATCGCGCAGCGCCCGCTCGACCGGCGGGAAGCGCAGCTTGCGCGAAGGGCCGTCCATCAGCGCGCGAGAAGGCCGCGCCGGGCGAGCACGTCCAGCAGCGCCTTGGTGAAGCGCGGGATGTCGTGGCCGTCGATGTGCGAATCGTCGGGCAGCACCATCGAGGCGAAGGCCGGCTCGTCGCGGAACTCGATCATGGCGGCCGGCGAGACGCGCGCATAGGCGTCCCAGTACACCGCGCGCGGGTAGTTCTTCTCGTCGAGCGCGAGGTGCTCCCCGGCCGAGGGCTCGCGGAACAGCACGACGCGCCCTCCCCTCGCCTGGATCACCCGCACCCATTGCGAGACCTCCTCGAGGTCGGCGAGCCAGCGCGCGGCGGGCGCCGGCGGGTAGTCGCGGTAGTAGGCGACGAGGTCGGCGATGCGCTGGCGGCGGATGGCATCGATGTCGGTACGCTGGTAGTCGAGGAAGCCCACGCGATCGGCGCGCATGACGAGGTAATCGTTGAAGGGCGGGCCGAGACCGGCGAGCCAGCGGCGCAGCAGCCCCACCACCGCGAAGGGCGAGCGCATCGCCACCAATCGCTGCTGCAGCGGCGTGAGGAGCAGCCGGTGGATCTCGCGCGCCAGCGTCCAGCGCGTCCGGAAGTGCTCGATCCACGGCTTCTGCATGTCCCAGTGGCGGCGGTCCATGCCGCGCGCATCGATGCCGACGACGGCGAGCCCGCGGAAATCGGTGTCGAGCGCCAGCCAGCGCAACGCAGCGAGGGGGTACTGGCCGTTGATCGCCAGCATCGGGGCGCGGCGGCCCGTGGCGGCCTCCACCTGTGCGCGATCCACGGCGAACTGGATGCGCGACGCGCCGAGCAGCGCGATGGCGTCCGGCGCCCCGTGCAGCCGGTCGGCCTGGATCGCCCACAGGTCCTCGTCGTCCTGCACCGTGGGGACGTAGCCCATGTGGCGCAGCGTCAGCTCGAACGCCGCTGCAAGCGCGACGACGATGGCGATTGCCGCGAGCCACGCCATGCGCCAGCGCGCGCCGCCAGCCTTCGAGGCCGCGCCGGCGAGGCTTTCGCGCGGCGCGATGGCAGGATCGTCGATGCTCGCCATCAGAACTGGAAGTAGATGAACGCCGGGTTGAGGCCCGGCGAGAACGCCACCGCGGCGAGCGCCGCCGCGACGATGGCGGTGCGCCAACCCATGGCCGTGGCGTCGAGCCAGTCCCAGCCCCGCACGCGCGCCGAGACGATCTGCGCCGCCAGCACCCCCGCGCCCGCGAGCAGCACCAGTTGCGCATCGGCGGCAGGCACGATGCTCGAGGCGGCGAGCCCGTGCCAGCCGACCATGGTCGCCATCATCGACAGCGCCTGGTGCACGCCATGCGCGCGGAACATCACGGCCTCGAGCGCGAAGACCGCGAAGGTCGCCAGCGCGAGCAGCACGCGGCCCCCGCTCGCGCGGACGCGCGCGAAGTCCCAGACGCGGTCGCGAAACTCACGCTCGACCACCAGCAGCACGCCGTTCAACCCGCCCCACAGCACGAAATGCCAGGCGGCACCGTGCCAGAGCCCGCACAGCAGGAAGGTGAACACCAGGTTGGCGTGGCCGCGCCAGCGCCCGCGGCGGTAGTGCCCGAGCGGCGTGAACACGTAGTCGCGCAGCCAGCCCGTCAGCGTCATGTGCCAGCGGTTCCACAGGTCGACCATGCCCACCGCACCGAAGGGGCTCTCGAAGTTCATGGGGAAGCGGAAGCCGAACATCAGCGCGACGCCGATCGCGCACAGCGAATAGCCCGCAAAATCGAGGTAGACCTGCAGCGAGAAGGCGCAGGCGCCGAGCCAGGCCTCGGCCACGCCCGGGTGGGCCGTGGTCGCGAAGGTCGCGTCGGCCACCGGCGCGAACACCAGGTCGGCGAGGCAAACCTTCATCGCGAGGCCGATGAACAGCATCGCGAGGCCGCGCCCCTGCGCGGTCTGCGCGAAAGGCATGGGCTTCGCGGTCTGCGGGTTGAAGTCGGCGTAGCGCAGGATCGGTCCCGCGACGAGGTGCGGGAAGAAGGTGACGTAGAGCCCGTAGTCGACCAGGCTCCGCGAGGCCTTGATGCGGCGCCGGTACACCTCGATCACGTACGACAGGCTCTCGAAGGTGTAGAACGAGATGCCCACCGGCAGCAGGATGCCGAGGTCGAGGGGCTTCCAAACGATGCCCACGGCGGCGGCCAGCGCGATCGCCGTGTCGCTGAGGAACTGCGCGTACTTGAAGAACGCCAGCGCGGCGACGTTCACGACGATCGATGCGACGAGCAGCGACTTGCGCCGCGCGGCGCGCTCCTCGCGCTCGAGGGCGCGGCCCATCAGCCAGTCGAAGCCCGTGGTCGCGACCAGCAGCAGCACGAAGAACGGGTTCCAAGCGGCGTAGAACACGTACGACAGCGCGAGCAGGATGCGCTTGCGTGCCGCCCAGGCCGGCGTGAGCCAGAAGACGGCCCAGGCGACGAGCAGGAACACCGCGAAGGTCAGCGAATCGAAGGTCATGGCTTGCGTCGCGCCCGCGAATTGTACGGGTTCGGGCGGCACCCTCGTCGCGAGGTGATAGGCCGCCGCGCGCGGCAGCGGCCGGTCCCGTCGCGATCGGCTATCATCGCGGGCTCGCCCCGGTAGCTCAGTGGATAGAGCAGCCCCCTCCTAAGGGGCAGGTCGGACGTTCGATTCGTCTTCGGGGCGCCAGCCGACCATCCGCCTTTGCGTTCGCCCGCCGCTCCACCCCTCGCTTCCCTTTCCGCCCGCCCACTCCGCATGGATGCCATCGCCTATCGCGTCGCGCCACTCGACGTCCACGCCCACCTGTACGAAGTGCGCTGCACCGTCCCCGACCCCGACCCCGATGGCCAGCAGTTCACCCTGCCGACCTGGACGCCGGGGAGCTACCTGGTACGCGAGTTCGCGCGCCACTTCGTGCACGTCGAGGCGCGCGCCCGCGGGCGCGCGCTGCCCATCGGCAAGCTCGCCAAGGACCGCTGGAAGGCGGCGCCCTGCGAGGGGCCGCTCGAGGTGGTCGCGCAGGTCTACGCCTTCGACCTGTCGGTGCGCACCGCCTACCTCGACGCCGATCGCGCCTACTTCAACGGCGCCTCGATGTTCCTCTGCCCCGAGGGCCGCGCGGATCGCCGCTGCACGCTCGCCCTCGACGCGCGCTTCGCCGGCGCCATGCCGGGCGCCGTGGTGGCGACCTCGATGCCGGCGGTCGACGGCGATGCCTGGGGCTTCGGGCCCCGCGAGGCCGCGAGCTACGACGAGCTGATCGACCATCCCGTCGAGATCGCGCGCTTCGCCCGCGGGCAGTTCGTCGCCGGCGGCGTCACGCACGACATCGCCATCAGCGGGGCCGGCGCGGTCGACATGCCGCGCCTCGAGCACGACCTCGCACGCATCTGCCAGTGGCAGTGCGACCTCTTCGACGGCCCGGCCGGGACACCGGGCCGCGCGCCCTTCGACCGCTACCTCTTCCTGGTACATGCCGTCGGAGAGGGCTACGGCGGCCTCGAGCACCGTGCGTCGACGAGCCTCCTGTGCGCGCGCGACGAGCTGCCGCACCCGCAGGATGCGACGCTGGCCGACCCCTACCTGCGCTTCCTCGGGCTCGCCAGCCACGAGTACTTCCACGCCTGGAACGTCAAGCGCATCAAGCCCGCGGCCTTCGTGCCCTACGCGCTGGCGCGCGAGGCCTATACGCGCGACCTGTGGGCCTTCGAGGGCATCACCTCGTACTACGACGACCTGTCGCTGTCGCGCTCGGGGGTGGTGCCCGCCGAGCGCGTGCTCGAGCTCTTCGCGCGCACGCTGACGGGGGTGCTGCGCACGCCGGGGCGTCACCTGCAGAGCGTCGGCGACGCGAGCCACGACGCCTGGATCAAGTTCTACCGGCCCGACGAGAATTCCCCCAACGCCGGCATCAGCTATTACGCCAAGGGTGCGCTGGTCGCACTGGCCCTCGACCTCGAGCTCCGCGCGCACGGCAGCTCGCTCGACGCGCTGATGCGCACGCTGTGGCAGCGCTGCGGCCTCACCGGCCGCGGCGTCGAGCCGGGCGAGATCGCCGCGATCGCCTGCGAGCTCGCGGGCGCCGGCCTCCGCGACTTCTTCGCGCGCTACGTGGATGGCACCGAGGACCCGCCGCTCGCGGCGCTGCTGCCGCGCCATGGCGTCGCGCTGGCGTTGCGCGCCTCGGAAGGCCCGCGCGACAAGGGCGGCAAGCCCGCGTCCGCGTCGGTGCCCACCGCGTGGCTCGGCGCGAGCTGGCCGGCGAGCGGCGAGCTCAAGCTCGCATCGGTCGCGCGCGACGGCCCCGCCTCGCGCGCGGGGCTGTCTGCCCACGACGTGGTGATCGCCGTCGACGGGCTCAAGGCAAGCGCGGAATCGCTCGCCGCACGCCTCCTGCGCGCACGGCCGGGCGACAGCCTCGGCATCGACGCCTTCCGCCGCGACCGCCTGATGCACGTCGAGGTGGTGCTGGCGGCGCCGCCGCAGGACACGGCGGTGATGACGCTCGCGGCGGATGCCGATGCCGCGACGCTCGATCGTCGCAAGGCCTGGCTCGGCGCCTGAGCGACCCCCGGCCGCGGCACATGCCGACGCCGCGCCGCTCGTCGCGGGGCCGCCGCCGCGCTGCGCCCGGCTACGCCGGCTTCTCCTGCCAGTGCGGCGGCATGGTCGACGCGAGATACGGCAGCGCCTCGATGCGCGCCTTCCATGCGCGGAGCTCGGGCGTGAGCAGCGCGTTGCTGTCGAGGTCGGGTAGCCGCGCCTCGCAGCGCTTGACCATCGCCACCAGCGGGTAGAACGCGAAGTCCGCCGCCGACAGCGTCCCCGCGAGGAAGCCACCTGCGCCCGCCTCGCCCAGGTAGCGCGTGAACAGCGCGTACTCCTCGCGGACCTTGTCGCAGCCGCGCGCGACGATCGCCGCATCGCGCGCCTCGGGCTTCACGTGGAAGGCCTGATCGGCGATGTCGTCGATCGCCTTGTCGAAGTAGCTGTCGACCTCGCCGACCAGCCGCCGCACCCTGGCGCGCGAACGCGCGTCGCCGGGGAACAGCGGCTGGCCGCGTCCCGGGTAGGCGTCGTCGAGATATTCGACGATGGCGTTCGACTCGTAGAGCACGAAGCCCTGGTCGACGATGGTCGGCACGCGGTGGCGGGGATTGAGCGCGACGAATTCCGGCTTGCGGGTGTCGCCCGCGGAGAACGACAGGACCTTCCGCTCGTAAGGGATGCCCTTGTGCTCGAGCGCGAGCTGCACGCGCCAGGCGTAGGGCGAGCCGGAGCCGTAGTACAGGGTCAGGGGTGTGGTCATCGGGGAAATGGCGAGAGTGTCATTTGGCCTTGGGGGAACGCGCGGGGGTACCGGGCTGGATGGCCTCGAGCGCGGCCTTCTGCAGCTCGAGTCCCTTGATGCTCATCTGCATCATCGAAAGGCTCATCTGCAGCCAGTTCTCGACGATGCGGAGCTCGCCGATCTTGCGCTCGACCTCGGCGGGATCGAGCGTGGCGAACATCATCGCCGGGTTGGGAAAAGGCGCCGGCGCGGGCGCGCCTTCGGCGGCGGGCATCGCGCCCACGCCCGGCAGGCCGAAGCCCGGCATGGGCACGCCGAAGGGGTTCCACAGCTTCTGCATGAACTCCGCCGCCTGTTGCGGCGAGAAGGCGGGCGCGCCCGTGTCGGGCGGCGGCTTGCGGTCTTCGCTCATCGATCTCTCCCCCGGACGATAATATCGTCTCCCATGACGATACCCCACGCAACCGCAGGGCCGGGCGCAACGCCCGGCCCGCACCCGGCAGCCGGCGCGCAGGCGGCAGCGCCCCCGGCCGGCGCGGACCCGGCCGGCCTCGTCGCTGCGCTGGCATCGATCGTCGGGCCTGCCCAGGTGCTGACCGGCCAGCACGACACCGCCCCCTTCCTCGCCGACTGGCGCGGCCGCTACCGGGGGCGCGCGCTGGCGGTGGTGCGCCCGTCGACCACGGCGGAGGTCGCTGCGGTGGTGCACGCGGCGGCGGCGGCCGGCGTGGCGGTGGTGACGCAGGGCGGCAATACGGGACTTTGCGGGGGCGCAGTGCCGGTCGACGGGCGCGCGCAGGTCGTCCTCGCCACCACGCGGCTCGACCGGATGCGCGCCATCGACACCGGCAACGCCACGCTCACCGTCGAGGCCGGGGCCACCCTCGCGGCCGTGCAGCAGCACGCCGCGGACCACGGCCTGCGCTTCCCGCTGTCGCTGGCCTCGGAAGGCAGTTGCACCATCGGCGGCAACCTTTCCACCAATGCCGGCGGCACGGCCGTGCTGCGCTTCGGCAATGCGCGCGACCAGGTCCTGGGGCTCGAGGTCGTGCTCGCCGACGGCACGGTCTGGGACGGCCTGCGCGGGCTGCGCAAGGACAACACCGGCTACGACCTCAAGCAGTGGTTCATCGGCGCGGAAGGCACGCTCGGCATCATCACGGCCGCGGTGCTGAAGCTGCAGCCGGCGCCGCGTTCCCGCGCCACCGCGATCGCCGGCGTGCCGAGCGTCGCCTCGGCAGTGGCCCTGCTGGGGCTCCTGCGCGAGCGGCTCGGCGACCGGCTCGAGGGCTTCGAGCTAATCTCGGCGTTCGCGCTGGGGCTCTCGCGCAAGCACCATCCCTCGCCCGATCCCCTTCCCGGCATGCCCTGGTACGTGCTGGTCGAGGCCACTGACAGCGCGGGCGGCGACGCGCTCGCGGGCCAGGTCGAGGCGGTGCTGGGCGACGCCGTCGAGCGCGAGATCGCCGTCGACGCGACCATCGCGCAGTCCATGGCGCAGGCCGATGCGCTATGGTCGCTGCGCGAGAACATCTCCGAGGCGCAGCGCCGCGAGGGCCCGAACATCAAGCACGACATCTCCCTGCCGGTCTCGTCCATCCCGGCGTTCCTGCGCGATGCCGAGAAGGCGCTGTCCGCGGCCCTGCCCGGCGCACGCTTCGTGGTGTTCGGCCACCTGGGCGACGGCAACCTGCACTACAACCTTTCCGCGCCCGAGGGCGAGGATTCGGCACGATTCATGCATCAATCCGGGGTCGCGAACCGGATCGTCCATGACCTCGTGGCGCACTTCGGAGGCTCGATCTCCGCCGAGCACGGCATCGGGCAACTCAAGCGCGACGAGCTCGCGCGTTACAAGTCGCCGGTCGAGCTCGCGCTGATGAAGAAACTCAAGGCCGCCCTCGACCCGGGCGACGTCTTCAACCCCGGCAAGGTGGTGGGCTGATGGGCAGGATCCTGGTCTGGATCGTCGTCGCCTTCGTCGCGCTGTTCGCGCTGCGGCTGTTCAATGCCGCCCAGCTGCGCAAGCGCCGCGAATCGGAGCCTCGTCGCGGGAGCACGGGTGTCCCGATGGTGCAATGCGCGCGCTGCGGCGTGTACCTGCCGCGCGCCGACGCCAGCGCCGACGCCACCGCCGACGGCGCGGCGTATCGTTGCGCCGAGGGCTGCGCACCCCGACGCTGAATGGCGGGCACCCCTTCCCGTCCCATGGCGCAATCGACCCCCGCGATCCCGCAGTTCGAGCCGCCGCCGATCCCCCTGTCGGTGGCGGACTCGGGTCGCCGCATCCTGTGGATCATCGCGCTCTACCGCGCCATCTGCGCCGCGGTGCTGCTCGGCATCGCGCTGCTCATCGACCTGCGCTCGCTGCACGTCACCGCGCCCTATGCCTTCATGGCGGGGACCGCGCTGTATTTCTTCTTCGGCCTCGCGTCGTTCTGGTGGGTGCAGTCGGGGCGGCTCGATACCTCGCTGACCGTCATGGCGTCCGCGTTCATCGCCGGCGACGTGCTGTTCCTCGCCTTCATCATCGTCGCCGGCGGCAACGCGGTGGCGCCGTTGCCGATCCTCCTGTTCCCGCAGCTCGCGTCGAGCGGATGGCTGCTGCGCACGCGAACCGCATTCTTCCACGCGGCGCTCGCCACGGTCGTGCTGCTCGGCCTCGACGTGTACCGCGCCATCGACGGCGAGATCGGCGTCGCGCAGCTCTTCCAGACCGGGCTCGTCGGCTTCGGCTACTTCGCCACTGTCGGCATCGCCATCGCGCTCGGCCGCTACACCAAGGCCTCCGAGGACCTCGCGGCGCAGCGCGGCATCGACGTCGCCAACCTCGAGCAGGTCAACCGCCTGATCATCCAGGACATGCAGGACGGCGTGCTGGTCGTCGACTTGAACGGCGTGGTGCGCGGCCACAACGCGCAGGTGACGCGGCTGCTCGGCGGCTTTGGCCGCATGCGCGGCGGCATGCGCCTCGCGGAGTTCAGCTCGGTCCTCAACGACTACTGGCGCCGCTACCAGGACGACGCCGCCGAGTCGCTGCCGCCCTTCAAGGTCGACGCGACCCAGCGCCTGCTGCGCGTGCGCCTGGTGCGCATCGGCTCGGGGCTCAACGGCGGCACGCTGATCTACCTCGAGGACCTCGGGCGCGCGCAGAGCGATGCGCAGCAGATGAAGCTCGCGGCGATGGGGCGGCTCACCGCGTCGATCGCCCACGAGGTGCGCAACCCGCTTTCGGCGATCAACCAGGCCGCGCAGCTCCTCGAGGAGGACGGCTCGGTGGCGCCCGAGGGCCAGCGCCTGCTGACCATGATCCGCAACAACGCCCGGCGCATCGACCGCATCGTCGGCGAGGTGCTGCAGCTCAACCGGCGCGACCGCCAGCAGCCCGAGACGCTGCCGCTCGAGGAGTTCATCGACGGCCTGACCGACGAGGTGATGCAGGCCGAGAACATGCCGCCGCGCACGGTGGTCGTCGACATCCCCGCCGAGCTCTCGATCATCTTCGACCGCGGGCACCTGAACCAGATCCTCTGGAACCTCACCCGCAACGCATGGCAGCATTGCCAGAAGAAGGAAGGCAGCATCCGCATCGCGGCGCGCCCGGGCTACATGGGCGACGCGGTGATCTGCGAACTCTCCGACGACGGCGTGGGCATCCCCGCCGAGCTCCGCGGGCAGATCTTCGAGCCCTTCTTCACCACGCGCCCCGGCGGCACGGGGCTCGGCCTGTACATCGCCCGCGAGCTCGCGGACGCCAACGGTGCCACGCTGGAGCTCCTGCCCAAGGGACCCGGCGCGCATTTCCGCATGACCCTGCGACGCGCCGCCACGATCACGGTGAAGCCATGACCCCACGACAACGACAACAACGACGCAAGTCCCCCAGGGAGAACTCATGACCCGGCGCACGCGCGGCCAGCCGCGCATCCTCGTCGTCGACGACGAACCCGACCTTCTCGAGCTGCTCGAGCTCACGCTTTCCCGCATGGGCCTCGACACCACGCGCGCCGAGTCCGTCGCCGAAGCGATACGATTGCTCGACAAGGAGGCCTTCGACCTCTGCCTCACCGACATGCGCCTGCCCGACGGCGAGGGCCTGCGCGTGGTCGAGCACATCAACCAGAAGGGCCTCGACGTGCCGGTGGCAGTGATCACCGCCTACGGCTCGGCCGAGAACGCCGTGGCGGCCCTCAAGGCCGGCGCCTTCGATTACCTCGCCAAGCCCGTCGCGCTCGAGCAGCTGCGCGCGCTGGTCAAGCAGGCGCTCAAGGTGCCCGACAAGACCCAGCCGCCTGGCGCCTACCGGCTGCTCGGCGAGTCGGCCGCCATCCAGCAGGTGCGCGCCATGATCGAGCGCCTCGCGCGCAACCAGGCGCCGGTGTTCGTCAGCGGCGAATCCGGCTCCGGCAAGGAGCTCGCGGCACGCACCATCCACCACGGCGGCCCGCGCGCCGACCTGCCCTTCATCCCGGTCAACTGCGGGGCCATCCCCGAGAACCTGATGGAGAGCGAGTTCTTCGGCTACAAGAAGGGCGCGTTCACCGGCGCCGAGTCCGACCGCGACGGCTTCTTCCAGGCCGCCAACGGCGGCACGCTGTTCCTCGACGAGGTCGCCGACCTGCCGCTGCCCATGCAGGTGAAGCTCCTGCGCGCCATCCAGGAGAAGAAGGTGCGCAAGGTCGGCGCGACGCAGGAAGAGCCCGTCGACGTGCGCCTCATCAGCGCCACCCACAAGAAGCTCGGCGCGCTGGTCGATGCCGGCGAGTTCCGCCAGGACCTGTACTACCGGCTGCACGTGATCGAGCTTTCGATGCCGCCGCTGCGCGAAATGGGCGAGGACATCCCGCTGATCGCCGAGCGCATCCTCGTGCGGCTCGCGCGCGGCCAGTCCGCGGGCCTCGAGCCCGATGCCGTGGCCGCGCTGTGCACCTACCCCTTCCCCGGCAACGTGCGCGAGCTCGAGAATATCCTCGAGCGCGGCCTGTCGCTCGCCGCCGATCCCGCGCACATCACCGCAGAGGACCTGCACCTGACGCCGCAGATGGAGGACACCGACCTCGCCATGCCGCCGGGCGAGAAGTGGCCGCTGCAGGACTACCTCGACCGCGTCGAGCGCGCGGCGATCAACGAGGCGCTGGAGAAGACGCGCTTCAACCGCACCGCGGCGGCGAAGCTGCTCGGCATCACCTTCAGGGCGATGAGGTACCGGATGGAGAGGCTGGGCATCAAATAGCGGGGAACCGCAGCGAACGGCACGCCGGCGGGTTCCATCGGCCAGGAGGCGATCCATGGCGTATCAGAGCGACATCGTCGACCCACCATTCGGCGCGCGTGCGTTCGCCGAGCGTTCCGAAGCCGCGCAATTGTCCCAGGCGGCCTTCCTCCTGCTGCTGGGGCGCGAGCTCGATCGAGCGCATTCACCGGACTCCCCGTCGAGGCGCGTCGATGCCCGCGACCCCGACGAGCGGATGTTCGGCGTCCCGAGCATGCCTGGCGATCGGCGCCGCGTGCCGCTTGGCGGGGTTGGGCCCGACGCCGTGCGCACCGTCGAGGAGCCGCTCGACCAGCTCCCGCGGCTCGTCGATGCGTTGCAGGACAAGCCCAGCCTGGAGGCTGCCGCCAGCGTGCTGCGGGCATGCCTCGCCAGCCCGCATGCCGTCGTGCGGATCGCCGCCGCCTCGGCTGCCCTCGAGATCACGTCGGAGCCCGCGCCCTGCATCGACCTGCTGGCGGCCACGGTCGCCGACGACGACCCGCTGTTGAGGGACGTGGCCGCGACGACGCTCGCGCGTGTCATGCCCGAGCATGAGGCGCTGCGCGCCCTCACCCGGCGAGGTTCGCCGCGCTCGCCTGCCGAGACCTCGAGGACGTCGATCCTGGTCCACGGGACCTGGGCACGCAACGACGCGTGGTGGCAACCCGGCGGTGACTTCCACGGTTACTTGCTGGCGGGGTCGTTGCCCGATCTGTATGCAGGGTCCGACCGGCCCGAATGGTCGGGCGGATACAGCGATGCGGCGCGGCTGCTCGGTGCCCAGGACCTGCAGCAGTGGCTGGTGGCGCATGGCGAGATCGATCCGCTGCTGATGGGCCATTCGCACGGCGCGAACGTCGTCATGCTCGCCGGCGACATGGGCAGCGGCAGCAGGGAACTCGTGCTGCTCTCGTGCCCCGTCCACTGGCCCAGGTACTCACCCAACTTCCCGGCATGCGGGCGCGTCGTCTCGATCCGGGTCCACATGGATCTCGTGATCCTCGCCGACCGCGGAGGCCAGCGCTTCGACGACACGCGCATCGAGGAAAACGTTCTTCCGGCCTGGTTCAACCATTCCGCCACGCACGATCGGGACGTGTGGCGAAAGTACGATGTCGACCGTATGATCTAGCGCATGCGCATCCTGAAGACCCTTGGCGTGCTCGCCGAAGGCCTGGCCTGGCGCGTGACGGGCAACGACGCGATCGGATGGAGGATCGTCGAATCGCTGGCGAGCAATGACGAGGACGTGCGTGCGATTGCCGGCATCACGCTCGCCAGGCGGGGGCGTGGCGCGGTGCCCCTGCTGGAGCGCGCGCTGCACCGCGAGGTCGCCTTGCTCGCCGTGCTCCCGTTGCTGGGCGACATTGCCGATGCGTCCGCCGAGGGCGAGCTCCGCAAGTTCACGCACGCGCCGGACGCGCGGATCGCGCGCGCCGCCGACGACGCCCTGCGGGTGCTGAGGGCCCGTTGCAGCCCGCCGGGCGTCGCGCGCGGGTGAAGCCTGCGCGCAAGGCCGCGGCCGCGTCGAAGCCCCGGTTGCCGTCCCGCCGGCCTGCGCGGCGCCTGGTCATCGATGCCGCCGGGTACGCCTCGATCGCGCGCCAGGTGCGCTCGCCCAACGTCGACGCGCGCCCGCAAGGCACCGCCCTGTCGCTGATCGTGGTGCACGGCATCTCGCTGCCCCCGGGGCAATTCGGCGGCGACGCCATCGAGCAGCTCTTCACCAACACCCTCGACACGCGCGCGCACCCGTACTATGCGTCGCTCGAGGGGCTGCGCGTGTCGTCGCACTTCCTGGTGCGGCGAGACGGCGAGCTCCTGCAGTTCGCGAGCTGCGCCGACCGCGCCTGGCACGCGGGGGCCTCGCGCTGGAAGGGTCGCGAGCGCTGCAACGACTTCTCCGTCGGCATCGAGCTCGAGGGGACCGACACGACCCCCTACACCGGCGCGCAATACGCGATGCTGGGCCGCCTGTGCCGCGCGCTGGCGACGCGTTACGGCGCGCTCGACATCGCGGGGCACGAGGACATCGCGCCGGGACGCAAGACCGACCCCGGCCCGTCGTTCGACTGGGCGCGCCTCGCGCGGCGGGTCAGTGCGGAAGCCGCGCCGCCACCTCGGCGGCGCGCGCGCGCTGCTCGTCGCTGAGCGAGGTGGCCCATTGCTCGGCGAGGCGGCCGTAGGCCGGTGAGACGCCGGTGTTGGCGGCCGCGAGGATATAGGCGTAGGCGAGCTCGGGATTGCGCTGCGCGAGCACGCCGCTGTCGTAGATCTGCGCCAGCCGGAACATCGATCCGACGTTGCCGGTCTGCGCCGAGAGCCCGAGGTAGTAGATCGCGTTGCCCTTGAGGCGCGCGAGCTCCTCGGGATCGCGCAGCAGCGCCTGGCGGTCCTGCAGCAGGATGTCGAGCGCGCGCTCGTAATTCATCCGCGCGTAGTCGCTGCCGCCCATTGCGGCGTCGTCGAGGACCTTGATGCGCGTGCCGATGTCGGCGTCGCTCACGCCTTCGCAGCGGGGGGTGAGCTGGGCGATCTTCTGCTCGATGCGCCTGCGCTGCGCGGGCGGCTCGCCCTGCTGCACGCTCTGCTGCCGCGCGTCGACGAACGCGGGAAGGCCGGCGCATTGGTCGAGCAGCGTGAACAGCTGGTAGGCCGCGTCCGCGTCGCCGCGTGCCGCCGCTTCCTTGAGCGTGGCGGCCGACGCATCGGTGAGGTCGTTCACCAGCACCGGCGGGAGCTGATAGGGCTTGCTGCCTGCCGGTGCGGGCGCGGGCAGCGCGCCGGCGGTGCGTGCGGGCGTGCCGCGCGCTTCGGGAGCGGCCTGCGCGGGCGCAGGCGGGGACTCCGGCGGCAGTGGCGCCTGCGCGGCGGATGCGCGCGTCGCCGGGGGCGCCGCAGCACTGGTCACGGAAGGCGTCGAGGGGCGGAAGAGCATCCCCAGCGCAACCGCGACGACGACGGCGACGACCGCCCACACCGCCCATGAGAGCGACGCGGGCCCACGACGGGCGAAGACCGTCCCGCCATCGGGTCCCGCGCGCGGCGCGGCGCCGGGCGCGGACGAGCCCGCGCGGCGCTTGTCGAAGCGCCCGCCGCGGGCGCCCTTGAGGGGAGTGTCGGAATCGGTCACCGGCGTTCGACAGCGTGGTGCGGCGCGGGTTCGCGCTCAGCGCGGCGCCAGCAGCATCTGCGTGCAGCGGAACAGCGCGATGGGCTTGCCGTCGGCCTTGCGCGTCACCGTCGCGTCCCAGACCTGCGTGGTCGCGCCCTGGTGCGCGGGCCTCGCGGTGACGGCGATCGTGCCCTCGCGCGCGGTGCCGAGGAAGTTGCTCTTGAGCTCGACGGTGGTGAAGTTCGCCATGCCCTCGGGCAGGTGCGCGATGCAGCCGTAGCCGCAGGCCGTATCGGCCAGCGCCACCACCGTCGCGGCGTGCAGGAAGCCATTGGGCGCGAGGAGCTCGGGGCGGATGTCGAGCTCGGCGTCGAGGCGCCCGTCCTCGATGCGCGTGACGCGAAACCCGATCAGCTCCGGCAGCCTCCCCTTGCTGCGCGCGTTGGCGAGCTCCAGCGTGACGCCAGCACGAAGACCCATCATGTCGCTCCGTTTCGTTTCGTGTCGGTGGAAGGCACGGCCCGCGCGAATGTCCGCCGCCCGTTCAAGCGCCCGCGAGCTCTCGCAGGTCCGCGCAGAAGCGGTCGACGGCCGCTTCCGGCGTGTCCCAGGCGCACATGAAGCGGCAGCCCGTGTCGCCGACGAAGACATAGAAACGCCAGCCGCGCGCCTGCAGGGCGTCGATCAGCCTGCGCGGCAGGTGCACGAACACGCCGTTCGCCTCGACGGGCGCGATGAGCTCGGCACCGGGAACGGCCGCGAGCCCCGCGGCCATGCGCCGCGCCATGGCGTTGGCGTGCGCGGCGTGGCGCAGCCACGCACCACCCTCGAGGACCGCCGTCCACGGCGCGGCGAGGAAGCGCATCTTGGAGGCGAGCTGGCCGCCCTGCTTGCGCCGCCGCTCGAACTCGTCGGCGAGCCGCGCGTCGAAGAACACCAGCGCCTCGCCGAAGGGCAGGCCGTTCTTGGTGCCACCGAGCGACAGCACGTCGACACCCGCGCCGTTGGCGATGTCGCGCGGCGCGCATCCCAGCGCCGCCACCGCGTTGGCGAAGCGCGCGCCGTCCATGTGCACCGCGAGGCCGTGCGCGTGCGCACCCTCGCAGAGCGCGCGAAGCTCGGCGGGCTTGTAGGTCGCACCGAGCTCGCTCGCCTGCGTCAGCGACAGCGCGCGCGGCCGCGAGGCGTGGATGCCGTGCACCAGGTGCATCCGCGACTCGACCGCCTCGAGGGTGAGCTTGGCCTGCGGCGTGTCGGCAGTGACGAGCTTGGCGCCGCCTGAAAAGAACTCGGGTGCGCCGCATTCGTCGACGTTGACGTGCGAGAAGGCATGGCAGATCACCGCGTCGCTGGGGCGGCAGATGGCCGCCAGCGCCAGCGCGTTGGCCGAGGTGCCGTTGAACACGAAATACACCGGCGCGTCGCAGTCGAACACCGCGCGCACCGCGTCCGCGGCGGCGCTCGTCCACGCGTCCTCGCCGTAGCCGGCGGCGTGCCCGACATTGGCCTCGGCCAGCGCAGCCCAGGCCTCGGGGCAGATCCCCGCGTTGTTGTCGCTCGCGAATTGCGGGGCATGGATTCCCGCTTGCGCGGGAATGACGGAGCTCATCGGCCGTCATCCCCGCGAAAGCGGGGACCCATGCCGTGACGCCAGTGCCGGATTCCCGCTTGCGCGGGAATGACGCTGACCATCAAAGGCGTTCCTCGACCCAGGACTTGACGGAGGCCAGCGCCGCCGGCAGCGCCGCGGCGTCGGTACCGCCCGCCTGCGCCATGTCCGCACGGCCTCCACCCTTGCCGCCGACACGCTGCGCGACGTGGTTGACGAGGTCGCCCGCCTTCACCCTGGCGACGAGGTCCGGCGTGACACCCGCGATCAGCGTGACCTTGCCGTCGTTGACGGCACCGAGCACGATGGCCGCGCTCTTCAGCTTGTCCTTGAGCTTGTCGACGGTCTCGCGCAGCCCCTTGGCGTCGGCGCCGTCCATCGCGGCCGCGACGACCTTGGCGCCCTTGACCTCGGCGGCATTGCCGGCGAGGTCGTCGCCCGCCGAACTCGCGAGCCTGGCCTTGAGGCGCGCCAGGTCCTTCTCGGCCGCGCGCGCCTCGGCGATCAGCTGGGCGATGCGCGCGTCGACCTCGGACACCGGCGCCTTGAGCGCGGCCGCGGCCTGGTTGAGCGCCGACTCCTGCGTCTGCACCCAGGCCAGCGCGCCCTTGCCGGTCACCGCCTCGACGCGGCGGATGCCCGCGGCCACGCCGCTTTCCGACACGATCTTGAACAGGCCGATGTCGCCGGTGCGCGCCACGTGCGTGCCGCCGCAGAGCTCGCGCGAGCTGCCGATGTCCAGCACGCGCACCTCGTCGCCGTACTTCTCGCCGAACAGCATCATCGCGCCGAGCTTCTGCGCGTCGGCGATGGGCATCACGCGCGCGCTGGTCGCATGGTTGTCGAGGACCTCGTTGTTGACGATGCGCTCGACGCGGCGGATCTCGTCGTCGGTCATCGGTGCGTTGTGCACGAAGTCGAAGCGCGTCTTGTCGGGGTCGACCAGCGAGCCCTTCTGCTGCACGTGGGGGCCCAGCACCTCGCGCAACGCCTTGTGCATGAGGTGCGTCGCCGAGTGGTTGCGCACGGTGCGCCCGCGCGCGTCGGTGTCGACCGCCGCGCCGATGGCATCGCCGACCTTGAGCTCGCCGTTCTTGACCTCGCCGATGTGGCCGAACACGTCGGCCTGGATCTTCTGCGTGTCCTCGACGGCGAACAGCGTCAGGCACGAGCCCATGCGCGACAGCTCGCCGCGATCGCCGACCTGGCCACCCGACTCGGCATAGAACGGCGTGCGGTTCAGCACCACCACGCCGGTTTCGCCCGCCGACAGCGAGTCGACCTTCGCCCCGCCCTTGTACAGCGCGACGATGGTCGCCTCCTCGGCCAGCGAGTCATAGCCACGGAAGGCCGTCTTCGGCCCATCGTAGGCGAGCGTGTCGCCCATCTTGAACTGCGAGGCAGCGCGCGCGCGCGCGCGCTGCTCGTCCATCGCCTTGTCGAAGCCCGCCTCGTCGACGGCCACGCCGCGCTCGCGGCAGACATCGGCGGTCAGGTCGAGCGGGAAGCCGAAGGTGTCGTAGAGCGTGAACGCGGTGCGCCCGTCGAGCGTCTTGCTGCCGGACTTCTCGATCTGCCCCAGCGCGTCGCCGAGGATCTTCATGCCGTTCTCGAGCGTCTCGCCGAAGCGCTCCTCCTCGGCCTTCAGCACCTCGACCACGCGCGCCTTGTCGCGCGTGAGCTCGGGATAGGCGCCGCCCATCTGCCGGTCGAGGTCCTCGACCAGCTTGTGGAAGAACGGCGTCTTCTGGCCGAGCTGGTAGCCGTGGCGGATGGCGCGGCGGACGATCCGGCGCAGCACGTAGCCGCGGCCCTCGTTGCCGGGAATCACGCCATCCACCACCAGGAACGCGCAGGCACGGATGTGGTCGGCGATGACGCGCAGGCTGGGCGACAGCAGGTCCTTCGCCCCCGTCTCGCGCACCGCCGCGCGGATCAGGTCCTGGAAGAGGTCGATCTCGTAGTTCGAGTGCACGTGCTGCAGCACCGCCGCGAGGCGCTCGAGCCCCATGCCGGTATCGACGCAGGGCTTGGGCAGCGGCGTCATGGTGAACGTGCCGTCGGCCGCCTTCTGGCGGTCGAACTGCATGAACACCAGGTTCCAGATCTCGATGTAGCGGTCGCCGTCGGCCTCGGGCGACCCCGGCGGACCTCCCCACACATGCGGGCCGTGGTCGTAGAAGATCTCCGAGCAGGGACCGCAGGGGCCGGTGTCGGCCATCTGCCAGAAGTTGTCGGAGGCGTAGCGCGCACCCTTGTTGTCGCCGATGCGCACGCAGCGCTCGGCGGGCACGCCGATCTCCTTCGTCCAGATGTCGTAGGCCTCGTCGTCCTCGAAGTACACCGTGGTCCAGAGCTTTTCCTTCGGTAGCCCGTAGACCTCGGTCAGGAGCGTCCAGGCGAAGCGGATGGCGTCGCGCTTGAAATAGTCGCCGAAGCTGAAGTTGCCCAGCATCTCGAAGAACGTGTGGTGGCGCGCGGTGTAGCCGACGTTCTCGAGGTCGTTGTGCTTGCCGCCCGCGCGCAGGGAGCGCTGCGCCGTGGTCGCGCGCTTGTAGGGCCGCTTGTCCTGGCCGAGGAACACGTCCTTGAACTGCACCATCCCCGAGTTCACGAACAGCAGCGTCGGGTCGTTGGCGGGGACCAGCGACGAGCTCGGCACGTGCGTATGCCCGTTGTTCACGAAGAACTCGATGAACCGGCTGCGGATCTCGTTGACGGTGACAGTCATGCGGGCCTCGGAGGCATGGCGTTCCGCATCGCGGAATGCGCCCAAGAATCAAAAGCTTGCATTGTACCTCGGGGGGCGAAACAATTGCTTACCGCGCCACGGCGGCGACGCGCCTAACATGGGGGCGCGATTGGCGGCTTCACGGGGGGGGAGCCGGCGCAGGTGGTGATTCGACTCGAGGCCGAGAGCATGCCCCCCGACCAGACGCTGCACCTCATCAATCCGCTGCGCAATCCCTTCGGTGGGTCCGAATGGCGCGTGCTGGAGATGCGCCGGCTGCTCGAGCCGCACGTCTCCCTCGAGGTCTGGGGCGCCCGCAACGCCGCGCCCTCGTTGCTGCATGCGGCCGGCGCTCGCATCCTGCGTCCCGTGCTGGGCCAGTTCCCGCGCCGCGGCACGCTGGTGTTCGTCGGGACGTACTTCAGCGTGGGGCGCTGGGTCGCCCTCGCCGCGCCGCGCCGCGTGGTGGTGATCTTCAACACCGACCAGCCGCGCTGGCTGCGCGACAACCTCGCGCGCATTGCGCGAAGCGGATGCCAGGCCGAAGTCGTGTACACGTCGCACGCCCTGCGCGAGCGGCATCGCGGCCACGGCCCGGTCGTGGAAAGCCCGATCGACATGGCGCACTTCACCTGGCGCGATCCCGCGCACCTCGCGCCGCGATCGTTCACCGTCGGGCGGCATTCGCGCGACGAGCCCACCAAGCACCACGCGGACGACCCCGCGCTGTACCGCAGGCTCGCCGCGGCGGGCGTGCGCGTGCGGCTGATGGGCGCGACCTGCCTCGCCGGCGCGCTGGCCGGGACGCCGGGGGTCGAGATCCTGCCCGAGGGCGCGATGCCCGCGCTCGCGTTCCTGCGCAGCCTGGACGCCTTCGTCTATCGCACCTCGGCAACCTGGTACGAGGCCTTCGGCCGCGTGGTGTTCGAGGCCATGGCCGCGGGTGTCCCGGTCACCTGCGCGCCGGAGGGTGGCTACGCAGGCTACCTCGACGCGGGACGCGACGCGCTGGTCGCCACGGGGAGCGATGCGCTGTTCGACGCCGTCATGGCGATGCGCGACGACCCGGCCTTGCGCGTCCGCCTTTCCCGCAACGCGCGACGACGGGCCGAGTCGGTGCAGCGCCATGCGGGGGACGCGATGCTGCGCCTGCTCGCAGGACGCGCCTGCGGCAGCGACGACGGGCTCAGCGCGCCATGCCGCGCCGCCCGCGGCGGAAGCGCAGCACTCGGCGCAGGATCTCCGCAGGCAGCGCGCGCCAATGGGGCTGGCCGAGCGTGACCTCGAGGTAGCGCACGAAGCCGGGTAGCGCACGCCAGGCGGGACGCGAGCGCGACAGCAACCGGTAGCGTCGCCACGGGCGCATCAGGTAGGCGGCGGTGCGCGGGCGCGACGCGAGCCCCGCATAGGCGCGACGGTCGACCTCCTCCACCGGCGCGCGGCGCAGCGCGTCGAGCGCGGCGGCGGGAACGTCCGCCCGCCAGCGCGTCGCGAGGTAGCCGAGCGTGTCGGCGAGCTGCAGCGTGACGTGCCAGGCACGCGCCGCCGCCACGACGCGGTCCCAGTCCAGCGCATCCGCGCGCTGCGCGGTGATGCGCACCGCGTCGGCGACCCAGCGGATGGGGGGCAGCGGCACCCAGGCGGCCGCGTGCGCGCAGACGATCACCAGCAGGTCCTCGGCGCAAGGCGCGCGGGTATCCACCCCCGGCAGCACGCAGGGCACCGCGGCGTCCCACAGCGCGCGGTCGTGCGCGCCGTCGTCGGAGTCCAGCACCGACCAGTGCAGGTCGAGGTCGAGCTCGAGCCCGTCCGAGGGCCGGAACGCCGCACCGTGGTAGACCTCCGGCAGGCGCCCGGCCTGCGGCCAGCCCGTCCGCCAGCCGGCGCTCGCGAGCACGGCGATCGCCTCGCGGGCGCGCGAACGCGGCACCAGGAGGTCGAAGTCGTTCATCGGCCGCAGCGCCGCGTTGCCGTCGTAGTAGGTGACGAGCGCGGCGCCCTTGAGGGCGAGCGACGGGATGCCGCGCGCGGCCAGCGCGGCGAGCATCTCGCCGCCGCGACGGCACAAGAGCTGGTTGTGGACGAAGGCCCGCCGGTACACGCCGCGGATGATCGGCCAGGCCGCGTCGCCGGGATCGAGGAGCGACTTGCGCGGCACCAGCAGGGGCAGCAGTCGCTGCGAGCCCGCATCGACCGCGTCGAGGTCGCAGCGGCGGCGCCACTGCGCGAAGGCCGCCGCCGCCTGCCCGGTCGGGCCGATGCAGGCGTCGAGCAGCAGTTCCTGGATCGGGTCGGGACGCCAGGCTTCGCGCGCGCCGTCGCGCCGGGCCACCATCGACTCAGCCCTGCCCCTGCGAGCGCAGCCGCGCGCGGTGGCGCCGGACGACGTCGAGGTAGTCGCGCCCCGTCACCCTCGCGCGGCGCGTCGAGTTGGCGGCGTGCAGGCGGCGCTCGACGCCCACCAGCTCGAGCATGGCGTGCGGCAGGTGGCGCGCGCGGTTGAACCAGTCGATCGCCTCGCCGACGCGCAGCGCTTCGGGAAAGCCGCCGACCGCCTCGAAGGCGCCGCGCCGGACCAGCAGCGCGCTGGCGCTCCAGCCTTCCTGCGGGGCGTCGTCGCAGGCCAGGACCCGCCGGCCGGCCTCGTCGACTTCCGGGCTCACGAACTGGCGCAGCCGGCACAGCACGAACGCCAGCGCGGGATCTTCCTCGAGCGCGGCGCACTGGAGCTCCAGCTTGCGCGGCGTCCAGCGATCGTCGGCGTCGAGGAAGGCCACCAGCGGTGTCCGCGTCGCCGCGAAGCCGGCGTTGCGCGCCGCGGCCGCACCGCGATTGGACGCGAGGCGGACGAGCCCGACGGGCGTGGCGGCGGGCAGCCGCCCGGTCATGCCGGCGGATTGCGTGGCCTCCGCGTTCGCGCCGGCCGCCAGCGCGACCGCGGCGGTGGCGTCGGTGGACGCGTCGTCGACGACGATGATGCGCGAGGCCGCGCGCGATTGCGCGCGCACGCTGGCGATCGCCTCGCCCAGGTGGGCCGCCGCGTCGAACGCGGGGATGACGACGTCGACGGCGCTCACGCGGCGTCGCGGCGCCGCTTGAGCGAAGCGTGCAGCGCGCGCGCCATCAGCCGCGCGTGCGCTTGCGTGCCGCGCACCTGGTGCGACTGGTTGCCGGCGTGCAGGCGGCGCTCCAGCGTCGGCTGCTCGAAATGGATGAAGCGCGCGCCGGCGTCGATGGCGCGCAGCAGCCACTCGCTGTCGTCTATCGGGATCATCGAGGTGTCGAAGGTCCCGATGCGGTCGAAGAGGCTGCGCCTCACCACCAACGTGCCGGTGCCCATGCCGTGCTGCGGCACGGCGAGCATCGCGGGCTCGACGCCGGGCGGCAAGGCCGTCATCTCGGGGGACAGGAAGTTGCGGATGGCCGAAGCCACGAAATCCAGCCCGGGGTCCTGCTCGAGCGCGGCCACCGCGCGCTCGAGATGACCGGGCATCCAGCGGTCGTCCTGGTCGAGGAAGGCGATCACCTCGCCGGTCGCGGCACCGACACCCCGGTTGCGCGCCGAGGCGCAGCCGCCGTTGGCCTGGCGCAGCAGCCTGTCCACCGGGTAGCGCGCGAGGATGCCCCGCGACCCGTCGGTCGAGCCATCGTCGACGACCACGAGCTCGTCGGGCCTGCGCGTCTGCGCCAACACGCCGTCGAGCGCCTCGGCGAGGTAGCGCTCGCCGTTGTACACCGGCAGCACGGCGGAAACACGCATCAGGCCACCGCGCGCAGGCCCGGGTTGCCGGGATCGGCGACGAAGGCCGCGAATGCGCTCGCGACATCGCCCGCGTCGTCGGCGAGCTCGGCGCGGAAGCAGGGAAGCTGCGAGCAGAGCTCGCCCATGCGGTGCAGCGCATGTGCGCCCGCCAGCGGGAACAGCAGCAGGGAGCTCGGCGCCAGCGCGCGCAGCATCGTCGCACCGCTGACCGGCGCGAAGCGCGTGCGCGAAGCGTGCGCGACCTGCGGCATCACCAGCGCGGTGATGGTGAACGCGGTGCAGATCGACGACGCGGCGAAGCGATCGACGAACATCATCGGCTTCTCGTCGACGCGCTCGAGGTTCAGCATGTGCGCGGCCAACGCGCGCTGGCGATCGAGGTCCGCGCGCACGATCTTGGAAGTGGCGTACGCCATGTGGGCGCGCGGCGGCGTGGCCGCGTCGACCAGCACGTAGTCGTCGCTGGTGAACTGCATGCCGGCGGCGAGGCAGGCGAGCGCCGTGGTGGACTTGCCGCTGCCGCTCGGGCCGACGATGAGCACGCCGCGCGACTCGGCCTTGCCGCGCGGGACCTGCGCCACCGCCGACGCGTGCAGCAGCGCGCCCCGCCGCGACGACATCCACCATTGCAGGATGTGGCGAAAGGGCGCCGCCCGCTCGTAGTACGGCGCCTGCGCGGCATCGCGCATCCACCAGTGCGCGCGGCGCCGCTCGAAATCGATCACCGACAGGACGCCGGCAGCCGGCATCCAGAAGGCATGGCTCGCGGCGTCGGAATAACCCGTGAGATCGGCCTGCGTCCCGCGCCCGGCGTTCGCGGGTGCGTCGAGGGCGGCGCGCGCCGCGGCGCCCGGGGCGCGACCGAGGCGTGCCGGCGCGACGCGATCACACGCGTCGTTCCAGACATGGAGGTCGAGGTCGACTTCCGGCGAGTCGGGGGCGTCAGCGCCGCGAAGCGCCAGCGGTGCGCAGGCGTCCAGCATGTGGGCGACATCGCTGCCGGCGCCGGCGTGCACGCGCCAGCGGCCGCCGCCCATCGCGTAGTCGGTGCTGCGAAGCCCGCGCCCGCCGCGCAGCACGGCGGCTTCGTCGAGCGCGTCGATCAGGGTGCGGATGTCGCCCCGGACCGCGCCATCGCCCCTCACGCTCATGCCCCGCGTTCGCCCCCCGCCTGGGGCCATCCGAATTCGCCGACTTCGTGCACGGGATCGAGCACCAGCATCGCGCGCATGTCGTCGAAGCGCTCCACCACGAGGCCCGCGTAGTCGAACCCGTCGGGGAGGGTGACCGCGATCTCCCCGTCGCCGCCCGCGCCGCCGTCGGTGCGGGGCCGCAGGATCGACTCCTCACCGAGCCGCGCGACGAATGCGTCGAGGTCCTGCGACGCACGCAGGTCGCTGATCCCGGCCGCGTCGGCGAGCGCGGGCGCGATGACCTCGAGCGCCACGCCGCCGGCCAGCGCATCCCACAGGGCCGCGCCGGCCCCCGCGACGCTGTAGTAGATGCCGTCGCGCAGGTTCATGACCATGACTTCCCCGTCGACGGTCTCGGCGACGATCGTCGGCTCGTTGAGTTCGAAGCGGTGCGCGGCGGTCATGGCGGGCTCGGGAAGCGCGTGCGGGCAGCGTGGGAAAAGATTTCGAATATACCGCGTTGAACGGTCGTTCGAAAGCAGCCCCGGGGCCTGCACCGTCCCGGGTTCCCGGCCCGCGGACTATCGCGAGCCGTCGCCGGGTCCTTCGTCCTCGCGGGGCTCGCGCACCAGCTTGAGCGCCAGCGAGAGCGAATAGCCACGGCTTTGCAGGAAGCGCACCTGGCGCGCGCGCTCGCGGTCGTCGGCGGGGCGCTCGGGGAAACGCCGGGCGAGGAGTGCTCGCGCGGATGCCGTGTCGTCGAGCGCATGCAGCTCGTCGCTCACGCCGGCGGCAGCTTCGGCGGCAACGCCCTGCTCGCGCATCGTGTGCTCGATGGCGCGGCGCGCGTAGCGCCCCGACATGCGCGACACCAGCGCATGCGCATAGCGTGCGTCGGAGAGGAGGCCGAGGCGCTCCAGGTCGTCCAGCGCCACCGCGACCTCGCCCTCGGGCGCACCCCGCTGGATGAGGCGCTGCTCGAGCTCGGCGCGCGCGTAATCGCGACGCGCGAGCATGCGGATCGCGGTGGCGCGGACGTTGGGTGGGCCGGCCGCGGCCGGCCCCGGGCGGCGCGCGAATCGCTTCATCTGGGTCCCCGCTTTCGCGGGGATGACGGCTTTCGCGGGGATGACGGCTTTCGCGGGGATGACGGCTTGCGCGGGGTTGACGACTTGCCCAGGGACGACGTGATCGTGCGGGCCGCGCTAGTCCTCGGCACCGGCAGCCGGCGAGATGCGGCCGGGTTGCGGCACGTCGACGGCGGCGCGGATCTGCGACTCGATTTCCGCGGCGACCTCGGGGTGCTCGCGCAGGTATTCGCGCGCGTTGTCCTTGCCCTGGCCGATCTTGTCGCCCTTGTAGGCGTACCACGCGCCCGACTTCTCGACGATGCGGTGGTTCACGCCGAGCTCGACGATCTCGCCTTCGCGCGAGATGCCTTCTCCATAGAGGATGTCGAACAGCGCTTCGCGGAACGGTGGCGCGACCTTGTTCTTGACGACCTTGACGCGCGTTTCGTTGCCGACGATCTCCTCGCCCTTCTTGATCGCGCCGATGCGGCGGATGTCGAGGCGCACGGTGGCGTAGAACTTGAGCGCATTGCCGCCGGTGGTGGTCTCCGGGTTGCCGAACATCACGCCGATCTTCATGCGGATCTGGTTGATGAAGATGACGAGCACGTTGGCGCGCTTGATGTTGCCGGCGAGCTTGCGCAGCGCCTGGCTCATCAGCCGCGCCTGCAGGCCGGGGAGCTGGTCGCCCATCTCGCCTTCGATTTCGGCCTTGGGCACCAGCGCCGCGACCGAGTCGATGACGATCACGTCGACGCCGCCCGAGCGCACCAGCATGTCGGCGATCTCGAGCCCCTGCTCGCCCGTGTCGGGTTGCGAGATGAGGAGGTCGGACACGTTCACGCCGAGCTTGCCGGCGTAGACGGGGTCGAGCGCGTTCTCGGCGTCGATGTAGGCGGCGACGCCGCCCTGCTTCTGCACCTGGGCGACCACCTGCAGGCACAGCGTGGTCTTGCCCGAGGACTCGGGACCGTAGACCTCGACCACGCGGCCGCGCGGCAGGCCGCCGACGCCGAGCGCGATGTCGAGCCCGAGCGAGCCCGTCGACACGACCTGGAGGTCGTTCTCGATCTGGGACTCGCCCATTTTCATGATCGAGCCCTTGCCGAACTGCTTTTCGATCTGTGCGAGGGCGGCGGCGAGTGCCTTGTTCTTCTGGTCGTCCATCGGGGCGTCGTGGCGGGAGTCGGAACGGGAGTCGAGCGGCATCGAAGTCTCCGGAGTATGCGCGGTGGCCGTCCGGCGCGACCCCCCGGGGTTTTATTTCCGAAGGGCCGCTCCGGCAGGAGTCGGGGCGATCTTCGCATAGAACGATCGTTCGACGCAAGTCATCCCGGGAATTATATACTTGACAGGACCACAATGGCGGCGTAGGATTTGAGCCATAGGAGCCGACCATGCTTAAGTCCTTCAAAAACCTAGCAGATATGCAAGCCGCCTTCCCCAACGAGAAGGCTTGCATCGACCACTTTCGGACCCTACGGTGGCCGGAGGGGGACAAGATCACTTGCCCACGCTGTGGAGTGATTGGAGCCCACTACACGCTTGCCGACAATACGCACAAATGCCGAGATTGCCGCCGGAAATTCACCGTCCGCAACGGCACGATCTTCGAAGATTCCAAGATCGAGTTGCGGAAGTGGTTTATCGCCGTGTTCCTGATGACCTCGCACAAAAAGGGCATCAGCTCCTGCCAACTTGCGCGGGATATCGGCGTCACCCAAAAGACCGCATGGTTCATGCTTCATCGCATCCGCAACGCCGCGATGACGCAAGAATTCAATACTCCCCCGCTTACTGGCACAGTGGAGATTGACGAGTGCTTCGTGGGCCCCAATCCCCGCTTCCAGCACGCGGACAAGCGAGCTGCCCTGCAAGGGAAGGGCAAGCTCTACAAGAACAAGAAGATCGTGTACGGAATGTTGCAACGCGGTGGCGACGTGCGCCTACACTTCATCCCCGGCACGAAACTCAAGACGACGGTTCCGCTTGTGACTAGCAATGTTGCCAGCGGAAGTCGCGTTATCACCGATGAGGCGAGCCGCAATTCATGGATGGCCGTTTCGTATGCACACGAGTACATCAATCACTCGCTCGGCCAATACGTTCGCGGCGACGTGACGACCAATGGCATCGAAGGCGTGTTCTCGCACTTCCGGCGCACCATGGTCGGGACCTATCACAAGTGCGAAGTTGCCCATTTAGACCGCTATCTGCAAATGTTCGCGTTTCGCTGGAATAGCCGAAAGGAAACCGAGGGCGCGCGAGTTAATGCCTTGCTCGTGAAGTCGCAAGGCCGGCGCATCGACTACAAGACTCTTATTGCTCGCTAACAAAGGAAACGGCCCCGAAGGGCCGTTTCCGCTTCAACGCTACCGCTGATACACAGGAGTCTGCCGGTTGGTATCCATCACCAGACCGATGCCGTGCAAACAATCCTGTTGGTTGTAGTAGCCCTCACCGGAATCGGCAATCTTTCTGCCATTCGCAGCCTCCAGAAACCACCGCCACTGCCCTTGAACATCCTTATAGATATAAAAAGCCATGATGAATCCTAAACTGGAAACGTATCTATTCACCTATCAATACGACGGCGGCTCGTACGCGATCCGCGTTCCCGCAAATACGCAAGAAGAGGCGGTTGCACGAGTTCGACGAATGTCTACGGCGACATACGACGGAGTTGTCATCGCCAAGATTCCCGTGCAGCTTTCTTGGCTAGGACGCGCCGTCGCAAGCCTACGTAACGCGCTATCGCATTGACACCTATACAGGCGTCATGCCATCATTGCGAGATGAACGAAAAGCCATTCAGGCTTCCGTTTGAATTCGGCGAGGCGTTAGCTCGACTTGCGCGTACGCCGAAGGCGTCGGTAGACAACGCGACAAAGCAAGCGGCAGCGACCAAATCCCCGAACGCCGGGGCCGCAAAGCCCCGGCGCGACCGTCGCAAGACGGCCTAAACCGTTAATCTATTGTGCGGTTTGCTAGACACGCGATCCTCCTTTCTTGATATGCCCAGCTAGGGCGGGTTGCGAGTACAGAGGCCGAGTAACGTTAGCGCGTTACTCGGCCTTTCCTTTGGTCCGCGCCATCAAGTCCGCGAAGCCGGTAAACCACTTCTGCTTAATGTCATCAGACCAAGCCGGGTCAAACGCCGGAAATTTCTCCATCAGCATTTGATCCATTGACTTTGCTGCCGCTGGCGGCGGTGGAGGTGGATCGTCTACCCTCCCCTCGTCCACCTTGGCAGGACGACTTCGTCGAGCTTTCCCGTTGCTCGGAGCCCGCTTACCCGGCTCCTTGAGAAAGGGCGATAGCTTGATGCCCGCATCCTTCGCGGCGGGGATAAAGAAGGTGATCGCCTTCCGCACGGTATCGCCGCTACCCATGGTCCCGAACAACTCTTGCAATTGCTGGGTGGTCACGCCCGATAGGTCGTTGTCCTTCAAGAAGGGGTAAGTGTCGATCAGCGCCTCGTGCATCGCCGCCTGAAACTCCGGTCCTTCGGCCTTCACAAGTTTCCGAAGGCGCGCGGTGGGAGTGCCGTTCGGTTCTATGCAGCCAAGTCGGCGCAGCGCTTGTAGAAGCTGTATTTGGGTGGATCCGGACATGCTTGTCATGACGCTCTTGTCGATGCGCGATGGCATCGCCGCCGCCAACCCCCTGAAGAAGTTCCGCAACGTCCTATAGGCAACGACCGGGGGGGCTACTGATTCCTTCTTTTGGGTTTCATCGGTCATACCATACCTCGTACCTAGTTTTGACTGCGAGCGTTGATTCTACACGTCGCCGGGTCGCGCGCAACACCTGAGTCGACTTTTTTTGCGGATGCCAGAAAAGTCGGCCATCCTAACCTCCGTTCCAACCATCGGAGACGAGCATGGATAAGGGCGAGCTGGTGGAAGTGCGGGTCGATGGAGGGGGCTTCCGCCCTGTCCATGTATGGCGAGACGACGGCGACATCGTCCTAGTTCACGCTCCGACTATGGAGGCCGCTGCGGCGGTGGCCCATGGCGACGTCATCCCAATAGGCTTTCGCCGAGACGAAATTAGAGATTGTCCAAGGACTTAGAACCGTGTGGTCCGGTCAAGTATGTAACTGCCGTCATCCCGATGGCCGAGGCCGGCGGCCGGGAATTCCCGGCAAAGTCCAATTATTCAGTCACTTGCGGCCGATCCCCGGACTGCGACAGCCGCGCGACCCCCTCGGCCAGGAGGCCGAGGGCATGGTGGACGGACTGTCGCCGGACCGCCGCACGGTCGCCGTGGAAGTGCCGGACCTCCGCCTGCGTCGGGGCGCCCGCCGCGGCGAGCCCGAACCAGACGGTGCCGACCGGCTTGCCGGGTGTCGCGCCCCCGGGCCCGGCGATGCCGGTGATCGACACCGCGAGGTCGACGCCGGCGCGCGCCCGCGCGCCTTCGGCCATGGCCCGCGCGACCTCCTCGGACACCGCGCCGTGCACGGCGAGCATCGCCGCGTCGACACCGAGCAGGACGACCTTGGCGGCGTTGGAATAGGTGACGAAGCCGCTCTCGAACACCTCCGAGCTTCCCGCGATGTCGGTGATCGCCGCAGCCACGCCTCCGCCGGTGCAGGACTCGGCGGTCGCGCAGCGCAGGCCCCTGGCGCGCAACGCGTCGACCAGCGGCCGCGCGAACTCGAGGGTGCTCACGAGAATTCCCCCGGCCTGCAGCGGTAGTGGTAGCCGTAGGCGCGAACGAAGCCGAAGCGGCGATAGAGGGCGAGCGCCGGCTGGTTGCTGGCGGTGCATTGCAGGTACAGCTGGCGCAGGCCGTGCGTCCACGCCCAGCGCAGCATCGCCGCGCACAGCGCGCTGGCGTGTCCGCGGCGCAGCGCCTGCGGCGAGGTGACCACGTCGAAGATGCCGGCGACGTCGTCGTCGATGGCGAGCTGTCCCGACGCGACGGGGGCGCCGGCGTCGAACACCACCAGGCCGCGCACCGGCAGCGATGCGCCGGCGAGCCGCGACTCGTGCAGTGCCCTCGCCTCTTCGCCCGAGCCGCGGATGGCGGCCACGGCCTCGCAATAGGCCGGGATCGGCAGCGCGCGCACGTCGGCCTCGCCCGCCTGGAGCGAGGCCGCGGCATCGCCGACGCTCGCCAGCATCACGTCGGTGTCGTCGAAGCGCGCATAGCCCTCGCGCTCCAGCGCGGCGTCGAGCCCGGGCGGGTCGTCGAAGGGCGTGACGCGGAACATCGCCGGCAGGCCGCGATAGGCGTACACGCGCTCGCAATGCCGGATCTTGTCGACCACGGGCAGGGTCGAGCGGTAGAACGCGCAGACCGAGCGCGCGCGCTTGGCGGGCCCCGGCAGCAGGCGCAGCAGCCAGCCGTCGTAGAGCACCTGCGGCGCGAACTGCATCACGTTGAGCGCGCGCTCCTCGATGCGGCGGAGCTCGGGCTGCACGAGGCCGGCGGGGTCCATGGGCGCCGCTTGCGCACTCATGCGATCAGCTTCGGCAGGACCAGCAGCACCAGCAGCGCGTAGCCGGCGGCGAGAAGGTCGTCGAGCATCACGCCGATGCCGCCCTTCACGGCGCGGTCGGCCTGGCGGATGGGCGGCGGCTTGGCGATGTCGAACACGCGGAACAGCACGAACGCGACGAGCTGCGGCACGAGCGCGTGCGGCACGAAGTACAGCAGCAGCACGAAGGCCGCGACCTCGTCGATGACGATGGCGCCGTGGTCGTCCACGCCGAGGTGGCGCGAGGTGACGGCCGAGGCCCAGGTGCCCGCCGCGAGCAGCAGCAGCACCGCGGCGAGGTACGCCGCGGGCGAGCCGAGCACGTACAGCGCCCAGGCGAGCGGGAAGCCCAGCAGCGTGCCGAAGGTGCCCGGCGCCCGCGGCGCGAGGCCGGTGCCGAGGCCCAGCGCGATGAAGTGGGCCGGGTGCGCGACGAGGAAGCGGAAATCCGGGGCCGCGGCGGTTGCCGGGACCCGCGGCGCGCGTTCATCCATGCGGGCCGCCGAAATGGTCGAAGGCGCGCGGCAGCCGCTCGACGAGGCGCCCCTCGCCATCGCGCAGGCGCAGGCCCGGCGCAGCCTCGATCGCGCCCACCCGCGTCACGCGCGTGCCGCTCGCCGTGGCCGCGGCCTCGACGTCGGCGCGCCTCGACGGCGGCGCGCAGAAGCAGAGCTCGTAGTCGTCGCCGCCCGCGAGCAGCCATTCCAGCGCCGCGTCGCGCCCGGCGCCGGCGAGCTCCGCCTCGAGCGCGGGCGAGCACGGCAAGCGGTCCAGCTGCAACGTCGCGCCGACCTGCGAGCGCTCGAGGATGTGCCCCAAGTCGCCGACGATGCCGTCGGAGACGTCGATCGCCGCGCTCGCCACGCCGCGCAGCCGCTGGCCGAGGGCGACGCGCGGCTCAGGCGCCTCGAGTCGCTGACGCGCGGCCGCGAGTGCGGCGCCGTCGAGCGTGCTGCGCCCCTCCATCGCCGCCAGTGCCATCATGGCGTCGCCGAGCGTGCCCGACACCCACAGGTCGTCGCCGGCGCGCGCGCCGTCGCGGCGCAGGGCGGTGCCGGCGGGCACGTCGCCCATCAGCGTGAGGCAGAGGTTGCGGGGGCCGCGCGTGGTGTCGCCGCCCACGACATCGACGCCGTGCGCATCGGCCATGGCGAAAAGCCCTTCCGCGAAGGCGGCGAGCCAGGCGTCGTCGGCTTCGGGAAGCGCGGCCGCGAGCAGCGCGAAGCGCGGGCGGCCGCCCATCGCGGCGATGTCGGAAAGGTTCACCGCCATCAGCTTGCGCCCGAGCCGCCCGGGGTCGGTGCCGGGCAGGAAATGGCGGCCCTCGACCATCATGTCGACGGTGCAGAGCCATTCGAGGCCCGGTGCCGCGCGCAGGATGGCGGCGTCGTCGCCGATGCCGAGCTCCACCTCGGCGGAGCGGGCTGCGCGCGTGAAGTGCCGCGCGATGAGCGCGAATTCGCTCATCGGCCGGCCTGCACCCGCAAGGGCGCGCATCCATTCATGGGCGCGGGTCGCTAGCGTGCGTCGCCGATCTCGCGCTGCCAGCGCGCGAGCAGGCGCTTGCGCGTCTCCGCCGCGCCGAACTTCATCGGGTCGACGTCGACGAGCTTCGCCGAGGCGAAGCGCGCGGCCTCGGGCTTCAGCGTCGCGCTTGCATTGGCGGGAATGATGAGGTTGCGGGTGCGGTTGGCGAGCTCCATCGCGGGCTTGGACAGCGCCCAGTCGACGAAGCGCTTCGCCTCCTCCGGGTTCGGCGCATCGGCGAGGATGGCCATGCCCCCCTGCGCCGCACCGGTACCTTCGCAGGGAATCACGATGTCGATGGGGAAGCCCTGCAGCACGTAGGTGATGAACTCGTGCACGAAGGTGACGCCGACCGAAGCCTCGCCGCGCGCGATCGAGGCGCCCTGCGCGGTGCCCGAGGCCGTCCAGCGCATCACGTTCGGCTTGATGCGCCGGAGGTAGTCGAAGGCACCGTCCTCGCCGTACATCGCCACCAGCGTCGCGAGGATGGTGTAGCCGGTGCCGCTGGACACGGGGTTCGACCAGTCGATCTCGCCCTTGTACGCCGGCGAGAGCAGGTCCTTCCAGCAGGCGGGGGCCGCGAGCTTCCTGCGCGCCAGCGTCTCGGGCAGCGTGCCGAAGCCGATGACGATCTCGTAGATGGCGTTGACGCGGTAGCCCGTGCGCTCGGTCAGGCTGCGCGCCCAGGGGGCCAGCTCGTCGACGCGCGGCGAGCGGTACGCCATGAACAGGTCCTCGTCGGCGCCCTGCAGGAAGCCGTCGATGGTGCCGCCGTACCAGACGTCGCCGCGGGGGTTCGCGCGCTCGGCGCGGATCTGCGCATAGAACTCGCCGGTGGCCTTGCGGGTCACGCGGGTCGCGATGCCCGTCTCGCGCTGGAACTCGCTCGCCGCAAGCTCGCAGGCGTCGGAATCGTGGCTGCAATAGATCACCAGCGGCGCCGCCCGCGCGCCGCCTGCGAGCGCAACCAGCGCGAGGCCGGCGGCGAGAACGACGCCCGCGATCACGCCGCCCGCCGCGCCAACCCTGCGCGCGGCGCCGCGGCGCCACGCCGGCGGGCGCGCGGTGTTCACTTCGCGCGCTCCCTGGCCAGCGCGGCGATCTCCGCGGTGCGCACCGTCGCCGCATGGCGGTCGAGCACGCCGTTGACGAACTTGTGGCCGTCGGTGCCGCCGTAGGCCTTGGCGAGCTCGACGGCCTCGCTGATCACCACGCGGTACGGCGTGTCGAGGCGGTGCGCGAGCTCCCAGGCGGCGATCACCAGGATGGCGCCTTCGATGGGCGAGAGCTCGGCCGCCGGGCGGTCGAGCACCGGCGCGAGCGAGGCCTGCAGCGCGTCGAAGCCCGTGACCGCACCCGCCCACAGCTCGTCGAAGTACGGTGCGTCGGCACGCGCGTGGGCGTCGGAAGCGACGAGCTGGGCGCGCACGTCGTCGGGCGCGTTGCCCGAGAGCTGGCGCTGGTACAGCCCCTGCAGCACGAGCTCGCGCGCGCGGCGGCGCGGCGAGCTGCGGGTCGGGCTCCTCGGCGCGGCGCTAGTCGATTTCGTCGATGGCATCGAGGAGGTTCGCCATCTCGAGCGCCGCCTGCGCGGCCTCGTAGCCCTTCTGGTCCATGCGCGCCAGCGCCTGCTCGTCGGTCTCGCAGGTGAGGATGCCGTTGCCCACGGGAATGCCGAACTCGAGCGCCACTTCCGAAACACCGCGGGCCGACTCGTTGGCCACGATCTCGAAGTGGTAGGTCTCCCCCCGCAGCACCGCACCCAGCGCCACCAGCGCGTCGTAGGCGTCGGTCTGTGCGAGCGACTGCAGCACCAGCGGCGCCTCGAGCGCGCCCGGAACGCTGGCGAGCGTAATGTCCTCGTCGCGCACGCCGGCCTCGGCCAGCGCGCGCAGGGCGCCGGCGAGCAGCCCCTCGCCGATGGCGGGGTTGAACCGCGACTGCACGATGCCGATGCGCAGCCCGTCGCCGCGCAGCGTCACGGGGATGCGGCGCGGCATGTCAGGTCCGTCCCTGCGACGCCGCCGCGCGCGGCGGCTGCTCGACGTGGCCGACCACCTCGAGGTCGAAGCCCGCCATGCTGGGCATCTTGCGCGGACGCGCGAGGAGCCGCATGCGGCCGACGTTGAGGTCGCGCAGGATCTGCGCGCCGATGCCGTAGTTGCGCAGGTCCACCTTGGGTGCGGGCGGCGGCACGTCGGCGAGCGCGCGCTGCCGCAACTCGGCCGCGCTCTCGGGGCGGTGCAGCAGCACGACCACGCCGCGGCCGGCGTCGGCGATGGCCTCGAGGGCGTCGTTGACCGACCACGAGTGGCTGGCGCTGTGCGCGTCGAGGAGGTCCATCACCGACAAGGGCTCGTGCACCCGCACCAGCGTCTCGCTGTCGGGCGAGATCGGCCCGCGGGTCAGCGCGAGGTGCGTGGCGTCGGTGAGCTTGTCGCGGTAGACCACCAGGCGGAACGCGCCGGCGTGGGTGTTGATCGGCCGCTCGGCGATGCGCTCGATGAGCTTCTCGGTGCGGCTGCGGTACTGGATCAGGTCGGCGATGGTGCCGATCTTGAGGCCGTGCAACTCGGCGAACTTCACGAGGTCGGGCATGCGCGCCATCGTGCCGTCGTCGTTCATCACCTCGCAGAGGACGGCCGAGGGGTTGAGCCCCGCGAGCGTGGCGAGGTCGCAGCAGGCCTCCGTGTGGCCCGCGCGCATCAGCACGCCGCCGGGCTGCGCGATCAGCGGGAAGATGTGCCCCGGATGGACGATGTCGGAAGGCCTGGCGTCGGGACGCGCGGCGACCGCGACGGTGTGCGAGCGGTCGGCCGCCGAGATGCCGCTGGCGATGCCTTCCGCCGCCTCGATCGACACGGTGAAGTTGGTGCCGTGCACCGAGCGGTTGCGCGGCGTCATCGGCGCGAGCTGCAGGCGCTCGGCGTGCTCGGCGGTCACCGACATGCACACGAGGCCCCGGCCGTAGCGCGCCAGGAAGTTGATCTTCTCCGGCGTGACGAAATCGGCGGCGAACACGAGGTCGCCCTCGTTCTCACGGTCCTCGTCGTCGACGAGGATGACGATGCGCCCGGCCTTCAGCTCGTCGATGATCTCGGTGATGGGTGCGGGAACCATGGCATGCCGCCTTTCGGGAGCGGGTATCGGGGAAACGGCGCCGGGGAGCGCGCGCGGTGGATCGGTGGATCGGTGGATCGGGCGCCACGACGGCGCCGGGCATAATTTTACCGTGCCGCCCGGCCTCCCGCCGGCGGCGTGCCCGGCCCGAGCATGCCATGCCACAGCGAGGCGAGCGCGTGGTCGACGTCGCCGGGCGGCAATACCGTCGACGGCGGCAGGTCCTCCTGGGCCGAGGCGCCGCTGCGCGACAGCGCGATCTGCCACAGCCCGAGCAGCAAAGCGAAGGAGGCGCGCAGCACGGCGGCGCCGCGCGCGGCCGACAGCGGCTCGGCGCCGTCCCCGCCGTCCGCGCTGCCGAGGCGGCGCACCAGCAATGCGCCCACGTCCTCCAGGCGGCGCGCCAGCCGCGTGCGGAAGGCGCGTGCCACCTCGGGCGCCACCGCGCCGGCCATCGCGCCGAGGCAGCGCGACGCCAGCGGCAGGTACTGCGGGTCGTCGACCATGCGCTCGCGCACCAGCGCGAGCACGTCGGCCAGCGTCACCGCGGGCGCCTCGAGCGCCGCGGCCAGTGCATCGAACAGCGCCTCGGCGCGGCGCGCGTGCAACGCCAGCAGCATCTCCTCCTTGCTGCCGAAGTACAGGTAGACGGTGCCCTTGGCCACGCCCGACTCGTCGGCGACCTCGGCGACGCTGGGCACGCGCGCGCCCTTGCGCAAGTAGAGGCGCTCCAGCGCGTCGAGGATGTCGCGGTGCCGCGACGCCTTGTCGCGGGCGCTGGTCGCGCGATGGCGCAGGACCGCGTGGCTCATCGGCCGCCTCCAGGCGCGCCGTCGAACAGGGCGAGCGTGGCGCGCGTGAGCGCGCTGGCAGGGTCGGTGTAGTCGAAGACCACGTCGAAGTGGTGGCGCCCCTCGATAACCATGCCCGCCGGCCCTTCCTTCGGCACGGCGTTGGGCCAGGCGTCGCGCAGGATCGCCGACTGGCGGATGAACTCGCCCGTCTCGTCGCCGCCCACCGCCACCAGGAGCGGCGCGCCGATCGTCGGCTGCCGCAGCAGCGGCGACAGCCGCGCAGCCTCGGCGTCGTCGAGGCGGAAATCGGCGTTGCCCGAGAAGAGCGTCAGCGGGCGCAGGTCATGCACGCCCGACAGCGTCACGCCACCCGCGATGCGCGAGCCATCGAGGCCCTCGGCCTTCCAGTCGGTGGCGAACAGCATGGCGGTCAGGTGCCCGCCGGCCGAATGGCCGCCCACGACCACGCGCCCCGCGTTCGCACCCAGCGCCTCGCCTTCGCGCAGCAGCCAGGCATAGGCGCGGCGCGCTTCGTCGACGATGGCGCCGATGCCGACCTGCGGGCAGAGGTCGTAACTCGGCAACGCCACGGCATAGCCCGCGTCCGCGAACGCCGGTGCGATGAACGAATGGTCGGACTTGTCGAGGCCGCGCCACCAGCCGCCGTGGAAGAACAGCAGCGTGCCGCGCGGAGCGCTTCCCGCACGCGGCAGGAACAGGTCGAGGCGCTCGCGCGGCCCCGGGCCGTAGCGCAGGTCGAGGCGGTGCGGCAGCGCTTCGCGCGCAGCCTGCGAGGCCTCGCGCCAGCGCGCGAACCACGCCGGATGGTCGGGCACCGCCTCGCGGTTGTTGAAGCCCCGCTCGGCGGTGGCGCGGTCCACGGGCGTTCCGGGCGGGAAGGCCGGCATCGGGTGGCGCACGGGGGCTGGCGACCGCGCGACGTCAGGCCACGATGTCCACGGCCAGCGGCGTCAGCCCGGCGATGGCGCCATCGAGGCGGTCGCCGGGGCCGACCTTGGCCACGCCGGAGGGCGTGCCCGAGAAAATGAGGTCGCCGGGGAGGAGCTCGTACATCGTCGTGAGGAAGGCGATCATGCTCGGCACGTCCCAGATCATGTCGGCGAGGTCGCCCTTCTGCCTCGGCGTGCCGTTCACCTCGAGGGTGATCGCCCCGCGCGTGGGATGGCCGACCTCGGACACGCGGTGCAACGGCGCGATGGGCGCGGCCTGCGCGAAGGACTTGCCGATGTCCCAGGGGCGCTTCTGCTCGCGCATCTTGTTCTGCAGGTCGCGGCGCGTCATGTCGAGGCCCACGCCGTAGCCGTAGACCAGGTCGAGGGCGTTTTCGGCGGTGCGCTTGACACCCGCGCGGCCGATGGCCACCACCATCTCGATCTCGTGGTGCAGGTCCTGCGTCGCCATCGGGTAATGCATGCGGCCGCGGTGGCCGGCGTCCACGGCGAGGATGCTGTCGGCTGCCTTGCAGAAGAAGAACGGCGGCTCCTTGGTCGCGTCACCGCCCATCTCCTTCGCGTGCTCGGCGTAATTGCGTCCGACGCAGTAGATGTGCCGGACGGGGAAGCGCTCGGCCGTGCCGTGGATGGGCACCGAGGGGATGTCCCAGGCGGGGATCGCGAAATTCATGGTGCGGAAGCTCCTTGGTTGGAAGTCATGCGGCGAAGCTCGACGTCACGCGGCGGCCCCGGCCGGCCTCATTCTGCATCGGGCTGGCGCGCCGGCGCGGCGGCGGCGAAGGCCTCGAGCGCGAGGCAGGCGGATTCGATGCGCGCCAGCGTCGGGTATTTCGCGACGTCGAGCGCCACGCGGCGTGCGTTGGCGAGCTGGGGCACGAGGCAGCAATCGGCGAGCGTGGGCGCATCGCCGTGGCAGAAGCGCCCGGTGCGCGCGTCGCTCGCGACCTCGGACTCGAGCGCGGTGAGCCCCGTGTCGATCCAGTGCGCATACCAGCGGTCGCGCGTCGCCTCGTCGGCGCCGAGCTCGCGCGAGAGGTACTGCAGCACGCGCAGGTTGTCGATGGGGTGGATGTCGGCGACGATGGCGAGTGCGAGGCCGCGCACCCGGGCGCGGTTTTCGGCGCCGCGCGGCAAAAGCGGCGGCGAGGGGACGGTCTCGTCGAGGAATTCGATGATGGCCATCGACTGGGTGAGCAGGCGCCCGTCGTCGAGCTCCAGCGCGGGCACGAGGCCGTGGGGGTTGCGCGCGAGGTACGCGGCCTCGCGCTGCACGCCCTTGCGCAGGTGCACGAAGGCGCGCTCGACCGCGACGCCCTTGAGCCCGAGCGCGATGCGCACGCGGTAGGCCGCCGACGAGCGGAAGTAGTCGTAGAGCTTCACGGCTTCAGAACGCCGAGATGCCGGTCTGCGCGCGCCCGAGGATCAGCGCGTGGATGTCGTGCGTGCCCTCGTAGGTGTTGACGGTCTCGAGGTTCAGCACGTGGCGGATCACGTGGAACTCGTCGACGATGCCGTTGCCGCCGTGCATGTCGCGCGCGGTGCGCGCGATGTCCAGCGCCTTGCCGCAGGAATTGCGCTTCATGATCGAGGTGATCTCGGGCGCCGCGATGCCTTCGTCCTTCATGCGCCCGAGGCGGAGGCACCCCTGCAGCCCCAGCGTGATCTCGGTCTGCATGTCGGCAAGCTTTTTCTGCACGAGCTGGTTGGCGGCGAGCGGGCGGCCGAACTGCTTGCGGTCGAGCACGTAGCGCCGCGCGGCCTGCCAGCAGAACTCGGCCGCGCCGAGCGCCCCCCAGGCGATGCCGTACCGCGCACTGTTGAGGCAGCCCATCGGCCCCTTGAGCCCCTTGACGTTCGGCAGCAGGTTCTCCTCCGGCACGAACACCTCGTCCATGACGATCTCGCCGGTGATCGAGGCGCGCAGGCTGAACTTTCCCTCGATCTTGGGCGCCGACAGGCCCTTCATGCCCTTCTCGAGGATGAAGCCGCGGATCGTGCCGTCGTCGGCCTTGGCCCACACCACGAACACGTCGGCGATGGGCGAGTTGGAGATCCACATCTTGGCGCCCGACAGGCTGTAGCCGCCCGGCACGCTGCGCGCGCGGGTCACCATCGACGAGGGGTCCGAGCCGTGGTCGGGCTCGGTGAGGCCGAAGCAGCCGATCCATTCGCCGCTGGCGAGCTTCGGCAGGAACTTCTGCCGCTGCGCCTCGCTGCCGTAGGTGAGGATGGGAAACATCACCAGCGAGCTCTGCACGCTCATCATCGAGCGATAGCCCGAGTCGACGCGCTCGACCTCGCGCGCGATGAGCCCGTAGCACACGTAGTTGAGACCCGCGCCGCCATACTCCGGCGGCGTGGTCGCGCCGAGGAGCCCGAGCTCGCCCATCTCGCGGAAGATCGCGGGGTCGGTCGACTCGTTGCGGAAGGCCTGGGTGATGCGCGGCATCAGCCGCTCCTGCGCATAGGCCTGTGCCGTGTCGCGCACCATGCGCTCGTCCCCGTCGAGCTGCGACTCGAGCAGCAGCGGGTCGTCCCAGTGGAACACGGGCTTGGCGGCGGAGTGGAGGGCGCGGTCGGTGGCGTTCATGAATGACCCCTGCGGCGGTCCCGACATTATCGGCCAGATTCCGCGACGACGCCGCTCAGCCCGAGCGCCTCGCGCGGCTCATGGCCTCGCCTCCCCCATGCTGCGCGCGGCCACGCTGGCCTTCAGCACGTCGAGCAGCCGGTTGAGCTCCGCGAGCTCGCCGGGCGCGAGGCCCGCGGTGAGCGACATGATCCATCGCTCGTGCTCGCGCGCCATCGCCGCGTAGGCATCGCGGCCCTCGGGGGTGAGGCATACCGCGTGCGCGCGCCGGTCACCGGGAATGGGCCGGCGCTCGACCAGGCCCGCGGCGACGAGCTGGTCGGTGAGCCCCGTGACGTTGCCGCCCGTCACCATCATCCGCCGCGAGAGCTCGCCCATCTTGAGGCCCTCGGGATGGGGCTCGAGCTGGGACAGGAGGTCGAAGCGCGGCAGGCTGATGGCGAAGCGCTCGCGCAACCGCGCGCGGATCTCGCCTTCGATCAGCGCCTCGCAGGTGAAGAGCCGCAGCCACAGGCGCAGCGCATGGTGATGGTCGCCGGCGCTGCGCGACTCGCGGTCGAGCGGTGACTCGTGCGGGTGCAGCGTGCCCCGCGAGCGGTCGTCGTTCATCCCGCCATCACCTCCCCGCCCGCGATCGGGATCGCCTGCCCGGTCACCGCTTGCGACTCGGGGAGGCAGAGCCACGCCACGGCGGAGGCGACCTCGTCGGGTGTGACGAGACGGCCCTGCGGGTTGCGCGAGGCGAAGGCAGCGCGCGCCTCGGCCTCGCTGCGCCCCTTGCGCGCGGCGAGCTCCGAAACCGCCTCGCGCACGAGGTCGGTGTCGGTGTAGCCGGGGCACACGGCGTTGAAGGTGATCCGCGAGCCCGCGTACTCCAGCGCCAGCGCGCGCGTCAGCCCCACCAGCCCGTGCTTGGCCGCGACATAGGCGGCGTTGTTGGGATAGCCGACGAGGCCCGCCGTGCTGGCGACGTTGACCACGCGCGCCCACGGCGCCGCCGACAGCGCGGGCAGCGCGGCCTGCGTGCAGGAGAAGGCGCCCGTCAGGTTGACCCGCAGCATCGCCTCCCAGGCCGCGAGGTCGGTGCGTGCGAAGCGCACGGCGCTCGCCGAGCCCGCGTTGTTCACCAGGATCGAGAGCGGCCGGCCGCGCAGGTTGCGCAGGATGGCGACGAAGGCCTTGCGCACCCCGGCGTCGTCGCCCACGTCGCAGGCCATCGCGTCACAGGTGGCGCCGGGTATTTCGCCGATGGCGGCGAACAGCCGTTCGCGGTCGCGCCCGATCAGCGTCAGCGAGGCGCCCATCGACGCGAGGCGCTGCGCGATGGCGAAGCCGATGCCGCGGCTGGCGCCGGTCACCACGGCGTGCACGCCCTCGAGCGCGTGCCCATGAAAGACCGTGCTCATGCGAGATACATTACACATCAAATATATTGATGTCAATCAATGGCCGGCGCCCTGCCCGCCGGAGGTCAATCGTCCCGGCGGCCTAGGCCGAGCGGGCGAAGGCGCGATCCGCAGTTCCGTCCTAGCGTGGGCCGATGGTTGCCCACGGCCGCGACCCCGCTGCACCCCCGCCTCGGCGCGCCCCGGCGAGTGCCGAGGCACGCCGCCTCGACGTCCGCGCCGTCCGCGGGTTCAGCCTGGGCGACCTCGTGGTGAGCCTCGCCATCCTCGCCTTCGTCACCTGCCTCGGCGTGCCGGCGTATGCGCAGTTCCTTGCCTACTACAAGCTCCGCAGCCAGGCGCAGGCCCTCGCCTGGTCGCTGCAATTTGCACGATCGGAGGCCATCAAGCGCAATTCCCGGGTCAACGTCTGCAAAAGCGTCGACGGCGCCCACTGCAGCAAGACAGGCGGCTACGAGGGAGGCTGGATCGTGCACCCCGACCCCGGCGCCACCGGGCGGGTCGACGAGGACGAGCCCATCGTGCGGGTCGAGCCCAAGGCACCCGAGGGCATCACCATCCGCGGCAACAAGCCTGTCGCCGACCTGGTGTCATACACAGCCTACGGCCACCCGCGCCTGCTCAACGGCGGCTTGCAGATGGGCACCTTCACGCTGTGCAAGCCGGGGCTCGACGCGGTCCAGGTGGTACTCGCCAACAGCGGTCGCGTGCGCATCGAAAACACCCGCGATCCCTGCTGAAATCGCACCCAAGCCGCTGATTCCTTGGGTCGTCGCACACGTGCAACGGCGCGTCCGCCGTCCATTCCCCGGTGCCTGCCATTGGTCAGCGTGCCCTGCGGGAAGCCTCGGGCTTCACTAGCATTGCATCCGTCGAAAAGGGGAACTCCATGGCTATTCCGTCCCGCGCACGCGGCTTCACGCTGATCGAGGTGATGATCGTCGTCGTCATCGTCGGCATCCTCGCCGCGATCGCGCTGCCGAGTTATTTCCAGTACATCCAGCGCTCGAAGATCGTCGAGGCGACGACGGGGTTGTCCGACTACAGGACGCGCATGGAGCAGTTTTTCCTCGACAACCGCAAGTACACGGGTGGCTGCACGCAGTATCACGACTCCATCCAGGCTCAGGTCAAGGCATTCACATTGACGTGTGCCGACGCTGACACGACTTACACCGTGACCGCCACCGGCAAATCGAGCGAGGGCATGGACTCCGCGTTCGTCTACACGGTCAATCAACAGGGCGCCAAGACTTCCGCCGGACCAACCGGCTGGACCTCGAGCAGCACCTGCTGGGCCGTGCGCAAGGACGGGAGCTGCCTGTGACCCTGGCCCGCGCAGCGCTGGCCCGCGGCTTCACGTTGATCGAGCTCCTGATCGCGCTGGCGATCTTCGCCTTCCTCGCCATGCTGGCGGCGCCGATGTACAGCGAGATGCTGGCCAACACGGAAATCCGCAACGCGGCCGAGAACATCCTGATGGGCGTTCGCTCGGCGCAGGCCGAGGCAGTCCGCTCCAACCATCCGGCGCGCTTCGTCATGGACGCGGACGGATGGAACGTCTACCTCACCGACGAGGAATCGCTCGACTTCAGCTCCACCTCGTGGCGGAACTACCCGTTCAAG
Organism: Casimicrobiaceae bacterium; assembly: GCA_044226535.1. Lineage (GTDB taxonomy): Bacteria > Pseudomonadota > Gammaproteobacteria > Burkholderiales > Casimicrobiaceae > VBCG01. The sequence goes on along the minus strand of JBGAGT010000013.1, from coordinate 9,827 downwards.
GCCGGCGCGAGCCGCGCCTCGATGTCGCCCTCCTCAGGGACGGTCACGTTCAACGGCTTCGGGCAGATCGTGCCCAACTCGGACTCGTCGCCAACGATGAACCAGGTGGACGTCACGACGACCGCGTCGATATCGAACAAGCGCAACCTGCGCGTGCTGGTCGGAACCAAGGACAAGGCGACCGCGATGAAGCTCTGCGATCCGTCGTACGCCAGCGACGACCCGATGGGGTGCCCGTGATGACGCGCCTTGCACCCCACGCACTGGCGCACCAGCAGGGCGCATTCCTGCTCGAGGCGCTGATCGCGATCCTGATCTTCTCGCTCGGCGTGCTGGGGATCGTGGGCCTCCAGGCGCGCTCGCTGCGAGCCGTCGGGGACGCGCAGTACCGCGGCGAGGCCGCCTACTACGCACAGACCCTCGCGGGCCGCATGTGGGTGCACGACCCGAAGACCGTCGAAACCGACTTCGGGACGAGCGGCGGGGAGTTCACCGCCTGGCAGACGCAGGTGGGCGCCGCCGGCACGGGTCTGCCGGGCGCCGCGACCATCGCGCCCACGATCTCGTTCGAGGACCTCAACACCGTCGGCGGCCGCATGGCCACGCTGACGATCTACTGGCAAGTCCCCGGCGAGGAGAAGGATTGCGGCGGCGACACCAGCAACGTCGCCTGCTATCACAAGTACGTCAGCCAGATCGTCGTCGGCGCCAACCAGACCACATGAAGCACACACGCCCCCATCGCCGCCTCGGCGGCTTCAGCCTGATCGAGGTCATGGTCGGCATCGCCATCGCGCTGATCGCGGTGCTGGTGATCTACCAGGTGTTCAACGTCGCCGAAGGCATCAAGCGCAACGTCACCGGCGCCGGCGACGCGCAGCAGAACGGCTTGCTGTCGACATTCGGCATGGTGCTGCAGTTCTCCAATGCCGGCGCGAACATCGCGGTGAACGGCGAGAACCTCGATGCCTGCCCCTATGGCTCGGGCAGCTTCGACAGCGACGTCAAGAGCATCATGCGGCCCATCCCCGTGCTGGTCGCCGACAGCGGCGACGACGCGGTGTCGGACAAGTTCATGGTGAGCTACGGCGCGTCCGAGCGCGTGGTCACGCCGGTGAGCTTCAAGTCGGCCCCCAAGGTCACGATCGGCGGCGACGGCGACACCTATGTCGTGCAGAGCCCGCTGGGGTTCAAGGCCAACGACGTCATCGTCCTGGCGAGCGACGGCTCCAACGGCGCCGGCACTTGCGCGTGGTCGACGGTCAAGGCGGTGACCGCGCCCGACGGCGACGGCTACGTCACCATCACGCATGGTCCAACCGCGGTCTTGCCCGCCGGCACCTCCGACGTCGCGGGTACCGCCAAGCTGATCAACCTCGGCGCATCACCAAGGCGCATCCAGTACGACGTCGACGCCAACGGCACGCTGCGCAGTACTGAACTCCTGCACGTTGAAGATCCCGATAACAACCCTGTGCTGCCGTTCGCTAAGGTCGGCGAACCCATCCCCATCGCCAACAACGTGGTCCTGATGAAGGTGCAATACGGCATCGCCGACCCGACCACGGGCCTGCTGCAGAAGTGGGTCAAGGCCGTCGACGGCGGAAGCGACAACTGGTCGGCCAATACGATGCTGACAGCCTCGGGCTACAAGGACCTCTCAAGGATCAAGGCCATCCGCATCGCGGTGATCGTGCGCAGCGAGTCGTACGACAGGTGCGCCTACGCGGACAAGTGCCCGGATCCGACGACCACCGCCTTCAACTACACGCTGTTCGGCGAATGCGACAGCGTGCCCTGCCCCACGGCGCTCACCGGGTCGATCGACCCGACGCCGACCAAGGGCAACTTCCGCTATCGCGTCTACGAAACCGTGGTGCCGCTGCGCAACTCGGTCTGGAACCTGCAAAAGGGAACATGAGGATGATCGCTTCCTCTTCGCCGCGCCTGCCGCAAGGGTCACGCCCCCTGCGCCGGGACCAGCACGGCATCGTGCTCTTCATCGCGCTGATCGTCATGGTGGCGCTGTCGCTCGCCGGCGTCGCGCTGGTGCGATCGGTCGACACCACGACCTCCGTCACCGGCAACCTCGCCTTCCGCCAGGCCGCGCTGCTGCAGGCCAACTGGGCGATCGAGAACGCCATCGGCGACGTGTACGCGCTGGACAGCGCCAACCCGGGCAGCGTCTTGAGCGACACCGACAAGCAGACCGACCATCCCGACCGCTGTTATTACGCGACGTTCGACACGACCAAAGAGTCGACCAAGACAGGCCAGCCGGCAGTTCCTTCGGGCGTTCCCGAGGTGCTGTGGAAGCTCAACAACGCCAAGTTGCTGCCGACCTATTGCCGCCCCGCCGCGGGCGACTCCGGCAATCGCGTCGCCTACGTCGTGCAGCGCATGTGCACCACCGCCGCCGACGGCCTGGCGCCCAACGAAGCGATGTGCGAGCTGATGGAGCCCAAGCAGTCGCTCGGCACGACAGTCGGCGACGAGGCACTCAGCGTCGGCAAGTTCCCCCTTTATCGCGTGACCGTGCGCGTCGACGGGCCCAACAATTCACTCGCCTTCGTGCAGGCGATGATCCGCGGTTGAAATGCGCAGCACCCAGGGACGAACCATGAACACGACTCGCAAGCCTTCGAAGCTGCAGCGCCTCCTCGCCGCGTTGATGTCGGCGCTCATCGGGCTTGGCCCGGTGGCCACGCCGAGCTACGCCGCGCTCACCGCGCTCTCCGACGAGCCGCTGAACGTCAAGAATTCGTCCAAGCCGAACATCGTCCTGACAGTCGACGACTCGACGTCGATGCTGTTCGACTTTCTGCCGGACTATGTCGCGGGATCGCTCAAGTTCGACAGCACCGGCGTACCTTCCACAACCGACACGTACTGCCGCGACGGTTACGGCACGCGCAACGCGCTGTGCGGCGTCGCAGGGTACTCGGTAGGCTGGGCGGGCTTCTACACCCCGGGCTACATCTACGAGCAATACAACTACCCGTTCACCAAGTTCGCCGCGCAGGACGCCACACCGCTTTCCTACAACGTCTCCGGGCCGGGCATGGGATGCGATCCCTACGCCGGCAAGTGCTCTTCCGGCGTCGACTACGGCACGAGCCCCGGCCTGCCGATGTACCCGGCCAGTGCGGTGTACGCCGACCAGATCAACCCGAATTTCAACGCCGGCAAGCCGATCAACGCGTACGCGTACTGGAAGCTTTGGCCCGCCCCGGCGCACAGCAACGCGTTCAACCACCTCTACTACAACCCGATGCTGAAGTACGACCCGCCGGCGAATTCCGACGGGACGTTCAAGGACAGCATGGACGCGGCGCACACCACCAACTGGACCAAGGTGCCGTCCGACCCATGGGCTTCGACGGTCGTGTACGTGGACCTGACGGCCGATGTCACGGTGGGCCTCTGGTGCAACTCGGACTGGAGCGTCGGCAAGGACAACGACCCGGCGTTCTGCCGCACCAACGGCATCGGAACGACCGCCACCGACACGCGGCTGGCAACCACCGACGGCGACTATCTCTATCCCAACGTACCGCCGAACATCGACCCCTTCAGCAACCTCGGCTACAACACCGACTGGGTCAACCACTCGCCCTCCACCGCCTACACCATCGGCGAGTCCATCGCCTATTCCAAGGTCGCGCCGTCCACCAAGGCGCTGAACACCGCTGCCTGGAACACCAGCGGCACGGGTACGGCGCAGGACTCGAGCTACTTCTACGAGAACGACAACGTCATCTGGTGCGATGCCACCGCGACCAACTGGCCGCAGAAGGCGGGGCCGTCGCTGCCGCAAACCTGTACCGGGGAGCAGACCCAGACTTGTGTCGGCTTCGTGGGAGGCACCTGCACGGGCGGCTCGCAGACCTGCAAGGGAACCGCGCAGACCTGCCAGACCAAGACCAACAGCTGCAACAACAGGACCACGACGCAAACCTGCCAGGCGCCGCAAGCGCAGACCTGCAACGGCATCACCGCGCAGACCTGCCAGGGCTACAAGGACGACTCCTGCGGCCCCAAGGCGGGGCAAACCTGCAACGGATACCAGACACAGACCTGCGGCCTGGGCTCGCAGGTGTGCAACAACTACAAGACGCAGGTCTGCAACATCACCAAGACCTGCGCCAAGAGCGGATCGGCATGCTCGACCAGCGCGGACTGCCCGAACGACGATGCCACCTGCTCGCTGCAATGGGACCCGCCGGGTTGCAACCTGTGCGTGGGCGCCGAGTGCCCGAAGGAATGCACTCAGAAGAACATCTGCTCGAAGCAGGCCTGCGTGACCGCCGGCAAGTGCTCGCAAAGCGGTGCAACCTGCTCGACCGACGCCAACTGCCCGGCCATCAATGGCACCTGCAGCCTCACCGGCACGTCGTGCACGCCCGGTAGCTGCCCGGCAGCGGGCAAGTGCTCGATCAGCACGGGAACGACCTGCACCAGCGACGCCAACTGCCCCGCGATCAACGGCACCTGCAGCAAGACCGGCGTGACCTGCCAGAAGCCGAACGAGGCGACGCAATGCCCGTCCGCGGGTTCCTGCGTCCTCGCAACCGCGACCGCCTGCACGAGCGATACCAACTGCCCGGATACCGCCGGCCACTGCAGCATCGCCACCGGTACCTCGTGCACCACGGCCAATGCCGGCACCAACTGCCCGCCGCTCGGCACGTGCAGCATCAGCGGCGCGCAGTGCAAGAACACGGCGGCCTGCCCGAACGTGGGTGGCACCTGCAACATCACCGGCGAGGCCTGCGGCTCGGGCGGTACCTGCAACAAGGCGGGGATCTGCTCGCTGTCGGGCGACGCTTGCTCGTCGGCGGTGGCATGCCCCACTGTCAAGCAGTGCTCGATCACCGGCCTCGCTTGCGCGGCCACGGCGGATTGCCCGGCGCAGGACCTGAAGTGCAGCATCAGCAACGCCGCCTGCTCGACCAACGCCGACTGCCCGACCGTCGCCAAGACCTGCACGGCCGGCAACGTGGGCGCCTCGTGCTCGAGCAACGCGAACTGCAACGTCAACGGCCACTGCTCGGTCAACACCGCCACGTCGTGCACGAAGAACGCCGATTGCGCGACCGTCGCCGGCGCCTGCTCGCTCACCGGCCTCGCCTGCACCACCGACGCCAACTGCCCCGCGCAACCCACGACGCTGGGCGTCGACTTCGCCGTGTGCAGCGACAAGCTCGCCGACGGCAGCAAGTCGTTGCGCCAGGACGCGGACAACGACGGTGTGGTGTGCCGCCGCAACAACAAGGACTATGCCGACGGTACGACCGCTGCGCGCTTCAACTACCCCAACGCCAAGTACAACACGCCGGTCACGGCGGGTACCGGTGCGAACGCGTGCACGGCCACGCCGCGCTATCGCTCGGTGCCGCGCCACTACTGGAAGACCAACGTCGAGTGGTGCGACAAGGCATTGGCGTCGGGACCCTGGAAGGGCTATGGCGACAGCACCGGCTCGTGCCAGTCGTACAAGGACGAGTCGCACACCAACCCGCGCTTCTACAAGTTCGGGGTGGGACCGACGGACGCTTCTTATCTCGACAACGTCGCCAACCCGGCCTTCGAACGCGTCGACCTGGTACCCGGCAACACCTACACCCATACCTATACGTCGGTCGACTGGCTCAACACCACCGGTCCCAAGGTCACCGGCACGGAGTCGGTCACGCGCTCGTATGCCGAGGAGATGGAGAACTACGCGAACTGGTTCGCGTACTACCGCACCCGCATCAACGCGGTGAAGACGGTGCTGTCGCTGTCGTTCCTGGGCAAGGACCCGACCACCAGCAAGTTCAACGTCGACGACAAGTTCCGCGTCGGCCTGCACTCGCTGTCGGCGGACGGGACCGGCGTTGCGACGATGTTCGTGCCGGTCGACGACTTCGCGACGACGCAAAAGTCGACATGGGCGGACAAGCTGTTCGGCATGAGCATCCGGATGGCGCAGGACACGCCCAACCTCGACGCCATGACGCGCATCGGCGAGTACTACCACACGGGCATGAGCGACAAGCTGCCTGACGTTTCGACCGACCCGATCGTGCTGTCCTGCCAGAAGAACTGGCACATGCTGTTCACCGACGGCCTGACGTACCAGGCCAGTGTCCCGACGGTCCTCTCGACCGCCGACCAGGACGACGTGCTGCCCTCGGGCGCCGGGTACAAGTACATCGAGGACGCCGGCCTGGTGCGCGGCGCCAACTGGCCCGCGCCGTACCGCGAGGACACGAGCAAGAAGATCGGCAACTCGGCCTCCGACCTCTCGACGTACTACTGGATCGAGGACCTGCGTCCGTCGATGACCAACAACGTCGGCGTCAGCGCTTCGGACAAGGCGAACTGGCAGCACGTCAATTTCGCCGCGATCTCGCTGGGAACCGAAGGCAAGCTCGCCGCCGGCAACCAGAGCGGCGTGGAGACGCAGCTCGCCGCCGGGTCGATCCAGTGGCCGACGCCGTATCCGACGGTCAACCAGCCCGATGCCTCGGGCGTGGACGACCTGTGGCATGCCGCCGTGAATTCGCGCGGGCGATTCGTCAATGCCGACAACGCCGACGAAATCAAGCTCGGCCTCGGCGCCATCCTGGCGGACATCGCCAACACCGCCGGTTCACGCGCGGGCGCGTCGCTCCAGTCGATCAACTTCAAGGGAGCGGCCGCCTACTCGTACCGCGTGACCTTCGAGCCGGGTTGGGGCGGGACCCTCACCAAGGCGCAGATCGGCACGACGACGTACGAGGAGATTCCGCCAGCCGTGTGGCAGGTGGGTGGCGGCAAGGACGTCACCTCGCCTTCGGACTCGTTGTACGCGCAGCTCACGCCCACGATGGCGAAGCCCGAGCCCTGGTACACGAACCGCAACATCGTGACCATGCACACCAACGGCACGGCGGTTCCCTTCGTGTTCGACAAGCTCTCGGCGACGCAGCAGGACGCGCTCGCGCCCGGCAAGGCGGATCGCGGCCTGCAGGTGCTCGAGTACCTGCGCGGCAGCAACCAGAACGAAGGCACGGGCACGCTCAATTTCCGCAAGCGCGTGAGCCCCTTGGGCGACATCGTCAATGCCTCGCCGAAGTACGTTGGGCCGCCGAGCCTGCCGTACACCGATTACGCCGATCCCGGATACAGCAGCTTCAAGGACAGCTACAAGACGCGCCAGGCGATGATCTACGCGGCCGCGAACGACGGCATGCTGCACGCCGTCGACGACAGCAATGGATTCGAGCGCTTCGCGTACATTCCGCGCGATGTCATTCGACCGGCTGAAGTGACCGGCACCAACCCCGACCCCGGCCTCCCCGCGCTCACGCTCAAGGAAGGCGCGCTGCCGCCGTTCAAGCACCACTTCTACGTCGACAGCACGCCGAAGGTCGTCGACGTCGATTTCGGCGGCGAGAAATGGCACTCGGTGCTGGTGGGTGGCCTGGGCAAGGGCGGCCACTCGTACTACGCGCTGGACGTCACCACGCCGGCGAACGTGATCACCGAGGACGACGCGCTCAAGACCGTGCTCTGGGAGTTCACCGACAGCGACCTGGGCTACACCTACGGCTCGCCGATCATCACCAAGACGGCCGCGTGGAGTAACAAGTGGGTGGCCATCATCCCGTCGGGCTACAACAACACGGGTACCGGCAAGGGCAAGATCTTCTTCGTCGACGTCGCCACCGGCGAGTTGCTGAAGACGATGACGACCACGGCCGGCTCGACCACCAGCCCCGCGGGCCTGGCGCAGATCGCCGCGTTCACCCAGGACTATCACAACTACATGTCCGACGAGGTGTACGGCGGTGACCAGTACGGCAACCTGTGGCGCTTCGACATCCGCGACAAGGACCCGGCGAACTGGAAGACGGAGCTGCTGGCGGTGCTGACCGATCCCTCGGGCAATCGCCAGCCGGTGACGACGGCTCCGCAGATCGAGGTGGACATCGCCAACGGTGCCGACCGCTGGGTGTTCGTGGGCACGGGCCGCCTGCTGGATGAAAGCGACCTGTCCGACGACCAGATCCAGACCATGTACGCCATCCGCGACGGCACGCAGAGGACCCCGAGCACCATCGTGTCGGGATCGCCGGTGATTCGCAGCGACCTCGTCGAGGTGGCGAGCGCCGCGGGCACGGGTACGATCACCGCGCACGGCTGGTACGACGACCTGGCCTTGCACAGCCGTGTGGTGACGCCCTACCAGGCGGTGCTTTCGATCCTGGTCTACTCGGCGACCAAGCCGCAGACCGACCCATGCCTGACCGGCCAGCAGGCCGACATTTTCATCCGCGACTTCGCGTACGGAACATCGCTGATCGACGCAGGCACGGTCACGGAGGACCTCGACTGCAGCAATCCGGAATACTGCACATCGTCGGGTGGTGCGGTAGACGCCCAGATCGTGGGCACGACGAAGGATGGCTCGCCAACCGCCGACCTTGGTGTCGCCATCACGGTGGGCGGCGGCGCCAAGGCCGGCAAGCTGATCAAGGTGCCGATGAAGAAGCCGACCTGGGCGTATTCGAACCGGCTTTCGTGGCGGATCCTTTCCGAGTAAGCCCGGAGCCCACGACCGCCAACGGCCGCGCCGCGACAAGCGGTGCGGCCGTTGGTTTTTGAAGCACCATGACCGCCGCCGCCGTTCCGCTCCGCCTTGACCTCCCCCGCGCTGCCGGCGTGCGCCTGCCGGTCTCGTTCGCGGCATCGGTGGGGCTTCACCTGGTGCTGCTCACCTTGGTGGCCGTGGTGCTCCGCGCCATGCCCCCTACGGTGTCCCCCGCCGACGGCCCCGCGCGGACCCTTCATGCACAGCTCGTGGCGGTGCCGGCGTTCGTGAACGAGGCACCGGTGACGCTGTCGCTGATCCCCGATCCTCCGCCCCCCACGCCGATGCTGCCGACGCCCGCGATCGTCGTGCCAACCCGAATCACCGCGGCACCGGGACTCTCCGCCCTGCCCACGACCATCACGACGCTGCCGGAAATCATCCCCGTGGGCCGTGCGTCGTATGGCAGTGGCGACCGTGGCGGCTTTTTCGATCGCGACCTTGCGGCGACGTTGCAGCAACGCTTCCCGCAGGTGCCTGCGCGCCTGCCGCGCCTGAACGGCACGCTGAGCGTGATGTATCCCACCAAGGCGGCGATGCAGGGCCGCTCGAAGTCGCTGGGCGCCCTGCTCTCGATCGACGACGAAGGGCGGATCACCGATGTCCGCGTGTCGCCGCAGGACCCCGACTTCGCTATGGCCATCCTGACCGCGCTGCGCAACGCGCGCTTCACGCCGGCGACGGTCGACGGCAAGGCCGTGCCCTACTGGGCGGTGATGAGCTTCGACTTCGCGATCGACGGGCCGACCGGGCCTGATGGGCGGCCGTTGAAGCATTGAAGGACGCCTCGAGGAGCACCCGCGGCACACCTGCAAGTTGATTGGTACGCCGAGGCCTCGACCAAACGACCGATGATGACGCGCAGGTGCCGCGCGTCACCGGCCGTCTCACGCATCAAATTATCGCCTGCAAGCCCTTGTCGGCGATGACGTTGAGCAGCTTGAGCGCCGGACCCGTGGGCCGCGTTTCGCCTTGTTCCCACTTGCGCACGGTCGAGGCCGTGGTGTGCAGGTGATGGGCGAACACCGGCTGGCTGAACCGCAGGCTTTCGCGCAGACGCTTGATGTCGATGGCGCTGAACTCCCGCACCGGTGGCGGGCAGACCGCGTCGAACTCGCGCATCGTCACCTTTCTGATCGCTCCAGCTGCGTGGAGCGCAGCCAGGTCATCGCGCAGGGATTCAATGATCTTGCTCACAATGCACCTC
>JBGAGT010000012.1:0-160041 GCA_044226535.1 Casimicrobiaceae bacterium | reverse complement strand
GTTAGACCCTCAAAGGACTTTCAATGGCGGAAGTCACCCGTTCTTCATTCGATTCGCGTCTGGCTCGAATCGAGCCCGACGACCGCCTTGTAGTGCTTGCCCGAACGATCCAAGCGAGAACCGCGGAAGCGGAGACCGTACTCAAGGATGGTGCCACCAATTGGGTGCGCTTCGGGGGAGCATGTCTTGGACAGGCGCTATATCGGCACCGGAGTGTCTTTCACAACGCTGCAGAAACGCCGGTGTGGAGCCACCTTGAGCTCAGCTACTTTCGGTACATAGTTCCGGCTGACGTCATCCTGGAACTCGTGGTCAACCGGCAACCGGAGGAGCTTCATCTGTTGCGCGCGGAGATTCTCCTGACCACCCCCTCGTCCTTTATCCTGCCTCGCGGCTGGCAAGGATCGGCAGATCGACCAGAGCGTCAGACGTCGCTGGAATACATCCATGTACAACCGCAATTCCTCCGCGATTACAGAGACGTTATGCGAGATTATTGTGGACTTGCGGCGATGAGGCTTGTCCAGGCGAACAGGTTCGGAACGTTTAGGGCAATGGAGACAGCGGCAGTACTCTACCGTGACCCTGAGATGAACATCGACTGGAACCAGATTCATCTTTGCGAGTTGGATCCCGACGGCTTTGATGGGTTTGGCAAGGAGTTCGCGGCTGCACTGCGGGCTGATCCACCGAACGATGTCGACCTTGCAGATGCCTTTGCCGGTCTCGGCCGTATGCGAACGATTCCTCGATGGACCTTCAACGATCCCGTGGTGGAGGCGGACGCTGCGCTCGGGAGGGAAGAAGGGTCACGAAGGATCTCCGGTGAATCGGCCCGGGTCTAACTCGTTGCTGGAGCCGAACCGCGCGAGCTTCGCTCGCTTGGTCGGCTCAGCGTTGCGTCAGGCAACACCCCCGCGCATACTCATCGGTTCGAATCGGAGATCCTATGACCACACAAGGGTTTGTCGCATCGCACGCCGAGGGAGCCAAGTTCGAACGAGGCCTTCGTTCCTTCTACGAGTACCGTGACTTGGGAATCAGGGCGGCTACGGCGGGCCGAGTCGTGCATCAGCCTCCCGAGATTCGTCACCGTGAACTTGGTCGCAGTGAAGACATCGAAATGCTCGAAGTCGTTCTGCCAGCCGGCTTCGCCACGGAGGAGGTTCCTTCGGTCTAGTCGAACGTTGGCCGTCATCGATACCGCAGCGTCGTGCTCAAAGCGCGTGCGGATACGGGGTCATAGCAATGCTCCGGCAGGCACTTCTCCTCTTGCACTTGCTCGCTGCCATGGCATGGGTCGGCGGCATGTTCTTCGCCTACTTCTGCCTTCGGCCGTCGGCTTCTGAAGTCCTCGAACCGCCATTGCGACTGCAGTTGTGGCTCGCAACGCTGAGCCGGTTTCTCTCCTACATGAGCATCGCGGTTCTTGTCGTCCTGGCCACAGGCGTAAGCATGCTGCTATCGGTGGGCTTCCGAGCAGCGCCTGTGGGCTGGCACATCATGTTCGCCGATGGCCTTGTCATGGCCGCCGTGTACGCGTACGTACACCTTCGCTTGTTGCCCAGGCTTCGCGCTCACTGCGCCACAGCGACATGGCCCGCTGCTGCGAAGGTGCTGAACTCCATACGGCAGCTCGTAGCGCTGAATCTCGCGCTTGGGGTCGTCGCCGTTGTTGCGGCAGTCGCCGGGCGCTGATCGAGTCTCGGCACATGGACCGGCTACCGGCGTGTGCGCGGCTGACGACCGATTGCATCTTCACATCGATCCAGGGTTTCAATTGATGCTTCGAAAACATGCCGAAAGGCTGGCTGACGGAACGTGGTTTGCGCCCGCGGCAGAGCGCAACAAGGCGCCGATACTCGATGTCCTTGCGCGTGTCCTGCCCAGCCGGGGCTTGGTGCTCGAGATCGCCAGCGGCACGGGGCAGCACGTCGTCCATTTCGCCAGGGCGCTCCCGGGCCTCAGCTGGCAGCCATCCGATCCGGATGCGGAGCTGCGCGACGCCGTTGCCCTGCGCGTTCGAGACGAACGGCTCGCAAACGTCAACCCGCCTGTCAAGCTCGATGTGACCATCCTCCCCTGGCCTTTGCGGACAGCGGATGCAGTGGTGTGCGTCAACCTGATCCACATTGCGCCGTGGTCTGCCACGCTCGCGCTGTTCGAAGGCGCGAAGGCTTTGCTGCCGGCACGGGGCATCCTGTACTTGTATGGGCCGTACCGCCGCTTCGGCGCCCACACTTCGGAGAGCAACGCCCAGTTCGATGCCGATCTTCGGTCGCGCAATCCGCAGTGGGGTGTCCGGGACCTCGAGGCGGTCTCCGCGGTTGCTGCCGGCGCCGGTTTCGGGCTCGCGGAGATTGTCGAGATGCCGGCGAACAACTTGAGCCTGGTGTTCGAGCGACAGGAAGACCAACCAGCAAGGCTCTCGACATGAAGCGATTCGGCATCGGCATCCTGGGCCTGGTTGCGGGCTACTTGCTTTTCGCCTTCGCGGGCTACTTCCTGGTCGAGGCGCTCTCGTCGAACGTCCACGATCGGTCGCTGGAGGCAGCGATGACCAGCGCATTCGTCGTAGGTCCTCTCGGCGCCGTCCTTGGATTCATCGCGGGCTTCATCATGGCCGGGCGATCCGGGCGTCGCGCCGGGGAGGAGCCGCAACGGGCGATCAACGATCCGGGCCGTACGCCATGAGCCTCGTCGTCCCCTCTCGCTGCTGCAGCCTCGGCTTGCGAATCGCACTGGCCTCGCTCCTCGCAGGCTGCCAGTCCGCGGACTACTCCGCGCTCTCCACGCCCCAGACGCGGGTGCAGTTCCGGTGCGCCAATGGCGAGGACATCGAGATGCGCTTCTTTCCGCTGCAGGGCGTCGCGGTCCTGGTGCGAGCCGGGACGACCCTGGAGCTCCATCCGCAGCCCGCGGCATCGGGCTTCGTCTACAGCGACGGTCCCACCACCGTAAGGGGCGAGGGGCGCAAGCTCACGATCGAAGCCGCGCATATGGATCCCATCTGCTGCCAGGCACGACAACCGTGAACCTCGGCCGGCCGACGTCCGGCATGTCCCGCCCGGTCCCGGCCACCGCGAACAAGGAGAGTCCGCAATGGCGAAATACCTGATCTCGTTCCCGAGCAGCGCAATGACCTTCCCCGAAGAGGATCTCCCGGCCGTGTCGGAGGCTTCGCATGCCGTCGTGCGGGAGGCGAAGGCCGCGGGGGTATGGGTCTTCGGCGGGGGTATCGAGGAAAGCGTTCCGCCGGTCATGGTGTCCGGCGACGGCACCGTGACGCAAGGCACCTATCCCCAGACGCGCAACATCGAGGGCGGCTACGCGATCCTCGAGGTGCCCTCGCGCAAGGAGGCGCTCGCGTGGGCGGCGAGGATCGCGGCCTCCTGCCGTTGCGCGCAGGAGGTCCGCGAGTTCATGTATGACCCGGAGTCGTGACGGTCACTTCACCGCGAAGCAGTAGAGGTAGCCCGCGCCGCCGGTGGTGTTGAGCTGCGGCACGGCGCAGCCTCGCGTGGCGTGCGACGAGTTCCACGACAGCGAGGGCGGGCTGCTGTCGAGGCCCGTGCGGTCGACGTGCCCGACGATCGCCGAGCCCTCCGCGCCGCCCTTGGTCCAGTTGCCGCAGGTCTTGTCGTCGCCCGGCGGGAATGCCGTGCCGTCGGGCTGCGTGCCGGTGAGGATGTCGTGCTCGTTGGGCGTGTCGCCGCGCCCCTTCACCACCGTTGCCTTCTCGGTCAGCGCGGTCTGCTTGGTGAGGTTGTTGTTGTAGTGCAGCTCGTCGAGGTTGAACGCGATGACCGTGCCCTTGACGTTGAGCCACGGGCCGTAGCCGATGCGCTCGCGCGCGTTGATCGCCGCCGTGCCGCCCACCGCCTGCGTGGAGAGGTAGGCGTGCCAGGTCCTGCCGCCGTGGCCGGCCGCCTGGGCGAGCGCCTGGCAATGCGCGTCAGCGCCGGTGATGCCGCCGAAGTTGGCGCCGTTGCCGGGGTTGCTGCTGGTGACGAAGAACGACGGGCTGGTCGACGCCATGCCCGCACAGCCGGCGAGCGCCGCGGCAAGAGTCCCGGCGGTGATGCCCATGATCGCTCGATGCATGCTGCCTCCTCCATGGATGCGCCGTCCTCCGGCGCGGGTATGCGATCCAACAGGGCGCGAGGACCGGCTATTCCCGACCCGATGGCACTCGGGAAACCGTCCCGACGCCGCGCCGCCCGCTTCGGTCCGCGCCGCGTTGTACCAAGCGGTTCATGACCGCGAGTCACGCGCTCGCGCCGTGCCAAGCTCCAGCGTCGCGACCACCTGTTCGCGGGCACCGGGGTCGTCGGCCACGGTGAATCCCAGCGACTCGACGAAGCGGATCATGCCCTGGTTGACGCGCAGGATCGTGCCCTGGAAGCGCAGCACGCCGTTGCGCCGCGCCGCGTCGACGAGCTGCCGCATCAGCAGCCTGCCGATGCCGCGGCCCTGCCAGTCGTCGGCGACCACCACCGCGAACTCGGCGCCTTCGCCATCCAGGTCCTCGATGTAGCGCGCGACGCCGACGAACCTCGGCGGCGCGCCGGTCCCCATGGGCAATGCCACCAGCGCGAGCTCGCGGTCGTAGTCGACCTGGGTGAAGCGCGCGAGCATGTTCGGGGAGAGCTCGCTCATCCGGTAGAAGAAGCGGTAATAGCGCGTGGTGTCGGAGAGGCCCGCGACGAACGCGCGCTCCAGCGCCGCGTCCTCGGGGCGGATGGGCCGGACGGCGAGCAGGGCGCCGTCGGGCAGTGCCAGCGTGGCCTCGAGCTCGGTCGGATACGGGTGGATGGCCATGTGCGCATAGCGCCGCCGGGTCGCGCGCCCGGGATCGATGTCGATCCGCGCGTCGACCACCAGCGCCTCGCCCCCGCCCACCACGACCGGCTCGAGCGCCGCGCGCCGCAGCCAGGGGAGCGCGCACACCATCGTCGACAGCCGCAGCAGCAGCCTCGCCAGCGCGTCGCGCGACTCGCCGGCAAGCGGCTGGCGGGGATCGATGCAGCTGTCGATGAGGTCGAGCGCGAGGCGCAGCGACAGCGGCGGCAGCATGGTCGCGCCGGCGCGCCGCGCGTAGTAGCCCGCCGCGCCGAGCGTCAGCACCGGCCCGAACGTGGGGTCGATGTGCACGCCGGCGGCGAACGCCCTCGCCTCGCCGATGCGCGGCGAGGCCACCACGCGCAGGCCCGCGCCGCCGTCGTCGAGCGCGGCGAACTCGCGGTCGAGCGCGCGCGCGCTCGCGGCGAGCACGCGGCGCGCACTGCGTCCGTCCTTCATCAGCAGTACCGGGTAGCCGAAGCGGCGGGCGGCGGCGCGCGCCGCGGCGCGCGTGCCGGCCGGGGCGGCCTGCGCGTGCGCGATGCCGAAGGCCTCGAGCAGCGCGGTTGCCTGGCCGGCGTCGAGGCGCCTGCGCTGCGTGCCTTGCTGCGCGGCACGGATGCCTTCGGCACGCGCGAGGTCGGGACGCGCATCGTCGACCTGCGACGAAGGCGCCTCGAGCAGCCACTGCTGGTTGCGCCGGTAGGCGACGAGGTAGGACAGCGCCTCGACGGCATTCTCCGGCGTGTAGAAATTGGCGATGCCCCCCGCGTCGAGCGCGAGCCGCTCGGCGCTGCGCTCGACGGAGCCCAGCCAGGCGCCCAGCACCGGCTTGCGCGATTCGCGCGCGACCTCGGCTGCGGCGCGCGCGATCGACTCGGGCTTGTCCACGGGGCGCGGCACTTCCAGCGCGATCACGGCGTCGACATTGGGATCGGCGAGTGCTACGCCCAGCGCCTCCGCATAGCGCGAGGCGCTCGCCGTGCCGCGCACGTCGATCGGGTTGCCGCGCGTGGCGTCGCCCGGCAACAGGCGCTCGAGCGCGGCCATGGTCGCCGGCGCCAGCGCGGCCAGCGGAAGGCCGAGGTCCTTCGCGCGGTCGGCCGCCAGCAGCGCCGCGCCGCGACCGTTGGCGACGATGGCGAGCCGGCCGCCCTGCGGCAGGCGCCCCATGGCCAGCGCGCGCGCCGCCGCGAAGAGCTGCGTGTAGGTCGCGACGCGCACCGTGCCCGCGCGGTGCAGCGCCGCGTCGAACACCTCGTCCTCGCCCGGCACGCCGTCGGCGGCCTCGCCTTCGAGCGAGCGCCCGGCCTTCAGCACCACCACGGGCTTCACGCGTGCCGCGGCGCGCAGCGCCGACATGAAGCGCCGCGCGTTGGCCACCTCGTCCAGGTACAGCAGGATGCCTTCGGTGCCGGCGTCGGCGACCAGGAAATCGAGGAGCTCGCCGATGCCGACGTCGACGCCCGCGCCCGTCGTCAGCACCGTGGAAAAGCCGATGCCCATGGGCGCGGCGAAATCGAGCATGGCCGTGGCCACCGCCCCCGACTGCGAGACCAGCGCGAGCTTGCCCGGTATGGCGGCGACGTCGGCGAAGGTCGCGTTGAGGCCGATGTCGGTGCGCACCACGCCGAACGCGCCGGGACCCACCATCCGCAGGCGCAGCGTCCTGGCGCGGCGCGCGACCGCGCGCAGCCACGCGTCGACGCTGCGCGCGTCGCCGGCGGAAGCGTCGGTGATCACCGCCACCGCGGGCACCTGCGCGGCGGCCGCGTCGTCGAGCACGGTCTCGACGGCCCGCGCGGGGGTGGCGATGACGGCGAGGTCGACCGGCTCCGGCAGCGCGCGCAGCGTGGGATAGGCCTTCGCGTCGAACACCCGGGCGTGGTGCGGATTGACGGCGTGGAGCGACCCGTGGAAGCCGCCGTGGCGCAGGTTCTCGAAGACCACGCGCCCCACCGCACCCGCGCGCTCGGAGGCGCCGACCAGCGCGACCGACTGCGGCATCAGCAGCGCTTGCAACGGGTGGCGCATCGCTCGAGTCCGTGGAGTCGACGGCCCAGTGTACGCGAACGCCCGGGCTATAATCGCTTGGTGGGTGGGACTGTGGTGGGTTGCCCTCTCGTCTCCCGACCATCCCCGACGACCGTTGCCATAGACGGGCCCGTAGCTCAGTCGGTCAGAGCAGGCGACTCATAATCGCTTGGTCGGTGGTTCGATCCCACCCGGGCCTACCCTTTCCCCGAGGTTCTGCACTACAAGCATGTCGTCTACGAACGGCGTGTTGCGCGGGGCACGGGTGCGCATGCCGCTCGTCTGCCAGCAGGCCCTGCGACCCGCGGGAAGGGTGCGCGGCACACGGTTTCGCGCCATACTCGACGCCTGTTTTTCACGGGCTGCGCCGCACGCGACCGATGCCGTCGGGATCTGACGCAAAAGCACAGGGGACGACCCGCAAGGGAGCATGGCACGATGATTGCGCCATCCGATTTCCGATGGCACGTCCTGCACTGTTCCTGCTGGGAATGCACGCCGGCGGCGCGGCCGACGTGGCGTCGGTGCTCGCCGATGCGAACGCCACGCTGGGCGGCTTGACGCCCGCCGCGGCGAGCGCCTGCGAGGCGCGCCTCGCGCCGCTGTGCGACGACGCGCTGTGCCGCCTCGGCATCGGCTGGGATTCGCCCACCGCGGTGGGCGAGCGCGCCCATCGTGCCGAGGCGTTGCGCGAGCTCCAGCCCTCGGCGCGCGACCTCTTCGCCGAGCTGTTCGGCAAGGGCGGCGCCGTGGTGCTGTCCGATCCGCGCTTCTGCCGGTTGATGCCGTTCTGGCGCGACGTCGCCGAGCAGGCGGGCTTCGCCGCGTCGGCCGTGATGGTGGTGCGACGGCCGCGCGACGTGGCGGCAGCGCTCGCCCGCAAGTCGCAGTTCGCCCCCGAGAAATCGCTGGCGCTCTGGCACCACCACCTGGCCGAGGGCGAGCGCGGCTCGCGCGGCCTGCCGCGCGCGCTGGTGTCCTACGAGCAATGGCTCGCCGACCCGCAGGCGGTGCTTGCGCGCATCGCGGCGCAGTCGGCGTTCCCGCTGGCCGCATCGAGCGCGGCCAAGGCCTCGGCGGAGCGCTTGCGGCGTGCCAATGCGCCGTCGGAAACGCGCAACGGCGGCAGCATGCAGTCGGGCCTCGACAAGGTGCTCGACGCAGCCTACGAGCGCCTGTGCGCGCTCCCCCCAGGCATGGACGCGCAGCGCGAGATCGAGGCGATGGAGGCCACGGCGCGCCCGGCGATGATCGCCGCGATCGCGCCGTGGCTCGAGGCCGAGCTCACCGCCGCGCGCGACCTCGCCGTGCGCCTCTCCGCCGACCTCGTGCAGTCGCGCCAGCGCGGCGACAGCGCGCTGGCCGAGCTCTCGGCGCTGAAGGCGCAGTCCTCGCCGGACGCCGCCGTGCTCGCCAGCCAGCTCGACGCCCTGCGCGAGGATCGCGCGCGCGAGCGCGAGGTCATGGTCGGCGAGCTCGCCAAGACGCGCGGCGAGATCGAGCGCCTCTCCGCCGCCGTGGCCGAGGCGCCGCGCGCCGCGGAGACGATGCGCAACGAGCTCGCGCAGGCGCACCGCGACCTCTACGACGAGCGTGCCACGATCTCGCGGCTGACCGAGGAGATCGAGAGCGCGCGCCGCGACGCCGACGGCTACGCCAAGCGCTTCCAGTCGGCCCACCTCCACCTCGAGACGCTCGCCGCCGAGCTCGCCGAGGTGCGCGACCACGCGATGTCGCGCGACAACGACTACACGGTGGTCAGCGACGAGCTCGGCGCGTGGCGCACGCAAGCCGGCGAGCTCGAGGCCGAGCGCGACAAGCTGGTGCGCGAGCGCGACCGCGCGATGCGCGAGGTCTCGCGCATGACCACCGAGGTCGAGGCGCTGAAGCACGCGCGCGACGCCGCCATCGAGGAGCGCGAGCGCGTCAACGAGACCATGCGCCAGGCCGGCCAGGCGCTGGCCGTGCTGCGCGACGACCTGCCCCGCCGCGCCGTCGTCGAGGCCCAGCTCGGGCGCGAGCGCGACGGCCTCGCCACCGCGCTCAAGGCGGCCCAGGAGCGCATCGGCGCGCTCGAGGCCATGCTCGGCGACCGCTCCTCGTACATCACCGAGCTCGTGCAGCGCCATAACACGCTGGCCGCGCGGCTCGTCGACCTCGAGAAGCGCGCGCTGGTGCGCGCCGCGGTCAGGATGGGCGGCGCCCCGAAGAAGCGCTCGAGCTGAGGCTTCGCAGGGGCCGGAAGGATCCCGCTCGCGGGATCGGCCAGCCCCCTTCAACGGCCACCGCTCAGTAGGTCTCGAGGTGCAGGCGCCCCGTCGCCTTCATCTCCTCGCGCAGGCCTTCCCAGTCGAGCCCCGTTGCGCGCGCAGCCTGCGCAAGCGCCTCGAGCACGCCTTCCTCCATGCCGCGCAGCCCGCAGACGTAGACGTGCGTACGCGCGTCGGCGAGGAGCTCGCCCAGGCGCTTCGCATGCTCGCGCATGCGGTCCTGGACGTAGCGCCTGTCGACACCGGGCATCCGCGAATAGGCGAAGCGCGTGTCGATGAAGTCGCCCGGCAGGCGCGTCAGCGGGCCGAAGTAGGGGAGCTCGGCCTCGCTGCGCGCGCCGAAGAACAGCGTCAGCGTGCCCCGCGCCGGCGTGCCCGCCGCGCGCATGCGCCTGCGCCGCTCGGTCATCGCCCGCATCGGCGCGCTGCCGGTCCCCGTGCAGACCATCACCAGGTGCGCATCGGGATCGTCGGGCATGAGGAAGGTGCCGCCGAAGGGGCCGATCACGTCCACCGTCGCGCCCTTCTCGAGGTCGCAGAGCCAGTTGGAGCAAAGCCCTTTCAACGGCGCGCCGTCGTGGCCCGCGGTGACGCGCTTCACCGTCAGCGACAGGTTGTTGTAGCCGGGCCGCTCGCCGTCGCGCGGGCTCGCCACCGAGTACTGCCGCGCGACGTGCGCGCGCCCCTGCGCATCGCGCCCCGGCGGGATCACGCCGATCGACTGGCCCTCGAGCACCGGGAAGGGCGTGGTGCCGAAGTCCAGCACGATATGGCGCGTGTCGCTCGCGGCGGCCGGGTCGGTGATGCGGAAGTTGCCGACCACGGTGGCGCGGATCGGCGAGTGGATCGTGTAGAGGTTGAGCGCGGGCCTGGGCGCGCTCCTGGGCGGCACGCGCGACGAGGCGCCCGTGTCGGCGACCTGCGTTGCGCCCGCGTCGGCGGCCGAAGCGGGCACCGCGCCCCCGCCTGCGCCGCTCGCGCCAGCCACGGCACCCGCCGAGGCCGCGGCGGCCTCGAGCGCCGCGTCGGCGGGAGGCAGCAGGTCCCATTCGAGCTGCGAGGCCGTCGCGTACGCGGCGCCGCGCGGCACCACGCGCCAGTTGTCGATGGCGCCCGTCGGGCAGGGGCCGATGCAGGCGAGGCAGGCGTTGCATTTGGCCGCGTCGACGACGTAGTTGCGCGCGTCGTGGGTGATCGCGTCGATCGGGCAGGTCTCCTCGCAGGTGTTGCAGCGGATGCAGATCTCCGGATCGATGAGATGCTGCCTGACGAGGTCGACGGCGATGTCCATGGATGGCCCGGCGCGCGATGCGTTGCGGTGCGTGGCGGCGGATGCGTGCGAACGGCCCGCGCTCAGCCGAAGCGCACGTACTCGAAGTCGATCGGCTGCTTGTTCACGCCGATCGGCGGCGGCGCGATCCAGCCGGCGAACTTTCCGCGCTCCACCACGCGGCCCATCAGCGAGGCGACGAAGGCACGGTCGCCTTCGGTCGGCAGCCACCCGGCCTCGCGGGCCTTCCACGTCGCCTCGTCCACCACCTCGCCCGAGGGCGCGACGCGGATGCCGGCCAGCGTGCCGATCCTGCGGTTGAAGGCCTTGTGCGGCACCGCCATGCGCTGCGCGATGCCGTTCTTTTCCAGCACCTTGTTCCAGCGCCCCACCCCGGCGACCGAGTCGCGGATGAAGTCGTCGCGCAGCACCTCGTTCAGCGCGTTGAGCATCGGCACCTCGCGCTCGGCGAGCCTGCCGTCGGCGACGTCGAGGATGCGGTAGGTGGCGCCCTTCAGCAGGTGGTCGTCGTTGCGCTTGCCTTCCTCGAAGCGGCCCTTCAGGCCCGCGGTATAGAAGGTCGCCGCGTTGGACGAGACATCGGCGCCGAAAAGGTCGATGGTGACGCTATAGTGGAAATTGAGGTAGCGCTGGATGGTGGGAAGGTCGATCGCGCCAGCCTCGCGCACCGCCTTCGGGTCGTCGGTCTTCAACGCGTTCATCACCTCGGCGGTACGCTGCAGGACGCGCGCCACGCCCGACTCGCCGACGAACATGTGGTGCGCCTCCTCGGTGAGCATGAAGCGCGTGGTGCGCGCCAGCGGGTCGAAGCCCGACTCGGCCAGCGCGCAAAGCTGGAACTTGCCGTCGCGGTCGGTGAAATAGGTGAACATGTAGAACGCCAGCCAGTCGGGCGTGCGCTCGTTGAAGGCGCCCAGTATCCGCGGGTTGTCGGCGTCGCCCGAGCGGCGCTGCAGGAGCTCGGCGGCCTCCTCGCGGCCGTCGCGGCCGAAGTAGCGGTGCAGGAGGTACACCATGGCCCAGAGGTGGCGGCCTTCCTCGACGTTGACCTGGAAGAGGTTGCGAAGGTCGTACATCGACGGGCAGGTCTGCCCCAGGTGGCGCTGCTGCTCGATCGAGGCAGGCTCGGTGTCGCCCTGCGTGACGATGATGCGGCGCAGGTTCGCGCGGTGCTCGCCGGGGACGTCCTGCCACGCGGGCTCGCCCTTGTGCTCGCCGAAGTGGATGCTGCGCTCGCCGTCGCGCGGGGTGAGGAAGATGCCCCAACGGTAGTCGGGCATCTTCACGTAGTCGAAGTTGGCCCAGCCCGAGGGCTCGACGCTGACGGCGGTGCGCAGGTACACCTCCAGCGCACGCGAGTCCTCGGGGCCCATCTCCTTCCACCATTCGAGGTAATCGGGCTGCCATTGCTCCAGCGCGCGCTGCAGCGCGCGGTCGCTGCCGAGGTCGACGTTGTTGGGGATGCGCTCGCGGTAGTCGATGGTGCTCATGGTGGTTTCCTTCGAGGCAGCGCGCGGACCTCGCGCCGCTACACCCGGTTGAAGTCGAATTGCGGCTTGTCGCCCTTGCCGTAGACCTTGAGGGCACCCTTGTCGCCGACGGCGTTGGGACGGATGAAGATCCAGTTCTGCCACGCCGACAGCCGCCCGAAGATGCGCGTTTCCATGGTCTCGCCGCCGCCGAAGCGCAAGCTCGCCTCGAGGCCGGTCAGCGCGTCGGGCGACAGGCTCGCGCGCTCCTCCAGCGCGATGCGCAGCTCGTCGGCCCAGTCGATGTCGTCAGGCGCCGCGGTGACGAGGCCGAGCGCCATCGCCTGCGCGGCGTCGAGCCGGCTTCCAACCGTCGCCCTCGCGGAAGCGAGGGCCCCGGCGTCGCCGTGGAAGCGCGCCGCCAGCCGCGATTGCCCGTCGACGCGCGGCAGCAGCCCGAAGTTGGTCTCGTCGAGGGCGAGGCGCGGTGCCGCCACGGGGGCGGCGCCGTTCCCGGCGGCATCCGTGGCACCGCTCCCGCCGGCTTCCGCACCGGCGTCCCCGAGCAGCGCCAGCATGTAGCTGCGGTCGGCGGCGAAGGCGAGCTCGGCCAGGAGGCCCACGAAGCACGAGCCCGGCTCGACCAGCGCGAACAGCGACCGCGACGAGACCTCGAGCCGCGCGAAGGTGCGGCGCAAGAGACCCGTCGCCTCGCGCACGAACCAATGGTCGCGGTGCTCGACGAGCCACCGCCCGACCTGCAGCACGTTGGCGGCATCGCCTTCGGTCTTCAGCACCCAGGTGCCGATCGCGGGCTCGTTGCTGCGCAGGTGCAGGATCGCGTTGTCGAGCTCGCGCGCCATCGCCACCGGCCAGAAGCGGTCACCGTGCGCGAGGAAGCCCTCGGGCGTGCCTTCGGGCGACTCGCCCGCCGGTGCGCGCACGGTGAGGGTCGCCACACGTCGCGCGCGGTCGATCGCCACGCCGACGTGCCGGTAGTCGAGCGTGTCGGCGCCGTCGCGGCGCTCGATGCGCGTGAGCGCAATGCCGCGCGCCTGCGACGGCCGCGTGCTCCGCGACGCCAGCGCGGCGGCGCGCGCGCGAACGGCCTGCGCGAACTGCGCGGGCTTGGCGAGGCCGTCGACCAGCTTCCAGTCGACGGCACGCTGGCCGCGCACGCCTTCCGCCGTGGTGCAGAAGATGTCCGCCAGGTCGTGGCGCACGCGGCGCTTGTCGGTGAGGCGGGTGAGGCCGCCCGTGCCCGGCAGCACGCCGAGCAGCGGCACCTCGGGCAGCGACACCGCCGACGAGCGGTCGTCGACCAGCAGGATCTCGTCGCAGGCAAGCGCGAGCTCGTAGCCGCCGCCCGCGCAGGAACCGTTGACGGCGGCCAGCGACTTCAATCCCGAGTGCCGGCTCGAGTCCTCGAGGCCGTTGCGCGTCTCGTTGGTGAACTTGCAGAAGTTCACCTTCCAAGCGTGCGAGGAGAGCCCCAGCATGAAGATGTTGGCGCCCGAGCAGAACACGCGCTCCCTGCCGCTGGCCAGCACGACCACCTTTGCCTGCGGGTGCTCGAAGCGGATGCGGTCCAGCGCGTCGGCGAGCTCGATGTCGACGCCCAGGTCGTAGGAATTGAGCTTCAACGCATACCCCGGGCGGAGCCCGCCATCCTCGGCGACGTCGAGCGTGAGCGTGGCGACCTCGCCGTCGACGGCGAGCGTCCAGTGGCGGTAGCGCGAGGGATCGGTGCGGAAGTCGACGGTGTCGGTCATGGCGCGAACAGTGCGGTGAGCGCGGACAGCGACGCGTCCTCGCCGCAGCCGTGCGTGTCGATCACGTGGTCGGCCTTGGCGTAGAACGCCGCGCGGCCGTCGAGGATGCGGCGCAGGTCGTCCATGGCCTCGCGGTTGCCTGCCATCGGGCGCATGTCGCCCTGGCGCAGCACGCGCTGCATGTGGTCCTCGGGATCGGCCTTCAGCCACACGGTCGTGCAATGCGCGAGCAGGCGGTTGAAGGTCGCGGGCGAGGCGACGATCCCGCCCGGCGTGGCGATCACCTGGTCGCGGTCGCGGGCGAGCGCGGCGTCGAGCGCACGCCGCTCGTAGCGGCGATAGGCGGCGGGACCGTACAGCGCATGGATCTCGTCGGTGCGGCAACCTGCGAGCATGGCCGTCTGCGCGGTGAGCTCCACGAAGTCGATGCCCAGCGCCGCGGCGAGCCGCGCGCCCAGCGTCGACTTGCCGGCGCCGCGCAGGCCGATCAGCGCGATGCGGCGCCGCGGCGCGGGGACGGGCTCGACGCCGTCGACGAACAGCGCAAGCAGCGCGGCGCGCGCACGCTCCAGCGCCTCGCGGGAGCGGTCGGCGAGGAGGTCATCGATGAGGATGCGCTCGGGCGAATCATGCGCCGCGTCGCCGACGATCGCCGGCAGGCCGCAATCGAGCGCCTGCGCGATCTGGCGCAGCACCAGGATCGACGCGTTTCCCACGCCCTGCTCGAGATTGGCGAGGTGGCGCTCGGAAACCTCGGCGAGGCGCGACAGCGCCTTTCGCGTGAGCCCGCGCCGCGCGCGCAGGGTGCGCACCCGCTCACCCAGCGCCACGAGGAAGGGATCGCGGGCCTCGGCGCGCGCGACCAATGCCCGGGCGTCACGCGGCGGGGAGGGAATGGACTGGACAGCCGCCATATATGCATTATAATGCCGAAAGCGGCACGAGAATAGCAACCAGCCGCGCCGTGATACGCACTATCTTGCAGGAGGATCGGTGGAGGCGCTTCCCCGCGGCTTCAACTTCGCCGCGCACGTGCTCGGCCTCGCAGCGAAGCACCCGGCGCGCACCGCCTATCGCGACGGCAAGGCGTCGCTGAGCTACGGCGAGCTCGCCGGCCGCACGCGCCGCTTCGCTGCCGCGCTGCGCGCCCTCGGCCTGCGTCGCGAGGAACGTGTCCTGCTGCTGGCGCACGACAGCGTCGACTGGCCGGTGGCCTTCCTCGGCGCGCTGCACGCCGGCGTCGTGCCCGTCGCCGTCAACACGCTGCTCACCGCTTCCGACTACGCCTACATGCTGGCGCATTCGCGTGCGCGCGCCGCGATCGTCTCGCCGGCGCTGGCGCCCGTGCTCGCGGAGGCCGCGCGACAGGGTCCTCACGAGCTGCAGGTGCTGGTCGCGCTCGGCGCGGGCGCGATCGAAGGCGATGCCTCGGCACTGCCCCCGGCGCGTGCCTTCGCCGACCTCGTCCGCGAGGCATCGCCGCACGAGGCCGCATCCGAAGCGCCGGCCGACACGCTGGCCGACGACATCGCGTTCTGGCTCTACTCGTCGGGCTCGACCGGCAAGCCCAAGGGCGCGGTGCACACCCACGGCAACCTGTGGTGGACCCACGCGACCTATGGCGAGAAAGTGCTCAAGCTGCGCGAAGGCGACGTGGTGCTCTCCGCCGCCAAGCTGTTTTTCGCCTACGGGCTCGGCAACGCGCTGACCTTCCCGCTGTGCGCAGGCGCGACGGTGGAGCTCATCACCGGGCGCGCGACGCCGCAGCTCGTGTGGAAACGGCTCGTCGACGCGCAAGCCACGGTGTTCTTCGGCGTGCCCACGCTGTATGCCTCGATGCTCGCCGACCCGGGCCGGCCCGCGCGCGAGGCACTCGCGCTGCGCCAGTGCGTCTCGGCGGGCGAGGCGCTGCCGCGCGAGCTCGGTGAGCGCTTCCGCGACGCCTGCGGCTGCGACATCCTCGACGGCATCGGTTCGACCGAGATGCTGCACATCTTCCTCTCCAACCGCGCGGGCGAGGTGCGCTACGGCACCACCGGCGTCCCGGTGCCGGGCTACGACATCGAGCTCCGCCGCGAGGAAGGCAGCGCGGCCGCGACGGGCGAGATCGGCGACCTGTACGTGCGCGGCGAGAGCGCGGCGCTGTGCTACTGGGCCGACCGCGAGCGCTCGCGCGCCACCTTCCAGGGGCGCTGGACCAAGAGCGGCGACAAGTACCTTCGCGACGCCGACGGCTACTACACCTACGCGGGGCGCGGCGACGACATGCTGAAGGTCAGCGGCCAGTACGTCTCGCCCTTCGAGGTCGAGGCCGCGCTCACCGCGCACCCGCGGCTCCTCGAGGCCGCGGTGATCGGCGTGCCCGACGCCGACGGGCTGACGCGCGTGCGCGCCTATGTCGTGCTGCGCGAGGGCGTCGAGGCCGGCGAGACGTTGGCCGCCGAGCTGCAGGAATTCGTGAAGGGGCGCCTCGCGCCCTTCAAGTACCCGCGCAGCATCGAGTTCATCGACGAGCTCCCCAAGACCGCCACCGGCAAGATCCAGCGCTTCCGCCTGCGCGAGCGCGCGGCGAATGCTGCGTCCGGGGGCGCGGCCTAGCGTGCCGAGGGATGCGACCTCGCTCGTGCCCATCGACGCGGGGCACGCGGTCGAAGTGCAGTGGATCGCGCGCGACCGCGAGGGCCCGCTGCTGGTGTTCCTGCACGAGGGCCTGGGATCGGTGGCGATGTGGCGCGGCTGGCCGCGCGAGGTCTGCGATGCGGCCGGCGCACGCGGCCTCGTGTATTCGCGCGTGGGCTACGGCCGCTCGACGCCGCGGCCGCATGGCGAGCCCTGGCAGGCCGACTTCATGCACGTCGAGGCGCGCGAGCGCCTGCCCGCGCTGCTGCAGGCGCTGGGGATCGACGCCGGGCGCGACAGGCCCTGGCTCGTGGGCCACAGCGACGGCGGATCGATCGCGTTGATCCACGCGGCGAGCTTCCCCGGCCGCGTGGCCGGCCTCGTGGTCATCGCGCCGCACATCATGGTCGAGGACGTTTCGATCGCCAGCATCGAGAAGGCGCGCGATGCGTATTACGCACCGGACGGGCAAGCGCCGGGGCTTCGCGCGCGGCTCTCCCGGTATCATGACGACGTCGAATCGGCTTTCGGCGGATGGTGCGGCGCATGGCTCGCACCCGCGTTCCGCCGCTGGTCGATCGAGGCAATGCTTGCGGACGTGCGCCAGCCGGTGCTGGCGGTGCAGGGGGACGAGGACGAATACGGGACGCTGGCGCAGGTGCAGGGCATTGCCCGCGCCGCGCCGGACGTCACGCTCGAGGTTCTCGAAGGATGCGGGCATTCGCCGCACCGCGACGCGCCCCGGGCGCTGGCGGCCGCCATCGCCGCATTCGTACGTGCACGCGAACCGGGACGATCCCATCACAACGCATCATGCATGACAGGAGGAGCAACGAAATGACAACAGGACGATTCGCCCTCGCCGCGATCGCGGTCGCCGCGGTCGGGACGGTCGCGGCACTTGCGTCGCCGCCCGCGCAGGCGCAGGACAAGGTCAAGGTCGGCTTGATGCTGCCCTACTCCGGCACCTACGCCGGGCTCGGCAAGGCCATCGAGAACGGCTTCAAGCTCTATGTCGACCAGCAGGGCGGCAAGCTCGGCGGCAAGGCCATCGAGTACTTCACCGTCGACGACGAGTCCGAGCCCTCGAAGGCCGTCGACAACATCAACAAGCTCATCAAGCGCGACAACGTCGACGTC
Source organism: Casimicrobiaceae bacterium (assembly GCA_044226535.1). Lineage (GTDB taxonomy): Bacteria > Pseudomonadota > Gammaproteobacteria > Burkholderiales > Casimicrobiaceae > VBCG01. The sequence continues at coordinate 142,604 of JBGAGT010000012.1, read as the reverse complement.
GTCGTCGGCACCGTGCACTCGGGCGTGGTGATGGCCATGGCCAAGGTCGCCAAGGACACCAACACGCTGCTCGTCATCCCCAACGCCGGCGCGCGCGCCGTGACGGGGCCGATGTGCGCACCGTCCATCTTCCGCGCCTCGTTCTCCAACTGGCAGCCCGGCTACGCCATGGGCAAGGTCGCCGGCGACAGGGGCGCGAAGAAAGTCGTCACCGTCACCTGGAAGTACGCCGCCGGCGACGAGTCGGTGCAGGGCTTCAAGGACGGCATCGCGCCGGCCGGTGGCCAGGTGGTGAAGGAACTGACCCTGCCCTTCCCCAACGTCGAGTTCCAGGCGCTGCTGACCGAGATCGCCGCAGCCAAGCCCGACGCCGTCTACGCGTTCTTCGCCGGCGGCGGCGCGGTGAAGTTCGTCAAGGACTACCACGCGGCGGGCCTCGACAAGACCATCCCGCTGTACGGCCCCGGCTTCCTCACCGACGGCACGCTCGAGGGCCAGGGCGAAGCGGCGCAGGGCCTCCTCACCACGCTGCACTACGCCGACGGCCTCAACACCCCGCGCGACAACGCCTTCCGCGCCGCGTACCAGGCCGCCTACAAGATGGCGCCCGACGTCTACGCCGTGCAGGGCTACGACTCGGCGCAGCTCCTCGCTGCGGGCCTCAATGCGGTCAAGGGCGACCTGAAGCAGCGCGACGCGCTGGTGGCGGCGATGGGCAAGGCGAGCATCGACAGCCCGCGCGGCACCTTCACGCTGTCGCGCTCCCACGAGCCGATCCAGGACATCTACCTGCGCAAGGTCGAGGGCCTCAAGAACCAGTACCAGTCGGTCGCCGTGAAGGCGCTCGCCGACCCGTCGCCCGGCTGCAACATGTAGCATCTGCGAGACGACGCCGGCCGCGCGGGGCGCGCCCCTCCGGCCGGCTTTTTTTCGTCCATGGACCTCGCCACCTTCCTCGTCCAGTGCCTCAACGCCGTGCAGTACGGCCTGTTGCTGTTCCTGGTCGCCAGCGGCCTGACGCTGATCTTCGGCATCATGGGCGTGATCAACCTCGCCCACGGCAGCTTCTACATGATCGGCGCCTACATGGCCTACGGCCTCGCGCCCTTCGTCGCACAGCACCTCGCCGGCGGGTTCGCCACGATGCTCGCCATCGGCATCGTGCTGTCGGTGCTGCTGGGCTACCTGCTCGAGTGGGTGTTCATCAGCTACCTCTACCACCGCGACCACCTGCAGCAGGTGCTGATGACCTACGGCCTGATCCTGGTGTTCGAGGAGTTGCGCAGCCTCGTCGCCGGCGACGACGTGCATGGCGTCGCCATGCCCGCCTGGCTGTCCGGCAGCGTGCCGCTCGGCGGCCTGATGAGCTATCCCACCTACCGCTTCTTCATGTCGGCCGTGTGCCTCGCCGTGGCGGCGCTGCTCTGGCTCGTGCTGTCGCGCACGCGCCTCGGCATGGCGATCCGCGCGGGCGCCTCCAACCGCGAGATGATCGAGGCGCTGGGCGTCAACATCCGCGTGCTCTACCGCATCGTGTTCGCCGCCGGCGTGGCGCTGGCCGCCTTCGCTGGGATGATCGCCGCGCCCGTGTCGTCGGTGTACCCCGGCATGGGCAACCAGGTGCTGATCATCTCCTTCGTCGTCGTGGTGATCGGCGGCATCGGCTCGGTGCGCGGCGCGCTGATCGCCGCGTTGCTGGTGGGCTTCGTCGACACCTTCGGCAAGGTGCTCTTCCCCGCCGCCTCGGGGGTCGCCGTGTACGTGCTGATGGCGGCCGTGCTGCTGTGGCGGCCCGAGGGCCTGTTCCGCCGTGTCTGAGCGCGCGCGCCTCGTGCAGGCCGCCGCGGCGCTGCTGCTGCTCGCGCTGTTCCCGACGTTCGGCGGGCGCTTCGGCGTCGACCTCGTCACCACCATGATGGTCTACGCGATCTTCGCGCTGTCGCTGTCGCTGCTCGCCGGCGAGGCGGGGCTCGTATCGTTCGGCCATGCGGCCTTCCTCGGCATCGGTGCCTACGCCACCGTGCTGCTCGCGCCCAGGTCCGGCAGCGTGTCCTTCGCCTGGCTGCTGCCCGCGGCGATGGCGGTCGCTGCGCTGTGCGCTGCGCTTATCGGCGCGCTGTCGCTGCGTACGCGCGGCGTGTACTTCATCATGGTCACGCTGGCGTTCTCGCAGATGGCGTACTACGTGTTCCACGACACGGCGATCGGCGGCGGCAGCGACGGCATCTACCTCTACGCCAAGCCGTCGCTCCCCGGCGTCGCCAACCTGGGCGACGCGCACGCCTTCTACTACCTGGTGCTTGCGCTGCTCGCCATCGCGTTCGTCGTGCTGGCGGCGATCAAGCGTTCGCGCTACGGCCACGCGCTGGCGGGCATCCGCGTCAACGAGACGCGCATGCGCGCCGCGGGCTACCGGACCTATGCGATGAAGCTCTTCGCCTTCGTGATCGCGGGCGCGCTGGCCGCCGTCGCCGGCAGCCTGTGGGCGGTGAAGGACGGCTTCGTGAACCCCGAGCTCCTGTCCTGGCACCAGTCGGGGGCGGTGTTGCTGATGCTGATCCTCGGCGGCCTCGGCCACCTGCGCGGCGCGGTCGTCGGTGCCTTCGCCTTCATCGCGCTGAAGGAGCTCTTCCAGGCCGAGGCGCTGTTCGGGAGCTTCGCCCGGCATTGGCAGCTCGGCCTCGGCCTCGCCATCATCGTGCTGGTGGCGGCAATGCCCAAGGGCATCGTCGGGCTGCCGGCACGCCCGGCGCGCGATGCCGCGAACGACGCGGGAAGCGCCCCATGAGCGCAGGCACCGGCCCGGGCAGCCTCCTGCTCGCCGCGCGCGGGCTCACGCGCCGCTTCGGCGGGCTCACCGCCGTCGACGGCGTGTCGATCGAGCTCGCACAGGGCAGCGTGCACGCGGTGATCGGCACCAACGGCGCGGGCAAGTCGACGCTGGTGAACCTGCTGTCGGGCGAGCTCGCGCCCGGCGCGGGATCGATCGAGCTCCTCGGCACGGATGTCACGCGCTGGCCGCAGGCGCGCCGTGCGCGCGCGGGCCTCGGCCGCACCTACCAGCGCAGCACCGTGTTCATGCCCTTCACCGTGCGCGAGAACTGCCGGCTCTGCGCGCAGGCCACGCTGTCGCCGGTGGCGGCACTGGGCAACGCGGCGCGCTGCGCGCGCTCGCTCGAGGCCGCAGAGGCTGCGCTCGAGGCGACGCGCCTCGCTTCCTGCGCCGACCGCATCGTGGCGACGCTGTCGCACGGCCAGCGCCGCCAGCTCGAGGTGGCGATGTGCCTCGCCACCTCGCCGAGGGTTCTGTTGCTCGACGAGCCGCTGGCGGGCATGGGCGCCGAGGAGACCGCGTCGATGCTCGAGCTCCTCGCGTCGCTTCGCGAGGGGCATGCGCTGCTGCTCGTCGAGCACGACATGGACGCCGTGTTCCGCATCGCCGACCGCATCACCGTGATGGTCGACGGCGCGGTGATCGCGAGCGGCGCGCCCGCAGCGGTGCGCGCCAACCCTGCCGTTCAGGCGGCCTACCTCGGCGAAGGCGATGTCGTCGCCTGACGCCGGCCCACCCGCCGCTCGCGCTGCGGCGCCAGGCGTCCGCATTCGCGCGCAGCCCGCCGCGCCCCTGCTCGAGGCCCGCGAGCTCGACGTTCACTACGGCGCGAGCCACGTGCTGCGGGGCGTGTCGCTCGCCGTCGCCGAGGGCGAGGCGCTCGGCCTCCTCGGGCGCAACGGCATGGGCAAGACCACGCTGCTGCGCACGCTGATGGGGCAGAAGCGCGCCACGCGCGGCAGCGTGCACGTGCGCGGCCGCGACAGCACGCGGCTTTCCAGCGACCGCGTGGCGCGCCTCGGCATCGGCTATGTTCCCGAGGGCCGCGGCATCTTCCCCGACCTCACGGTGCGCGAGAACCTGGTCGTCGCGGCGCGCCGCGGCCTGACCGGCCGCGACGACTGGAACGAGGCGCGGGTGATGGCTGCGTTTCCCCGCCTCGCCGAGCGCATCGGCCATCGCGGCGACCAGCTTTCCGGCGGCGAGCAGCAGATGCTGTCCATCGGGCGCGCGCTGATGACCAACCCCGACCTGCTGATCCTCGACGAGGCCACCGAGGGCCTCGCGCCGCTGGTGGTGCGGGAGATCTGGAGCATCGTCGGCACGATCCGCAGTACGGGCATCGCGTCGATCGTCGTCGACCGCAACTACCGCAGTGTCATCACGCACACCGACCGGGTGGTGGTGATGGAGAAAGGACGGATCGTGCTGTCGCGCAGCGCCGGCGAGGCATCCCGCGAGCCCGAGGCGCTGCTACGGCTGCTGGGCGTCTAGCGGCGCCGGGGCCATCGCGTCCGGCGCATTGTGCAGCGGCGCCGGCGCCATCGGATCCGGCGCATCGGACGGGCGCGCGGCTTGCGCCGGCCCTTCCCCGACCCCATTGTCCAGCCGGTGGAACGCTGAAACCCGCCGCTGCGGCTTCCGCGAGGGCCGCGCCGGCCGCATCTGGGCTGCCACGCCGCGCGCGATTCGCGCGCCCCACCGGAGGAACCTGCCATGAAGAAGATCGCCGCCGTCCGCAACGCCCCGCGCCAGCACTGGGTGGGCGACGGATTCCCGGTGCGCTCGATGTTCGGCTACGACGGCCTGGGCCGCGAGCTCTCGCCCTTCCTGCTGCTCGACTACGCGGGGCCCGCGCAGTTCGCGCCTGCCGAGCGTCCGCGTGGCGTCGGGCAGCATCCCCACCGCGGCTTCGAGACCGTGACCATCGTCTACGAGGGCGAGGTCGAGCATCGCGATTCGACCGGCGCGGGCGGCCTGATCGGCCCCGGTGACGTGCAGTGGATGACGGCCGCCGGCGGCATCCTGCACGAGGAGTTCCACTCGCAGGCGTTCACGCGCCGCGGCGGCACGCTGGAGATGGTGCAGCTCTGGGTGAACCTGCCGGCACGCGACAAGATGTCCGACCCCGGTTACCAGACGCTGCTCGACGCCGACATCCCGTCGGTGCCGCTGGCCGACGGCGCGGGCCGCGTGCGCGTCATCGCGGGTGAGTTCGAGGGCGTGCGCGGTCCCGCGCGTACCTTCACGCCCATCGACGTCTGGGACCTGCGCCTCGCCAGGGGCAAGCGCGTCACGCTCGACACGCCGGAGGGCCACACGCTCGCGCTGGTGGTGCTGCACGGCACGGTGCAGGTCAATGGCAGCGAGATCGCGCGCGAGGCGCAGCTCGTGCAGTTCGACCGCAAGGGCGGAGGCGTCGAGATCGAGGCCAACGGCGACGCGACGGTGCTGCTGCTGGGTGGCGCGCCGATCGACGAGCCGATCGTCGGCTACGGGCCGTTCGTGATGAACACCGAGGCCGAGATCGAGCGCGCGATCGAGGACTTCAATGGCGGGCGCTTCGGGCGGATCTAGGGACGACGCCCTGCCTCGAACCGCTCGTCCTCGGTGACTCCGAATGCGCGGCCGATGCGTACCGTCCACTCGAGCAGGATCATCAACACGACCGCGAACCCGGTCAACAGCGATCCTGCCGCGAGGACGATCGGACCCGGCGACTGGTCGAGGTAGGTGAAGATGCGCGCCGGCAGGGTCATCGCTCCCGGTCCCGCGAGAAACAGGGCGACCACCACTTCGTCGAAAGAGACGATGAATGCGAAGATCATGCCCCCGAGGATGCCGGGCCTCATGAGCGGGAGCGTCACGTGCCAGAACACGCGCCAGCCGTTGGCGCCGAGGTTCGCCGCCGCGTGCTCGATGTTCCAGCTGTAGCCCGCGAGGTTGGATCGGACCATGCGCAGCACGAACGGGAGCGCCAGAACCGTATGGGCGATGATCAGGCCCGTCTTGGTGCCCGTGAGGTGCGTCGAGCTGAGGTAGATGGCCAGCGCGATGCCGACGGCGACCGCGGGAACGGCCAGCGGGGCCGTCAACAGGGCTTCGAAGCCGGCGCGGCCGCGGAAGCGCGACTTGGCGAGCGCAAGGCCGGCGAGCGCACCCGTCACGCCGGCGATGAGGCAAACGCTGGTCGCCACCACCAGGCTGGTGATGGCCGACTCCACGAATTCCCTGCTTTCCCAAAGCGCGACGTACCAGCGCATGCTGACGCCGTCGGGTGGGAAATCGATGGTCTCGCCGCCCGTCAAGGAACCCGCGATCACGACGATGATGGGCAGCGCGAGCAACGCAAGAAGCGCCACGCCGTAGCCGGAGAGCCATTTCATGTCCCGTGCACCCTTGGCAACGTACGCGCGAACACCGTTTGCACGATCTGGATGATCACGAGCGTACCCACCATCAGCACGATCGCCACGGCCGCGCCGAATTGCCAGTTCGCGAGCCCCACGGCTTGCTGGTAGGCGAGGATGGACATGACCATGATGCGCGAGCCGCCCAGCACCGCCACGGTCACGTAGGAGCCCGCCGCCATGGCGAATACGGTCGTGACGCCGGCGACGATCCCCGGCACGCTGAGCGGCAGTGTCACGTGCAGGAATGCCCGCCAGCGGCTGGCGCCGAGGTTGCGCGCCGCATTCACGAAGCGCTTTTGCTGCTTCTGCAGCGCGCTGTAGATTGCCAGCACCATGAAGGGAATGTAGACGTGCACCATGCCGATCACCACGGCGTATTCGGTGAACAGGTGCCCCTGCCTCGCCTCATCGACGTCCCCGGCGATCGCGTGGATCAAGCTGTTCACCAGGCCGTACTTGCCGAGGATGACGATCCATCCGAATGTCCGCACGATCACGCTCACGAGGAGCGGCGCGATGATGGCGATCACAAGCAATCCCTTGAAGCGCGTGGGCGCCTGCCACAGCAGCAGCGCCAGGGGATATCCGAGGACCAGCGAAAGCACGGCGGCGATCCCCGCGAGCCGGAACGTGTTCCAGAGCACGGCGAGATAGTAGGGATCGGTCAGCAGGCGGGTGTAGTTCGCGAACGAGAAGCTCCCGGTTCCGGTCGTGAGGCTGAACTTGTGGAAGCTGTCGAAGGCCAGGTACAGCATCGGTACCAGGAAGAACACCAGCATGATCAGCACGCCGGGGGCGAGCATGATCCAGGTCGCCGACGCGGCGCGTGGAACGCGGAGTCGCGCCATGCTCACCGCTTGCGCACGATCCATGTCGCGTCGACGTCCCAGGCCACCGCAGCCACGTCGTCGACCGCGACGCCGGTGCGGTTCGACGCGATCGCCGAGATCTGCGCCGTCGCATCCGCCCGCACGGCCACCTGGGAATGGGTGCCGAGGCGCTCCACGTGCGAAACGCGCCCGCGGACGCAGTTCCCGAGTACCGAGTCAACGGCGTCTGCGGACAACCGTACGTCGTGCGGCCGCACCACCAGCACCACACGCTCGCCGGGCCCGACCGGCGCACCCGAGGCTGGCGCCCGCAGCACGGTCCCGCAGGCCTGCACCACCACGACGCCGGCATCCGCCGAAACGACATTGCCTTCGATCAGGTTGCAGGCCCCCAGGCACTCCGCCGCGTATTCGGTCTCCGGGTGATCGTATATCTCACGCGGCGGCCCGATCTGCTCGACGCGTCCCTTGTTGAGCACGGCGACCCGATCGGCGACTGCGAAGGCCTCCGACTGGTCGTGGGTGACGAACAGGGCGGTCAAGCCGGTACGGGTGAGCAGGTGCCGGATCTCGGCCCGCATCGTCTCGCGCAGCCGACTATCGAGGTTCGAGAGCGGCTCGTCGAAAAGGAGCAGCTTCGGGCGGATCGCCAGCGCTCGCGCGACCGCGACGCGCTGTCGCTGGCCGCCCGAGAGTTGCGCCACGTTGCGCTCCCCGAACTCGCCCAGTCCCACCAGCTGCAGCACCTGAGTCGCGGTCTCGCGGCGCACCGATTGCCTGGCGCCCCGCATCTTCAACCCGAATTCCACGTTCTCGTAGACGTTCAGGTGCGGGAACAAGGCATAGTCTTGGAACACCATGCCCATGTTCCGCTGGTGGGGGGGAGCGGAAGTGATGGGCCGCCCCTCCATGCTCACCGTTCCCGCCTCCGGTTCGATGAAGCCCGCGACGATGTTCAGCAGCGTGGTCTTGCCGCAACCCGAGGGGCCCAGCAAGGCGAGGCATTCCCCTTCCGCGAGCGAAAACGAAATGTCGTCGACGACCCGGTTGGCCGCGTAGCTCTTCACGAGGCCACGTACATCGAGCACGGACATCGAAACTCCCGTCTGACGGCGAGACGCTCAGCGCGCCACCGTACGATTGAATTTCTCGACCCATTCGTCGAGCTGCGCGTTGATGGCGCCGACGTCCAGCACGTGGATGGCAGGCAGCGGCTTGTCGGGCGCGAACCCGAGGCGTTGCTTGAGGTCCGGCGAGAGTTCGACCTGCGTGTTGACGGGAACGATCGCACCCGTGGTGGCAATCTCCGTCTGGGCCTGCTTGCTTATCATGTGGTTGATGATCATCTGCGCGATGACGGGATTCTGCGCGTTTTTCACGGCGCCCATGAAGTTGGGGAACGCGATCGGCGGCGCATCCTGCGGAATCGAGAATCCGATGGGCGCGCCCTGCTCCTTCGCCAGCTTTGCCCGCACGGCCGACGACACGTAGATCCAGGTTTCTCCGCGCGTGGCCATCGCGTCGACCTGCCCGGGCGTCGTCACGACGGTAGCACCGTTGGCCATTACCTTGGGCAGCTCGTTCCAGGCCGGCGCGATGTCCTGCTCGTTCTTGCCGGCCGCGAGCGCGACGCCGATCAGGTAATGGAAGCCGAACGACACGGTCGGAGAGAACAGCGTCACCCGGTTCTTGAGCCGCGGATCGGAAAGCAACGACCAGTTGGCGGGCATGGTGATGCCGGCTTCGGCGAACTTGTCGGTGCGGTACACGAAGCCGACCGGATTGATCTCGTAGAACTGCCCGAAGCCGTCGCGATCCTTGTAGCCGGGCCGCACGTACTGGAGGTTGGTAACGATGGAAGTGTCGAGCTTCGCAAGCAGGCCCAGCGACTTGGCGAGCGCGAAGGTCTGGTCGTTGCCCACGAACAGGTCCATCTGTGGCGCATCGCGTTGCGCCCGCGCCTTGGCAAGCAGGCCGTTGGACGTTCCTTCGACGTAGATCGTCTCCACGCCCAGCGGCTTGGCATAGGCATCGATGACGGTACGCAGTTGCTGGCCCAGGTTGCCACCGAAGATCCCGATGACGACCTTCTTTTCCGGTTTCGGCGCCTGGGCCTGGGCGAAACCCTGCAGACCCAGGGTCCCCAGCGCCAAGGCGAGTACGCCGGTTGAGAGCAGCGATGACAGCTTGATCGTCCTGTTCATTGATATCTCCTAGCAGAATTGCATTTTCGACCCGAACCACGCCGCTCGCCTGCCCGACTGCAAGGTCGGCGTCCAGCTTCCGTCACTCCGTGGTCATCTCGTTCAAGCCCTCCCTTGGGGAAGCCATATCGATGGTCGGCACCGGCGGACCTTGGCGCAGCTTGCGAATCTCGATGGCACCACCAGCTTCGCATCCCAGGATGGCGCGTCCCACGGGGCCAAGGGCGACGCCGCCCCGTTCGCGCTCCATCGGGAGCACCCACGCGCGCAGCGAGGCGCCCTTCGGGGCAAGCATCTCGACCAGGTCGCCCTTGTCGAGGCCGAATCCGCGAGCGTCGGCGAAGGAAATCGGCAGCAGGCGCAATCCGTTGGAATGGAGGTCCCGCTCGGCCGATGTCACGGTCAGGCGCTGAGCGGCGGCACGCCGTGCGGCACGCAGCTCCGCGGTGGCGTGCTCGTCCACTTCGGCGCCCGCGAACGCCACGCCGTGGTTTTGCGCGGCGTAGTCCTGTGACACGTAGCCTCGATCGACGTCGTGCAGGACGGCCGCGACGCGCCGATCCAGCGGGTCCCCGTAGCCGCCGCCGCCCGCGCTCTCCATCACCACGACATCCCCGATATCGAGTGGGAAGCCGCTGCACTTGCCGGGCGTATTGGATGGCTCGATGGTCTCGCCCTTGCGCCGGACGACGAAGCGATTCGGCGCGCCCGACGATCCGCCGCAAACGCCGAATGGTGGCACGACGTTGCGGTCGGACAGTACCGACAGCCGCGCCTCCTTGAGCACGCGGATCTCCCGCCGCAATCCCAGGCCACCCCGCTTCTCGCCCGCGCCACAGGAGTCTTCACGCAACTCGCAGCGCTCCACCAGGAGGGGGTGCTCCGCCTCGACCGCCTCCACCGGCTGGATCGAGCTGAAATCACCTTCCGAAAAGATGCGCGTGGCATTGTTGCCATCCGCGCCTTTCCAGCCACCCGTGCCGCCGGCGGGGTATTCGTAGAAGAGGTACGAGCGATCGGTCTTCGGGTCGAAGCTCGAGATCGTGCAATGGTTGGCGGCGCCCTTGGTGTCGCCCGAGATCAGGTCGGGAATCGCCTGCGAAAGGCAGCCGATTACCGCGGCTTCGACTGCCCGCCGGATCTCGCTGAAGCCGCCGCATGCGGCGGGGTGCTTGGCATTGAGGATCGTGCCGGCAGGCGTGTTGAGCGAAATCGGACGGAACGCGCCTTCGTTCACGGCTGTTCCCGGCGTGAGGAACGATTTCAGGATGACGAACACGCCCGTCGGCGCGACGGCCACGCCGCCGTTGGTAGGGCCAATCACCTGCTCCGCTGTTCCGGCGAAATCGGCCTCGATGGAGTCGGCGCCCACCGTCAGCTTGAGGCGTATGGGCAACGGCTGGTTCTCGAGGCCGCTCGAGTCGAGGTAGTTCTCGTACCAATACTCGCCGGGCCTGATCCTGCCGATACCGGAGCGCATCTGCCGCTCGGAATCGTCGAGCATGCGTGTCACCCGCGCCCGAACGGCCTTTGCCCCGCCATTCACGAAAAGCTCCTCGAGGCGACGCTGCGCTACGACGCAGGTGCTGAGCATCGCGTTGAGGTCGCCCTGGCGGTCACCGGGCGCACGCATGTTCGCCATCATCAGCCGCATCAACTCCGCATTCGGGCGTCCCTGCTCGATGAGCCGTATCGGAGGTATCCGCACGCCCTCCTGGTAGATGTTCTCGGCCTTGCCCGAGAGGCTTCCCGGGACCATGCCGCCGACGTCGCCCCAGTGGGCGCGCACCGCGGGAATGACCTGGAGCTCGCCCTCGAAAAAACAAGGCGCGATGATGGCGACGTCGTTGAGATGGGTTCCACCGATATAGGGATCGTTGACGATGAACACGTCGCCAGGCTTGATGTTGCCCTTGTACATCTCGAGAATGCGCCGCGTGGAAAACGGCATCGGGAAGATGTGCGAAGGATTGTCCTCGGCCTGCGCGATGAGCTGCCCTGCGCCATCGAGGAGCGCGCAGGAATAGTCCTGGGATTCGTATATGACCGACGAAAACGCGGTGCGCATCAGGTTCACGCGCATCTCGCGAACGATGGCGATCAGGCGCTCCTGGAGCACTGCGACGTCGACGAGGTTGATCTCTAGGTTCATATGCGTGTCAGAAGGATGTTCCCGTTCGGCTCGAGCGACGCACGCCACGACGGCGGCACGACCGTCGTCGCACCGAATTCCTCGATGATCATCGGGCCGTCCTCGGCGAAGCCGGTGTCGAGCGACTCGCGGCGAAGCACGGGGACCGGCGCACGCACGCCCTGGAATTGGGCCTCGCGCGTGGTGCGCCGCGCTGATGTGCCCGCGGCCCGCGGTGGCGCCATGTTGGGACGCGGCACTCTGGCCGTCACCGCGACACGCAGCGCCACGACCTCGATGTCGCCCTGATCCTGCTTGTGCCCGTACTGGCGGACGTACTCCGCGACGAAAGCCTCGCGGAGCGCGCCAGCTGAGATCGGCCCGGGGTCGAGGGCGATGGTGAGCTCGAAAGCCTGGCCGGAGTAACGCAAGTCGACGAGGCGAGTACTGCTGATCGCCTCCTGATGGCCGCTTTCACGGAGCTCGTGGCGCCCGCGTTCGATCATGCGCTCGAAGGCACTGTCGGCACGTTCCGCTTGCATGGCCACCAAAGGCACGCGAAACGAGGTGCTGTAGTCCAGCCGCAAGTCGGACGAGACGAGCCCGAGGGCGGAGAGGTTCCCCGGATAGCGCGGAATCACCACGCGCGCGATGCCGAGCTCGGCGGCGGCTTCCGCCGCGTGCATCGGACCCGCGCCGCCCAGCGCCAGCAACGCGAACTCGGCAGGATCATGGCCACGTTGCAACGAGATCTCGCGTATGGCATTTGCCATCTTCACCACCGCGAGGCGAATCACGCCCTCGGCGAGTCCGTGGGCATCACGCATGCCTACCTCTTCGCACAGCCGGTCCATCGCCGCCTGCGCAGCCCCCATGTCGAGGACGATCTCGCCATCGAGCAGCGAGCGCTCGCCGACGCGCCCCAGCAGCAGGTTGGCGTCGGTGACCGTGATTTCACTGCCGCCGCGGCCATAGCAGACCGGTCCCGGCGTCGAACCCGCGCTTCGTGGGCCGACGCGCAGCGAACCGTTGTCCACCCAGGCGATGCTGCCCCCTCCGGCACCCACGGTGTTGATGTTGACCTGTGGAACCTTGATCGGCATTCCGGCGACGATGCTCTGGGTGGCGAAGCTGGCGGCCCCGTCCTCGATGAGGCACACGTCCGTGCTGGTGCCACCCATGTCGTAGGAGATGATGTTGCGGTGCGCCGTCCGATGCGTGGCGCCGATGGCGCCCACTACGCCACCGGCCGGGCCCGAGAATAGGGTCGTCACCGGCATCCGCGCCGCACGCTGCGCATCCATCGTGCCGCCGCTCGAGGCCATGATGTAGACAGGCCCCTCGTAGCCGGCTGCCCGCAGCCGCTCGTCGAAGCTCGCGAGGTAGTGCGAAATCACCGGCTGCACGAATGCGTTGGCCGCCGTAGTGCTGAAGCGCTCGAATTCGCGGTACTCCGGGACGACCTCGCTGGAAATCGAGATCGGCCTGCCGCCCGTCTCCTCCGCCACGATGCGCGCAGCATGTTCCTCGTGGCGAGCATTGCGGTGCGAGTTGATGAAGCAGATGGCGAAGGCCTCCGCCCCGGCTTCCCTTGCCAGCCGGCAGGCCCCGCGCACCTCCTCCTCGTCCAGCGCCCTTTCGACGCTTCCGTCATGCAGGACCCGCTCGCCGACCTCGAAGCGTAGCTGCCTGCCGACTATCGGCGCCGGCTTGACGAAGTACGGGTCGAACATGGTGAAAGTCATGCGCTGCGTCCGGCCGATCTCCAGGACGTCACGGAACCCGCGGGTCGTGATGAGCGCCACCTTGGCGCCATTACGCTCCAGCATCGCGTTGGTCGCGACGGTCATTCCGTGGACAACCCGCGAAACCTCGGCGAGCGGCACCTCGAGCTTCCGCAAGCCATCGAGCATCCCGTCCGCCCGATTGTTCAGCGTGGAAAGGGTCTTGGTGACCCGCACCTCGCCCGTCGCCTCGTTGATGACGACGATATCTGTGAATGTGCCTCCAATATCGATGCCGACGGTGAACGCCATTTTTGCTGTCGAAGAGATGGGTTTTCGCGCCTCGCCACGTGAAATCGCGTCGATCGGCTGCCGACAGCAATATTAGGGAGAAGGCAACGCGCGATAAACCGCTTTTTCGGCAATCCAGAATTGCCAGATGCGCATGTATCGACCGTGATGGCGCCCTCATGTGGGATTATTGATTCCTGTACATCATGTCAGTCATGAGTATTGGTCAATATCATTCTTGGTAAGCTTCGAGGCGAAAATGCATCTCAAGAATCTCGATTCCGTTCCGGTCTTGATTGCCGTCGCCGAGACCAAGAGTCTCACCAAGGCCGCCGCAAGGCTGGGCGTCTCGCCTTCCGCGGTGAGCAAGTCGATCTCCAAGCTGGAGAGCCAGCTCGGCGCGCGGCTGGTATCGAGGTCGACGCGCCGGGTAAGCCTTACCGACGGCGGCGCACGCCTGTACGAGCGCTTTCGGCGCATCGCCGCGGAAATGGACCAGCTCGACAGCGACCTCGCGACCACGCTCACGACGTTCAAGGGGCGACTCAAGGTCCAGCTGCCGATCGCCTTCGGCCGGAAGGTCATCGTTCCCTACCTCGGGCGCTTCATCGAAAGCTATCCCAATCTTTCGCTGGACATCGAACTCAGCGACCGCATTACCGACCTGAACGGCGAACACATCGACCTCGCGGTGCAGATCGGCGAGGTGAGCGACGCGGGGCTGGTCGCGCGGCGCATTTGCACCCTGCGGTACGTGGCCTGCGCGGCCCCTGCTTATCTCGCGCAGAACCCCGAGCCCGCCGTTCCAGCCGACTTGGCGCGGCATCGCTGCCTCTGCTACTTCAATCCGCAGACGGGGCGCTACAGGGATTGGCACTTCCACGTCGGTGACAAGGACGTCGTCTACACGCCCAAGGGCTACATCAACTTCAACAACACCGAATCCTTGCTCGATGCCGCGGTGTCGGGGCTCGGCGTGATCATGATCTCCACGTTCGTCGCCGCACATGCCGTGCGTACCGGGAAGCTGAAGGTGTTGCTGAAGCAATACACCGCCCCCGGTCGCGACGTGTTCGCGGTGTCGCTGCCCCACATGGCCACCACGGCGCGCGTGAAGGCCTTCGTTTCCTTCCTCCAAGGTGTCGTCCCGCTCGATCCCTTGTGGGACCAGATCGTCGATTGAGTCGCGCGTGCCCACGCTCGATCGACGCATGATCCTGGCGGGACAGAGGAGATGCCGTGCGCGCTTTGGTAGTGCATGACTGGGCCAGGTTCGACGACCTTCCCGTCGAGGAATCCTGGCCGGTTCCCCGGGTCCTTCCCGGCACCGTGAGAATCCGGACGCAGGCGGCCGGAACCAATTTCGCATTGTCGCTGCGCGTGGAGGGCAAGTACCAGCTCAAGCCGCCCTTGCCGCACGTGCCGGGCAACGAAGTCGCAGGCATCGTCACCGAGCTCGGGGAAGGCGTGGCAGACCTCGCCGTGGGCGACCGTGTGACGGCGTTCGTCGACTACGGCGCCTATGCCGAGGAGTGCGTCGCACCGGCCCACAGGACGTTCCGGATCCCGGACGACATGCCGTTCGTCTCGGCGGTCGGGCTCACCACGTCTTGCATGACCGCCTACATCGCGCTGGCATGGCCGCAATGGTTCAACCTGCGCTTCGGGCAGACGATCCTCATCCACGGTGCAGCCGGCGGGGTCGGCCTTCCCGCGATCGACATCGCCAAGATCCTGGGCGCCACCGTCATCGCGACCTGCGGATCGGCCGACAAGGCCGCGACCTGTCGCGCCCACGGAGCCGACCACGTGGTGAACTATCGCGAGCAGGAGTTCCGCAAGGTGGTCCTCGACGTCACCGGCGACCGCGGCGTGGACGCGGTGTTCGACCCCATCGGCGGCGACGTCTTCACGGAATCTTTGCGCTGCGTGGCGCCCGAGGGCGCGATCATGCCGGTCGGTTTCGCCAGCGGCGTGGTTCCGCAGATCCCGGCCAACATCGTGCTGATGAAGAACATCCGGGTGCTGGGACTCAACAACGGCTACTACAACGGCCAGTGGGGCAACGATCCCAAACGCCACAAGGACATGGGCAAGCACTACCGACCGCAGCTCGAGAGTGCGATGAGGCAGATGTTCCAGTGGATCGCCCAGGGCCGCATGCGCATCGAAAGCGGTGGTGTCTTCTCGCTGGACGACCGCCGCGAGGCCATGCGCATGGTCCTCGGACGACACGCCATCGGCCGCGTGGCCGTGGCATTCGACCAGGAGGCGCGGCGGCTGGGCCTCGCCGCCTGAGCCCCCGCCGAAATTGCTTCGAGCCGGTTTCGCCGACGCGAACATCCGGCCACAGGAACCCATCGCCATGCTCCCACTCCAGGACATCCAGGTCATCGACTTCACCAAGAACATCGCCGGCCCGCTGTGCACGCAGTTCATGGGCGACCTCGGCGCGAGCGTGCTCAAGGTCGAGGACACCACCGCCGGCGACGACGCGCGTACCTGGCCGCCGTTCGCGGGTGACGATGGCGCGATGTTCCATGCGATGAACCGCAACAAGCGCAGCATCTCCATCGACATGAAGTCCCCCGCAGGACGCGAGATCGCGCGTGCCCTGGTCGCGCGCGCCGACGTGCTGGTTGAAAGCTTCGGCACCGGTGTCGCCGACCGCCTGGGGATCGGCGCCAAGGACATGCAGGAACTCAATCCACGCCTGGTGTACTGCAGCGTGTCGGGCTTCGGGCGCAGCGGGCCCTTGGGCGGCCGCCCGGCCTACGAGCCCATGATGCAGGCGTTCTCGGGGATGATGTCGATTACGGGCGAGCCCGGCGGCGGCCCGCTGCGAATCGCGTTCTCCCCCTGTGACCAGACCACGGGACTCAATGCCCTGATCGGCGTGCTGGCCGCGCTGCGCCGGCGCGACTTGACCGGTGAAGGCCAATATGTCGAGGCTTCCCTGTTCGAGACCGCTGCCGGCCTGATGGGATGGCAGGCGCAGGCCTACTGGGCATCGGGCGAGCTGCCCAGGCGCCTGGGCTCGGGGCATCCTTCCCTGTGTCCCTACCAGGCGTTCACGGCCAGCGATGGCCACGTGCTGATCTCGGTGGCGAGCAACCTGTTGTGGCGCAAGCTCTGCGAGGCGCTGGGGTTGTCGTCCTATGTCGATGACCCTCTGTTCCGCACCAACACCGACCGCGTCAACAATCGCGAGCAGACCGTCGCGCTGATCGAGTCGGTGGTCTCGAAGCAAAGCGTCGACCACTGGGTGGAGACGCTCGCCGAGGCCAATGTGCCGTGCTCACGCGTCAACCGCCTCGACGAATTCCTCCAGGAGCCCCAGCTGGAGGCGCGCGGCCTGGTCCTGCGCTACGAACATCCGGTCGCGGGAACGATGCAGGCCATCGGCATGCCGGTTTCGATCGCGGGCGTCGAGCGGGTGGCCATGCGCGCGCCATTGCTCGGCGAGCACACGGACGCGGTGCTCAGGGAGCTCGGCTACTCGGAGGAGGCGATCGCGTCGCTGCGCAGCGACGGCGTTGCGGGCCGACGCGAAGGCACGAGCGCCTGAGGCCGGCCACCGGCGACGTGCGGCGCGCCTGCGACGCATGCCCGGTCATAGCCGGTCGGTGAGCTCGCCGACGTGCCCGAGCGCCTCCAGGTTCTCGATGAGCTGCAACAGCTCCATCGCTCGCTCATCGCCGTGAGCAGATGCCGCGCAGTCGAGGAATTTGCGGCGCAGCGCGCCATCTGGCAACGGATGCGCGGAGCTCGCACCCACGGGCTCGTCGATGCGGCCGTCGAGGCGCGTGCCATCGGCGAGGCCGATGGACACCAGGGCGCCCAGCAGGTTATCCCGGGGAAACTCCGTCGACGTGTAGGGCCGTACCGACATGCGCGCCATCAGGTCGCGCACGGAAGGCTGGTCGATGCGCCCGGGCGTGAAGTCGTCGAGGCACACACCGCCGTCCGCAACGGCGCGCGCCACGCAATACTGCAGGCTGAATTTCGCGTCGGTGCCCGACGTGGGTGCCGGCCGGTTGGTGTGGCGCAGGCAAAGCTCGTGGATGGCGCAATCGATGTGGCGAATGGCGGAGAGGTTGGCGGGAAGGCGGTCGCGCAGCTGCATCACCGCGTCCACCGCGGGGTGCGTGCTGCCGCAACAGGGATATTGCTTGAATACGATGCCCGGCTCGATCACCTCCCAAGGTCGGCCCCACGTCGCCCCGAAGTCCAGGGGCCGCCATTGGCCGATCCCGTTGAAGACGTTGAAATAGCCCTGTGCATGCTCGAGCGCGCCCGGCTCCGCGCTGTAGCCCGCCGCCGCCAGCCGCGCCGCCATCACGCCGCTGCGGGCGCAATGTCCCACCTGGAACGCCTTCACCATGGTGCCGAAGTTCGCCTTGATGCCCGAGGCGAGCGAACAGGCGATCGCCATCGCCACGACCGTCCGGTCGCGATCGAGGTCGAGCAGCCGCGCGCAGGCGGCCGCGGCGCCGAAGACGCCGATCGTCGTGGTGGGGTGCCAGCCGCGCGCATATTGCGTGAGCCTATCGCAACGGCCGAGCTTGCACTGCGCCTCGAAGCCCACGGCATAGGCGAGCAACACGTCTTCGCCGCTGCTTCCGAGCTCGTCGGCGAGGGCGAGGACGGCCGGCACGAGGTGCGCCGACGGATGCCCGCCATAGACGTTGTTGCAGTCGTCGTAGTCGAGCGCGTGCGCGGCCGTGGCGTTGGCGAGCGCGGCATCGTAGGCCGAAAGACGGGCGTTGCGACCCCACACCCTCGCCACGCCGCTATCCCGCGGCAGCACGTCGAACAACAGGCGCACCGAACCCTCGCTGGACGCCGCAAGCGCCACGCCCAGGGCGTCGAGGATGCCGAGCTTCGCGGCCCTCACTGCTGCGGCCGGCAAGTCGCCGTATCGCGTCGCGACGACTTGGGTCGCCAGGTCCTCGAGCAGTGTCATCGCGCGCCTTCGGGCAGGTGCAGCACGCGCGGCACGCCGCGCATGCGCCCGGTGCGGCTCAGGGCACGAACAGCGAGAGGAGCTCCGTGACGCCGTCCTTCGGCCCCAGGGCCTGTAGGCGCTCGACCATCTTCGGTGCGCGCGCCTTGTAGTCGGGAAGGAATCCAAGCAGCCGCTCGAACTTGCCGACGATCTCCGCCTCGAAGCGCCCTGCCGTGGCGTAGATGGGATTTTCCGGGTCGCCGGTGGGGAGGTCGCGATACTCGGTGAACTCGCGGCCATCCTTCATGACGATGGTCACTTCGGTCGGGAAGCGGCCCGGATAGCGCTTCTCGTAGTCGTCGTCGGGGATGCCTTCCACGCGGGAACACAGGTCGAGCACCTTGGGGTCGCGAATCGCCGAATCCGAATAATGCACCGGCATGACCGGGCCGTGGATGATCGAGGCGGCAACCGAGAAGGGAATGGAGAATTGCGCGTCCACCACCGTGGAGGGGCGATAGCGCCGCTCCCTGGGCGTGCACAGGGTCTGGTACGCGGTGCGGTACACGCGCACGCGGGCGCCGGCCACGTCGTCTGCCGTGATGCCGTGCGCATGCACCAGGGCCAGCGTGGCATCGATGACCTGGTGGTAGAAGCGGCAACCCGCGTAGGGCTTGAAACTGGTGCCGTATCCGCGGTACTCGGTGCCGAGGCCGTCGAGGATCATGTCGACGTCCCACTTGCGCTCGAAAGAGAACGCCTTCAGGAAGCCATGGGGACCCTCGATGATCGTGGCCGGCCCCGTGTAGCCGCCTTGGGCAAGCAGCGCGGCCAGCACGCCGGCCTCGGCCGATTTGCCTGGATGCAGGCGCTTGATCCACGACCCGTCGCTCTTCCACTCCTCGAGGCCCGCAGCCTGCGTGCCCGCTATACCCAGCGCCGCGACCATCTGCTTGCGGTCGAGCCCCAGGATCTTGCCGGCCGCCGCCGCGGCGCCGAAGACCCCGCATGCCCCGGTGGGATGGAAACCTTCGTCGTACATGGTGCCGAGGAAGGCATCGCCGATGCGGCACATGAGCTCATAGCCGCAGATGACGCCCTCGATCAGCTTGTCGCCCTTGGCGCCGACCAGCTCGGCCGCGGCGAGCGCAGCCGGGATGACGGCCACGGCGGGGTGGAGCACCGACGTGCGATGGTCGTCGTCCATCTCGATCGCATGGCCGGTGGTTCCGTTCGCCAGCGCGCCGAACGCGGCGTTGGCCTTGAACGAGCGCCCGATGACCGTCGCCGTGGGCTTGCCGCCCAGCGACTCGACGACTCCCCCCATGATCTGGCTCGACTTGGAAAACGACCCGGTGAGCGCGACACCCAGGTAGTCGAGGATGAACATGCGAAAGCGCGTCAGCACCTCGTCTGGCGTCTTGGCATAGTCGCAGGCCAGCACGAAGTCGGTAAGTCGTTCGCTGATGGTGGGGCCGGTGTGCACCGGCACAGCAGTTTCCTGAAGCTTCAACGTGATCTCCCGAAGGACGAATGTCGATGCGCCCCACTCTACGGCCATCGCCAATGGGGTGGAAATGCTATATTTTCATCGATTGATGCTCCTGGCCTATCAATGCGCAAGTTCCCCAACTTCGACCTCGCCGACCTGCGCGCTTTCGTGGCCGTCTCCGAGCTCGGGCGCTTCGGGGCCGCGGCGCAGACACTGCACATTTCACAGCCGGCATTGAGCCGGCGTATCGAGAAGCTGGAATCCGCGCTGGGTGTGCGCCTCTTCGACCGCACCACCCGCCGCGTGCAGCTGACCGCCATCGGTCGCAGTTTCGCGCGCAAGGCGACCGACCTGCTCGACGAGCTGGAAGGCACCCTGCTCGGGATCACCGAGGTTGCCTCGTCGCGGCAGGGCGAGATCACCCTTGCCTGCCTGATCTCCATTGCACCTTCCGTGCTGCCGCAGATCGTGCGCCGTTATTCCGAGCGCTTCCCCGCCGTCCGCGTGCGCATCATCGACGCGGACGCCAAC
Organism: Casimicrobiaceae bacterium; assembly: GCA_044226535.1. Taxonomy (GTDB): domain Bacteria; phylum Pseudomonadota; class Gammaproteobacteria; order Burkholderiales; family Casimicrobiaceae; genus VBCG01. The sequence continues at coordinate 122,207 of JBGAGT010000012.1, read as the reverse complement.
AACGTGCTCGAGGCCGTGGCGAGCGGCGAGGCGGAATTCGGCGTCGACGTGCTGGGTACGCGCGAGCCGAACATCGACTTCCGGCCACTGCGCAAGGAGCGGTTCTTCGCCGTGCTCCAGCGTGGCGATCCCCTCGCGACGAGGAAGGCGGTGAAGTGGTCGGAGCTGGGCGGCGAGCGGTTGATGACCATCGACAAGACCAACGTCAGCCGCCTCCTCATCGATCAGGCGGTGGTCTCGGCCACGCGGCGGCCGCACTGGATGTTCGAGGCGCGCCTTTCATCGACCCTGATCGGCCTCGCCGAGGCGGGGCTGGGCGTGGCGATCGTGCCCGAGCTGAGCGCTCCTCACGCCCATCCCAAGCTGATCGCCGTGCCGATCGTCGCGCCGAGCATCCGCCGGCACGTGGGCCTGATTTCACGCCGCGGGCACCGTATGGCGCCCAATGCCCAGCACCTGTACTCGATGATCGTCGACCATTTCCGCACGCCTGCGGGCGCGGGCGCGAAGCGTTCCGACTAGGCTGCGAGCAGCCTGAGCAGCGTCCTGACGTCCGGTGCTCGCTCGATGCGGTCGACGGCGGACACGATCTCGTCAGCGCGCGCCGCGATCGGTGTGGGCTTCATGATCGCGTGGAACTTGCCCTGCACGTCCTCGAGGGCGAGAGGATTCTCGGGACTGCCCTTGCGGTTGTCCGTGCGGATCCAATAGGTCTTGCCGCTCCGGGTAACCACACGCACCGTGGAAGCGTGCCGCATGGGCGGCCCCATCGACTCGATGTCTGGGTCGATGTGCGCCTTCACCTTGGCCACGAGCTCCAGGATGCGCGGGTCGGAGAGGCGCCCTTCGACGTACTGGTCGACGAAGGCGCTGCCGTCCAGCGCCATGACGGCGAGCCCGAAGGAGAGGTTCATCTGCGCCGCCGTGACGCCCTGCGCGCGGTAGGGCCATGCGCAATGCACGTATGTCATCTTGCTCACGCCGGCGTCGATTTCCTGGATGTCGTCGGCGGCGATGTCGTTCTCGCGCATCAGCCGCTTGAGGCCGTCGAGCGCCGAATGGATGCTGGTGACCGCAGCATGCGGCTTGTAGCCGATCTTGCCGATCTCCCACGCGTCGCCAAGTCCGTCCAGCAGGCGCCCGGGAGACGGATCGCCCGAGTAGGTGCTGAGGAAGCCGCCATAAGGCGCCTCCAGGACATCGGTGATGCCGGTGAAGCCGCGCTCGGCGAGCTGGGCGGCGTAGATGCCGCTCTGGGCCGCACGCCCACTATGGAAGCGCTTGACCATGGCACCCTCCTGGGCGGCCATGAGGCCCCCCGCCTGCGATCCCACGATGCCCAGGCACTGCTGCATCTGCCTGGCATCGAGGCGGAGCATGTGCCCGGCGGTCGCCGCAGCCACGAAGGCGCCCGACGATCCCTGGGGATGGAAGCCCCTGTAGAACAGGCTCATGGTTGCGGCGTTCCCGACGCGGGTCCCGACCTCGTAGCCCGCACAAACCGCGGTGACGAATGCCTCGCCGGAGACCTTGTCGCCGGCCTCGGCGAGCGCCGCCGCCACCGGCAGTGCAATGGAACCCGGATGGATGATCGATTCCTTGTGAATATCGTCGAGCTCAAACGCATGGCCTGCGGTGCCGTTCGCCAGCGCCGCGTTGGCCGGCGACGTTCGATGGCGGGTCCCCATGATGCTCGCAACAGGCGCGCTGCCCTCCGCCATCGCCATGTCCTGCACCATGCGCGACCAACGCAGCGTCGAGCCATGCACCACGCAGCCGATGCTGTCCAGGATGGACATCTTCAACCGATCGACCACGTAGCGCGGGATGCGCTCGTAGGTCAGCTCGGACGCGAACTTGGCGAGTCGGGCGGTGGCTTCGGGTGCCAGTGGCTTGGCGTCGCTGGACATGGCGATTGTGGATTCAGGAATGCGCGGGAAAGGCACCCGCGGAAGCCACTGTAGGCGACGTCGCGATCGGATGGAAATCCAATCTTTTCATCGATTGATGCTGGATCCGCATCAATCAACGGCGTTGCTACCGCCGCGGCGTCCTTCCGTGACGCCACCACCACAGCATGATCGCGCCGCCGACGAGGCCGCCGAGGTGCGCGAAGTGCGCCACACCCGACTGGGACCCCGTCACCCCGAGGAAGAGCTCGAGCGCGGCATAGGCCGCGACGAACACCCGCGACGGCAGCGGGATCGGCGGTATCAGCAGCATGACGCGGTTGTGCGGAAAGTACACCGCGTAGGCGAGCAGCAGCCCGAACACGCCGCCCGAAGCGCCCACGGTGGGATAGATCTGGCCCAGCGCCTGCGCGACGAGCAGCTGCGCGATCGCGGCGGTGATCACGCAGACGAAGTAGTAGTTGAGGTACCGCTTCTGGCCTACCACGCGCTCGATCGCGCCGCCGAACATGTACAGCGCGAACATGTTGAACAGGATGTGCGTAAGGCCGCCATGCAGGAAGGCATAGGTGACCATCTGCCAGGGCTGGAAGCTCACCTGCCCGCCCGAGGCCTGCGAGGCGCCGAGCGGCCACAGCGCGAAGGGCACCATCAGGTCGGGCCACAGCATCTGCGCCAGATACACCGCCACGTTGGCGATGATCAGCGACTGGGTGATCGGGGGCATGTCGGCTCGGTGGAGGGACGTGGCTGGGCGCTGCGGCGGGCGAGCGCGCGGGCGCGGGGCCCGCGCCCGTTCAGGCGATGCGCCCGTGGCACTGCTTGTATTTCTTGCCGGAGCCGCAGGGACAGGGATCGTTTCGGCCGATCTTCTCGCCGGCGCGCGTGAACGGCGGCGCGGCGGCCACAGCCACGGCAACGCCGCCGTCGTCTGCCACGCCGGAAACCCCATCGACGGGGCTCGCCAGCGCCTCATCGAAGTCGGCGTGCTGGTAGCGCACGTTGGTGACCGCGGGCGGCTCCTCGACGGCCTGCACCTCCTCGCGGGTGCGCACCTGCACGGTGAGGAGGATCTTCACGACGTCCTGCTTGATGCGGTCGAGCATGTCGCTGAAGAGCTCGAAGGCCTCGCGCTTGTATTCCTGCTTGGGGTTCTTCTGCGCGTAGCCGCGCAGGTGGATGCCCTGGCGCAGGTAGTCGAGGGCGGCGAGGTGCTCGCGCCAGTGCTGGTCGAGCGTCTGCAGCATCAGGCTGCGCTCGAACTCGCGCATCACCTGCGGGCTCGCGAGCTGCTCGCGCTCGTGCCACGCGGCCTCGGCCATGTCGGCGAGGCGGGCGCTGATGGCGTCGGCGTCGATGTCGCTTTCCTCGGCCCACTGCGCGACGGGCGCCTTGACCTGGAACTCCGAGGCGAGCGTGGCCTCGAGGCCCGGCAGGTCCCATTGCTCCTCGACCGAGTCCCGCGGCACGTGGCGGCGCACGGTGTCGTCGATCTCGCCGCGGATCATCGAGCGGATGGTCTCGGAGATGTCGTCGCTCTCGAGCAATTCGTTGCGCTGCTGGTAGATCACGCGGCGCTGGTCGTTGGCGACGTCGTCGTACTCGAGGAGCTGCTTGCGGATGTCGAAGTTGCGCGATTCGACGCGGTTCTGCGCCTTGGCGATCGAGCGGTTGACGATGGCGTGCTCGATGGGCTCGCCCTCGGGCATCTTGAGGCGCGTCATGATGCCCGACAGGCGCTCGCCGCCGAAGATGCGCAAAAGCGGGTCCTCGAGCGACAGGTAGAAGCGCGAGCTGCCCTGGTCGCCCTGGCGGCCCGAGCGGCCGCGCAGCTGGTTGTCGATGCGGCGCGACTCGTGGCGCTCGGTGCCGACGATGTGCAGGCCGCCGGCACCCTTGACGAGGTCGTGCTGCACCTGCCAGTCGCCCTTGAGCTTGTCGATCTGGCGCTCGCGCTCGGACTCGGTCAGCGAGGCGTCCTCGCGCACCGCCAGCACGTTGCGCTCGTAGGCGCCGCCCAGCACGATGTCGGTGCCGCGCCCCGCCATGTTGGTGGCGATGGTGATCGCCTTGGGGCGCCCCGCCTGCGCGACGATCTCGGCCTCGCGGGCGTGCTGCTTGGCGTTGAGCACCTCGTGGGGGAGCTTCTCCTTGTCGAGGTACTTCGACAGGAGCTCCGAGCTCTCGATGGAGGTCGTGCCCACCAGCACCGGCTGGCCGCGCTCGTAGCAGCTCTTGACGTCGGCGATGATCGCGTCGACCTTCTCCTGGAAGGTGCGGTACACGAGGTCGTTCTCGTCCTTGCGCACCATCGGGCGATGCGTCGGGATGATCATCGTCTCGAGGTGGTAGATCTGCTGGAACTCGAAGGCCTCGGTGTCCGCCGTGCCCGTCATGCCGGCGAGCTTGGCGTACATGCGGAAGTAGTTCTGGAAGGTGATCGACGCCAGCGTCTGGTTCTCGTGCTGGATCTTCACGCCTTCCTTTGCCTCGACCGCCTGGTGCAGGCCGTCGGACCAGCGGCGCCCCGACATCAGGCGGCCGGTGAACTCGTCGACGATGACCACCTCGCCGTTCTGCACCACGTACTGCTGGTCGCGGTGGTACAGCGAATGCGCGCGCAGCGCCGCGTACAGGTGGTGCATCAGCGAGATGTTGTGCGCGTCGTAGAGGCTGCTGCCTTCCTGCAGCAGCCCCGCCTGCGCGAGGATCGCCTCGGCGTGCTCGTGCCCCTCCTCGGAGAGCAGCACCTGGTGCTGCTTCTCGTCGACCCAGTAGTCGCCGGGGCCCTTCTCGTCCTGCTGCCGCACGAGCTTCGGCGCGAGCTCGTTCAGGCGGTAGTACATCTCGATGTTGTCGTCGGCCTGCCCCGAGATGATCAGCGGCGTGCGCGCCTCGTCGATCAGGATCGAGTCGACCTCGTCGACGACGGCGTAGTTGAGCCCGCGCTGCACGCGCTCGCCCACGCTGAACACCATGTTGTCGCGCAGGTAGTCGAAGCCGAACTCGTTGTTGGTGCCGTAGGTGACGTCGGCGGCGTACGCCGCCTGCTTGGCGGGCTTTTCCATCTGCGAGAGGTTGACGCCGACGGTGAGTCCGAGGAAGCGGTAGATGCGCCCCATCCAGTCGGCGTCGCGCTGGGCGAGGTAGTCGTTCACCGTCACCACGTGGACGCCCTTGCCCGACAGCGCGTTGAGGTAGCCGGGCAGCGTCGACACCAGCGTCTTGCCCTCGCCGGTGCGCATTTCCGCGATCTTGCCGTGGTGCAGCGCCATGCCGCCGACGAGCTGGACGTCGAAGTGCCGCATGCCCAGCGCGCGCTTGCCGGCCTCGCGGACCACGGCGAAGGCCTCCACCAGCACGTCGTCGAGGCTCGCCCCGGCGGCGACCCTGGCCTTGAGCTCGGCGGTCTTGCCGCGCAGCTCGTCGTCGGTGAGCTTGGACATCGCCGGCTCGAGCTTGTTGATCTCGCGGACCTTGCCGCTGAACTCTTTCAGCAGGCGGTCGTTGCGGCTGCCGAATACCTTGGTGAGGAGATTGGAAATCATGGGGCGCTAGATGGCGGCCGGCGGCTCGCGAAACAAGGTGTCTGGGAGGGGATGGGCTGGGCCGGGCGGCGGCGGGGAGCGAAGGACGAAGCGGCAAAAAACAGGGGGTGACGCCTCACCCCCTCGTTGTCTCGGCCCCCCCGTGCGCCTTCCGTCGCGCACCGGCGGGCACTCGCGCCGTGCCGGTCACGCGTGCATCAGCCGGGCTTGAAGAAGCGCGCGGGATTCTGCGGCGTGCCGTTGAGGCGGACTTCGTAGTGCAGGTGGGGACCGGTGGACCGGCCGGTGGTTCCCACCAGCGCGATGGGCTGGCCGCGCATCACGAGGTCGCCTTCCTTGACCAGCAGCTTCGACGTGTGCGCGTAGCGCGTCACCAAGCCGTTGCCATGATCCAAGTCGATCATTTTACCATATTCGGGGTGGACGCCCGCGAAGATGACCTTGCCACTCGCGGCCGCGGTGACGGAGGTTCCGACGGTCGCCGGGAAGTCGATCCCCTCGTGGAAGGTGCGCATGCCGGTGAAGGGGTCGATGCGGTAGCCGAAGTTCGACGAATACCAGTGGTCGTTGATCGGCTGGTGCGTGGGCAGGAATTTCTGCGCCGCCGAGTCCTGGATCAGCAGCGCCTCCAGCACGCCGAACTGGTCGTTGCGCAGGTCGAGGTCGTCGGACAGGCCCGACAGCATCTTGTCGAACTCGTCCTCGGTGAAGCTGCGCGAAGGCAGCGACGAAACCGGGCCCCCGCGGCCCGGCGCCTGCGCGTCCATCGGCTGGTCGGGGTCGCTGCGCGCATCGGCCGGTGCCGGCGCCGTGGACGGCAGCTCCTGGGGCTTGAGGCCCGCGCTCTTGGCGAGCCGCTCGCCCAGCCCGTCGAGGCGCATCATCCGCGCTTGCAGCTCGCCCAGGCGCAGCGCCATGGCGTTGATGTGGCCTTGCACCTTCTCCGACACCCGCGCCGCCTGCTCGCGCTGGTCGGCCAGCACGATCGCCTGCAGCAGCGGGTGGTTCACCGACGCGGCCCAGCGCAGCGTCAGGAAATTGAAGATCAGGGTGAAGACGATGAACAGCGCGAACAGCGAAAGGCCCCCGACGAGCCAATGGCGCCAATCCAGCGTGATGGTCCTCGCGCGCGCCTTGGCGCCGCTCACCAGTATGATGTTCAAGCTGCTGCCCTTCCCTACTCACGTCGCCATGCCACGCGGAATCACGCCCCGGACGCTTGCAACGATCGTCGGTCACGACCCGTTGCTCGCCCAGTGGCAACGTCGCGCGGACCGCGATCAGGCGATCCTGCGTGTGCTGCGGCGGGTTCTGCCCGTTGCGCTCGCCCACGGTATCGGCGTCCGTGACGCCGGTTCGGCGGAGCTCGCGCTTGTCACACCCAGCGGTGCAGCCGCTGCGGTGTTGCGCCAGCGCGGGCCCGATCTGTTGCCGGCCCTCGCGCGGGAGGGGTTGGAGTTTACGGCGATCAAGGTCGTGGTGCAACCGCGCCCCGCCGTCGAAAAACCGAAGAAATCCATTTCTTTTCAATGGGATAACGATGCGACCACGGCTTTCTCGGCATTGCGCGATCGCCTGCCGGAAGGACCGCTGAAGGAGGCCGTGGCGCAGCTGTTGCGCCGCCACCGCTGACATGTCGCCGTCCAAAGCCCTGCGAAAGTCGGCTTTGCAAGCTTCGAACAGCATTGAACTTCGCCAAAATGCCGCTAAAACGAAGCTAATTGTCGGCATCTCCGGCGCCTCGGGCGCGATTTACGGGATACGGCTGTTGCAGGTGCTCGCCGCAGGCCCCGTGGAGACCCATCTCGTGATGTCGCGATCGGCACGGCTCACGCTGGCGCTCGAAACCGACTGGCGCGTGCGCGACGTGGAAAGGCTCGCCGGCGCGAGCTACGCCCCGGACGACATCGGTGCCGCCATCGCCAGCGGGTCCTTCGCGACCCTGGGCATGGTGGTGGCGCCCTGCTCGACGCGCTCGCTGGCGGAGGTCGCCTCGGGCGTCACCTCCACGCTCCTGACGCGGGCCGCCGACGTGGTGCTGAAGGAGCGCCGCCGCCTGGTGATGCTGGTGCGCGAGACACCGCTGCACCTCGGCCACCTGCGCAACATGACGGCGGTGACCGAAATGGGCGCGGTGGTGATGCCGCCGGTGCCGGCCTTCTACGCGCGGCCCCGCAGCCTCGAGGACCTCGTCGACCAGACCGTGGGACGGGCGCTGGACCTCCTCGGCATCGACAACGATCTGGTCAGGCGATGGCGGGGGACGCGGGAAGAAGTGGCGGCGTTGCCGCACGACGGAACGTCCAGTGCTTCGGCGTTGCCGCACGACGGAACGTCCAGTGCTTCGGCGTTGCCGCACGGCCGCCGGGGCATCGGTCGTCGCTCAAACAAGCTTCGCTAACTCGCTTTGGACCGATGCCCCGACGTCCGCGCGGCGCTCGTCGCGCGTGGGCGAGCTCCGCCGCCTTCGTGCCGTCACATCGGGATGCGCGAGGCCGATCCTCTGCGCTTGCGAATGACGCGGCCCCGGATGCGTCCGCTTCGCTCCGATCGCCGCGGCGGACATCGTGGCTTGCCCCGAAGCGAGCTCGCGAAGCGTGTTTGAGCTTCGGGGCAAGCCACGGTGGCCGTCGCACGCCTGGCGACTGGAGCAAAGCGGATGCATCCGGCGTGTACCGGTCATGGGCACAACACGGCGGATGAATCCGGCGTGTCCCTCGCTGGGCACAACGCGCCGCGCTACGCCGGGACCGCCTGCCACCCCTGGAACGCCGCCGGCACATCGGCTTCGGCGTCGAAGGTCACGACCTCGAAGGCCTCGCGGTCGGCGAGCAACGCGCGCGCGGCGACGTTGTTGAGCGCATGGCCGGTCTTGAAGGCGCGGAACTCGCCGATCAGCGGATGGCCGAGGAGGTACAGGTCACCGATGGCGTCGAGCACCTTGTGGCGCACGAACTCGTTGTCGAAGCGCAGCCCCTCGGCGTTGAGGACCTTGGTGTCGTCGAGCACGATCACCGTCTGCAGGCTGCCGCCGAGGCCGAGCCCCGCGGCGCGCATGGCCTCGACGTCCTGCATGAAGCCGAAGGTGCGCGCACGCGCGATCTCGCGCACGTACGAATGCTCGGCGAAGTCGACCGCCACGTGGCGGTTCTCCGAGCCGAACACGGGATGCGGGAAGTCGATGCCGAAGTCGAGCTTGAAGCCGTCGTAAGGCTCGAAGCGCGCCCACTTGTCGCCGTCGCGCACCTCGACCGCGCGCCGCACGCGCAGGTATTTCTTGGGCGCCTTCTGCTCGACCACGCCCACCGACTGCAGCAGGAACACGTAGGGGCCCGCGCTGCCGTCCATGATGGGCAGCTCGGGACCCGCGACGTCGACGTCGAGGTTGTCGACACCCAGGCCCGCCAGCGCCGACATGAGGTGCTCGACGGTCGCCACCGAGGCGGCGCCGGCCTTGAGCGTGGTGGCGAGGCGCGTGTCGCCCACGGCTTCGGCCGTGCCCGGGATCGCAGGCGCGCCCGGCAGGTCGGTGCGGTGGAACACGATGCCGTGGTCGACGCCCGCGGGGCGAAGCACCAGCTCGACGCGCGCGCCGGTGTGCAGCCCCACCCCGGTGGTGCGGGCGACAGCCTTGAGGGTGCGCTGCTTCAGCATGGGTGTGGCGGGGTGGCGGACCGCCGGATGGGCCCCCGAACGGGTACCCGCCGGCCCGCCGATGGTAGCACCCCGCGGGGCACGTCGAGCGGCACCTCAGTCGGCCTGCTTGCGCAGGAAGGCGGGGATGTCGCTGGCGTCGAAGGCCGTGCCCTGCGGCGACAGCGGCGCGCGGCGGCGGACGACGGCGGGCTGGTCGAGCTTGTCGTAGTCGACCTCGGTCACCGTGATGCCGTGGTTGTCGGTGCCGGTGCGTGCCACCACCGTCTCGATCATCTCCAGGCGTGGCTTTTGCGCGCTCTGTGCGTTGGGCGACGACACGCCGCCGAGCCCCGTGGCGATCATGGTCACGCGCAGCCGGTCCTCCATCGTGTCGTCGATCACGGTGCCCACGATCACCATCGCGTCCTCGGCGGTGAACTCCTTGATGGTGTTCATCACCTGGTGGTACTCCTTGAGGTTGAGGCCCGACGAGGCCGTGATGTTCACCAGAACGCCGCGCGCGCCTGCGAGGTTGACGTCCTCGAGCAGCGGGCTCTTCACCGCCTCGTGCGCGGCGACGCGGGCGCGGTCGGGCCCCGCCGCCGTGGCCGAGCCCATCATCGCCATGCCCACCTCGCCCATCACGGTGCGCACGTCGGCGAAGTCGACGTTGACGAGGCCGGGGTTGTTGATGACCTCGGCGATGCCGCCCACCGCCCCGCACAGCACGTCGTTGGCCGCGGCATAGGCGTCGAGCAGCGAGACGTCCTCGCCCAGCACCTGCATCAGCTTGTCGTTGGGGATGATGATCAGCGAGTCGACCTTCTTGGTGAGCTCCTCGATGCCCGCGGTCGCCACCTTCTGGCGCTTGCCCTCGAAGCTGAACGGGCGCGTCACCACCGCCACCGTCAGGATGTTGAGGCTGCGCGCGATGTCGGCGATCACCGGCGCCGCGCCGGTGCCGGTGCCGCCGCCCATGCCCGCGGTGATGAACAGCATGTCGGCGCCCTCGATCAGCTCCGCGATGCGGTCGCGGTCCTCCATCGCGGCGTCGCGCCCGATCTCGGGCTTGGCGCCCGCGCCGAGCCCGCGCGTCAGCGTCGAGCCGAGCTGCAGCTGCGTGCGCGCGCTCGAGCGCTTCAACGCCTGCGCATCGGTGTTGGCGCAGACGAACTCGACGCCCGACAGCCCCCTGTTGATCATGTGCTCGACCGCGTTGCCGCCGCAGCCCCCGACGCCGATGACCTTGATGACCGCGCCTTCCGTCGTCGCCTGGTCGATGATTTCGAACATGTCGCTACCCTTCCTTTCGTCCTGTCGATGGTGATTCGCCCGATTGCCGTCGGCGCTCGCGCTGGCCGCCTCGTTTTCCCTCGTTCCCTGTTTTCGCATCAAAAGTTCGCCTTGAACCACTGCTTCATCCGTTCCGCCGCACCGCCGAATCCCCTGACCTGCGCGCGCGCGACCTGGTCGCGCATCCAGTGGTCGCGCCCCTCGAGCAAGAGCCCGACGGCCGTCGCGTAGCGCGGGTTCTTGACCACTTCCGAGAGGCCGCCCGCGTAGGCGGGGACGCCCACGCGGCAGGGCAGGTGGAAGACCTCCTCGGCGAGCTCGACCATGCCGGTCAGCATCGACGTGCCGCCGGTGAGCACGATCCCCGACGAGAGGAGCTCCTCGAAGCCCGAGCGCCGCAGCTCGGCCTGCACCAGCGTGTACAGCTCCTCGACGCGCGGCTCGATCACCTCGGCGAGCATCTGCCGCGAGAGCTTGCGCGGGCCCCGCTCGCCCACGCCCGGCACCTCGACGAAGTCGTTGGGGTTGGCGAGCTGGCGCAGCGCGCAGCCGTTGCGAAGCTTCAGCTCCTCGGCGTCCTTGGTCGGCGTGCGCAGCGTCATCGCGATGTCGTTGGTGATCTGGTCGCCGGCGATCGGGATCACCGCGGTGTGGCGGATCGCGCCGCCCGAGAACACCGCGATGTCGGTGGTGCCGCCGCCGATGTCCATCAGGCACACGCCGAGCTCCTGCTCGTCGTCGTCGAGCACCGCGCGCGCCGAGGCGAGCGGCTGCAGGATCACGTCCTTGACCTCGAGCCCGCAGCGGCGCACGCACTTGACGATGTTCTCCACCGCCGACACCGCGCCGGTGACGATGTGCACCTTCACCTCGAGGCGCACGCCGCTCATGCCGAGCGGCTCGCGCACGTCCTCCTGGCCGTCGATGATGAATTCCTGCGGCAGGATGTGCAGGATCTGCTGGTCGTTGGGGATGGCGACCGCCTTGGCGGTCTCGAGCACGCGGTCGATGTCGGCCTGCGAGACTTCCTTCTCCTTGATCGCCACCATGCCGCTGGAGTTGAGGCTGCGGATGTGGCTGCCGGCGATGCCGGTGTAGACCTCGGTGATGCGGCAGTCGGCCATCAGCTCGGCTTCCTCGAGCACGCGCTGGATCGACGCCATGGTCGCCTCGATGTTGACCACCACGCCGCGCTTGAGTCCCCGCGAGGGCTGGGTGCCCAGCCCGACGATGTCGAGGCCGCCCTCGGGCGTCACCTCGGCGACGATGGCGACGATTTTCGAGGTGCCGATGTCCAGCCCCACGACCAGGTTCTTGGCGTCCCGCGTCATGCGCGTGCCCCGGCGGTTCGTTTCATGTGAGCTTCCTTGCAGGTTTGCCGGCCGCCTGCGGCATCCGCGCGGCGAAGCCGCTGCGGTAGCGCAGGTCGACGTGGTCGACGAGGGTGCCGCGCTGCGCCAGCGCGCCGAGGGTGCGCGGGTAGGCCGCCGCGAAGCGCGCGAGCCGGGCGTCGGTGTCGCCGCGGCCGAGCTCGATGGAGAGGCTGCCCGCGCCGCGCGACGCGGTCAGCGACCAGCTGCCGCGCGGGGTGAGCCGCAGCCCGGTGAGCACGAGCCCCAGCGGCTCGATCATCGCGACGAAGCCGCGGTAGTGGCCGACGAGCTCGCCCGAGCTGCCTTCGGGGCCCTCGAAGCGCGGCAGCTCGCCGTCGTAGTCGGCATCGAACACGTTGCCCTCGGGGTCGACCAGGCTGTCCTCGTTCCATCGCGCGAGGGGCGTGTACTCCTCGAGCGAGATCTCCAGGCGCGAGGGCCACTGGCGGCGCAGCGCGACGTGCCTGACCCATGGCACCTCGGCGAGCGCGCGGCGCGCATCGTCGAAGTCGAGGGTGAAGAACGTCCCGGAGAGCTCCTCGCGCACCACGGCCTCGACGTAGGCGGCGTCGGCGCGGTCCACCGGCGTCACCACCACGACCTCGCGGATGGCGAAGGCCGGCAGCCGCGCGACGCGCGCGACCAGCCCCGCGAGGATCGCGACGGCCGCGAGCGTGGCGAGGGTGGCGGCGGCGGCATTCAGCGCCTTCACGTCATCCCACATGCGCGCCCCCCAGGATCTCGACGCAGAGGTCGGCGTAGGAGATGCCCATCGCCTTCGCCGCCATGGGCACGAGGCTGTGGCCCGTCATGCCGGGGGAGGTGTTCACCTCGAGGAACGACCAGCTGCCGTCGTCGCGCAGGATGAGGTCGAGCCTTCCCCAGCCGCTGCAGCCGATCAGGTCGAAGGCCGCGAGCGCCTGGCGGCGGATCGCCATCTCGACGTCGTCGGGCAGGCCCGCGGGGCAGTCGTAGCGCGTGTCGTCGGAGAAGTACTTGTGCTCGTAGTCGTAGTTGCCCTGCGGCGCGCTGATGCGGATCAGCGGCAGCGCGCGGCGGCCGACGATGGACGCGGTGAGCTCGCTGCCCTGCACGAACTCCTCGACCAGCACCTCGCGGTCGTAGCGCCGCGCGGTGTCGAAGGCCGCGGCGAGCTCGCCGTGGTCGACGCCGGTGACGCGCGTGATGCCGATGGTCGAGCCCTCGCGCGAGGGCTTGACGATCAGCGGCAGCCCGAGCTCGGCCACGAGGCGCATCCAGTCGGTGCCCGCGTCGACGACGCGGTAGCGCGGCGTGGGGATCCCGGAGGCCAGCCACACGAGCTTGGTGCGCCACTTGTCCATCGCCAGCGCCGAGGCCATGACGCCGCTGCCGGTGTAGGGAATGCCGAGCGTCTCGAGCGCACCCTGCACGGTGCCGTCCTCGCCGAAGCGGCCATGCAGCGCGATGAAGGCGCGCGCGTAGCCCTCGCGCTTCAGCTCCCAGAGGTCGCGCTCGGCGGGGTCGAAGGCATGTGCGTCCACGCCCTTCTCGCGCAGCGCGCCGAGCACGCCCCGGCCCGACATCAGCGACACCTCGCGCTCCGACGAGGGCCCGCCCATCAGCACGGCGACCTTGCCGAACTCGCTCATCTCGAGTCCTCCGGCCCCTTGGCGGGAGGCGAGCGCAGCTCGCCCCGGGGGGAGGCTTGCTGGCCGATGATGCGCACCTCCGCCTCGAGCTCGACGCCGAAGCGCGCGGCCACGGTGCCGCGCACCTCGGCGATCAGCGCCTCGATGTCGGCGGCGCGCGCGCGCCGTGAGGGATTGACGATGAAATTGGCGTGCAGCGTCGACACCGAGGCCCCGCCGATGGCGCGGCCCTTGAGCGCCGCCGCCTCGATCAGTCGCGCGGCATGGTCGCCGGCCGGGTTGCGGAACACGCTGCCGGCGTTGGGCAGCGCCAGCGGCTGGGTGGCGATGCGCTTCGCCAGCAGGGCCTTGATGCGCGCGCGCGCCTCGATCGCCTCGCCCGCGGGAAAGCGGAACCAGGCGGCGGTGAAGACGCCGTCGGGCGGCGAGCCGTCGGCGCGATGCACGCTGCGGTAGCCGATGCGGTAGTCGGCGGGCGTGCGCACCTCGAAGCGGCCGTCGCGGCCCAGGACCTCGACGCGCACGACGTGCGGCCAGGTCTCGTCGCCATAGCAGCCCGCGTTCATGGCGAGCGCGCCGCCGACGGTGCCGGGGATGCCCGCGAGGAACTCGGCGTTGGCGCCGTGCAGCGCGGCGAAGCGCGCGAGCTTGGGCGAGGCGACGCCGGCGTCGGCGTAGACGAGGCCGTCGGCGATGGCGAGCGCGGCACCGGGGTCGTGCATCAGCACCACCGCGCCGCGCACGCCGCCGTCGCGCACCAGCACGTTGCTGCCGAGGCCGAGCACCGTCAGCGGCATGTGCGGCGGAAGCTGGCGCAGGAACACCGCGAGGTCGTCGCGGTCGGCGGGCGCGAAGACGATGTCGCCCGCACCGCCCGCCTGCCAGGTGGTGTGCCGCGCCAGCGGCGCGTCCCAGGCGAGCCTGCCGCGCAGCCCCGCGAACCCGGGACGCGCCATCGCCTGTGCCGGCAGGTCGGCCATGTTCATCGCATCCCCGCGAGCTGCGGCGCCACCTGGCCGATCGAGCCCGCACCCATGGTCAGCACCACGTCCGCGTCGCGCACCACGTTGCGCAGCGTGTCGGGCAGCGCGGCGATGTCGTCGACGAACACCGGCTCGACCTTGCCCGCGACGCGCAGCGCGCGCGCGAGGGCCCGGCCGTCGGCGGCGACGATCGGCGCCTCGCCCGCCGGATAGACGTCGGTGAGCACCAGCGCGTCGGCGCCGGAGAGCACGGCCACGAAATCCTCGAACAGGTCGCGCGTGCGCGTGTAGCGGTGCGGCTGGAAGGCCAGCACGATGCGCCGCCCGGGGAAGCTCGCGCGCGCGGCCTCGAGCACCGCGGCGATCTCGGCCGGGTGGTGGCCGTAGTCGTCGATCAGCGTGTAGGCTGCGTCGCCCTGGCGGAGCTCTCCGTAACGCTGGAAGCGCCGCCCCACGCCGCGGAACTCGGCCAGCGCGCGCGCGATCGCCGCGTCGTCGACGCCCACCTCGCGGCCGATGGCGATCGCGGCCAGCGCGTTGCGCACGTTGTGCACGCCCGCGAGTGCCAACTCCACCGCGAGGTCGGGCGAGCCGGCCTGGCGCGCGACGAAGCGCATGCGCCCGCCGACGTTGGCGACATCCACCGCGCGCAGGCTCGCGTCCTCGGCGAGCCCGTAGGTCACGACCTGCTTGGCGAGCCGCGGCAAGATGGCGCGCACGTTGTCGTCGTCGACGCACAGCACCGCCACGCCGTAGAAGGGCATGCGCTGCACGAAATCGACGAAGGCCTTCTCGAGGCGCGCATAGTCGTGGCCATAGGTCTCCATGTGGTCCTGGTCGATGTTCGTGACCACGGCCAGCACCGGTGTGAGGTAGAGGAACGAGGCGTCCGATTCGTCGGCCTCGGCGACCAGGAACTCGCCGCTGCCGAGCCGCGCGTGCGCGTCGGCCGACAGCAGCCGCCCGCCGATCACGAACGTGGGATCGAGCCCGCCTTCGGCGAGCACCGAGGCGACGAGGCTCGTCGTCGTGGTCTTGCCGTGCGTGCCGGCGACCGCGATGCCCTGCTTCATGCGCATCAGCTCGGCCAGCATCAGCGCGCGCGGCACCACCGGGATGCCGCGCGCGCGCGCGGCGGCGAGCTCGGGGTTGTCCTGCGCGATGGCGGTCGACACCACCACGGCGTCGGCGCCGCCGACGTTCGCCGCCGCGTGGCCGATGGCGACGGCGACACCGAGCTTCTCGAGGCGCCGCGTGGCCGCGCCCGCGACGACGTCGGAGCCCGTGACGCGATAGCCCTGCGTCGCCAGCACCTCGGCGATGCCGCTCATGCCGGCGCCGCCGATGCCCACGAAGTGCACGCGCTTCACCTTGTGCTTCATCGCGCCTCCGCGAGGCAGGCGTCGGCGATGCGCGCCGCGGCGTCGCCGCGGCCCACGGCGCGCGCGTGCAGGGCGAGGCCGAGCGCGCGCTCGCGCGTCATGTCGCCGACGATGCGCGCCAGCGCCGCGGCGTCGAGCGCGTCCTGCGCCACGCATTGCGCGGCGCCCGCGTCGACGAGGTAGCGCGCATTGGCCGTCTGCTCGTCGGCGATGGCGCCCGGCAGCGGCACGATCAGCGCGCCGAGCCCCGCCGCGGCGAGCTCGGCGACGGTGAGCGCGCCGCCGCGGCAGACCACGTAATCGGCCCAGGCGTAGCGCGCCGCCATGTCTTCGATGAAGTCGACGCACTCGGCGTCGACGCCGTGGCGCGCGTACGCGGCGCGCAGCGCGCCGATGTGGCGGGCGCCCGCCTGGTGCACGACCTGCGGCCGCCGCGACGGCGCGAGCGTGGCGATCGCGGCGGGCACGCGCTCGTTGAGCGCCGCGGCGCCGAGGCTCCCGCCGACCACCAGCAGCCGCAGCGGACCCGTGCGGCCGGCGAAGCGCTCGGCCGGCGGCGCCAGCGCGACGATGTCGTCGCGCAGCGGGTTGCCCGTGACCACCGACTTCCCGGCGTGGCGCGCGCCGAAGGCGCCGGGGAAGCCCAGCAGCAGCCGGTCGGCGCCGTAGGCGAGGATGCGGTTGGCGAGCCCGGCGACGGCGTTGGCCTCATGCAGCAACAGCGCGCAGCGCGACACCGTCGCCGACATCAGCGCACCGGGGAAGGACGCGAAGCCGCCGAAGCCCACGACGACGTCGGGACGGCGGCGCGCCAGCACGCGGCGCGCGTCGCGGCAGGCGGCGGCCAGCGCGAAAGGCCCGAGCAGCAGCGTCCTCGCGCCCTTGCCGCGCACGCCGCGGAACGACACCGACTCGAACTCGACGCCATGCTGCGGCACGAGGCGCGCCTCCATGCCCTCGCGCGTGCCCAGCCAGAACACCCGCGCGCCGCGTGCGGCCAGCGTGTGCGCGACCGCGAGCCCCGGGAAGACGTGGCCGCCGGTGCCGCCGGTGGTGATCATCACCGTGGGCATGGCTCCCCCCGAAGCGCGCTTCGCGCGCCTCCCCCCAAAGGGGGGCACGCGGCTTGGGACGGCCCGGCGCCGCGCCCGCTCACGCCGTGAACCCCCGCAGCAGGCGGCGGTTCTCGTAGTCGATGCGCAGCAGCAGCGCGACCGCGACGCAATTGGCGATGATGCCGCTGCCGCCGAAGGAGAGCAGCGGCAGCGTGAGGCCCTTGGTGGGCAGGAGGCCGACGTTGACGCCGATGTTGATGAAGGTCTGCACGCCGAGCCATACGCCGATGCCCTGCGCGCACAGCGCCGCGAACGGACGCGAAAGCCGCGCGGCCTGGCGGCCGACGGCGTAGGCGCGGTAGAACAGCCATACGAACAGCGCGATCACCGCGAGCACGCCGGCGAAGCCCAGTTCCTCGGCGATCACGGCGAGCAGGAAGTCGGTGTGCGCCTCGGGCAGGTAGAGGAGCTTCTCCACGCTGGCGCCGAGCCCCACGCCCAGCCACTCGCCGCGGCCGAAGGCGATCAGCGAGTGGGTGAGCTGGTAGCCCTTGCCGAGCGGGTCCGACCAGGGATCGAGGAAGGCGGTCAGCCGCTGCAGGCGGTAGGGCGCGGCCACGAGGATCGCGCCCAGCGCCACCGGCAGCAGTGCCGACAGCCCGACGAAGAGGCGCCAGTCGAGCCCGCCGAGGAACAGGATGCCGAAGCCGATGGCCACGATCACCACGAAGGCGCCGAAGTCGGGCTCGAGCAGCAGCAAGCCCCCCACCAGCGCCATCACCGCGAACAGCGGCAGGAAGCCGCGCGTGAGCGTCTGGCGCAGCGGCTGCTCGGCGTGCAGGAATGCCGCCTTGCGCACCGCGTAGCTCGCGGCATAGAGCACCGCGGCGAGCTTCATGAACTCGGAGGGCTGGACGTTGACCACCACCAGCGAGATCCAGCGCCGCGAGCCGTTGACGCTCTTGCCGATGCCGGGCACCAGCACCAGCACCAGCATCAGCGTCGCGAACGCGAAGCCCCAGGGCGCGAGCTTCTGCCAGGCCGACACGGGCACCTGGAAGGCGATCGCCGCGGACAGGAGCCCGAGCGCCAGGAAGGTCGCGTGGCGCGCGAGGAAGTACCAGCTGCGGTAGCCGGTGTGCGCGGTGGCCTCGGCCGAGGCGATCGACGCCGAGTACACCATCACCAGGCCGATGGCGAGCAGCAGCAGCGCGGTCCACGCCAGCGACACGTCGTAGGCCAGCATGCTGCGCGGGTTGGTGGACGCGCGCAGCGGCGCGCGCGTGCCCACGCGCGGCCGCACGCTGGCGGCGATGCTGCCGGTCTCGGCCACGCGGTTACGCATGGTCGACCTCGGCGATGGCGGCGCGCGCGAGCTCGGCGAAGCGCGTGCCGCGCGCCTCGTAGTTGGCGAACTGGTCGAGGCTCGCGCAGGCCGGCGACAGCAGCACCACGTCGCCCGCGCGCGCGAGCGCCGCGGCGCGCGCCACGGCGTCCTCGAGCGTGCCGCACATCTCGACCGCGGCGCGCGAGCCTTCGAGCGCGCGCTGGAGGTGCGGGGCGTCGCGCCCGATCAGCAGCACGGCGCGGCAGTGCGCGTCGACGGGGCCCTTGAGGGGCGCGAAGCCCTGGCCCTTGCCGTCGCCACCGGCGATCAGCACCACGGGGCGCGATAGCCCGGCGAGCGCCGCCTCGGTGGCGGCCACGGTGGTCGCCTTGGAGTCGTCGATCCAGGCGACGCCACCTGCCTCGGCGACGGCCTGCATGCGGTGCGGCAGGCCGCCGAAGGCCTTCAGCGCCTCGCGCACCGGCGGCAGGATGCGCGCCACCGCGCTGGCGAGCGCCAGCGCCGCCAGCGCGTTGAGCGCGTTGTGGCGGCCGACCAGCCCGAGCGACTGCGCCGGCACGATCAGCTCGCCGCCGCGCGCCAGCCATTCGCCGTCGGGGCGCGGCACGAGGCCCCATTCCTCCTCGCTCTGCGGCACCGAGGCGCCGAAGGTCTGAACGGTGCCGCCGCGGCGGCGCATCAGGCGCACGATGGGGTCGTCGCGGTTGAGGATCGCCACGCCGGCGCGCGCGAGGATGCGCGCCTTGGCGGCGGCGTAGTCGGCGATGCCCTCGTAGCGGTCGAGGTGGTTGGCGGAGACGTTCAGCACGGCCGCGGCGGTGGGCGCGAGCGAGCTCGTGGTCTCGAGCTGGTAGCTCGAGAGCTCGAGCACGAACACGTCGGGCCAGCGCCCGCGCGCATCCTCGATCGGCGCCAGCGCGTCGAGCACCGCGGTGCCGATGTTGCCGGCGACGACCGTCGAAAGGCCCGCGGCCGCGGTGAGCGCGCCGGCGAGCGCGGTGGTGGTGGTCTTGCCGTTGGTCCCGGTGATGGCGAGGAGCTTCTGCTGCACCGGCAGCGCGCGCGCGAAGAGCTCGACGTCGCCGACCAGCTCGGCGCCCGCCGCGACGGCCTCCTGGATCGCCGGCTGCAGCCTTGCGAGGCCCGGGCTGATGGCGATGAGGTCCGCGCCGGCGAAGGTCGCGGCGACGAAGGCGCCCGTCTCGACCGGCACGCCGGGGAGCTCGGCGAGCACGCGCGCGCCGTCCGGCAGCGTGTCGCGGCTGTCGGCGATGCGCACGCGCGCGCCGTGGCGGCGCAGGAAGCGCGCCAGCGAGCGCCCGGTGAGCCCTGCGCCGAGCACGACGGCGTTGCGGTCGCGGAAGTCGCCGTTCATCGCAGCTTGAGCGTGGAAAGGCCCGCGAGCACGAGCAGCATGGTGATGATCCAGAAGCGCACGACGACCTGCGTCTCCTTCCAGCCCTTCAGCTCGAAATGGTGGTGGATCGGCGCCATGCGGAACACGCGCTTGCCGGTGAGCCGGAACGACGCGACCTGCACGATCACCGACAGCGTCTCGACCACGAACACCCCGCCCATCACCAGCAGCACGATCTCCTGGCGCACGATCACGGCGATGGTGCCGAGGGCGCCGCCCAGCGCCAGCGCGCCGACGTCGCCCATGAACACCTCGGCGGGATAGGCGTTGAACCACAGGAAGCCCAGTCCCGCGCCCGCCATGGCGCCGCAGATCACCGCGAGCTCGCCGGCGCCGGGGATGTAGGGGAACTGCAGGTAGCGCGCGAACACCGCGTTGCCGACCACGTAGGCGAACACGCCGAGCGCGCTGCCGACCATCACCGTGGGCATGATGGCGAGGCCGTCGAGGCCGTCGGTCAGGTTGACCGCGTTGCTGGTGCCGACGATCACGAAGTAGGTGAGCAGCACGAACCCCAGGATGCCGAGCGGGTAGCTCACCGTCTTGAAGAAGGGCACGATGAAGTCGGCGCGCGGCGACAGCGACAGCGCGAAGCCCGCGCGCGCCCAGTCGGCGAAGAGCTGCGACACGGGAACGTTGGCGGGCGCCGAGATCGCGAAGGCGAGGTAGACCGAGGCGACGAGCCCGATCAGCGACAGCAGCCCGAACTTGGCGCGCGCCGACAGCCCCTTGGGGTTGCGGCGCACGACCTTGCGGTAGTCGTCCACCCAGCCCACCGCGCCGAAGCCCGTGGTGACGAGCAGCACCACCCACACGAAGCGGTTGCCGAGGTCGCCCCACAAGAGCGTGGTGATGACGATGGACACGATGATCAGCGCGCCGCCCATGGTCGGCGTGCCGGCCTTGGTGAGGTGGGTCTGCGGGCCGTCGTCGCGCACCGACTGGCCGATCTTCATGCGTGTCAGCAGCATGATCATGCGCGGCCCGACGACGAAGGAGATCACCAGCGCGGTCATGCAGGCGAACACCGCGCGCAGCGTGATGTAGCCGACGACGTTGAAGGCGCGCACGTCGCGGGCGAGGAGGTCGGCGAGCCACAGCAGCATCAGTGCGCCCCTCCGCCGGCGTCCTCGCCGGCCAGCGCCGCGACGACGCGCTCCATGCGCATGAAGCGCGAGCCCTTCACCAGCACCGTGGCGCCGGCCGGCAGCGGCCGCAACGCGGCGACCAGCGACTCGACGTCGTCGAAATGCCGCGCGCCCTCGCCGAACGCCGCCACCGTGTCGCGCGTCGCCTCGCCCAGCGCGAGGAGCCGCGCCACGCCGCGCTCGCGCGCATAGGTGCCGGCCTCGCGATGCCAGCGCGGGCCTTCCTGCCCGACCTCGCCCATGTCGCCCAGCACCAGCACGCGCGGCGCCGCCGCGCTCGCCAGCACGTCGATGCCGGCGCGCACCGAGTCGGGATTGGCGTTGTAGCTGTCGTCGATGATCGTGGCGCCGCCGGCTTCGCGGATGGCGAGCCGCCCGGCGACGGCGCGGAACCCCGCGAGCCCCTCGGCGATCGCCTTCGGCGCGACGCCCGCCGCGTGGGCCGCGGCGGCCGCGGCGAGCGCGTTGCGCTGCATCGCCTCGCCGGGCAGCGGCACGCGCAGCGTGAAGCGCTCGCCGTCCGGCAGCGCGACCTCGAGCGTGCTGCCCTGCGCGTCGGCCGCGCGCACGATGCCACGCACGTCCGCCGTCGCAGCGAGGCCGAAGGACAGCGCGCGCACCCCGGCCTCGCGCGCGGCGTCGCGCCAGGTGCCGGCGTGCGCGTCGTCGGCGTTGAACACCGCGACGCCCTCGCCGCGCGGCAGGGCGCGGATCGCGTCGGCATGCTCGGCCGCGACCGCGGCCACGCCGGCCATGAATTCCTGGTGCTCGCGCTGCGCGTTGTTGACGACGGCGATGGTCGGCGCGGCGATCGCCGCCAGCACGCGCGTCTCGCCGCGATGGTTCATGCCGAGCTCGATCGCCGCGGCGCGGTGCGGCGCGCGCAGCGCCAGCAGCGTCAGCGGCAGGCCGATGGCGTTGTTGAAGTTGCCGCGCGTGGCGAGCACCGCTTCGGATCCCCACTGCGCCCGCAGCATCGCCGCCAGCATTTCCTTGGTGGTGGTCTTGCCGTTGCTGCCGGTGACGACGCACAGCGGGATGGCGAAGCGTGCGCGCCAGCCCGCCGCCAGCGCGCCCAGCGCCGCCGTGGTGTCGCGGACGGCCACCAGGCTGCGCGCCGCGCCGGTGGAGGCGCCGGCGGGGGCACCCGCCGAGGCGCCGTGGGGAGCAGCCGCGGCAGCGCCCGACAGGCGATCCGCGCGGGCCGCGTCGACCATCGCCGCGGCCGCGCCACGCAGGAACGCCGCGTCGACGTGGTCGTGGCCGTCGAAGCGCTCGCCGGCGAGGGCGACGAAGAGCTCGCCCGGCGCCAGGGTGCGCGAGTCCGTGGACACGCGCGTGAACGCGGCGTTGGGGCCGATCGGGCGTCCCTGCACCAGGCGGGCGGCGGTGGCGGTGTCCATCATCGGCATCGCATCAGCGCCGCGCCAGCGCGCGCGCGGCGGCTTCGGCGTCGGAAAAGGGATGGCGCTCGCCGGCGATTTCCTGGTAGTCCTCGTGGCCCTTGCCGGCGATCAGCACCACGTCACCCAGGTCCGCCTCGGCGATCGCCGCCTCGATGGCGCGCGCGCGGTCGAGCTCGATGCGCGCGTGCTTGCCGGCGTCGGACACGCCGCGCGCCACCGCGTCGGCGATGTCGGCGGGGGGCTCGCCGCGCGGGTTGTCGCTGGTGACGACGATGCGGTCCGCGCGCGCGGCAGCCACCGCGCCCATCTCCGGGCGCTTGCCGGGATCGCGGTCGCCGCCCGCGCCGAACACCACCCACAGCGCGCCGCCCACCGCCACCGAAGCGCGCAGCGCCGACAGCGCCTTCTCCAGCGCGTCGGGCGTGTGCGCGTAGTCGACGACGACCTGCGGCAGGCCGCGACCGCCGAAGCGCTGCATGCGCCCGGGAGGCGCTTGGAGCTCGTGCATCACCGCCAGCGCGTCGATCAGCTCGACGTCGCTCGCCAGCAGCACGCCGAGCGTGCCGAGGAGGTTCATGACGTTGAAGTCGCCGACCACCGCGACGTCGAGGCTGCCGGTCCCCGCCGGCGTGACCACGTCGATGGACATGCCGCCTTCGCCGAATCCCACCGCGCTGGCGTGCACGTCGCCCGCGGCGCGCCCGTAGCCGATCACGCGCAGGCCGCGCGCACGCGCGCGCTCGGCGAGGTGCGTGCCGAAGGCGTCGTCGACGTTGATCACCGCGGTGCGCAGGCCCGGGAACTCGAACAGGCGCGCCTTGGCGTTGCCGTAGGCGGCCATGGTCTCGTGGTAGTCGAGGTGGTCGCGCGTGAGGTTGGTGAACAGCGCGACGTCGAAGGCCACGCCATTGACCCGCCCCTGGTCGAGCCCGTGCGACGAGACCTCCATCGCCACGGCCTGCGCGCCCTCGCTGCGCAGCCGCGCGAGCATCGCCTGCAGCGAGGCCGCGTCGGGCGTGGTGTTGCCGGCGGGCGCCAGCATCCCGGGAAAGCCGTTGCCCAACGTGCCGAGCAGCGCCGTGCGCCGGCCGAGCGCGTTGAGCGACGAGGCGATCCAGTGCGCGCTCGAGGTCTTGCCGTTGGTGCCCGTGACGCCGACCATCCACAGCTCCTGCGAGGGGCTGCCGTAGATGAAGTCGGCGATGTCGCCGAGCCGCTGGCGCAGCTGCGGCACCGCGACGTTGGGCAGCTGCCATTCGGTGCGCCAGGCGAAGCGCTCGTCGTCCCAGAGCACGGCTTGCGCGCCGCGCGCGATGGCGTCGCCGATGAAGGCGCGGCCGTCGGCGCGCAGGCCGGGGAACGCGGCGAACGCGCTGCCGGCGACCACCGCGCGCGAGTCGGCGGTGATGGCGCGCGGCGTGGCACCCGCCTGCGCGAGGCGCGCCATGATCGCCGCGGCGGCGTGGGAGCCGGCAGTGCTCATCTCTTCCCCCCGAGGCGAGCTGCGCTCGCCTCCCCCCACGGGGGGCGAGCACCTTGGGGCGGCCCGGCGGTGCACGTGGACTCCCCCCGGAGCGAGCTGCGCTCGCCTCCCCCCACGGGGGGGCGAGCACCTTGGGGCGGCCCGGCGGTGCTCATGTCTCCTCCCGCACGCGCGCGTCGTCGGGGGGCAGCACGACGTTGTCGACGGGCGCGTCGGTGGGAACGCCGAGCATGCGCAGCGCGCCGCCCATGACGCT
Source organism: Casimicrobiaceae bacterium (assembly GCA_044226535.1). Classification (GTDB taxonomy): domain Bacteria; phylum Pseudomonadota; class Gammaproteobacteria; order Burkholderiales; family Casimicrobiaceae; genus VBCG01. The sequence continues at coordinate 98,338 of JBGAGT010000012.1, read as the reverse complement.
GGCGAACACGGGGGCCGCGACGTCGCCGCCGTAGTAGGCGCCCGCCGGCTCGTCGATCATCACCGCGACCACGAGCCGCGGGTCGGACACCGGCGCGAAGCCGACGAAGGATGCGACGTACTTGTCGACGTAGACGTGGCCCTGAAGCTTGTGCGCCGTGCCGGTCTTGCCGGCGACGCGGTAGCCGGGGACCTGCGCGCGCGGCGCGGTGCCGCCGGGGCGCGTGACCGACTCGAGCATGGCGCGCACCTCGGCCGCGGTCCTGGCGGAGATCACCGGCTTGCCCGCGACCTTGCCGGTGGTGCGAAGCAGCGTGACGGGCTTCAAGTCGCCGTCGCCCGCGAACAGCGTGTAGGCGTGCGCGAGCTGCACGAGGCTCACCGAGATGCCGTGGCCGTAGCTGATCGTCGCCTGCTCGATGGGCTTCCAGGTCTTGGCGGGGCGCAGCCGCCCGGAGACCTCGCCGGGGAAGCCGGTCTTCGGCGCGCTGCCGAAGCCTGCGTCGGAGAGCTCCTGCCACATCGTCTGCGCGGGGAGCTTCAACGCGATCTGCGCGGCGCCGATGTTCGAGGACTTCTGGATCACCTGCGAGACCGTCAGCACGCCCTCCTTGTGCGCGTCGTGGATGGTCGCGCTGCCGATGGTCATCACGCCGCCGTGGGTGTCGATCAGTGTGTCGGGGCGGACCTTGCCGGCCTCGAGCGCCGCGGCGATGGTGAAGGGCTTCAACGTCGAGCCAGGCTCGAACACGTCGGTGAGCGCGCGGTTGCGCATGCGCTCGCGCGCGCTGCGCTCGCGGCTGTTGGGGTTGTAGGTCGGCCAGTTGGCGAGCGCGAGGATCTCGCCGGTGTGCGTGTCGAGGATCACGAGGCCCCCGGCCTTGGCCTTGTTGGCCTCGATCGCCGCCTTCAGCTCGCGGAAGGCGAGGTACTGCAGGCGCGAGTCGATCGCGAGCTGCAGGTCGCGCCCTTCCTGCGGGGCACGGATGGACGCGACGTCCTCGACGACCTCGCCGCGGCGGTTGACGATCACCCGCCGCGAGCCCGGCACGCCGGCGAGCCACGCCTGCTGCGCGAGCTCCATGCCTTCCTGGCCCGCGTCGCGGTCGCCGGTGAAGCCGACGATGTGGCTCGTCACCTCGCCGCCGGGGTAGTAGCGCCGATAGGCGTTCTCGTCGTTCACGCCGCGCAAGCCGAGCGCCAGCGCGCGCTCGGCCACCTCGGGCGAGACCTCGCGCGCGAGGTAGACGAAGTCGTCGGCGGCGCTGATGCGCTTCTTCAGCGCCTGCGGCGTGGTGTCGAGCACCCGCGCGAGCTTCGCGAGGCTCGCGGCGTCGGCGTCGAGCTGCTGCGGGAAGGCCCACAGCGACTTGACCGGCGTGGAGATCGCCAGCGGGTCGCCGAATCGGTCGAGGATGCGGCCGCGGTGCGCCGGCACGGCGATCTCGCGCGAATAACGCGCCGCGCCGCGCTCCTGCAGGAAGGCGTTGTCGATGCCCTGCAAATACAGCGCGCGGCCCGCGAGCACGGCGAAGGCCAGCGCGATCAGGCCGAAGGCGAGCATGGCGCGCCGGCCGGGCAGCTCGGGGACGGGCGAGGACTTGGCGCCGCGCGTGCGCGCGTCCTTCATTTCGCGCCCCCCGTTCCCACGACCTGCACGTGCGCGGCGTCGGGCAGCCGCATGCCGAGCTGCTCGCGCGCGATCTTCTCCACGCGCGCCGGCATGCCCCAGGTCGACTGCTCGAGCAGCAGCTTGCCGTACTCGACGTCGAAGGCGCGCGCCTCGGCCTGCGCGCGCTCGAGGTCGACGAAGAGCTTGCGCGACTGGTGGCGCGAGGCGACCAGCGACAGCGCGCTGGCGACGACCAGCGCGAGCAGCACGAGGTTGACGCGCGTCACGCCACGCGCTCCGCGAAATCGCGCGGCAGCGGCGCGGCGCTGCGCTCGGCGACGCGCAGCACGGCGCTGCGCGCGCGCGGGTTGGCGTCGAGCTCGGCGTCGCCGGCCTTGATGGCGCGGCCCACCGCGGCGAGCGGCGGCTGCGGCAGCTCGTCGTCGCGCAGCGGCACGCGCGCGAGCCGCGCGTCGCCGCGCCAGGGCCGCGAATGCGCGGCGATGAAGCGCTTGACGATGCGGTCCTCGAGCGAGTGGAAGCTCACGACCGCGAGGCGGCCGCCGGGGGCGAGGCGGGACACCGCTGCGGGCAGCGCGGCCTCGAGCTCGTCCAGTTCGCGATTCACGAAAATCCGAAGGGCCTGGAACGTCCTCGCGGCCGGATCCTGACCCCAATCACCCCGCGTGCGCGCGCCGACGGCTTGCGCAACGGCGTTCGCCAGCTGCCGCGTGGTGACGATGGGCTCGCGCTGGCGCGCCGCGACAATTGCACCTGCAATCGATTGAGCAAACCGTTCTTCGCCATAGTCGCGGATCACCCTCGCAAGTTCGCCGGTGCCGGCGCGCGCCACGAAGTCGGCCGCGGTCTCGCCGCGCGAGGTGTCCATGCGCATGTCGAGCGGGCCTTCGTGGCGAAAGGAGAAACCGCGCGCGGCAACGTCGATCTGCGGCGAGGAGATTCCGAGATCGAACAGCACGCCATCGACGTGGGGGAGGTGCAGGCCGTCGAGTACGGCGTGGAGATGCGAGAACCACGCGCGGTGAAAACGGAAGCGGGGGTCGTCGATGGCGCGCGCCGCGGCTTCCGCGTCGGCGTCGCGGTCGAGCGCGACCAGCGTGCCGCGCGGTCCCAGCGCGGCGAGGATGCGGCGCGAATGGCCGCCGCGCCCGAAGGTCGCGTCGACGTAGGTGCCGTCGGGACGGACCGCCAGCGCGGCGATCGCTTCGTCGACCAGCACCGGGACGTGAGGGGCGCGCTCGGCATCGGTCACAGCGAGAAGCCGTCGAGCTCCGGCGGCATCGTGCCCGCGTCGAAGGCGATGGCGCGCGCCGTCTCGCGGTCCCAGGCCGCGGCGTCCCACAGCTCGAGGCGGCGCCCCTGCCCCGCGAGCACCGCGTCCTTGCCGAGGCCCGCGAACTCGCGCAACGGCGGCGGCACGAGGAGCCGCCCCGCGGCGTCGATGTCGACGTCGTCGGCGTGGCCCACCAGCAGGCGCTGCAGCGCGCGGATGCGCTCGTCGAAGGAGGACAGCGCCATCAGCCGCTGCTGGATCGGCTCCCAGGCGTCGCGCGGATAGACCAGCAGGCAGCGCGAGGGATCGGCGGTGACCACCACGCGGCCGCTGCCATTGGCCAGCGCCTCGCGATGCCGCGAGGGCACGGCGATGCGGCCCTTGGCGTCGAGCGCCAGGCGCGAAATGCCGCGAAACGTCGGCAGCGGGCTGCCTGCAGACCCTTCGCCGGTATCGCCTTCCCGAGCCACCCCGTCCGCCACGTCCCTCGCCTCCTTGCGCCGCAGCAAAAGTGAGTCGTCACTGACCGGACGTCGTCGCCCGCCTGATTGGCGACGATTTATCCCACTTTGCCCCACTTTTTACCACCTGGACGCGACTATACGCGCGGCAAAACCGGCAGGTCAACACTTTCTTTTGTCGAACAAGGACTTAGCGCAGATTCGCCACACCGAGGCTTTCATTCGAAAAAATAGATACTTAGGACGTGATGTGCAGGTAATTTCCTGAATAAGCCGGCAATTGGCGAACGATCGTTCGAAAAGGCGCCCCCCGGCCTCCGATTCCACAGGCTTCCGCGAGTCTCGGGGCCCCGCGGGGCGAACCGAGGCTATGCCGGCGGCATGAAAGCGGCTTTTTTGCGGCGACCCGCGGGCAGCCGGGGCGGCGGGGTGCCGGTGGCCCGCCGCAGCCGCCGCGCCGAGGGGCGCGCCGGGGCGCCGTCCCTGCCCGGCCGGTGCGGCGATGCGACGCCGCCGGCTCCGATCCGCTTGCCGTACGGCGGTTTGCTACGCGTTTTTAAAGGATTGTGCGAAACTCGCCGCAAGGGGAAACCGCCGGAGCGTTGCCATGCGTCGCCTTCTCTTCGCAGCCTGCATCGTCGCCACCCTCGCCTCCCTGGGCGGGTGCGCGAGCTACATGAACAACCAGAGCCGCTTCGTCGCTGGCCGCGAGGACCCGTTCATCTGGTTCTTGAGCGGAATGCCGGCGCCGTATGATCTCAACTGGCCGCGCGAGCCGGTGCCGGAACTGCCGGTGCTGAACCCGCCCGAATACGTGCCGCCGCCGGCCATGCAGCCGCTCGACTACCCGCGCGGCTGGAACCCCGACCATCCACCGCTCGTGCCCTTCGACGCCGGCGCCACCCCCGATACGCGCGATGCCGCTCCGCAACCCACACCGCAACCCGCCGAATGCCAGATGGGTTGCGATGCACCCGCGGACGGCACCGCGGATCCGGCGCGCGACACGATGCCTGGCGCTGACGCTGGCGCTCTGCGCAGCGGCGCCCGCGACGCTTCGCGCGGCTGAGCCCGAGCCCCTTCCCGCCCCATCGCCGGCGCAGGCCACTGCGCCGGACGCTGCACCCGCCACAGCCACTGCCGCACCGGCCACCGCGCCCGCTGCCGCACCGGCCACCGCGCCCGCTGCCGCACCGGCCGGCGCGTCGTCCGACGCCACCATAGCGCCTGCGGAAGGCGCGCGCGCCGAGGTCTTCCGCTACACCGTCGTGCTCGACGCCCCGCGCGAGCTGCACGACGGCCTCCAGTCGAGCGTCGGCCTCGTGCGCTGGCAGTCGTTCGAGGACATGACGATGCCGCTGTTCGACATGCTCGCGCGCGAGGCCGTCGACGAGGCGAAGGACGTCGCGGCCGCGGCGGGCTTCTTCTCGCCGCAGGTTTCGGTGACCGTCGACGCGCGCGCGCAGCCCGCACGCGTGTCGCTGCAGGTCGTCCCGGGCGAGCCCACGCGCATCCGCAGCGTGCGCATCGACGTCGAGGGCGAGGCCGCAGGCGACGAACGTGCGCGCGCGGTGGTCGAGCGCGTCCGCGCGCAATGGCGGCTTCCGGCGGGCGAGGTGTTCACGCAGTCGCGCTGGACCGCCGCCAAGGATGCCGCCGTCAACGAGGTGGCGCGCAACGGCTTCGCCGCGGCGGCCATCCACGCCAGCGAGGCCTCGATCGTCCCCGGCGAGCACGCCGCCGACCTCTCGATCGCCATCGACAGCGGGCCGCGCTTCCGCTTCGGCGAGATCCGCATCCGCGGCCTCGAGCGCTACCCCGAGGCGCTGGTGCGCAACTACGCGACGTTCCGTCCCGGCGACGACTTCGACGCCGACACCCTCGACCAGTTCGTGCGGCGCCTGAACGGCTCGGGCTACTTCGCCAGCGTGCAGGCGCTGATCGACACCACGGCCGGCACCGCCGGCAGCGCGCCGGTCGACGTCGCCGTCATCGAGGCGCCGACGCGCCACCTCGACACCGGCATCGGCTACTCGACCGACCGCAGCTTCCGCTTCAACCTGTCGTGGCGCGATGTCGACGTCGACGACAAGGGACGCCAGCTCAACGTCGACATGCGCCTCGAGAGCATCGAGAAGAGCATCGGCGTGCGACTGACCGCGCCACCCACCGCCGGCGGATGGATCGACAGCGTGTTCGGCTCCTTCGACCGCACCGACGTCGAGAACCTCGTCACCGAGACCGGCGTCATCGGCATACGCCGCCAGGCGCTCGAGGAGCGCGACAACTGGGCCTTCGGCGCGGCGTACTACATCGACCAGCAGCGCCCGCTCGACGCCGACGAGTCGAACGCGCATGCGCTGTACCTCGAGGCCGTGCGCATCTGGCGCCGCACCGACGTGCTCGCCGCGCCGACGCGCGGCTTCAACGTCGCGCTGACGGGCGGCGGCGGCGTGCCGGGCGTGTCGTCGCGCGGCTTCGGCCGGGTGATCGGCCAGTTCGCGTCGTGGACGCCGCTGCCCTACGACCTGTCGGTGACGACGCGCGCCGAGATGGGCGCCGTCATCGCCGACTCGCGCGAGGGCGTGCCCTCGGCGCTCTTGTTCCGCACCGGCGGCGACACCACGGTGCGCGGCTATGCGTATGAGAGCCTCGGGGTGCGCGAGGGCAGCGCCATCGTCCCGGGCCGCTACTACGCGCTCGCCAGCGCCGAGCTGACGCGCTGGTTCTCGCCGTTCTGGGGCCTCGCGGTGTTCGCCGACGCGGGCAACGCGGTCGACAAGGTCGGCGACCTCTCCCACCTCGCGCTGGGCTACGGCGTCGGCGGCCGCTTCAACACGCCGATCGGGCCCTTCAAGCTCGACCTCGCGTACGGGCAGGATGCGCACAGCCTGCGCCTGCACTTCTCGGTGGGGCTGACGTTTTGAGCGCGGGCCGCGGCGACGACCCGGTCGTCCCCGCGCAAGCAGGGACCCACCGATCGAACGGCGGGTCCGCCCGCGGGCCGAAGCCGCGTCACTGGCCGCGCCGCGTGATCCGCTCGCTGTTCGCGCTGGCCTGCATCGTGTTGGCCGGCATCGTGGTGATCGTCGCCAGCGTGCTGTTCCTCGCCTCCACCGACACCGGCCTCGACTACCTGGTGAAGCGCGTCGAGCGCCTCACCGACGGCAGGCTCTCGATCAGCGGCGCCAGCGGCTCGCTGCTGTCGCGGCTCGCCATCCGCGAGCTGCGCTGGCGCGGCCCCACCGCGACCATCGTCGCGCAGGACGTGTTCGTCGAATGGCAGCCGGCGGCGCTCGCCTCGCGCGAGCTGCGCGTCGACGCGCTGGGCGCGAACCGCGTCGACCTCGCCATCGCGCCTTCGGGCGCGGCCGCAGGCGCGTCCTCCGACGTGCTGCCGCGCTCCATCGGCCTGCCCCTCGACGTCGCGCTGTCGCACGTCAGCATCACCACCCTCGACTGGCAGCTCGGCGAGCGGAAGGGACGGGTCACCGGCATCGCCTTCGGCTACCACGGCAACGCGCGCGCGCACCGGCTCGACGACGTCACGCTCGCCTTCGAGCGGGGCCGCGTCACCGGCAACGCCACGCTCGGCGCCGCCGCACCCTTTCCCATCGGCGGCGCGATCGGCTTCGCCGGCGAGGAGTCGCTCGCGGGGATCGAGGCGCGCGCGAAGCTCGACGGCGTGCTGGCGCGCATCGGCGTCAGCGCGGAGGGCACGGCGGGCACGGCGCGCTTCGACGGCACGCTGGTGGCGACTCCGTTCGCCGCGGCGCCCTTCGACACCCTCGACGTCGACGCGCGCGACGTCGACCTCGCGTCGATCAACCCCGCGTGGCCCGCCAGCGCGCTGACGCTCGGCGTGCACGCGAAGCCCGCGGCCGGCGGCTACGCGGGCACGTTCGCGCTCGACAATCCGCGCGCGGGGCGTCTCGACCAGCAGCGCGTCCCGCTCGAGTCGGCGTCGGGGAGCTTCGCGCAACATGGGGACACGCTGTCGCTCACGGGGCTCGAGCTCGCGGCCGCGGGCGGGCGTGCCAGCGGCAGCGCGACGGTGCAGCTCGAAGGCGGCGCCACGCAGGCGACGCTGGACCTCGCCGGCATCGACCTCGCGCGCATCGACCGCTCGCTGGTGGCCACCCGCATCGGCGGCCGCCTGAGCCTTGCCGGCGACGCGCGCTCGCAGACCGCCAGCGGCCGCCTCGCCGATGCCGCGCGGGGCCTCGCGCTGGAGCTCGACGCCCGTCTCGCCGAGCGCCGCGTCACGCTTTCGCGCGCGCGGCTCACCGCACCCGGCGGGGTGCTCGACGGCACCGCCTCGCTCGCGCTCGACGGCGATCGCGCGTTCAGGGTCGACGCCACCGCCGGCGGCTTCGATCCCTCGCGCTTCGCCGACGTCCCCAAGGGATCGATCGACGGCACGCTGGTGGTCGCCGGCACGCTCGAGCCTGCGCTGGCGGCGCGCGTCGACGCGAGGCTCGCGCCGAGCTCGCGGCTCGCCGGCGCGCCGCTCACCGGCAGCCTGGGCGCCGCGCTTTCGCACGGCAATGCGCGCGATGTCGCGGTCGAGCTGGCACTCGCCGGCGCGAAGCTCACGGTGCACGGCGACTCGGGGCGGCCGGGGGACACGCTCGAGGTATCGCTGTCGGCACCCAAGGTCGCGGAGCTGGTGCCCCTCGCGCCGGCCCTGCTGGGCGGCACCCGCAGTGGCTCGCTGGACGTGCAGGCCTCCCTCGCCGTCACCACGCAGTCGATCGGCGGCCACGGCAGGCTCGCGCTGGCGGGCTTCGCCAACGCGCGCGGCGAGCGCATCGGCTCGCTCGACATCGAGGCCGACGTCGCGCCGGGTGGCCTCACGGCCTCGCTCGCCGATCGCCGCGTCGACATCGCCGCGCGCGCCAGGGGCCTGGCGCTCGGCCCGCGCGAGATCGACGAGGCCACGCTCGCCGTCCAGGGCAGCCTCGCGGCGCACAAGGTCGCCGTCACCGTGCAAGGCGGTGGGGACCACCTCGACCTCGCCGCGCACGGCACGCTCGCCAGCGACGGCCGCGCGGTGACCTCGTGGAAGGGCACGCTCGACGAGGCCGCGGTCGGCGGCACGCTGGTGGCGAAGCTCGAGGCGCCGGCGGCGCTCGAGTGGACGCCCGAGCGGGCCGGCGCGCGCGGGCTGCGCATCGCTTTCGCCGGCGGCTCGCTCGCGATCGACGCGCTCGACGTCGACCACGGGCGCGTGTCGACCACGGGAGCGTTCCACGCGCTGCCGCTCGAGGCCCTCGCGCGCGTGGCGGGCCACCCGCTGACCTTCGGCTCCACGCTCACGCTGTCGGGCCGCTGGGACGTCGCGGCCGCGCCGCGCATCAACGGCAGTATCGACATCGCGCGCGAATCGGGCGACCTGTACGGCGCCGACGCGAGCTCGGCGAGCTTCCGCCAGTACCCGCTGGGCATCGAGCGCCTCACCCTCGCCGCGCGCATGAAGGACGATGCGATCGCGCTCGAGGTCGAGCTCGCCTCGCTGCGCGCGGGCAACGCAAAGCTCACCGCGTCGGTGGCCGCCGGCGCGGAGCCCGCAGCGTGGCTCGACGCGCCGCTCGAGGCGCACCTCGTCGCGCGGCTCGACACGCTCGCGCCCTACCAACCCTGGATCGGCACCTCGGCCGTGGTCGACGGCAACGCCACGCTCGACCTCACCGCCACCGGCACCCCGCGCAAGCCGGTGCTGGCCGGCTCGATGAAGGGCGACGGGTTGCGCGTCGACGCGCCGCAGTGGGGTGTGGCCATCCGCGACGGGCGGTTGCGCGCGACCCTTGCGCAGGACACGCTGTCGCTGCAGGAGCTCGCGCTGCACGGCGGCGACGGCAGCTTCACCGCCAGCGGCGTGCTGGCGCGCGGCAACGCGCCCGGCGACGGCACGCGCATCAAGTGGCAGGCACGGCAGTTCCGCGCGCTCAACCGGCCCGACGCGCAGCTGGTGGTGAGCGGCGACGGCACGATGACCATCGCCGACGGACGCGTGGCGCTGGCCGGCGCGCTGAAGCTCGACCGCGGCGTCATCACCTACTCGCCGACGCCGGCGGCGCTCGGCAGCGACGTGGTCATCGAAGGTCGCCCGCCGCGCACCGATTCCGCCGGCGGCGAGCCGCTGGCGTTGCTCGCCCTCGACATCGACGCCGACCTCAATCGCGCGCTGTCGTTCTCGGGCGCGGGGCTCGACGCGCGGCTCGGCGGGCGCGTGCGCATCACCACCACGCCGGCCGGGCGGCTGGAGGGCCATGGCGCGATCTACACCGTGCACGGCACCTACTTCGCGTTCGGCCAGGAGCTCGCCATCGACCGCGGCCGCCTGACCTTCGACGGCCCGCTCGACAACCCCGCGCTCGACATCGTCGCGCTGCGGCGCAACGCCGCGGTGGAGGCCGGCGTCGCGCTGACCGGGACGGTGCGCGTGCCGCGCCTCACCATCACCTCCAACCCGCCGGTGCCCGAATCCGAGGCCCTGTCCTGGCTGATCACCGGCCAGGCGCCGGGCAACGCCACCGCGGGCAACGCGGCCGCACTCGCCGCGGCCTCGGCGTGGATGCTGGGCGGCGACGGCCGCCCGGTGGGCAACCGGCTCGCGCGCAACCTGGGCCTCGACGACATCAGCATCCGCACCGAATCGACCGCCTCCGCCGCGGGCGGCGCGACGGCCAACAACCAGGTGATCTCCTTCGGCAAGCGCATCAACGACCGCCTGATGCTGTCGTACGAGCAGGGCCTGTCGATCGCGCAGTCGGCGCTGCGCCTCGAGTACCTCCTGACGCGCACGCTGACGCTGCGCGCCGAGGCCGGCGTGATCAGCGGCATCGGCATCTTCTACCGGCGCAGCTTCCGCTAGTACCGCGCCGGCCGGCCGCGCGGGGCCGCGCCTGGGCTTTCCACGTGGTGCGACGGAAGTATTGACACGAGACATTTGTCTCATTACCATGCGCGCCATCGACCGTCCCCCGGGGAGATCCCGATGGCACTCACACCGCAGCAGATGGACGACCGCCTCGACGAGCACTTCGGCTACGAGGCACGCGACGACGTCGACGGCGTGGTCGCCACGCTCGCCGCCGACGTCGAGCACGACATCGTCGGCGCGCCGGGCGGCCCGACCGTCGGCCGCGACGCGGCGCGTCCGTTCTACGAGCGCATGTTCGCCGACCTCGCCGGCAGTGGCGTCGAGTGCCTGCGCCGCCTGCACGGCGACGGCTTCATGGTCGACGAATCGATCTGGCGCGGGCATGCCCCGGGCGCGCCCTTCGGCATCGAAGGCCGCGGGAGGCCGCTCGAGTTCAGGCTGCTGCACATCCTCGAGTTCGCGCCCGACGGCGCGATCCGCCGCGAGAACGTCTGGGTGGACCTCGCGGCGATCATCCGGCAGCTGCCGGCATGAGCGTCCGCCGGTCGCGCGGCTCGCCCGCGACGCCGCGCAAGCCGGCGAAGCGGGGCGCGTCGCCGCCGCCGCGCGCGCCGGCCACGGGGCGCCCCAACCAGAAGCTGCGCACGCGCAAGTCGCTGCTCGACGCCGCCGCACGCCTGGTTGCGCAGGGGCTGAGCCCGACGCTCGACGAGGTCGCAGCCGAGGCGCTGGTGTCCCGCGCCACGGCCTATCGCTATTTCCCGAGCATCGAGGCGCTGCACCTCGAGTCGGCCATCGAGGTCGCGACGCCCTCCGCGGACGACGTCCTCGCGCACACCCGGGACGACGACCCGGTGTCGCGCGTGATCGAGGTGGATCGGGCGGTCTCGGGCGTGGTCGCCGAGCACGAGCTCGCGGTGCGCACCATGCTCGCGCACACCCTCACCGCCCGGGCGCGCGGCAACGCCGATCTTCCGCCACGCCAGAACCGCCGCTCACCGCTGATCGCCGCGGCGCTCGCACCGGCGCGCGCGCGTTTCGACGCCGACGCGCTGCGCATGCTCGAGCGCGCGCTGGCGCTGGTCATCGGCCCGGAATCGATCGTGGCCTGCAAGGACGTCCTGCGCCTTCGCGACGTCGAGATCGCTCGGCTCAAGCGCTGGACCATCCGCGTGCTGGTCGAGGGCGCAATGGCGCAGCGTCCTCCCGGCGGGGCGCGCTAGGGTCGGTCAGGCCGTGGACGAGGGAGCGGACGCCATGGTTCGAGCGGCGATCCGCGAAGCGGGGGACTGGCGCGCCCGACAGGATTCGAACCTGTGACCCTTGGCTTCGGAAACCAATACTCTATCCAACTGAGCTACGGGCGCGAGGCGGGCGATTGTACTACGCGGGGTCCCGCGCGGGCCCTCGCAGCGCCCAAGCGAGGTCGCTTGGGTATAATTGCGGTCTTTTGCCCCCAATCCCAGACGCCGGACCGCCGCGACCATGTCGGAAGACCACCAGCACCAGTCCCCCATCAAGACGCCGAAGCAGCTCGTCATCGTCGTCGTGCTCGCTTTCGTGGTGCCGATCACCGTGATCGTGCTGCTTTCGCAACTCGTGACCAGCGGCATGACCGGTGCGCGCGACGACGAAGCCGCGCGGCAGGCGCGCATCGCGCCGGTGGGCCGTGTCGAGGTCGCCGATCCCAATGCGCCGCACGTCGCGCTCGCGGGCGACCAGGTGTACGCGCAGGTCTGCAAGACCTGCCACGAGGCAGGGCTGGCCGGTGCGCCCAAGGTCGGCGACAACGCTGCGTGGGCCCCGCGCATCGCGCAGGGCCTCGACACGCTGGTGAAGCACGCCATCGCGGGCTTCACGGGCAAGACCGGGATGATGCCGCCCAGGGGCGGCAACGCCGACCTCTTCGACGACGACATGGCGCGCGCGGTCGTGTTCATGGCCAACCAGTCGGGCGCCAAGTTCGCCGAACCCAAGGCTGCGCCGGCCGCGACCACCACTGCCGCGGCGGGTGCCGCAACGGCGACCGCGGCGGCTGCCCCTGCGCCCGCCGCCGCAGCGGTCGCGGCGGTCCCCGCTTCGGGCGCGGCAGTCGGCGCCGTCGCAGCGGCGGCGCCCGCCAAGGCCGGCGCCGTCGATGGCAAGGCCACCTACGAGGCGACCTGCCATGTCTGCCACGGCACGGGCATCGCCGGCGCACCCAAGTTCGGTGACAAGGCGTCCTGGGCGCCGCGCATCGCCGAAGGTCTTCCCATGCTCCACCAGCACGCCATTGCGGGCTTCCAGGGCAAGACCGGCATGATGCCGCCCAAGGGCGGCAACACGACCCTGTCCGATGCCGCGGTGCAGGCCGCCGTCGACTACATGGTCGCCGCGGCGAAGTAACCTCAGTCCCTCGACACCATCGCCTTCAGCGCACGCAGGCGCTCGGCGCCCTGCGCCTTGGCCTGCGCCGCCTCGTCGGGCGGCAGCGGCGCGCCGGCGTAGCGCAGGTCGTCCTGCGCGAGCTCGCCGATGAAGCGCGAGGGCTTCGCGTCGACGCGCTCGCCCGCGCGCTTGCGCGTGCGGCAGAACGAAAGCTGCAGCGTGCGCTGGGCACGGGTGATGCCCACGTACATCAGGCGGCGCTCCTCCTCGACCGTGCCCGCGTCGATGGACTCGCGGTGCGGCAGGATGCCCTCCTCGACGCCGACCATGAACACGTGCGGGAACTCGAGGCCCTTGGCGGCGTGCAGCGTGGACAGGTGCACGGCGTCGGCGCCCTCGCCTTCGCGGCCCTCCAGCATCGTCACCAGCGCGATCATCTGCGTGAGCTCGACCAGCGTCTTGCCGTCGGCCTCGCCCTTGCGGGCGAGCCAGCCCGTGAAGTCCTGCACGCTGCGCGACTTGTTCTCCGCCTCGCGCTTGTCGAAGGTGGACACGAGGTAGTCCTCGTAGCCGATGGCGCGCACCAGCTCGTCGAGGAGCCGCCCCGCGGGCTCGCGCGCCGCGCGGTGGCGCAGGCCGTCGAGCAGCGCGCGGAAGGCGCGAAGCTCGTCGCGCGCCTTCGCCTGCACCAGCGCCTCGAGCGCCGGCTCGCAGGCGGCCGCGTACAGGCTGCCGTGGACCGTCCTGGCGACCTCGCCGAGCTTCGCCAGCGTCGACTCGCCGACACCGCGCTTGGGCGTCGTGATCGCGCGCACGAACGCCGGGTCGTCGTCCTCGTTGGCGATCAGGCGCAGGTAGGCGACGATGTCCTTGATCTCGGCACGCTCGAAGTACGACTGCCCGCCCGACACCGTGTAAGCAATGTTGGCGGCGCGCAGCGCCGCCTCGAGCGCGCGCGCCTGGTGGTTGCCGCGGTAGAGCACGGCGAAATCGCCGTAGCGGCCGCGCTGCTCGAAGCGCCGCGCCGAGATCGCGGTGGCCACGCCCTCGGCCTCGGCCTCGTCGTCGGCGTAGGTCGCGACGCGGATGGCGTCACCGGTGCCGAGCTCGCTCCACAGCTTCTTCTCGTGCAGCTTGGGGTTGTTCGCGATCAGCGCGTTGGCCGAGCGCAGGATGCGCACGCTGGAGCGGTAGTTCTGCTCGAGCTTCACCACGCGCGTGGCGGGGAAGTCCTCGGTGAGCCGCGCCAGGTTCTCGATGGTCGCGCCGCGCCAGCCGTAGATCGCCTGGTCGTCGTCGCCCACCGCGGTGAAGGCGATGCCGCGCGACACGAGCTGCCTGAAGAGGGCGTACTGCGCGGGGTTGGTGTCCTGGTACTCGTCGACCAGCACGTGGTCGTAGCGGCCCGCCCAGCGAGCGCGCGCCTCGGCGTCGCGCTCGAACAGCGCCAGCGGCTTGACGATCAGGTCGTCGAAGTCCACCGCGCGGTAGGCGGTGAGCGTGTCGTCGTAACGCGCATAGGCGCGCGCCGCGGCGCGCGCCTCGTCGTCCTTCGCCTCGCGCAGCGCCTGCGCAGGCGGCAGGAGCGCGTTCTTCCACGCCGAGATCTTCCACTGCGCGGCGCGCGCGCGCCCGCGGTCGGCGGTGGCGACGAGCTCGGCGACGATGGGCTCGAGGTCCGAAGGGTCGAAGATCGAGAACCCGGGCGGCAGCCCGAGCGTACGCGCCTCGCGTCGCAGGATCGACAGCCCGAGCGCGTGGAAGGTCGCGATGGTGACGTCGCGCGCGGACCTCCCGTCATTCCGGCGCAAGCGGGAATCCGTCGCGGGCGCACCGTCGTTCCCGCGCAAGCGGGAATCCACCGCGGACGCACCGTCGTTCCCGCGCAAGCGGGAATCCATCGCGTGGGCACCCGCCTTCGCGGGTGTGACCGGCGCTGCGGGGACGACGGATGCTGTGGGGACGACGGAGGGCGCCATGGCGTCGACGCGCTCGCGCATCTCGCGCGCCGCCTTGTTGGTGAAGGTGATGGCGAGGATGCGCGAAGGGTCCGTGCCCGACTCGACGAGCCGCGCGATCTTGGCGGTGATGACGCGCGTCTTGCCGCTGCCCGCGCCGGCGAGGACCAGCAGCGGCACGTCGGTGGTGCGCACGGCGTCGCGCTGTGCGGGATTGAGCGGGAACTGCACGGGGGATCGTCGGCGGGTTGCTAGAATCCGGCGCTCGAGGAAAGGAGCCCGGCGCCCGCGAGCATTCTAGTGAGTGGCGCGCGGGCGCGTAAGACTTGACATGCGCTATGCGATCGGCGACATCCAGGGCTGCCACGCCGAATTCCGCGCGCTGCTCGACATCCTGGCCTTCTCGCCTTCGCGCGACTCGCTGTGGCTGGTGGGCGACCTCGTCAACCGCGGCCCCGGATCGCTCGAGGTGTTGCGCGACGTGGTGGCGATGGAAGGCGCCGCCACCGCCGTCCTCGGCAACCACGACTTCCACCTGCTGACCATCGCCGCGGGGCATCGACGCCCGCATCGCGGCGACACCCTCGACGCCATCCTCGCCGCCCCCGACCGCGAAGCCCTCGTCGGCTGGCTCGCGCGCCGTCCACTGTGCGTCGCCTCGGGGAACGACCTCATGGTGCACGCGGGCCTGCTGCCCTCGTGGACGCCCGCACAGGCCGTCGCGCTGTCGGGCGAGGTCGAGGCGATGATGGCGGGCGGTGACGCGCACCGCTTCCTCGGCGTGCTGTACGGCGACGAGCCCGACACCTGGCGCGACGACCTCTCGGGTGACGGCCGGCTGCGCGCCGTCGTCAACGCCATGACGCGCATGCGCTTCTGCACGCCGCAAGGGCGGATGGAATTCGCCGAGAAGCGCGGCGCCGAGTTCACCCCGGCGGGCTTCTCGCCCTGGTTCCTGCAGGAGACGCGTGCCAGCGCCGGGGCGCGCGTGATCTGCGGCCACTGGTCGACGCTGGGGCTCACGCTCGCGCCCAACGTGCTGATGCTCGACAGCGGCTGCCTGTGGGGCGGTACGCTCACCGGCGTCGACCTCGACAGCGGCGAGCTCGTCCAGGTGCCCTCGCGCGCGGGCATCGCGCCGCGGCACGCCCGCTAGGCCTCGTCATCCCCGCGAAGGCGGGGATGACGGGTCAGCGCGACGCGAGCCGCGCCAGCGTGTCGCGGATGGCCGCTTCGGCGCCGGCCGCAAGCTCGCGGCGCGTGCTCGCCGCCGCTGCCATCGGCGGGTGCGCGACCACCTGCACCACGTGGCGCCGCGCGCCGCACAGCCGCCAGAACACCGTGACGAAGCTCGTGTCGCCCGAATAGTCGGGCGCCAGCGAATGCGAGCCGTCGGCGTAGGTGTAACGCAGCGCGACCGGCTGCACCGCGCCTCCCGCGTCGACCACCGGCTGCAGCAGCGAGCCGTGGAACTTGCGCAGCGTCGTCCCGTCGGTGGTGATGCCCTCGGGGAACACCGCGAGGCTGGCGCCGCGCGCCAGCACCTCGGCCACCGCGGCGTTGACGCGGCGCGTGTCGGCGCGGCGCGCGCGCTCGATGAAGATCGTGCCGGTGTCGCGCATCAGCCGTCCCGCCAGCGGCCAGCCCGCGAGCTCCGACTTGGCGATGAAGCGCGAGGGTGCCTGCGCGTTGATGACGAAGATGTCGATCCACGACACGTGGTTGGCGGCGAACACCACGTTGCCCTCGCGCGCGAACTCGCCCTCCACCCGCGGCTCGAGGGCGAGGATCGCGACCAGCTTGGCGCTCCAGCGCTGCACGTGGCGCGCGCGGCGCGCGTCGTCGACGCGCGGGAACACGAAGGTGGTGATCGCGAGGCCCTGCAGGAAGTGCAGCGCCGCGCGCGTCGCGCGCCAGGACTGTCGAACGCGCGAGACGCGCTGCCGGGGGTCGAGCAAGGCGCCGTCGCGCTCGAAGCCGGCGCGCTAGAACGCGACGCGCGTCGTGTAGCCGTCGGAGAGCACGCGCACGCGGTCGCCGGGCCGGAAGTTCTCGCCCGCGTTGCCCTGCGCGATGGCGATGAGCCGGCCCGAATCGAGCCGCACCGTCACCTCGATGCCGTTGTGCTGGTTGTTCTGCGACTCGATGGCGTTGCCGATGAGGCCGCCGGCGATCGCGCCGGCGATGGCGCCCGCCGCGTTCGCCGCGCTCGAGCCGCCGATCTGCGCGCCGGCGATGCCGCCCAGTGCCGCGCCTCCGACCGTGCCCACCCCGCTGTTGGGGCCCTGGAACTGCACGAAGCGCACGGCTTCCACGACGCCGAGCTCGACGGACTGCGCGCGCATCGCCTGGCCGCCGTAATAGACGTTGGGCTGCGGCGGCGGCGCGCAGCCGGCGAGCGCGCCCAGCGCGAGGGCCGAGGTCAGTGCCGCGGCCGCGCGCCGGGCGCGGTGCGCGCGGCGCGGCACGCGGCGATCGGCACCGCCCGGGCGCGCGCGGCGTCCGGTGGTGGGGAAGGCAGTCGAGGCGGCGTCGGGTTCCATGGTCTCTCCGTGATGCGGCCGGCGCGGCTCAGAAAGGCGAGCCGCCGAAGCTTCGACCGTACAACGCATCGATCCGTTCGCGGTTGACCTCGTGGTTCTGGCCGCCGCGCGAGCCGATCTTGAGGGCGCCGAGCGTCGCCGCGAGCTGCCCCGTGCGCAGCCAGTCCCAGCGGTTGCCGATGCCGTACAGCAGGCCCGCGCGATAGGCGTCGCCGCAGCCGGTGGGGTCGACCAGTTCGTCCACCCGTGCAACGCCGATGTCGAGCGTGCCGCCGCCCTCGTGGATGGTCGAGCCCTCGCCGCCGCGGGTGACCACCAGCGCCTCCACGCGCCGCGCGATCACGTCGAGCGCGAGCCCGGTGCGCTCGGCAAGGAGCTTGCCCTCGTAGTCGTTGACGGTGACCACGCTCGCGGCGTCGATCATCGCCAGGAGCTCCTCGCCGCTGAACAGCGTCATCGCCTGCCCCGGGTCGAGCACGAAGGGGATGCCGGCCGCCTGGAACTCGCGCGCATGCGCGAGCATCCCCTCGCGGCCGTCGGGCGAGATGATGCCGAGCCCGACGCCGGGCACGTCGGCCACGTGGTTCTGGTGCGACTGCCCCATCGCGCCCGGGTGGAAGGCGGTGATCTGGTTGTCGTCGAGGTCGGTGATGATGAAGGCCTGCGCGGTGAACTCGCTCGCGATGTCGCGTACCCCCTCGCTGCCGATGCCCAGCGACGCGAGCCGCGCGCGATAGTCGCCGCCGTCCTTGCCGATGGTCGCCATCACCACCGGCTCGCCGCCCAGCGCCTTCAGGTTGTAGGCGATGTTGCCCGCGCAGCCCCCCCATTCGCGGCGCATGTCGCCGACCGTGAAGCACACCGACAGCATGTGCGCCTGGTCGGCGAGGATGTGCCGCGCGAAGCGGTCGGGAAACACCATGATGGTGTCGAAGGCGAGCGAGCCGCAGATCAGCGTGCGCATGTCATGTTTTCGCGGTGGGTGGCGAGAGCCGGCGTGAGACAAAGGCCGCGAGTGTAACGAATCGCCTCCCTTCCGTGCAGGGCGACGAATCGGCGCGACGCCCGCGCGGCGCCCACGCCTCATGCGCGAGCCTTCAGTCCGCGATCGCCTCGCGCCCGATGTCCCGCACCACCGCCTGCTGCCGCCTCGACACCGGCAACGATTCGCCGATGCCCGCCAGGATCACTTCCCAGTGCGCGTCGCCGTCGTTGTTGAGGCGCCGCTCGAAGCCGCGGATGGCCTCGCGTGCGACGAGGCAGTTGCGGTGCACGCGCACGAAGCGCGCGCCGAACTCGTTCTCGAGCTTGGTCAGCGACTCCTCGAGCAGGAACTCGCGCTCGCGGGTGCGGATGGTGATGTACTTGAGCTCGGCCTTGAGGTAGATCACCTCGTCCACCGGCACCAGCACCACGCGCGAGCGCTCGGTGACCGACAGGAAGCGCCGCGACGCCGCGGGGAGCTGCGACAGCCGGTCGCTGGAAAGCGGCTTGAGCTTGGGCAGCTTGTACAGCGCGGCCAGCAGGCGCTGCACGCGCACCGGCTTCACCAGGTAGTCGACGGCGTGGACGTCGAAGGCCTGCAGCGCGTGCTCGTGATAGGCGGTGGAAAAGATCACCACCGGGGGATGCGCGAGCTTGAGGAGGTGCCGCGCGAGCTCCAGGCCGTCCATGTCGGGCATGTGGATGTCGGTGAGCACGAGGTCGGCCGGCGCGCTGGCGAGGAGGTCGAGCGCCTCGCGGCCGTGCGTCGCCTCGCCCACCACCACCAGCGGAAGCTGGACCGCGCAGTCGTCGAGCAACTCGCGCAGGCGCCGTCGCGCCGGCGCCTCGTCGTCGACGATCAGGATGCGCAACGGTGGTTCGCTCATGGTCGGGTGGCTCCGGCGGGCGAAGGGGCAATGAGGAGCCCGGCACGGCGCGCGCCGCCCGGCGGAGCGGGGTTCCGGCGCGGCGCGCTGGGCTCGGGCTGCGGCGCCGACTGCGGCCCGGGTTGACGGGCCGCCTGCGGCTCAGGGTGACGCGCCGCCTGCGGCGGCGTGGCGACACGGTAGGGCAGGCGGATATGCACTTCGTAGGCGTCGGCGAGCGCGCGCGACTCGAGCCTCGCCTCGGCATCGAAGTGCAGCGCGAGGCGCTCGCGGATGTTGGCGATGGCCATGCGGTTGCCGCGCTCGTGCCGCGACTTGCCGGGGTCGTAGGGGTTGCGGAGGATGGCGTGCACCTCGCCGCGGGTGAGGAAGATGTTGATGGAGATCGTGCCGCGCGCGCTCGAGGGCTCGATGCCGTGGTAGACCGCGTTCTCCAGCAAGGGCTGCAGCAGGAGCGGCGGCACCAGCGCGTCCCCGGGCATGCTCTTGACGTTCCAGTCGACCTCGAGGCGCTCGCCGAGCCGCAGCTTCTCGAGCTCGAGGTACTGGCGGCACAGCTCGACCTCGTCGGACAGCGGCGCGAGCTCGCGGTTGTCGCGCATCAGCACGCGGAAGAGATCGGCCATGTCGTGCAGCGCGTCCTCGGCGCGGCGCGGGTCGCTGCGCACCAGCGACATCACGCCGTTGATGCTGTTGAACAGAAAATGCGGGCGGATGCGCGCCTGCAGCGCCTGCAGCCGCGCCTCGCTGATGGCGGGCGACAAGGCCCTGGCGCGCAGGTGGAAATAGCCCAGCAGCAGCGCGGTGGCGACCAGCGTGAACACGATGTGCGTGAGGAAGGGACTGTCGGCGTGCGCGCCGGGCGGCAGGATCGTCGCCAGCACCGACTCGACCAGCACGGCGATCACCACGCCCACCACCGCGATCGCGGCGGCGCCGTGGGCGTAGGCCATGCGGGCGAGCAGCGGCGCCAGCAGCCACAGCACGGCGAGCTCGAGCAGCAGGTGCGGCTCGACGGCCCCCGAGATCGCGGTCCACTCGTCCAGCACCCCGGCGGGTGTGGGCGCGCGGGCGAAGGCGATCAGCGCCGCGGCGCCGTTGACGGCGAGCAGCACGCGCAGGATCGTCCCCAGGTTGCGCAGGTCCGGCAGCGCCGGCCCCTCGTCGCGGTGTCTTATAATCGATGCCATGGTCGTCCGCCGGTCGTAGGTCGCATGCAAGCATCGTGCCTGCATCGGGCACGGGACGGCCGCGGCGGATGCCGCAAACAGCCTCGCCCCGGGTCTTCCCCGAGTTCATTCTCCGCAACCTCAGCCGACCCACGCAAGCCGGGCCACGATGTCCGCGAAATCCCCGCCGCCCTCCCCCGCGCCATCGCCCGCCCCGGCCGCCTGGTCGGGCCGCTTCGGCGAGCCCATGACCGAGCGGATGCAGCGCTTCAACGCCTCGATCGACTTCGACCGCCGGCTCGCCGACGTCGACATCACGGCCTCGCTGGCGCACGCGCGCATGCTGGCCGCGACCGGCGTCATCGGCGCGCAGGACCTCGCCGACATCGAGCGCGGCATGGACGCGATCCGCGGCGAGATCGCCCGCGGCGAGTTCGCCTTCAGCCGCGACCTCGAGGACGTGCATTTCGCGATTGAGAAGCGCCTCACCGCGCTGGTGGGCGACGCCGGCAAGCGCCTGCACACGGCGCGCTCGCGCAACGACCAGGTCGCGACCGACACGCGGCTGTGGCTGCGCGGCTCGATCGACGGCCTGGCCGCGAGCCTGCGCGCGCTGCGACGGGCGCTGGCCACGCTGGCGGCGCGCCACGCCGCGGTGATCATGCCGGGCTTCACCCACCTGCAGGTTGCGCAGCCCGTCACCTTCGGCCATCACCTGCTCGCCTACGAGGCGATGTTCTCGCGCGACAGCGCGCGCCTCGCCGACTGCCGCCGGCGCGTCAACGTGTCGCCGCTGGGCAGCGCGGCGCTGGCCGGGACGAGCTACCCGATCGACCGCCGCCGCGTGGCTGCGGAGCTCGGCTTCGACGGCGTCACGCAGAACTCGCTCGACGCCGTGTCCGACCGCGACTTCGCGATCGAATTCGTGTCGGTGGCCTCGCTCGCCATGGTGCACCTGTCGCGCCTCGCCGAGGAGCTCGTGCTGTGGTCCAACCCCCGCTTCGGCTTCGTCGCCATCGCCGACCGCTTCTGCACCGGCAGCTCGATCATGCCGCAGAAGAAGAACCCCGACGTCGCGGAGCTCCTGCGCGGCAAGTCGGCGCGCGTCGCCGGCCATGTCACCGCGCTGACGCTGCTGATGAAGGGCCAGCCGCTCGCCTACAACAAGGACAACCAGGAGGACAAGGAGCCGCTGTTCGACACCGTCGACACGCTCGGCGACTGCCTCGCCATCGCCGCCGACCTCGTGGCCACGGGGCTCGAGCCGGTGCCGGCGCGCATGCGCGAGGCGGCGCGCGAAGGCTTCTCCACCGCCACCGACCTCGCCGACTACCTCGTCAGGAAGGGGCTGCCCTTCCGCGACGCGCACGAGGCGGTGGCGCGCACGGTGCGCGATGCCGAGTCGCGCGGCGTCGACCTGGCCGACCTGCCGCTCGAGGCGCTGCGCGCACACGCGAGCGTGGTCGGCGACGACGTGTACGGCGTGCTGACGCTCGAAGGCTCGGTCGCGAGCCGCGACCACGAAGGCGGCACCGCGCCCGGGCGCGTGTCGGCCGCCGCCAAGGCCGCGCTCGCGGCGCTCGACAGGGAGGAAGGATCATGAGCAACGACGGCGCGCGCGACGTGGCGTTCCTGGGGCTGGGCGTGATGGGCTACCCGATGGCGGGCCACCTCGCCAGCGCCGGGCATCGCGTCACCGTCTACAACCGCAATGCCGACAAGGCGGCGAAATGGGTGGCGCAGCACGGCGGCCGGCAGGCCGCCACGCCCGCCGCGGCCGCGCGCGGCGCCGCGATCGTGATGATGTGCGTGGGCAACGACGACGACGTGCGCGCCGTGGCCGCGGGTCCGAAAGGCGCGCTCGAGGGCATGGCGAAGGGCGCGATCCTGGTCGACCACACCACCGCCTCGGCCAACGTCGCGCGCGAGGTCCACGCCGCCGCCGCGGCGAAGGGCGTGGCCTTCCTCGACGCGCCCGTGTCGGGCGGCCAGGCCGGCGCCGAGAACGGCAAGCTCACGGTGATGGTGGGCGGCGACGCCGGCGCCTACGCCACCGCCGAGCCGGTGATGGCCCATTTCGCGCGCGCGGTGACGCTGATGGGCGGCCCGGGCAGCGGCCAGCTCACCAAGATGGTCAACCAGATCTGCATCGCCGGGCTCGTGGAGGCCCTGTCCGAGGGCATCGCCTTCGCGCAGCGCGCGGGGCTCGACGCCGAGCGCGTGCTCGACGTCATCAGCAAGGGCGCGGCGCAGTCCTGGCAAATGGAGAACCGTGGCAAGACCATGGTCGCCGACAAGTTCGACTTCGGCTTCGCCGTCGACTGGATGCGCAAGGACCTGGGCATCTGCCTCGACGAGGCACGCCGCAACGGCGCCGCCCTGCCCGTCACCGCCGTGGTCGACCAGCTCTACAGCCGCGTGCAGGCGAAGGGCGGCGGGCGCTGGGACACGTCGAGCCTCATCCGCCTGCTGCGCGACCCCTCCTGACCGTCATCCCCGCGCAAGCGCGGCGCCCCACCGTCATCCCCGCGAAAGCGGGGCGCCCCACCCGTCATCCCCGCGAAAGCGGGGCGCCCCACCCGTCATCCCCGCGAAAGCGGGGACCCAGCCTTGGCGCAACGGTATTGCGCGACCCGCGCAAACATGCGTCGTCGCCTCCATCGGCGAAACGTCGGCGGGAGTCGCAATCGTGGCGGCCCGAGCGCATCGGCGCGACGGACGTCGGGGGAGCGGGCCCGAGCGGGTTCATCGCGAGGACCGGTCCACCGAGGGCCGTCGCCGCCTGCCGATGTGCGACAGGCCGCTGCGATTGCGCAGCTGCCGCCCTACCGCAACGACGGGCCGCTGCGATTGCGCAGCTGCCGCCCTACCGCAACGACGGGCCGCTGCGATTGCGCAGCTGCCGCAGTACCGCAACGGTAAGGCAGATGGGTCCCCGCTTTCGCGGGGATGACCGGCGCGGGTCAGGCCGCGGTGTCGACGATCTCGATCCGCGTCTCGACGGCCGCGGTCTTCGCCAGCATGATCGTCGCCGAGCAGTACTTCTCCTTGGACAGCGACACCGCGCGCTCGACCGCACGCCGGTCGAGGCCGGGCCCGCTGATGCGATAGGTGAGGACGATCCGGGTGAACACCTTGGGATCCGTGGGGGCGCGCTCGGCGTCGGCCTCGACGCGGCAGCCCGTCACCGACTGCCGCGACTTGGCCAGGATCAGCATCACGTCGACCGCCGTGCAGGCGGCGGCGCCCGAAAGCAGGAGCTCCATCGGCCGCATGCCGGCATCGTGGCCCCCCACGTCGGGCGCGCCGTCGACCGTCACCCGGTGGCCGCTGTCCGAGCGTGCCTCGAACGCGATGCCGCCCTGCCACTGGAGGTCGACCTTCAAGATGCTGCCCTGCAATGAAATAGTAAACGCTTACTATTAGCTAACTGCATGCATTTGCGTGATATAAGAAAAACAAATATGCGGCATCGCAAACGGAAATTGGCATGCTGCAGCGCAATATGCCACGATCCACCTGTCCGCGGTTCCAAGGATCTCTCCTTCTCCACCGCGGCAATTCCTCCATTCTCCTCCTATGGCGGAATCCTCGAAGGCGCGGCGTCGAACCCGCGCCTTCTTTTTTGCCCGCAGCCCGGTTTGACCGTCGAGCCCAAAACGGCTTATAATGCTGGACTTTGCTGCGCTCGCTCACCATGAAAACGTTCTCCGCCAAATCGCATGAAGTCGTCCACGACTGGTACGTCGTCGACGCCACCGACAAGGTGCTCGGGCGCCTCGCCTCGCAGATCGCGCTTCGCCTTCGCGGCAAGCACAAGGCGATCTACACGCCGCACGTCGACACCGGCGACTTCATCGTCGTGACCAACGTCGAGAAGATCAAGGTCACCGGCAACAAGGCCGGCGACAAGCTCTACCACCGCCACTCGGGCTACCCGGGCGGCATCTCGACGACGTCCTTCGAGAAGATGCAGGGCCGCTTCCCCGGCCGCGCGCTCGAGATCGCCGTCAAGGGCATGCTGCCCAAGGGGCCGCTGGGCTACGCGATGATCAAGAAGCTCAAGTACTACGCAGGCGACGCGCACCCGCACAGCGCCCAGCAACCCAAGAAGCTCGAACTCGACAGAACATGATCGGCAACTACTACTACGGCACGGGTCGCCGCAAGACCTCGGTGGCGCGCGTGTTCCTCAAGAAGGGCACCGGCAAGATCGTCGTCAACGACAAGCCGCTCGACGAGTTCTTCTCGCGCGAGACCGGCCGCATGGTCGCCCGCCAGCCGCTGGTGCTCACCGAGAACCTGCAGGCCTTCGACATCATGGTCAACGTGAACGGCGGCGGCGAGTCCGGCCAGGCCGGCGCGGTGCGCCATGGCATCACCCGTGCGCTGATCGACTACGACGCGGCGCTCAAGCCCACGCTGTCGAGCGCCGGGCTGGTGACGCGCGACGCGCGCGAAGTCGAGCGCAAGAAGGTCGGCCTGCACAAGGCGCGACGCCGCAAGCAGTTCTCCAAGCGCTGACGCGAGCGACCCGGGTCCGAGAGCGCCCGGGCCGGGATTCAAGAGGACAGGGGGCCGCCCGCCGCGTCACGCGGGGCGGCCTTTTTCCATTTGGGCCCGGGGCGGCCCACCCGGGCCCGATGCGGGCCGTGGCCCACGAATGGTAGACTTCATGACGGAGGCATAAAGTGGCGGACAAGGCAGGCAGGCTCGCGATCGGCATCGTCGGTGGCACCGGCTACACCGGGGTCGAGCTGCTGCGCATCCTCGCCCGCCATCCCAAGGCCGAGGTGCGCGCGATCACCTCGCGCAAGGAAGCCGGGATGCGCGTCGCCGACCTGTTCCAGTCGCTGCGCGGCGTCACCGACCTCGCCTTTTCCGACCCCGCCAGCGCCGACCTCGCGTCCTGCGACGTGGTGTTCTTCGCCACGCCGCACGGCGTCGCCATGGCGCAGGCGCGCGAGCTCACGGGCAAGGGCGTCAAGATCATCGACCTCGCCGCGGACTTCCGGCTGCAGGACCCGGCGATGTTCGAGCGCTGGTACAAGATGCCGCACGCCTGCCCCGACCTCCTCGCCGAGTCGGTCTACGGCCTGCCGGAAGTGAACCGCGACGCCATCCG
This sequence comes from Casimicrobiaceae bacterium, assembly GCA_044226535.1. Lineage (GTDB taxonomy): Bacteria > Pseudomonadota > Gammaproteobacteria > Burkholderiales > Casimicrobiaceae > VBCG01. The sequence continues at coordinate 73,053 of JBGAGT010000012.1, read as the reverse complement.
CAAGGCGCGCATCGTCGGCAACCCGGGCTGCTACCCGACGACCGTCCAACTCGGCTTCCTGCCGCTGGTCGAGGCGGGCGTGGTCGACACCACCGCGCTCATCGCCGACAGCAAGTCGGGCGCCTCGGGCGCGGGCCGCAAGGCCGAGGTGAACCTGCTGCTCGCCGAGGCCTCGGACAATTTCTCCGCCTACGCGCTGGGGGGGCACCGCCACCATCCGGAGATCGTGCAGGGGCTCGCGCGCGCCACCAAGGCGCCCGTGTCGCTGGTGTTCACGCCCCACCTCGTGCCCTCGATCCGCGGCATCTACTCGACGCTGTACGCGCCGCTCGAGCGCGACCTGCCGCTCGCGGAGCTGCAGGCGCTGTTCGAGAAGCGTTATGCCGGCGAGCCCTTCATCGACGTGATGCCGGCCGGCAGCGCGCCCGAGACGCGCTCGGTGCGCGCCTCGAACATGCTGCGGCTGTCGGTGGGCAAGCCCGCCGATTCGCCCTACGTGCGCGTGGTGGTCGTCATGGACAACCTCGTCAAGGGCGCGGCGGGCCAGGCGGTGCAGAACATGAACCTGATGGCCGGCCTTCCCGAGACCGCCGGCCTCGACGCCGTCGCCGTCCTGCCATAGACGAGCGGTGCCGCCCCACGCCATCTGGCGCCGCGTGCGTCATCCCTTTTCCATCAGCGCGCCGCGGATGCGCGTGCGCAACGAGCTGGGCTGGCCCTGGAAGATCGGCATCGTCGCGGGGCTCGCCGCGTTGGTCGCCGGCATGTGGTGGTGGGGCTACGACTTCGGCCAGCTCTTCGGCGGCTTCAACCGCAGCAAGATGACCGAGCGCGTCGAGGCGCTCGAGGCCGACAACCACAAGCTCGCCGACGAGGCGGCGCGCGCGCGCGCGCACTTCGCCGAGCTCGAGAGCGACCTCGCGATCACCCGCGGCGCGCAGACCTCGCTGTCCAAGCAGGCGAGCGACCTCGCGCAGGAGAATGCGCAGCTCAAGGAGGAGCTCGCCTTCCTGCAGAAGCTCGTCTCCGACTCCAGCAAGCAGGGCGCGATGACCGTCCAGCGCCTGACCTTCGAGCAGGAAACGGCGGGCGTGTGGCGCTACGGCATCCTGCTGGTGCGGGGCGGCAACCCGCGCGACGAGTTCGCCGGCCACGTGACGCTGCAGGCCACCCTCGCCGGCGCGCCCGACGCCCCGCCGCCCGCCGAGCCCGTGCTGTCGCTGCCGGCGGCCGGGAACGCCGCCCCCCTGGCCCTCAAGTTCAAGTATTATCAGCGCGTCGAAGGCACGATCCGCGTGCCCGAGGGGACGCATGTCACCACGCTCACCGTCAGGGTCTTCGAGGACGGTTCCCCGGCGCCCCGCGCCACGCGGACATTGACTCTTTCCTGATCGCCGCCATGTTCAAGAACAGCAAGCCCGCCGCCCCGCAGAAGCGGCTCGACAGCCTCATCGGCGCCGGAACCACGCTTTCCGGCGACCTGTCCTTCACCGGTGGCCTGCGCATCGACGGCACCGTGCTGGGCAACGTGTCGACCTCCGACGGCGAGGCCGGCACGCTGGTGATCAGCGAGCACGCGCGGGTCGAGGGCGAGGTGCGGGTGTCGCACGTGGTGGTCAACGGGATGGTGACCGGCCCGATCGTGGCGGGCGAGTACCTCGAGCTGCAGCCCAAGGCGCGCGTCACGGGCGACATCGCCTACCGCAAGCTGGAGATGCACATGGGCGCCACCATCGACGGGCGCCTGACGCACGCCGAACCCGCGTCGGGCTCGGTGGTCGAATTGAAGCGCGTCGGGGCCGAGTAGCCGCGACGGACGAACGAAGCGCCGCGGCGGAACCGCCCCGGCGCCGGACGAAGGGTCCAAGGAGCAACGATGAATGCCATGACAGACATGCCCGCGCCGCTGACTTTCACCGACAGCGCAGCGGCCAAGGTGAAGTCGCTGATCGACGAGGAAGGCAACCCCGACCTCAAGCTGCGCGTGTTCGTCACCGGGGGCGGCTGCTCGGGTTTCCAGTACGGCTTCACCTTCGACGAGGTGGCCGCCGAGGACGACACCGCGATGGTCAAGAGCGGCGTCACGCTGCTGATCGACCCGATGAGCTACCAGTACCTCGTGGGCGCGGAAATCGACTACACCGACGGCCTCGACGGCGCGCAGTTCGTCATCAAGAACCCCAACGCCACCAGCACTTGCGGCTGCGGATCGAGCTTCTCGCCCTGATGCGATCGACGTCGGCGCGCGCGGCGCGCCCCGCGCAGGCCCTCCTCGCCGCCTGCGCCTGCCTCGCGGCCCTTGCAGCCTCGCCCGTGCACGCGGCCGACGGCTGGACCGTCGTCACCTACCGTTGCGACGGCAACCGCAACTTCGTCGTCGGCTACCCGCCCGAGGGCGATCGCCGCAGCCCCATCCGCGTGAGCTGGCAGGGCCGCACCTACATGTTGTCGCCGGTCGCGCGGCAGGTCTCCACGGGCACCCGCTACATCAACGGCATGGCGAACCTCGAATGGTGGCGCGGCCGTGGTGATACCAGTCGCCTCTCGACGGTCCACAACGTGCGGTCGCTGCTGACCAACTGCGTCCCGCTGGATTGACGTGGTACCGCTGACGCGGCGCGAGCGGCACGTCGTGGCCGCATTGGCGTTCGCGGTGCTCGCCTGGATCGCGCTGCCCGCGATCACCCAGCCGCAGGGCTACCACCATTTCGCCGATGCGCGCCCGTTCGCCGGCATTCCCAATGCCGCGGACGTGCTGTCGAACCTCGCGTTCGTGGCGGTCGGCCTCGTCGGCCTGTGGCGCCTGGCGCGGACGGCGCTCGCACTCAATCCCGCGCAGCGCGTGTCGCTCGCGGTGCTGTTCGCCGGCTTCGTCCTCACGGGCTTCGGCTCGGGCTACTACCACTGGGCGCCCTCGGACGACACGCTGTTCTGGGACCGCCTGCCCATGACCATCGTGTTCGCCGGGGTGTTCGGCGCGATGCTCGCCGGGCGGGTGAGCGAGCGCGCCGGGCTCGCCGTGCTGCTGGTGATGGTGGTCACGGGCCCGCTGACCGTCGTCGCGTGGCGGGTCAGCGGCGACCTGTCGCCCTATGCCGTCGTGCAGTTCGGCGGCATGCTGGGCGTGGTGGCCCTGCTGCTGCTCGTGCCGCGCGGCGACGATCCCTTCGACTGGTGGCGCCTCATCGCCTGGTACGCCGCCTCGAAGGCCTTCGAGGCCGCCGACGCGCTCGTCTGGACATGGACCGGCGGCATCGTCGCGGGCCATGCGCTGAAGCACCTGGCGGCGGCCGCGGCGGGCCTCGCCATCGCCCGCGGCCTCGCGCCGGCCGGCGACTCGCGCAAGGTCCTCGCGCCTCGATGAACGCCACCGCCCCTGCACGCCGCCGCGGTCGCCTGCCTTCGCCCATCCGCTGGCCGCTGGTGTTCGCATGGTGGGTGGTCCGGCTGGTGCTGGTCGGCTGGGGCACGCTCGCGCTCTACTATCGGGTGCCGCAGGCCTTCGGCATCAACGTCGCCCTGGCCGTCGCCTTCGTGGCGCTCGGCGCATGGTCGCTGTGGAGGTCGCCGCGGCTGCGCTCGCTGGCGGTGTTCGCCGTCGCCTATTTCGTGCTCTTCGCGTGGTGGAGCTCGATCGAGCCGCGCCAGGACCGCGAGTGGCGGCCCGAGGTCGCGCGCGTCGCGCGCGCGGTGGTCGACGGCGACCATGTGCGCATCGAGAACGTGCGCGACTTCAGCTACCGCTCGCGCAACGACTTCGACGAGCGCTGGACGGTGCGCGAGGTCGACGTCTCGCACATCACCGGGGTCGACTTCCAGCTGTCGTTCTGGGCGATGGGCCCGATCGGGCACACCATGCTGTCGTTCGTGTTCGACAACGCCCCGCCGCTCAACGTGTCGATCGAGACGCGGCCCGAGGTCGGCGAGGGCTTCGACCCGCTGGCCTCGCTCTTCAAGCAGTTCGAGCTGGTCTACGTGGTCGGCGAGGAGCGCGACATCATCCGCGTGCGCACCGCGCAGCGCAACGAGGAAGTGTTCATGTACCACATGCGCGTCTCGCCCGCGGCGGCGCAGCGCCTGTTCCGGGTGTACGTGCGGCGCATCAACGAGCTCGCGGCGCGGCCCGAGTTCTACCACTTGCTGTCGAACAGCTGCACCGTGAACATCGTGCGCTACGCCAACGTGGCCGGGGGCACGGCGGACGAGCTCGCGCAGCGGCTGCACGAGTTCGACATCCGCCACCTGCTGAACGGCTGGATCGACCGCTACTTCTACGACCAGGAGATGATCGACACGTCGATGTCGCTCTCCGTGCTGCGCGTACGCTCGCACGTGAACGACGCCTCCAACGCCTCGCCTCCCGACGCGGATTATCCGGCGCGAATCCGCGTCGGACTGCCGGTCCCGCCTCCCCCCGCGCCGGGCTGACGGGCCCGGATTCCCGCCTGCGCGGGAACGACGGCGTTGCGGCCTAGCGGGCCCTGCCCGTCGACACCACCAGGTCGAGCACGTACAGCGGATCGCGGCGCTCCGAGGCGCGCGAGAAGCGGTTGACCCGCAGCACCTCGTGCATCCCCTCGACGTGCGTGTAGCCCTCGATGCGCGGGTAGAAGGCGCGCCAGGGTCCCGGGCTTCCGCTCGGCAGGCCCTTGTCGTCGAAATGGATCTCGCGAACCTCGATGCAGGTGGTGTCGAGGTCGATGGGGTTGTGGCAGACGACGCGCGCGGGCGCCACCTCGAGGAACACGCGCGTCGGCGCACCATAGCGCGACTCGGGCGTCGCGACGCCGGCCAGCACGAGCGTGCCCGCCGCCGAGGCGAGCGTCATGCGCGTCGTGCCGTCGGCGAGGGCGAGCTTCATCGGCGCTGCGAGCGCCTCGGCGAGCGCGGCGTCGGCGCGCATCGCGGCAGGCGCGCAGGCCATCATGGTCGTGGCCGGGCGAGAGATGGTGAGCTCGCCACCGCCGACCATCGCGGCGCCCGTGCCGAGGTTGCAGCCGCCGCTGATCGCGACGCGGCCGCCGGCGAAGCGCAGCGAATGCGGGCGCACGTCGGGCGCGAACAGGGCGTCGATGCGCTTGCCCGAGGCGTCGCGCGCGTCGGCGATCGACCAGCGATTCGACTCGAGGAGCTTCCACCAGCCCGCGTCGTCCGCCGGCGTCGCGACTTGCGCAAGGATGGCCGGCGCCGCCAGCGCCATCATCAGCGCCGGCACCGCCATGGCGACCCGGGCGAGCGGGCCGCGCGTCATCGCGCGAAGCAAGCGCATGCGCTGCCGCCCTGCTACAGAAGCTGGATCCCGTTCGACGTCACGCGCACGCGGTCGCCGATGCGCAACGCCGGGGGCGAGGTCTGCGAGATGGTCGCGAGCGAGCCGTCGTCGTAGCGCACGCCGATGCGCCACACGGTGGTCTGGCTGTTCTGCGCCATCCGGTTGCCCGCGACCGCGCCGCCGGTCGCGCCGACCACCGCGGCGACGACCTGGCCGGTGCCACCACCGATGAGGCTGCCCAGCCCGCCGCCGACCAGCGCGCCGCCGATGGTGCCGGCCGTGCTGTTCACGTTCTGCACCTGGTCCTGCACGATCGACTCGACGTGGCCGACGCGCCCGCTCGAGGGCTCGCTGACCTGGAAGGCGGGCGGGGTGTTGCACGCGGCGAGCGCGAGCGTCGCGCAGGCCGCGACGAGGGCGCCGATGCGCCGCAGGGAAAGGGTATGCGTCATGAGGAACTCCTGGTTCGTGGATGCCGAGGCTCGCGCCGCGTCATGCGGCTCGCGCCGCGTCGTGCGGACCGGGCCGCGTCGTGCGGCGCGCACCGCGATGTCATCCCCGCGCAAGCGGGGATCCGGTCATTCGGGGATCACGTTGAGCTTGAACATCGCCGCGAGCAGCGGCGTCGGCCGGCCGAGCTTGCCCAGCCACTGGTTGAAGATGCGGTCGATCTCGTCGCTGGTGTACACCTGCGTCAGCGCGCGGTTCACCTCGAGGCGCATCGCCGAATCGTTGCGCGGCACCGCCAGCGCATAGGGCTCGAACGACAGCTCCTCGGCCAGCAGCGCGAGCTTGGTCGGGTCCTTGGCCTGCACGCCCAGGCCCACCAGCTTCACCTTGTCGCCGGCGTAGGCGTCGACCTGTCCCGCCTCGAGCATCGCCACGCCCGCGTTGGCGTCGGCGATCTGCACCACGGTCGCGTTGACCAGGCGTTCCTTCAGCGCCGCGTTGAGCTCGCGCTCGGTGGTCGTGCCCTTCAGGACAGCGACCTTGCGGCCCGACAGGTCGGCGAAGCTTTGCACCGGCGATCCGGCGATCACCATGAAACCGCCGCCGTCGATGAAGATCAGGCTCGAGAAATCGACGTTGGCCATCCGCGACAGCGTCTGCGTGGTGTTGCCGCACTCGAGGTCGGCCTTGCCCGAGGCGACCATCGCCAGGCGCTCGGTCACCGAGCCCGGCAGCCAGTTGACCTTGAGGTTGGGTTGGCCGACCGCGCGGCCGATCTGCGCGACGATGCGCTTGCAGAGCTCGATCGAATAGCCCGCCGGCGCGCCGTCGGGGCCATTCACCGAGAACGGCAGCGAATCGGGCGAATACGCGATGTTGATGGCGCCTGCGGACTTGATGCGCGCAAGCGCGCCGGTGGATTGCGCCTGCGCGGCGCCTGCGGCCAATGCGACGATGGCCGCGACGGCGATGACGGCTTTGTTCAGCATGCTATGCCTCGCGAAAGTCGAAGATGGGAAGTGAAGGATGGCGCCTGCGAACGGCAGGCGGGTGGCGCGCGGGCCGCGGGGCCCGCGCGGAATTTGGAAATCCGTAACTGGAAAACCGTATGCTACACCTCGCCGCGGCGGTGAGCGCCGCGGCGAGCCCGCGCGCCGCGCGAATCAGAGCCCGTCGCTCAGGCTCACGCCCGCGCCGATGGTGGTCTGCCGCCAGTTGTAGTCGAGCAGCGTCTCGCCGTAGCCCGAGAAGAGCTGCACGTAGCCGCGGAACTTGCCGAGGATGGGCGGAGAGTGCCACGCGACCTCGACGGCACCCTTGCCGGTGCTGACGTTGCCGCGCAGCTTCCCGGTGAAGGTGTTGTCGCGCCAGCGGTAGAGCGCGCTCAGCTCGGCGTGCCCGAGGTAGTCGGTGATGTTCGGGTTGTCGTCGTCGGCCTCGTCTTCCTTGAGGCGGTACCACGCGCGCCCGAACATCGCGAAGTTGCCGTTCTCGACCCCGCCTTCCACCCACAGCCGGTTCCAGCTGCGCGACAAGAGGTCGGTGCGGCCGTTCGACTGGTGGTTGAAGCCGCCGTTCAGGAGCGTCCACTTGAACCCGCCCGGCAGGTCGACGCCCGGGCGCCAGCTGACGAACACCTCGGGCTCGTAGTTGGTGTCGCGGAACGGCCGCGACAGCTCGTCGTTGTAGACCTGCCAGTTGCTCTGCTGCGTGTACGCCACCCACAGGCCGACGCGGCGGTCCTCCGTCGCCCACAGCCGCGACTTGAAGCTGATCTGGAACTTCGCCTCGGTCGAGTCGATCTTGGCGTCCTGCGGGAATGCCGGGCGGATCGGGTCGAACACGGCCTCGTTGACGTTGTCGCTGTAGCGGCCGACGAGGAAGTAGTTGGGCCGGTAGAACAGCACGTCGAAGGCCGGCGACGAGGGATCGAAGTCCCAAGCCTGGTCGATCATCGAGTGGCGGGCGTCGCCGGTGTGCGTCGCTTCCTTGGCCACGGCGGAGACCGTCCCGGCGTGCGGCGGCGTCTCGACGGTGGTGCCCGGCGTCTCGGGCGGCACGGCCTTCGAGACCACGCCCGGCGTCGGAGCATTGCCCGGCGCCGGCGCGCTCACGGCGTCGTAGCACGCGAGGCGCTCGTCGCTGGCGACGATCTTGCGGCAGTCGGCGAGGGTGCGGGCCGGCGCCTGGGCGGCGGCGTCCATGCTCGCGAGCGCCGCCAGCACGGCACAGGCAGCTGCGAAGACCGGAACAGGGGTAACACGTGAAATTTTCATGTCGAAGGCGAGTCCTGGAAACGGTGCGTGTCGCGGGGACCGTGGCCCTCGATCGGCCGCCGGATCGACCGGGCGTGCCGGCATGGACCCGCGACGGGCCCGTTGCACGGCTGCGCAAGTCTAGAGATGACCCTCGGGATTGGCAAGCCGACGGCTACCCTCCGAGCGCGCGACGCGCTCACGCGCCGGCGGCGCCGCGCTCGAGCATCAGCGCGATGAGCTGCTCCACCAGCGGCGGCACGGCGCGGCGGCGCATCGTCACTGCGGTGATCGACGCACCGACCTCCGGCAGCGCGACCGGCAGGCGCGTCAGGAAGTTGCGGCTTTCCGGCACGGTTTCCTGGGGCCGCAGGCCGAAGGACAGGAGGCCACCGTGCAATACCATGGCGTACTGCAGGTTCACCGAGCTCGACACGACCACGTGCTCGGGCATCGGCAGGCCGGCCGCCTCCATCTCGCGCGCGAGCGCCCTGCTGAACGGCGCCTCGGGCGACGACATGACGAAAGGGTGGCGGCAGACCTCCGCCCAGGTGACGACGGGCCGCGAAGCCAGCGGATGCTCGCGGCCTGCGTACACGCACAGCACGCTCGAGTACAGCCGCTGCAGGCGCAGGTCCTCGGCGGAGGGCATGCGCATCGAGCGCACGAACACGGCATCGAGCTCGCCGCGACGAAGGCGGTCGATGAGCTCCTGCTCGGTCCCCTCTGCGATGTTGATGGAAATGCCGGGCCGCGCGCGCATCAGCGCGCCCAGCGCACCGGGCAGCAGGCTGATCGAAGGCATGGGCGTGGTGCCCACGCGCAGCACGCCGGTCCTGCCGCGCGACACGCGGTCGAGGTCGCGCGCCGCGCTGCGCAACGAATCGAAGACCGCGGTCGCATGGGCCGCGAAGCTTTCGCCGTGCACCGTCGGCGCGACGCCCTGCGCGCTGCGGTCGAACAACCGGACGCCGAGCAGCGACTCGAGGCCCGCGATGGCCTTGGTCACGGCGGGCTGGGTGACGTGCAGCGCGCCGGCCGCCTTGCGGAAGCTGCGGTGCTCGAGCACGGCCACGAACACCCGCAGCTCCTTGAGCCGCAGCTGGCGGGGAAGGCGCTCGGCGAGCCCGCGCGAGGCGGAGGAGGCACGTGAGGGAGAGGCCATGCGTGTGCAGGCGCGCGCGATGCGCTGGGCAGGATGCGTAGCGTAGCCGAAGCGCCGCCCCGCGGCGGCCGATGGCCGTTCCGGACGACCGCATCGGGCCGCGAAGGCGCACGCTAGCCCGGGTTGACCGCAGCCGCCGGCGCGAGCGCCGGCGGCGCGACGCCCCACTCCGCCGCGCGTGCCGGCGCGCTCCTCGCGGGGCGCGGCCGTGGCGGCTCGGGCGACAGGGCCGCCGGCGGGCGCTCCCAGGCGAAGGGGTGCGGCGGCTGCAGCTCACGGCCCAGCGCGAGCAGCTCGACCAGCGAGCGGACCTCCAGCTTGTGCATCAGTCGCGAGCGATGGACCTTCACCGTGGCAACCTGGCTGCCCAGCGCGTCGGCGATCTGCTTGTTGAGCCGTCCGGCCAGCACCAGCTCGAAGACCTGGCGCTCGCGCACCGTCAGGCGCGCGACGCGCGCGCGGGCGCTTTCGTGGCGCAGGCGCAAGGCGAGATCCGCCGCGGACTGCGCGATCGCCGCCGCGACCGCGGCCAGGAGATCGACGTCGCGGACCGGTATCGCGAGATAGTCCATGGCGCCGGCCTTCATCGCGCGCACCGCCGCGCGCACATCGGGCTGCGCGGCGAGGAACACCACCGGCGCGTCGGCACCGAAGCACTCGACGAAGCGCGCGACGTCCATCCCCGCCGCCCGCGGCGCGCCGGCATCGACCAGCAGGCACCGGGCGTGGCCGGCGCGGTCCTCGCCGCGCGGAGGCTGCCCGGCGCCGAGGTACGCCGCCGCCGAGTCGAAGCGCGCAAGCGTGTAGCCGGCCGACAGGACGAGGCGCAGCAGCCCTTCGGGGGTGGGGGATTCGCCTTCGACGAAGGTGACGGTGCCGGTTCGCGTCATCGCGGAGCAGCGCGGCGCTTCACGGGCGCCGTCGCGGCGGGGCTCAATGCCCCGCCCGTCGCCTCGGGTCGCCTACGCATTCGTTCAGCGTGGAACGATCCTAGGACCGCCGCGCGCTTCGCCACAAGCGCGGCGCACGGGAATCGCGCGATCGGGCACGAGGTCGACTCACCATATAACCGGGCGGTTATACGCATGCACGGTCCCACCGGCGGCAGCGGCGGCCGCCGCGCCGGGGACCCGCGTGGCGAACTCGAGCAGCTCGACCGTCGTCCGCAACCCGAGCTTGCGCATCAGCCGCGAGCGGTGCACCCGCACCGTGGATTCGGAGCGGTGGATCAGCAGGGCGATGCTGCGGCAGTGCTCGCCCCGTGCGAGCATGCGGAACACGTCGCGTTCGCGCGCGGTGAGCCGCTCGAGGCACTGCGACGCCGCGCGCGCGCGCGCAGCGTCGGCGCTCCATGCCCGGTGGCGCCGCATCGCCCGCCCGATCGCCTCGCGGAGCTCGCCCGGATCGAAGGGACGCAGCAGGAAGTCGACCGCGCCTTCGCGCATGGCGCGCACGGCAGCCTGCAATGGCGCGGCGTCGGCGACGAGCACCACCGCCGCACCGGGCGCGCGGGTCGAGAACCTGCGCTGCAGGCGCAACGCCGCGGAGGCGTCGCCCTCGGCCTCGATCAGCACGCAGCCCGGTGGCTCGCGCGTCGCGTGCGCGAGGGCGAGCGCGGCCGAGCCGAATGCGAGCCCCGACCACCCGTCGGCACGCGCCGCGTCGAGCAGCGCCGCGCGCGTGCCGGGACGCGCGCCCACGATGTAGACGTCGAGCATGTCGCGAATCCAGTTTCGAACCGCAGCATTCGCGCGCCGCCGCGCGCCCGGGAGAAGGTCCTGTGGCGATCGATCGCGGCACAGGGTCCCACGCGGACGCGCGAGTCGCTCGCTTCTTGAACGATGGTACATACTAGGTATACTGGACGACGCTACCGAAGACCCATAGGCTCGGTTCCGCGGGAGGAGAAACGCGTACGTTCGTGGCGCGTTCCCCGGAACGTGCCACGCGTCGCGGCAGGTCCCCCCGGTTTTCGGCTTGCCGCGCACGCTTCCCTCAAGAACAACCATCACGGGAGACACGCAATGGCTTCCTCGGATCAGAAGATTTCACGCAGCGCCCTCCTCGGGATGGTGGTCGGCGGCATGGTCGGGGCGGGCATCTTCGCCCTGCCCTCGCGCTTCGCCGGCGTGACCGGCCCCATCGGCGCGGTCATCGCCTGGATCATCGCGGGCACCGGCATGTACCTGCTGGCGCGCGTGTTCCAGTTCCTCGGCGAGCGCAAGCCCGACCTCGACGCCGGCGTGTTCGCCTATGCCAAGGAGGGCTTCGGCGATTACCCCGGCTTCCTCTCGGCGTTCGGCTACTGGATGGGGAGCTGCATCGGCAACGTGTCCTATTGGGTGCTGATCAAGTCGACGCTGGGCTTCTTCTTCCCCATGTTCGGCGACGGCAACACGGTGATCGCCATCGTCGTCGCCTCGGTCGGCATCTGGCTGTTCCACTACCTGATCCTGCGCGGCACCCAGCAGGCCGCGGTGATCAACAAGGTCGTGACCATCGCCAAGGTCATCCCGATCCTGTGCTTCATCGCCATCCTGGCCTTCGCGTTCAAGGCCGACCTCTTCAGCTTCAACCTGTACGGCGGCGACCTCACCTACGGCATATTCGAGCAGGTCAAGGCGACGATGCTGGTCACGGTGTTCGTGTTCCTCGGCATCGAAGGCGCGAGCGTGTACTCGCGCTTCGCCAAGGACCGCAAGGACATCGGCTTCGCGACCATCACCGGCTTCATCATCGTCACGACGCTGATGGTGCTGGTCACGCTGCTGCCCTTCGCCGTGCTCAAGCGCCCGGACATCGCCGCGCAGACCGCGCCGTCGATGGCCGGCGTGCTGGAAGCCGTGGTGGGCCCGTGGGGTCGCTGGTTCATCAGCATCGGCGTGATCGTGTCGGTTCTGGGCGCCTACCTCGCGTGGACGCTGATCTGCGCCGAGGTGCTGTCGGCGGCCGCGCGCAACAAGGACATGCCGAAGCTGTTCGCCAGGGAGAACGCCAACCGCGTGCCGGTGGCGGCGCTGTGGCTCACCAACCTCGTCGTGCAGGCCGTCGTCATCACCACCTACTGGTCGCGCGACGCGTTCCGCCTGATGCTCGACCTGACCGCGGCGATGGCGCTGATCCCGTTCCTGCTGGTCGCGGGCTACGCGTGGCAGCTGGTCGCGCGCCGCGAGACCTACGACGTGCGGCCGGGAGAGCGCAACCGCGACCTCTACGTCGCCATCGTGGCGACGTTCTACACGGCGTTCCTGGTCTATGCCGGCGGCTTGAAGTTCGTCGTGCTCTCGGCGGTGCTGTACGGCCCGGGGACGATCCTCTACTTCTGGAGCCGCCGCGAGCAGGGACTGCCGGTGTTCACCAAGACGACCGACTGGGTGCTCTTCATCCTGGCCATGATCGGCGCGGTCGTCGGCGTGTACTGGCTGGCCACGGGCTACATGCAGATCTGAGAGCGGCACGCCCCGACGATCCCCCTGAACGATACGGAGCAAGTGATGAGCACTGCCACGCAAACCCCATTCGGCGTCCATTCCGAAGTCGGCCAGCTGCGCAAGGTGATGGTCTGCGCGCCCGGCCGCGCCCACCAGCGCCTGACGCCCTCCAACTGCGACGCGCTGCTGTTCGACGACGTGCTGTGGGTCGAGAACGCCAAGCGCGACCATTTCGACTTCGTGCAGAAGATGCGCGACCGCGGCATCGACGTGGTCGAGATGCACAACCTGCTCGCCGAGACGGTGGCCGTCCCCGAGGGCAAGAAGTGGATCCTCGACAACCAGGTGGTGCCCAACCAGGTCGGGCTGGGCTTCATCGACGAGCTGCGCAGCTACCTCGAGGGCCTGTCCAACCGCGACCTCGCCGAGACGCTGATCGGTGGGCTGTCGACGCATGAATTCCCCGAGTCGGTCGGCGGCAAGGCGCTCAAGGTGGTGAAGGAGGCCGCGGGCGTCACCGAGTACCTGCTGCCGCCGCTGCCCAACACGCTGTACACCCGCGACACCACCTGCTGGATCTACGGCGGCGTCACGCTCAACGCGCTGTACTGGCCCGCGCGGCACGAGGAGACCATCCTCACCACGGCGATCTACAAGTTCCATCCCGACTTCGCCGGCAAGGTGAACGTGTGGTGGGGCGACCCGACGCAGGACCACGGCATGGCGACGCTGGAAGGCGGCGACGTGATGCCCATCGGCAAGGGCAACGTGCTGATCGGCATGAGCGAGCGCACCTCGCGGCAGGCGATCAGCCAGCTTGCGGCCACGCTGTTCAAGAAGAAGGCGGCCGAGCGCGTGATCGTCGCGGCCATGCCCAAGATCCGCGCGGCGATGCACCTCGACACGGTGTTCACCTTCGCCGACCGCGACTGCGTGCTGCTGGCGCCCGATTTCCTCGCCAAGACCACGACGTTCTCGTACCGCCCCAGCAATCACCCGAGCGGCGTCGAGTTCCACGCCGAGAACAAGCCCTTCGTGAAGGTCGTCGAGGAGGCGCTGGGCCTGAAGAAGCTGCGCGTGGTCGAGGCCGGCGGCACCGACTACCAGCGCGAGCGCACGCAGTGGGACAGCGGCGCCAACCTGGTCTGCGCCTCGCCCGGCGTGGTGTACGCCTACGACCGCAACACCTACACCAACACGCTGCTGCGCAAGGAAGGCATCGAGGTCGTGACCATCGTCGGCGCCGAGCTCGGCCGCGGGCGCGGCGGCGGCCACTGCATGACCTGCCCGATCATCCGCGACCCAGTCGACTACTGACGGACCTCGCGGCGAGGAACGGCCGGCCCGCACGCAAGCGCGCCGGCCGGGCATTTCGGTCCGGCGCGTCGCAACGCGCCGGCTCGCGCACCAGGACCGGCACGCAGGCGCAGCCGGTCCTGATGGCATAATGCACTTTGTGCACTTGCACAACCCGCTGCCTTCATCCCCATGCCGCAAACCCAGAACGAGGGCAAGCATCCCCCCAGGGAACCCCGGCGGCTGTCGCTGACCGAGGCGGCCATCCCGGTCGCCGCCCTGATCTTCCTCGTCGCGCTGTCGTTCGTGCTGTTCGGCGACGAAGGGGCCAACGGCCCGAACCAGGTGGCGCTCACCGTCGCGGCCATGATCGCCGTTTTCATCGGCTGGCGCGCCGGGCACACGCTCGACTCGCTGCGCGAGGCCGCGGTGGCCAGCGTCGGCTCGGGCGTCGGCGCCATCTTCATCCTGTTCGCCGTCGGCGCGCTGATCGGCACCTGGGCCATGAGCGGCACGCTGGTGGCGATGGTCTACTACGGCCTCAAGCTGCTCTCGCCCAATTATTTCTTCGTCACCGTCTGCGCGATCTCGGCGCTGGTGTCGACGAGCATCGGCAGCTCGTGGACGGTGGTCGGCACCATCGGCGTCGGCTTCATGGGCATCGCCGCCAACATGGGCCTCAACCCCGCGATCGCCGCGGGCGCGGTGATCTCGGGTGCCTATTTCGGCGACACCACCTCGCCGCTGTCGGATTCGGCCAACCTCGCTGCGGCCGCCGCGGGCGTGGACCTGTACACGCACCTCAAGGAAACGCTGCTCACCTCGTCGATCGCGCTGCTGATCGCGCTGGCGATCTTCTATACGCTGGGGCGGCCGGGCGACTTCGACGCCGGGCCGAAGATCGAGGCGATCCGCAGCGCCTTCGACATGTCGCTGTGGCTGTTCCTGCCGCTCGGCGTGGTGATCGTGCTGGCGCTGGTCCGCATGCCGCCTTTCACGGCGATCCTGATCGGGGCGCTCGCCGGCGGCGTCCTCGCGACCATCGTCGCGCCTGCGCGCGTCGTGACGTTCGCGAACGTTTCCGCGGGCACGCCGACGGCGCTCGCGCTGTTCAAGGGCGTCTGGCTCGCGCTCGCCGAGGGTTACCACGCGAACACCGGCCATGAGACCGTCGACCAGTTGGTCACGCGCGGCGGCATGGAAAGCATGCTCAACACCGTGTGGCTGATCATCGCCGCACTGGCCTTCGGCGGCGTGGTCGAGAAGGCCGGCGTGCTCGAGCGGCTGATGGAGCCGCTGATCCAGCGCATCAGGTCGACCGGCGCGCTGGTCACCGCCACCGTCGGATCGGTCATCGCCACGAACATCGTCACCGCCGACCAGTACATCGCCGTGGTCCTGCCAGGGCGCATGTTCAAGGCCGCGTTCGCCGAGCGCGGCCTCGCCCCGCAGGTGCTGTCGCGCACCATCGGCGCTTCGGGGACGCCGACTTCGGCGATGGTGCCGTGGAACAGCTGCGGTGCCTACATGGCCGCGACGCTCGGCATCGCCACCCTGCACTACCTTCCCTTCGCGTTCTTCGGCATGGCGAGCCCGCTGCTCGCTGTCGCGTTCGCCTTCCTCGGCATCCGCACGCGCAGCACGCGTACCGCCGCACCCGCCGTGAATCCACGAACCTGAGCCAACATGCGCCCCACGCACGCTACCCCGTCCAAGACCCGTCGCGCACCGCGCGCCGCGCGCCTCGCCGCCGCGCTCGGCTCGCTCGCGCTGCTCGCGGGCCTCGCGGCCTGCCAGCGCACCGAGGAGGCACGGCCGCCCGAGGTCCGCCCGGTGCGCACGATGACCATCAGCAAGGGGCTCGTCGGCGACGTCGTCACGCTCAACGGCACGGTGCAGGCGCAGACCGAGATCAACCAGGCGTTCCGCATCGGCGGGCGCCTCGTCGAGCGCAACGTGAGCGTCGGCGACACCATCCGCCCGGGCCAGCCGATCGCGCGCCTCGACTCGCAGAACGAGGAGACGGCGCTGCTGTCGGCGCGCGCGCAGCTCGAGGCCGCGCGTGCGCGCCAGGCCGAGGCGCAAAGCATGTACGCGCGCATGCGCGACCTCGTCACCGAGCGCGCGGTGTCGCAGGCGCAGTTCGAGTCGGCGCAGACCGCGGCGCAGGCCGCGGCATCGGCCACCGAATCGGCGCAGTCGCAGGTGACGCTGGCGCAGACGCGCGTCGGCGACACGCGGCTCGTCGCCGACGTCACCGGCGTGGTGACCGCCCAGGGCGCCGAGCCTGGCGAAGTGGTGGGCGCGGGCCAGATGATCATCCAGGTCGCGCGCGACGGCGGCCGCGACGCGGTGTTCGACATCCCCGCGAGGGCCAAGGCGAGCACCACGCTCAACACGCCGATCACCGTCTCGCTGACCGCCGACCCCAAGGTCACCGCCAGCGCGACCGTACGCGAGGTCTCGCCCCGCGCCGATCCGCTCACCGGGACGTTCCGCGTGCGCGCCAAGCTCGCGAGCCCGCCCGCCGACATGCGCCTCGGCAGCACCGTGACGGGCCGCCTGCGGCTCGCGGCAGGCGAGGTCATCGAAATCCCGCCTTCGGCGGTGGTCCGCACGGACCGCCAGGCCGCGGTGTGGATCGTCGACACCAAGGCGGGAACGGTGTCGTCGCGGGCCATCGAGATCCGCTCCTCGGACCCCAACCGCGTCGAGGTCGCGTCGGGACTCGCGCCCGGTGATGTCGTCGTCACGGCGGGCGTGCAGGCCCTGCGCCCCGGCCAGAAAGTCAGCCCGCTGAAAGCCGCGCCGTGATCGGCCCGAACCTGTCGGAATGGTCGCTCAAGCGGCCATCGCTGGTCATCTTCCTCATGATCGTCGCCGTCGTCGCCGGCGTGCTCGCGTTCAAGAACCTGGGCCGCGACGAGGACGCGCCCTTCACCGTGCGCACCATGATCGTCGCCGCCGCGTGGCCCGGCGCGACCGTCGAGGAAACGCTGACGCAGGTCACCGAGCGCCTCGAGCGCACGCTGCAGGAGACGCACAAGTTCGACACCGTGCGCAGCTACACCACGGCCGGCCAGACGACCATCTTCGTCGACCTCGACGAAACCACCGCCACCAAGGACATCCCCGACGTCTGGTACCGCGTGCGCCGCAACATCGGCGACATGCGCGGCACGCTGCCGCAGGGCGTCGTCGGCCCCTTCTTCAACGACGATTTCGGCGACACCTTCGGCATCATCTACGGCTTCACCGCCGACGGCTTCAGCTTCCGCGAGCTGCGCGACTACGTCGAGGCCGCGCGCTCGAAGCTGCTGCAGGTCCCCGACGTCGCCAAGATCGAGCTGCTCGGCCAGCAGGACGAGCGCATCTACATCGAGTTCTCGACGGCGACGCTGGCGAGCCTGCGGCTCGACTTCAACTCCATCATCCAGACGCTGCAGGCGCAGAACGTGCTGCGCCCCGCCGGCGTGATCCAGACCGGCGACGAGCGCGTGTACCTGCGCGTGACGGGTGCCTTCGACAACGAGCGCGACATCGAGGCGGTGAGCATCCGCTCGGGCGACCGCATCTACCGCCTGGGCGACATCGCCATGGTCAAGCGCGGCACGGTCGACCCGCCGACGCCCATGTTCCGCGTCAACGGCAAGCCGGCGATCGGCCTCGCCATCGCCATGCGCGACAGGGGCGACATCCTCGCGCTCGGCACCAACATCCACGCGGCGATGGCGGACATCAAGGCCGCGCTGCCGGTGGGCATCGAGCCCATCCTCGTCGCCGACCAGTCGCAGATCGTCGACCATGCGATCAACGATTTCCTGATGTCGCTGGTGCAGGCGATCATCATCATCCTCGCCTGCAGTTTCCTGAGCCTCGGCGTGCGGCCCGGCATCATCGTCGCGCTGGCCATCCCCATCACGCTGGCGCTGGTGTTCGCGGTGATGGACGTGATGCACCTCAACCTGCAGCGCGTCTCGCTCGGCGCGCTGATCATCGCGCTGACGCTGCTGGTCGACGACGCCATGACCACGGTCGACGCCATGCTGCGGCGCCTGCGTGCCGGCGACAGCAAGGACGCCGCGGCGTCGTTCGCCTACAAGTCGCTCGCGGCGCCGATGCTGATGGGCACGCTCGTCACCATCGCGAGCTTCGTGCCGGTGGGCTTCGCCCCGGGCGGCGCGAGCGAGGTGCTGTCGTCGCTGTTCTCGGTGGTGGCGATCGCGCTGATCGCCTCGTGGCTCGTCGCGGTGGTGTTCGGGCCGATCCTCGGCAAGGCGATCCTCAAGGCGCCGAAGGACAAGGGCGACGGCAAGCCGTCGAAGCTCGTGTCGGCCTACGCGGCCTTCCTGGGCCTCGCCATCCGCTTTCGCTGGGCGACCATCGGCCTCACCATCGCCGTGTTCGTGGTGGCGATGTTCATGCTGCAGTTCGTGCCGCGGCAGTTCTTCCCCTCGTCGGATCGCCCCGAGCTGCTGGTCGACCTGACGCTGCGGCAGAACGCGTCGATCCATGCCAGCGAGTCCACCGCCAGGCGCGTCGAGGCGCTGCTCGACAACAACCCAGACGTCGAGCGCTACAGCACCTACATCGGCCGCGGCGCGATCCGCTTCTACCTGCCGCTGTCCGTGCACCTCGCCAACCCGTTCTTCTCGCAGATCGTGGTGATCGCCAAGAGCATCGAGGCGCGCGATCGGCTGCAGGCGAAGCTCGAAGGCATCCTCGCCGTCGACTTCCCCGAGGTGGTGTCGCGCGTGTCGCCTCTGGAGATGGGACCGCCGGTGGGCTGGCCCTTGCAGTACCGCGTCATCGGCCCCGACATGGACGAAGTGCGCCGCATCGCGCAGGACGTCGCCGGCATCATGGGCGCCGACACGCGCGTGCGCACCGTCAACTTCGACTGGATGGAGCCCGCGCGGCAGGTGCGCGTGCACATCGACCAGGACGAGGCGCGCCGCCTCGGCGTGAGCTCGCGCGCCATCGCCGCGGTTCTCAACGCCTCGGTGACGGGCACCACCATCACGCAGGTGCGCGACGACATCTACCTGATCAACGTCGTCGGGCGCGCCGGCGACGCCGAGCGCGCGTCGTTCGAGTCGCTGAGCTCGCTCTCCGTGCCCACCGCGACCGGGCGCATGGTGCCGCTTTCGCAGTTCGCGCGCGCGACGGAGGAGCAGGAGTTCCCCCTGGTGTGGCGACGCGACCGCGTGCCGACGCTGACCGTGCGCTCCGACGTCGCGCACGGCGTGCTGCCCGAGTCGGTGGTGACGTCGCTGAAGCCCGCGATCGACGCCTACAGCGCCAAGCTGCCGCGCCCGTACCGGATCGAGACCGGCGGCATCTACGAATCGAGCAACGATTCTTCGGCGAACGTGTTCTCCGTCGTGCCGATGATGATCCTGCTGATGCTGCTGTTCATGATGATCCTGCTCGCGAGCTTCCGGCGCATGGCGATGGTGGTCTTCATCCTGCCGCTCGGGCTGATCGGCGTGGTCGCGGCGCTGCTGATCTTCCAGCGCCCGCTGGGGTTCGTGGCCATCCTCGGCATCCTCGCGCTGATCGGCATGATCGCCAAGAACGCGGTGATCCTCATCGTGTCGATCGAGGCCGAGCGCGAGGCCGGCAAGAACGTCGTCGAGGCGGTGTACGCGGCCGCCAAGGACCGCCTCACGCCGCTGGTGCTGACGGCGGTCTCGACGGTGCTGGGCTTGATCCCCATCGCGCCGACGATCTTCTGGGGCCCGATGGCGTTCGCCATCATGGGCGGCCTGCTGGTCGCCTCGCTGCTGACGCTGATCCTGCTGCCGGTGCTCTACATCACCGTGTTCGGACGCAAGGAGGCGAAGAAGGACCCGGTTCCCGTCGCCGCCGGCGAAGGCACCTGACGCGCGCGGGGACGCGAGTGGCCGCGCTCCACCTCCACCTGTCGGACATGCGCCAGATGTTCAACGCCATGGACCCGGCGCCCTTCCGCGAGCGCGACCTCGATCCCGCCGCCGAAGCCTACATCGTCGATTGGGCCGAGGAGCAGCGACCACGCGACGCGCTCTCGCTGGTCGTGCACCTCGGGCGAGGCGCGGGCGCGGCGAGCGCACCACCCGCCTCCGCTGCGTCGCCCCCGGTTCCCGACGCCGGCGCGCTCGGCGATGCGGTCCACGCCTATTTCACCGAGCGCGCCGCGGCGGCGCGCCGTTCGCTGAAGCGGCTGTTCCGCGACGGCCGCATCAGCCTCGCCATCGGCGTCACCTTCCTCGCCGTCGCCATCGTCGCCGGCGAGGTCGTGGCGAGCTTCGCGTCGAAGGAGAGCTACGCGTCGATCGTCAAGGAGAGCTTCGTCATCGGCGGCTGGGTCGCCCTGTGGCGGCCGATGGAAATCTTCTTCTACGACTGGTGGCCGATCCGCCGCGAGGCGAAGCTCTACGACCGCCTCGGCGCGATGGACGTGCGGATACAGGATGCGGCCCCGCTCCCGGGGGCGCGGCCGTGACGCTGCCGCGCGGCCGCGCGGGCACGGGGCTCGTGCGGGGTGCCATGTTCATGCTGCTGTGGCTGGTGCTGCTGCCGAGCGCCAAGTGGTACGACCTCGCGGTCGGCTTCGTCGCCGCGCTGTGCGCGACGCTGGCGAGCCTCGCGCTCCTGCCTCCCGCCACGGGCCGCGTGCGCCTCGGCGCCCTGGCACTGGCGATCCCGCGATTCCTCTGGCAATCGGTCGTCGCGGGCATCGACGTCGCGTGGCGTGCGCTGTCGCCGTCGATGCCGCTGCGGACGGGCTTCGTCGACTACCGCACCGCGTTCCCGCGCGGCATGGCGCGCAACCACTTCGCGACCATCACCAGCCTCATGCCCGGCACGCTGCCCTGCGGGGAAACCGCCGGGTCGATCGAGTTCCATTGCCTCGACACCGCGACGCCGGTCGTCGAGTCGCTGGCCGCCGAGGAGCGCAGGTTCGCCCCCGCGCTGCTCCCCGGGGACGCGCGGTGACGGATTTCCTCCTGGCCGCCGCCGGCCTCGTGCTGGCGATGACCGCGCTCGGCCTGGTGCGCGCGCTGCGCGGGCCGGGCGACGCCGACCGCATGATGGCGGCGCAGCTCCTGGGCAGCGGCGGCATCGGCGCGCTGCTGCTCGGCGGCGCCGCGATCGGCGACTGGTCGGTGATCGACGTGTCGCTGACGCTCGCGGTGCTGGCCGCGTTCGCGTCCATCGCCTTCGTCAAGTTCTCGCCGCCGCGCCCCGGGGACGGCGAGCGATGAGCGCGGCGATCACCGTATTCACCGTCGTCACCGTCACCGCGGGCGTGTTCTTCTACCTCGCGGGCGCCGTCGGCCTCCTGCGCTTCCCCGACACGCTGACGCGCCTGCACGCGCTGACCAAGGCCGACAACCTCGGGCTCGGGCTGATCGTGCTGGGGCTGCTGCCGCATGCCGGGACGCTCGCCGGCGTGCTCAAGCTCGTCGCCATCTGGCTGCTGGTGATGCTGTCGAGCGCCGACGCGGGGCAGCTCATCGCGCGCATCGCGCGTCGCGCGGAGCGCGGGGGGCCGCCGGCGTGATCGACGTGTTCTACACCGTGCCCGCGCTGCTGGTGCTGGCGCTGGGCGTCTACACGACGCTGGTGCGCGACACCTTCAGCGCGGCCTCGGGCTTCCTCGCCTACGGCCTGCTGCTCACGCTGGTGTGGGTGCAGATCGGCGCCGTCGACGTGGCGCTCACCGAGGCGGCGATCGGCGCGGGGCTCACGTCGCTGCTGCTGGTGCGCGCCTCGTCCCGGCTGCGCGCCACCGAGGCCGGCGCCGCACGCGAGCGCCCCGGCATCGCGCTGCGCATCGCCGCGGGCCTGCTGTGCGCGCTGGTCGCGGGCGCGCTGGCGGTTGGGGTGCTGGGGCTGCCGCTTCCCGCGCCCTCGCTGGCGCACCAGACCATGGCCGCGCTGCCCGCGACGGGCGTGGGCAACCCCATCACCGGCGTGCTGATGGCGTTCCGCGCGATGGACACGATGCTCGAGGCGATCGTCGTGCTGCTCGCGCTGGTGGGCATCTGGTCGCTCGCCACCGACGCGCACTGGGGCGGCCGGCCGGGCCTGCGCTACAACGCCGACCCCGACAGCATCCTCGCCTTCATCGCGCGCGTGCTCCCGCCCATCGGGCTGGTCATCGGCATCTACATCTTCTGGAACGGCGCCGACCATCCGGGCGGCAAGTTCCAGGGTGCGACCATCGTCGCGGCGATGTGGCTGCTCGCGCGCCTCGCGGGCCTCGCCGACACGCCGCCGGTCTCGCGCCGCTGGGTGCGCATGCTGCTAGTCGCGGGGCCGCTGGCCTTCCTCGCCATCGGCATCGTGGGCTCGTACACGGCGGGCGCCTTCCTCGGCTACCCCGAGGGCTGGGCCAAGCCGATGATCCTCGCCATCGAATTCGCGCTGATGCCCTCGCTCGCCTTCACGCTGGGCCTCGTCATGGCGGGCCCGCCGGAGCGGCCCGGCGACGCGGCCACGCCCGCCGCTCCCGGCCCGCGCACGGAAGGCCCATGAGCGGCGTCACGCAACTCGGGCTCATCGCCTGCGCGCTGATCGGCATCGGCCTGTACGGCTTCATCGTCAATCCCCAGCCCTTGCGCAAGCTCCTGGCGTTCAACGTCGTCGGCAACGGCGTGTTCCTGCTGTTTGGCGTCATCGCGCGCCGCGGCGCGATCCCGGGCCTCGGCGGCGACCCCGTGCCGCAGGCGCTCCTGATCACCGGCATCGTCGTGGCGTTCGCGGCGACGGCGCTCGCCGTCACGCTGCTGCTGCGCCTTTTCGCCGCGACGGGTTCCGCCTCGCTCGCCGCCGATCCCCCGGACCGCGCGACGTGATCGAGGCGGTCACGTCGGCGCGGGGCGCCCTCCTGCCCGCCGCGATCATGCTGCCCTTCGCGGGCATGATGCTCGCGCTGGTGCTGGGTGCGCGCAACGTGCCGCGCGTGGCCGCGCTGACCATCGTCGCGGGGCTCGGCGTCGCGCTGGCGATCCTCGGCGCTGCCACCCGCTCGGGCGAAGGGCTCGTCTACGTGCTCGGCGGCTACGCGCCGCCGCTCGGCATCGCGCTGCGCGCCGACGGGCCCGCGATCGCCATGATGCTGGCGATCGCCGTGGTGGTCGCGGGCATCGGCCTGTACGCGCGGCGCGATTTCCGCACCGCCCCGGGCGAGCCCGAGGCGCGGGCCGCGACCGTGTACTGGCTGCTGCTGCTGGCGGTCTGGGGCTCGCTCAACCTGGTGTTCGTCAGCGGCGACCTCTTCACGCTGTACGTCGCGCTCGAGCTCCTCACCTTCGCCGGCGTGCCGATGGTCTGCCTCGCCGGTGGCGGCGACACGCTGCGCGCGGCGTTGCGCTACCTCGTCTACGCGCTGGCGGGCTCGATCCTCTACCTCCTCGGCACGGTGCTTTTGTACGGCGAGACCGGCACGCTGGACATCGCGCTGATCGCGCCGCAGATCGCCGCCCGGGGCGCGACGCCCGCGACCATCGTGGCGATCGCCGCGATGACAGCGGGGCTGCTCGCCAAGACCGCCCTGTTCCCCCTGCACCTGTGGCTGCCGCCCGCGCACGGCGGCGCGCCGCCGGCGGCGAGCGCGGTGCTTTCGGCGCTGGTGGTCAAGGGCTCGTGGTTCATCGTGCTGCGGCTGTGGTTCGACGTGGCGCCGGCGCTGCCCGGGTTCGCCGCCGCGCAGGTGCTGGCGGGGCTGGGTGCATTCGCCATCGTCGCGGGCAACGTGCTGGCGCTGCGCCAGCAGCGCCTGAAGCTCCTGGTCGCGTACTCGACCGTCGCGCAGATCGGCTACCTCTTCATGATGTTCCCGCTGGCGGTGGAACCCGGCACGGGCATGCTGGTGCAGGGCGACGTGCAGGTCGCCGGCGTCGTGCAGGCCATCGCGCACGCCACCGCCAAGGCGGCGATGTTCATGGCGGCCGGCACGATCTACGCGACGCTCGGCCACGACCGCATCACCGAGTTCGCCGGCGCCGCGCGCGCGGCGCCCGTCGCGGTGCTGTCGTTCGCGCTGGGCGGGCTCGCGCTGATGGGCATCGTGCCGAGCGGCGCCTGGGTGGCCAAGAAGATCCTGCTCGACGCCGCGGACACGAGCGGGCAATGGTGGTGGTCGGCCGTGCTGCAGGCGGGCGGCGCCCTCACCTGCGCCTACGTGCTGCTGGTGCTCGCGCGCGCCTTCGGGCGCGCCGGCGCGGCCGTCGAGGTCAAGCGCGCTCCCGATGCGCTGCAGGGCGTGGCGATGCTCGGGCTCGCACTGCTGTCCTTCGTGCTCGCCTTCGCGACGCTGGGGCCCCTGCCCGAGGGCTATCTCGCCGGCGCGCTCGAGCCCAAGGAGCTCGCCAAGGCCCTTTGCATCGTTGTCGCGGGCGCGCTGGTGGCGTGGCTTTTGGGACGCGGGCGCGACGAGGCGGCGTCGACCCGCGGGATGCGGCGCCTCGCGCTGCCGATCGGCCGTGCCTTCGAATGCGGCGATGCGTTCCTGCGCCGCTGGCCCGTCGCCGGCCTGTCGCTGCTCGCGGTGACTGCGCTCTTCATCTGGACCATGACGCCGGGCTGATCCCGGCAGCCCGGCCCGCTGCCCGGTCGCGGCCGGCATGGCCCGGTCCCCGCCGCAACGCATCGCTGCGCGCGGTCAGGGCTCCTGCGGCGCCTCGCTCGAGCCCCGCAGGCGATGGCGGAATCCCGGCGGCTCGGTCTCCCAGAGCGGGCCCTCGCGCGCCACCTTCTCGCCGAGGGCGTAGAGATTGCCCATGGCGACGGGGTCGAAGAGCTCCCGGCTCGTCAGGTCCACGTCCTCGGGGATGGTGATCCAGTGGAACGTCGCGCCCTCGCGCTGCGTGACGGCGTAGATGCGGATCAGGTCGCCGACCATGCGCGACTTGCTGACCGCATCGAAGGACCGCAGCGCGATGCCGAACACCGAGCGGCGGGTGACGGCGGGCTCGGGCAGCAGCTTGCCGTTGTGGACGACGAACACGTCCTCGCGGCCGGGCAGCGTCGACGCCCGCGCGCGCACCTCGGAGAAGCTGAACACGCCGCCGTTGTAGAAGACGTTGGCACCCACCGCGCCGTCGACGTGCAGCTCGTCGTAGTGCCGGCCGCCGGCGCGCGTCTCGACGTCGAACAGCACCGGCGGGAAGGCCACGGGCACCGACGCCGAGGCGAGCATCACCTGGCGGAACAGCGGCAGCGCCTGCGGATGCCCGCTCGCGGCGATCGCGCCCATGTTCCAGACCACGAGGCGCTGCGAGTCGAGGTCGGTGGTGGCGACGTACAGCCGACGCCCGCGGCGGTGTGCGTCGGCGACGGCGTCGAGCAGCCGCTGGTCGACGTGCTGCTCGAGCAGCGTGCGCAGCGGGCTCGTATCGGCGAATGCTTCGCCGCCCAGCAGCGACGGGAGGATCGACAGCCGCGTGAAGATGTTGCGCGAGGCGTTGGTGGTGTAGAAATCTCCCAGTGCATCGTCGTAGGCGGGCCCGAGGTAGGCGAAGGGTGCCATCAGGGCCCCCGTGGAAACGCCCGTCACGATCTTGAACACGGGTCGCGTGCCGGTGGCCGTCCATCCTTTCAGCAGGCCCGCACCGAAGGCCCCGTTGGGACCGCCCCCCGAGAGTGCGAGGTGCGGGTAATGGACGATGCCGTCGGGCCCCACGGGAAAATCGCTGCGCGATTCCTGCGCGAACGACCGCTCGAGGTCCTCGGTGAGCACCTTGCTCGGCCGCCCCGCGGCGGTGCGCACGTCGGGCAACCCCGGGATCGACGCCTCGGCCATGACGTCGAGCGGCGGCGCGTTGCGCGGAAGCTCCGCGCAGCCGGCCAGCAGCAGCAGCGCGGCGGCCGCGGACGCGGCTGCACGCATGGTGGCGCGCGCGATCGCCGGCGCGGCCGCGACGTTGGCCGGGCCCGCCGCAACCGCGGGCCCGTGCGCGGGTCCGGGTGCGCCTACACGCCGCACAGCAGGCGAACGCGCCGCTCGGCGCGATCGAAGGCCTCGTCGGTCTCGGCCTTGAGGAGCTGCTCCTTCGCCTGGACGCAGGCGTTGGCCTCGCGGATCGCCGCTGGCGAGGCCTTGGGCGGCGCTGCCGCGGCCGGCGCGGGCGCCGGGGCGGCAGCAGGACGGGGCGGCGGGTTGCAGCGCGCATCGTCGACCAGCCGCAGGTTGTTGAACGCGCCGCGCTCGACGGCGACGCAATCCCCGACCCGGATGCCCACCTGGTCGGTGACCATGGTCGTGGTCGATCCCCCGATGAGGATCGTGTACTCGAAGGCCTGGCTCTGCCCGATCGCGCCGCCGATGCGGCGTCCGGCGGCCGCGCCGCCCACGCCGCGCAGCGCCTGGTTGCTGCCCGAGCGGTTGCTGCCGGAGGCGAGGCCGATGGTGCCGCCGACCACCGCACCGCCGACGCGCGCACCGCTGCTGTCGACGGTGACGCTGCGCACGTTGGTGATGCGCCCGTAGGAAACGCTGGCCTGCGCGGACGCCTGCGCCGAGGCGAGCGCGAGGGCGCCGCAGGCCAGTGCCGCGACCACTTTCTGCACGTTCATGTCCATTCTCCGCAGGGCTGATGCGAGGGT
Organism: Casimicrobiaceae bacterium; assembly: GCA_044226535.1. Classification (GTDB taxonomy): domain Bacteria; phylum Pseudomonadota; class Gammaproteobacteria; order Burkholderiales; family Casimicrobiaceae; genus VBCG01. The sequence continues at coordinate 46,587 of JBGAGT010000012.1, read as the reverse complement.
TGTGCGGGGCCGGTTCCCGCGTGCCGGCCCGGGGGTGAAATTGTCCGCTAGAACGATCCGACCGTCGATCCCAGCACGATCACCGCCGCCAGCGCGACCAGCGCGCCGACGATCGCCACCATCACGATGTCGAGGTAGCTTTCCTTGTGCGTGCAGCCGCACACCGCGAGCAGCGTCACCACTGCGCCGTTGTGCGGCAGGCTGTCGAGCGTTCCCGCGCCGATCACGGCGACGCGATGCAGCAGCGCCGGGTCGATGCCGAGCTCGGCGGCGAGCTCCATGTAGGTCTGTCCCAGCGTGTCGAGCGCGATGGTGAGCCCGCCCGAGGCCGAGCCGGTCAATGCCGACAGCACGTTGGTGGCGAAGGCCAGCGACACCAGCGGACCGCCCTCGATGCCCAGCACCCAGTCGCGCACGGCGGCGAAGGCGGGCAACGCGGCCACCACCGCGCCGAAGCCGACGAGGCTCGCCACGCTCACGACGGGCAGCACCGAGGCATGCGCACCGTTGTCGACGCTGGCGCGCAGCGAGGCGAGCCTGCCGCGATTGAGCACGACCACCGCGACGATGCCGCAGGCCAGCGCGAACAGCACCGACCAGACGCCGCTCGCCGCGCCCAGCACGTCGGGATCGAAGGCGAGGCCCGCCAGCCGCTCCATGTCGATCCGCGGCAGGACCAGGAACGACACCACGAGGTTGACCACCACCACGACCAGCAGCGGCGCAATCGCCACCAGCGGCGACGGCCCGTTGAACACCGGCGCCGCATCCTCGATCTCGGCGGGATCGAAGCCGCTGGCCGTGCTGGCGCGCGCACGGAGCTCGGGGGCGTCCACGGCGTCCTGCGCGTTTTCCGCTTCCGCGGACGGCAACGCGCGGCGCTCGAAGCCCTCGCCTGCGCGCCGCGCACGGCCGGCGACGCGCCCCAGCCACCACAGGCCGAAGCCCGCCATGATCACCGAGGCGATCGCGCCGAGGCCCGGCGCGGCGAAGGGCGTGGTGCCGAAGAAGGGCATGGGGATGGCGTTCTGGATCGCCGGCGTGCCCGGCAGCGCGGTCATGGTGAAGGTCATCGTGCCCAGCGCCACCGCGCCCGGCAGCAGTCGGTTGGGGATGTCGGCCGCGCGGAACAGCGCCTGCCCCATGGGCACGATCACGAATATCGCGACGAAGAGGCTCACGCCGCCGTAGGTGACCACGGCGCCCGCGAGCACCACGGCGAGGATCGCCCGCTTCGGCCCGAGCTTCTCGGTCATGAAGCGCGCGATGCTGGTCACCGCGCCGCTGTCGTCCATCAGCTTGCCGAAGATCGCGCCGAGCAGGAACAGCGGGAAGAACTGCGCGATGAAGCCCGCCGCCGAGCCCATGAAGGTGATGGTCCAATGCGCGAGCAGCGGCGCGCCCGCGAACAGCGCCGCCACCAGCGCGCCCAGCGGCGCCAGCACCAGCACGCTCCAGCCGCGGAACGACAGCCATACCAGCACGCCCAGGCCCGCGAGGATGCCGACGAGGCCCACGGTCAGCGGGCCTCCGTGCGGTGCGCGGCGCGGTGCATCAGATGCCCTCGAGCAGCGCGTCGAAATCGAGCGTCGAGCGCACGCCGAGGTCGTCGCGGTGCGCGGCGAGGAAGGCGTCGGCCGACTTGCGCCCTTCGTCGCGCAGCATGGTGAAGAAGGCCCACTCGGCGAGGAGCTTCGACGAGTAGCCGAGCTCGAGCATCAAGTCGCTGGCGATGCGGTGCACGCGCATGTTGGCCCACATCCGCCCTTCGCTGTCGCCCGGGTCGAGCGTCTGGCGCAGGAGCGCGCCCGCGCGCAGGTCCTTGAGCAGCGTCGCGTTGAAGGAGATCTCGTTCATGCGGTTCTGGATCTCGCGCGGGGTGCGCGGCGTTCCCGGCCGCTCGATGGGGTTGATCTGCACGAGGATGGTGTCGGAGGCCGAGCACTCGCGGATCAGCGGGTACATGGACGGGTTGCCCGAGTAGCCACCGTCCCAGTACGGCTCGCCGTCGATCTCGACGGCCTGGAACATGGTCGGCAGGCAGGCCGAGGCGAGCAGCACGTCGGGCGTGATCTCGGCGTTGCGGAACACGCGGCCCTTGCCGGTGCGCACGTTGGTCGCCGTGACGAAGACCTTGATCGGCGCCTGCGCGAGCCGCTCGAAGTCGACGCAGGCGTCGAGCACCGCCGCCAGCGGATTGGCGCCCATGGGCATCGCGTAGGGCGACACCACCTGCGAAGCGAGCTCCATCGCCGCGAAGGCCGGCGAGTAGTCGAGCGTCCACAGGCCCGAGAGGATTTCCATCGGGCCGCGCCGCAGCGGGCTCATCGTCGCCGCGTCGGAGACACGCTTCCAGAACCCGTCGAGCGCCTCGCGCGCCGCCTCGTGGTTGCCGTCGGCACCGCGCGGTCCCGGCTGCGCGAGGCCGTGAGCCAGCACCGCGGCGTTCATCGCGCCGGCCGAGGTGCCCGACACGCCGTCGATGCGCAGCCAGGTCTCCTCGAGCAGGCGATCGAGCACACCCCAGGTATAGGCGCCGTGCGCACCGCCGCCCTGCAGCGCGAGGTCGACCAGCACCGGGGCATGCGTGCCACCCTTGCGCGCGGGCGCGGTCGATGCGCGCTTGCGCACCGCCCCGGCGCTGCGCTTCGCCGGCGTGCCCGTGCGGGACCGCGGTGCGGCGCTGCGACGCGTCATGGGCGCGGCTCCGCTGCGCGCGCGCGGCGGGCCACGCCGCGCACGAAGGCGAGCACGAAGCCCCCCGTGAGCATGCCGAGCACGTAGGCGCCCCCGACCAGCAGCGCGATGGGCAGCGTGACGCGTGCCGACAGCAGTGAAACGGTGGCGGTCGAGGCGTTCTGCAACACGAACAGCACGACCATCGCGCCGAGCAGTGCGGCGATCACGACGTACAGGTAGCGCATGGAATCCCCTGCGTTGCGGAGCCGTATTGTGCAGTGCATCGTGGCATAGCGCCAGTCTCGCGTGGTCGGCATCACGCGTGGCCTGCACCTTCGTTTACCCGTCGCGCGCCCCGTGGCGACAGGCGCGCAGCGAGGTCCGCGGGCTTTCGCCGTCGCGCCGATGCCGCGACGAAGTGCTACACTCGATCGCACTGCAGCACGTCGTCGCATCGCAGCGCCGTCGCCGACCGCCCTCCAACCGTCCCCCGCACACGCCGCGCGGCACCGGATCGTCATGAAGACTCGCCCTGTTTCCCTGCTGGTCGCGCTGGCCGCCCTCGCGTTCGCCGGCTGCACGGTCGGCCCCGACTACGTCAAGCCCGCGCCCGAGGTGCCGGCCGCGTGGCGCATCGATTTCCCCAAGGCGGAGCAGGTCGCCAACACCAAGTGGTGGGAGCAGTTCGACGACCCGGTGCTGAACGACCTCGTCGACACCGCGCTGCGCGAGAACCTCGACGTGCGCATCGCCGCCGCGCGCATCGAGCAGTTCGCCGGGACGCTCGTGTCCGCGCGCTCGCAGTTCTTCCCGCAGCTCGGCTACGGCGTCGAGCCCTCGCGCTTCCGTTCGAGCCGCCTCGGCGTGCCGCCGGTGCCCGAGCCCGCGGACCCGTACTTCACGCTCTACCAGGCGACGCTCGGCGCCTCGTGGCAGGTCGACCTCTTCGGCCGCGTGCGCCGCCAGACCGAGGCCGCGCAGGCGCAGGTGTACGCCAGCGAGCAGGCCAAGCGCGGCGTGGTGCTGACGCTGGTGACGAGCGTGACGGCGAGCTACGTCAACCTGCGCGCGCTCGACCGCCAGCTCGAGATCGCCCAGTCGACGGCGACCAACCTCGCCGAGAGCTCGCGCATCTTCCACCGCCGCTTCGAGCGCGGCCTGGTGTCGCAGACCGAGGTCTCGCAGGTCGACTCGCAGTACCAGCAGGCGCTGGCCGCGATCCCCGCCATCCGCAGCCAGGTCACCGCGACCGAGAACCTGATCTGCCTGCTGCTCGGCCGCAATCCCGGCCCGGTGGCGCGCGGCAGGACCATCGACCAGCTGGTCGCGCCGGCGATCCCCGCCGACCTGCCTTCGACGCTGCTCGAGCGCCGCCCCGACATCCTGCAGGCCGAGCAGAACCTCGTGGCCGCCAACGCCAATGTCGGCGCGGCGCGCGCGCTCTACTATCCGCAGCTCTCGCTCACCGGCGCGCTGGGCAGCGCGAGCCAGGCCTTCGGCAGCTTCCTCACCGGGCCGGCGACGCTGTGGCTGCTGGGCGCGCAGCTCGCGGGCCCGATCTTCACCTTCGGCGCCATCGAGGGCCAGGTGAAGGGCGCCGAGGCGCAGAAGGAGCAGGCGACGTTCGCCTACCGCCAGGTCGTGTTCAACGCCTTCCGCGAGACCAACGACGCGCTGGCCGGCTCGCAGAACGCCGGCGAGCAGTTCGCGCGGCAGGCGCAGCGCGTGGTCGAGCTGCGCGAGTTCGCGAGGCTGTCGCACCTGCGCTTCGACGCGGGGCTGTCGAGCTACCTCGAGGTGCTGGTCGCCGAGACCGACCTTTTCGCCGCCGAGCTCGCCGCCGTGAGCACGCAGGCTTCGCGCTACACCCAGCTGATCGCGGTGTACCAGGCGATGGGCGGCGGCTGGGTCGACGTGGCGAATGCGCTCACGCCGCCCGCGCAGACCGCCGCCGCACGCTGACCATGAACGACCGCCTCGCCGCGGTCTTCCACGGTGTCGCGCTGGCATTCCTGCTCGGCGTGGTGCTGCACGTGGGCAAGGCGGTGTTCGCGCCGGTGGCCCTGGGCTTCGTGGTGCTGTTCGTCATCGCCGGGCTCGCGCGCCTGCTCGAACGCGTCCCGCTCCTGGGCCCGCGCATGCCGCTGGGATTGCGCTACGCGCTGTCGGTCGTGGTGATCGCGTTCGCGCTGTTCGAGATCGGCTACGTCTTCGTCGCCAACATCGACCACGTCGTCGCGCTCGCCCCGCAGTACCAGCAGTCGCTGCTGGCGACCATCCAGCGCGCCGCGGCGTGGCTCAACCTCGAGCAGGAGCCGACCTGGACCACGCTGCACCAGGACCTGTTCTCGCAGATCAACCTGCAGCGGCTGCTCGGCACGACCGTGGCGTCGCTGTCGTCGCTGCTCGCCGCCGCGCTGCTGGTCGCGCTGTATGCGGCGTTCCTGCTGATCGAGCGCAGCTCGTTCACGCACAAGCTCGCCCTCGCCTTCCACGACCCGCGCTCGGTCGAGCGCATCGGCCGCTTCGCCACCGACATCGACGCGCGCATCGGCTCCTACCTCGCGCTGAAGACGCTGCTCGGCGTGGTGCTCGGCCTTGCGAGCTATGTCGTGATGCGCTGGCTCGGGCTCGACTTCGCGGCATTCTGGGCGGTGCTGATCGCGCTGCTCAACTACGTGCCCTACGTCGGCTCGATCCTCGGAGTCGCGCTGCCGGTGATGATGGCGATCGTGCAGTTCACCGGGGGCGGGGACATCCTCACGCTGCTCATCGCGCTGTCGGTGATCCAGTTCGTGATCGGCAACGTCGTCGACCCGGTGGTGATGGCGAAGTCGCTCAACCTCTCGCCCTTCGCGATCCTGCTCTCGCTGGCCGCGTGGACCGAGCTGTGGGGCGTCACCGGCGCCTTCCTCGCGGTGCCGCTGACCGCCTGCCTGACCATCGTGCTGTCGTCGTTCCCCGGCACGCGGCCGGTCGCCGTCCTGCTCTCCAAGGACGGCAGGGTCTGACGCGGCGCTAGCGCGCGCTGCCCTCGCGCGACGCGCCCCAGTGGATGGCCCCGAGCACGCGCGGCCCGCGCGCGCCGGTCACCGCGGGCAGGTTGCCGGCGTCGCGCGCCAGCGCCGCGCGCGCGAGCCACGCGAAGGCCAGCGCCTCGACGTGCTCGACATCCACGCCCAGCGCGGTCGACGTGCGCAGGGTGCGCGGCGCGACCTCGCGGGCCAGCATCTCGCACAGCGTCGCGTTGTGCGCGCCGCCGCCGGCGACGATGACCTCGGCCCCCGGCGGCATGCGGGCGCGCACCGCGTCGGCGATGCTGCGCGCGGTGAGCGCGGTGAGCGTGGCCTGCACGTCGCGCGGCGCCGCCGTGCTGCCCTCGAGCATCGCCTCGAGCCAGCGCGCGTTGAAATGGTCGCGCCCGGTGCTCTTGGGCGGCGCCATGGCGAAATACGGGTCGGCCAGCATGCGCGCGAGGAGCGCCGCGTCGACCCTGCCTTGGCGCGCCCATGCGCCGTCGAGGTCGCAGGCGCCGCCGCGTTGCCGCGCATGCCAGAGGTCGAGCAGCGCGTTGCCGGGGCCCGTATCGAAGCCGCGCGCCTCACCGTGCACCGGGAGCTCGGTGATGTTGGCGATGCCGCCGATGTTCACCACCACGCGGTCGCGGCGCGCGTCGCCGAACAGCGCGCGATGGAAGGCGGGCACCAGCGGCGCGCCCTGCCCTCCGGCGGCGATGTCGCGGCTGCGGAAATCGGCGACCACCGTCAGCCCGGTGTGCTCGGCGACGCGCGCGGCGTTGTTGATCTGCACCGAGAAGCCCTGCTCGGGCCGGTGGCGGATGGTCTGGCCGTGCACGCCGGCCGCCACCACCGATGCGCGCGCCACGCCCGCGTCGGCCAGCGCCTCGTCGATCGCCTGCGCATAGACGTCGGCGAGCGCATTGGCCGCGCGCGCCGCGCGCTGGATCTCGTCGGGGCCGCTGGCCTGCAGGGCGTGGAGCTCGTCGTGCAGGGCGGGCGTGAAGGGCAGGTGCGCGGCGCCCAGCGTCCGGCAGGGAACGCCCGCGACGCCGAACTCGGCGATGACGGCGTCGACCCCGTCGAGGCTCGTGCCCGACATCACGCCGGCAAAGCGCTCCACGCCGTCGGTCACGCGGGAGGCCCGGGTTATTGCGCGGCCGCGACGGTCTCGACGGCGAGGCTTCGCGCGAGCGCAAGCGCCTCGATCTCCGGCGCGACCTCGGCGGCGAAGCGGGCGCGCTCGGCCTCGGGGACCGGTTGCGCCGTCGGCAACGCCACCGTCAGCGGGTTGCGCGGCTTGCCGTCGACGCGGAACTCGTAGTGCAGGTGCGGGCCGGTGGCCCAGCCGGTCATGCCGACGAAGCCGATCACGTCGCCTTGCGACACGTGCGCGCCCGCGGCGAGCTTGGGTGCAAAGCGCGACAGGTGCGCGTACACGGTCTGCAGCGAGCCGCCGTGGCGCACGATGACGACGTTGCCGTAACCCCTCTGCTGCCCCGCGAAGGCGATGCTGCCGTCGGCGGTGGCGTGCACCGGCGTGCCCATCGGCGCGGCGAAGTCAGTGCCGGTATGCGCCTTCCAGATCTTCTGGATGGGGTGCAGCCGAGCCGTGGTGAAACCCGAGCTCACCCGTGAAAACGACAGCGGCGCGCGCGTGAAGGCGCGCCGCGTGCTTCGGCCGTCGTCTCCGTAGTAGCCCGCGTGGCCCTCGGGGTCGGTCCACAGGTAGGCACGGCGCGCGACGCCCTTGTTGACGAACTCGGCGGCGAGGATGCGGCCGGTGCCCACAGGCTCGCCTTCGACGCTGCGCCGCTCGTAGACCACCGCGAAGGAGTCGCCGCGGCGCAGGTCGTGGTGGAAGTCGATGTCGCCGCCGAAGATCTCGGTGAGCGCGATGGTCACCGCGTCGGGCATGTCGGCCTGGTCGGCCGCCGCGAACAGCGACGAGCGGATCTCGCCGGTCTTCATCTCGATGCGCACGTCGGTCGCGGGCGCCGCCGAGCTCGCCACGAAGCGGTCGCCGTCGCGCGTCACGGTCAGCATCTCGCCGCCGGGCTGCAGGAAGCGCAGCTCGACCAGGTCGCCCTGGTCGTCGGTCGCGACGCGCAGCGCGCGGCCCGGGCGGAGCTGGTAGAGCGCGCGCGCCGAAGGGTCGCTGCGCAGGAACTCGAAGGCATCGGCGTCGTCGACGCCGGCGCGCGCGAGCAGCGCGCCGATGGTGTCGCCGCGCGCCACGCGCGCGTCCTGCCAGTAAACCGCGGGCTCGCGCGCCGCGAGCGCGGGGAGGTCGAGGTCCCGGACGATGGATGTGACGGGCGCCCGCTCGGGCTCGTCGTCGGGGACGAGGCCGAAGGCCGCGACGGCCCCGCCGGCGAGCGCGAGCGCGACCAGCGGGCGTCCGAACCCGAGGCGCGACACGCGGGTCGCAAGGGCTCGATACGCTAGAATCAGCGGCTTATGGAAATTCATCGACGCGGGTCGCGGGGCGATCGCGGAGTGTACCAGAGGGCGGTCCCCCGCCGGCCCTCGCCGGGAAGCGGCCGGCCATGAGCGGCGACGCCCCACCGGCGCGGCCGGCCATGAGCGCCGACATCGCGCGCGAGCTCGCCGTGATGAAGCGCGGCGCCGACGAGCTGCTGGTCGAGGACGAAGTCGCGCGCAAGCTCGCGCGATCGCACGAGACCGGCGAGCCGTTGCGCATCAAGCTCGGGCTCGACCCCACCGCGCCCGACATCCACCTCGGGCACACGGTGGTGCTCAACAAGCTGCGGCAGATGCAGGACCTCGGCCACCAGGTGATCTTCCTGATCGGCGACTTCACCGCCATGATCGGCGACCCCTCGGGACGCAACGCCACGCGGCCTCCCCTCACCCGCGAGGCGATCGAGGCCAACGCCCGCACCTACCACGCGCAGGCCGTCAAGGTGCTCGACCCGGCGAGGACCGAGGTCCGCTACAACTCCGAGTGGTCGGAGCCGCTCGGCGCCGCCGGCATGATCAAGCTCGCCTCGCACTACACGGTGGCGCGCATGCTCGAGCGCGACGACTTCCACAAGCGCTTCCACGCGCACGAGCCCATCGCCGTGCACGAGTTCCTCTACCCGCTGATGCAGGGCTACGACTCGGTGGCGCTGAAGTCGGACATCGAGCTCGGCGGCACCGACCAGAAGTTCAACCTGCTGGTCGGGCGCGAGCTGCAGAAGGACTTCGGCCAGGAGCCGCAGTGCATCCTCACCATGCCGCTGCTCGAGGGCCTCGACGGCGTGGACAAGATGTCCAAATCCAAGCACAACTACGTCGGCATCACCGAGGCGCCCGGCGAGATGTTCGGCAAGCTGATGTCGATCTCCGACACGCTGATGTGGCGGTACTACGAGCTGCTGTCCTTCCGCTCGCTCGACGACATCGCGGCGCTCAAGCGCCGCTGCGACGACGGCATGAATCCCCGCGACGCCAAGGTGTCGCTGGCGAAGGAAATCGTCGCGCGCTTCCACTCGGCGGGTGACGCCGACACCGCCGAGGCCGCGTTCGACGCGCGCTTCCGTGGCGGCGCGATGCCCGAGGCCATGCCCGAGGTGACCCTCCACGCGGGTGGCGTGCCGATGCCCATCGCGCAGGTCGCCAAGCAGGCAGGCATCGTGGCCTCGACCTCCGAGGCACTGCGGCTCATCGACGGACACGGCCTCAAGGTCGACGGCGACGCGGTGTCCGACCGCGGCCTGACGCTGGCCGCGCCCGGCACCTTCGTCGTGCAGGCCGGCAAGCGCCGCTTCGCGCGCGTGACGCTGACCTGACGTCGTCCCCGCGCCGACCTGTCATCCCCGCGAAAGCGGGGACCCAGCCTTTGGTGGTGGTATTGCGCGACCCGCGCAAACATGCGTCGTCGCCTCCATCGGCGAAACGTGCGGCGGCCACCGGGGCTCGGCGGCCGTCGCCGCTTGCCGATGCGCGACAGGCCGCTGCGATTGCGCAGCTACCGCCCTACCCCTACCCCGACAGGCCGCTGCGATTGCGCAGCTACCGCCATACCGCTGCGGCAAGGCTTGGGTCCCCGCTTTCGCGGGGATGACGTCGCTTTCGCGGGGATGACGTCGCTTTCGCGGGGATGACGACGGCGCGGATTGCTAGGCCATCCCCGGGTTGCCCTGCATGCCCTCGACGACCGGCCGCTCGATGGCCTTGGCGCGCACCGTCTTCTGCGCGCGCAGGTAGCGCGCGAGCACGTCCCACACGGGCTCGTTGCCCGCGTCGCGCGCGCCTTCGGCGACGGGCGCCCAGCCCGCGACCTTGTAGGTCTTGCCGGGCTCGATGGCCTTGCCCTTCAACTCCATGCGCGTGATGCGCTTGCCCATGCCGGCGTTGGGGTCGATCGAGTAGGCGAGGCCGCCGACGCGCACCATGTCGCCGCCCTGCTGGTAGTAGGGGTCGGGATTGAAGAGGTTGTCGGCGACGTCCTCGAGCACGGTCTTGATCATCTCGCCGCTCATGTCGGCGAGCGTGGCGTACGGGTAGGTGATGGCGGTCTGGTCCATCACGTCGGACATCGTGATCGCCTCGCCGGGGAGCAGCGTGGGACCCCAGCGGAAACCGGGCGAGAACGCGATCTCGGCGTTCTTCTCGGCGATGAGCGCGTCGACGATCAGCTGGTCGAAGCTGCCGTTGAAGTTGCCGCGCCGGTAGAGCAGCGTCTCGGTGGTGGCGAGCTTCTCGTCGAGCTTGGCCTGGTAGGGCGCGCGGGTCTTCGCGACGAAGGCCGCCATCGCCGCGTCGGGCTCGATCAGCCGGCTGAACACCGGCACCAGCCGGTAGCGGAAGTCGGCGACCTTGCCGTCGCGCACGTCGAGGTCGAGCACGCCGAGGAACTTGCCGTTGCTGCCGGCGTTGGTGACCAGCGTGCGCCCCGAGGCGTTGGCGACGAGCGTCGGCGCGGGCACGCCGTCGTGCGTGTGCCCGCCGAGGATGGCGTCGATGCCGGTGACGCGCGAGGCCAGCTTGAGGTCGACGTCCATGCCGTTGTGCGACAGCACGACCACGGCCTTCGCGCCCTTGGCGCGCGCCTCGTCGACCGCCTTCTGCATCGCCTCTTCCTGGATGCCGAAGGTCCAGTCGGCGACGAAGTAGCGCGGGTTGGCGATGGGCGTGTAGGGGAAGGCCTGGCCGACGATCGCCACCGGCACGCCGTTGATCGCGCGGATCACGTAGGGCTTGAACACCGGGTCCCCGAAATCGGCGGTCTTGACGTTCTGCGCCACGAAGTCGACCTTGCCTGCGAAGTCGCCGTCCACCACCGCCTTGACGCGCTCGGCGCCGTAGGTGAACTCCCAGTGCCCCGTCATCACGTCGACGCCGAGCAGCTTCTGCGCGTCGACCATGTCCTGGCCCTTGGTCCACAGCGAGGTCGCCGAGCCCTGCCAGGTGTCGCCTCCGTCGAGCAGCAGCGAACCCGGGCGCGTCGCACGCAGCCGCTTGACCAGCGTCGCGAGCTCGGCGAAGCCGCCGGTGGCGCCGAAGCTCGCCGCCGCGCGCTCGAAGTCGAGGAACGTGAACGCATGCGCGTCGCGCGTGCCGGGCGCGATGCCGAAGTGCCTGAGCAGCGCCTCGCCGACGAGGTGCGGCGGCCGCCCGGCCGCGGCACCCACGCCGAGGTTGACGCTGGGCTCGCGGAAATACAGCGGCGTGAGCTGCGCGTGGCAGTCGGTGAAGTGCAGCAGGCCGACGTTGCCGAAGGGCCGGGTGACCGCGTCGTAAAAGCCCGCGTCGCTGCGCGGGCCCTGCGCGGCCGCGCGCGCCACCGGCAGGCCGGCCGCCGCGGCGGCGGCGATCAGCTCGAGGAATTCGCGTCGTTGCATGCACCACGCCGCGCCGCGGGGACGCCGCGGCGCGGGGAAATCATTGGACGATCCGACGCGCTGCGCGCCTCGGATGCGCTTCGCGCTTGGGGCGGCCCTGCGCGCTCATTTCTTGTTGACCGGCGAGTTCGGGTCCATTAGCAGCGCCACGAGGTCCTTGATCTGCTGCTGGGAGAGGATGCCGTGGCTGCCGAAGCGCGGCATCAGCGAGCATGCCGAGTACGCCTGCGCGTTGTAGATCTTGCCGTAGGCGTAGCGCTGCACCTCGGGGCCGAAGCCCCGGCTGCCGAAGTTGAGCAGCGAGGGGCCGATCGTGCCGTAGGCGATTTCCGCCTTGGTGAGCTGGTGGCAGGCGTAGCAGTTGCCGCCGACGGGCCCCTTGGGGTCGTCGGAGTACTGCTTGCCGCGCCCTTCCTGCGCCAGCTTCTCGCCGTTCTTCCAGTCGCCGAGGTAGTTGCCGTCGGCGGGCCAGACGATGGTCTTCTGGTTGATGTCCTCGATGTTGCCGACCAGCGAGGGCGGCAGCGGCGCGTCGATGTAGCTGCTGCAGAAGCGCTGCGTGTCGTCCTGGTCGAGGCGGTCGAGGCCGGCCTGGCCGCGGGGCTTGAACGAGGCCTTGAGCGTGGCAAGCGTGGCCGCGCGGTCCTGGTCCGAGCCGCCCGACATGCTGGCGCAGCCGGCGAAGACGGCCACCGCGACGACCACCAGCGCGGTGCCGAGCGCGAGACGGGAACGTGGAGTCATGTTCATGTTCCTTTCAGCGCTTGAGGCCCGGGCCTTCGTACACGGCACCGTTTGCGTTGTAAGCGAGGAAGGTCGTCAGCGCGATGGACGCTGGCGAGCCGAACTCGAGGTAGGGGAAGCGCTGCTGGCGGAAGCAGTCGTTGAGCCGCCACTGCATGGTGCGCAACTCGCCCTGCGACACGCGGTAAGCCGGCCAGGTCGCGTAGGCCTTCTGCGCGCCGGGCGTTGCGGTCAGGTTGGGAAGGTCCTGCAGTCGGATGCGCTTGCCGTCCTGGCCATGGCAGGTGGCGCAGGAAAAGTCGTGCGTGCCCGCGCGATAGAAGAAGATGTTGCGGCCGATGCGGAACTGCTCGCGCATCTGCGGGTTGTCGAGCGCCACCGCGATCTTCATCCCGCGCGACTCGGAGGTGACGTACGCGGACAGCGCCTCCATGTCCGAGCGGACGCCGGGCCCGCCGAAGAGGTTCTTGCGTGCGTCGGCGTCGGCGACGCCTTGCACGTGGGTCATGCACCACAGCAGCCGCGTCTCCAGGTCCATCACCTGGCCCGCGTCGGCGAAGTAGCGCGGCAGCACGACGTACACGCCCTTGACCACGCCCTTGCCGAGGCCCAGGTCGCACTCCGACAGCGCGACGTGCTTCGGGCCGCGCGGCTGCTTCCAGATGTCCTCGCCGCGCGCGATCCACAGGTCGGCCGGATTGCCGTCCGCCAGCGCCTGGCGGTACTTCTCGATCTCGGCGGCCGTATTGTCCTGTGCGCGCAGCGGCAGCGCCGCGAACGCCAGCAAGGCCACCGCCGCGGCCAGCAAAGCCGTTGTCCTCATCCTCGTCCCCTTCTTCCGGTTGCGGCCGCCGTCAGGCGACGGTCGCTTCGTCGCTGCGCTTCTCGCCGCGGTTGTCGACCCAGCTCACCACCACCTTGTCGCCCTTCTGCCCGCCCTTGAAGCGGAAGGCGAGGAAGGGATTCTTCGAGATCCCCGTCCCCCATTGCGCGGTGAGCACCGTCTTGCCGGCGCAGGTCACGTCGACGTTCTGGATGAACCAGGCGGGGATGACCTTGCCCTGCGCATCCTTGCGCTGGCCGGTCTCCATCTCGTGGCTCATCAGGACTTTCACTTCGGTCGCATCACCCAGCTGGGTGGCGCGGATTTTCATCGGATCGGGCATGGCATTCCTCGTCGCCAGTTGGTCGCGAATCGGGTCGCGAATCGCCTCGCGGATGGTTCGTGGCAGCGGGCGCGGCGTCAGCCGCCGCAGCCGCCCAGCGTGACCTTGATCTCCTTGGACGTCATCGCGAACTTGCCGCCGGCCTTGACCAGCGCGTAGACGTTGGAGGTCTGCGCCATCTTGATGCGCGTCGTCACCGAGGGCTCGGTGCCCGCGGGGATGTCGAACACCGCGATCAGCATGTTGGGGTTCTTCTCGACCAGGATGGCGATCGACTGGGTGTTGGGGATCGCGCTCGCCACCGTCACCGGCACCACCGCGCCGTTCTCGGCGATGTCGGGCGTCGCGGTGAACGAGACGTCCTTGCTGGCCGGCGCGCCGGTCGCGCCGAGCGCCTTGATCGCCTCGTCCATCGACTTGGCGTCGAACGCGGCCTTGTTCCACTCGGCCGCCGCCGCGATCTCGGGCGTGAGCCAACCGGCCGCGGCGACGAGCGTCAGCAGCGAAAGCCCTGCGCCCTGCTTGAGCGCGCCGCGGCGCGCGAGGTCAACGGGATCCATCGTCTTCTCCTCCTCCTTGGTTCGATTCTATCAGCGTCACGTCATTTCGCCCCGCCCAGGATCCACCCCACCAGCGCGGCCAGGTCGTTGGGGTCCGCCGTCTGCGGCGGCATGGGTACGTTTCCCCAGACGCCGCTGCCGCCGTCGCGGAGCTTCGCGCGCAGGCGCTCGGCCGCCCCCGCGACGGTGGCGTACTTCGCGGCGATCTCGTGGAAAGAGGGGCCCACGATGCGCGCATCGGTGGTATGGCAGGCCACGCAGCCGGCGCGCCGCGCCAGCGCCATGCCCGAGGCGTCGGGTGCCAGCGCCACGTGGACGAACGAGCGCATCTGCAGCGCGATGTCGCCGTGCGCCCCCTTCGCATAGTCGGGAAGCTCCGAGGCGACCTTCACCGCTGCCGCGCAATCCTTCATGCAGCGCGTGTTGTGCGTGTCGGGCTTGCCGTCGCGCCGCATCATGCCGTGGTCGGTGGTGAAGCCGTCGCGGTTGGGCATCTTGAGCGCCACCAGCGACTTCGCGTCGAGCACGGTGTCGCCGGGCACGATGTCGTTGAGGTTCAGCACGTAGGCCGTCAGCGCGTACACCTCGTCGTCGGTCAGGGTCTGCGGCGCCGTCAGCGGCATGGCGCGGCGGATGTAGTCGAACAGCGTGGTCGCGTAGTTGAGCTTGCTGCCCGTGGTGCGCACCGGCTGCGGGCTCCCGAGGCTGCCCACGCCGCCGGCGATCAGCAGGTAGCTGTTCGATTCGCCGAAGGTGCCGTGGCAGCTCGCGCATTTCGCGTCGTAGACGACCTGCCCCTCCGCCACGCTGCCGTGCCCCGGCGGGAGGCCGCGCCCGTCGGGGCGCACGTCGATGTCCCAGCCGGCGATCTCGGCGGGCGTCGCGTCCCTGCCGAAGCCGTACGGCGCGGCGGCGGCGGCGGCGGGGACGGCGGCGGCGCACAGCGCGGCGAGCACGGCCGCCGCGAACAGCGCCGCGCGCGCCCCGGGGAACGCACGCGCGACGCGCATCGCGCGCGAGCGGCCTTCAGCCGAGCTGGACATTGCTCACCTCGCCCGAGGGCTCGACCCGCCAGGTCTGGATGGCGTTGTTGTGGTAGATCGAGCGCGTGCCCCGCACCTCGCGCAGCTGCGGCATCGTCGGCTGCACGAATCCCGTCTCGTCGACCACGCGCGACTGCAGCAGCGCGGGCCCGCCGTCCCAGTTCCAGCCGATGCGGAAGCGCGTCAGCGCCTTGTCGAGCACGGGTTCCTGCAGCGTCGCGGTGCGGAAGCTGCGGCCGCCGTCGGTCGACACGTCGACGGCGCGCACCTTGCCGCGGCCCGACCACGCGAGGCCCGTGATCTCGTAGAAGCCGGGGCCCACGAGCTTCATCCCGCCGGAAGGCGAGGTGATGACGCTCTTGGCCTCCTGCACCCAGGTGTACTGGCGATGGATGCCGTTGGGCATCAGGTCGACGTAATGCAGCGACTCCTCGCGCGTGTTCCAGGGCATGTCGCCGATCTCGATGCGGCGCAGCCACTTGACGCTCGACACGCCCTGCACGCCCGGCACCACGAGGCGCAGCGGATAACCCTGCTCGGGGCGCAGCATCTCGCCGTTCTGGCCGTAGGCGACGATCACGTCGTCGAGCGCGAACTCGATGGGGATGGTGCGCGTCAGCGCCGCGCCGTCGGCGCCCTCGGCGAGCACGAACTTGCCACGGGCCTTGTCGTAGCCGACCTCGTCGAGCAGCGTGGCGAGCGGTACGCCGGTCCATTCGCTGCAACCCAGCATGCCGTGGGTGTACTGCACGGTCGGCACCGCCACGTTGCCCCACTCCATCCCCGAGTTGGCGCCGCATTCGATGAAGTGGATCCGCGACACCGACGGGAAGCGCAGGATGTCGTCCATGGTGTAGATGCGCGGCTCGCGGCACAGCCCATGGACGATCAGGCGGTGGTCGGCGGGATGCACGTCCGGGATGCCCGCGTGGTGGCGCTCGAAGTGCAGGCCCGAGGGCGTGATGATGCCGAACAGGTTCTGCAGGGGCGTGAAGGCCACCGACGAGTACGGCGTGCGCGTGAGGCCCGGGCTCTCCCGCCTGACGATGTTGGCCTCGAAGCGCGACGGCGAGCCGTAGGGCGAGGCGAGGATGGGCGCGCCCAGCGTCTTCGACCAGGGCGGGACGTTCGGCGGCAGGTTGGCGGCGTTGGCGGCATCCGCCGCCCCGGCTGCGGCGGCGCCGGAAGCGCCCGCGCCCGTCGCATCGGCGGCGGCGGCCTGGCGCGCAGCCGCCAGCGCCGCGCCCGACAAGAGCGCCGCGCGCTTCAGGAAGCCGCGCCGCGAGGCGCGCGGGTCGAGCGCGAACTCCGGCGCGGGCAGGATGCGTCCGGCAGGGGCCTGGCGAATGCGAGCGCTCATCGGCGGGGCCTGGGCGGACGGGCGGCGTCAGCCACGCTCGTCGGCGAACTCGAGCAGCCCGCGCTTCAGCGGCTCGCGCCCGTCGATGCGGCTGGCGATCTGCACGCAGACGTTGCGGCACATCTCGACGAACTCGGGGCTGTCGACGCGGTAATAGACCGCGCTGCCGTCGCGCCGCCGCGTGACCACGCCGGCACGGTGCATGAGCCCCAGGTGGCGCGACACGTTGGTCTGCGTCGCCCCCGTCGCCTCGACGATCTCGCCCACCGTGCGCTCGTCGGCGCAGATGGCGTGCAGGATCTTGAGCCGCATCGGCTCGGCCAGCAGCGAAAAATGCTGCGCGACGGCCGCGAACACGTCCTCGAGCTCGTCCATCGCGCCGGGCGCCGCGCGCGCCGCGTCGGTGCGCGCCGCGGCGGCGCCGCGCGCGGGACGGGAGGCTCGGCGGGTGGGCTTCATGTTGCGGGCGTATTGCTGCGGGCTCGAATCGTATGAGCGTATGCGCATATTGCAATATGCGTCAAGCTGCGGCGCAACATGGCCGGCCCCCGCGAACGGCGCAACGAAGATGCAGGGCGCCCCGCGCGCGCGGGGCGCCTAAGCGACCAGGGCCCTCACGAAATTCGGCAGCGCCAGCCCCGCCCGGTGCATGTCGCCGTTGTAGTACTGCAGGTCGCCGATGCCGCGGCGCCCGAGGCGGCGGTCGACCTCCATCGAGGTCATGTGCCGCGGGTCGAGCGTCGCCGAGCACATCGCCATCATCCACAGCCCGCCGTACAGCGGCACCGACGTCAGGTAGGGCGTGACCACGGGGAACGCGCTGCGGAGGTCGCGCAGCACGTCGCGGACGCGCTGCGGGTGCGCCACGGGGCTCGCCACGTGCAACGTCATCGCGCCCACCGGAGAGAGCCGCGCGGCGCAGGCGGCGTAGAACGCGGGCGTGTACAGGGGCGTCGAGGGACCGCCCGGGTCGGTGAGGTCGAGCACGATGAGGTCGTACTGCCCGGTGGCGCTCGCCACGTAGGCGAGGCCGTCGCCGATGCGCAGCTCGAGGCGCGGGTCGTCGAACGCGCCGCGGTGCACGCCGGCGAGGTACTTGCGCGCGATGTCGACCACGGCGAGGTCGATCTCGCACAGCGTCACCGACTGCATCGTGGGGTACTTGAGGAGCTCCTCGGCCGAGCCGCCGTCGCCGCCGCCGACGACCAGCGCGCGCTGCGGCGAGGGGTGGGTGACCGCTGCCGGGTGGACGAGGTTCTCGTGATAGAAGAACTCGTCCTTTTCCGACGTCATGAAGTGGCCGTCGAGCCGGAACAGCTTGCCGAAGGTCGCGCTGTCGTGGACCTCGACCTGCTGGAACGGCGAGCGGAAGCGCTCGAAGGCGCGCGCGCTGCGGACGAAGAATCCCCAGTCGTCGGTGAGGCGCTCGGTCAGGAGGCGCGGCGAGAGGTCGCCTTCCTCGTCGTCCGCCATCGGGTTGTCGGCCATCGCGCCGTCAGCCGTCGGCCCCGCCGCGATGCAGCGCATGGAAGTGCGCGCGTTCAGGTCCCAGCGTCCGCTCGAG
The DNA here is from genome assembly GCA_044226535.1 of Casimicrobiaceae bacterium. Lineage (GTDB taxonomy): Bacteria > Pseudomonadota > Gammaproteobacteria > Burkholderiales > Casimicrobiaceae > VBCG01. The sequence continues at coordinate 28,602 of JBGAGT010000012.1, read as the reverse complement.
GGCGCGGAACAGCTCCTCGGCCTTGGCGGAGTTGTCGGTCGTGTAGTTGCAGACGTACACGTCGATGGTCACCGAGCCGATCTCGGGCCAGGTGTGGATCGCGAGGTGCGACTCGGCCAGGATCACGGCACCCGTGACGCCCTGGGGCTCGAACTGGTGGAAACGCTCGCCCACGATGGTGAGCCCCGTTCCCTCGACCGCACGAAGGCACAGCGCCCGCAGTGCATCGGCGCGTGTCATTTCGGGCGTCGCCGGGCATCCGTACCACTCGCCCAGCAGATGGATTCCGTCCATCGCTCCCTCCCACAGAATCCGGCGCCGGTGCTTCGTCGAGGCATGTCTCGACCCACCAACGGACGCCCGTTGCGACAATCCGCCGTCGAAACCGGGGCACCGCACGCAGAATGCGGCGCGCGGCCATTTTGTTCGATGGCGGGCGAAACCGATGATTATTGCACAAACACCGACATTTAGCCATAATTTCAGGCTCTTCCCGCCCGCTCCGTGCGCACCTTCATTGCGCGCCACGGGTGCCCGCGCCACCTTCGACCATGCCCGACCAGCCCCCCACCGCGCCCTCACAGCCCACCCCGACCACGGTCGGCCCCGCCACCGACCGGCAGCTCGCCAACGCCATCCGCGCCCTGGCCATGGACGCCGTCGAAGCCGCCAAGAGCGGTCATCCCGGCATGCCCATGGGCATGGCCGAGATCGCGCTCGCGCTGTGGCGCGGCCACTATCGCCACGACCCCGGCCACCCCCACTGGCCCGACCGCGACCGCTTCGTGCTGTCCAACGGACACGGTTCGATGCTGCAGTACGCGCTGCTGCACCTCACCGGCTACGACCTGCCCATCGGCGAGCTCGAGCGCTTCCGCAAGCTCGGCTCGCGCACGCCGGGCCACCCCGAGGTCGGCGTCACGCCCGGCGTCGAGACGACCACCGGCCCGCTGGGGCAGGGTTTCGCCAACGCGGTGGGAATGGCGATGGCCGAGCGCCTGCTCGCCGCGACCTTCAACCGCGCGGGCCACGACATCGTCGACCACCGCACCTGGGTGTTCATGGGCGACGGCTGCCTGATGGAGGGCATTTCGCACGAGGCCGCGTCGCTGGCCGGCACCTGGAGGCTCGACCGCCTCTGCGCGATCTACGACGACAACGGCATTTCCATCGACGGCGAGGTGTCGGGCTGGTTCACCGACGACACACCCAGGCGCTTCGAGGCCTACGGCTGGCATGTGGTGCGAAACGTCGACGGCCACGACGTCGCCGCGGTCGACGCCGCGATCCGCGAGGCGAGGGCCACGCGCGGCAAGCCGACGCTGATCTGCTGCAAGACGGTGATCGGCAGGGGCTCGCCCCACAAGGCGGGCACGGCCGACGTGCATGGTGCCGCGCTCGGCGCGAAGGAAGTGGAGGCGACGCGCGAGGCGCTGGGCTGGCACGAGCCGCCGTTCGTGATTCCCCCGGCGATCTACGCGGGCTGGGACGCGCGCAAGCAGGGTGCCGAGCGATCGGGAGACTGGCAGCGTCGCTTCGAGGCCTACCGCGCCGCGCACCCCGATCTCGCCGCCGAGTTCGAGCGCCGCATGAGCGGCGCGCTGCCGGGCGGCTTCGCGGCGACCGCGCGGGCCTTCGTCGAGGCGCAGGCCGCCAAGGGAGAGACCGTCGCCACGCGCAAGGCCTCGCAGCAGGCGATCGAGGCTTTCGCCAAGTCAGTGCCGGAGATGATCGGCGGCTCGGCCGACCTGACCGGCAGCGTGTTCACCAACTGGTCGGGCAGCGTCGCGGTGAGCGCCGCCGACCTGGCGCAGGGCAAGGCCGGCAACTACCTCAACTTCGGCGTGCGCGAGTTCGGCATGGCGGCCATCTGCAACGGCCTCGCGCTGCACGGCGGCTTCATCCCCTACTCCGGCACCTTCCTCACCTTCTCCGACTACTCGCGCAACGCGCTGCGCATGGCGGCGTTGATGAAGCTGCGCAACCTGTTCGTGTTCACCCACGACTCGATCGGGTTGGGCGAGGACGGCCCGACGCACCAGTCGGTGGAGCACGTGGCCGCGCTGCGCCTCATCCCCGGGCTCGACGTCTGGCGCCCCTGCGACACCGTCGAGACGGCCGTCGCCTGGCAGGCGGCGCTCGAGCGCCGCGACGGCCCCGCGGCGCTGATGTTCACGCGCCAGAACGTCGCCTTCGCCTCGCGCGATGCCGCGGCCCTGGCCGCGATCGCGCGCGGCGGCTACGTGCTGCGCGACTTCGCGGGCACCGCGGGCGCTGCACGCGCGGTGGTGATCGCCACCGGCAGCGAGGTGCCGCTGGCGCTGGCCGCGCGCGAGCTGCTGGCGGGCGAAGGCATCGACCTGCGAGTGGTGTCCATGCCCTCGACCAGCGTGTTCGAGCGCCAGGACGCGGCGTACCGCGCCGGCGTGCTGCCGCGCGGCGTGCCGCGCACGGCGGTCGAGGCGGGGGTCACCTGGGGCTGGCACCGCTACGTCGGTGCCGAGGACGACCCCTCGGGCGCGGTGGTCGGCATCGACCGATTCGGCGAGTCGGCGCCCGCGCCGGTGCTGTTCGAGCATTTCGCGTTCACGGCCGCGCACGTCGCGGCCGCGGTGCGCGGGACGCTTGCGGGTGGTTCGCCGCGCGCCGATGGGTCCCCGCCTTCGCGGGGATGACGGTTCTGCGCGGGATGACATTCTGATGATCGACGTGCGCATCCGCCGCGCCACCGTGGACGACGCGGTGGCGATCGCGCGCGTGCGCGTCGACACCTGGCGCAACACCTACCGCGGCATCATCCCGCAGGGCTACCTCGACGCCATGACGGTCGAGGGCAGCGCGACGCTCTGGGACAAGGCGCTGTCGGCGGGCCACGAGCGCTCGCAGGTGTTCGTCGCCGAGGACGCCGAGGGCGTGATGGGCTTCGCCGCAGGCATCGTGCTGCCCGAGCCGAAGCACGGCTACGACGGCGAGCTCGCCGCGGTCTACCTCTTGCCCCGCTACCAGCGCATGGGGCTCGGCGCCAAGCTCGTCGGCATCACCGCCGACGCGCTCGGCGCACGCGGCGTGGCCGGCATGATCGCGTGGGTGATCACCGGCAACAAGGGCGCGCGGGCGTTCTACGAGGCGCTCGACGCCACGCCCGTCGTCGAGCAGCCCTTCGAATGGGACGGCATGGATCTCATGGAAACGGGATACGGCTGGAACGACCTGCCCGCGCTCGCCGAGGCGACGCGCGGGCGCGACACGCACTGACTCGATGCCCGGGCTCCGGTGAGCGCGGGCGGTCCATATCGACACGAGACGACGACAAGGAGACGAAGGCATGACCATCAAGGTGGCGATCAACGGCTACGGCCGCATCGGACGCAACACGCTGCGCGCGCACTACGAGGGCGGCAAGAAGCACGGCCTCGAGATCGTGGCGATCAACGACCTCGGCAGCCCGGAGACCAACGCGCACCTCACGCGCTACGACACCGCGCACGGCAAGTTCCCGGGCAAGGTGAGCGTCGAGGGCGATTCGATGGTGGTCGACGGCGACCGCATCAAGGTCTTCGCGCAGCGCGATCCCGCCCAGCTCCCCTGGGGCTCGCTCGGCGTCGACGTGGTGCTCGAGTGCACGGGCTTCTTCACGTCGAAGGAGAAGGCGTCGGGCCACCTGAAGGGTGGGGCGAAAAAGGTCGTGATCTCGGCACCCGGCGGCAAGGACGTCGACGCCACCATCGTCTACGGCGTCAACCACGGCGTGCTCAAGGCCTCGCACACGGTGGTCTCCAACGCCTCGTGCACGACCAATTGCCTCGCGCCGCTGGTGAAGCCGCTCAACGACGCCATCGGCGTGGTCACCGGCCTCATGACCACCGTGCACGCCTACACCAACGACCAGGTGCTCACCGACGTCTACCACGAGGACCTGCGGCGCGCGCGCTCGGCGACCATGAACATGATCCCGACCAAGACGGGCGCCGCGTCGGCGGTGGGCCTCGTGCTGCCCGAGCTCGCCGGCAAGCTCGACGGCTACGCCATCCGCGTGCCGACCATCAACGTGTCGATCGTCGACCTGTCGTTCATCGCCGCGCGCGACACCACGGCCGACGAGGTCAACGGCATCATGAAGAAGGCCGCCGAGTCGGGCCCGCTCAAGGGCATCCTCAACTACAACACCGCGCCGCTGGTGTCCTCGGACTTCAACCACGACCCGGCCTCGTCGACCTTCGACGCGACGCTCACCAAGGTCTCGGGCCGCCTCGTCAAGGTGTCGAGCTGGTACGACAACGAATGGGGCTTCTCCAACCGCCTGCTCGACACCACCGTCGCGCTGATGGCGGCGAAGTGACGGCCGCGGCGCGCGCATCGCGGGGGACATCGATGAATCCCTTCACCGCGCATCCCGCGTCGGTCGGCGAGACCTACTGGGAGCACATGCGCTTCGCCGCGCGCTTCGGCGCGCGCATGGCCCTGGGCGGCGCGGCGGCGATGCTGCACGCGCTGTTCCCCTTCCTGTGCAAGACCACGGCGAGCCGCATCAACGACCAGCTCGTGCAGATGCGCGCGGCCGCCCGCGGCCGCAGCGTGCGGCTGGTCGACGCGACGACGCACGAGACCATCGACTGGCAGATCTGACCATGGCATTCCGGCGACTCGCGGACATCGACGTGCGCGGCAAGCGCGTGTTCATCCGCTCCGACCTCAACGTGCCCCAGGACGACCGGGGCGCGATCACCGACGACACGCGCATCCGCGCCTCGCTGCCGGCGATGCAGGATGCGCTGGCGCGCGGCGCGGCGGTGATGGTCACCTCGCACCTCGGCCGCCCCACCGAGGGCGAGTGGAAGGCCGCCGCCTCGCTGGCGCCGGTGGCGAAGCGCCTCGGCGAGCTCCTCGGGCGCGAGGTGCCGCTGGTGCGCGACTGGGTCGACGGCGGCGCCTGGCACGATGCGCTGCGCCCCGGCGACCTCGTGCTGCTCGAGAACTGCCGGATGAACAAGGGCGAGAAGAAGGACGGCGAGGCGCTGGCGCGGCGCATGGCGGCGCTGGCCGACGTCTATGTCAACGACGCCTTCGGCACCGCGCACCGCGCCGAGGCGACCACCCACGGCATCGCGCGCTTCGCGGCCGTCGCCTGCGCGGGCCCGCTGATGGCGGGCGAGCTCGACGCGCTCACGCGCGCACTGGCGGCGCCGAAGCGCCCGCTGGTGGCGATCGTCGCGGGCTCGAAGGTCTCGACCAAGCTCACCATCCTCGAGGCGCTGGCCGGCAAGGTCGACACGCTGATCGTCGGCGGTGGCATCGCCAACACCTTCCTGCTGGCGCAAGGCAGGCCCATCGGCCGCTCGCTCGCCGAGCCCGACCTCGTCGGCGAGGCGCGCGCCATCCTCGAGCGCCATCCCGGCAAGGTCCCCGCCCCCGTCGACGTGGTCTGCGCCAAGGCCTTCGCCGAAACCGCGCCGGGCACGGTGAAGCCCGTCGAAGCGGTCGCGGACGACGACCTGATCCTCGACCTCGGGCCGCGCTCGGTCGCGGCGCTTGCGGCGATCGTCGCGCGCGCGGGCACCGTCGTCTGGAACGGGCCGATCGGCGTGTTCGAGTTCCCGGCCTTCGCCGAAGGCACGCGCGAGCTCGCCCGCGCCATCGCCGCGTCGGGCGCGTTCTCCATCGCCGGCGGCGGCGACACCATCGCCGCGATCAATGCCTTCGGCGTCGCCGACCGCATTTCCTACATCTCCACCGCCGGCGGCGCGTTCCTCGAGTTCCTCGAGGGGAAGACGCTCCCCGCCGTCGCCGCGCTCGAGGCGCGGGCCTAGGTCGACGCCGGCGGCACCGCGCACGCGGCCGCCGGCAACGCCCCGACGACACCCACGCTCCCACCGACATCCCACGCCCCCAGGACGCCATGCCACGCGCCACCAAGATCGTCGCAACGCTCGGACCCGCCTCGTCGTCGCCGGAGATCCTGCCCAAGCTCCTGGCTGCCGGCGTCGACGTGGTGCGGCTCAACTTCTCGCACGGCACCGCCGAGGACCACATCGGCCGCGCCGCGGCGGTCCGCGAGGTGGCCGCGCAGCTCGGCCGCGAGGTCGGGATCATGGCCGACCTGCAGGGCCCGAAGATCCGCGTCGGCAAGTTCAAGGACGGCAAGGTCGATCTGGTCGCGGGCAAGCGCTTCGTCCTCGATGCCGACGCCGAGATCGGCGACGGCGAGCACGTCGGCCTCGACTACAAGGAACTGCCGCGCGACGTGGCGCGCGGCAACATCCTGCTGCTCAACGACGGGCTGATCCGCCTGCGCGTCGAGTCGGTCGACGGACCGCGCATCGTCACCGTGGTCGAGGTCGGCGGCGTGCTGTCCAACAACAAGGGCATCAACCGCATGGGCGGCGGGCTGACCGCGCCGGCGCTGACCGCCAAGGACATGGACGACGTGAAGACCGCCGCGCAGATCGGCGCCGACTACCTCGCCGTGTCCTTCCCCAAGAGCCGCCAGGACATGTACATGGCGCGGCAGCTGGTGCGCGCCTCGGGCGGCAAGTCGCAGCTCATCGCCAAGATCGAGCGCGCCGAGGCGATCTCGGCGCTGGAGGAGATCATCGATGCTTCCGACGGCATCATGGTCGCGCGCGGCGACCTCGCGGTGGAAGTCGGCAACGCGTCCGTGCCGGGCCTGCAGAAGCGCATGATCCGCATGGCGCGCGAGCAGAACAAGCTCACCATCACCGCCACGCAGATGATGGAGTCGATGATCCAGAACCCGGTGCCCACGCGCGCCGAGGTTTCCGACGTCGCCAACGCCGTGCTCGACGGCACCGACGCGGTGATGCTGTCCGCCGAGAGCGCCTCGGGCAAGTATCCCGTGGAAACCGTCGACACCATGGCGCAGATCTGCGTCGAGGCCGAAAACTCGACCACCGTCGAGCTCGACCGAGACTTCCTCAACCGCACGTTCACGCGCATCGACCAGTCGATCGCGATGGCGACGCTGTTCACCGCCTTCCACCTGAAGGTCAAGGCCATCGCCTCGCTGACCGACTCGGGCTCGACCGCGCTGTGGATGTCGCGCCACGATTCCGGCTGCCCGATCTTCGCGCTCACGCCCAACATCGCCTCGCAGCGCAAGATGGCGCTGTACCGCAACGTGCGCTCGTACTTCCTCGAGCAGAGCATGGACCGCGACGAGGTGCTGCGCGCCGCCGAGGAGCTCCTCCTGAAGCGCGGCGAGGTGAAGCAGGGCGACCTGATCGTGCTGACCATCGGCGAGCCCATGGGCAAGTCCGGCGGCACCAACACCATGAAAATTGTCAGAGTGGGCGACGCCCAGGCCTGACCGTTTCGGGGTATTCGTTCCCGCCGACGCGCGCGGGAATTCCTCCTGCCCGACGCGCGCGGCGCGGCTTGCGCGGGCGCCTACGCAAAACGCGCGAGACGCGCACGGCCGGCCGGGCCGTTGTCGATGCGGCATTCGCTGCACTGCAGGCTTGCATCGAAGTTAACTATCTGGTTAACTTTGCCCGGTCGACCCCGGAACCCGCGCCGATGCCCCTCGACGCCCCGCCCCGCAAGCCCGCCCGCCGCAGCGCGCCCGCCTTCGTGCGTGACGCCGAGGCGGCGCGTGCGCGCATCCTCGAGGCCGCCACCGCCGAGTTCGCCGCCTGGGGCCTCGGTGGGGCGCGCGTCGACCGCATCGCCGCCGCCGCGGGCGCCAACAAGCGGATGCTGTACTACTACTACGGCAACAAGGAGGCGTTGTTCCTCGCCGTGCTCGAGGAGGCCTACGCCGACATCCGCGCCGCCGAGAGCGCGCTCAACCTCGCGGTGCTGCCGCCCGACGAGGCGGTGCGGCGGCTGGTGCGCGTCACCTGGGACTACTACCTCGCGCATCCCGAGTTCATCACCCTGCTCAACACCGAGAACCTGTACCGCGCCGCGCACCTCAAGCAGTCGACGCGCATCCGCAGCATGAACTCGCCGCTGATCGCCACGCTGCGCGGCATCCTGCGCCGCGGCGTGGAGGAAGGGCTTTTCCACGCGCAGGTCGACGCGCTGGAGCTCTACATTTCCATCGCCGCGCTGTCGTGGTTCTACCTGTCCAACAACGCCACGCTGTCGGTGGTGTTCGCGCGCGACCTCACCACGGCATCCGCGCGGCGCAAGCGCGTCGTGCACATGCAGGACATGGTGCTGGCCTCGCTCGCCGCGCCCGGCGGGCGTCCGGCTCGGGACACGGCAGCGCGCAAGAAGCCGGCCGTGGCCATGGCCGCGCCGCGCGCGAAGCCGGCGGCGCCGCGCGCGGCGGCACTGGCAAAGGAGGCCGCGTGAAGAAGATCCTGCTGTCGCCCTGGGCGCGTCCGGTGCTGCTGATCCTGCTGCTGCTGGTGCTGTGGGACGTGGCGATCCGCGTGTTCCGCATCCCGCCCTACCTGATCCCCTCGCCGTGGTCGGTGGTGCAGCAACTCGTCGCGGAATGGCCGAAGCTCTGGCGCGAGGCGCTGGTCACCACCTGGGCGACGCTCGGCGGCTTCGGCCTGTCGATCCTGTTCGGCATCCCCATGGCGCTGGCGATCGCCTACTCGCGCACCATCGAGAGCTACGTCTACCCGCTGCTGGTGTTCTCGCAGAGCGTGCCCAAGGTCGCGATCGCGCCACTGTTCGTGGTGTGGTTCGGCTTCGGCATCTTCCCCAAGATCATCTGCGCGTTCATGCTCGGCTTCTTCCCCATCGTCGTGTCGACGGTGATGGGCTTCAAGTCGGTCGAACCCGACATGATCGACCTCGCGCGATCGATGAAGGCGTCCAAGCTCGCGACCTTCGCGCGCATCCGCTTCCCGCAGGCGCTGCCGTCGATCTTCGCGGGCCTCAAGGTCTCGGTGACGCTGGCCGTGGTGGGCGCGGTGGTCGGCGAGTTCGTCGGGTCGAACTCGGGCATCGGCTATCTCCTGCAGATCGCCAACGGCAATTTCGACCTGCCGCTGATGTTCGCGGGGCTCACCGTGCTGTCGGGCATCGGCGTGCTGCTGTTCGTGGCCGTCGACGTGGTCGAGCGCCTGGTCATTCCCTGGCACGCATCGCATCGCAACGAATTCGCCGCGACCGCCTGACACCCTTGGCGGCATGGCGCCCAGAGGCGTCGAGCCGCTCGGGGGCAGGCGGAAGCGGCGTGGTTTCACCAACGGAGGAGGAGGCAACATGATGAAGCGACTGGCAACACTGGCGGCGGCCGCCGCGCTCGCGTTCGCGAGCCACGGCGCGCTCGCGCAAAACAAGGACAAGGTCACGCTGCTGCTCAACTGGTACACCTACAGCGAGCACGCGCCGCTGTACCTCGGGGTCGCGCGCGGCTACTTCGCGCAGGAAGGCATCGACCTCGACATCCAGGAAGGCCGCGGCTCGGGCGTCACCATCCAGGCGGTGGCGGCCGGCACGGCGACCTTCGGCTACGCCGACATCCCGACCATGATCAAGGCGGCGTCCAAGGGCGCGCCGGTGACCGCGGTCGGCGTCGCGCTGCAGACCTCGCCGATGTCGGTGATGGGCTTCGCCGACAAGAACATCGTCAAGCCGGCCGACATCAAGGGCAAGACCGTGGCGGTCACCCCCGGCGACTCGATGTCGCAGATCTGGCCGCTGTTCCTCAAGAAGACGGGGCTTTCCGAGACCGACTTCAAGACCGTGTCGGGCGACGCGCAGACCAAGCTCAACGCGGTGATCAACAACCAGGCCGACCTGCTGCTGGGCTACGTGATGGACCAGGCGATCAAGCTGCAGGACGCCGTGCACAAGGACGTGCGGCCGATCCGCTTCGCCGACTACGGCGTCAACATGGTGAGCTCGGGCTTCGTGGTGCAGAAGGAGTTCCTCGCCAAGAACCCCGACGTGGTGAAGCGCTTCCTGCGTGCCGCCACGCGCTCGCTCGAGGAAGGCGCGAAGAACCCCGAGGCCGCGGTCGACGCGATGCTCGCCGCGCGTCCCAAGTCCGGCGTCAAGGACACCGCGCTGGTCGGCATGAAGGCGACCGCCGGGCTGTACAAGGGCCCCGACAACCCCAAGGACCGCCCGCTGCGCGTGGGTGCGAAGAACATGCAGGAGACGCTCGCGCTGCTGGTCGAGTACGGCGGGCTGGACAAGGCCACCGCCGGCAAGGCCGAGGACTACTACACCAACGCCTTCCTGCCCTGAGTGCCTGCTGAAGCCAAGCCATCGCTGGCGCCGTTGATCCGCATCGACGGCGTCAGCAAGACCTACCGGACCGCCGACGGCCCGGTGCCCTCGCTTTCGCCGTTGAGCTTCGACATCGGCGAAGGCGAGTTCATGACCATCGTCGGGCCCTCGGGCTGCGGCAAGTCGACGCTGCTGAAGATGGTCGCCGGATTGCTCGCACCGACCGGCGGGACCATCACGCTCGGCGGCAAGCGGGTCGAGGGGCCGCCCGACGACGTCGGCATCGTGTTCCAGAGCCCCGTGCTGCTCGGCTGGCGCAGCGTGCTCGACAACGTGATGCTGCAGATCGAGATGCGCAAGCTCCCGCGGTCGCAGTACCTGCCCAAGGCCAAGGCGCTGCTCGAGACCACCGGCCTCGCGGGCTTCGAGCGGAAGTTCCCCTGGCAGCTCTCCGGCGGCATGCAGCAGCGCGCGTCGATCTGCCGCGCGCTGGTGCACGACCCCGCGGTGCTGCTGATGGACGAGCCCTTCGGCGCGCTCGACGCCATGACGCGCGAGCGCATGAACCTCGAGCTGCAGCGCATCTGGTCGGCCACGCGCAAGACGGTGCTGTTCATCACCCACAGCATCCCCGAGGCCGTGTTCCTCGCCGACCGCGTGCTGGTGATGAGCGAGCGCCCGGGCTCGATCGCGGCGATCTACGACGTCGATTTGCCGCGGCCGCGCACGCTGTCGATCATGGGCGACCCGGCGTTCAACGCGCTGACGCAGAGGATCCGCACGCACTTCTACTCGCAGGGCACGCTGGACGCCTGAGGCTTTTCGATGCACGCCCGCGCGCCGCGCTTTTCCATCACCCGCGTCGAGCTCTTCGAGCGGCCCACGTCGCTGCGGCTACCCTTCCGCTTCGGCGCGACCACGGTCACGCAGGCGCCGCAGGCGTTCGTGCGCGTCACCCTCGCCTTCCCCGACGGGGCGGTCGCCACCGGCGCCACCGCCGAGCTGATGGTGCCCAAGTGGTTCGACAAGCGCGCTTCGCTGGACAACGAGGCGTCGATCGACCAGCTCCGCCGTTCGCTGGCGATCGCCGCCGACGCCTATCTCGCCGACCGCGGGCCACGCACGGCCTTCGCGCATTCGGCGTCGCGACTGCCGGCCCTCGTTGCCGAAGGCGCGCGCCGGGACCTGCCGCCGCTCGCGGCCGCCTTCGGCGCCGCCGAGCTCGACAAGGCGATCGCCGACGCGCTGTGCCGGCACCTGGGGCTGTCGTTCTTCGACGCGGTGCGCGCGAACGCGCCGGGCATCGATGCGCAGGAGCTCGCAGGCCTCGCCCCCGACCTCGCGGGCGTCGACGTCGATGCCGCGCTCGCGGCCCTGGCGCCCGCTCGCTCCATCGCCTGCCGCCACACCGTGGGCATGGCCGACGCGATCCGCGCCGGCGACGCGCCGGTCCACGACGGGCTGCCCGCCTCGCTCGAGGACGCCATCGCCGCCCAGGGCCTCGCGTGGTTCAAGTTGAAGCTCGGCGGCGACGTCGACGCAGACATCGCGCGCCTCACGGACATCGCCGCGGTGCTCGACCGGCGCCCCGGCTATCGCGTCACGCTCGACGGCAACGAGCAGTACGCGCCCGAGGCGCTCGGCGCGTTCGTCGAGCGGCTGCAGCGCGAGCCCGCGCTGGCGCGCCTCGCCCACGCGACGGCCTGGATCGAGCAGCCGATCGCGCGCGCCGCGACCTTCTCCACCGACCTTGCCGCCATCGCGGCGCGCGTCCCGCTGATTATCGACGAGGCCGACGACCGTTACGCGGCCTTCGCCGAGGCGCGCGCGCTGGGCTACACGGGCGTGTCGAGCAAGAGCTGCAAGGGCCTCTACAAGTCGCTCGCCAACACGCTGCGCGTCGCCCGCGGCGAGCGGCTGTTCATCTCCGCCGAGGACCTGACGGCCCAGGCCGGGCTCGCAGTGCAGCAGGACAGCGCGCTGGCCGCGCTCATCGGCTGCACGCACGCCGAGCGCAACGGCCATCACTATGCCTTCGGCATGGCCGCGGCACCCCGCGACGAGTCGCGGCGGTTCCTCCAAGCCCACGCCGGCCTGTACCGCGACGTCGGGGGCATCGCCTGCCTCGACGTTCGTGACGGGCGCATCGCGCTCGACTCGCTGTTCGCGCCGGGCTTCGCCCATCGCGCGGACCCGGACTTCGACACGCTCGCACCCCTTCGCGCGGCGGCACCCGCCGCCGCGCTCTCCTGACGCCACCCTCGACGGACAGCACCATGGAAACGATTCGCCTCGGCATCATCATGAACGGCGTCACCGGACGCATGGGCACCAACCAGCACCTGGTGCGCTCGATCTGCGCCATCCGCGACCAGGGCGGCGTGAAGCTCGCCGACGGCCGGCGCGTCATGCCCGACCCGATCCTCGTGGGACGCAGCGAGCAGAAGCTCGTCGCGCTGGCCAAGGCGCACCGCGTGACGCGCTGGACCACCAACCTCGACGCGGCGCTCGCCAACAAGGACGACATCCTGTACTTCGACGCCGCCTCGACGGGCCTGCGCCCAGGTCTCATCAGGAAGGCGATCGCCGCGGGCAAGCACGTGTACACCGAGAAGCCCACCGCACCGACGCTGGCCGAGGCGCTGGACATCGCGCGCGCGGCGAGAGATGCGGGCATCAAGCACGGCGTCGTGCAGGACAAGCTTTGGCTGCCGGGGCTGCTCAAGCTCAAGATGCTGCGCGACTCGGGCTTCTTCGGGCGCATCCTGTCGGTGCGCGGCGAGTTCGGCTACTGGGTGTTCGAGGGAGACTGGCAGCCGGCGCAGCGCCCCTCGTGGAACTACCGCAAGGAGGACGACGGCGGGATCATCGTCGACATGCTCTGCCACTGGCGCTACGTGCTCGACAACCTGTTCGGCGAGGTGAAGTCGGTCGCCTGCCTCGGCGCAACGCACATCCCCGAGCGCGTCGACGAGGACGGCAAGCGCTACAAGGCCACCGCCGACGACGCGGCCTACGCCACCTTCGAGCTCGACGGCGGCCCAGGCCAGGCGCCCATCATCGCGCAGATCAACAGCTCCTGGACCACGCGCGTGCGCCGCGACGACCTCGTCACCTTCCACGTCGACGGCACGCTGGGCTCGGCGGTCGCGGGCCTCACCGAATGCTTCATCCAGCCGCGCGCCGCCACGCCCAAGCCGGTGTGGAACCCCGACGTGCCGCAGACCATCGACTTCCTCGCGACCTGGCAGAAGGTCCCCAACAACGTCGCCTACGACAACGCGTTCAAGGTGGAGTGGGAGCTCTTCATCCGCCACCTCTTCGACGACACGCCCTTCGCCTGGGACCTCTTCGCCGGCGCCAAGGGCGTGCAGCTCGCCGAGCTCGGCCTGAGGAGCTGGGCCGAGCGGCGCACGCTGGACGTCCCGCAGCTGGACACTTCGCTCGACGCGTCGCCGGCGGCGGCGTGATGGCTACGCTCAGCCTGCCCACGCGCGAAGGCGGCCTCGTCCCCTTCACGCTGTCGCCGCCGCGCGCGTGGCCCGCGCAGGCTTCGCCCGATTCGTTCAACCGCGTCGCCTTCGCTGCCGCGCACGTGGTGTGCAACCCGCTCGCGGACAACGATCCCTGGCTCGACGCATCGATCGACTGGGACGCGACGCTCGCCTATCGCCACCACCTGTGGTCGCTGGGCTTCGGCGTCGCCGAGGCCATGGACACCGCGCAGCGCGGCATGGGCCTCGACTGGCCGCACGCGCTCGAACTCGTGAAGCGCAGCGCGGCCGCCGCCCGGGCCTTCGGCGGTGCGCGCATGGCGGCGGGCGCGGGAACCGACCACCTCGCGCCCGGCGAGGCGAAGTCGATCGCCGAGGTGCGCGACGCCTATCTCCTGCAATGCGAGGCGATCGAGCGCGCAGGCGGGCGCATCATCCTGATGGCAAGCCGCGCGCTCGCCGCCCTCGCCCGCGGACCCGACGACTACCGCGAGGTCTACGCCCACGTGCTCGGCCAGGTGAAGGAACCGGTGATCCTGCACTGGCTGGGCGACATGTTCGACCCCGCGCTCGCGGGCTACTGGGGCTCGCGCGACCTCGACGCCGCCACCGACACCTGCGTCGAGGTGATCCGTGCCGGCGCCGCCAAGGTCGACGGCATCAAGGTCTCCCTGCTCGACGACGCGCGCGAAATCGCGATGCGCGCACGGCTGCCCGCGGGCGTGCGCATGTACACCGGCGACGACTTCAACTTCGCCGCGCTGATCGGCGGAGACGCGGGCGGCCATTCCGACGCGCTGCTCGGCATCTTCGACGCCATCGCGCCCGCCGCCTCGGCCGCACTCGGCGCGCTTGCGCGCGGCGACCGCGCGGCCTTCGACCGCATCCTCGCGCCCACCGTGCCGCTGTCGCGCCACATCTTCAAGGCGCCGACGCGCTTCTACAAGACCGGCGTGGTATTCCTCGCCTGGCTCAATGGCCACCAGTCGCACTTCGGCATGCTGGGCGGCCAGGAGAGCGCGCGCAGCGTCGTGCACCTCGCCGAGGTGCTGCGCCTCGCCGACGTTGCGGGCCTGCTGCGCGATCCCGAGCTCGCCGCGCGCCGCATGAAGGCGTTCCTGTCGGTGCACGGCGTCGAGGCTTGATAGGCCGCCCGCCGCGACCCGCCACGCAAGCCCACTCCCGCAGCCTGTCCCCGCAGCCCGAGCCCATGCCCGATCGAAGCCAGCTTTCCATCAACACCGCAACGCTTCGCCGGCAATGGAAACTGGCCGACATCGTCGCAGGCGTCGCGTCGATGGGCATCCGCGGCATCGCGCCCTGGCGCGACCAGGTCGCCGAGGCGGGGCTCAAGGACATCGCGCAGCGCATCCGCGACGCGGGCCTCGCGGTCAGTGGCTATTGCCGCGGCGGCATGTTCCCGGCGGCCGATCGCGCGGGCCGCATCGCCGCGCGCGACGACAACCGGCGCGCCGTCGACGAGGCGCTCACCTTGGGCGCACGCTGCCTGGTGCTGGTGACGGGCGGCCTGCCCAAGGATCGCGAGGGCCGCATCGCCGGCAAGGACATCGCAGGCGCGCGCGAGATGGTGCGCGACGGCATCGGCGAGCTCCTCGAGTACGCGCGCCCCGCCGGCATGCCGCTCGCCATCGAGCCCCTGCACCCCATGTATGCCGCCGACCGCGCCTGCGTGAACACGCTGGCGCAGGCCAACGACCTCTGCGACGAGCTGGCGCCGAAGGGCGGCGACGGCCTCGGCGTCGCCGTCGACATCTACCATGTGTGGTGGGACCCCGCGCTCGAGGCCGGCATCGAGCGCGCGGGCGCCGCCGACCGCCTCTTCGCGTACCACATCTGCGACTGGCTGGTGCCCACGCGCGACCTCCTCAACGATCGCGGCATGATGGGCGACGGCGTGGTCGACCTGCCGCTGGTGCGCGGCTGGATGGAGGCCGCGGGCTACCGCGGCCTGCACGAGGTGGAGATCTTCTCCGAGCGCTGGTGGAACGAGGATCCGCGCCAGGTGCTCGCGACCTGCATCGAGCGGCACGCACACATCACCTGACCCGCCCGGTCGCCCGCGAAAGCGGGGATGACGGGTGAAGGAAGCTCGCGCCGATCTCCGGCATTCATGCCGAGCTCCCTCCTTCGCCGGGCGGCAGCACGTGCGCCGCGCCCTCGTCCCAGGCGAGGCTCACCGCCGCGCCTTCCGCCAGCCGCCGCGCCTGCGCGCGCGGTGCCTCGGTGACGACGACCAGCGCGTCCCCGACGCGCACCCGGTATTCGATGCGGTCGCCGCGGTACTCGAGCTCCTCGACGACGCCGCCGATGCCGCCCGGGGAAGCCTCGTCGACGTGGATCGCCTCGGGCCGCAGCATCAGCACCAGCGCCGTGCCCGCCGCGTGCGCGGAGGGAATGCCGACGCGATGGCCGAGCACCTCGACGATCGAGCCGCCTTCGCGGCGCCCGAGCACCCGCGCCGGCAGCGCGTTCACGCGGCCGACGAAGTCCGCCACGAAATGGCTGCTCGGGCGCGCGTAGATCTCCTCGGGCGTCCCCACCTGCTCGAGGAGGCCCTCGCGCATCACCGCCACGCGGTCGGACAGGCTCATCGCCTCTTCCTGGTCGTGGGTGACGTAGATCGCCGTGGTGCCGAGCTGCTTTTGCAACCGCTTCAACTCGGCGCGAACCTGAAGCCGCAGCTTGGCGTCGAGGTTCGACAGCGGCTCGTCGAACAACAGCAGGTCGGGGCGCATGACGATGGCGCGCGCCAACGCCACGCGCTGCTGCTGCCCACCCGAGAGCTGCCCCGGCATGCGCGAGGCCATCGCATCGAGGCCCACGGCCTTGAGCGCCTCGGCCACCGCGGACCGCACCTCGGCCTCCGGCGCGCGGCGCACGCGGAACGAGTAGGCGACGTTCTCGAACACGGAGAGGTGCGGGAAGAGGGCGTAGCTCTGGAACACCATCCCCACGCGCCGCCGGTACGCCGGCAGGCCGAGGATCGAGGTGCCGTCGACCCGCACGTCGCCCGAGTCGGCGTCCTCGAGGCCGGCGAGCGTGCGCAGCACGGTCGTCTTGCCGCAGCCCGAAGGCCCCAGCAGCGTCACGAACTCGCCCGGTCGCGCGGACAGCGAGAAGCCGCGAACGGCGGCGACGCTGCGCCCGCCGGGCAGCCGGTAGGTCTTGCGCAGGTCGAGGATCTCGAGCGTGGTCGCCCGGGCGTTGCTCGTCGTCAAGGTTGCGTCCCTCATTTCACCTCTGCCTCCCGCCAGTCCCTGCCGACGAGCCGCGGCGCGCCATGCACCACGGCGAGCACCAGCACCACCAGCACCACCGACAGCGCCGAGGCTTGGCCGAGGTCGCCGCGGTCCATCTGCGACAGCAGCATGGGCGTGACCAGCGACCAGTGCGGCGACACCACGAAGATCACCGCGCTCAGCGTGGTCACGCTGCGGGTGAAGGTGAAGATCATGCCGGCGATGATCGCCGGCCGGCACAGCGGGAGCAGCACGCGCCGCAACGTGTAGCCGTCGGTCGCGCCCATGGTCGTCGAGGCCTCGTCGAGCGAGGCGCTGACCTGGCGCAGCGCCGTCGAGGCCGAGCGGATGGTGTAGGGGAGCGAGCGCACCGCGAAGGCGATGACGATGATCGCCGCGGTGCCGGTGAGCAGGAGCGGCGCGCGGTTGAAGGCCAGCGCGAAGCCCAGGCCCAGCACCGTGCCGGGGATGGCCAGCGGCAGGTTGGCGACGAAGTCGAGCACCCCGCTGCCGGGCGCCCGCGCGCGGCTCGCGTACCACGCGACGAGCACGCCGACGACGCCGGCGACGATGGCCGCGGCGACCGCCAGCAGCAGCGTGTCGGTGAGCACGTTGCGCGAGCCGACCAGCGTCGAGGCGAAGTGCTTCAGCGTCAGCGTGTTGTCGATGCCGAAGAGCTTGGTGCAGGCACCGGCGAGCACGGTGGCGTACTGCATCACCACGGCCAGCGAGACGCCCGCGCACAGCAGCAGCGCGGCGGCACGGGCCAGCGGCTGGCGCACCGCCGGATGGCGCATCGATCCGCGGCCGCCGACCGAGGCGAAGGCGCTGCGGCTCGAAAAGCGCCCGTGCAGGTAGAACAGCGCGACGGCGGGCACCAGCAGGATCACCGCCAGCGCGGCCCCCCGCGGCACGTCGTACATGCCGATGATCGCCTGGTAGATCTCCGACGACAGCACCGGGAAGTCGCCGCCCAGCAGCAGCGGATTGCCGAGGTCGGCGAACGAGTAGCCGAACAGCAGCAGCACGGCCGCGGCGATGCCGGGGGTGAGCAGCGGCAGGCTCACGCTGGTCAGCACCTTGCCCGGATGCGCGCCCATCGTCGACGCCGCCTCCTCCAGCGAGGCGTCGAGCCCGCGGAAGAGGTTCAGCATCAGCAGGTACGCGAAGGGGAAATACGAAAGCAACTGGGCGACGACCAGCCCGCGGAACCCGTACAGCGCCGTGGTCGACAGTCCCAGGAGCTCGTGCGTGACCAATCCGCGACGGCCGTAGAGCAGGATGAGGCCCAACGCCATCAGCACGGGCGGCGAGATGGTCGGCAGCAGCGCGAGGAAGTGCCAGAGACGCTTGCCGGGGATGTCGACGCGCGCGATGGCGTAGGCGTACAGCGTGCCGAGCACCGTGCCGATGACCGCGACGGTCGCGCCGAGCAGCAGCGTGTTCCAGGCCACCTGGCGGACGGCGGGGTTGGACACGAGCTCGAGCAGGAGCCGTGCCGAGATCCCGCCGTCGACCACCACCGCGCGCAGCAGCAGCTCGACGACGGGATAGGCGACGAACAGCAGCACGAGGAGCGCGACGACCGGGTAGAGGACGGCGAGCAGCCATCCCTTTCCCGGCCGCGCGAACCCCGGCAGGGCCGGAGCAGCGGACATCGGCTACTTCCGGTTGGCCATGATCTCGCGCTGGAAGCGCTCGATGATCTCCTTGCGTACCTTGGGGTCGCCCGCCCACCCGAAGTCGTAGTCGACGAGCTTGACGTCGCGGTAGGGCTTGACCAGGTCGTGGACCTTGGCCTGCGGATTGGCCGGGACGTCGAAGTAGTCGGTCGCCGCGAGCAGCTCGACGGACTCCGGCGTGAGCGACCAGTCGATGAAGCGCCGCGCCGCCTCCGGCTCCGGCGCGCCCTTGATCAGGACGACGCCGAACAGATCGTAGCCGGTGCCCTCGGACGCCACCGACATCTGCATCGGGAACCCCTTGTGGATGCTGCCGAGGATGTCGTGCGCGAACAGGATGCCGACGCCGACCTCGCCGCGGCCGACGAGCTGCGTCGGGCCGATGCCCGAGCGCGTGTATTGCGAGACATTGGCATTGAAGCGCTTCATCCAGGCCCAGCCTTTTTCCTCGCCCATGACCTGCAGAACGCCGGTGAGGAAGGTGTAGCCCGTTCCGGCCGTCGCCGGGTTGCCCACGCAGATCTGGCCGGCGAGCTCCGGCCTCGTCAGGTCCTCCCAGCTTTGCGGGGGCTTGAGGCCCTTTTCCTTGAGGAAGGTCGTGTTGCTCGCGATGCCGATGAAGTCCGCGTCGGTACCCGTCCAGTAGCCTTCGGGGTCCTTGTACTTGGCGGGGATGGGTGCCGCCTGCGGCGACTTGTAGGCGTCGAGCAGGCCGTCGGTCTTCATCGCCAGCATCGACGTGAGGCCGATGCCGTACGAGATGCTGGCCTGCGGATTGTTGCGCTCGGCGCGAATGCGATTCACCGCCTCGCCCGCCGAAAGGCGCAGGAAGGTCGTCTTGATCCCCGTCTTCTTCTCGAAGGCCTGCGCGACCGCTGCGCTGGCCGGCTCGGGCGGGCCCATATACAGCGTCAGCTTGCCGCCGCCCTGCGCCCTGACCGGCAACGCCGTCGCCGCTGCTCCCGCCAGCACGACCTGGCCGAACCGTCTCCTCGTGATTTGCGTCATCTTTTTTCTCCTTGCCTCGTGGCGTCCATCTACCGAATCCGGCCACGTCGCTACTGCGGCCACATGGCTCACATCCCCCCTGCACAATCGATTGTGCCATCGGTCGCGGCGTGGTACAAGCGACGTCCGGCCCGCCTCCCGGGCGGGCGCCGAGATGGGCGTTTGCGCGCGCGACGTTTCGCGCCCGCGTCCCAGGAGATCGCCAATGCCACTCGTTTCCATGCGCCAGCTGCTCGACCATGCCGCCGAGCACGGCTACGGCCTTCCCGCCTTCAACGTCAACAACCTGGAGCAGGTGCAGACCATCATGAGCGCCGCGGCCGAGACCGACAGCCCGGTGATCATGCAGGCTTCGGCGGGGGCGCGAAAGTACGCGGGGGAGGTTTTCCTGCGCCACCTGATCGAGGCCGCGGTCGAGAGTTACCCGAAGATCCCCGTCGTGATGCACCAGGACCACGGCCAGTCGCCGGCGGTCTGCGAATCGGCGATGAAGCTCGGCTTCTCGTCGGTGATGATGGACGGCTCGCTCGAGGAGGACGGCAAGACCATCGCCGGCTACGACTACAACATCGACGTCACCCGCAAGGTGGTCGACGAGGCGCACGCCATCGGCGTGACGGTCGAGGGCGAGCTCGGCTGCCTCGGCTCGCTCGAGACGATGATGGGCGACAAGGAGGACGGCCACGGCGCCGAGGGCGCGATGACGCGCGACATGCTGCTCACCGACCCCGACCAGGCCGCCGACTTCGTGTCGCGCACCCAGCTCGACGCGCTGGCGATCGCCATCGGTACCTCGCACGGCGCCTACAAGTTCTCGCGCAAGCCCACCGGCGACATCCTCGCCATCGACCGCATCAAGGCCATCCACAGGCGCATTCCCAACACGCATCTCGTCATGCACGGCAGCTCGTCGGTGCCGCAGGACCTGCTCGCCACCATCCGCCAGTACGGCGGCGACATGAAGGAAACCTACGGCGTGCCTGTCGAGGAGATCCAGGAAGGCATCCGGCACGGCGTGCGCAAGGTCAACATCGACACCGACATCCGGCTGGCGATGACCGCCGCGGTCCGCAAGTTCCTCGTCGAGAACCCCTCCAGGTTCGACCCGCGCGAGTACCTGAAGCCTGCGATGCTCGCGGCCAGGGCGATCTGCAAGGAGCGCTACCAGCAGTTCGGCTGCGCGGGCATGGCGGGGAAGATCACCGCCGTTCCGCTGGCGAAGATGGCGAGCCGCTACAAGGGCGGCGAGCTGCGCCAGCTCGTCAACTGACGTCGCGGCGAAGCCGCGATGTCATCCCCGCGCAAGCGGGGATCCGCGAAGCCGGTAGGTTCCCGCGTTCGCGGGAATGACCGGGAGGTCGGGAATGACCGGGAGGTCGGGAATGACCGGGAGGTCGGGAATGACCGGGAGGTCAGCGTTCGCCCTGCCGCAACATGCGCCAGGACACGAACGCGACGGCGAGCCCGACGCCGCCGAGGAACATCCAGAAATACGCGAAGCCGCGCGCGTCGTCGCGCTCCTGTCCGAGCGGCATCGCGCCCATCTCGTGAAGGCCGAACGCGGCGTACGCGAGGCACAGCATCGCGAACGCGATCGAAACGTAGAGCGTGAGCTGGAGGGAGAGCTTCATCGCAAATGAAAAGCGGGAGCGCGCCGGTGTGTCCGGCCGCGCTCCCGCCCGGTGCCGAGGCTATGCGTAAGCCGAGTCTTCGGCGTTGAGGGGAATGTTCTTGCGGTCCCTCAGGAACAGCAGGCCGATCACGAACGTCATCAACGCGACCACGATCGGATACCAGAGGCCGTAGTAGATGTCGCCCGATGCCGCCACCATCGCGGTCGCCAGCAGCGGCAGCATCCCGCCGAACCACCCGTTGCCGATGTGGTAGGGCAACGACATCGACGTATAGCGGATCTTGGTCGGGAACATCTCGACCAGGAACGCCGCGATCGGCCCGTACACCATCGTCACGTAGATCAGCATGATCCAGAGGATCAGGAGCGTCATCGGCCAGTTGATCGCGTTCTTGTCGGCCGATGCCGGGTAGCCCTTCTCCTTCAGCACCGCGCCGGCCTTGGCCGGATCGAATCCCCTGAGCTCGGTTTCGCCGATCTTGATGATCACGTTCTCGGTGGCGCCCGCCGGCAGACCCGTCGAGGTGAACGAAAGCCCCGCCTTGGTCAGGAAGTCCTTCGCCTTGTCGCAGTCACTGAACTTGGACCATGGGCCGACGAACACGTGGAAATTGCAGTCCCTCGCCGCGACCGTGATGGCGTTCTTCTGCTGGAACTGCTCGAGCGCCGGGTTCACGTAATGGGTGAGTGCGCCGAACAGCGGGAAGTACGTGAGCGCCGCGATCAGGCAGCCGGCGAGGATGATCTTGAGGCGGCCGATCCTGTCCGACAGCTTGCCGAAGACCACGAAGAACGGCGTGCCGAGCAGCAGCGCGATCGCGATCATCGTGTACGCCGTCAGGCCGTCGACCTTGAGCGTGATCGTCAGGAAGAACAGCGCGTAGAACTGCCCCGTGTACCACACCACGCCCTGGCCCGCCGTCGCGCCGAGCAGCGCGAGCAGCACGTACTTGTTGTTCGGGTAGCGCAGGAAGCTGTCGGTCAGCGGCGACTTGCTGCCCTTGCCCTCGGCCTTCATCCGCTGGAACACCGGCGACTCGTTGAGCTTGAGCCGGATGTAGACGGAGAACACCAGCAGGATCAGCGAGACCAGGAACGGCAGGCGCCATCCCCATTCACTGAACTGGGCCGGCGTCATCCACCCGCTGAAACGGCACAGGGCGATCACGACCAGCGCGAGGAACAGGCCAAGCGTGGCGGTGGTCTGGATCCACGACGTGTCGAATCCCCGCCGGCCGGGAGCTGCGTGCTCTGCGACATAAGTCGCCGCGCCGCCGTACTCGCCGCCGAGCGCCAGGCCCTGCAACAGCCGCAGTGTCACCATCAGGATGGGCGCCAGCCAACCTACCGACGCGTAGGTCGGCAGCAGGCCGACCGCGAAGGTCGAGAAGCCCATGACGAGGATGGTGACGAGGAAGGTGTACTTGCGGCCGACCAGGTCCCCGATGCGGCCGAACAACAAGGCCCCGAACGGGCGCACCAGGAAGCCGGCGGCGTATGCCGCGAATGCGGACAGCAGTGCGGCGGTGGCGTTGCCGGGCGGAAAGAACAGGACTGCGAAGAACGGTGCCAGCACCGCGTAGAGATAGAAGTCGTACCACTCGAACACCGTGCCCAGCGAGGACGCGAAGATGACCCTGCGTTCCTCGGAGGTGATGCCTGTCGGCCGGCTGGCCGGTTGCGCTAGCGAACTCATCCCGCTCCTCCTCTGCAGCTGTGAATCGCATGAACCGCACGGCGGGTCTTGGTGCCCGCGTAGCGGATCCCCAGGTTGATGCGCTCGGAAGAATGCTGGAGAGCGGCTTTCCCGTCAATCGCCGTCTGCACGGCCGTGCGCGGCGCACGCTCGTTCGACGAGCGCAGGTGGCGGACGGCCGAAAACGACGCAGGCGCGCGACCTGGAAGATGGAGAACCGGCGGCCATGCGCGCGGGCCGCCGGGAGCTTACGGCGCCGGCACGCACCCGGCAGGCTGCGCGCGGCTGCAGCGGCCCGGGTCAGGGATCGGCGTACACCTGCACCAGCGCCTCGGACGTGCCGCCGCGGCCGTCGCTGATGACGTAGCGGAACACGTCGGTGCCGATGTAGTCCTTGTTCGACAGGTAGACCAGCGTGTTGTGGTCGCTGCGCGTGACGATGCCGCGCGTCGGCTGGGTGAACGACACGATGGTCAGCGGGTCGCCGTCCGGGTCGCTGTCGTTGGCCAGCACGTTGATGTCCACCGGCGTGTTGAAGGCGGCCGTCGCGGTGTCCATGCGCGCCACGGGCGGGCGGTTGTTGTCGGCGACGGTGATCGCCACCGTGGTGCTGCTGGTGAGCCCGCCGGGATCGCTGATGGTGTAGGTGAAGCTGTCGCTGCCCACGTAGCCGTCGACCGGCCTGTACGACAGCTTGCTGCCGCTGATGGTCACGCTGCCGTGCGCGGCCGCGCCCACCGCGGTGATGGCGAGCGCGTCGCCGTCGGGATCGTGGTCGTTGGCGAGCACGTCGAGCGTCGCGGGCAGGTTGCGCGTCACGGTGAAGCTGTCGGCGACGGCGACCGGCGGCCGGTTGACATAGTGCTTGTCGCCCTGCGTCACCGTGGTGCTCACCTCCTGGCTGCGGTAGACGTCGACGGCCTGCTTGTGCGCCGCCGGGTTGTGCAGCGCGCGGCGAAGCCAGGCCGGCTCGGTGACGATCTCCTCGGTGCGCCACTCGACGGCCGGCGCCGGCGCCGCCTTGGGCGCGGCGGCCGCGGGCGCCGCAGCGGCGGGCACCGCCACGGTCACGTCCTCGGCGCGCTCCTCGAAGGTCACGAACTCGATGTCGACGCGGCGGTTCTTGGGGCGCCCCTCGGTGGTGTTGGGATAGCGCGGCTCGCGCTTGCCCATGCCTTCGGCGAGGATGCGCGAGCCGTCGATGCCCGCGGCGACGAGGTAGTCGCGCACGGCGGCCGCGCGCCGCTCGGAAAGCTTCTGGTTGTAGGCGTCGGTGCCGATGTCGCAGGTGTGGCCCGACACGCGGATGTTGCCTTCGAAGCCGCGGGCCTTGATGCGCGCGACGACCTGGTCGAGCGCGGCCTTGGCGTCGGGCCGCAGCACCGCGGAGTCGAAGGCGAAGAAGGCGTCGCTCGCGGCGCTGGCGGTGCTCTTGACCATGCGCCGCTCGACGCGCGTGGTGGGTGCCGGCGGGGGCGGCGGTGTCGCCACCGCTGCGGCGGCGACGGCCGGCGACGGCTCGACGCGCACCTGCCGGTACTCGCGCGCAGGGCGCCAGGCGGGGCCGCCGAACTCGTAGCGCAGCATCACCCACAGCCGCTGGTCGTCGCGCTTCGGCTCGAAGTCGCCGCTCTTGTGGTACGCCTCGCCGACGAGGCCGATGCTGATCGGCGAGCCGGCGAAATACTTCTCCGCGCCGATGGACAGCGTCGCCTGGTTGGCGCCGCCGCGCCCCCATTCGTAGTCGAGGCCGCCGGAGATGCGCAGCAGCACGTTCTCGTAGAAGCGGCCGATGCGCCCGCCCACGCCACCGTCGTAGGCGCGCTCGTAGAGCCGCTTGGTGACGGTCGTGAAAATATCCTGCTCCCATTGCCCGGTGTCGTCGCTGCCGGTCTGCGTGCTTTGCGTGGTGGTCTCCTCGAAGCCGACCTGGCGGCGCCCGCTGATGCCCGCCGAGCCGTAGCCCGAGGCGAACCAGTCGGCCGTCTCGTAGCCGCCGCCCAGCGTGACCTTGCGGTCGCGCCAGCGGTTCTGGTCGACCGCGGCGAAGAGCTTGCGCACGCCGGCGGTGGCGTCGCCCTCGGGCTGCCAGTGATACGAGGCCTTGACGCCGCCGGCGTCGCGGTCGGAGAGCCACAGCTCGCCGATCCACGCGCTGTGCGGGGTCTCGCCGAGCACCAGGAAGGCGTCGCCGCGCAGCTTGTTCTCGGTGTCGTAGCCGATGCCGATGCGCGCGTTGGCGCCGGTGTAGCGCAGGTCGAGCGATTGCGGCGCGCCCGCCTGCGGGGGCTGGGCGGCCGGCGTGGTCTGCGCGAGGACGCGCGGCGCGACGAGGGCGGCGGGCGCGAGGCACGCGAGGGCGAGGCAGGCGGCGGCGATGCGGCGATTCACGGAACGCTCCAGCGGGAGACCAGCGGCAAGCGGGAGCGTCGCGCCGCACGCTCCCCTCGCGCGGCCACGCGGGATGCGCCCGGGGGCGCGTCAGACCAGGTCGGCGGCGGGCCCCAGGACCTGCTCGCGCAGCTCGCGATAACGCGGGAGCTGCGGCGGATAGACACAGACGTACTTGACCTGCGCGGCCTGCAGGCAGCGCTGCTTGATGACCTCGAGCTTCTGGTCGCGCGGGTTGGTCACCTGCTCGGGCTCGCGCGCGTCGACGATGGCGACGATGGTCGAGTCCTTGTCGCAGACCACGAAGCCGATGTGCTGGTTGGCGATCTTGCGGAAGGCGCGCAGCCGCTCCATGCCCTGCGGGCCGATCTTCACCTGCAGCACGTCGGACAGGCGGACCTTGGCGAAGATGTCATGGCGCGGGAAGGCCGCCTTGAGCAGCAGGTAGACGACGCTCTCGGCCTTGGACAGGAAGCGCGGGCGCAGCAGGTAGAGGCCCGGCAGCTCGGCGGAGGACAGGAGGCGCGTGGTCTCGCCCTCGGTCCACTGCGCGACGGTATTGATCGAATCCGCGCCCGAGCTGATCGACGAGGGCGTGTCGCGACGCCGCCGCATCAAGCCGTAGAGCACGGCGATGACCAGCGCAGCGATGGCGAGCGCGAAAAGGATGCCCGGGAGCATCGACCGATCGTCCCCTTCCCGCGGCCCGGGCCGGGCACCGCAAGACGTTGTTGTTTATGAAGTTATGCGCCTAACCCCCCTAGTCTAAAGCATAACCAGCCGGCTTTGGCTATCCGGCGGCCCGCAGCAGGGGTTGACCGGCGTCGATTGCGGCCAATCCGGCACAGACTTCCCCCACGATGATCAGCGCGGGGCCGTTGCCGCGCAGCGCCGCCAGCGCCGGCAAGGAGGCCAGCGAGGCCGCATGGATCCGGCAACCGGGGTGCGAGGCGTTCTCGACCATGGCCACGGGGGTGGACGGCGGGCGGCCTGCCTGGACGAGGGCCGTGCTGATGCCGATCGCGTCGCCGGCGCCCATGTAGATCACCGCGGTGTCGGCCGCCGCCGCGGCGCGCGCCCAGCCGCCCGCCTGCTCGCCCTCGCCGATGCGGGGCGTGACGAAGGCCACGCTGCGCGACACGCCGCGCCGGGTGAGCGACATCCGCGCGTCGGCCGCCGCGGCCAGCGCGGCGGTCACGCCCGGGACCACCTCGCAGTCGATCCCGGCCTCGGCGAGGGCCTCGATCTCCTCGTGGGCCCGGCCGAACAGCATGGGATCGCCGCCCTTCAGCCGCACCACCACGCGATGGGTGCGCGCGGCGTCGCAGAGGCGCTTGTTGATGAAGCGCTGGGAGGCCGAATGCGCCCCGCAGCGCTTGCCGACCGCCACCTTCTCGGCCTTGCGGGCGAGCGAGAGCACCTCGTCGCCGACCAGCGCGTCATGGAGCACCACGTCGGCCTCGGCGAGCAGCCGCGCGGCGCGCAGCGTCAGGAGGTCGGCGGCACCCGGGCCGGCGCCCACGAGGTAGACCTTGCCGGCCGGCGCGCCGCGCCGCGTGCGTGCAGCGGAATGGGCCGAATTTCCCGCGCTGCTCATGCCGCGAACGCCTCCTCGCGGCGCACGAAGCGCAGGGCGACGGGCTTGGGCGGCAGCGGCAGTGCGCCGTTCAGGTCGAGCTGCGGGTCGCGCGCGACGCAGAAATCCGCCACCGCGACCACCCAGCGGTCGATGGCGACCCAGGTCGCCGCGTCGGGCACCGGCGCGCCGTCGGCGAGCGCCGCTGCGAAGCCCGCGAAGGGCAGGGCGAGGTCGTCGGGGGCCTTGCCCGCCAGCGCCCCGGCGATGTCCCCGAGGTCGTTCATGATCTTGCGCACGCGGAACGACGGCGCGGGGTTGACGATGTCGTGCAGCCCCTGCCCGATCAGGCGCAGCTGCGCCGTGGCGCAGGCGCGCGCGTCGGCGTCGCGGCGCTGGGCGGCGAAGGCGTCGCGGTAGCGGCGCTCGTGCGCCGCGGCGAAGAACGCCGCGCCGATGAACACCTGCACCGCGCCCGCGCACTCGCCGCCGCCGAGCTGCGCGACCTTGAAGTCGGCCGCGCCGTCGATGTCGCGCAGCACCTCGTCGAGCTGCTCCGCCGCCACCGCGACCAGGTCGGCCAGCAGCGTGTCGAAGTAGTCGTCGGGCCTGGCGTGCGCCCAGTCGCCGAAGCGCTCGCCTTGCGCACGCTCGGCGGAGAACGCCTCGCCCACGCGCTCGATGGCGCGCTCGATGCGCGCCACCGGCACCGACGGGCCCTTGCGCGCGAGGCGGCCGCCCGCGGTGCCGTCGCCGCCGAGGTACATCTGGTAGTGCGGCACCAGCCGGTCGTGCAGCCTGCGGCCCTCGCCGTAGATGCCGATGTCGCCGGTCTCCGGCTGGGCGCAGCCGTTGTGGCAACCCGACACGCGCACGCGCAGGTCGCCCGCGCCGTTGCCGAGGCGATCGGCGAGGCGCGCGCCCATGCCCTGGCTCGAGGTGATGCCGAGCCGGCAGGTCGTCGTGCCGGGGCAGGCGACGACGTTGTCGCCGGGCTGCGGGAGGCCGAGGCCGAGCGCGGCGAGGCCCTCGACGAAGGCCGGAACGTCGGTGTCCGGGACGTTGGGCACGACGAAGTTCTGGTCCTGCGTGGTGCGGATGACGCCGAGCGAGAAGCGCTCGAGCAGGGCCGCGAGGCCGCGCAGCGTGGGGCTCGTCACGTGGCCGAGGGGAACCGCGACGGGCACGCTCGCAAGGCCCGGCTGCCGTTGCGCGGCGACCTTGCGCGGCGCGCCCGGACCCGGCACCTCGCCGTCGGACGGCGTGCGCCAGGCGATCGGCGTCACCGGGTCGGCGGCGTGCGCTGCGCGGCTCTTCGCGAACTCCTCCTGCCAGCGTGCGACGAAGCCCTCCTCGCCGAAGCGCTCGACCAGGAACTTGATGCGCGACTTGGCGCGCTTGCTGCGGTCGGAGTGCTTCTCGTGCAGCGCGATCACCGCCTCCATCGCGGGGATGAGCTCGTGCTCGGGCACGAAGGGGGTCACCACGATGGCTTCGCGCGGCTTGTGGCCGAGCCCGCCGCCGGCGAGCAGCTTGAAGCCCGGCGCGCCGTCGCGGCGCGTGGCGATCACCGCGAGGTCGTGCAGCATGCCTTGCGCGCAGTCGCTCTCGCAGCCCGAGAAGCTGATCTTGAACTTGCGCGGCATCTGCTGGTTGAGCGGATTGCGCATGAAGTAGTGCACCGCGCGGTCGAGGTGCGCGCCGATG
>JBGAGT010000011.1:0-165607 GCA_044226535.1 Casimicrobiaceae bacterium | reverse complement strand
GCAAGCTGCCCAAAGTCGCGTTGGTCGCTTGCATGCGCAAGCTCCTTACCACACTCAATGCCATGGTCCGCACTAACCAGCCTTGGGACAATTCGCTTCACGGCGCTTGACTTCGAAGACGGTTACTCGGTCCTCGCGATAAACCCGGCTCCGGTCCGAGCCCCGACGTCCGTCGCGCCGATGCGCTCGGTCCCCGCCTTCGCGGGGATGACAGCCACGATTGCGGCTCCCGCCGACTCGCTCGCGGGTCTTGCTCGCGTCAGTTCGTAGCGATCGCGGCAATCGCCCCGTCATCCCCGCGACAGCGGGGAACCAGCATTCAAGGTGTAACGGCGGCATGACGCGCAACGCCATAAAGCACTGGGCAGCCCACGAGCACCGGTATCGCCGGAAGCCGCAAAGCTTGCGTCGTCGCTTCCATCGGCGCGGCGGACGCCGGGGCTCGGACCGGAGCCGGGGTCATCGCGAGGACCGAGCCCCGGTGGCCGTCGCACGTCTTGCCGATGGAGGCGACGACGCATGTTTGCGCGGGTCGACGCAATACCGCCGCCAAAGGCTTGGGTCCCCGCTTGCGCGGGGATGACGGCTTGCGCGGGGATGACGGCTTGCGCGGGGATGACGGCAGGCGCGGGGATCACGGGTGTTGTGCGATCATCGCGAGCTCGAATCCTCACGCTCCCGCGATCACGTGCTCACCGATCCCGAACGCATCGCCGCGCGCGACTTCGCGCTGCGCATCGCCGCGCGCGCCGGCGACGCGATCCTGCCGCATTTCCGCCGCCCCATCGTCATCGACGACAAGGGCGGCGCGCACGGCTACGACCCCGTGACCGAGGCCGACCGTGCAGCCGAGACGGTGATCCGCGAGGGCATCGCTGCGGCGTACCCGCGGCACGGCATGCGCGGCGAGGAGCACGGCCATGCGCGCGGCGCTGACCCGCTGACCTGGGTGATCGACCCCATCGACGGCACGCGGAGCTTCATCCTCGGCCAGATGCACTGGGGCACGCTGATCGCGCTGCACGACGGCGCGCGGCCCCTGCTCGGCGTCATGCACCAGCCCTACGTGGGCGAGAGCTTCACCGCCATCGCGGGGCAGGGCGCCGAATGGCGGCGGGGCGCTGAGCGCAGGCCGCTGGCGACGCGCCGCTGCGCCTCGCTCGCCGACGCCGTGCTCGCCGCGACCACCCCCGACATGTTCGCCACGCCGCGCACCCGCGAAGGCTTCGAACGCGTGCGTGCCCGCGTGCGGCTCACGCGCTTCGGCGGGGACTGCTATGCCTATTGCCTGCTGGCGATGGGGCTCATCGACATCGTCGTCGAGTCCTCGCTGCAGGCCTACGACGTGCAGGCGCTGATGCCCATCATCGAGGAGGCGGGTGGCGTCGTCACGACGTGGAAGGGCGAGCGCGCCGACGAGGGCGGCGACATCCTCGCCTGCGGCGACCCTGCGCTGCACGCGCGGGTGATGGACCTGCTGAACGGCTGAGGCGCCCGCCGCCACCCGGCGCCGCGCGCGACCCTCGGCGAGCGATGGACCTCCTCCTGCTCGGCGGCACGCGCTTCCTCGGGCGGCACATCGCCGAGGCTGCCTCGGAGCGCGGGCATCGCGTCACTACCTTCACGCGCGGCCGCGAGCCCGCGTCGCCGCAGGCCGCCGAGGCGCTCGTCGGCGACCGCGATCCCCGGATCGCGCCGGGCCTCGCCGCGCTCGACGGACGCGCCTTCGACGCCGTGGTCGACCTCTCGGGTTATGTGCCGCGCGTGGTCGCAGCTTCGGCGGCATTGCTCGCACCGCGCGTCGCGCGTTATCTCTTCGTCTCGTCGGTCTCGGCGTACGCCGACCTCTCGCGCCCCGGCGTCGGCGAGGATGCGCCGCTCGCCACGCTGGCCAATCCCGCGACCGAGGACGTGCTGCCGAACTACGGTGCGCTGAAGGCCGCCTGCGAGCGCGTGGTCGTCGAGCGTTTCGGCGAGCGCGCAACCGTCGTGCGCCCGGGCCTCATCGTCGGGCCCTTGGACGCAACCGACCGGTTCGGTTACTGGGTAGCGCGCTTCCTCCACCCTTCGCTGCTCGGCGAGCGTGGCCCCGCCGCCGTCGTGCCCGCGCCCCCCGAGGCGCCGATCCAGCTCGTCGACGCACGCGACCTCGCGGCCTTCGTCGTCGAGCTCCTCGAGCACGACGTACGCGGCGCGTACAACGCCGTCAGTGCACCGGGGCAGTGGAGCTTCGGCACGCTCATCGACTCGCTGCTCGCGCAGGCGGCCCTTCCACCCACGCCGGCGTGGATCGACGAGGCGACGCTGCTCGCGCAGGGCGTCGAGCCATGGGTCGGGCTGCCGCTGTGGCTGCCTTCGGGCGAGCGCGACCACGAAGGCTTCATGCGCGTCGACGGCGCACGTGCGCGCGCCGTGGGCCTTCGCACACGGCCGCTCGGCGACACCATCGCCGACACGGCGCGATGGCTCGCCGCGCGCGACAATGCGCGGGCCTGGCGCCTGGTGATGCCGGCACGGCGCGAGCGCGAGGTGCTGCAGGCGACCGTGCGGGCCTGACGCACCGGCCGCCGGGGCGGCCACCAGGTCCGGGCACGCGGGTTCGAGCGCGGCGGCGTACCAGGGCACGGGCGCCTCGGCGATAAGCATATGCTCGCGGTGACGCGCCGGTCACCGGCGCCGCCGTATCATCGCCCTTTCGCCAGGAGGACGCGCCATGAAAGCCAACAACATCCTCGAGACCATCGGTCGCACCCCGCACGTGAAGGTCAACCGCCTGTTTGGCGATGGCCACGAGGTCTACATCAAGCAGGAGCGCGCCAACCCGGGTGGCTCGATCAAGGACCGCATCGCGCTCGCCATGGTCGAGGACGCCGAGAAGCGCGGCCTCCTCAAGAAGGGCAGCACCATCATCGAGCCGACCTCCGGCAACACGGGCATCGGCCTCGCCATGGTCGCAGCGGTGAAGGGCTACAAGCTGATCCTGGTGATGCCCGACAGCATGTCGGTCGAGCGGCGCCGGCTGATGCTGGCCTACGGCGCGAGCTTCGACCTGACGCCGCGCGAGAAGGGCATGAACGGCTCGATCGCGCGCGCCAAGGAGCTCATCGCGCAGACGCCGGATTCGTGGATGCCACAGCAGTTCGAGAACGCCGCCAACGTCGAGGTGCACATGCGCACCACCGCGCACGAAATCCTCGCCGACTTCCCGCAGGGGATCGACGTGCTGATCACCGGCGTGGGCACCGGCGGCCACATCACCGGCGTTGCCAAGGTGCTGAAGCCGAAGTTCCCCAAGCTCAAGGTCTACGCGGTCGAGCCCGAGCTCTCGCCGGTGCTTTCCGGCGGCAACCCGGGCCCCCACCCCATCCAGGGCATCGGCGCAGGCTTCATTCCCGCGGTGATGGACACGGGCCTCCTCGACGGCGTGATCCAGGTGAACGCCGACGCCTCCAAGGAAATGGCGCGCCGCGCGGCGCGCGAGGAAGGCATGCTGATCGGCATGTCGTCGGGCGCGACGCTGCAGGCGATCGCGCAGAAGCTGCCCGAGATCGCCAAGGGCGCGACGGTGCTGGGCTTCAACTACGACACCGGCGAGCGCTACCTGTCCATCGAAGGCTTCCTGCCGGCGCAGTAACGGCCGTCATCCCCGCATCGTCATCCCCGCGAAAGCGGGGACCCACCTCCATACGCTCGCGCAGTGCAGGGATCCCCGCTTTCGCGGGGATGACGGGGCTGGGATGACGATGCGGGGATGACGGGGTTGGGATGACGGGGTTGGGATGACGGGGTTGGGATGACGGGGCTGGGATGACGGGGCGGGCTCAGGCCGTCGCTTCGATCGCCGCTTCGGCCTCGAGCGACTCGCGATCGCGGCCCAGCGTGACCGTCGCCAGCGTCTTGCCGCCGGCGAGGTAACGCACCGTCGCGTTGCGCGACTCGAGCGAGCCGTCGATCGCCACCTCGTCGAAGCGCTCGGCGTGGCCGACGTAGTTCAGCACCGCGTCGAAGTGCTGGCTCCAGAAGAACGGCACGGCGTCGAAGCGCACGTGCCGGCCCAGCATGTTCTGGGCGGCGACCTGGCCCTGGCGCTCCGCCACCACCCAGTGCTCGACGCGCAGCGACGCGCCGCTGTGCGGATCGGGCCAGCGCGCGACGTCCCCCGCCGCATAGACGCCGGGTGCGCTGGTCGCGAGCTCGCCGTCGACGATGATCCCGCGGTCGAGCGCGAGCCCCGCCTTCTCGGCCAGCGCGAGGGAAGGGCGCACGCCCACGCCCAGCACCACGAGGTCGGCCTCGACCGGGGTGCCGTCGGACAGCGTGGCGCGCGCGCCGTCGAGGCGGGCGAGCGTGCAGCCCAGGTGGAAACGCACGCCGTTGGCCTCGTGGACCCCCTGCACGAACCGCCCCACGGCCTCGCCCATCACGCGCTCCAGCGGCACGCGCTCGGGTCCCACGACGTGCACCTCGAGCCCGCGCGCACGCAGCGAGGCGGCGACCTCGAGGCCGATGAAGCTCGTGCCCACGACCAGCGCGTGCGTCGCCTTCGCCGCACCGGCGACGATGGCGCGCGCATCGGCGAAGCTGCGCAGGTAGTGGACTTGTCCCTCCGCGGCGCCCGGCACGTCCAGGCGGACGGGGTCGGCGCCGGTGGCGACCAGCAGGCGGTCGTAGCCGAACGATCGGCCGCCGGCACTCGCCACCTCGCGTCGCGCGAAATCGATGCCCGTGATGCGCGTTCCCAGCACGAGGTCGATGCGGCGGTCGCGGTAGTCCTCGGGCGATCGCAGCGGCATCCAGTCGTCGGGCGCGGTCCCCGCGAGGAAATCCTTGGAGAGGTTCGGCCGGTCGACCGGCGGGTCGGCATCGGCCGACACCATCGTGAGGCGGCCGTCGTAGCCTTCGCGGCGCAGGCGGTCGGCCGCAGCCAGGCCCGCGGCGCCGCCGCCGACGATGACGATGGAGTCGACGCGCCGCGAGCCGCCGCCCGCTCGCGCCGGCGACGAGTCGGCGGGTGCCGGCGCCCGCGCGGACGGCGCGGGCGGCGCGATGCGCTCGCGCACGAACACCGTCGCGCCCTCGCGCTGCACGCGATAGCAGGGAAGGGGATCGAGCGCGGGCGCGCGCAGGGCCTCGCCGGTCGCGAGGCAGAACGACGCGTGGTGCCAGGGGCAGCGGATGGTGTCGCCGACCACCAGGCCCTCGGCCAGCGGGCCGTGGTAGTGCGTGCAGTGCGCGCCCAGGGCGCGGTACCCGCCGCCCTGCGCCAGCACGATCACGTCCTCGTCGCCGACCTTGCCCGCGACGATGCGCCCGCCCTCGAGCAGGGCAGCCGGGATGCCTGCCGTGAGGTCGGGCGGTGGTGCTTCGTGGCTGTTCGAGTCGTCCATGCGGGTTGGATGAAGGCGGATCGCCTTCCGTTCCCGCGATGCTGCGCGCCGCGTGAGCCGGAAGGCAAGGCCCGCGCCGCGCGAGGCGGCCGCCCCTCGGCGCTAATCGAGGGGAAGGGCGGTGGTTTCCTTGACGGTCTCGAGCACGAAGGCCGACTGCACGTTCACCACCACCGGCAGCGACAGCACCTTGTCCATCAGGAAGTGCGCGTAGGCGTCGAGGTCGCGCGCCACGACCTTGAGCGAGTAGTCCCACTGCCCCGTCAGCGCATAGCCGGAGAGCACCTCGGGCCAGCGCTGCACCGCCTTGCGGAACGTCGAGCGCGCGTGCTCGGCCTGCTTGTCGAGCATCACGTCGAGGTGCGCGATCACGCCCAGCCCCACCTTGCGCGGGTCGACGATGGCGGCGTAGCCCGCGATCACGCCGTTGGCCTCGAGTCGCTGCAGGCGGCGTAGCGAGGGCGCGGCCGACAGCGCGAGCTTGCGCGCGAGGTCGGCGTTCTGCATGCGCCCGTGCTCCTGCAGGATTTCCAGCATGCGCCGGTCGATGCGGTCGAGCTCGGGGAGGGGTTCGCGCGTGGAGGCCATTCGCGTGCGCCGGTCGGGTGATTGACGCAATCATATTGCGCAAATCAACGAAAATAAGCAATGAACGTGCGACCGCGGATCCCGTAGGGCGCTAAGCTCGCAGGTCCTGCCCACGCTCCCCGCCGCGCGCCGCGCGGCCCAATGCCATGGCCACTGCAGCTTCCCTCTGGGACAACCCGCTCGGCACCGACGGCTTCGAATTCATCGAGTACGCAGCGCCCGACCCCGCGGCGCTCGGCCGCCTGTTCGAGCAGATGGGCTTCGTCGCGGTCGCGAAGCACCGCTCCAAGAACGTGCTGCTGTATCGCCAGGGCGGCATCAACTTCATCGTCAACGCCGAGCCCGGCTCGTTCGCGCAGTCGTTCGCGCGCGTGCATGGGCCGTCGATCTGCGCCATCGCCTTTCGCGTGCGGGACGCCGCGCAGGCGTACCGGCACTGCGTGGCCAATGGCGCCTGGGGCGTCGACAACCACCCCGGCCCGATGGAGCTCAACATCCCGGCGATCAAGGGCATCGGCGACTCGCTGATCTACCTCGTCGACCGCTACCCGGGCAACGGCGGTGGCGTGTCGATCTACGACATCGACTTCGTGCCCTTCCCGGGCGTGGACCAGCACCCGGCGGGCGCGGGCCTCGCCGCCATCGACCACCTGACGCACAACGTGCACCGCGGGCGCATGGACGAGTGGGCGGGCTTTTACGAGCGGCTGTTCAACTTCCGCGAGGTGCGCTACTTCGACATCGAAGGGAAGCTGACGGGCCTCAAGTCCAAGGCCATGACCAGCCCCGACGGGAAGATCCGCATCCCCATCAACGAAAGCGCCGACGACAAGAGCCAGATCCACGAATACCTCGTCGCCTATCGCGGCGAGGGCATCCAGCACGTCGCGCTGTCGACCGGGGACATCCACGACAGCGTCGAGGCGCTGCGCGCGCGCGGCGTGGCGTTCCAGGACACGCCCGACACCTACTACGAGATGCTGGACACGCGCCTGCCCGGCCACACCGAGGACGTGGCGCGCCTCGCCGCCAACCGCATCCTCCTCGACGGCGCGCCGGCCAAGGACGAGATGCTGCTGCAGATCTTCACCAGCACGGTGATCGGCCCGATCTTCTTCGAGATCATCCAGCGCAAGGGCAACCAGGGCTTCGGCGAAGGCAACTTCCAGGCGCTGTTCGAGTCGATCGAGCTCGACCAGATCCGCCGCGGCGTGATCTGACCGTCGTCCCCGCGAAAGCGGGGACCCATTTGCCGTAGCGCGGGGGTATTGCGAGACCCGCGCAAACATGCGTCGTCGCCTCCATCGGCGAAGCGTGCGACGGCCACCGGGACTCGGTCCTCGCGATGACCCCGGCTACGGTCCGAGCCCCGGCGTCCGCCGCTCCGATGGAGGCGACGACGCAAGCTTTGCGGCTTCCGGCGATACCAGTGCATGTGGGTTGCCCGGGATTGCGCGGCCGTTCGCGTGGTTTGCAGTGACGCGGTGAAGGCTGGGTCCCCGCTTTCGCGGGGATGACGGCGCGATCGCCGCGATCTACGCGAGCAAGACCCGCGCGCGAGTCCGCGGAAGCCGCAATCGTGGCGGCCCGAGCGCATCGGCGCGACGGACGTCGGGGGAGCGGGCCCGACCGGGTTCATCGCGAGGACCGCTCCCCCGAGGGCCGTCGCCGCCTGCCGATGTGCGACAGGCCGCTGCGATTGCGCAGGTGGTGCCCTAGCGCGCGCATAAGGCTGGGTCCCCGCTTTCGCGGGGATGACGGCGGGGGATGACGGCGGCGGGGAACCCGGGGCCCGTTGTACGGGTCGACTCGTCGGCGGAGGCCCCGGCTTGTAATGTCCAATTGCCGGCCGCATCTGCCCCTTGCTGGGTCCGTCCGACCCTGGAGCCGCCCCAAGCGCGTGCATTTTTGCTGCAAAGCGGTTAAAATTCCGTCCCTTGCGCCGAGGTTGTAGGTTAGTGCTTACTCCTATTGGATTTTCCCTTCTGCGCCAACTGTCTGACGGCGCCTTCCACTCTGGCGAGGACCTTGCCGCCAAGGTGGGGCTGACGCGCGCCCGGGTTTCGCAGGTACTGAAGCAGGCCGAGACGGCCGGGCTTGCGCTCGAGCGCATCCGTGGCCGCGGCTACAGGCTGGTCGCCGCGCCCGACTTCCTCGACGCCAACGCCGTCCGCGGCGCGCTGGTCGAGTTCGGCGCCAAGGTCGCCAAGCCGGGGGTGATCACCCCCAAGCCGCAGCCCTCGCTGGACGACGACCTCGGTCTCAACGGCAACGACAAGCAGGGCATCGACTACACGCCGCCCGCGCTGCAGGTCGAGCTGGTCGACCAGCTCGACTCGACGTCCACCGAATTGCTGCGCCGCAGCCAACGCCGCGACATCCACGGCGCGCTGCTCGCCGCCGAGTGGCAGACCGCCGGCCGCGGCCGGCGCGGTCGCACCTGGACGGCGGTGGCCGGCGGCAGCCTCACGTTCTCGCTGGGCTGGCGCTTCGAGCAGGGCGCGGGCTTCCTCGCCGGGCTGTCGCTCGCCGTCGGCGTGGCCGTGGCGCGCGCGCTCGAAAAGGAAGGCTACGACGGCGTCGAGCTCAAGTGGCCCAACGACCTCATCTACCGGCACCACAAGCTCGGCGGCATCCTGGTCGAGCTGAACGGCGACGCGCTCGGCCCCTCGACGGTGGTCGTCGGCGTGGGCCTCAACGTGCGCCTGCCGCGCGAGCTCAAGAAGGACATCACCCAGGCCGTCACCGACCTCGGCGCCGTCGCAGGCCGCGGCGCGCCGCCGGTGGATCGCAACCGCCTGCTGGCGCGCGTCGCCTACGAGGTCGCGCAGACGCTCGAGCGTTACGCGCAGGGCGGCTTCGCGGCCTTCGCGCCGGAATGGCAGCAGCGGCACGCCTACCAGGGTAAGCCGGTGAAGCTCATCCTGCCGGACGGTGCCGCGGTCAAGGGCACGGTGGCGGGGGTGGACGCCAGCGGCGCCCTGGTGCTCGCCGACGGCCCGCGCCGTTCGCGTTTCCTCTCAGGCGAGATCTCCCTCCGCCGCGCGTGATCCTCTGCATCGACGTCGGCGCCAGCCGCATGAAGTGGGGCCTCGTGGGGCCCCGCGGATGGGTGAAGCAGGGCGCGATCGGCAATGCGGACATCGGCACGCTGATCCTGCGTGACTGGCAGAACCTGCCGCGTCCTGCGCGCGTGGTCGGCGTCAACACCGCCGGCGAGGCGCAGCGCGTGCGCTTGGAAGGACAGCTCGCGCGCTGGCGCGCCAGCGTCGAGTGGATCCGTCCCTCCGGCGCCGACGGCGCGAAGAGCGGCGTGGTCAGCGACTACCGCCAGGGCGAGCTCGCAGCCGACCGCTTCGCGCTGATCGTCGCCGCGCGACGCCGCGTGCTGCGCGACGGCGCCGGCGCCGCCTGCGTGGTGGTCAACGCCGGCACCAGCGTGTCCATCGACGCGCTCGATGCCGAGGGCCGCCTTCGCGGGGGCGTGGTGCTGCCGGGATTGCGCGTCATGATCGAGGCGCTGGCAGCCGTGATGCCCATGGCGCGGCTCACCGGCGGCGGCTTCAAGCCCTTCCCGGTCAACGACGCCGACGCCGCGGCGACCGGCGCCATCCGCGCCATCGCCGGCGCGGTGGAGAAGACCCGCGCGACGCTCGATGCCTCGCAGCCGGTGCGCGCCTTCGTGACCGGCGGCGCCGCGCAGGACGTGGCGCCGCACATCGCCCTGCCGCTCGACGTCGTGGATAATCTGGTGCTCGAAGGCGTGCTCGCCCTCGCCGAAGGCTGATCCGGGGTCATGCGCCCCGGGCCGCGGGCCCGGATCTTGCGCGAGGCGCCGGAAACACCCGCCCAACGATGCGCACCATCCTCGTCCTCCTCGTCCTCGCCAACCTGACGCTGTTCGGCTACACGCGCCTCGACGTCATCGGCCGGGGTGAAGGCGTGCGCCTGACGCAGCAGGTGCAGCCCGACAAGATCCGCCTGCTCACGCCGCGCGAAGTCGCGGCCCTGGGCCCCGGCAAGGTCGCGGCGCTCGCCGACGTCTGCGTCGAATGGGGGCCCTTCAGCGACGCCGACCGCGCACGCGCGCTCGGCGACCTCGCGCCGCTGTCGCTGGGCACCCTGCTGACGCAACGCCGCGCCGAGGTCTCGGGCGAATACGGCGTGATCGTCGACGGCCTCGCCAACCGCGCGGCCGCCGAGCGCCGCGCCTCGGAGCTTCGCGCGCGCGACATGGGCGAGGTGACGGTGCAGGACCTGGGCGGCGGCAGCTACGGCCTCCTGCTCGGCGTCTTCCACGGCGAGGACGCGGCGAAGGCACGCGTCGCGCTCGCCGCCTCGTACGGCTCGCCCGGCGCGCGCATCGTGCCGCGCCAGCAGACGCTGTCGCAGACCTTCCTCACCGTGCGCGACCCGCAGGCACCGACGGTGGCGCGGCTGAAGGAGCTCGCGCCCGCCTACCCGGGCTCCGACCTGCGCATCGGCGGATGCGACCGGCCGGCGTGACGCGCGAGCTCAGCGACGAGGCGCTCATCGCCGAGGCCGCGCGGCTGGTCGGCGAGTTCGGCCTCCTCAAGCCCTCGATCAAGGCGGGCGACGTCGGCGCAGCGCTGGTCACCGACCGGGGAACGCTCTACACCGGCATCAGCCTCGACATGGGCTGCGGCATCGGGTTCTGCGCCGAGCACGCCGCGGTGGCCGAGATGCTGAAGCAGCGCGAGACCTGCGTGCGGCGCATCGTCGCCGTCGACAGGCAGGACGTCGTCGCGCCCTGCGGGCGCTGCCGCGAGCTCCTGTTGCAGGTCGACCGCCGCAACATGGACTGCGAGGTGTTGCTGCCCGGGGGGCGCCGCCGCACGTTGCGCGAGCTCCTGCCCGAGGCCTGGCTCGAGCACCTGCTGGTCGAAGGCAAGGACGCGTAGGTCCCGCGGACCCGCGCCGCCCCTCGGACGAGCGCCGTCATCCCCGCGGACGAGCGCCGTCATCCCCGCGAAAGCGGGGACCCATCGCCCTCTCGACCTACCCGGCGCGCTGCGCCATCACCACCAGGCGCAGCTCGTCGTCGCTGTCGCCGGCCCAGGGCGCGCGCAGCAGTTCCACCGACGCGAAGCACGCGGCCTCGAGCAGCGGCACGACCTCGTCCTCGGCATACCAGGTGAAGGTCGTGCGCTCGTCCTCGCGCGCCAGTGTCTCGCTGCCGCTGCGCCGCTCGAACCTGCTGTGGCGCTCGATGCGTCGCGCCTCGACATCGACCATGGTCTCGCTGCGCCACACGATGCGCGTGCCGTCGGCGTCGACGGTGCTCCGCACCTCCACGAGCGGTGCCCCGGGCGCGTGGCGCGCCTCGGCGGGGATGACGAGCTCGAGGGTCAGCGTCGCCGGCGGGACGAGGTGCGCGGCGACGCGCGCGAGGCCGGCCAGCGCCTCGGCGGGATCGGGCACGCGCTGCAGCGCACCCCCGGGGACGAAGGCCGCGCCGTAGCGGAAGGCGAGGTTGAGCGCGCCGAAGGGCTCGCGCACCACCAGCGGCGCGCGGCCCGCGGCGACGAGGCGCCGCTCGCACAGCGCGACCGCGCTCGCCGAGGGGTCGACGCCCTGCACGTTGGCGCCTTCGCGCGCCAGCGGCACGAGCAGGCGGCCGATGCCGCAGAGCGCGACCAGCGTGGGGCCCTCGGGGGCCAGGCGCTCGCGCCAGAACGCGAGCTCGGCCGGCGACGCCTCGGGATCGCGCGCGGCCTCGAACGCGTGCCGCAGCGCGGGTTCCGGGGTGGCGGGGCCGTCGGCTCGGCGTGGCACCGTGCCGCTAGAGCTGTTCCCAGGGCAGGCCCTCGAAGCGCCAGCCCGATTGCGTGCCGCGGTGGTGGTCGTCGTCGAGCGGCCCTTCGAAGCCCTCGAGCACGTTGAACACTTCCTTGAAGCCGCCTTCCTCCAGCGCGAGGCCGGCATCGACCGAGCGGTGGCCGCTGCGGCAGATGAGCACGATCGGCCGGTTCATGCTGGCGATCTTCTTCACCTGCCCGACGAAATGCGGGTTGATCTCCCAGTCGGGACCGTCGTTCCAGGGCACGTGCTGCGCGCCGACGGGATGGCCGACGAACAGGTACTCCATCTCGCTGCGGCAATCGACGAACACGGCCTGCGGCTCCTTCTGCAGGAACTCGTGGGCTTCGCGGGGCTTCAAGTGCTTCATGGTCGGGCTCGCGTCACGGGGGCGATGGCACGTTGCAATCTACCATGTCCCTATTCGGGGCCGGGTTATATGCATGGAACGCCGGGTACGCTCGAGCCCCGGGGACTCGATGCAGGTGCGCGCGCTGCATGACGCGACGGGCTGCGATGCTAAGATCGAAGGCCTGCGCGCGATGCACCGGCCTCCTTCGCCGGCCCGTCGCGCGCCACCTCGACGGCCCCGCGCACGATCCCCATGCAACCAGACCGCACTGCCGAGCTCACGCGGCTCCTCTCCGAGCGCATCCTCGTCATGGACGGCGCGATGGGCACGATGCTGCAGCAGTGCAGGCTCACGCCGGCCGACTTCCGCGGGCATTTCCACGACCACGCGCACGAGCTTTCCGGCGACAACGACATCCTGGTGCTGACGCGGCCCGAGGTCGTGCGCGACGTGCACGACCAGTACCTCGCCGCGGACGCCGACATCGTCGAGACCAACACCTTCAGCGCGACGCGCATCGCGCAGGCCGACTACGGCATGGAGGCCGAGGCCTTCGCGATCAACCGCGCGGCGGCGCGCATCGCCCGCGAGGCCGCCGACGCCTGGACCGCGCGCACGCCCGGCAAGCCGCGCTTCGTCGCAGGCGCCGTCGGCCCCACCAACCGCACGGCCTCGATCTCGCCAGACGTCAACGACCCGGGTGCGCGCAACGTGAGCTTCGACGAGCTCGTCGAGGCCTACGGCGAGGCGGTGTCGGGGCTCGCCGAGGGTGGTGCGGACATCCTGCTGGTCGAGACGGTGTTCGACACGCTCAATGCCAAGGCCGCGCTTTTCGCCATCGACAGCTTCTTCGACAAGGTGGGGCAGCGCCTGCCGCTGATCGTGTCGGGCACCATCACCGACGCCTCGGGGCGCACGCTGTCGGGACAGACGCCCGAGGCGTTCTGGAACTCCGTCCGCCACGCGCGGCCGCTGGCCGTGGGACTCAACTGCGCGCTGGGCGCGGCGCTGATGCGGCCCTACGTCGAGGAGCTCGCGCGCGTCGCCGACGTGTTCATCTCCTGCTATCCCAACGCCGGCCTGCCCAACCCGATGTCGGAAACGGGCTACGACGAGACGCCCGGCCAGACCTCGGCGCTGCTCGGCGAGTTCGCGCGCAGCGGGCTCGTCAACCTCGTCGGCGGCTGCTGCGGCACCACACCCGAGCACATCCGCGCCATCGCGGCGCAGTGCGCCTCGCTGCCGCCGCGCGCGCGCCCGGGCCTGCGGGCGCTCGAAGCCGGCGACGATGCGGTCGCCGGGGCCGAGGAGGCATTGTCCTGAGCCGGGCGATGCACCTCGCCGGCCTCGAGCCCCTGACCATCGGCGACGACACGCTGTTCGTCAACGTCGGCGAGCGTACCAACGTCACGGGCTCCAAGGCCTTCGCCCGGATGATCCTCGCCGGCGACTTCGCCGGCGCGGTCGAGGTCGCGCGCCAGCAGGTCGCGAGCGGCGCGCAGATCATCGACGTCAACATGGACGAGGCGATGCTCGACAGCAAGGCGGCGATGGCGCGCTTCCTGTCGCTGATCGCCTCCGAGCCCGACATCGCGCGCGTTCCGGTGATGATCGACTCCTCCAAGTGGGAGGTGATCGAGGCGGGGTTGAAGTGCGTGCAGGGCAAGCCGATCGTCAACTCGATCTCCCTCAAGGAAGGCGAGGAGAGCTTCCTGCGCCAGGCGAAGCTGGTGCGCCGCTACGGCGCCGCGGCCGTGGTGATGGCATTCGACGAGAAGGGGCAGGCCGACACGCTGCAACGCCGCTGCGACGTGATGCGGCGCGCCTACGACCTGCTGGTCGACCGCGCCGGCTTCCCGCCCGAGGACATCGTCTTCGACCCCAACGTGTTCGCCATCGCCACCGGCATCGAGGAGCACGCCAACTACGCGGTGGACTTCATCGAGGCCACGGCCTTCGTGCGCGCCCACCTGCCGCACGCCAAGGTGTCGGGCGGTATTTCCAACGTGAGCTTCAGCTTCCGCGGCAACGACCCCGTGCGCGAGGCGATCCACACGGTGTTCCTCTACCACGCGATCCGCGCGGGGCTGACCATGGGCATCGTCAACGCCGGCCAGCTCGGCGTCTACGACGAGCTCGACCCTCAGTTGCGCGAGCGCGTCGAGGACGCCGTGCTGAACCGCCGGCCCGACGCCACCGAGCGCCTCGTCACCTTCGCCGAGACGTACCGGAGCACGGCGAAGAAGCCCGAGGAGGAGCTCGCCTGGAGAGCCGGCAGCGTCGAGGAACGGCTGTCGCACGCGCTGGTGCGCGGCATCACCCATTTCATCGTCGAGGACACCGAGGAAGCGCGGCTCGCGGTGGTGGCGCGCGGCGAGCGCACCATCGAGGTGATCGAGGGCCCGCTGATGGCGGGCATGAACGTGGTCGGCGACCTCTTCGGCGCGGGCAAGATGTTCCTGCCGCAGGTGGTGAAGAGCGCGCGGGTGATGAAGCAGGCGGTCGCGCACCTCGTGCCCTTCATCGAAGCCGAGAAGAAGGCCGCCGGTGGCGACGCGCCCCCCAAGGGGCGCATCGTCATGGCCACGGTGAAGGGCGACGTGCACGACATCGGCAAGAACATCGTCGGCGTGGTGCTCCAGTGCAACAACTTCGAGGTGATCGACCTGGGCGTGATGGTGCCCTCGCAGAAGATCCTCGCCACCGCGCGCGAGCAGCGCGCCGACGCCATCGGGCTGTCGGGGCTCATCACGCCCTCGCTCGAGGAGATGGCGCACGTCGCCGGCGAGATGCAGCGCGAGGGCTTCACGCTGCCGCTCCTGATCGGCGGCGCGACGACCTCGCGCGTGCACACCGCGGTGAAGATCGCGCCGCACTACAAGGGCGGCCCGACGGTATACGTCCCCGACGCCTCGCGCGCGGTGGGCGTGACCACGCGGCTCTTGTCCGAGGAGCAGCGTGCGGCCTTCGCCGCCGAGGTCGCCGACGATTACGAGAAGATCCGCGTGCAGCACGCCGCCAAGGCGGGGCCCAGGCTCGTCGCGCTCGGGGCGGCGCGCGCCAATGCCTTCAAGCCCGACGCCGGGCGTGGCACCGCCGGACCCGGCGCTGCGCATGTCCCGCCGGTGCCCGCGCTGGTGGGCAAGCGGCCCTTCCGCAACGTCGACCTTTCGCTGCTCGTCCCGTACATCGACTGGGCACCGTTCTTCCAGACCTGGGAGCTGTCGGGGTCGTACCCCGCGATCCTGGACGACCCGATCGTGGGCGAGAGCGCGCGGCAGCTCCTTGACGAGGGCAAGGCGATGCTGGCACGGGTGATCGGGGGTCGCTGGCTCACCGCGCACGGCGTCGCCGGCATCTGGCCCGCCAACGCCGTGGGCGACGACATCGTGCTCTGGGATTCGCGCGAGCGCGGTTCCGCGGCGCTCACGTGGTTGAACCTCCGCCAGCAGACCGTGAAGGCCGACGGCAAGCCCAACTGGTGCCTCGCCGACTTCGTCGCGACGCGCGAGTCGGGGATCGAGGATTGGGTGGGCGCGTTCGC
Source organism: Casimicrobiaceae bacterium (assembly GCA_044226535.1). GTDB lineage: Bacteria > Pseudomonadota > Gammaproteobacteria > Burkholderiales > Casimicrobiaceae > VBCG01. The sequence goes on along the minus strand of JBGAGT010000011.1, from coordinate 149,916 downwards.
GGTGACCGCGGGCATCGGGATCGAGCGCAAGCTCGAGGAATTCCGCGCTGCCAACGACGACTATTCGGCGCTGATGCTGAAGTCCATCGCCGACCGGCTCGCAGAGGCCTTCGCCGAGTGGCTGCACGAGCGCGTGCGCCGCGAGCTCTGGGGCTACGCGCCCGGCGAGATGCTCGACAACAGCGCGCTGATCCGCGAGGAGTACCGCGGCATCCGTCCCGCGCCCGGCTATCCCGCCTGCCCCGACCACACGGTCAAGGCGCCGCTGTTCGCGCTGCTGGAGGCCGAACGCCTCGGCATGGAGGTCACCGACAGCTACGCCATGTGGCCCGCGGCCTCGGTGTCGGGCTTCTACCTCGCGCATCCCGACGCGCGCTACTTCGCGGTGGGGCGCATCGGCGACGACCAGCTTGCCGACTTCGCGCGCCGTGCGGGGATCTCCCTCGACGACGCGCGGCGGCGCCTGGCACCGCTGCTTGGTTGACGGCGCGCCCGTCATGACGGCGCGCCCGTCGTCCCCGCGAAAGCGGGGACCCAGGATCCACGAGCGGTTCAGTGCGAGAACAGCACCGGCACGGTCATCGCGCGCAGCAGCGTGCGCGTGACGCCGCCCAGCACGCGCTCGCGCAGCCGCGCGTGCGAATAGCCGCCCATCACGATCAGGTCGGCGCCGTAGTCGGCGGCGCGTGAAAGCAACCACTCGCCCACGGTCGACTCGGTCGCGTCGTGGTCGATGCGCAGGTTGACGATCCCGTGCGCCGCGAGCCACGTCGTCAGCCGCGCGGTGGACGTGGGATCGACGTCGTCGGTGTCGTCGGAAGGATCGGCATCGATGGCGATCGCGCGCACCTCGCCGGCCGCGGCGAGGAGCGGCATGGCGTCGGCCACCGCGCGCGCGGCCTCGCGGCTGCCGTCCCAGGCGACGATCACGCGACGTCCGATCGAGGCCGCGCCGATGTAAGGCACCACCAGTACCGGCCGGCCGCCGGCCTCGATGGCGGCCTCGGCGAGCCCGCCGGCGAAGCCCGCGCCTTCGCCGTCCGGCGTGGGCTGCCCCAGCACCACGAGATCGCTGCAGCGCGCATGCGCGACCAGCGCTTCGACGGGAGCACCTGCCGGCGCGCGCCATTCGCCCTCGACGCCCGCGGCGCCGGTGACCTCGGCGAACAGCCGGTGTGCATGCTGCTGCGCGCGGCCGGTCTCGGCGAGCCGTTGCCTGACCACCCCGTCCGGCAACACCGCCGCCAGCGTGGGCGACATCGCGTCGGTCGACACGATGTAGGTCCCGACGAGCTTCGCGGCATCGCGCTGGCCCTTGGCGACCGCCAGCGCGGCCGCGAGCCGTGCGCGGCAGCCCGCGTCGTCGTCGTCGAGGTGTACGAGGATCTGGCGATAGCCCATGCCACGCTCCTGGCGGAATCGATGGGGCTACGTTAGCACGCCTCTCGCTTCGTCATCCCCGCTGCCGTCATCCCCGCTGCCGTCATCCCCGCTGCCGTCATCCCCGCGAAAGCGGGGACCCACGCGGTATTGCGCGACCCGCGCAAACATGCGTCGTGCATTTCCCTCGGCGAAACGTGCGACGGCCACCGGGGGGCTCGTCCTTCGCGATAGACCCGGCTCAGGGCCGAGCCCCCGGCGTCCGCCGCGCCGACGGAAACGCACGACGCAAGCTTTGCGGCTCCCGGCGATGCGCTCGCACATGGGCTGCCTATTCCTGGTTATTCCCGCGCAGGCGGGAATTCAAGGCGTGGGTCCCCGCTTGCGCGGGGATGACGGCAGCAGGGATGACGGCGGGTGGGGATGACGAAGCGAGGGGCGTGCTAACGTGGCGCCGATGCGAACCTCCGCGTGCGCGACCCCGGCACGGCGCCCGATGCTGCGCGCGCTCGGGGCACTCGCCGCCGGCGTCTTCGCGGGGGCGCTCGCCGGTTGCGGCCGAGGCGACGCTTATCCGTCGCGCCCGATCAAGTTCGTGGTCCCGTTCGCCGCGGGCGGAGGCACCGACGCCATCGCGCGCTGGCAGGCCGAGGGCCTGACAGCGGACCTCAAGACGCCTGTGGTGGTCGAGAACAAGGCGGGTGCCGGCGGCGTGGTCGGTGCCGAGGCTGTCGCCAGGTCCGATCCCGACGGCTACACGGTGCTGCTCGGCACCAGCGCCCACGTGATCAACCGCCTGCTCGACCCCAAGGTCTGCTGCGACGTGCCGGCGACGTTCGCGCCGGTGTCGCTGTCGTGGGTCGGTGGGGCGGTGCTGGTCGTTCCCGCTGCGTCCCCCTTCCACAGCGTCGACGACCTCGTGGCCGCGCTGCGCGCGAAGCCCGGCGCGATGAACTACGCCTCGGGCGGCGTGGGGACCGCCGCCCACCTCGCCGCAGCGGCGTTCACGCGGGTGCTGGGGCTCGACGCGGTCCACGTCCCCTACAAGGGCTCGGGCGACATCGTGCCCGCGCTGCTCGCAGGCAACGTGCAGTTCGCGTTCCCCATCGCCGCCGCGGGCATTCCCGCATCGCGCGACGGGCGCGTGCGCGCGCTGGCGGTGACGACGCGCGAGCGCCTGCCGCAGCTTCCCGAGGTGCCGACGCTGCGCGAGCGCTATCGCGAAGAGCTGCTGGTGCAGGAAGCCTGGGGTGGGCTGTGGCTGCCCAAGGGCACGCCCGACCGCGTGGTCGACACGCTGTTCGCCGCGCATCGCAAGGTGATGGCCGGACCCGCGCTTCGCGGGCGCTACCACGACAACGGCGTCGAGGTGGTGGTCTCGTCGTCGCCGGCGAGTTTCGCCGCGTTCATCGCCGACGAGACGCTGCGCTGGTCGCGGGTGCTGGCGGCGACGGGTCTGGACAAGTCCACCCCGGCGTCGCGGTAGCGGTCGCGCTGGTTTTCCGCCCGGCGAATGCTCGCGCGCGAGCTCAGGCCGCGCGCCGGGCCTGCAGGAGCTCGAGGAAGCGCTTCACCACGGGCGTCAGCTTGGCGTTGGCGCGCGTCAGCGCGGCGACGGGCCGGCGCCATCGAAGCGCCTCGATGTCGAGCATCCCCAGCGGCGAGCCGGGACGCTGGCAGAGCTCGATGCCCCCGACGGTGAGGAGGTCGGAGCGCAGCACGATGGCCATCAGACCTTCGTGCGTGGGATCGAACTCGAGGCGCGCCAGGGGACGCGGAAGGTCGTGCGAGGCGAAGGTCGCGTCGAGCCAGTCGCGCGAGAGCACGCCGCGGCGCGGCAGCATCCAGGCACAGCGTGCTGCGTCGGCGAGTTGCGGCCTGCGCTTGGCGAGCAGCGGATGGCCGGCGCGCGCGAGCACGCCGAGCTCGTGCCGGCCGAGCGGGAGGACCTCGAGGTCGTCGGGCGCGGGATCGGGAATGCCGCTGACCACGATGTCGAGCTCGGCCTTGCGCAGCGCCGTCAGGAGCTCGTCCGAAAGCGCGATACGGGTGCGCACCCGCGCCGCGGGCCGCTGCGCCAGCAGCGTCATCGCGGCGTCCTGCACGATCGCTTCCGAGAGCGCGGGCGTCACGCCCACCCGGACGAGGCCCTGCGCCCCGGCGCGCAGGTCGTTCGCCTCCTGCATCGCCGTCTCGATGTCGCGCTGCAGGCGCCGTGCGCGCTCGAGGAAGGAGCGGCCCACCTCGGTCAGCTCGGCGCCGCGCGACGTGCGCTCGACGAGCACGATGCCGAGCTCGGCTTCGAGCCGCCGCAGGCCCTTGGTGATGGCGGGCTGCGTCACGTCGGTCGCCTGCGCGGCCTTGCGCAGGCTGCCGGTCTCGGCCACGCGCAGGAAATACCCGAGGTCACGGAGGAACATGGGCAGTGATAACGCAAAGTAATCACAAACGGGGGATGCTACTCTTTTCAAGACAACGCGCGCGCCGCAGACTTGTCACCACGAATCGGCCGGAGGACGTTTGGACGTGATAACGAAATCGATGCGCCCCCTGCGGAAAGCGGCGTGGATGCTGGTCGCTGTCGCCATGCTCGCCGCGCCCGGTGCGCGCGCCCAGTCCGCCGAGGACGTCAACGCCGCCAACAATCCGCTGACGCCCAAGCTCGGCGTCAACTTCCAGGACCAGTACGCGCCGCGCCTGTACGACAGCGACGACTGGACCAACGCCTTCCTGCTGCGCTCGACGGTCCCGCACAAGCTCTTCGGTGCGGCGCAGCTCCTGCGCGTCACGCTGCCCGTCGCGACCGCACCCGATTTCACCGGGGGCCATTCGACGGGGCTCGGCGACTTCAACCTGTTCGACCTCTTCCTCACCAAGGCCGGGGCGCTGCAGATCGGTGCCGGGCCGCAGTTCACCTTTCCCACGGCGAGCAAGGACGAGCTCGGCACGGGCAAATGGCAGGCGGGCCTGGCGGGTGTGGCCATCGCGCCCCAACCCTGGGGGCTGATCGGCGGGCTCCTCACCTGGCAGCATTCGTTCGCCGGCGACAGCGACCGCGCCACGCAGAACAACCTGTCGGCGCAGCCCTTCTTCATCTACAACCTGCCGGAAGGCTGGTATTTGCGGTCGACGGCGACGTGGAATTTCGACCTGGCACGCAACCACTACGCCATCCCCATCGGCGCGGGCGTAGGCAAGGTGTGGGTGCTCGGCGACGGGACTTCGGTGAACCTGTTCGCCGAGCCGCAGTGGACGGTGGCGCACGACGGCGCCGGCCAGCCGAAGTTCCAGGTGTTCGCAGGGGTCAACCTGCAGTTTCCGCTGGGGCATTGACCGCGGCCGGCCGGGCTGCGTTCACCGACGGCCATCGCGCCGACCCCCATCGTCCGTGTCGAGGAGCGCCATGCATCGCCGAAGACTTGCCGTCGTTTCGATTTCGGTCGCCGCCGCCGTCGCGGCCGGCGCCGCGCGCGCGGACGAGGGCGGCATCAGCTTCTGGCTGCCGGGACAGATGGGCAGCTTCTCGGCGGCCCCCGTCGCGCCGGGATTCTCGATGCCCGTCATCTACTACCACGCGTCGGCCGACACCGGAGGCGACAAGCCGCTGGTGGTGGGGGGCGAGGTGCGGCTGGGCATCGACGCGCAGGCCGACCTCGTGTTCTTCGCGCCGTCGTACACCTTCAAGGACCCGATCGCGGGCGGACAGGGGACGGTCACGCTCGCCTGGGCGGCGGGCCGCTCGCGCGCCAGCGCCGATGCGACCATCACCGGGCCGATGGGCAACGTGGTGGAGGGTCACCGCACCGACACGGTCGAGGGCGGGTCCGACCTCTACCCCAAGTTCGCGCTCAACTGGAACGACGGCGGTGTGAACAACTGGGGTGTTTACGCGATGGCGGGCGTTCCCACCGGCGCGTATCGGAACGGCCGCCTCGCCAACATCGGCCTCAACCACTGGTCGGCCGACGTGGGCGGCGCCTATACCTACCTCGACCCGAAGAAGGGCCACGAGTTCTCCGCGGTCGCAGGCGTCACCTACAACTGGGAGAACAGCGACACCGACTACCAGAACGGCGTCGACCTGCACCTCGACTGGGCGGCCGCGCAGTTCTTCAACGAGCAGTTCTTCGCGGGCCTGAACGGCTATGCGTACCAGCAGGTGAGCGACGACCGCGGTGACGGCGCGGTGCTCGGCGGCAACCGCTCGCGCGTGTTCGCCGTGGGTCCGCAGCTCGGCTATTTCTTTCCCATGAACGGCGGCAAGGGCTTGGTGAACCTGCGCGCCAACTGGGAGTTCGAGGCGAAGCATCGCGCCGAGGGATGGAACCTGTTCCTGACGCTGTCGCTGCCGATCGCGTTTGCGCAGTGAGGACCCGATGAAGGACGCACTCACTCGTCACTTTGCCCGGGCGTGGCTGGCGATCGCCGTCGCGATGGCGGCGGTGGCGCCGCTGCGCGGCCATGCGCAACAACCCGCGCCGGCGCCTGCAGCCACGTCCGCCTCCCCGGCCGCGTCGCCCGGTCCGTTGCCTTCCTGGAACGATACCGCTCCCCGCCGGGCGCTCCTCGCGTTCGTCGCCGACGTCACCACGCCGGGATCACCGAGCTTCGTGCCCGTGGACGAGCGCATCGCCGTGTTCGACAACGACGGCACGCTCTGGGCCGAACAGCCGCTGTACTTCCAGTTCGTGTTCCTGCTCGACCAGGTGAAGCAGGCGGCGCCGAAGCACCCCGAGTGGAAGGACGATCCCGCCTTCAAGGCGCTGATGTCGCGCGACCCGAAGGCGGTGCAGCAGGTCGGGCTGAAGCCTGTGCTGAAGCTCGTCGCGCAGGCCAACAGCGGGATGTCGACGGACGCCTACGACACCGCGATCCGCGACTGGCTCGCGCGCGCCGAGCATCCGAAGTTCAAGCGGCCCTACACGAAGCTGGTGTTCCAGCCGATGCTCGAGCTCCTGCGCCACCTGCGCGCCAACGGCTTCAAGACCTTCATCGTCTCGGGTGGCAGCATCGAGTTCATGCGCGTGTTCGCGCAGGACGTGTACGGCATCCCGCCCGAGCAGGTGGTGGGCACGATCACCGAGGTGACGTACAAGCTGGTCGACGGCAAGCCCCGGCTCATCCGCCAGCCCAAGGTCGACTTCGTCGACGACGGCCCCGGCAAGCCAGCGGGCATCTACCGCGCCATCGGCCGCAAGCCGATCCTCGCCTTCGGCAACTCGGATGGCGACTGGCAGATGCTGCAGTGGACCGCCTCCAACGCGCGCCCGCACTTCATGGCGCTCGTCCACCACACCGACGCCGAGCGCGAGTTCGCCTACGACCGGCAGTCGAAGATCGGCAAGCTCGACAAGGCGCTCGATGACGCGAACGCGAAAGGGTGGACGGTCGTCGACATGAAACAGGACTGGAACAGGGTGTTCGCGTTCCAGTGAGGCGTTTCACACGGGCATGACGTCGCCGGCGCTCGCGCGCCGGCCGCTCCAGCCCACAGACGGAGAAGTCGCCATGGCCAAGCCATTCAAAGGCAAGATCGCCCTCGACATCCGCAAGTCCAAGTCCGACTGGCCAGCTTTCCTCGACGCCAGGGCGCCGAAGGGTGCGCCCAACGTGCTGGTCATCCTCTACGACGACACCGGCCAGGCGGCGTGGTCGGCCTATGGCGGCCGCATCGAGATGCCGACGCTCGATCGCCTCGCGAAGAACGGCCTCACCTACACGCAATGGCACACGACCTCGGTGTGCTCGCCGACGCGCTCGACCATGCTGACCGGCCGCAACCACCACATGAACGGCTTCGGCACCATCGCCGAGTCGGCGGCGGGCTTCCCCGGCTACTCGGGCCACATCCCGCGCGACTGCGCGACCATGGCGACGGTGCTGCGCGACGCCGGCTACAGCACGTTCTGGATCGGCAAGAACCACAACGTGCCGGTCGACGCCTTCGACATCGGCGCCAACCGCAAGCACTGGCCACTGGGCCTCGGCTTCGACCGCTTCTACGGCTTCATCGGCGGCGAGACCAACCAGTGGTATCCGGAGCTGATCGAGGACAATCATTTCGTCGACCAGCCGGCGTTCCCCGAGGATGGCTACCACCTGTCGAAGGACCTCGCCGACAAGGCGATCCAGTACATCCGCGACACCACGCAGGCGCGCCCCGGCAAGCCCTGGTACTGCTGGTACTGCCCGGGCGCCAACCACGCGCCGCACCACGCGCCCAAGGATTACATCGACAAGTACAAGGGCAAGTTCGACGACGGCTACGAGGCCTATCGCGAGTGGGTGCTCGCGCGCATGACGGAGCGCGGCATCCTGCCCAAGGGCACTGCGCTCACGCCCATCAATCCGATGACCGAAGGCACGTTCGTCGAAGGCGACAGCATGCGCCCCTGGGACACGCTCTCGGCGGAGGAGAAGCGGCTCTTCTCGCACATGGCCGAGGTGTACGCAGCGTTCTCCGAGTACACCGACGTTCAGGTCGGCCGGGTCATCGACTACCTCGAGGAGTCGGGCCAGCTCGACAACACGCTGGTCATGTACTGCGCCGACAACGGCGCGTCGGGCGAAGGCAGCCCCAACGGCTCGGTCAACGAGAACCGCTTCTTCAACGGCTACCCCGACGACATCAAGCAGAACCTGGCGATGATCGACAAGCTGGGCTCGCCCGACACCTACAACCACTACCCCACCGGTTGGGCCGTCGCCTTCAGCACGCCTTACCGGATGTTCAAGCGTTATTCGAACTATGCGGGCGGGACCTGCGACCCGCTGGTGATCCACTGGCCCGCGGGCATCAAGGCGAAGGGCGAGTTTCGCCACCAGTACCACCACTGCACCGACATCGTGCCGACCATCCTCGAGTGCTGCGGCGTCAAGATGCCCGCGGTGGTCGACGGCGTGAAGCAGGCGCCGCTCGCCGGCGTGTCGATGCGCTACAGCTTCGACAAACCCAAGGCGCCGACGAGGAAGGAGACGCAGTACTACGAGATGCTGTCGACGCGCGGCCTGTGGCACAAGGGCTGGAAGGTGGCCTCCGAGCACGGGCCGATGATCGACAAGGGCGGCTTCGACAAGGACCGCTGGCAGCTTTTCCACACCGACGTCGATCGCGCCGAAGCGCACGACCTCGCGGCGAAGTACCCGCAGAAGGTCAAGGCGCTGGTCGCGCGGTGGATGGCCGAGGCGAAGAAGAACAACGTGCTGCCGCTCAATGACTATGGTGTGGTCGGCATCCACGCGCTGGAGTACAAAGTCGAGCCGCCGAAGGATGGCCGCTACACCTACTATCCGGGGACCACTGAAGTCCCCGAGGCCTCGGGCGCCCGCACGCTGGGCTCGTCGTTCAAGATCGCGGCCGAGGTCACGTTCACCGACAAGACCGAAGGCGTCATCGTCTCGCAGGGCTCGCGCTTCGGCGGCTACACGCTGTTCGTCAAGGGCGGCACGCTCAACTTCGTCTTCAATTTCCTCGGCATCCCGCCCGAGCAGAAGCTCTCGTGCCCCGCGCCGACATCGGGCAGGCACATCGTCGGCGTCGAGTTCGTGAAGAAGGGCATGGGCAAGTACAGCGAGGCGCTCGGCACGATGTCGCTGCACGTCGACCGCAAGTCGATGGCCAAGGGCGACTTCCGCACCCAAAGCGGCCACTACGCGCTGGCCGGTGAAGGCATCGCGGTCGGCCGCGACACCGGCGACCCGGTGTCGAAGGCGTACAAGGGACGCTTTGCCTTCAAGGGTGGCGAGATCGCCAAGGTCGTCTACGACGTCGGCAGCGACGGCTATGTCGACCTCGAGCTCAGGATGGCCGCGGCATTGGCCCGCGATTGACACGGTTGCGCGCACCAGCATCGAGCGCGTACAGGAGGAAATGATGGCGGCGACCACACCGGTCAAGCAACCTTATGTCGCGCGCGCCTTCACGCCGGCGCATCCCGACCTCGCCATGGGCGCGGGCGTGCCGGTGCAGCTCGGCTACGAGAAGTACGTCGAGTCGCTGGCGCGCCACGCTTCGCCCCGCGAACATCGAGAAGGCGAAGTGACGTAGTATTGTCGTCCACAAAATCCAGCACCCCGGTCATTTCCCGATGCCTACTCCCGACGATCCGACGATCACCGAGGCGTACACCTACCTGCTCGGGCGCGCGCTGGTCATCCGCCAGGAGAATCTCGATCGCCTGCAGCCGGGCTTCGCGTACAACGCCATCAAGTACAACCCGCTTGGCTCGGCCGATTTCGTCAATCCCAATTTCGACGTCGCGTACCTGGAGGCGTGGTTCGCGGTCGACGACGAGACTCCCGCGCTGCTCGAGGTCCCGAAAATCGAAGGCCGCTACTACACGGCGCAGATCCTCGACGAATGGGGCGAGGTGATCGCCAACGTCAACGAGCGGCGATTCCCGACCAAGCCCCACGGCCAGTTCGCACTGGTCGCGCCCGGATCGAAGGCGGCGATTCCCGCCGGTGCGGGCCGCATCGAGCTGCACTCGCGCAAGGCCAAGATGCTGGGGCGCGTCGAGATCAAGGGCGACCCCGAAGGCGCGGTGCGGTTGCAGAAGATGTTCAAGCTGCGCTCGCTCGGCGAGCCCGTGATCGCGCCTCCGCCGCCGATGCCCGACTTCGACAACAAGGATCTCGTCGGCGTCGAGATTTTCGATCACGTCGACGCGACGATGGCGAGCGCCCTTGACGTCGCACCCAACGCGGCGGAAATGCAGCAGAAGGTGCGCCACGTGGCGGCCTACGCGGCATCGGGCAAGGAAGCGCGCGCGGCGGTGGACGCGAAGATCCGCGCGTATGTCCCGAACTTCGTGCAGGCCGCGGTGACGAGCAGCGCGCCTTATCGCAACCACTGGTTGTGCGCCGTCGCAGGCGGCAATTACGGCGCCGACTACGTGCAGCGCACCTCGGTCAACTACGCCGGCATCTGGGCCAACAACAACGGCGAGGTCGTCTACTTCATCGCGACGCGCGACGTGGAGGAGCGGCCGCTCGACGGCGCCAGGAGCTACGTGATGCATTTCCCCGCCGACGGGCTCCCGCAGTCCATGGTCGACGGCTACTGGTCGGTGATCCTCGTCGGCGTGCCGGACTATCGCGTCGTGGCCAATCCGCTGAAGCGCTACAACTTCAACTCGTATTCCCCGCTCGAGAAGGAAGCCGACGGCTCGCTCAAGATCGGCGTCGGCCCCCGGCCCGTGGCAGGCGTGCCCGAGTCGAACTGGCTGCCGTCGGCGCAGGGCAAGCCGTTCTCGCTGACCTTCCGGGCGTACGTGCCGAAAGACCCCGTTCGCAAATGCGAATGGACGCCGCCCGCGGTCGCGGCGGTCCGATGACCGGAGCAGGCACCCGCGCATCCACCATCGATCTCGGCAGCACCGCATGTCCCGGCCCCGGATTCGCGCGACCGGCTCGTGAACGACAGGTGACGTGAGCGCAGTCCGCTGCGCGAATCGCACGTTCCGGAATCATCGACAAGGAGCGAACATGGCAACCAAAGCAGGCAGTGCTTCGAAATCGGCTCCGGCGAAGCCGGCGGGCAAGACGAAGGCGTCGTCCGACAAGCAGCCCAACATCCTGGTGATCTGGGGCGACGACATCGGCCAGTCGAACCTGTCGTGCTACACGCACGGGCTGATGGGCTACCGGACGCCCAACATCGACCGCATTGCGCGCGAGGGGATGCTGTTCACCGACAGCTATGGCGAGCAGTCCTGCACGGCGGGCCGCTCGTCGTTCATCACCGGGCAGAGCGTGCTGCGCACGGGCCTGTCGAAGGTCGGCGCCCCCGCGGCGCCGGTCGGCATGAACGAAAGGATCGTCACCATCGCGGCGCTGCTCAAGGAGCAGGGCTACGCGACCGGCCAGTTCGGCAAGAACCACCTGGGCGACCTGAACCACATGCTGCCCACCAACCACGGCTTCGACGAGTTCTTCGGCAACCTGTACCACCTCAACGCCGAGGAAGAGCCGGAAATGGCGAACTATCCGACGGACCCCAAGTTCCGCGCGAATTTCGGCCCGCGCGGCGTGATCCATTCCTGGGCCACCGCCAAGGACGACCCGACGGTGCAGCCGCGCTGGGGCAAGGTCGGCAAGCAGAAGATCCAGGACACGGGCCCGCTGACCAAGAAGCGCATGGAGACCTGCGACGACGAGTTCGTCGCGGCCGCGCAGGATTTCATCAAGCGCCAGGAGAAGGCCGGCAAGCCATGGTTCGTGTGGCTCAATACGACCCATATGCACATGTTCACGCACACCAAGCGGAAAAGCCTGGGCCAGGCGGGCAAATGGCAATCGCCCTACCACGACACGATGATCGACCACGACAAGAACGTCGGCCAGATGCTCGACTTCCTCGACGAACTCGGCATTGCCGACGACACCTTCGTCCAGTACTCGACCGACAACGGACCGCACCGCAACTCGTGGCCCGACGGCGGGATGACGCCGTTCCGCAGCGAGAAGAACACCAACTGGGAAGGTGCGTTCCGTATCCCCATGCTGGTCCGCTGGCCGGGCAAGGTGCCGGCGGGCAGCGTGTCCAACGGCATCGTGCAGCACCACGACTGGATGCCCACCTTCCTCGAGATGGCGGGCGCACCCGACGTGATCGACAAGCTCAAGAAGGGCTACAAGGCGATCGGCCGCACGTACCGGAACCACATCGACGGGTTCAGCCTCGTGTCCCACATCACCGGCAAGAGCAAGGAGAGCCCGCGCAACGCGTTCTTCTACATCAGCGACGACGGCGACATCCTCGCCATGCGCTACGACAACTGGAAGGTCGTGTTCCTGGAACAACGCTGCCACGGGACGATGCAGGTCTGGGCGGAACCGTTCACCAAGCTGCGCCTGCCCAAGCTCTTCAACCTGCGCACCGACCCGTACGAATTCGCCGACCAGACGTCGAACACGTACTACGACTGGTTCCTGCACAACGACTACTTCATCTTCGCCGCGCAGATCGGCGCCAAGATGTTCGCGGACACGTTCAAGGACTTCCCGCCGATCCAGAAGCCCAACACGTTCACCATCGACGACGCGATCGGAAAGATGGCCGACGCGTCGGCAGGCTCGAGCTGAGATGGCGGAGTCCATCCCGCTGCAAAGCTGGAAGGACGGCGCGACGAAATCGGCGATCGTCGATTTCGTCGCGCGCGTCACGCGCCAGGGCGGCACGGACTTCGTGCCGCCCGAGGCGCGCATCGCCGTGTTCGACAACGACGGCACGCTGTGGTGCGAGAAGCCGATGCCGGTGCAGTTCGGCTTCCTGATGGGCAAGATCGCCGAGCAGGCGAAGAAGGACCCGACGCTCGCGCAGAAGCAACCGTGGAAGGCCGTCGTCGAGGGCGACCAACAGTGGCTGGGCGACGTCATCACCAAGCACTACCAGGGCGACGACAGCGACCTGAAGCTGATGGCGGCGGGTCTGCTCGGTGCCTACGCCGGCGAGTCGGTGGCATCGTTCGCGCAGAAGGCGGGCGAGTTCCTGCGCACGCAGCAGAACACGGTGCTGAAGCGGCCCTACCTCAAGACCGCCTACGCGCCCATGCGAGAATTGCTCGACTACCTGGCCGGCAGCGGCTTCACCAACTACATCGTCTCGGGCGGCAGCCGCGACTTCATGCGGCCCATCACGCGCGAGCTCTATGGCATCCCGCCGGAGCGCGTGGTGGGCACCACGGTCGAGCTCGAATACCGCGAGGACGGCGGCAAGGGCATGCTGTACCACACGCCCAGGCTCGAGGTGTTCGACGACGGCCCCGCCAAGGTCGTGCGCCTGTGGAGCCGGATCGGCGCCACGCCGATCTTCGCGGGGGGCAACGCCAACGGCGACATCCAGATGCTGCGGCTCGCCGCGCAGGCTGCACCAAAGGGCATGGCGCTGCTGGTGAACCACGACGACAATACGCGCGAGATCGCGTATACCGCGGGCGCTGAAAAGGTCCTGGCCGCGGCGAAATCGGAGGGTTGGGCCGTGGCGAGCGTCAGGGACGACTGGAACAAGGTCTTCGTCGAGTGACTGCGCAACAGTGGATCGGGCTCGCGCTGCAGGCGAGCATCATCCTGACCGTCGTGAGCTTCGGCCTGACGGCGACCTTCCGCGACGCCACGTTCCTGTTCCGCCGGCCGTCGCGCCTCGTGCGCACGCTGGTCTCGATGAACGTGATCATGCCGGTGGTCGCCGCGCTGATCGCGAGCTTCGCCGACCTCCCGCTGGAGGTGAAGCTCGCGCTGGTCGCGCTGTCGGTGTCCCCGGTTCCGCCCATCGTGCAGAAGAAGCAGGTCGCCTCGGGCGGGCGCCTCGAGTACGTGCTCGGGCTGATGGTCGCGATGTCGATCCTCGCCATCGTGCTGATCCCGCTCACCATCGAGATCTTCAACCGCGCGTTCGGCGGGCATGCCGACATCTCGGCCGCGGCCATCGCGAAGATCGTCGGGACGACGGTACTGGTGCCGATCGTCGTGGCGCTGCTCCTGCACCATTTCTTCCCGGCGGTGGCCGGCGCCTCGCGGGCGATCGGCCTCGCCGCCAACGTGCTGCTCGCGATCGCCGTCGTGCTGCTGCTGGTCGGGCTGTGGCCGTTGCTGCGCACGTTCATCGGCAACGGCGTCGTGGTGATGCTGGTGCTCATGGCCGCCATCGGGCTGCTGGTCGGGCACCTCCTCGGCGGCCCCGACGCCGGCGACCGCGAGGTGCTCGCCACCTCGACGGCCTCGCGCCACCCGGCCGTCGCCATCGCCGTGGCAAGCGCGTTCCCGCTCGCAGACCGCCAGGGCGAAGTCGCCGTGGTCATCCTTTACCTGATCGTTGCGTTCGTGCTCACCGGCCTCTACCAGAAGTGGCAGCTGAAGCGTGTCGCAGGAGCAACCCATGCCTGAATCCACCGTCGCCGCCGATGCCGGCGAACGCGCCCCTGGAGGCGCATCTCCCGCGGGGCCGGATCGCGCGCCGGGGCACGCGTCGCCGCCCGGCAAGGCGCCCGACGGCATGGCCTGGATTCCCGGCGGCACCTTCCGCATGGGATCGGACCACCACTATCCGGAGGAGGCGCCGGCGCACACCGTGCGCGTCGACGGCTTCTTCGTCGACCGCCATGCAGTGACCAACACGCAATTCCGCAAGTTCGTCGAGGCCACGGGTCACGTGACGCTCGCCGAGCGGCCGGCGAACGCCGCCGACTACCCGGGCGCGAAGCCCGAGCTGCTGGTGCCTTCGTCGGTGATGTTCAGGAAGTCCGACGGCCCCGTCGACATGCGCAACCACCACAACTGGTGGACCTACGTCGCCGGCGCCGACTGGCGTCATCCGCGCGGCCCGGGGAGCTCGCTGCAGGGGCTGTGGAACCACCCGGTCGTCCACGTCGCCTACGAGGACGCCGAGGCCTACGCCCAATGGGCCGGCAAGGAGCTCCCGACCGAGGCCGAGTGGGAGTTCGCCGCGCGCGGCGGCCTGGAGGACGCCGAGTTCGCCTGGGGCGACGAGCTGATGCCGGGCGGCAAGCCGATGGCCAACACCTGGCAGGGCGAGTTCCCGTGGCAGAACACCGGCGAGGACGGCTACGAGTGGACGGCCCCCGTCGAGGCCTATGCGCCCAACGGCTACGGGCTCTACGAGATGTGCGGCAACGTATGGGAGTGGACCAGCGACTTCTACCAGGACCACGGCAAGATCAGGAAGCCCTGCTGCACGATGGAGAACCCGCGTGGTTGCGACCTCGAGGCGAGCATCGATGCGCGCACGCCCGAGATCCGCATCCCTCGCCGCGTCATGAAGGGAGGGTCATACCTCTGCGCACCGAATTACTGCCGACGCTACCGTCCGGCCGCGCGCATGCCCCAGTCGATCGACACCTCGACGTGCCACCTGGGGTTCCGCTGCGTCATGCGCGTTCCGCGGGCCGCCTGACCGAACGAGCCTTCCCCGACCAGGACGAACGAGCCCTCCGCGACCAGGAGTCCCGCCGATGGAAGAAGCGCTTCATGTCATTGCATACTGGGTCGCGCTGCTGGCCGATGCGATCGCCATCTTCTGCGTCGCGGCGGGCGTGGTCGAGACGCTGCTGCGTGGAATTCCGATCGCGGTACGTGGTGACGCGACGGGTGCGCAACGGCGCGCACTGTTTCTCCGCTTCGCGCGGTGGCTGGTCGCTGCCCTCACGTTCCAGCTCGGCGCCGACATCGTGGGCACGTCGTTCTCCGCCACGTGGCAGGAAATCGGCCAGCTCGGCGCCATCGCGGTGATCCGCACCTTCCTCAGCTATTTCCTCGACCGCGAAGTCGACGGGACGCGCGAGCTTCAATACCAGCGCGAGCGCGAGAAGGCCGAGGCGGCCGAGCACGCGCCCGGCAACTGACGCAACGCATCCAACACCGAACGAGCCCTGCCGATGGATAAACAAGCCCCCGGTCTTCCGCCCGTCAACTGGCAGTCGGATCCCGACTCCATCTCCGTCGAGCTCTCGAAGCGCCGGACGGGCATGTCGTTCCAGCGTACGCGGATGAGCGCCGACCGCACGCTGATGTCGGTCATACGTACGTCGCTGTCGCTGATCAGCTTCGGCTTCACCATCTTCCAGATCTTCCAGAAGCTGCACGACGCGAACCTCGCTGCCCCGAGCTGGTCGGCGCGGCATTTCGGCGAGTTCCTGGTGATCCTCGGCATCGCCATGCTGCTGTTCGGCATCGGCTACCACGTGTTCTTCATGGTCGGGTTGCGCCGCGAGCGCAAGTCGATGAAGGCCGCCGGCCTCATCCACGGCGAGAGCACCTATCCGGCGTCGATGACGCTGGTGACCGCGGTATTGCTGCTCGCGATCGGCTTTTTCGCGATCACCTCGATGATGTCGGAGGTGGTGCCGAGCTAGCTGGAGGGCGGGCGATGCACCCGCCCCGGGTCTGCGTAAATGCAGGCGTGGGCAAAGGCCGGCGCGCGAGCTGCGCCGGCCCTTGCCCTGCCTCCGGGCTGCTCTCCGTCAGTTGCTGCTGCCGTGCGGCGAATCGAGCTTGGCCATCGCCATCTCGATGTTCTTCTTCATGCTGAGCGAATCGGCGCCCTGGCTCGGCGGATAGTCCTGCAGCGTCTTGAGGTGCGCGGCCAGGAACGGCCCGGCGGCGGTCGGCGCCCAGAGCTTCTGCGCAAAGAACTTGCGGCCGATGTAGCCCCATTCGTGCGACTCGGGGTCCATCTTCTCCATCGGGTCCATCAGCAGGTTGAACACGTAGGGCACGCTCGGATACTGCTTGGGATTGAACCAGCTGTTCTCCTTCTTGACGCCGATGTGCATCTTCCAGGCGTCGACGCGGATCGCCATCAGGTCGGTCTCGTCGTAGTAGTAGATCTCGCGCCGTGCCGACTTGGGCGACTTGCCGGTCCAGTGGTCGATGTTGTTGTAGCCGTCGAGATGGACCTTGTAGGTCATGCCGTTGGCGGCCTTGTAGCCCTTCTTGAGCTCCTCCTTGATGTTGGGGAAGCCGGCCGCGCAGGCGAGCGTCAGGAACAGGTCCTCGTGCGCCTGGATGCCGTTGGAGACGCTATGCGGGGGGATCTTCGCCTTCCAGCGCGCCACGCAGGGCACGCGCACGCCGCCTTCCCAGGTCGTGCCTTTCTCGCCGCGGAAGGGCGCATAGCCGCCGTCGGGCCACATCATCAGCTCGTTGCCGTTGTCGGTGGTGTAGATCACGATGGTGTTGTCGGCGACGCCGAGCTGATCGAGCTTCTTCAGCAACGCGCCCACGTGCTCGTCGTGCTCGAGCATCTTGGCGCGCACCACGTCGGTCTCGGCGCGGCCCTCGTCGACGGCCTTCTGCACGTACTTCTTCTGCGGGTGCGACCAGATGTGGATCGCCGTCGAGTTGAACCAGCAGAAGAACGGCTTGCCGGTCTTGGCCGTGCGATCCATCCAGTCGAGCGTCTTGTCGAGGACTTCCTTGTCGAAGGTCTCCATGCGCTTGCGCGTCAAGGGCCCCGTATCCTCGATCTTCTGCTTGCCCACCTTGCCGAACTTGGGATCTGTGGTCTTGTCGTCCTTGTCGCTCGCCCAGGCGTGCAACACCCCGCGCGGCCCGAACTTCTTCTTGTAGTCGGGATTCTTCTGGCCCGGGTAGTCGAGCTCTTCCGGCTCCTCCTCGGCGTTGAGGTGGTAGAGGTTGCCGAACCACTCGTCGAAGCCGTGCACGGTCGGCAGGAACTCGTTGCGGTCGCCCAGGTGGTTCTTGCCGAACTGGCCGGTCGCATAGCCCGCTGCCTTGAGCACCTCGGCGAGCGTCGGATCGGATTTCTGTATGCCGCGAGTCGAGCCGGGGATGCCGATGGTGGTCATGCCGGTTCGCACCGGCATCTGGCCCATGATGAAGGCCGCGCGACCCGCGGTGCAGCTCGGCTGGCCGTAGTGGTCGGTGAACAGGATCCCGTCGCGCGCGATGCTGTCGATGTTGGGGGTGTTGCCCATCATGCCGTGCGTGTACGCACCGATGTTCCACATGCCGATGTCGTCTCCGAAGATGACGAGAATGTTGGGCTGGTCGGGCTGCGGCTTGCTGGCTTTTGCCATGGTGTCCTCGCGTGGATGGAAGCTGCTGTCGATGAAGGGGCTTGAGGGCGTGACGGGCGGCTGGTTCAGACGGCTCGTAGCAGGACGGCGCCGAATGCGAATACGCCGATGCCGCATACGGCGAATGCGATGTACTGGAGGGGGGTTTGCGTGGCGACCTCGGGGATTCCCGATACGTCCCCGAACGCATCCAGCAGATACGACACCAGCTTGCGATACTGGTGGATGGAGATCACGAGCCCCGCGATGCCGGCGGCGATCAGCGCGAGCCCGAGGTAGCGCGGCGCCCCGGGCCGCAAGGCCGGCGCCACGCTTTCCATGCTGCCCATGCGCTCGAAGAATTGCACGATGGTGAAGCCGAAGCCGATCAGGGCGGTGGCCGTGCGCACCCATGCCATCAAGGTGCGCTCCACCGAAAGGCGGGTGCGGATCCAGGCGAAGTGGGTGCTGGCGGTTGGCGGCGCTTCGAATCGTGTCGGCGCCTCAGGGTGGGGTGCCGTCATTCCACGCTCCCCGCGCTCGCGGTCGCGCGCCGCACCGCGTCGAGGAAGGCTTCCGCGGTGAAGGGCTTCACCAGGTAGAGAGAGGCCATGAGCGAGACCTGTTGTCGCGTGCGTTGTGAGTCCTGGGCCGTCATGAAGACCGCCGGCAGCATCGATCCGCCTGCCTTCAACTGCTGGAAGAGCTCGATGCCCGACATCCCGGGAAGGCAAACGTCCAATATTAGGCATTCGACATCGCCGAGCTCCTTGTCGCGCAGAAAATCCTCGGCCGAGCCGTAAGCCGCTGCATCGAACCCTTCCGACTTGAGGAGCCTCCGCACCGCCCCGCGCATCGACTCGTCGTCTTCGATCACGGCGATCATCGGTCCGTTTGCCCCTGCCCACGCCGGGTTTCAATGATCCGCAACGAACGGCTCGCCGCAATCGGGATTTGGTACAGGTAGAACCTGTCCCTCCGGACAGGTTGCCCGGCGTCCCGGTCGGCACGGGAATCCATTGGCGAGCCTGTCTTGCTGGCCCGCCCGCGCGTCAATCCACGGCAGGCCCGCCCGGGGACCCGCGCTCGCCGAGACCCAGGATCTCGGCGAAATGCACGAGCTCGGCGAGCGACGCGGCCTCCATCTTGTCCATCACCTGGGCGCGGTGCATCTTCACGGTCCGCTCCGCGATGCCCAGCGCGTAGGCGATCTGCTTGTTGAGGCGGCCCGTGACGATCTGCGCGAACACGTCGCGCTCGCGCGCGGTGAGCCGCGCATGGCGCGTGGCGATGTCGCCGCGCCTTGCGCGCGCCGCGCGGCCGTCGCGGTCGCGGCCGAGTGCGAGTGACACGGCTGCGAGCAGGACGTCGGATTCGACCGGCTTGGTCAGGAAATCCACGGCGCCCGCCTTCATGGCCCGTATCCCCGCCGGAACCGTCGCGCGGCCGGTAAGAAACACGATGGGCATGGGGTCGGGCTCGCGCTCCAGCGCGAGCTGCAGGTCGAGGCCGCTCGGGCCCGGCATTTCCAGGTCGAGCACGAGGCAGCCGGGGGTGCGGGGAGCCGCGAGCAGGAAATCGCCCGCCGAGGCATGCGTTCGCACTTCGTGGCCTTCGGCGCGCAACAGGCGGGCCAGCGAGGTCCGCATGTCCTCGTCGTCGTCGATCACGTGCACGACCGGATTCAAGACGTTCGTCCTCCGCGGAGCGCGGCGCGGGGTACGGTGCTCGCCACGTCATTGCGGTCCGCCGCCGCGCGGGCAGTCGCGGCGGGCAGGAAGATCCGGAACACGGCGCCGACCACCTCACCATTGGTTGCCGAGATCGTACCGCCATGCGCCTCCACGATCGAGCGGGTGATCGACAAGCCCAGTCCCGTGCCATGGCCCTTGGTGGTGAAGAACGCGTCGAACAGGCGTGGTATCGCGTCCGGCGCGATGCCCTCACCGGTGTCCGAGACGACGAGCTCCACGCCGCCGTCTTCACCGGCGCGCGTGCGAACGCGCAGGCGCCGCGCCCGGTTTTGGCCCTCCATCGCTTCCATGGCATTGATGCAGAGGTTCACCAGCATCTGCTGCAATTGCACGCGATCGCCCTCGATGCGGGGAACCGGCTGGAGCTGCCTCGCCAGGCTGACGCCTCGCATGCGAGACTCGGCAGAGAGGAAGTCCAGCACATCGTTCACCAGCGCATTGGGGTCGATTTCCGTGTACGCGCCGCCGCCGCCGCTCACCAGCGAGCGCGTGTGGCGAACGATGTCGCTGGCGCGCATGTTCGCCTTGCGGATATCGGCGAGGATCTCGCGAAGCTCGATGTCGCTGGCGCGTCCTCGGCGAAGCAGGGCCTCGGCCGCGCTCGCGTTCGCGAGTATCGAGCCCAGCGGCTGGTTGATTTCGTGGGCGATCGACGCGGTGAGCTCGCCCGCAAGCGCCAGCCGGGAAGCCTGCGCGAGCTCGCCGGCGCGCAGGCGTGCCTCTGCCTCCGCCTTGCGACGCCCGCGGCGTTGCAGCACCAACGCGACCACCAGGGCGGCCTGCACCAACAGTGCGAGCGTGACGCCGATGACATAGGTACGGTATTCGCGCCACAACGAAGGCGGCTGGTACTGGATGGAGCAATCCGCTGGAAGCGTTGCGGCATCGATGCCGTGGCGATCGAGCTCTCGCGCGTCGGCCAGGCAGGTTGGCGGTGGCGCCGGCAGCCGGGGCAGCGGCTGCCCCTGTGGCGCGGCGAGCACCCGCGTCGCGAGCTCGGCGGCCGACCTTCCGCGGCGGGCGTAGTCGTCGACCAGCCCGGCCGCCATGCCCATGCCCGAAAACGTATCGAACATGCTGAAGACGGGCGCCCTGGATGCGGCCGCCAGCTCCCGGAGGACCTCGCGCGGCACCGCGATGCGGCCCGCCGCATCGCGGTTGACGGTGATGTAGAGGACGGCGTCGGTCGGCGGCATCGCCGCGACACCGGAGAGCAGGTCCTCGATGCGGCGGTCGTACCAATATTCCACAGGTACCGGCAGCGGCGCCGACTCCAGCTGGGCACGCACCACGGCACCGATCTGGCGGTCGCTTTCGCCCGCGCCGGTGATCACCACCAGGCGCCTCGCGTTCGGCATGGCGGCGATGGCCATCCGCGCCGTTTCGAGGCCTGCGAATCGCAACGGAACCCCCGTGACGTACGGTGGTGGTCGTATGCGATCGACGACCTCCGCGGCGACGCTGTGATAGACGATCGGGACACCGGGCCAGAGCCGGTCATGGTATTTGAGCGCGAATTCCAGGCCGGGGCCGCCGACAGTGATCACCGCATCGATGTGCCGGCTCGCGTACTTGCGCGCGAGGAGGTCGAGGAGCGCCTGCTCGAGCTCCTGGCCGGGGAAGCGGAACATGTCGAGGGTCTCGGCGTACAGCACCGCGGGGTGCGCGCCGGGCGCGAGCAGCGCGGCGCGCATCGCGGTGTCGATGGCGATGTAGGCCGGCAGCGTGGGATCGGACCCATTGAGCGAGACGATCTGCCAGGGCGCGGGCTCCGGCCCGCGGGGCGCACCCCCGGGGGTTTCGGCGGTGGCCGTAAGGCCCGCCATCAACGCAGTGGCCGCGATGGCCGCCTGGACGACAGCGTTCCGCGCGAGGGGCAGGAGCGCATCGCTGCGCCACGGCCGATGGGCGTTCGAATCCGGTGTCGCCAAACGTGGCTGCCGACGAGGTCGATCGGGCCGCAAAGCATACCGCATCGTCGCTCGCGGCAATGCAGCCGATGGCCCTCCGCGGGCCTCCGCGGGCGTCAGCGAGGCTTTGCCGACGTCGAGGGCGCTTTCGCCGGCGCGAGGTACCAGCTGTCGCGCGGCACGAGCTTGGGCACCTCGGGATCCGCCTGGTAGGCAGGGCTCAACAGCGAGACCTCGAATTCGTTGAAGACGTCCATCACGTTGCGATGGAGCAGGGAGTAGATCCGCTCCATCGACTGCGGGTCGCGGCAGTAGACGTTGAGCTGGTAGCCGGCATAGAAGTCACCGAGGGTGGTGACCAGCACGAACGGCGCAGGATCGCGCTCGATGCCGTCCGTGCGCGAAGCGGCGAGCAGCAGCATGGCCTCGACCTGGCGCCATGGCGTGTCGAATCCCGCGCCGACGTCGATGTGCAGGATCAGTCCCTTGGTTCGCGAGCGCGCGCTGTAGTTGACCACCTGGCTGGACAGCATGGTGGCGCTGGGGATGGTGACGACTTCGTGCTTCACCGTCTCGAGGAGCGCGACCTGGGGGCGGACCTCGACGACATCGCCGACCATGTCGCCGACACGGATGCGGTCGCCCACCTTGAACGTGCGGCGGTAGATCAGCAGGTAACCCGCCAGGCTGTTGGCGACCGCCGATGCCGCGCCGAGCGACATCAGGAGGCCGAGGAAAATGGAGATGCCCTTGAAGGCGTCCGATCCCGACCCGGGGATGTAGGGGTAGGCGACCACCACCGCGAACGCGATCACCGCGACCCGTACGAGCCGGTAGGTGGGCCAGGTCCACTCGGGTGCGAAATTGCGCACGCGGATGCTTCCGCCGGCGATGCCGCCGAAAAGCAGCTGCAGCAGCCGCAGCAGGTAGCGCACCACCACCACGAGCACCGCGATGAACGCAAGGCCCGGCAGCGCGGCTACCGTCGCATGCCACATGGTCCGCAATGGCTGCACGACGAGCTGCGTCAGCTCGCGCGCCATGAAGCGCGTCCATGGGAAGAGCGACAGCACGGCCTCGATCGCCGCGAACACCACGACGGCTGCAAGCAGCCAGTACAAGGCACCGGCGAAGCCGTCCAAGGCGCGCTCGAGCTCGGCCGCGGTGAAGGCGCTGAAGGAGGGCGTGCTCGCGTCGCCGCGGCGGTGCGCGAACCATCGCCGCACGACGGTGGCCGCACGGCCCAGCAGCCACCGCAGCGCGCCGAGCAGCAACAGCGCGGCGGCCACCACGACGGCCGCGATCCCCGACTGGGCAGCGAGCGAACCCGGCCTGCGTTCGCCACGATAGCGCTCGATGGCGCCGGCGATCCGGTCGCGGTAGACCTCGGCCAATACCTGACGGTCGGCCATGCCCTCGACCGCGGCATCGGCGTCGAGCACGGAAAGCACCAGCGTGTCGCCCGCCATCACGTTGGTCCGGTCCTGGACCCCGACGATGCGCAGCGACGATGCGTCGAACCCGGCGGTTGTGGCGAGCGCCTGGATCCGCGCGGCGACGTCCGCTGCGCGTTCCTCGGCGGGACGCGCCGAGACGCCGCGCAGGCTCATCAGCACGCGGCCATCGACGACGACAGGCGCGACGGCGGGCGCTGCGACCGTGGTTGCCGATGCAGGCGCTTGCGCCTCCGCCGGGGCTTCCGCCGCGGAAACCCGGGCACAGGTCAGCAGCAGCACGAAGCAGAGCGCTCCTGCACCAAGGCGGCGCGCGGCGAGGATCGGCATTGGACGGCGCGCAGTCACTGGCACGGACGATGGTGGGACCTGGAACGGGCTTCTGCGCTTCGGCCCGCCCTACTTGGGAAAGAGCAGGGTGACGACCAGCCGGACACCCCAGCCGCGGGGCCCGGCTTCGCCCGAATCGGCCCAATACCGGACGCCGCCGCCGATGCTCAACGGGTGCCCGCCCACGGCCAGGAGCTTCGTCACCATGGCATTGACGGGGACCGCCCATTGCCGGGCGCGCCAATCATAGGTCGATTCGGTGTTCAGCGTGAACGTCCAGGCATCCGCGGTGGTGTGGCTCAGGAACGGCTGCAGGAAGGTCGAGTTGATCGATGCCCGGTCGCCGTCGCCGGCCACCGACCAGATGTGATTCGCCAGCACCCCGTAGGTCCATGGCCCGTCCTGCTTCAGCAGCACGGCGGTCGGACCGAGACCCCACTTGCGCGCGCTCAATGCGTCGTCGCTGCCTGTCGGCAGATAGAGCACGGGACCGACACCCCAGATCAGCCCGCCGGCAGTCGGCTTTGCCGGCGAGAAAAAGAAGCTCTGGGTGATGTCGCCCAGCCCGCTGTGGCTGCCTTCGTCGCCGCCGCCATGCTGGTCGACCACCGGCACGATCGTCCTGCTGATCAGGTTCCAGTCCTGGTCGAGCGTGATCGGGACGACCGGCTGGATGTTGAGCACATGCTTGTGACCGTCCCGGTCGGCGCCGGTGTCCTCGTCGTAGTTGTACTGGAAGGGCACGCTGATCAGCGCGGCCACGGGGTTGCTCAGCTTCTTGGCGAGGTCGGCGGAGCTCTGTTGCGCAAGGGCGTTGGGCGTGCAGGCTGCGAAGATCGAGGCAGCGAGTGCGACCGCCCGAACGGCCGAGGTTTTTCGCGGGGTGCCGGCCGACGCAACTTCGTCGACACACGGCCTCGAACGCGCGCCGCTTGTCGATGCATTCATGGGGCTCTCCGAACGGACCTTGGGGGCGAGAGCATCGCACACGAGCCACCGCACCAACCCTGTACCAAAGCGCAGTACCCGCGGCGTGGCCGGAGCGATTAGGCTCGCGCCATCGGCGCTTCGAGTGCGTGTCGCGCGCGGGGACGTGGACACATTGCGAATGTAGCGCGCTGCGACTCGCCTCAGCCGCCCGGGCCCGGCGCATGCGCGGTACGATCGCGCACGGCCCCGCTTCCGTGCCCCGGGGCCGGCCCTCCAGGGGAACCCCATGAGCCATCGCGCCATCCTTGCCTGCGCAGCCGTCTGCGGCGCGCTGGCACTCGCGGGCTGCGCCGTTCCGCAGGCCAAGCCCGAGCCGGTTCCGGAAACCCACTACGGCAGCCTCGTCGGTTACCTCGGAAACGCCGTCCCCGATGGCGTTGCACTGTTGCCGCCGCCACCCGCGCCCGGCTCGACGCTCTTCGCCAACGACGAGGCGGTGAGCCGCGCCTCGCAGAAGCTCCTCGGCACGCCGCGCTACGCGCTGGCCGTCACCGACGCGAACCTCGTGTTCCCTGCCGCGGCGACGAGCTTTGCCTGCGCACTGGGCGTGCCCATCACCCAGGCGCAATCGCCTTATCTCTACCAGGTGATGCGCCGCGTGCTGACCGACGCCGCGCTTCCGACCAACGCCGCCAAGGTCCTCTATCGCCGGCCACGCCCCTTCGCGTTCCACCACGAGCCGCTGTGCACGCCGGAGGAAGCTGCGCGCATGCAGGACGACGGTTCCTATCCTTCCGCGCACAGCGCCATCGGCTGGGCCTGGGCGCTGGTGCTGGTGCAGGTCGCCCCCGAGCGCGCCGACGCGCTGATGGCGCGCGGCCGTGCGTTCGGGCAGAGCCGCCTGGTGTGCAACGCCCACTGGCAGACCGACCTCATCGCGGCGCGATTCCTCGCTGCCGGGTCGTTCGCGCTGCTTCAGGCCAACGCCACCTACAGGTCCGATGTCGCCGCAGCGAGCGCCGAGGTCGCAAAGCTTCGCGCCGGCGGTGCCGCTCCCGACGCCGACTGCGCGGCCGAGGCCGCGGCGCTGTCGATGGGCATCGACGGCGCCATCTGATCCGCGTTGCGCGGGCGGCCGGTGGTACGGGGACCGCGCCGGCGCCCGCGGACGGGGCGCCGGCTGCGATGCATGCCGCTCCTTACACCCGCTCGATGATGGCCGCGATGCCCTGCCCGCCGCCGATGCACATGGTGATGAGGCCGTAGCGCTTGCCGGTGCGGTGGAGCTCGTACATGCACTTGATGGTGAGGATCGCACCGG
The DNA here is from genome assembly GCA_044226535.1 of Casimicrobiaceae bacterium. Taxonomy (GTDB): domain Bacteria; phylum Pseudomonadota; class Gammaproteobacteria; order Burkholderiales; family Casimicrobiaceae; genus VBCG01. The sequence continues at coordinate 124,302 of JBGAGT010000011.1, read as the reverse complement.
TCGCGCCGATGGGATGGCCCAGCGCCACCGCGCCGCCGTTGGGATTGACCTTGGCGGGGTCGAGGCCGAGTTCCTTGGAGACGCCAAGCGCCTGTGCGGCGAAAGCCTCGTTGGATTCGATCACGTCGAGGTCGCCGATCTTGAGTCCCGCCTTTGCGAGCGCGCTCTTCACCGCCGACACCGGCCCCAGGCCCATGATCTTGGGGTCGATGCCCGCGTGGCCGTAGGAGACGAGCCGCGCCATCGGCTTGAGCCCCTTCTTCTGCGCGACGGATGCCTCCATCAGCACCACGGCGGCGGCGGCATCGTTGATGCCTGAGGCATTGCCCGCGGTGACCGTGCCGTTCTCCTTGGCGAACACCGCCTTCAACTTGCCCATGCCTTCCACCGAGGCGTCGGCGCGCACGTGCTCGTCGGTGTCGAACACCGTCACGCCCTTCTTGCTCTTGAGCTCGATGGGCAGGATCTGGCTCTTGAAATGGCCGGCGGCCGCGGCGGCCGTCGCGCGCTTGTGGCTTTCCACCGCGAACTGGTCCTGCACCTCGCGGCTGAGCCCGCACTTGCTGGCGACGTTCTCCGCGGTGATGCCCATGTGCACGGTATCGAAGGGATCGGTGAGTGCGCCCACCATCATGTCGACGATCTTGCTGTCGCCCATGCGCGCGCCCCAGCGCTGCGTCAGCGAGGCATAGGCCGCGCGGCTCATGCTCTCGGCGCCGCCACCGATGGCGGCGTCGGTGTCGCCCAGCAGGATGTACTGCGAGGCGCTGACGATGGCCTGCAGGCCGCTGCCGCACAGGCGGTTGACCGTGAACGCGCCGGACTCGTGCGGCAGCCCGCCGTTCACGGCGGCCACGCGCGAGATGTACATGTCCTTCTGCTCGGTGTGGATCACGTTGCCGATGACGCACTGGCCGATGTCCTTCGGGTCGACCTTGGCGCGCGCGATGGCCTCGCGCACGACCCTGGCGCCGAGCTCGGAGGGGGCGAGGTCCTTCAGGCTTCCGCCGTAATCGCCGATGGCGGTGCGGACACCCGAGACGATGACGACTTCGCGTTGGCTCATGGGGGGTTCTCCTGGGGGTGGCATGCGGGCTGCCGCCTCTGGCGGGCGGCGCAGGCTTCATGATACTGCGGTGCAGCGAAGGCATGCCGCGGCGGCTACAGGCCGGGCACGGGCGCCGGGCACGGGCGTATGACGCACCCCGGGGCGGAGGGGTCGGTGCCCTCCCCCCCGTGCTTGCCCATGCCGGCATCGGCGCCTTAGCATCGACGCATGGCGCGCAGGGCGCGCTGGGCGGGAGGCTGGCGATGGGCGAAGTCCAATGGCGGTTGCACGGCGTGCGCGTGGTCAAGGCCGGCGAGCTCGACACCAGCACCCCGCAGACGCCCGGCATGAACCGCGCGGCGGCCATCACCCATGCGCGCATGGGCGCCGAGAAGATCTGGGCGGGGACGGTGGTGATCCACCCCAAGGCCAAAACCGGCGCGCACCACCACGGCCCGGTCGAGAGCGTGATCTACGTGGTCAAGGGCCGCGCGCGCATGAAGTGGGGCGACCGCCTCGAGTTCACCGCCGAGGCGGGTCCCGGCGACTTCATCTACATACCCCCGTATGTGCCGCACCAGGAGATCAACGCCAGCGACGACGAGGAGCTCTCCTGCGTGCTGTGCCGCTCGGGGCAGGACCCGGTGGTGGTGAATCTCGACCTGCCGAACGTCGAGCCCAATCCCGAGGAGGTGCATTGGGTCGACAACATCCATCCCGACCCCGGGAAGCCGGCGAAGCGGGAGTGCTGAGGGATCCTGCCAAGGCGCCGGCGGATCTCGCGGCCGAGGCGCTTCGGTTGCATCGCGACGGCAGGCGCGTCGAGGCGGTCGAAGCGTACCGGGCCGCGCTCGCGATCGCGCCGGACTATCCGGTCGCGCTCAACAACCTGGGAGGCGTGCTCACCGAGCTCGGCCAACTCGAGGATGCGTTGCAGGTCTTCGCGCAGTTCGAGCGGGCATCGCCTTCTGCCGCCGCGGCGTCCTTCGGGGCAGGTCGCGCGTTGGCGATGCTGGGACGCTTCGAGGAGTCGTTGCCCCGGCTGTCGCGGGCCGTCGCGCTCAGCCCCGTGTTCCCCGAGGCGCACAATGCACTCGGCATCGCGCTTTGGCGCAGCGGCGACCATCGTGGCGCGATCGCCGCGTTCGAAGCCGCGCTCGAGCAGCGTTCCGACTTCATCGAGGCAGCCAGCAACCTGGCCGATCTCCACGTCGAGCACGATGCGTTCGGCGAAGCGCTGGCGGCCATCGACAGCGTGCTGGCGCGCCATCCCGATCACGCCGGGGCCAAGTACAAGAAGGGATTCGTGCTGGCGCTGCAGGGCGATCTCGACGCGGCGGAACGCCTGACGCGCGAGGCCTTGCTCGTCCATCCGGACTACGCGCCGGCCTACAACAACCTCGGCGCGATCGCGACCTGGCGCAACGATCCCCGAGCCGCCGTGGGCGAATTCGCGCGTGCACTGCGTTGCCAGGGCGACTACTGGGCGGCCGAGCTCGGACTTGCGCATGCGCTGCTCGCCATCGGCGACTGCGCGCGCGGATGGCGGCACTACGAGGCTCGGCCCACGGGCGTCCTGGCATCGCAGGGGAGCAAGGACGTGCAGGAAGCGCGCTGGCGGGGACAGGAACTTCCGGGCAAGACCCTCCTGGTGAATTGCGAAGGGGGGCTCGGCGACGTGCTGCAATTCTGCCGCCTCGCGGCGATCGCGCGGCAGCGTGTCGGGCGCATCGTGCTGTGCGTCCATCCGTATTTCGAGCCTCTCGCGCGGCTGCTGCGCTCGATCGACGGCGTCGATGCCGTCGTCGCGGTGTCGGAGGGCGTGCCGCCATTCGATGCGGTCGTATCCATGATGAGCCTGCCCTACCTGTGCGACGCCACGCTGGATCGCTCGCCGACGCCGGTGCCGTACATCGCCGCCGACCCGGTGCTGGCCGGACGATTCCGCGAGCGCCTCGGGTCATCCACCCGGATGCGCGCCGGCCTCGTGTGGAATGGAGGGCTGCCACCTGGCAACATCGACGCCAACGCGATCGACCGCCGCCGTTCGATTCCCCTCGCGGCGCTCGCGCCCCTGCTGGATGTGCCGGGCATCGAGTGGTACAGCCTGCAGAAGGGAGAAGCATCCCGGCAGGCGGCGCGTCCTCCCTTTGCGGGCCGGTTGGTCGACCTCACCGCCGAGCTTGGCGACCTTGCCGACACGGCGGCGCTGATCGCGCAGCTCGACCTCGTGATCACGGTCGACACGTCGGTGCTCCATCTCGCCGGTGCGCTGGGCAAGCCGGTGTGGATGCTGAATCGCTTCGACTCGTGCTGGCGCTGGGGAACGGACCGTGCCGATGCGCCGTGGTACCCGACGCTGCGAATTTTCCGCCAGCGCCGGGCGGGCGAGTGGGGGCCGGTGGTGGCCGATGTGCGCGAGGCGCTGGGCTCGCGGGACTTTGCCGCGCCCCTTGGATGACGGCGCCTTCATGCTCGAATTCCGAATCAATTCCACCCGAGCGGCCGCGCCGTCCTACGCGTCGCGGGGCTTCTTCGCGGTCAGTCCGCCGCGACCGCTTCGGTCGCCGCGGGCTCGAGCTTGCGCAATTCGTCGCCCAGGTAGCGCGCGATGGCGCGCATGCCGTACTGGCCGGCGACCGACTCCGCCTCGGGGTTGTAGTTGGTGTTGGTGTTGACGTCGTAGGTCCAGAGCTCGCCTTCGCGGTCGGTGATGAACTCGATGCCGGCGATGCCGATGCCGTGGTCCGCGATGAAGCGCTGGTAGCGCTCGACGATCGGGTGCGAGAAGCCTTCGACGATGGAGAAGCGCGGTGCGGCCGCCGCGGCAGCCGGCGAAGCGGCCGGCGCAGCCTGCGCCGACTCGCCCACCGGGCAAAACGCGTCCCCCACCTGGCAGACGTCGGCGGGGCAGAGCTCGAAGCCCAGCGAGGTGTCGACGCGCACCGCGTAGAGGAAACGCCCGCCGACGAACTCGACGCGCGTGATGAACGGTTGCGGTGCCGCGATGTACTCCTGGATCAGGGTGATGCCGTCGACCGACGGCTCGAAGGCGTCGCTGCCGAGGTGCGCCTCGAAGGCCGCGAGGTTGTCGAACAGCTTGACGCCGAGGCCCTTGCCCGCGCGGTTGTGCTTGGTGATGAAGCGGCCGGAAAACCCTCGCGCGGCGGCGACCAGCGACGCCTTCGACACCGCGGCGACGGTGCGCGGCGTGCGGATGCCGTAGCGGCGCAAGGCCTCGTATTGCCTCACCTTGCTGATCTCGAGTGCCAGCGCACGACCGTCGTTGACGACGCGGCGGCCGTGGGATTCGAGCCAGGCGAGGATGCCGGCGGTGAGCTCGGGTGCGTAGCGGTGGCCGCGGGTGTGCGACGAGGCGCTCATGCGGTTGTAGAACACGCCCTGCGGTGGCTCGGCCGCGAGATCGAGAAGCCCGTCGTCGACGAACCATTCGGCGAACGGGACGCCGAAGTCGCCGAACGCGGTGCGCAGGGGCTCGACCCATGCGTCGTTTTCGTGGATGACGTAGACCTTGGACATGCGCGGCTTTCGATCGCGGCGCTGCAAAGGTGGCGCCGGCACATCGAGGGTAGGGGCGCGCGGCCCGGTTCCCAAGGAACTTGCGGTTACAAGCTTGTAACCGCCGTGCAGGTTGGCGGCGTCACCCGCCGACCGGCCCCTTCTGCCCGCGGCTGCCGGGGCCGTAGAAAGGCGCGTTGACGTCGGCGAACGCGAGCATCGCGCCCATGCGCCGCGGCGCGTCGCCTTCGAAGCCGCATTCCCCCTTGAACTCGCGCGGATTGCGGAACGTGCCGAACAGCATGTCCCACCACGGCAGGTCGGCGAAGTTGTACCAGTGCAGGCCCTTGCGATGGTGCACGCAATGCGCCTCGGGACGCTGGATCACGTAGCCCAGCCATTGCGGGGTGCGCACGTTCCAGTGCTGGAACATGCCGTAGAAGGGGACGAGCAAGCCGACGATCGCGGCGGCCAGCGGGTCGAGGCCCAGCACGATCACGGTCACGAAGAGCAGCACCAGCGTCTGCAGCAGCATCTCGACGGGGTGGAACAGCACCGAACCGGGGATGTCGACGCGCTCGGCGCTGTGGTGGAGCTGGTGCCCCGCGCGCCACAGCCAGGAGTAGGTGTGCTCGGCGCGGTGGTAGGCGTAGACGGCGCCCTCGGCCACGACGAACCCCACGAAGGCGCCCCCCGCGACGCCGAGCCGCGTGCCGTCCAGCCAGCGGTGCGCCGCGAGCCACTCGAGGGGCAAGAGCAGCGGCGTCACCGTCGAGACGACGCCGATCAGGATCAGGAAGCCGATCCCCATCCATTGCCAGCCGCGCCGGGGTGGGAAGGCGCGCGCGGGCGCGATGCGCTCTACCGCCAGCAAGGCGAAATAGGTGACGGGGACCAGCAGGCCGAGGATGTCGATTGCGCTCATCGAAGCCTCCATGGCAGCGATTGGCGGAATGGTCGGGCCAGCGACGACAAGCTTACGCGCCCGCCACCCGCATGGCTGCCCTCAGCCGTCGCCCGGCGCCTGAGCGATGGTGTAGAGCCCCTCGAGCACGAGGTTCTCGTGCAGCTCGAAGGGAATCGCCAGGCGCTGCGAGACGAGCCGCGCCGCGCCGCCCGACAACAGGCACGTCACGCCCGGTGTCTGCGCGGCCTCGTGCGCATACAGGCGCTCGATCGCGCCCGCCTGCGCATGCTGGCAGCCGCTCGCCATGGAGTCGACGGTCTGCCTCGGATACTCGGCGAACTCGCCCGACTGGTCGGGGAGCGCTGCCGTCCCTTCGTGCAGCGAGCGCAACATGAGCCCCACCCCGGGCATGATCATCCCGCCCTTGAAACGACCGCCGGCGTCGAGGAAATCCATGGTCGTGGCGGTGCCGCACATGACGACCATCGCGGCACGCGCGCCGACCAGCTTCCGCGCGCCGATCAGCGCGGCCCAGCGGTCGCTGCCGAGCTGCGCGGGATTGAGGTAGCTGTTCTCCACGCCGCACTGGCGCGCCGACGGCACGAGCCACAGCGGCGCGGGTGCGCCGGGCCAGACCTCGAGCAGGCGAATGGTGTTGGCACGCACGCGCACGCCCGCGACGTTGGAGATGACGATGCGCGCCGGCACCGGCAGCTTGGAGAACTCGCGCGGCAGGCGCGAGATCTCGTCGTGCAGCGCATGCCCCGATTCCACGCGGTGGTCGCGCGCGAGCCCGCCGGGCGAGGGCTTGAACAGCCCCCATTTGAGGAACGTGTTGCCGATGTCGATCAGCAGGTAATAGTCGCGCGACAGCGGCATCGGTCTCCCCCATTGTCCTCGCCGGCCCCCGCCGGCGCCGTCCGGCTCCGCGCGTCGCGGCGGCGCGACGCAATCCTACCGTGGCCGCCGGAAGACGGGGCCCATCGGCGAAAGCCGGATCCCGTCGCGCAGCCGGGTCCACGGAAACGACGCCGGGTCGGCGAGTGCCGGCCCGGGCGCCGCCACCACCAGGATCTCGCGGGCGATGGGCTCGAAATCGGCGCGGAAATGCACGGAGCTCTTGAGCGCCAGCACGCGCTCGCGCACGGGCTCGATGCCGACATGGCGGAACATCGCCTGGTCGGCGGCCTGGACCTTGGACGAGGCGAGCACCACGCGCACGCCGCGGCGGCGCAGCACCGCCATGGGGCCGAGGTCCATCCTGAAGCCCTTGAACATCGGGCCGGTGCAGGTGAACGTGCCTTCGACGACGGCCTCCACCTCGAACTCGGCCTCGAGCGGAGCATGCCCCGGCACGCCCGCGGTCTCGCCGAGGCGAAAGAACGCGCGATGGCCCACGCCGACGCCGTGCGCCTGGCGCGCCGAGGCGGCGTCGATGAGGAGCCCGAGCGTCGCCTCGCGCGCGTCGCCCTCGAGCAGCGCGGCGAGCAGTCCCGTGGTGTCGCCATTGCCGCCGGCGCCGGGGTTGTCCTGGGTGTCGGCGAGCACCACCGGCGCGCCGGGCGTCCCGTTCTTCATGGCGCGCGCCACGGCGTCGGCGGGCGTGTAGAGCTCCATGCGGAACTGCGGCTCGGCGTCCTCGACGGCGCGCGAAAGCGCATCCACCGCCGCGCGCGTGCGGCCGGCGTCGGCGCCGTAGCCCAGCACGGTCATGCCGCAGTCGGCGATGTCGGCCATGGCGAAGCCCGGCGTGAACGACAGCACGGCGTCGTGCTCGCGCTCCAGCCGCTCGAGCAGCGCGTAGAGGCTTTTCGCCGGCTCGATGAACGAGCACTGCGCGGGCAGTCCGGTCAGGTAGCCGAGCGTGCGCATCGATTTCGCGAGGCGCGGGCCCCCGCCCACCAGCCCGTCGAGCAGCGACGCGGCGCGCGCGCCGGTGGCGGCCATGTCGACGTGGGGATAGGTGCGGTACGCCACCATCGCATCGGCCTCCTCGAGCATGGCGCGCGAGACGTTGGCATGGAGGTCGAGGCTCGCCACCACGGGCACCTGCGGACCGACCACGCGGCGCAGGCGCGCGAGGAGCTCGCCCTCGCCGTCGTCGAGGTGCTCGGTGACCATCGCGCCATGCAGGTCGAGGTACACGCCGTCGACGGGCATCGCGGCCGCCAGCCGCTCGACGATCTCGCCATCGATGTGCTCGAAGGCTTCGCGGGTGACGTGCGCGGAAGGCGAGGTCGCCGCCCACGCGAGGCCCACCAGCGAATGCCCGCGGGCGTGCAGGGCCTCGACGGCGCCCGCGGCGGGGATGTTGGCGCCGGCCAGCCGCGGGAGCAATGCCTCGCCCAGCGTCAGCGGCGGCCAGCCGCCGCCCCGCCGGAAGGCGTCGAGCGTCGCCTTCGAAGGGGCGAAGGTGTTCGTCTCGTGCTGGAAGCCACCCACCGCGATGCGTGCCATGGCTGCAATGCCGCGCGTCGTCGCACGGGCGTCATCCCCGCGAAGGCGGGAATCCATGCCGTCACGATACCCGACGCGGCTCGCGCCCCACCGACTCGCGGTAAGCTTCGCTCCTTCGCGAATCGGCCTCGTCGGGCCGACCCCGGTACCGCCGTTCGAGGGAGTTCCACGGAGTCGCCATGTACCCGCTTCACTTTTCGCCGTTGCCGTCGCGTCGCCGGCCTGCCCTGGTGGCCTGGGTCCCCGCTTGCGCGGGGATGACGCGATGGGTCCCCGCTTGCGCGGGGATGACGCGATGGGTCCCCGCTTGCGCGGGGATGACGCGATGGGTCCCCGCTTGCGCGGGGATGACGCGGTGGGTCCTGGCTCGCGCGGGGATGACGGGGAGGATTGCCCGGGCCGTGGCCGCCGCCGCCGTGGTGCTGCTGGCCGCCGCCGCTGCTCCCGCCGCCGCGCAAACGGTGCGCGCGGTGATGAACTCCGACCTTAAGATCGTCGACCCGATCTGGACCTCGGCCTACATCACGCGCAACCACGGCTACATGGTCTACGACACGCTGTTCGCCACCGACGCGAACGGCGAGGTCAAGCCGCAGATGGTCGACCGCTACACGGTATCGCCCGACCAGCTCGTCTACACCATGACGCTGCGCGAAGGCCTCCTCTGGCACGACGGCAAGCCCGTCACCGCCGAGGACTGCGTCGCGTCGATCAGGCGCTGGGCGGCCAAGGACTCGACCGGCCAGAAGATGATGACGTTCGTGAAGTCGATCGACGCGGTCGACGCGCGCACGCTGCGCATCACCTTGAGCTCGCCGACGGGCCTGGTGCTGGGCGGCCTCGGCAAGCCCTCGTCGCTGGTGCCCTTCATGATGCCCAAGCGCGTCGCCGAGACCAGCCCCGACACGCAGATCACCGACTACACGGGCAGTGGGCCCTTCGTGTTCAAGTCCGACGAGTGGAAGCCGGGCGACAGGGCCGTGTACGCCAGGTTCGACAGGTACAAGCCCCGCGCCGAGCCCGCGTCGGGCCTCGCCGGCGGCAAGGTCGTGCACGTCGACCGCGTGGAATGGCGCGCCATCCCCGACGCGCAGACGCAGGTGAACGCGCTGCTCGCCGGCGAGATCGACTACATCGAGCAGCCGCCGCACGACCTCCTGCCCGTCGCGCTCAAGGACCCCAACGTGCGCGCCGAGGACGTGAACCCGCTGGGCAACCAGTACGCGATGCGCTTCAACTCGACGGCCAAGCCCTTCGACGACCCGAGGATCCGCCACGCGGTGCTGGTCGCGCTCAACCAGGAGGACTTCCTGCGCGCGACGGTGGGAAGCCCCAGGTATTACAAGGTCTGCAAGGCGCTGTTCATCTGCGGCACGCCGCTCGCCACCACCGCGGGCATGGACGGCCTCTACGAATCGAACGCCGCGCGGGCGAGGAAGCTCCTCGCCGAGGCGGGCTACGACGGCACGCCCATCGTGCTGCTGCACTCGACCGACCTGCCGGTGCTGACCAACCTCGCGCCGGTCGCGAAGCAGCTCCTCGAGCGCGCGGGCTTCAAGGTCGACATGCAGTCGATGGACTGGCAGAGCGTGGTGGCGCGCCGCGCGAAGAAGGACCCGCCGTCGCAGGGGGGCTGGCATGCGATGTTCACCTCCTGGGTGTCGGCAGACGTGCTGAACCCGGTGTCGACCGCCTTCCTCAACGCGAGCTGCGACAAGGCGGCCTTCGGCTGGCCCTGCGACCCGGAGATGGAAAAGCTGCGCGACGACTTCGCGCGCGCCACCGACCCCGCGAGGCAGAAGGCCATCGCCGAGGCCGTGCAACTGCGCTGGACACAAAGCCCGACCCACGCCATCCTCGGCCAGTGGTACCAGCCGACGTTGATGCGCAACAGCCTGCAGGGCGTGGTCGCCTCCCCCGTGCCGGTGTTCTGGAACGTCACCAAGAAGTAGCCGCGTGACGCTGGCGTTCTGGAACCGGGCCAGGACATAACCCTCGCGCGCCGCATCGCGGCGACGCTGCCGACGATCGTGGTCGTCGCGGTCGTCGTGTTCGCGCTGCTGCGCCTCGCGGGCGGAGACCCGGCGGCGATCATCGCCGGACAGGCGGCCACCACCGCCGACGTCGAGGCCATCCGCGCGCGGCTCGGCCTCGACCAGCCGCTCCTCGTGCAGTTCCTCACCTGGATCGGCGCCGTGCTGCGCGGCGACCTCGGTGAGTCGTACTACTTCAAGAAGCCCGTCGCCGAGTTGATCGCCGGGCGCGCGGGCCCGACGCTCTCGCTCGCCTTCGCGACCATCGTGCTGTCGACGCTCGTCGCCGTGCCGCTCGGCGCGCTGGCGGCCTGGCGGCAGGGGAAGCTCGTCGACCGCATCGTCATGGGCGTGGCGGTGCTGGGCTTCTCGGTGCCGGTATTCGTGATCGGCTATGCGCTGGTCTACCTGGTGTCGATCGAATGGGGCCTCCTGCCGGTGCAGGGCTACCAGCCCCTCTCCGAGGGCCTCGGCGGGTGGCTCGCGCACCTCGTGCTGCCCACGCTCACCCTGTCCATCGTGTACGTGTCGCTGATCGCGCGCATGACCCGCGCCGCGGTGCTCGACACGCTGGCCGAGGACTACGTGCGCACCGCGCGCGCCAAGGGTGTCGCGCCGCTCGCCATCCTGGTGCGGCACGCGCTGCGCAACGCGCTCGTGCCCATCGTCACGGTGATCGCCATGGGCTTCGCGCTGCTGGTCGGCGGCGTCGTGGTCACCGAAAGCGTGTTCGGCATCCCCGGCCTCGGGCGGCTCACCGTCGACGCCGTGCTGGCGCGCGACTATCCCACCGTGCAGGGGGTGATCCTGCTGTTCGCGCTGGCCTATGTGCTGCTCAACCTCGCCGTCGACCTCGCCTATCCATGGCTCGACCCGCGCATCCGGTATTGAACGTCGCGCGTCCCGGCGCGACGCTGGTGCTCGGCGTCGCGCTGCTCGCGCTGATGCTGGCGATCGCGCTCGCCGCGCCCTGGCTCACGCCCTTCGACCCGACCGCCATCGCGCCGGCTTCGCGAAACCTGCCGAGCGGCGCGATCGAGCATCTGCGCGCCGACGACGGCAGCCTGCACGAGGCGCGCCACTGGATGGGGACCGACTCGCTCGGCCGCGACATCGCCTCGCGCACCCTTTACGGCGCGCGCGTGTCCCTCCTCATCGCGCTGGCGGTCGCCTTCCTGGCCACCGCCATCGGCGCCGCGCTGGGCGTGGTCGCGGGCTACGTCCGTGCGCTCGACAACGCGATCATGCGCGTCATGGACGGCCTGATGGCCATCCCCGCGGTGCTGCTCGCGATCGCGCTGGTCGCGGTGGCGCGCGCGGGCGTGCCGGCGGTGATCGTGGCGATCGTGGTGACGGCCGTCCCGCAGGTCGTGCGCCTCGCGCGCGCGGTGGTGCTGTCGGTGCGCGAGGAGCCCTACGTCGACGCCGCCATCGTCGCGGGGACGCCCACGCCGCGCCTCGTGTGGCGCCACGTGCTGCCGGCGACGTACTCCGCGCTGGCGGTGCAGGCGACCTATGTCGCCGCCACCGCCATCCTGCTCGAGGCGATCCTGTCCTTCCTCGGCGTCGGCATCCCGCCGCAGACGCCGACCTGGGGCAACGTGATGGCGGAAGGCCGCGCGCTGTTCCGCATCGCGCCGGGCGGTGTCCTGTGGCCGGGGCTGTTCGTCGCGGTGACCGTGCTCGCGGTCAACCTCGTCGGCGACGCGCTGCGCGACCGCCTCGACCCGCGCGCGAGGCAGGTGCTGTGACGGCGCTGTCCATCCGCGGCCTGTCCGTCGCGCTGCCGGCGGGTGCCGAGCGCGCCCTCGCGGTCGAGGTCGTGGACCTGGACGTCGCGCGCGGCGACATCGTCTGCCTCGTCGGCGAGTCGGGCTCGGGCAAGTCGGTGATCGCGCAGGCGGTGATGGGCCTGCTGCCCGCGGCGCTGCCCATCGCCGGCGGCAGCATCATGGTCGACGGCGAGGACATCGCGCGTGCGCCCGAGGGCCGGCTGCGCGCACTGCGCGGTGCGCGCATGTCGATGGTGTTCCAGGAGCCGATGACGGCCCTCAACCCGGCCATGCGCTGCGGCGACCAGGTCGACGAGGCGCTCGCCGTGCACGCCGCGCTGCCGGGTTCCGAGCGGGCGCGGCGCGTCCAGGCCGCCCTCGCCGAGGTCGGCCTCTCCGATCCCGCGCGCATCGCCGCCTCGTACCCGCACCAGGTCTCGGGCGGCGAGCGCCAGCGCGTGATGATCGCCATGGCGCTCGTCAACGCGCCGGCGCTGCTGGTTGCCGACGAGCCCACCACGGCGCTCGACGTGACCACGCAGGCGCAGGTGCTGGCGCTGATCCGGCGCCTCGCACGCGAGCGCGATGCCGGCGTGCTGCTCATCACCCACGACTTCGGCGTGGTCGCCGACGTCGCCGACCGGGTGGTGGTGCTGCAGCAGGGCCGCGTGGTCGAGCAGGGGTCGCGCGACGCCGTGCTGGAATCGCCGCGCGAGGCCTACACGCGGATGCTGCTCGACGCCGTGCCGCGCCTCGAGCCGCCCGCCGTTGCGGCCGCAACCGCAGCCGCAACCGCAACCGCAACCGCAACCGCAGCCGCGGGCACGCCGGTCGTCGCGGTGCGCGGGCTGGCCAAGCGCTGGCGGTCGCGCGGATTGACGCGCTGGTTCGCCCGCGGCCGGGACGTGGCGGCGCTCGACGGTGTCGACCTCGAGCTCGCGCGCGGCGAGGTGCTGGGCCTCGTGGGCGAATCGGGCTCGGGCAAGTCGACGCTGGTGCGCTGCATCGCGCGGCTCACCGCGCCAAGCGCCGGCCGCATCGAGCTCGACGGTGCCGACGTGACGCACCTCGGTGCCGCGGCGTTGCGCCCGCGTCGGCGCGCGCTGCAGGTGGTGTTCCAGGACCCCTACCGCTCGCTCGACCCGCGGCTGACCGCGGGCGAGTCGATCATCGAGGGGCCGCTCAACTACGGCGTCACCCGCGACGAGGCGCTGTCACGCGCGCGCGCGCTGCTCGCCGAGGTCGGCCTCGACGCGGGTGCCTTGGCGCGCTACCCGCACCAGTTCTCGGGCGGGCAGCGCCAGCGGCTGTGCATCGCGCGCGCGCTGGCGCTCGAGCCCGACGTGCTCGTCGCCGACGAGCCGTTGTCGGCGCTGGACGTGTCGGTGCAGGCGCGCGTGATCGAGCTCCTGCGCGGCATTCGTGCGCGGCGCGGGCTCGCGATGCTGCTCGTGACCCACGACCTGCGTGTCGCCGCGCAGCTCTGCGACCGCATCGCGGTGATGCAGCGCGGGCGCATCGTCGAGACAGGGATCTGCGCCGAGGTGTTCGCGCACCCGCGTCACCCCTGGACGCGCGCGCTGCTCGAGGCGGTGCCGGGTCGCGCGCTGTCCACCCGCGAAGCGCGCACCACGTAGCGCCAGGGCGTGCCCGGCGCCACGGCGTCGAAGGGCCAGCAGGTGACGAGCAGCAGCCCCGCGCGATCGTCGCCGGCGAGCGTGCCCGCGTCGAGCGCCTGCGCATCGACCACGCGCGCCCCGTCGACGCGGAACCCGAGCCGCGTGCGATCGGCGCGCTCGACTTCGACCAGGTCGCCGTCGCGCAGCGCCTCGAGGAAGGCGAAATGCGTGTCGCGGTGCCCCGTGTAGACGGCGTTGCCGGGCTCGCCCGCGACCGCGGAGCCGTCGAGCGCCCCCGGCCCCCAGGCGAGTGTCCGGCCCGTCGCGCCGGAGAGAACGAACTCGTCGATGCCGAGCCGCGGCACGCGCAGCCGCGCGACGGGATGGGTGTCGGCCCACGGCCAGGGCCGCACCGGCGGATGCCCGGCGAGCGTGTGCTGCCATGCGCGCTCGAGCAGGCGCTGGCCGAGCCACGCCTTGCCGGCGATCGCGGCCGACTGCAGCAGGCAGGCGCCTGCGACCACGAAGGCCAGCACGGCGAGGCCGCGCAGCACGCGCGCGCCGAGCGGGGAAGACTCGGCCGGACCCGGGTCGAGGCCTTGCCGCGACGCGCCACCTCGCGGCGCGGCCATGGCCCTGCCGTCCCTCGTCCAGCCGAAAGGTCCTCCCCGCTCGGCGCGCGTCTCCATGGCGATCAGCAGCAGGCTCGCGCGGCGCGCACGCAGGCGTCGAGCCTGCCGGACGCCGCGGCCCGCGCGCGCGGCCGCGGGAAGGGGTTGCCGCGCGACATCGCCGCCAGCACCAGCCCCAGCAGCGCCGCCACCAGCGCGGCCCATGCCAGCGCTTCCATCGGCGTCGCCGTCTGCGGCAGCATGCCCGGTGCCAGGTAGCCCGCGGGCAGCTCGAGCGCGATGGGCGTGGCGAGGCTCGCCTCGCCGGCGGGCAGGGTCGGCGTGACATCGACGGCGACGAGGCTGGTGAAGCGGCTCACCACGTGATGCGCGAGGGCCGTGTCGACGATGGCCTTGCGCAGCGCGTCGCGGCCGGCCTCGTCGAGGTCGCCCCCGCCCATCGCATCGGACAGCGATTCGATGCGGTCGCGCGCCCAGAGCGTTGCGATGCCGGAGGCGGGGTGGCCTGCCGACAGCGCGAGGAGCTCGCCCCAGGCGCGCGTTCCGCGACGGCCCGTCAGCGACAGCGACGCGGCCGGGTTGTCGAATTGCACGGTCATGACCAGCGGCTCGCCGTCGTAGAGGTCGGGCAGCGCCTTGGGATAGGCGTCGGCGCGCACCGACCACGCGGCGTCGATGCCGGTGAGCGCCGGCCGCTCGAGCTTGGCGTAGAGCGCGGTCATCCGCTCCTTCACGTCCTTCAGGTCGCCGATGAAGGTCGCGGTGCCGCGTCCCGCCTCGGCGGCCTTGCGCAGGAACCAGGTGTTGGGACCCGAGCCGATGCCCACGGTGAACACGCGGCGCTCGCGTGCCTCGGCGGCGATCAGCGCCACCAGCTCGCGCTCGTTGCCCACCGCGCCGTCGGTGACGAAGATCACCTGCTGGACGAGGCCGGGCGTCGCGGGTGCGCGCAGCGCGCGCTCCAGCGCGGGCTTCATCTCCGTGCCGCCGTCGGCGCGCAGGCCCGCGACGAAGGCGCGCGCGCGGTCGAGCGAGCGAGCGTCGACGGGCACCGGGGCGTCGAACAGGGCGCGTGCGTGCGAATTGAACTCGATCACGTTGAAGGCGTCGCCGGGGGCCAGGCGCGACAGCGCGTACAGCACCGCCTCGCGCGCCTGCTCGATCGAGGCGCCGCTCATCGAGCCGGAGGTGTCGACCACGAAGGTCGCCTCGCGCGGCGCCCGCGCCACGCTCGACGCTTCCGACGGCGGCAGCACCATCAGCAGGCCGTAGGTCCGGCCGTCCTTGTCCTCGGTGAACAGCGCCGCGCCGGGCACCGCGCCGACGTCGGGCGTCCAGGTGAGCTCGAAGTCGCGGTCGGCGGGCTCGACCCCGGCGGCGAGCGTCACGTCGTAGCGGTGGCCCGCGTTCTCCACCACCGCGATGTCGTGGCTGGCGCTGGCGATGGCGCTGAGCGCGAAGCCCGCGTCGAGGTGGACGGCCAAGGTCACGGGATTCACCGTCGTGTCGCCGGGTGCGTGCTGGGGGAAGCCGGGGGCGGGCTCGTCGAGCCCGTCGTCGCAGGGTGCGTCGTCGCCGCCCCCGGCGGCCGATCCGCAGGTGCTTGCGCCCGTGCCGGCCGCCATCCCGGCGACGGGCGATGCGCCGTCCTCGTCGCCGTCCTCGGCCATGGCGCCGCCCGGCGTGTAGCGCGGCGTCACCGCCAGCGGGTAGCGCAGCCGGAAGGCGCCGTGGTCGTAGCGCAGCGTCTCCTGGTATTCGAGGGTGATGGTCACGCGCTCGTTGGGCCCGAGGTGCGCCACCGCGGCGGTGAAGAGGTTGGGCCGCGCCGACTCGACCAGCGCGGCCTTGGTGCCCGCGGCCTTGGCCTTGGCGTAGGTCGCGCGCGCGGCGCTCTTCTCCTGCACCTGCCCCTCGATCACGCGATCGCCGATGCGCATGTGCAGCTGGTCCACCGCGGCGCGGTCGGGCAGCGGGAACACGTACAGGCCCTCGCGCCACTGCGCGGTGGGATTGAAGAAGTGCTGCGTGACGCGCGTGCGCGCGACGATGCCGGCGACGCTGATGTCGACCTCGGTGGCGACCAGCGGCGCGTCGAAGGCCGGCAGCGTGTCGTCGGAAAGCACCAGCGTCGCGTGCTGGTAGCCGGCGCGTCCTGCGGGCAAGATCGTGCCCTTGGGCAAGGGCACGCCCGGCTTGGCCGCGATGGCGGAGACCCCCGGCGCGGAGGCCTCGGCGCGCGAGATGGCCGCGAACGCAGCGAGCATCAGCACCCCGCTGGCGATCAGCGCCGCGATGAACGCGTCGAGGGCGAGGCGGGCGAAGCCGCGCCAGCCGGAGGGCAGCCGGCTGGACGGATCCGCGGAGGTGGGGCGGGGCATCGTTTCTCCCTTTGCGGGCGGCGATGCCTTCGTCGGAAGAGGCACCACCGCCCGCCTTCACGCTCGCGCATCGGACCCCGGGGGAGGGTGCGGTGCCGGTCGCGAGCTCGCCGGCCCCACGCCATGCAGTGGGCGCCGCGATCGGGCGCGCGTCATTGCGCGATTCGGCGCAAGCGCCGATCAATCGTGGCGAACCGATGGCGCCGCCGCCGCGCGAACCTTTCGCGCGCGAACGCTGGGGTATAGTCGCCGCGCAAGAGCGCGAAGGGAGTCGCCGCGCGTGAGCGCGAAGGGTTCCCCGGGCGCGAATCGACCCCGAAGCACGCAGCACGGAGACAGTCCAGTGAGAGCCCTGTGAGCCGACGCATCGCCATCGTCGAGGACGAAGCCGCCATCCGCGACAACTACGCCGATGCGCTGCGCCGCCACGGCTACGAGGTCGCGGCCTATGCCACGGCGGCGGACGCGAAGGCGGCGTTCGCGGCGCGCAGCCCCGACGTCGCACTGGTCGACATCGGCCTGGGCGACGACCCCGACGCGGGCTTCGCGCTGACGCGCGAGCTGCGCGAGCGCACGCCCGGGCTGCCCATCATCGTGCTCTCCGCGCGCGACTCGGAGTTCGACATCGTCGCGGGCCTGCGCGCGGGCGCCGACGACTACCTGACCAAGGACGCGAGCATCCCGCAGCTCGCCGCGCGCATCGCCGCGCTGCTCCGCCGCAGCGACCTCGCGCACGCGCCCACCGCCGTCGAGGACGTGATCGTTCGCGGCCACCTGGCGCTCGACGTCAAGCGCATGACGGCGCGCTGGCGCGACGCGCGCGTCGAACTCACGCTCACCGAGTTCTGGATCGTCCACGCGCTGGCGCGGCATCCCGGGCACGTGCAGAGCCGCGACCAGCTGATGCGCGAGGCCAACACCGTCGTCGACGACGGCACCATCACCTCGCACGTCAAGCGCATCCGCCGCAAGTTCGCCGCGCTCGATGCCGGCTTCGACCGCATCGCCGCCGTGTACGGCGTGGGCTACCGATGGGACCCCGACGCCTGAACGCGGCGCGCGAGGCCCGGCGGCACGGCGCATGACGCTCCCCCGCATCGCGCTGGGCATCCGCGCGCAGCTGCTGCTGGTGCTGACGGTGTTCGCGGCGATCCCGTTCCTCGGCGTCGCCTACGTGCGCGAGCTCGAGAGCGTGCTGCGCAGCGCGCAGGAGCGCGCGCTCGCGGGCACCGCGCAGGCGGTCGCGACGGCGCTGCACGACCGGCCACGGCTCTTCGACGCCTCGCCCGAGTGGCGCATGCAGGACGGCGCGCTGCCGCGCGACCTGGTCGAGGCGGGCGCGGCCATGCCCGCGGCGCGCGACAGCGCGGCCGACCTGGTGCAGATCCTCGAGGGCCTGACGCGCAGCACCGCGCGCATCCGCGTGGTCGACGCGGCCCAGCACGTCATCGCCAGCGGCGGGTCGCTCGCGCGCAGCGTCGTCGACCTGCCGCCGCAGGGACGCATCGAGCGGCTGCTCCACCCGCTTTATGCGCCCTTCCTCGACGCGCCGCGCGCGGATTTCGCCGAGGACGATCCCGCGGTGCTGCAGCCGGGCCGCAGCGAGGTGTCGTCCGCGCTCGACGGCGTCGCCGCCACCGCGCGCCATCCGCTCGGCGGCGCGGACGGGACCGGCGGCGTCACGGTGGTGAGCGCCGCCTATCCCATCTGGGTGGGCGAGCGCGTGCGCGGCGCGGTGCTCGCCGAGGAGACGACGCAGGCCGTGCTCGCCGCGCGCAACCGCGCCTTCGAGCGCCTGTTCACGCTGGTGCTGGCGACCTTGCTGGTCGGGTCGCTGGCGGTGAGCGCCTATGCCACCTGGCTCACCGCGCGCATCCGGCGGCTGCGCGACGACGCAGGTCGCGCCATCGACCGGCACGGCCGCCTCGCTGCGCCGCTCGCCGGCAGCGACTCGCGCGACGAGATCGGCGACCTTTCGCGTGCACTGTCGGCGGCGCTGGCGCGCATCGGCGAGTACGCGCGTGAGCAGGAGCAGACGGCCGCGCGGCTCTCGCACGAGCTGCGCACGCCCGTGGCCGTGGTGAGGAGCTCGCTCGACAACCTGCGCGCGCACCTCGGCGGGCCGCTCGGCCCCGAGGCGCGCGTCTACGTCGAGCGTGCGCAGGGCGGCATCGACCGCCTCGCGCGCATCCTCGCCCGCATGAGCGAGGCGCGAAGGCTCGAGGAAGCGCTGGCCGACACGCCGCGCGAGCGCTTCGACCTTGCGGCGTTGACCGTGGCCTGCGTCGCCGGCTATCGAGCGGCGTATCCGCGCCGCGCATTCGAGCTGCGCGCCCCCGAGCGTCCGGTGCCGGTCGACGGCGCACCCGACGTCGTCGCGCAGCTCCTCGACAAGCTCGTCGCCAATGCCGTCGAGTTCGCGACCACCGACCCGGTGGTGGTGTCGGTCGAGTCCCGCGACGAGGGTGTGCGCCTGTCGGTGTCGGATACCGGCCCGCCGTTGCCACCGGGGCTGCGTGAGCGCCTCTTCGACTCGATGGTCTCGGTGCGCGCGGGGGACGGCGGCGACGAGCCGCACCTCGGCCTCGGGCTCTTCATCGCGCGGCTCGCGGCGCAGTTCCACCACGCGTCGATCCGCGCCGAGGACCGCGCCGACGGCAGCGGCGTGATCGTCAGCGTCGACTTCCCGGCAGCCGGCACGTTCCTGCACCTCGATCCGGCCGACCGGCCATTGCGCTAGCGGCCCGCGTCGCGAATTGCATGGGCGCGCGCCCGCGCCGACCGGATTGGCGACAATGTCGGCCTTGCCGCCCCTTCGCCCCCCTCCGCGCCGCCATGCCTCCCTTCGTCGTCCAGCATCCCGCGCTCGTCGCCGCGGTGCTCCTGACCTGCTCGAACGTGTTCATGACCTTCGCGTGGTACGGGCACCTCCGGAACCTCGCCTCGCATCCCTGGTGGGTGGCGGCGCTCGTGTCCTGGGGCATCGCGCTCTTCGAGTACCTGCTGCAGGTGCCGGCCAACCGCATCGGGTTCACGGTGATGTCGCTCGGCCAGCTCAAAGTCATGCAGGAGGTGATCACGCTGGTGGTGTTCGTGCCCTTCGCGGTGATCTACATGGGCCAGCCGCTCAAGCTCGACTTCCTGTGGGCGGGCCTGTGCCTGGTCGGCGCCGTGTATTTCGTGTTCCGCAACTGAGCAGGGACCCTTCCCGCACGAGGTGCCGGCGTCGCGCCGGCGCAGCTACCGATACCACCGGAGAACAGCATGCGCATCCTGCACACCATGATCCGTTGCGGCGACCTCGAGCGCTCGATCGACTTCTACACGCGCGTGCTCGGCATGCGCCTTTTGCGCAAGCGCGACAACCCGGAGGGCAGGTACACGCTGGCCTTCGTGGGCTATGGCGACGAGAGCGAGGAAGCGGCGATCGAGCTCACCTACAACTGGGGCGTCGACCGCTACGACATGGGCACCGCCTACGGCCACATCGCGATCGAGGTCGACGACGTCTACGCGGCCTGCACGGCCATCAGGGAATCCGGCGGCAAGGTCACGCGCGAGGCGGGCCCGGTCAAGGGCGGCACGACGGTCATCGCCTTCGTCGCCGACCCCGACGGCTACAAGATCGAGCTGATCGGCAGGAAGGGATGACGTCCCCCCTGCCGCACCGGGCGAGGGCCGCCTGATGCACATCCACATCCTCGGCATCTGCGGCACGTTCATGGGCGGCGTGGCCGCCCTGGCGCGCAGCGCCGGCCACGTCGTCACCGGCTGCGACGCCAACGTCTACCCGCCGATGTCGACCCAGCTCGCCGGGCTCGGCATCGCGCTCACCGAGGGCTACGACGCCGCGCAGCTTTCCGGCGTGGCGCGCGACGCCGAGCTCTTCGTGGTCGGCAACGTCGTCTCGCGCGGCAATCCGCTGATGGAGGCGATCCTCGACCGCGGGCTGCCCTACACCTCGGGGCCCGAGTGGCTGCGCGACCACATCCTGCCCGGGCGCTGGACGCTCGCCGTGGCGGGCACGCACGGCAAGACCACCACCGCGTCGATGCTCGCCGCGATCCTCGAGCACGGCGGTCTCGACCCCGGCTTCCTGATCGGCGGCGTCCCGCTCGACTTCGGGGTATCGGCGCGGCTGACCGACAGCGCCTTCTTCGTCATCGAGGCCGACGAGTACGACACCGCGTTCTTCGACAAGCGCAGCAAGTTCGTGCACTACCGCCCGCGCACGGCCATCCTCAACAACCTCGAGTACGACCACGCCGACATCTTCCCCGACCTCGCGGCGATCGAGACGCAGTTCCACCATCTCGTGCGCACGGTGCCGTCGATCGGCAGGCTGGTGGTCAACGGCGACGACGCGGCGCTGGCGCGCGTGCTCTCACGCGGCGTGTGGAGCGAGGTCGAGCGCTTCGGCGCCGCCGACCGCCCCGCCAACGGCCCGGGCTGGACCGTGGGCGTCGACGGCGAGCTTTCCCTCGGCGGCGCGCCGCAGGGCCTGCTGCGCTTCGCGCTCACCGGGCGTCACAACCAGCTCAACGCGCTGGCGGCGATCGCCGCCGCGCGCCACGCCGGCGTGCCGGTGCCACTGGCGCTGGAGGCGCTGGCGAACTTCAAGGGCGTGCGGCGACGGATGGAGCTGCGCGGCGAGGCGGGCGGCGTCGTCGTCTACGACGACTTCGCGCACCATCCCACGGCCATCGCCACCACGCTCGAGGGCTTGCGCAAGCGTGTCGGGACGGCGCGCATCCTCGCCGTGCTCGAGCCGCGCTCCAACACCATGAAGCTCGGCACGATGAAGGCCGCGCTGCCGGCGAGCGTCGCGGCCGCGGACCGCGTGTTCTGCTACGCCGGCAACCTGGGCTGGGACGCGGGCGCCGTGTTGGCACCGCTCGGCACCAAGGCCAGCGTCGAGCAGGACCTCGACGCGCTGGTCGCGGCCATCGTGCGCGAGGCACGGGCCGGCGACCGGGTCGTGGTGATGAGCAACGGCGGCTTCGGCGGCATCCACGACAAGCTGCTGCACGCGCTCGAAGCGCGGGTTACGCGCATGGCGGGCGACCGCTGATGCCCTTCACCGTCGTCTACCTGCACGGCTTCCGTTCCTCGCCGGCGAGCGCCAAGGCCACGCAGGTCCGCGACGCCGTCGAAGCGATGCCGGCGGCGTCGAGGCCGCGGCTGTGGATTCCCGCGCTCGAGTTCTCGCCCGCCGCAGCGATCGAGCACGTCTCGCGGTGGGTCGCGGCGAACGCGGCCGGCGAGCTCGCCTTCGTCGGCAGCTCGCTCGGGGGCTATTACGCCGCCGTGCTGGCGGCGCGCCATGGCGCGCGGGCGGTGATGGTCAACCCGGCCGTCCGGCCGTACGCCGATCTCGCGGCCTACGCCGGCGTGCAGACCAACCTCTACACGGGGGCGGCCTTCGAGGTGAAGCCCTCGCATTTCGAGGAGTTGCGCGCCATGGACCCGGGCGCGCCCGCCGATCCTTCGCGCTGCCTCCTGTACCTGCAGACCGGCGACGAGGTGCTCGACTGGCGCGAGGCGCGGTCGCGATTCCACGGCGCCTGGCAATGCGTCGAGGGCGGCGGCGACCACGCGTTCCAGGGTTTCGGGCGCCACGTTCCCACGATCCTGCGCTTCGCCGCGGGCGGGTTCGCCTGAGGCCTTCGTCATCCCCGCTGCCGCGGGGATGACGTGGGGTATGCTAGGTCGGCGCGACGGCGCCGTGCCGCTGCGCCGCGACCACGCCTCCTTCATGCCGCCCAGCACGATACGCCCCGATCGATCCTCGTCATTCGCGTCCTCCGCGGAGGCGATGCGCTGCGAGGACACGCATGGCGCGCACAACTACGCCCCGTTGCCGCTCTGCGCCACGCGCGCGAGCGGGGCCTGGGTCGAGGACGTCGAGGGACGACGCTACCTCGACCTGATGAGCGCGTACTCGGCGCTGTCCTTCGGCCACGCGCATCCGCGCATCGTCGCCGCGCTGGTCGAGCAGGCGCAGCGGCTGTCCGTGACTTCGCGCGCGTATTTCAACGACCGGCTGCCGGCCTTCCTCGCGCGGATCTGCGCCGTGACGGGCCAGGCGCGCGCGCTGCCGGTGAACACCGGCCTCGAGGCCGTGGAGACGGCGCTCAAGGCCGCGCGCAAGTGGGGCTACACCGTCAAGGGCATCGCGCGCGATCGCGCTGAAATCATCGTCTGCGCGGGCAACTTCCACGGCCGCTCCATCACCATCTCGGGCTTCTCCAGCGAGCCGCAGTACCGCGAGGGATTCGGGCCCTTCGCGCCAGGCTTCGTCACCGTGCCCTATGGGGACGCCGATGCGCTCGAGCGCGCGATCACGCCGTCGACGGCGGCGTTCCTGGTCGAGCCGGTGCAGGGCGAGGCCGGTGTGGTGGTCCCGCCCGACGGCTGGCTCGCGCGTTGCGCGGCGATCTGCCGCGACCGCAACGTGCTGCTGATTTGCGACGAGATCCAGACGGGGCTCGGGCGCACGGGTTACACGCTCGGGGCCGACCACGACGGCGTGCGGCCCGACGGCGTGATCCTCGGCAAGGCGCTGGGCGGCGGCCTGCTGCCGGTGTCGGCCTTCGCCGCGCGCGAGGACGTGATGGCCGTGTTCCACCCCGGCGACCACGGCAGCACCTTCGGCGGCAACCCGCTCGCGGCGGCGGTGGCCATGGCGGCGCTGGACGTGCTCGAGGAGGAGGGCCTCGCCGCCCGCTCGCGCGAGCTCGGCGCGTCGCTCCTCGCTGCGCTGCGCGCGATCGACTCGCCGGCGATCCGCGAGGTCCGCGGGCGCGGGCTGATGATCGGCATCGACGTCGACCCCGCCGTCGCCTCGGCGCGCGAGGTGGTGACGCGCATGCTGGCGCGCGGGCTCCTCTCCAAGGACACGCACGACACCGTGGTGCGCATCGCGCCGCCGCTGACCATCGCGCGCGAGGACCTTGCGCGGGCGGTGGAGGGCATCCGCGCCGTGTTCGACGAACTCGACCGGGAGCAGCCGCCGCGCGCCGCGCCGCAGGACCGCGCCGCGCGACGGCAGGGGGCCGCGTGATGGCCGAGCCCGGCACGCGCCTCGTGGTCGCGATCAGCTCGCGGGCGCTCTTCGACTTCGAGGAGGAGAACCAGGTCTTCGAGACCTCGGACGACCGCGCCTACATGCAGATGCAGCTCGACCGCCTCGAGACCCCCGCCAAGCCGGGCGTCGCCTATCCGCTGGTGAAGAAGCTCCTCGCCTTCAACGCGGGCGGCGAGCGGCGCGTCGACGTGGTGATCCTGTCGCGCAACGATCCCGTGTCGGGGCTGCGCGTGTTCCGCTCGGTGAAGGGTGCCGAGCTCGCCATCGAGCGCGGGGTGTTCACGCGCGGCCGCGCGCCCTTCGGCTACCTCGAGTCGCTCAACGCCAACCTCTTCCTGTCGGCCAATGCCGACGACGTGCGCGCAGCGCTGGTCGCGGGCTTCCCGGCCGCGGTGGTGTACACGCACTCGACGCGCGAGGACTCGCATCCCGACGAGGTGCGCATCGCCTTCGACGGCGACGCGGTGCTCTTCGCCGACGAGGCCGAGCGCGTGTACCAGCGCGAGGGTCTCGACGCCTTCCAGGCGCACGAGGCGCACCACGCCACGAACCCGCTGCCGCCAGGCCCGTTCAAGCCGCTGCTCGAGGCCTTGCACCGCCTGCAGCGCATCGACCGCGAAGTCCCGTCGATGCGCATCCGCACCGCGCTCGTCACCGCGCGTTCGTCCCCCGCGCACGAGCGCGCCATCCGCACGCTGATGGACTGGAATATCCAGATCGACGAGGCGTTCTTCCTGGGCGGCCTGCCCAAGGGCGACTTCCTGCGCAAGTTCGAGCCCGATTTCTTCTTCGACGACCAGACGCGCCACGTGCAGTCGGCATCGGCGCACGTGGCCGCGGGCCACGTGCCGCACGGCATCGCCAACGAGCCGGGGCCCGGCTAGGCGCGGGCAGCGCCGCGCGCGCGGGACGGTCGCCGGCGCGCGCGTGAAGCGGGTTCAGTCCTCGCGCAGCTTGCGCCCGTAGAACGGGTACTGCGGATCGTTGTAGCCGGGCGTCGACGGATGCCCCGGCGCGACCAGCGAGTCGACCAGCGCCTCGTCGGCGTCGCTCCAGTCGACGTCGAGCGCGGCGAGGTAGTCGTTCCACTGCTCGAGCGTGCGCGGGCCCGCGATCACGCTCGACACGATCGGGTTCGCCCACACCCAGCCGAGCGCCAGCGCCACGCTGCTGCGCCGGGTCTTCGCGGCGTGCGCCTTCAAGGTGTCGGCGATGGCGAAGGACTCTGCGCGGAACTCGGTCTCGTTCATGCGCCGGTCGTTCTGCGCCGCGCGCGAGCCCTCGGGCTTCACGCCACCCGTGTACTTGCCGGTGAGCACGCCGCGCGCCACCGGCGAGTAGCTCGCGACGCCGATGCCGTAGTAGTCGCAGGCCGGCAGGATCTCCACCTCGGGCATGCGGTTCAGCAGGTTGTAGTAAGGCTGCACGACGACGGGCTTGGGAACGCCCTGCGCCTCGCAGGCGTTCACCACCTCGGCGATACGCCAGCCCCGAAAGTTGGAAAGGCCGAAGTAGCGGACCTTGCCCGCGCGGATCAGCTCGCCCACCGCGCCGACGAACTCGTCGACCGGCGTGCCCGGGTCGTCCTTGTGCAGGTAGTAGATGTCGATCCAGTCGAGGCCGAGGCGCGCGAGCGATGCGTCGCAGGCGCGCAGGATCCAGCGCCGCGACAGGCCGCCGTTGTTGATGGTGTCGCCGACGTCGGCCATCTTGTTGGCGACCTTGGTGGCGAGCACCCAGTGGTCGCGCGCCGCGGCCACCGCGGCGCCGGTGATGCGCTCCGACTCGCCCTTGGCGTACACGTCGGCGGTGTCGATGAAGTTGACGCCCGCGCCGCGCGCCGAGGCGATGATCTCGTGCGCGGCCGCGCGGTCGGTGCGGTCGCCGAACATCATGGTGCCGAGGCAGAGCTTCGACACGCTGATGCCCGAGTCGCCGAGCTTCCGGTATTCCATCGCCTTGCTCCTGTCGCGGGGAGGTGCGCGCACCACCTGCGCGTCGCCGAGGGGCATTCTACGCGGGCTATAATCGCGACCTCGCGCCGGCGCGTACGCGCCTGCCGGCACGACGCCCGCAGCCCGCGGTCCCGCCGCGCCCTGGATTCCCGCCATGAATGTCCTATACGAGGACGACGGCCAGCTCAAGGCCGGCGCCGTCCTCGCCGATCACGACGCCACGCTGCAGGTCGAGGCCGCGAGCGGCAAGCGCTCCAAGATCAAGGCCGCGCAGGTGCTGCTGCGCTTCGCCTCGCCCTCGGCCCAGGAGGCGCTGGCCGGCGCGCAGGACATCGCCGCGGGGCTCGACGTGAACTTCCTCTGGGAGGCTTGCGACGACGGCGAGTTCGATTTCGGCATGCTGGCGCGCGACTACTTCGGCGACCAGGCGAGCGTGGCCGAGCAGGCCGCGGTGGCGAAGCTGCTGCACGGCTCGCCCATGCATTTCTACCGCAAGGGCAAGGGCCGCTACCGCAAGGCGCCCCCCGAGTCGCTCAAGGCGGCGCTGGCCTCGGTCGAGCGCAAGGCGCGCGAGGCCGCGCAGGTCGAGGCCTGGTCGGCCGAGCTGCGCGCGGGCCGCCTTCCCGAGGCGCTGGCGGCGAAGCGCGACATGCTGCTGTACAAGCCCGACAAGCAGGCGATCGAATGGAAGGCGCTCGCCTCCGCCGCCGAGGCGATGCACAAGGCCCCGCTGGCCGTGCTCGCCGCCGCCGGCGCGATTCCCTCGACGGAGGCCTATCACTTCGATGCGTTCCGGCTCGCGGCCTTCCCGCGCGGCCTCGGCTTCCCCGCCGCGCTGGAAGGCGCGCTGCCCGCGGCAGCTGCGCTGGAGGCGCTTCCGCTCGCGCCGGTCGAGGCCCTGTCGATCGACGACGCCAGCACCACCGAGATCGACGATGCGTTCTCGGTGCGCGCGCTGCCGGACGGCGGCCACGAGATCGGCATCCACATCGCGGCCCCCGCACTGGCCATCCCGCGCGGCAGCCCGCTCGCGGCGCTGGCGCGCGAGCGGCTGTCCACCGTGTACATGCCGGGGCGCAAGATCACCATGCTCCCCGAGGCCGCGATCGAGGCCTTCACGCTCGCCGCCGGCGGCGCGCGTCCCGCGCTGTCGCTGTATGTCACCACCGACGCCGAAGGCCGCCCGCGTTCGCAGCGCTCGGCGATCGAGCGCGTGCCGGTGCGCGCGAACCTGCGGCTCGACGCCATCTCCGCCGGCTTCGCCGCGCCGGCGAAGGACGGCGAATCGCGCGACACCGCCGAGCTGCGCGCACTGTGGCAGCTCGCGCAGGCGCTGTCGGCGAAGCGCGGCCGTCCCGAGGTCGAGCGCGTCGACTGGAGCTTCCACGTCGACCGCGACGCGAACGGGCAGGGCGAGCGCGTGCGCATCGTGCCGCGCCCGCGCGGCTCGCCGCTCGACAAGCTCGTCTCGGAGCTGATGATCCACGTCAACGACAGCTGGGGGAAGCTCCTCGCCGACGCGCGCGTCGCGGGGCTCTATCGCGTGCAATCGGGCGGCAAGGTCAAGATGAGCGTGGCGCCGGGCGAGCACCAGGGCCTGGGGCTGTCGCACTACCTGTGGTCGAGCTCGCCGCTGCGGCGCTACGCCGACCTCGTCAACCAGCAGCAGCTCGTCGCGACCTTGCGCGGCGAGCGCGCGCCCTACGCGGGCAACGATGCCGAGCTCTTCGCCGCGCTCGCCGACTTCGAGGCCACCTACAGCCAGTACGCCGAGTTCCAGGACCGCATGGAGCACTACTGGTGCCTGCGCTGGCTGCTGCAGGAAGGTGTCGAGGAGGTCGACGCGCGCGTGCTGCGCGACAACCTCGTGCGCTTCGAATCGCTGCCCGTATGGCAGCGCGTCCCCGGCCTGCCGGTGCTCGCGCCCGACGCCGTGGTGCGCCTGCGCATCGCCAACGTCGACCTCCTGGCCGCGACACTCGAGCTGCACTACGCCGGAACGCGATGACGGCGTCATGACGTTTGCATACAATGGCCGCTGCGCGGGGGAGGCCCTGTGCCGAACCCGCCCGATCCGCCACCATGCCGACGCGACGCTCCGCCCCGACACCGCCCGATGATGCGGCGCCGACGGCCCCTGCGCCGCGCGCGAAGCCGGCCACGCCTCGCTCCCCCGAGGGCGATGCCAAGCCGGCAGCAGCCCCGAGGCCGCGCACGCCTCGCGTCGTAGGGGGCGCCGCCAAGGCTGCGCCCGCAGCCGGGTCCGCCGCACCCGCGAAGCTCGAAGCGGCAGCCAGGCCGGCGGCCGACGCGAAGCCGGCCACGACTGCGCGCAAGGCGCCGAGCAAGGCGGCGGTGAAACCGGTCGGGGGGGCGTCCCCGGCGAGTGCCGCGCCGCGTCCCGCGGCTCGCGCCGTGCCGGCGAATCGCGCGACCTCGGCCGCGACGCCGGCCACGCCCGCGGCCTCCGCCGGCGCCCCCGCGCCGCGCCTCGCCACCGCGCCCGCCCGGCTTTCGCCGGTGGGCGCCTTGCCGCCCGCGACCATCCCGGCGGTGGCCCTGGCGGCGCCGAAGGGCGTGCCGCTGCTCGCCATCGCGCTCGGCGCGTCGCTCCTGCTGCACGGCGCCGTGCTCTCGCTGCGCTTCGCCATGCCCGATCTCGGCCGCAAGTCGACCGACCTGCCGCTGGAAGTCGCGCTGGTCAACGCCAGGACCAAGGCCAAGCCCACCAAGGCCGACGTCCTCGCGCAGGCCAACCTCGACGGCGGCGGCAACACCGATGCCGATCGGCGCGCCAAGTCGCCGCTGCCGGTGTTGCCCAAGGACAGCACGCGCAACGAGATCACGCTCGCCACCGAGCGCGTGGAGTCGCTGGAGCGCCAGACCAAGGAGCTCCTCACGCAGCTCCGCTCCACGCCGGTCGCGACGCCGACGCCCAAGCCGAACGACGCGCAGCCCACCGAGTCGCCGACCGCCAACGAGATGATGCAGCGCTCGCTGGAGGCGATGCGCCTCGAGGCGCAGATCGCCAAGGACATGGACGCCTACCAGAAGCGTCCCAAGCGCCAGTTCGTCGGCTCGCGCGCCCAGGAGTACCGCTTCGCGCGCTACGTCGAGGACTGGCGGCAGAAGATCGAGCGCGTGGGCAACCTCAACTATCCCGCCGCCGCCCGGCAGCAGAAGCTCTACGGAAGCCTGATCCTGACGGTGGGCATCCGCGCCGACGGCAGCGTCGAGAGCATCGCGGTCGACAAGTCCTCGGGCCAGCGCATCCTCGACGCCGCGGCGGTGAAGATCGTGCAGATGTCGGCGCCCTTCGCGATGTTCCCGCCGGATATCCGCCGCGATACCGACATCCTCTACATCACCCGCACCTGGACCTTCACCAAGGGCGACGAGCTGGTGAGCCGGTGAGCGACCGCTACGCCGTCATCGGCAACCCGGTCGCGCATTCGAAGTCGCCGGCGATCCACGCGGCCTTCGCGCGCGCCACCGGCGAGGACCTCGCCTATGGCCGCATCGAGGCGCCGCGCGACGGATTCCGCGAGGCGGTGGCGCGCTTCGCCGCCGAAGGGGGGTGCGGGCTCAACGTCACCGTTCCCTTCAAGCTCGAGGCCTTTGCGCTCTCGCACGAGGTGAGCGAGCGCGCGCGCGCCGCGGGCGCCGTCAACACGCTGAAGCGCGACGGCCAACGCTGGTACGGCGACAACACCGACGGCGCCGGCATCCTGCGCGACCTCAACGCCAACCTGGGCGTCGCCATCGAGGGGCGCGACGTGCTGGTGCTGGGCGCCGGCGGCGCCGCGCGCGGCGTGATGCTGCCGCTGTCCGCCGCGCGGCCGCGCACGCTCTGCGTGGCCAACCGCACGCCCGCGCGCGCAGGCGCGCTCGCCCAGGACCTCGCCTCGCGCATCCGCGGCACGCCGCTCGAGACGGTGCCGGTCGACGCGCTGGGCAGGCGAACGTTCGACGTCGTCATCAGCGCCACCAGCGCGGGGCTCGGTGGCGAATCGGCGCTGCCCTGGCCTGCCGCGCTGTTCGCGCCGGGCGCCTTCGCCTACGACATGGTCTACGGCGACGCGCCGACCTTGTTCCTGCGCTTCGCCCGCGAGGCCGGCGTGACCCGCATGGCCGACGGGCTCGGCATGCTGGTCGAGCAGGCCGCCGAGAGCTTCGCGCTGTGGCGCGGCCTGCGGCCCGCCACCGAGGGCGTGCGCCAGGCGCTGCGCGCCGGCACGCTCTGACGGCGCGCGACCGCGTGGCCGCGCGCAGGCGCTCCTTCGGCTGGTGGCTGTCGCGCCTGCTGCTCGCGCTCGGCGCGGGCTTCGTGCTGCTGCAGCTCGGATTTGCCGCGATGATCGTCTGGTACCGCTACGAGCCCCCTCGGCAGACGGCCTTCATGGCCGAGCGGCTCGGCGAGCTGCGCAGGACCCGGCCCGACGCGCGCATCGACTACCGCTGGGTGCCCTACGAGAAGATCTCGCCGAACCTGAAGCGCGCCATCATCGCCTCCGAGGACGCGACCTTCCTCGAGCACGACGGCTTCGACTGGAAGGGCATCCGGCTCGCCATGGCGAAGAACGACAAGCGCGGCAGGGTGGTGGCGGGGGGCTCGACCATCACCCAGCAGCTCGCCAAGAACCTTTTCCTGTCGCCGTCGCGCAGCTACCTCCGCAAGGGCCAGGAGGCGATCATCGCGGCCATGCTCGAGCTGATCCTCGACAAGCGCCGCATCCTCGAGCTCTACCTCAACGTGATCGAGTGGGGCAGCGGTGTGTTCGGCGCCGAGGCGGCCGCCCGCCACTACCACGGCATCCCTGCGGCGCAGCTGTCGGCGACGCAGGCCGCGAGGCTCGCCGCCATGGCGCCCTCGCCGCTGCGCTTCGAGCGCAACCCGCGCTCGGCCTACCTCGCGGGACGCACCGCGACCGTGCTGGCGCGCATGCCGGGGACCGCGGTGCCCTAGAATGCCGCCCATGCCCGAGACCGCCGACATCGCCGTGCGCGAGCGCCTCGACACGCCCGAGCGCGTCCAGGACGCGCTGTCGGAGGTCGTGTCGCTGCTGCGCCGCAATCGCCTGGTCGAGGGCCTCGTCCACGAGCAGGTCGAGCACGGCAGCGACGCCGACCGCGCCGAGCTGCAGCAGAGCCTCGTCACGC
The DNA here is from genome assembly GCA_044226535.1 of Casimicrobiaceae bacterium. Lineage (GTDB taxonomy): Bacteria > Pseudomonadota > Gammaproteobacteria > Burkholderiales > Casimicrobiaceae > VBCG01. Next base: position 93,732 of record JBGAGT010000011.1, on the reverse strand, counting down.
GCCAGAACCGCACGATCCTGCAGCGCAAGCTCGAGGCGCTGCACCCGGCCGACATCGCCTACATCCTCGACGCGCTGCCGCTGGACGAGCGGCTGTACATCTGGGACCTCGTCAAGGCCGACCGCGACGGCGAGATCCTGATCGAGGTTTCCGACTCGGTCCGCGAGTCGCTGATCTCGTCGATGGACACCGAGGAGCTCGTCGCCGCGGCCGAGACCCTCGAGACCGACGAGCTCGCGGCGCTCGCCCCCGACCTCCCGCAGGAGGTCATGGACGACGTGTTCCAGAGCCTCCCGCTCGACGAGCGCGAGCAGCTGCGCGCGGCGATGTCCTTCGACGAGGACATGGTCGGCGCGCTGATGGACTTCGACGACGTGCAGGTGCGCGCCGACGTGACGCTCGAGGTCGTGCTGCGCTACCTGCGGCGCTTCGAGGAGCTGCCCTCGCAGACCGACCAGGTGTTCGTGGTCGACCGCGGCGAGCGCCTGCTCGGCGTGCTGCCGCTCAACCGGCTGATCGTCAGCGACCCCGAGAAGATGGTCGCCGACGTGATGAAGCCGCCGCCGATCAAGCTCCTGCAGCACGAGAAGGCCACCGAGGCGGCGAGCGCCTTCGAGCGCTACGACCTCGTGTCGGCGCCCGTCGTCGACACCAACGACCGCATGGTCGGCCGCGTGACCGTCGACGAGATCCTCGACTACGTGCGAAGCCGCGCCGGCGAGGAGGCCCTCGCCCAGGGCGGCCTGCGCGAGGAGGAGGACGTCTTCGCCTCGGTGTGGAAATCGATCCGCAACCGCTGGTCGTGGCTCGCCATCAACCTGTGCACGGCGTTCTTCGCCTCGCGCGTGATCGGCGCCTTCGAGGGCTCGATCGCCAAGCTCGTGGCGCTGGCTGCGCTGATGCCCATCGTCGCCGGCATCGGCGGCAACTCGGGCAACCAGACCATCACCATGATCGTGCGCGCCGCGGCGCTCGGCCAGGTCACGCGCGACCACGCGCGGACGCTGATCCGCAAGGAGCTCCTGGTGTCGCTGATCAACGGCGTGATCTGGGGCGGCGTGATGGGCATCATCGCCACCATGCTCTACCGCGACTTCAAGCTCGGGCTGGTCATGGTGATGGCGATGACGCTCAACCTGATGCTCGCGGCGCTGATGGGGGTGCTGATCCCCATGACCATGATCCGCCTCGGGCGCGACCCCGCCGTGGGCTCGTCGGTCATGATCACCGCCGTGACCGACTCCGGCGGCTTTTTCATCTTCCTAGGCCTCGCGACGCTGTTCCTGGTCTGACGGCGTCTGCAGTGCCGGGGAATAATGTCGTAACAGGCCCTGTTGGCGCGGGTGGCTCGTTCGCCACCCAATGGAGACCCCATGATCCGCAAGACACTCGCCGTTGCCGCCCTCGCCCTGCTGCCGCTCGCCGCTGCCGCCCAGTCGGCCCCGGCGATGAAGGCCGCCGACGGCACGCTCACCGATGCCAAGGGCATGACGCTGTACACCTTCGACAAGGACGCCGGCGGCAAGAGCGCCTGCAACGGCCCCTGCGCCACCAACTGGCCGCCGCTGATGGCGGCCGCCGGCGCCGCAAACAGCGGCGACTGGACGGTGATCACCCGCGACGACGGCAGCAAGCAGTGGGCGTTCAAGGGCAAGCCCGTCTACACCTGGGCCAAGGACCAGAAGCCCGGCGACAAGACCGGCGACGGCTTCAACAACGTCTGGCACGTCGCGAAGTAGGGGGGTCCGGGGACGCGGGGGAAACGGCGCGCGCGCCTGCGCGACTGATCGAGCCGCCATGGCCACGTCGCTTCCCCACCCCGAGCTCGTCGCCGCGATCCCGCGGCTGCGGCGCTACGCGCGCGTGCTCACCGGCGATTCCACGCGTGCCGACGACCTCGTCCAGGACACGCTGGCGCGGGCCTGGGAGAAGCGCGCGCTGTGGCTCGCGGGATCGGACCTCCGCGCGTGGCTGTTCACCATCATGCACAACGTCTTCGTCAACCAGCGCGCGCTGGCGCGCCGCGACGCGCGCAACGTGTCGATCGACGATTCCGACGCGGCCGGCGCCTGGCAGTTGCCGGTGGCGGCCCCGCAGTTCACGCGGGTCGAGCTCGTCGAGGCCATGCAGCGCGTCGCGATGCTGCCGGTCGAGCAGCGCGAGGTGCTGGTGCTGGCGGCGGTCGAGGAAATGCGCTACGAGGAAATCGCCAAGGTCATGGCCATTCCCGTCGGCACGGTGATGTCGCGGCTTTCGCGCGCCCGCGACAAGCTGCGCCGCGGCGATGCCGAGTCGCCCGCGGCGCTGAAAGTGGTCAAGTGAGCGGGTGGGCACCATGACGACCCGGCCGCAGCCCGTCGACGACGCCACGCTCAACGCCTGGGTCGACGGTCGCCTCGCCGAGGGGCGCCGCCTCGAGGTCGAGGCGGCGTTCGCCGCCGATACCGAGCTCGCGCAGCGTGCCCGGGCCTGGCGTGCGCAGAACGACCTCCTGCGCGAGGGCTTTGACGCCTGGCTCGAGGAGCCCGTGCCCGCGCGCCGCGTCGACGCGGCGCGCCCGGCGCGTGCGCGGCGCAACTGGCTGCCCTGGGCGGCGAGCGTGGCCGCGCTCGCCGTCGGCCTCTCCTGCGGCTGGGGCGCCCGCGACGCCCTGCTGTCACGCGAGGGCGTGCCCACCACCTTCGCGCGCGAGGCCGCCTTCGCGCACGCCATCTATTCGGCCGACCAGCGCCGCCCGGTGGAGGTCGCCGCCAGCGACGCGCAGTCGCTGGTGACCTGGCTCACGCGGCGCGTCGGGCAGACGGCGATCGCGCCCAACCTGTCGAGCATCGGCTACGAGCTCGTCGGCGGGCGGCTGATCGCCGGCAACGCGCGGCCGACGGCGCTGCTGATGTACGAGAACGCCGCCAAGCAGCGCCTGACGCTGCAATGGCGCAAGCTCGCCGCCAGGACCGAGGAGACCCAGTTCCGCTACGACGTGGAGAACGGCGTCGGCGTGTTCTACTGGATCGACGACAACTGCGCCTACGCCATCTCGGGCACCGTCGACCGGCGTGACCTGCTGGCGGTGGCGCAAATGGTGTACGCGCAAATCGCGGTCGCCGACCCCGGCGACGGCAAGGGAATGCGCGCCACGCATTGACGCGGCGCGGGCGCGGGCCTGCCGGCACGTTTGGTCAGGATCCACGGCGCGGCGCCGGCGGCTTTTTGCGACAATGTGCGCATGACCGTCGCCCCGCCGCCCATCATCGTCGCCCACCTGTCGGCCGCGCTCGCGGCGCTCCTCGTCGGCGCCGTGCAGCTCGCGCGCGTCAAGGGTACGGCGGGCCACCGCGTGCTGGGCTGGACCTGGGCGGCGTTGATGCTCACCGTGGCCCTCACGTCGCTGTGGATCCCCGCGTTCCTGCATTTCACCTGGATCCACGTGTTCACGCTGATCACGCTGGTCACCCTGCCCCTCGGGCTGTGGCGCGCGCACCGCCACCAGGTCGTGGACCACGCGAAGACGATGCGCGGCCTGTACCTCGGCGGCATGGTCGTCGCGGGCATCTTCACCCTGGTGCCCGGGCGCCTGCTCGGCAACCTGCTCTGGCACCGCAGCTGGGGCTACATCCCGGGGACCTGACGTCATGCAACGAAAGCCCGCCGAGCCCGGCGACGCGCTGGATCGCGTCGACACGCCGGCGCTGACCGTCGACCTCGACATCCTCGAGGCCAACCTCGACGCCATGGCCGCCGCGGTGCGCGCCGCGGGATTGCGGCTGCGCCCGCACGCCAAGTCGCACAAGTGCCCGGCGATCGCCGCGATGCAGCTCGCGCGCGGCGCGGTGGGGGTGTGCTGCCAGAAGACCGACGAGACCGCGGCCTTCGTCGAAGCGGGTGTCGCCGACGTGCTGGTCACCAACGAGGTGGTCGCCCCGGCCAAGCTCGCGCGGCTGGCGGCGCTGGCCGCGCGGCCCGGCACGCGCATAGGCGTGCTCTGCGACGATGCGCGCGCCGTGCCGCTGGTTTCGCGTGCCGCGGTCGACGCCGGCGCGACGCTCGACGTGTACGTCGAGGTCGACGTCGGCGGGCATCGCTGCGGGGTGCGGGCTGATGACGCCGGCGCGCTCGCCGCGCGCATCGCCGGCTCGCCTTCGCTGCGCTTCGCGGGCCTGCATTGCTACCAGGGGGCCGCGCAGCACCTGCGATCGCCCGGGGAGCGCCGCGCCGCGATCGAGGACGCCGCGCGCCACGCCGCGGCGGCGCGCGCGCAATGTGCCGCGCAGGGCCTCGCCGTCGGCCGCGTCACCGGCGCGGGCACGGGGACCTTCGAATGCGAGATCGCGACGGGCCTGTGGGACGAGCTGCAGCCGGGCTCCTACCCGTTCATGGACGTCGACTACGGGCGCAACCAGCCGTCTCCGCTCGCACCGGGCTTCCGCCAGAGCCTGTTCGTACGCTCGACCGTCATGAGCACGCCTGCCGTGGATGCTTCCGCCCCGGGTGCGTCCACCACGGGCCGCGCCATCTGCGACGCGGGGCTCAAGGCGTTCTCGTTCGACGCGGGGCTGCCCGTGGTCGCGGACGAGACGAACGGCGGCCTGCGCGGCCTGCGCTATGCCAAGGCCTCCGACGAGCACGGCGTGCTCGAGGTCGCAGACGCGCGCGATGCGCGAGACCTCTGGGGCCGGCGCGTCGCGCTGGTGCCGGGCCACGTCGACCCGGCCTTCAACCTCTACGACTGGCTGGTGGGCTACCGCGGCGAGCGCGTCGAAGCGGTGTGGCCCATCGCGCGCGGCACGCTGGGCTGACCCGTCATTCCCGCGACACCGTCATCCCCGCGAAGCTTGCCCCCGAATGTAGTTATCGGGGGGCGGGGACCCACGCGCACGCACTACAGCGCGACCAGGCCCCGCGGCGTGCGCAGCAGCGCCGCCACGCGCGGTTCCTTGGCATAGGCCACGGTCGCCGCGTCGCGCAGGCCCAGCGACACCAGCAGCGCGCGCAGCACGTCGGGTGACGGGTGCGCAAGTGTGAGCGAGGCGAGCGAGAGGCCGCTGGCCGGGAGGCGCAACGCGGGGTGCAGGGGCCCTTCCCATTCGATCAGCACCGGCGCGACGCCGCCTTCGGGGCGCCGTCCGTCGTCGGGGATGGTGATGCGCCAGCGGTAATCGGCGCGCGCCATGGGCGTCGTGGTGCCAAGCGCCACCGTCGCACGGGCGAGCGCGGCGTCGAGGTCGTCGGTGCGCGCGGCCCAGCCGATCGGCCTTGGCGCGTCGGCCAGCGATGCGCGCATGGACGGCGCATCGAGCTCGAACCATCGCGGACGCGCGGGCGCCTTGCCGTGCGGGTCGATGGCGATGAGCTCGAGGTAGCTGCGCTCGCCGAGGCGCGCCACGGCGTTGTGCGTGCCCATCGCCACGTGCGCGCCGCCGCGCACCGCGGTCACGCCGGTCAGCTGCTCGAGGTGCTCGATGCCTTGCTCGAGCGAGGCGCAGCCGACGATCAGATGGTCGAATTCGGTCATGGAGCGGGGGGGGGGTGCGGCGCTGCGCACCGATCGCGGCCGTCAGCCGCGCTGGATGTCGTCCAGGAAATCGCGCACGAACGCCAGCGCATCGGGCGTGGTGCCGTCATTGTACGCAAACGCGGGGTCGCCGCCCGACCACGCGTGCCCCAGGCCGTCGATGTCGATCGCGCGCACGAGGAGCCTGCCACCCGCCGCCTGGTCGATCCAGTCGCGCACGTGCACGCCATGGCCCGCGCCACTGCGCTCGTCGCGCCGGGGAGGCGGCAGCACCGTGCCGTCGCGGCGCGCCCAGCCCGTCATCGCCGACGCCAGCAGCGCCATCGCGTCGTCGTCGCGCGGCGTGGCGGCGTTGAATGCGAGGAATTGCGCCACGAGTGCGTCGAGGTTGCGCGGCGACACGATGTCGTCGTCGTTGCCCTGGATCGCGAGCAGCGGAACGCGCAAGCCCTCGACGTGCGCGGCCCGGCCGATCGCCGCGACGTCGATGCCCGGCCCCTCGGCCATGACGCGACGTCCCTCGCCGGGGACGCGCGCGGCGCCACAGGCGACGCCCGAGTGCGAGACGACGGCGCGAAACGTGCGCGGATGCCGCAGGCCGAGGATCGCCGCGAGCGCAGCCCCGGCCGAGATGCCGAGCGCAACGACGCGCGCGTCGTCGACGCGGCAGCGCTGCGCAACATGGCGCACCATCGCCTCGACGATCGCGGCCTCGCCGTCGCCATGGGCGGTGGCGCTTTCGAACCAGTTCCAGCAGCCCCAGGCGTTGGCGTCCTCGCGCTGCGCCGGCATCAGCAGGAGCACGCGATGCAGGTCGGCGAAGCCGCCGAGGCGCGCGCCGTCGGCCAGTGCCTGCGGCGCCTGACGGCAGCCGTGGCAGGCGACCAGCAGCGCGTGGCGGCGCCATCGCGTGTACCCGCGCGGCAGGTACAGGCGGTACGCACGCTCGGCGGGCACGAAGGGTGCGAGCGGGACCATGCCGCGCGGCGACGAGGCCGTTCCTTCGATCCAGCGTCCTTCGCGCGCGGGCCAGCCGATGAAGCGCAGCAGCGCCTTCCACGCGAGCGAGAGCTTCGGGATGCGGCCTCCGGACATGGCATGACCCGGCCCGTACGAGGCGCGGCCGGTGCCGCCAGCTTACCCCGGAGCGCATGCGCTCCGCGCGGAAGGGCGGGCGGCGATCCCGCGACGATGCGCGATGGCTCAGGCCAGCGTGCGCCAGCCCAGGCCCGGCGCGGTCGCCCGCGCTCCGCCTTCGCCGAGCGTCGCAGGCTGCAGCAGGCCCGTGTCGACCGCTTCCCGCGTGAACTCGCGCAGCGTGCGCACGCGTGCGGCCGGCACGCCGCCGGCATTGAGCCGCCTTTCGAGCTCGGCGGCCGAGCGTCCGGCAAGGCGGGACGCGAGCAATGCGCGAAACGCCTGTGGATCGCGTGCACGCGCGAAGGCCGGGCCGTCTTCAGGCTGCGGCTCGAGCAGCGGCTCGACGTCGGCCCGGGGCACGCCGAGCTCGTCCATCAGCCGCGCGATATGCGCCGGGGTGTTCGCGCCGATGGCGAGCCAGCCGTCGCGGCAGGCGAAGGTGTCGGCCGCGGGGCTGCCGGAAAAGCCCTTGTTGCCCACGCGCGGGACCTCGTTGCCGGAGGCCAGGGCCTCGCAGGTGAACGGATACATGAGCTGCAATGCGCAGGCCCACATGCTCACGTCGAGGAAGGCACCGGCGCCGCTGCGGTCGCGCTCGCGCAGCGCCGCGACGATCGCCAGCGCAGCGATGATGCCGGTGGCCGCATCGACGACCGGAAAGCCGATCTTGATCGGCGGGTCGCCCTCGACGCCACCCAGCATCGTCATGCCCGTCAGCGCCTGGATCACGTGGTCGTAGGCGCCGTGCGGCGTACGCGCAGGGTCGCTGTAGCCATACCCCGAGATCGCGCAATAGACGATGCGCGGGTTCACGGCCCTGACGTCCTCGTAGCCCAGCCCGTGCCGCTGCAACACGCCCGGCCGGTAGTTGTCGACCATCACGTCGGCGTCGCGCACCAGCGCGAGGACCTCGTCGTGCCCGGCGGCCGAGGCGATGTCGATCTCGCGCATCCGCTTGCCGGCGTTGAAGGCGGTGAAGGCGCGCATCCCCGCGGCCGAGCGGCGCATCACGTCGCCGCCGCCCGGCTTCTCGATCTTCGCCACGTCCGCGCCCATCTGCGCCAGGTAGAAGGTGGCGAAGGGCCCGGCGATGACGTGGCTGAAGTCGAGCACGCGCAGGCCGGCGAGCGGCTGGGGCGGATGTGGCGCCGGAGCGAGCGCCACGCCTAGACGCTCAGGTGCGCGGCCTTGACGAGCCGGGTGAACTTCACGGTCTCGGCCTCGATGAAGCGCGTGAACTCGGCGGGGGACTCGCTCAGCGCGACGAAGGCGCCGGCCGCCTCGCTGTCGGCGCGCAGCGTCGCGTCGTCGTACGTCTTCGCCGTCGCCTTGAACAGCAGGTCCACCACCCGGGGCGGCGTGCCCGCGGGCGCCCACAGGCCGAACCACGCGTCCATGGCGAGGTCGTCCGACTTGAACAGCTCCACCAGCGTCGGCACCTCGGGCAGCGAGGCGATGCGCCTGGGGCTGGTGATCGCCAGCGCGCGCACCCTGCCGCCCTTGATCTGCGGTATCGCGGTCGAGGCGATCGGAAACGCGAACTGCGTCGCGCCCGAGATGATGGACGGCACGATCTCGACCGAGCCCTTGTAGGGCACGTGCACGACGTCGACGCCCGCGTGCAGCACCAGCGCCGCGCCGGCGAGGTGCGCGGCGCTGCCCACGCCGCCGGACGCGTAGTTGAGCTTGCCGGGCTCCTTCTTCGCGGCGGCGACGAGGTCGTCCACGCTCTTCCAGGGCGAGTCGGCGCGGACCACCAGGATCGACGGGCTGAACGCGGTGCGCGTGATGTGCGCGAAGTCCTTGACGGGGTCGAAGGCGACGCCGGGCTCCATGGCCTTCTGCGTGACGTGCGACGACGCGCCGAGCAGCAGGCCGTAGCCGTCGGGTGCCATGCGCGCGACGTTCTGCGCCGCGAGGATGCCGCCGGCGCCGACGACGTTCTCCACGACCACGACGCTGCCGCTGCCCAGCACCTCGGCGAGCTTGATGGCCATTTTGCGCGTGAGCACGTCGGGACCGCCGCCCGCGGCGAAGGGCACGACGATCTTGACGGGGCGCGCCGGGAAGTCGTTGCCCTGCGCGCGCGTCCACGCGGGAAGGGCGAGGGTCGCGGCGCCGAGGCCGAGTGCACGGCGGTGGAACTGGCGGCGGGTGTTCATGGAAGCTCTCCTGTGCGCATGGAATCCCGCGATGCGCGAAGGCGGGTGGTCCATCGAGTCTAGTCGCGTCGTTGCATTAGCAAAACTGAAATGTTCTAATCGACTCATTAGAAGATGTCGGAATGACCATGTCACTGCCGGCCGCGCGCCTCGCGCACCTGCGCTTGCGCGACCTCATGCTGCTCGAGCAGGTCGAGGAGCTCGGCTCGCTGACCGAGGTGGCCGCGCGCATGCACGTGACGCAGTCGGCCATCACCCAGGCGCTGCACTCGCTCGAAGCGGCCTTCGGGCAGGCGCTGGTGTTGCGGGGCCGGCGAGGCCAGCGCGGCGTGCGCCTGACGCCGGCGGGCTGGGCCGCGCTGATCCACCTGCGCGTGGCACGCTACGAGCTCGACGCGGCCGCCAAGGCCGCCGCCGATTCCGGCGTCCTGACGCTGCGCATCGGCGCGTTGCCCTTCACGCTGGTGCAACCGCTGCCCGGGGCGCTCGCGCGGCTGCGCGAACGCCTGCCGCAGGTCGAGGTGCAGCTCGGCGAGGACAACGTCCCCAACCTGTGGCGCCGGCTCGAGTCCGGCGAGTTCGAGGTCATCGTCACGCGCCTGCCTGCGTTGAGCGAGCAGCCGCGCCTGCCCGGGGGCGTGTCGTATCGCACCGTCGGTGACGAATCGCTGGTGCTCGCCTGCGGCCGCGGTCACCCGATCGAGCATCGCCGCAAGCCCGCGCTGGCGGCGCTGCGCGACTACGGCTGGGTGCTGCCGCCCGAAGGCTCCTACACGCGCCTGCTGGTCGAGCAGGCGTTCCTGCGTGCCGGGCTCGCGGGCCCACGCGTGGCGATCACGTCGATGAGCTTCCACTCCAACCTGAGGCTCGTTGCCGACGGCACGCTGCTCGCCGTGGCGCCGCGCTCGGCGGCGCGCGCCGTGCGCAAGGCGTTCGGGCTCACGCTGTTCGCGATGGAGTGGGGCCGCGAGGACCCGGCGATCGCGCTCGCCTGGCGCGACGCGAGCCTCGGCAACCCGGCGCTGGTCGCGTTGCTGGGGTGCTTCTAGATCAACACGATGTCGTACTGCTCCTGCGAGTACAACGTCTCGACCTGCAGCGAGATCGGCTTGCCGATGAAGTCGCCGAGCTGGGCGAGGCTTTGCGACTCCTCGTCGAGGAACATGTCGATCACCGACTGCGAGGCGAGGATGCGGAACTCCGCGGCGTTGAACTGCTTGGCCTCGCGCACGATCTCGCGCAGGATCTCGTAGCAGATGGTCTGCGCGGTCTTGAGCTCGCCGCGGCCGTGGCACACGGGGCAGGGCTCGCAGAGGATGTGCGCCAGCGACTCGCGCGTGCGCTTGCGCGTCATCTCGACCAGGCCGAGTTGGGTGAACCCGTTGACCGTGAGCCGCGTGCGGTCGCGTTCCAGCGCGCGGTTGAGCTCGGCGAGCACCGCGGCGCGATGGTCGGCGTTCTCCATGTCGATGAAGTCGATGATGATGATGCCGCCGAGGTTGCGCAGCCGCAGCTGCCGCGCGATCACCTGCGCGGCCTCGAGGTTGGTCTTGAAGATGGTGTCGTCGAAGCTGCGGCCGCCGACGAAGCCGCCGGTGTTGACGTCGATGGTGGTGAGCGCCTCGGTCTGGTCGACGATCAGGTAGCCGCCCGACTTCAAGTCCACGCGCCGCGCCAGCGCCTTCTCGATCTCCTCCTCGGCGGAAGCGAGGTCGAACAGCGGCCGCTCGCCGGCGTAGTGGACGATGCGCTCGGCGATGGCGGGCGTGTACTGCTCGGCGAAGGCCTTCATCCGCGCGAAGGTCTCGCGCGAGTCGACCTGGATCTGCACGGTGTCGTCGTTGACCATGTCGCGAAGCACGCGCTGGGCGAGCGAAAGGTCCTGGTAGAGCAGCGCGGGCGAGGGCACGGTGCGCGCCCGCTCGGTCAGGTCGTGCCAGAGCTTGGTGAGGTAGTCGATGTCGGTGCGCATCTCGCGCTCCGACGCCGCCTCGGCCATGGTGCGGATGATGAAGCCGCCCGTCGCGCCCTCGGGCAGCAGCGCGGTGAGCCGCCCGCGCAGCTGCTCGCGCTCGACCTCGTCCTCGATACGCTGCGAGATGCCGATGTGCGAGTCCTGCGGCAGGTAGACCAGCAGCCGCCCGGCGAGGCTCACCTGCGTCGAGAGCCGCGCGCCCTTGGTGCCGATGGGGTCCTTGATCACCTGCACCAGCAGCGACTGGCCCTCGTGCAGGATGCGCTCGATCGGCCGCTCGGTGCCGCGCTCGGCGCCCGCATGGCCGTTCTGGCGGTGCTCCCAGATGTCGGCGATGTGCAGGAAGGCCGCGCGCTCGAGGCCGATCTCCACGAAGGCGCTTTGCATGCCCGGCAGCACGCGCGCCACGCGGCCGAGGTAGATGTTGCCGACGAGGCCCCGCGCGCTGGAGCGCTCGACGTGCAGCTCCTGCACGATGCTCTGCTCGAGCACCGCCACCCGCGTCTCCTGCGGGGTCACGTTGATCAGGATCTCGCTCGGCATGGCGAGTCGCGCGTCGGTGTTCCAGATCGGGCTTGCGGGCACGTCCTTCATCGCGCGTCTCCCCGCTCGCTCAGGGGACCGCGATGCCGGCGCGCCTGAGCAGCGAAACGGTCTCGAAAAGCGGCAGGCCCATCACGCCCGAGTAGCTCCCCTCGATGCGCTCGATGAAGGCCGCCGCCCGTCCCTGGATGGCGTAGCCGCCGGCCTTGTCCTGCCATTCGCCGGTGTCGACGTAGCGCGCGACGTCGGCGCGCGACAGCGTGGCGAAGCGCACGCGGCTCACCGACAGCGCGAACGCGACGTCGTCGTGATGGCGCAGCGCGACGCCGGTCAGCACCTCGTGCCAGCGGCCCGACAGCGCGGCGAGCATTTGCGCGGCGGCCGCGGCGTCGGCGGGCTTGCCGAGCACGCGATCGTCGAGCACCACCTCGGTGTCGGCGCCGAGCACGGGGTTCTGCGGCAGCCCGCGCCGCCCCACGCGGTCCCAGCCGACGCTCGCCTTGGTGCGCGAGATGCGCTCGACGTAGTGGCGCGCCGGCTCGCCGTCCTTCGCCTCCTCGACGACGTCGGGCGGACGCCCCGGGGCGCTGCGCAGTCCCAGCACGTCGAAGTCCACCCCGACCTGGCGCAGGAGCTCCTGCCGGCGCGGGCTCTTCGAGGCGAGGTGGATGCGGGTCGTGGTCACGTCGGGCTCCGTTGCCGACGATTGTACGTTCAGGCGCGGTGGTAGGGGTGGCCCGAGAGCAGCGACCAGGCGCGCCAGACCTGCTCGCACAGCAACACCCGCGCCAGCGCATGGGGGAGCGTCATCGCCGACAGCGACAGCCTCGCCATCGCACCGCGCTTGAGCGAGGGGTCGAGGCCGTCGGCGCTGCCGATGACGAAGGCGACGTCGAGGGCCTCGTCGCGCCAGGTGCCGAGCCGCGCGGCAAAGGCCTCGCTCGACCAGGCGCTGCCGCACTCGTCGAGCGCGACCATGCGCGCGCCGCGCACGGCCTCGGCGATGCGCAGGGACTCCTGCGCGAGGATCGCCGCGACGGGCCTGTCGCGCGGCGCGGGCTTCAGCTCGACGATGCCGAAGCCGAATTCGCGCGGCAGGCGCTTCGCGTACTCGGCGCAGGCGGCGTCGGCCCAGGCCGGCATGCGCTGGCCCATGGCGACGATCGAGAGCTTCATCCGCGCGCCGCGCCGCTCAGGCGGCGCTCTTCCTGGCGCGCCGCGGGGCCGGGGCGGTCCACAGCTCCTCGAGGTTGTAGTGCGCGCGCACCGCCGGCTGCATCACGTGCACCACCAGGCTGCCCGCGTCGACCAGAACCCACTCGCCGCCGTCCTCGCCCTCGACGCCGACGATGCCGCCGCCCTTCGCCTCGATCGACTCGCGCACGTGGTTGGCCAGCGCGCGCAGCTGCCGGCTGGAATCGCCGCTGGCGATGACCAGCGTGTCGTACAGGCTGGTGAGCTTGCGCACGTCGAGCACGGTGATGTCGTGCGCCTTGATGTCCTCGAGTGCCGCGACGGCGGCCTTGGTGAGCTTGTCCTGGCGCATCAGCGATGCGCTCCGTGCAGGGCGCCGCGGGCTTGCTGCATCAGCGTGGGGCTCCGTAGAGATGACGGGATTCAATATAGTCCAGGACCTCCGCGGGCAGCAAACCGAGCAGCTCGCCGCGCGTGGCCGGAAGGCGCGGGATGGCCTCGCGCACCGCGGTGGCCGACACCGGCCACTCGGGCGTGGACAGCGCGATGATCGAACCCGCGGGGCGCGCGCGCAGCGCCGCCGTGTCGCGCGTGCCCTGTGCCTTCCACCAGCGCGCGAGCACGCCGTCGAGCCCGTGCGCGAGGTCGACGCCCGGCCGCGCCGCCACCACGATGTGGGCGAGCGAGAGGATCTCGCCGGCACGATGCCAGGTGGGAAGGCCGAGGAACGCGTCGGCGCCGGTGAGCCACGCGAGGGCCCGGCCCGGCCAGCGCGCGCGCTGCGCGGCGAGCGTGTCGAAGGTGTAGCTCGCGCCGCCGCGCTCGAGCTCGCTCGTGTCCACCACGAGGCCGGGGAACGCGGCGCAGCCCAGCTCGACCATGGCGAGGCGGTCGGCCGCGCTCGCGCCGGGCGCCGCGCGGTGCGGAGGGTCGGCGGCGGGCAGCATCGACAGCGTGTCGAGCGCGAGTGCGCGGCGTACCGCGTCGGCGACGCGCAGGTGCCCGAAATGGACGGGATCGAAGGTCCCGCCCATCGATACCAGGGGTTCCATCAGAACGACGAGCCCGGCTCGCGCAGGAAGGCGATCTCCCCGGGCGTGGACGCGCGCCCGAGGATGGCGTTGCGATGGGGAAAGCGACCGAAGCGCTCGATCACCGCGGCGTGCCGGCGCGCGTAGTCGAGCGCGCCCTCGAAGCCCTGCGCATCGGCGGCGAGCGCCTCGAAGCGCGCGACGGCGAGCCGCTGCATCGCCGGGTCCTCGCTGTGCTCGAGCGGCATGTACAGGAACCAGCGCTCCCAGGGGTCGAGCGCGGCCTCGAAGCCGCGCGCGAGGGCGTCGCGCGTGGTGGCGAGCGCGCGCTCGTCGCCGGCGAAGGCCCGCGGCGTGCCGCGAAAGACGTTGCGCGTGAACTGGTCGAGCAGCAGGATGCGCGCAAGCGACCCCCGCGGCTCGACGCACCACTCGCCGTAGGCGCCGGCGAGCGCCTTGCCGATGGGCGCGGCGAAGCGCCCCGCGATCAGCGCGTCGAAGCCCGCGTCCTTGGTGAACCATTCGCTGCGCGTGCGGTGCGGCAGCGGGCCGAACCAGAACGCCAGCACCTCGTCGCGCGTGGTCTCATCCATGCGGATCCGCCTTGGCGAGGCGCGGGTGGCCGAATTGCCAGAACACGCCGCCGACGTCCTTGCCGCTGTCGCGCGCCACGGCCGCGGCGAGCTCGGCGGCGATGCCCTCGGCGCCGGGCAGGTCGGCGGGGACGCGCGCGAACACCAGGACGCGCGTCTCGTCCATCACCAGCGAGCGGACCTTGGCGTCGATGCCCTGCGCGGCGAGCCAGCGCATGGCGGCGCGATCGACGTCGGGGTCGGTGGAATCGATCAACACCTTGCGGTTCACGGTCGCGAGGAACAGCGCCATCAGCCCCAGGATCACGCCCACGGCGATGGCGATCCAGGCGTCGAACTCGGGATGCGGGCCGAACATCCGGCCGGAGAAGCCGACCACCAGCGTCAGCACGATGCCGAGGAGCGCGACCGCGTCCTCGAGCAGCACGGCGAGCACGGTGGTGTTGTGCAGGTTCCTGCGCAGGCCGGCGAGCCCGCCGATCTCGCGCAGTGCCGTGCGGAACGTCCACGCCTCGAGGACGAGCGCGAACAGCAGCAGGCCGATCACCAGCGTCGAGAACGGCTCGACGGCCTCGAGGTTATGCAGCGAATGCCAGCCGTGGTAGACGTTGATGCCGCAGCCGATGAAGAACACGCTGACCGCGGAGACCAGCGCCCAGAAGTACTTCTCCTGGGCGTGGCCGAAGGGATGCTCCTGCGAGGGCCCGCGCTTTGCGCGAACCTCGCCGACCTTGAGCAGCACCTGGTTGAACACGTCGGCGACCGAGTGCACGGTCTCGGCGAAGAGCGTCGGCGACCCGGTCACCGTCCAGCCGAAGCCCTTGGAGATGGCGATCGCGGTGTTGGTGACCACCGACAGCGTGACCGACGAGGACATGGGCCGGGCGTGCCGGGATCGGAAGGGGGATGAGGGCCGGGCCTGCGGGCTGCGGTCGCCCGCGCCCTAGCGCTCGCGCAGCTGGCCGCTGCCCAGCACGATCCACTTCTGGCTGGTGAGGCCCTCGAGTCCCACGGGGCCCCGCGCGTGCAGCTTGTTGGTCGAGATGCCGATCTCGGCGCCGAGGCCGAACTCGAAGCCGTCGGCGAGGCGCGTGCTGGCGTTGACCATCACGCTCGAGGAATCGACCTCGCGCAGGAAGCGCGCGGCCGCCGCCTCGCTGTCGGTGACGATGGCGTCGGTGTGCTGCGAGCCGTACCGCGCGATGTGGTCGATCGCCTGGTCGAGCGAATCGACGACGCGCACGGCGAGGATGGGGGCGAGGTACTCGGCGTACCAGTCGTCCTCGGCCGCGGGCTTCGCGGCCGGCACGAGGGCGCGGGTGCGCTCGCAGCCGCGCAGCTCGACGCCCTTCTGCGCATAGATCGTGGCCAGCGGCGGCAGCACGCGCGACGCGATCGCGGCGTGCACCAGCAGCGTCTCCATGGCGTTGCAGGGCGAGTAGCGCTGCGTCTTGGCGTTGTCGGCGATGCGCACCGCCATGTCCTCGTCGGCCGTGGCGTCGATGAAAACGTGGCACACGCCGTCGAGGTGCTTGATCACCGGCACCTTCGCCTCGCGCGCGATGCGCTCGATCAGCCCCTTGCCGCCGCGCGGGACGATCACGTCGACGTGCTCCTCGTCGGCGATGAGATGCCCGACCGCGGCGCGGTCGGTCGTGGCGACGACCTGCACGGCGTCGCGCGGCAGGCCCGCGGCGGCGAGGCCGCGCGCGATGGCCGCGGCGATCGCCTGGTTGCTGGCGATCGCCTCCGAGCCGCCACGCAGGATCGAGGCGTTGCCCGACTTGATGCAAAGCCCCGCCGCGTCGGCGGTGACGTTGGGGCGCGACTCGTAGATGATGCCGATCACGCCGAGCGGCACGCGCATGCGTCCCACCTGCATGCCGTTGTCGAGCGTGCGCAGGCCGTCCACCGCGCCCACCGGGTCGGGCAGCGCGACGATCGCCTCGAGGCCTTCCGCCATCGCCTCGACCGACTTCGCCGTCAGCGCGAGGCGGTCGACGAAGGCCGCCTCGAGGCCTGCGTCGCGGGCGCGCACCACGTCGCCGGCGTTGGCGGCGAGGATCGCCCCGGCCGACTCGCGCAGCGCCCCGGCGGTGGCGGAGAGCGCGTGGTTGCGCGCAGCCGTCGTGCTCTTCGCGAGCTCGCGCGCCGCGGCGCGCGCGGCGGCGCCCACGTCGCGCATGTAGCGCGAGACGTCGGCGGGCGCGAGCGTCGAGGGCCTGGCGAGGTCGTTCACGCGGCCATTGTATGCCGCCCGGCCCGATTCGATCCGCGGCGACCGTCATTGCCGCGGCGACCGTCATTCCCGAGGCGACCGTCATTCCCGCGGCGACCGTCATTCCCGCGGAAGCGGGAATCGAGTCGGGGGCGTGGCAAGAGGTCGAATGGGTCCCCGCTTGCGCGGGGATGACGCAAGAGGTCGAATGGGTCCCCGCGTGCGCGGGGATGACGTCAGGGCTTGATGGTCTCGACGCCGCGATCGCTGCCGAGCAGGATCACGTTGGCGCCGCGGCGGGCGAAGAGGCCGGCCGTCACCACGCCGGCGATCTGGTTGATCGCGGTTTCCAGCGCCACCGGGTCGAGGATCGCCATGCCGGCGACGTCGAGGACGACGTTGCCGTTGTCGGTGGTGAAGCCCTGGCGCAGCATCGGTTGCCCGCCGAGCCGCACCAGCTCGCGCGCGACGTAGCTGCGCGCCATCGGGATCACCTCGACGGGCAGCGGGAAGCGGCCGAGCACGTCGACCTTCTTGGAGGCATCGGCGATGCAGACGAACTTCGCCGACGCAGCGGCGACGATCTTCTCGCGCGTCAACGCGCCGCCGCCGCCCTTGATCATCGCGCCGTGCTGCGTGACCTCGTCGGCGCCGTCGATGTACACCGCGAGGTCGCCGACGTTGTTGAGCTCCTCGACTTCGATGCCGTGCGACTTCAACCGCTCGGCCGTCTTCACCGAGCTCGCCACGCCACCCTTGATGCGGTGCTTGATGCCCGCCAGCGCGTCGATGAAGAAGTTGGCGGTCGAGCCCGTGCCCACGCCGATCCACGCGTCGTCGACGACGTATTTCAGCGCCTCGCGCGCGACGGCCTGCTTCTGTTCGTCCTGGGTCATCGTCCGGCTCCTGCGCTGCGCCCGGTCGACGCGAATCGAATCGACAGGGGGGTCGATCGCACGGCGGGCTGTCGTGCGATCGATGTTACCCCGGGTATGCGCGCGCCGGCGGCGGAGCCGCGTCGGTGCAGCGGGCGGCCCCGTGTCAGTGGAGCGCGGCGAGGTTTTCGCGACGCTGCGCTTCCAGCGCGGCCTCGCGGCGCTCGAGGTCCGCGAGATCGGCGGCCCCGGTGAGGAAGGCCGTTTCGAGCGCGAGGGGCGGGGCGAACAGCAACTGGGGAAGCAGCGAAAAGAAGACTTGCATGATGGAACCTCGCGGAGGTGCCCGAGCGGGGCAGGAAAAAGCACGCCGCCCGCAAAGGCGCGGGCGTCTGATGTTGCATTGCAACAATTATGGGGATGCCGGGCGGAAGTCGCAAGTCCCCGGCCCCTGCCCCGCGCCCGCCGGACGTCCGGCGCTGGCTGACCTTGCGGGTGGCGTCTTCAGGTTCGAAGCGGGGTATGCGGTAAGTAGACGCTCACTTCTTGCGTGGCGGCGGCAAGTCGGTACAGCTTCCCTCCGCCACTTCCGCGGCCAGCCCGATCGACTCGCCGAGCGTCGGGTGGGGATGGATGGTCTTGCCGATGTCCACCGCGTCGGCCCCCATCTCGATCGCCAGCGCGACCTCGCCGATCAGGTCGCCCGCGTGCGTGCCGACGATGCCGCCGCCGACGATGCGGTGCGTGTTGGCATCGAACAGCAGCTTGGTGAAGCCCTCGTCGCGGCCGTTGGCGATGGCGCGGCCCGACGCGGCCCAGGGGAACTGCGCGCGGGTGATGGCGATGCCCTTGGCCTTCGCCTCGTCCTCGGTGACGCCCACCCAGGCGACCTCGGGGTCGGTATAGGCGACCGAGGGAATGACGCGCGCGTCGAAGTGCGACTTCTGCCCCGCCGCGGCCTCGGCCGCGACATGGCCCTCGTGCACCGCCTTGTGCGCGAGCATGGGCTGCCCGACGATGTCGCCGATGGCGTAGATGTGCGGCACGTTGCTGCGCATCTGGCTGTCGACCTCGATGAAGCCGCGCGGCGTCACCGCCACCCCCGCGTTTTCCGCGCCGATGGCCTTGCCGTTGGGCGCGCGCCCCACCGCCAGCAGCACCAGGTCGTAGGGCTGCGGCTCCTTCGGCGCGTTCTCGCCCTCGAAGCTCACGTACACCGCGTCCTTGCGCGCCTCGATCGCGGTGGTCTTCGTCTTCAGCATGATGCGGTCGAAGCGCGCCTTGTTCATCTTCTCCCACACGCGCACGAGGTCGCGGTCGGCGCCCTGCATCAGGCCGTCGAGCATCTCCACCACGTCGAGCCGCGCGCCCAGCGTCGAGTACACGGTGCCCATCTCCAGGCCGATGATGCCGCCGCCGACGATCAGCATGCGCCTCGGGATGGACGCGAGCTGCAGAGCGCCGGTGGAATCGACGATGCGCGGGTCCTGCGGCGCGAAGGGCAGGCGCAGCGCCTGCGAGCCCGCGGCGACGATCGCCTGCTTGAAGCGGATGCGCGTCGTCCCGCTGCCCGGGTCCTTGCCGCTGCCGGTGGTGGCCCTGACGTCGAGGTGATGCGCGTCGACGAACGTGCCGATGCCGCGCACCACGCGCACGTTGCGCGCCTTGGCCATCCCGGCCAGGCCGCCGGTGAGCTTGCCCACGACCTTGTCCTTCCAGGCGCGCAGCTTGCCGAGGTCGACGCTCGGCGGCCCGAACGACACACCGTGCTCGGCCAGCGCGCGCGTCTCGTCGGTCACCGCGGCGACGTGCAGCAGCGCCTTGGACGGGATGCAGCCCACATTGAGGCACACGCCGCCGAGCGTGGCGTAGCGCTCGACGATGACGGTGGAAAGCCCCAGGTCCGCGGCGCGGAACGCGGCGCTGTAGCCGCCCGGGCCCGCGCCGAGCACCAGCATGTCGCACTCGAGGTCGGCGGTGGTGGACTCGGCGCGAGAAGCTGCAGCCGCAGGCTTCGAGGTGGAGGCCTGGCTCCCCGGCGCCGCAGCGCCGGGTGCGGGGTTCGATGCGCTGGCGGCAGGCGCCGCGGCGGCAGGCGGCGCCGCGGCGGCGGCAGGTGGCGCAGCGGCAGCGGCCGGCGCGGCCGTCCCGGCCTTCACGCCCGTTCCATCCTCCTCGATCACCGCGATCTCGACGCCCTGCTTCACCTTGTCGCCGACCTTCACCGACACCTTCTTCACCACGCCCGCGAAGGGCGAGGGCACGTCCATGGTCGCCTTGTCGGACTCCAGCGTGACCAGCGAGTCGTCGACGGCGACGCGATCGCCGGCCTTGACCAGGATTTCGATGACGGGAACGTCGGCGAAATCGCCGATGTCGGGAACGAGGACGGGCTTTTGGCTCACGGCAAGGCTCGCGAAGGATGCGCGACGCGGCGCGCTAGGGAATGGTCCGGGGGACGGGCTGCCCGTGGATGAAATCGCGCATCGCGGCGACCACGGGTGCCTCGACGCCGAAATAGCCATGCGGCGCCAGAGGGTCGCATGGGCCGGACTGCGGCGGATCGCCCCCTTTCACCGACACCAGTGGATGGCGCGCGCCGAGCGCGCTCACGCCGGCGTAGGGGCTTAGCGGGCAGGCATCGTCGACGTGATGGACGAAGAGCACGGGGATGCGCAGCTTGTCGAAGTCGAAGGACGAAAGCCCCGCGCCGGCGCGGCTGCGCACGGTGACCGACGAGCTCAGCACCGTCCCGGCGAGCGTGTCGCCCAGGGCGACGCCGACGTAGGCCGCCGACACCGTGCCGCGGCTCGTGCCGACGAGGTAGACCCTGGCATCGGGATGGCGCTTCCTCGCGTCGTCGATGACCGCGCGGATGTCGGCGGCGTGGCGCTCGCCCATGCGAAACCAGTCGTCGTCGCCGACGTCCTGGCGGTCCGAGGGCGCGTCGACGATCTCGACCGCGACGTCGTCGCCGGCCAGCGGCTCCCGCACGCGCACCAGGAAATTCGCGCCCCTGCCGAAGCGCACGGGGCCCTTGGCGGCGCGCTCGGCGAGCTTGATCAGGCCCTCGCCGCCGACGAACACGACGGCGACGAGCTTCTTCGGCGCGGCATCGTGCACCACCTCGAGGTAGGTCTCGGTGACGCCGTCACGCGTCGGCACGGTGTGCACGCGCTCGAGCGCCTGCGCCGCGGCAATCGGGGCGAGCAGGAGCGCGAGCGACACGGCGAGCGCGGGCCGTACGGCGCGCGCCGGGAGCGGTTCGCGCTCGGGGCGGCCCTTCGCGCTCACAGCAGCGAGCGGCGCATGTCGGCGAGCAGGGCGCCGAAGTAGGCGGTGAAGCGCGCGGCGAGCGCGCCGTCGATCACGCGGTGGTCGTAGGACAGCGACAGCGGGAGCACGAGGCGCGGCGCGAAGGCCTTGCCGTCCCACACCGGCTTCATCGCGCTCTTCGACACGCCGAGGATGGCGACCTCGGGCGCGTTGATGATTGGCGTGAACGCGGTGCCGCCGATGCCGCCCAGCGAGCTGATGGAAAAGCAGCCGCCCTGCATGTCGGCAGGGCCGAGCTTGCCTTCGCGCGCCCTGGCGGAGAGCTCGCCCATCTCCTTCGCGATCGCCAGCACGCCCTTCTGGTCGGCGTTCTTCAGCACCGGCACCACGAGGCCGTTGGGCGTGTCGGCGGCGAAGCCGACGTGGAAGTACTTTTTCATCGCGAGCTCGTCGCCGCCGGGCTTCTGCACCAGCGAGGCGTTGAACTCGGGGAAGCGCTTCAGCGCGGCGACCGAGGCCTTGATCAGGAAGGCGAGCATGGTGACCTTGATGCCAGCCTTCTCGTTCTCCTTGTTGAGCGCGACGCGCAGCGCCTCGAGTTCGGTGATGTCGGCCTCGTCGAACTGCGTGACGTGCGGGATCATCACCCAGTTGCGCGCGAGGTTGGCGCCGGAGATCTTCTTGATCCGCGACAGGGGCTTCATCTCGACTTCGCCGAACTTGGCGAAATCGACGTTCGGCCAGGGCAGGAGGTCGAGTCCCGTTCCGCCGCCCGTGGCCTTCCCCTGCGGTGCGGGCGCGCTCATCGCGGCCTTGACGAAGCCCTGGACGTCCTCGCGCTGGATGCGGCCCTTGGGGCCGCTGCCCTTGACCCGCGCGAGGTCGACGCCGAGTTCGCGCGCGAACAGGCGCACCGAGGGCGAAGCGTGCGCGCCCTTGAAGGCGGCCTCGTCGGCAACCTCGCCGGTCGCCGCGCGATCCGTGCCCGCGGCCGGTGACGCCGAAGCCGGCGTGGCAGGCACGGCGGCCGCGGCCGGTGCAGCGGAGGCAGGCGGGCGTGGCGCCGGGGTCGACGCGGAGGGCGGGGGCGAGGCCTGCGAAGCACCCGGCCCCGCGTCGGCCGACGAGAGGGTGCACAGCACCACGCCCTCGCTCACCTTGTCGCCCACCGAAACGCGCACGCCCTGCACCACGCCGGCGATGGGGCTCGGCACTTCCATGGTCGCCTTGTCGGATTCGAGCGTGACCAGCGGGTCGTCGACCTTGACCTTGTCGCCCGGCTTGACCAGCACCTCGATCACCGGCACGTCGGTGAAATCGCCGATGTCGGGAACCTTCACCTCGCGCGTGGCCATCGGCGGCGGGCTGGCGTTCGGTCCTTCGCCGGGCAGCGTGCCGAGGCCGCGGCCGTCGTTGCCTTGCTTCGGCGATTCGGGCGGCGGCGCCGACGCGGTGGCAGGGCGGGTGGTCGAGGTACCCGAGGCGTTGCCGCCCGCGCCGTGCGCCGCGCCTGCCGGGGCTGCAGACGGTGCAGCGCCACTGGCGGCTGGCGCGCCGCCGTCGTCGAGCGCCAGCAGCACCGTTCCCTCGCTCACCTTGTCGCCGACCTTGACCGCGAGCGACTTCACCACGCCCGCCGCGGGCGCGGGCACTTCCATCGTCGCCTTGTCGGACTCGAGCGTGACGAGGGGCTGCTCGGGCTCGACGCGATCGCCGGGCTTGACCAGCACTTCGATGACGGGGACGTCGGCGAAGTCGCCGATGTCTGGGACCTTGACTTCGAGCATGCGCGTCAATCCTGTTCGTTCATCGTTCGGCGGTCAGCGCCGGGGTGCGCAATCGCCTGCGCGCGGTTCAGACGGTCCACGGCGCGGGCTTGGCCGCGTCGATGCCGTAGCGCTTGATCGCGTCGGCGACGGTCTTCGCGGGGATCGTGCCCTCGTCGGCCAGCGCCTTCAACGAGGCGAGCGTGACGTAATGGCGGTCCACCTCGAAGAACTTGCGGAGCTGCTCGCGCGTGTCCGAGCGGCCGAAGCCGTCGGTCCCCAGCACCACGTAGCGGCGCGGCACGAAGGCGCGCACCTGCTCGGCGAAGGCGCGCATGTAGTCGGTGGCGGCGATCACCGGGCCCTGCGTGCCCTGCAGGTTCTTGGTCACGTGCGCGACGCGCGGCGTGTCGGTGGGGTGCAGGAGGTTGTGGCGGTCGACCGCATAGCCGTCGCGCGCGAGCTCGGTGAAGCTCGGGCAGGCCCAGAGGTCGGCGTCCACGCCCCAGTCGTCCTTGAGCAGCGTGGCGGCGGCCATCACCTCGCGGAAGATCGTGCCGCTGCCCATGAGCTGCACGCGCGGCGCGCCCTTCTTGCCCGCGGGCGCGCTCGAGAACCGGTACATCCCCTTGAGGATGTCGGCTGCCGCGCCCTCGGGCATCGCCGGCTGCTGGTAGTTCTCGTTCATCAGCGACAGGTAGTAGTACACGTCCTGCTGCTCGGCGACCATGCGGCGCAGTCCGTCCTGCACGATCACCGCGACCTCGTAGCCGAAGCTCGGGTCGTACGAGATGCAGTTGGGGATGGTCGAGGAGAGGAGGTGCGAGTGGCCGTCCTCGTGTTGCAGGCCCTCGCCGTTGAGCGTGGTGCGGCCGGCGGTGCCGCCGAGCAGGAAGCCGCGGCAGCGCATGTCGCCGGCGGCCCAGGCGAGGTCGCCGACGCGCTGGAAGCCGAACATCGAGTAGAAGACGTAGAACGGGATGGTCTGCACGCCGTGCGTCGAGTACGCCGACGCCGCGGCCATCCAGTCGCACATCGCGCCGGCCTCGTTGATCCCTTCCTGCAGGATCTGCCCGGTTTTGCTCTCCTTGTAGAACATCAGCTGGTCGGCGTCCTCCGGGGTGTAGAGCTGCCCGAGCTGGTTCCAGATGCCGAGCTGGCGGAACATGCCTTCCATGCCGAAGGTGCGCGATTCGTCGGCGACGATGGGCACGACGAGCTTGCCGAGCGTCTTGTCGCGGATCAGTGTCTGCAGCACCTGCACGAATGCCATGGTGGTCGAGATCTCGCGCTCGTCGGTGCTCTTGAGGAAGCGCTCGAAGGTCGCGAGCGGCGGCACGGCCATCGGCTCGACGCGGCGGCGGCGCTGCGGCAGGTAGCCGCCCAGCGCGTTGCGGTGTCCGCGCATGTAGTCGAGCTCGGGCGAACCCTCGGCGAGTCGCACGTACGGCGACTTCTCGAGGTTGTCGTCGGAGACGGGGATCGCGAAGCGGTCGCGAAAACGCTTCAACGCCTCCAGCGACATCTTCTTCTGCTGGTGCGTGATGTTCTGCGCCTCGCCCGACTCGCCCATGCCGAAGCCCTTGATGGTCTTGGCGAGGATCACCGTCGGTTGGCCCTTGTGGCGCACCGCCGCGTCGTAGGCGGCATAGACCTTGAACGGGTCGAGCCCGCCGCGGTTCAGGCGCCAGATATCCTCGTCGGTCCAGTCGGCGACCATGTCGAGGAGCTCGGGGTACTTGCCGAAGAAATACTTGCGGACGTAGGCGCCGTCCTTCGACTTGAAGGTCTGGTACTCGCCGTCGACCGCTTCCATCATGCGCTTCTTCAGGATGCCGGTCTTGTCGCGCGCGAGGAGCTGGTCCCAGCCGGTGCCCCATATCACCTTGAGCACGTTCCAGCCCGAGCCGCGGAAGTCGCTCTCGAGCTCCTGGATGATCTTGCCGTTGCCGCGCACCGGCCCGTCGAGGCGCTGCAGGTTGCAGTTGATGACGAACACCAGGTTGTCGAGGTTCTCGCGCCCGGCCATGCCGATCGCGCCCATCGACTCGGGCTCGTCCATCTCGCCGTCGCCGCAGAAGCACCACACCTTGCGCCCCTCGGTGTTGGCGAGGCCGCGGTTCTGCAGGTACTTCATGAAGCGCGCCTGGTAGATCGACATCAGCGGCCCCAGGCCCATCGACACCGTGGGGAACTGCCAGAAATCCGGCATCAGCCAGGGGTGCGGGTAGGACGAGATGCCCTTGCCGTCGACCTCCTGGCGGAAGTTGTCCATCTGCTCGTCGGTGAGCCGGCCGAGCATGTAGGCGCGGCCGTAGATGCCGGGCGCCGAATGGCCCTGGAAGAACACGAGGTCGCCGCCGTGGGCCTCGGAGGGGGCGTGCCAGAAGTGGTTGAAGCCGACGTCGTAGAGCGTGGCCGCCGAGGCGTAGCTCGCGATGTGCCCGCCGACGTTGGTGTCCTTGTTGGCGCGCAGCACCATCGCCATCGCGTTCCAGCGGCTGATGTTGCGGATCTTCTCCTCGATCGCCGGGTTGCCGGGCATCCGCGGCTGCAGGTCCGCGGGGATGGTGTTGATGTAGTCGGTGTTCGCGGAGAAGGGCAGGTAGGCGCCCTCACGCCGCGCGAGCTCGATCAGCTGCTCGATCAGGAAGTGCGCGCGGTCGGGCCCCTCGTGGGCGAGCACGCCTTCGAGCGCGTCGGTCCATTCGCGGGTCTCGATCGGGTCACCGTCGGTTTTCATCGCATCCATCGCTTCCATCCTCCGTGCCGCAACAACGACGGGCATTCATTCTAGGTTCGGGGCGCCGCCTTGTATTGCTGCGATGCGATTGCCGGGATTGGCGGGAAGCTGGCCCGCGACGTCCCGCGACGGCGATTTCGCGCAGTTTACCATCGCATGGAAATCATTTCCAAAATAGCCATTGCGATCTCAACTCACTGTTTATACAGCGATATCATGCACCGGACGGGTGCCGTGCAACGCGCGCCAGCAGCGCTGCGCCGGTCGCCAATAGCGCCAGCAGCAGGAACGCCCCGCGGTAGCCCGCCGGGCTCGCCGCGATCGCGCCGAAGGCCGGCGGGCCCACGACGACCCCGAAGAAGGTGATGAAGCCGGTGGCGCCGGTCACGGCGCCCGCCTTGCCCGGCGGCGCGTTGCGCGCCACCTCGGCGAGCTGCACGCCGTTCCAGCCGATCGCCGTCCCGCCGAGCGCGAAGGCCACGACCGCGATCGCCGCAACCGGCCAGCCGGGGCCGGCGAAGGCGAACGCCGCCGCGCCGGCGGCGGCGAGGCCCGCGATCAGCACCAGCACGTTGCGCGGGCGCTCAACGTGATCGGCGACGACACCCCAGCCGATGCGGCCGATCATGCCGGCGACGGTGGTCAGGGTGAGCATGAGGCCGGCCGCGACCAGCGACCACTCCATCGCGCCGGTGAGGAACACGACGAGGAAGGTCGTCACCGACACCTGCACCGCCGACAGGCCGAACGACGTCCCCGACAGGCGCAGCAGCACCGGCGAGCGCAGCACCAGCGCCAGCGGCTCGGCGAGCCCGGCGAGGGTCAGGCGCGTCGCGGGCTGGCGGTCGTCGTCGAGCGCGGCGCGGATCGACTGCGCCGACCAGGCGATGGCGAGGCCCGCCACCGCGATCGAGCCGAGCGCCACGCGCCAGCCGATGGCCAGCGACAGCGCCGGCAGCACCAGGCCGCCGAGCGCCACCCCGGCGGGCACGCCGGTCTGCTTGATCGAGAACACGAGGCCCATGCGCGACGCCGGCGTGGTGCGCGCCAGCACGTGCGACGACGCCGGGGTGATCGCGCCGTAGCCCAGGCCGATGACCACCGCGGCGAGGCCGGCGAGCGCGACGCCGTGCGCGGGCAGCACCGCCACGCTGCCGATGCCCAGTGCACAGACCAGCACCGCGACCTGCGAGAGGCGGATGGCGCCCCAGCGCCGGATCAGCGTGCCGCAGGAAAGGCTCGCCAGCATGCCGCCCACGTAGACGAGGCCGATGAACACGCCGATCCACTTGGGCGTGATGTCGAGGTCGGCGGCGAGCGCGGGGGCGAGCACCGCCGCGGCGGTCCCGGCGACGGAAGTGTAGACCTGGATCGCCGAGGTGGCGACGAGCGAGCGCAGCGCGAGGCCCGGGTCGCCGCTCCCCGGGCCGGCCCCCGATGCAGCCCCCGCGCGGTCGCGCGCCACGCCGCTCAGGCGCCGAAGCGGCGCGATTCGCTGACCAGCACGTCGACGCGCTGGTCGTGGGGTGCCGCGGGGACGCGGTCGACGATCTGCACGTCGAACGCGCCCGCCACCCGCGTCGCGCCGACCAGCGTCGGCAGCAGCCGGTCGTAGTAACCGCCGCCGTAGCCCAGGCGCTGGCGCTCGGCGTCGAAGGCGACGCCCGGCACCAGCACCCAGTCGACGGCCGGGGGCGCGACGGGCTCGCAGTGCGCGAGCGGCTCGTCGATGCCGTGGAAGCCTGCGGCGACGTCGCGGGCGAGGCTGCGCACTTCGCACAGCGACAGCGTGCGCGCCGTGGCGTCGACGCGCGGCAGCGCGACGCGCTTGCCCGCGGCGCCCGCGGCCTCGAGCAGCGGCCGCGTCTGCCACTCGTTGCGGAAGGACAGCGTGAGGAGCACCGTGCGCGCGTCGCGGAACGAGGGCAGCGCGACGATGGCCTCGACGATGCGCCGTGCGGCGCGCGCGCGCGCCGCGGGGCCCAGGGCGTCGACGCGCGCCAGCACGCCCTCGCGCAGCGCGCGCTTGTGCTCGCGCAGCGCCGGGCCCGAAAGCGGCGCCGCCGGGGCTGCGGGCGCCGCGATCGAGGTCGCGCCTGCGGGCGCTGCGCCACCGGCCTGACCGGGGGTCGCCTGGATCGCCTGCCTGTCGCCGTCGCCGCGCGGGGCCGCCTGCACCATGCAGCGATGGTAGCGCAACGTCGCGGCGCTACAATGGGCCATCCCAAGGTCGATCCTCACGGTCCGCCATGAACCACGCCCATCATGTCTACCGCGAGCGCCGCAGCGCGCTCCTGAAGTCGATGCGCGAGCACGCCGGCGGCGGCCTCGCGCTCGTGCCCACCGCGGCCGAGGTCGCGCGCAACCGCGACTCGCACTACCCGTACCGGCACGACAGCTATTTCTATTACCTGTCGGGCTTCCCCGAGCCCGAGGCCATCGTCGCGCTGGTGGCCGACAAGGGCGGCGACCGCCACGTGCTCTTCTGCCGCGAGAAGAACGAGGAACGCGAGATCTGGGACGGCTTCCGCTACGGCCCCGAGGCCGCGCGCGAGATCTTCGGCTTCGACGAGGCCTACCCGATCGGCGAGCTCGACCGCGTGCTGCCCGACCTCGCCTCCGATCGCCCCGCGCTGTACACGCCGCTCGGCATGCAGGCCGACTGGGACCGCAAGGTGAGCGAGACGCTGAATGCCGTGCGCGAGCGCGTGCGTACCGGCGTGGCCGCGCCGGAGACCGTGGTCGACGTGCGCGTCGCCCTCGACCAGATGCGCCTCTTCAAGGACGCGCACGAGGTCGCGCTGATGAAGAAGGCCGCCGCGATCTCCAGCGAGGCGCACCGCCGCGCCATGCAGAACGCGCGCCCCGGCCAGTACGAGTACCAGGTCGAGGCCGAGCTCGCGCACGAGTTCCTGCGCCAGGGCGCCCAGGCGGTCGCGTACAGCTCGATCGTCGCCTCCGGCCCCAATGCCTGCGTGCTGCACTACCGCGAGAACAACCGGCAGATGCGCGACGGCGACCTGCTCTTGATCGACGCGGGCTGCGAGTACCAGGGCTACGCCTCCGACATCACCCGCACCTTCCCGGTCAACGGCCGCTTCACGGGCCCGCAGCGCGACGTCTACGAGCTGGTGCTCGCCTCGCAGCTCGCCTGCCTCGACGCGGTGAAGCCCGGCGTGCCCTTCCATGACTATCACAAGGTCGCCGAGCGCGTGCTCGCGCAGGGGTTCATCGACCTGGGGCTGTGCAAGGGCACGCTCGACGCCGTGCTCGAGTCCGGTTCCTACAAGCAGTTCTACATGCACCGCGCGGGGCACTGGCTGGGCATGGACGTGCACGACGCGGGCCTCTACCAGTCGCAGGGGCAGTCGGTGAAGCTCGAGCCCGGCATGGTGCTGACCGTCGAGCCCGGCGCGTACATCCGGCCCGCCGACAACGTGCCCGAGGCGTTCTGGAACATCGGCGTGCGCATCGAGGACGACGTGCTGGTGACGCGCGAGGGCAACGACAACCTCACCGCGGCGACGCCCAAGACGGTCGCCGCGGTCGAGGCCGCCTGCGCGCGATGAGGCGCGCGCGCCGCGACGTGCGCGAAGGCGCGCGCGGCCCTGCCTCGGCCGCCCGCGTTGCCGGCCGGCGCTGAGCGCGGCACCGCGATGCACGACGTCGCCGTGGTCGGCGCGGGGCCCGTCGGCGCGACCTTCGCCTGCGCGCTCGCGGGCAGCGGCCTCGACCTCATGGTGCTCGACGCGCGCGCGCGCGGCGAGATCGCCCGTGGCGACCGGTCCCTGGCGCTGTCGCACGGCGCGCGGCTGATCCTCGAGCGCGTGGGCGTGTTCGGCGCGCTCGCCGCGACGCCGGGCGCGGTCACCCCCATCACCGCCATCGACGTGTCGCAGGCGCGCGGCTTCGGCAGCGTGCGCCTCGCCGCCGTCGACGTGGGGCTGCCGGCGCTGGGCTACGTCGTCTCCTATCGCGCGCTGCAGGCGGCGCTCGACGCGCGCCTCGCGGCGCTCGGCGTCCCGGTACGGCACGGCGCGGCCGTGGGCAGGGTGCGCGCCTCGTCGCAGTGCGCCAGCATCGAGGCGGACGGGCAGGTGCTCGAGGCGCGCCTCGCGGTGGTCGCCGACGGCAGCGGCGACCAGGTCGAAGGCATCGCGCGCGCGCGGCGCGACTACGGGCAGGTGGCGGTGGTCTGCGACGTGCGGCGCGACACGCCGCAGGACGGCACCGCCTACGAGCGCTTCACCGCCGAAGGGCCCGTGGCGCTGCTGCCCAAGGGCGAGGGCTACGGGCTCGTGTGGACGATGTCGCCCGCCGACGCGCAAGGCGCGCTCGCGCAGGACGACGCGGCCTTCCTCGCCGCGCTCTCGCGGCACGCCGGCGCGCGCCTCGGGCGCATCGTCTCGGCGGGTGCGCGCCGCAGCTTCCCGCTCGCGCTCGAGTATGCCAAGCCGGCGGCGCTGCCGCGCATTGTGCTGCTCGGCAACGCCGCGCAGACGCTGCATCCCATCGCCGGGCAAGGCTTCAACATCGGGCTCCGCGACGCGTTCGAGTGCGCCGGCGTGGTCGCCGACACGCCGCGCGAGACGATCGGCGGCCACGCGATGGTGGCGCGCTACCTCGCGCGCCGTCGCGGCGACCGCGGCGCGGGAATCGCCTTCACCCATGCGCTGACGCGCCTGTTCGGCAGCGGCCACCCGGCCCTGGCCTGGCCGCGCGGCGCGGGGCTGGCGGCGCTGGATTCACTGCCGGCCGTCAAGCGCGCATTCACGCGCGGCATGCTGTTCGGATTCCGCTGAGCTGCCGGTATAATTCGCCTTCTCTCGCGGTTCGGCGTGCCGCCGGGGCCTTCCAGGTGCGCATCGGTCCACACATCCTCCCGAACAATCTCGCCGTCGCGCCGATGGCGGGCGTCACCGACCGGCCCTTCCGGCAGCTGTGTCGCGCGCTCGGCGCGGGCTACGCGGTGTCGGAGATGGTCTCGGCCAACCCGCGGCTGCGCGACACCGCCAAGTCGCGCCTGCGCATCGACCACGCCGGCGAGCCGGCGCCGGTCGCCGTGCAGATCGCCGGCTCCGACCCGCTCGCCATGGCCGATGCCGCGCGCTACAACGTCGCGCAGGGCGCCGCCATCATCGACATCAACATGGGCTGCCCGGCCAAGAAGGTCTGCAACGCCGCGGCCGGCTCGGCGCTGCTCGCCGACGAGCCGCTGGTCGCGCGCATCCTCGACGCGGTGGTCGCGGCGGTCGACGTGCCCGTCACGCTCAAGATCCGCACGGGGCCGAGCCCCGCGCGGCGCAACGCGCTCGCCATCGCGGCGATCGCCGAGCGCGCGGGCGTCGCGGCGCTGACCGTTCACGGCCGTACCCGCGCCGACCTCTTCAACGGCCGCGCCGAGTACGCGACCATCGCCGCCGTCAAGGCGAGCGTGTCGATCCCGGTGATCGCCAACGGCGACGTCGCCACGCCGCGCGAGGCGCGCGAGGTGCTCGCCGCCACCGGTGCCGACGCCGTCATGATTGGGCGCGCCGCGCAGGGCCGGCCGTGGATCTTCCGCGAGGTCGCGCATTTCCTCGCCACCGGCGAGGACCTGCCGCCGCCCACGGTGGCGGAGGCGCGTGCGCTGATCCTCGCCCACCTCGACGACCACCACGCTTTCCACGGCGAGTGGCAGGGCGTGCGCACGGCGCGCAAGCACCTCGGCTGGTACACCCAGGGCCTCGCCGGCGGCGAAGCCTTCCGCGCGCGCATGAACGCCACCGAGACGGCGCGCGAGCAGCTCGGCGTGGTCGCGCGCTACTTCGATTTCCTGGCGACCCAGGGCGAGTTCTTCGCACCGGTGCCGGCAACCCTGCCCGGCGCCGCGCTGGAGCTCGCCGCGTGAAGCGCCGCGTCGCCCTCAACGGACGCAACGAGATCGGGCGCGCCATCGAGCATTCGCTCGACGAGTACTTCCGCAAGCTCGATGGCGAGCCCGCCACCGGCCTCTACGACATGGTCGTCGGGCACGTCGAGCGCACGCTGCTCGAGTCGGTGATGGCGCGCGCCAAGGGCAACCAGACCGAGGCCGCGGTGATGCTCGGCATGAACCGCAACACGCTGCGCGCCAAGCTCGTGCGCCACAAGATCGCCTGAGCATGGGGGCGCGCATCCGCCGGGCGCTGCTCTCGGTGTCCGACAAGCGCGAGCTCGTGGCCTTCGCCCGCGCGCTCGCCGCCGGGGGCGTCGACCTCCTGTCGACCGGGGGCACGGCGCGCGCGCTGGCCGAGGCGGGGCTTCCGGTCACCGACGTCGGCAGCTACACGGGCTTCCCCGAGATGCTCGACGGCCGCGTCAAGACGCTGCATCCCAAGGTGCACGGCGGCATCCTCGCGCGCCGCGACCTCCCCGGGCACATGCAGATGCTCGAGGCGCACGCGATCCCGACCATCGACCTCGTCGTCGTGAACCTCTATCCGTTCCGCGAGACGGTGGCGAAGGAGGGCTGCACGCTCGAGGACGCGATCGAGAACATCGACATCGGCGGCCCTGCGATGGTGCGATCGGCGGCCAAGAACTGGCGCGACGTCGCGATCGTCGTCGATCCCGACGACTACGGGGACATCGCCGCCGCCATCGCCAGGGACGGCGCGCTTTCCGACGCGGCGCGCTTCCGCCTCGCGCAAAAGGCCTTCGCGCATACCTCGGCCTACGACGGCGCGATCTCCAACTGGCTTTCCGCGCGCAGCCTCGACGGCGGGGCGCCCGATCCCTTCCCGCAGTCCTTCCGCTATGCCGGCGAGCGCATCCAGGCGCTGCGCTACGGCGAGAACCCCCACCAGCTCGCGGCCTTCTATCGCGACCACGACGCGGCGCCGGGCTCGATCGCCATGGCGCGGCAGCTTCAGGGCAAGGAGCTCTCCTACAACAACATCGCCGACGCCGACGCGGCCTGGGAATGCGTCAAGACCTTCGACGTCACCGCCTGCGTGATCGTCAAGCACGCCAATCCCTGCGGCGTCGCGCTGGCGGACAGCCCCCTCGAGGCCTACACGCGCGCCTTCGCCACCGATCCCACCAGCGCCTTCGGCGGCATCATCGCCTTCAACGCGCCGGTCGACGCGGCGACCGTCGAGGCCATCGCCGTGCAGTTCCTCGAGGTGCTGATCGCGCCCTCGTACACGCCCGACGCGCTGGCGGTGATCGCGCAGAAGAAGAACGTGCGCGTGCTCGAGATCCCGCTGCCGGGCAAGGGCGGGGAGCCGCCCCTCGACTTCAAGCGCGTCGGTGGGGGCCTGCTGGTGCAGACCGCCGACCACCTCAACCTCGACCGCGCCGCCTTCCGCGTGGTGACGAAGCGCTCGCCCACACCGCACCAGATGACCGACCTCCTGTTCGCGTGGCGCGTGGCGAAGTTCGTCAAGTCCAACGCCATCGTCTACTGCCGCGACGGCGCGACGCTGGGCATCGGCGCCGGCCAGATGAGCCGCGTCGACTCGACGCGCGTTGCGGCCGCCAAGGCGGCGAGCTCGATGCTCGACCTCGGCAACTCGGTGGTCGCCTCCGACGCCTTCTTCCCCTTCCGCGACGGCCTCGACGTGGTCGCCGAGAACGGTGCGGTCGCGGTCATCCAGCCGGGCGGCAGCGTGCGCGACGACGAGGTGATCGCCGCCGCCGACGAGCGCGACATCGCCATGGTCTTCACCGGCGTGCGGCACTTCCGCCACTGACGCCGACAACCCAGCCCCCAGGATGACGACGATGCGACGATTCGACGGCCTGCCGCACTCCGCGCGCGCGGCGATGGTCCTGGCGATGTGCGCTTCCACGGCTGCGCTGGCGCAGGCGCCGCCGGCCCCCACGGCCAGCGCGACGGAGTCGTCCGCACCGTCGGTCGTCGCCCCCGCGCCCGCGGCGGATGCCAGTGCCGCGACCATGGCCATCGCGGCGCCGGCACGCGAGCCGCTGTACGGCAACCCCTTCGTGTCGCACGACTTCGCGACCAGCCCCCTCGAGTCCAGGAAATGGATGGATTGCTCGGGGTTGTGGACCTGGGTCGCCTCGCAATGCCGCAACCTCAAGACCGCGTGGTACCAGGGGCGCCCCACGGTGTACGCAAGCGGGTACACCTGGCACGACCCGGGGACGTACACGCAGGAAAAGCTCGACGAGCTCACGTCCAATGCCTGGGGCGGTGGCTACGGCTGGGCGATCACCGACGACAAGGGCGACAGCTACTCGTGGCTCGCCATGACGTTCAAGGACTCGCACAACAAGTTCTCGACCATGTTCGGCTGGGCGTCGATGACCTACTTCCCTGCGCAGAGTGACTACGCGGTCGGCATCGGCTACTCGGCGTTCCTGGTATCGCGCTCCGACATCCTGTCGTACGTGCCCTTTCCCGCGGCATTGCCGGTCGGGAGCGTCAAGGTCAAGGGCTTCGAGGTGATGGGTACGTTCATCCCCAAGCTCAACAACGGCATCAACCACGGCAACGTCGCGTACTTCTTCGCGCGCTACCAGTTCTGACGCCCTCCGGCGCCCCCTTTCCATGAACGTCCTCATCATCGGCGGCGGCGGGCGCGAGCACGCGCTGGCCTGGCGGGTCGCGCAGTCGCCGCGCGTGGCGCGCGTGTTCGTCGCGCCCGGCAACGCCGGCACCGCGCGCGAGCCCGGCATCGTCAATGTGCCGATCACCGACATCGACACGCTGGTCGCCTTCGCGAAGCGCGAGGACGTGCGGCTCACCATTCCCGGCCCGGAGGCGCCGCTCGCCGCCGGCGTCGTCGACGCGTTCCGCGCCGCAGGCCTGCCGGTCTTCGGCCCCACGCGCAAGGCCGCGCAGCTCGAGTCCTCCAAGGACTACGCCAAGGCGTTCATGGAGCGGCATCGCATCCCCACCGCCGCCTACGCGACCTTCACCGATGCCGCCGCGGCGCACGCCTACGTCGAAGCGCAGGGCGCGCCCATCGTCGTCAAGGCCGACGGGCTGGCGGCTGGCAAGGGCGTCGTCGTCGCCGCGACCGAGGCCGAGGCGCACGCCGCCATCGACGCCATGCTCACCGGCCATTCGATGGGCGAGGCGGGTGCGCGCGTGGTGATCGAGGCCTTCCTCGAAGGCGAGGAAGCGAGCTTCATCGTCATGGTCGACGGCACGCACGTGCTGCCGCTCGCCTCGAGCCAGGACCACAAGCGCCTGCAGGACGGCGACCGCGGTCCGAACACCGGCGGCATGGGCGCGTACTCGCCCGCGCCGGTGGTCACGCCCGAGCTCCATGCGCGCATCATGCGCGAGATCGTCATGCCCACGGTGAACGGCATGGCCGCCGACGGCGTGCCCTATACCGGCTTCCTCTATGCCGGCGTGATGATCGATCCCGCCGGCAAGCCGCGCACCCTCGAGTTCAATTGCCGCCTGGGCGACCCCGAGACGCAGCCCATCCTGATGCGCCTCAAGTCCGACCTCGTCGAACTGGCCGAGCACGCGATCGCGGGCACGCTCGACCGGGCCGAGGCGCAATGGGACCGGCGCACCGCCATCGGCGTCGTGCTCGCTGCCGGGGGCTATCCCGACGCGCCGCGAAAGGGCGACGTTATCAGCGGCCTCGACGACGAGGGCGACGAGCCCGCGGTGGACGCGGGTGGGGATGCCGGCGCCGCGGCCCGCAACGCCGGGACGGACGGCACCGCCACCCTCCCCCCGGTCAAGGTATTCCACGCCGGCACGCAGGACGCCGGTGGCCGCGTCACGGTGAGCGGTGGCCGCGTGCTGTGCGTGACGGCGCTCGGCGACTCGCTGCGGCAGGCGCAGAAGCTCGCCTACGCGCGCATCGCGCGCATCGGCTTCGACGGCATGCAGTACCGCACCGACATCGGCCACCGCGCGCTCGGCGCGCGCAAGCCCTGAACGCATGGGCGATCGGCCGCACGCCCGGGGCCGGATGCACGGTGGCGCGCGGCCCGCGGGCCGGCGCGCGCGATAATCGCGGCATGCCGCGCAGCTGGTTCCCCGCCCTCCAGTCCCGCATCGTCGCCGCGCTCGAGGAGCTCGAGGGCGGCCCGTTCCGCCGCGACGAATGGCAGCGCCCCGAAGGCGGGGGCGGCATCTCCTGCCTCGTCGAGGACGGCAAGGTGTTCGAGCGCGCCGGCGTGCTGTTCTCGCAGGTCACCGGCACCGCGCTCCCGCCGTCGGCCACCGCGCAGCGTCCCGCGCTGGCGGGCCGCGCCTGGGAGGCGATGGGCGTGTCGCTGGTGCTGCATCCCCGCAATCCCTACGTGCCCACCGTGCACATGAACGTGCGCCACTTCGTCGCGCGCAAGGAAGGCGAGGCGCCGGTGTGGTGGTTCGGTGGCGGCATGGACCTGACGCCGTACTACGGCTTCGAGGACGACGCCGTGCACTTCCACCGCACCTGCCGCGACGCGCTGGAACCGTTCGGCGACGACGCCTATCCCCGCTACAAGGCCTGGTGCGACCGCTATTTCTTCCTCAAGCACCGCGGCGAGGCGCGCGGCGTGGGCGGCGTGTTCTTCGACGACCTGGACGAGGGCGGCTTCGAGCGCTGCTTCGCGCTCACGCGCGGCGTGGGCGAGCGCTTCGTCGACGCCTACGCGCCCATCGTCCGCCGCCGGATGGGAACCCCCTATGGCGAGCGCGAGCGCGACTTCCAGGCCTACCGGCGCGGGCGCTACGTCGAGTTCAACCTGGTGTGGGACCGCGGCACGCTGTTCGGGCTGCAGTCGAACGGTCGCACCGAGGCGATCCTGCTGTCCATGCCGCCGCGGGCGGCGTGGCGCTACGACTGGAAGCCCGCGGCAGGCTCACCGGAGGCGGAACTGTACGAGCGGTTCCTGCCGGTGCGGGACTGGGTTTGAGCGGGCGCGCGCCCGAACGTTTTTCCTGGAGCACCATGACCGACGACCGCCACCTGATCGAGACCCGCGTCGACTCCGAGGCCCTGTTCGACGGCGTGCTGCTGCACGCCCGGCGCGACCGCGTGCGCCTGCCCGACGGCGGCAGCGCGGTGCGCGAGTACATCGTGCATCCCGGCGCCGCGATGGTCGTGCCCTGCCTGGACGACGGCCGCTACGTGATGGAGCGGCAGTTCCGCTACCCGCTGGGGCGCGTGTTCCTCGAGTTCCCGGCGGGCAAGCTCGATCCCGGCGAGGATCCGCTCGCCTGCGCGCGGCGCGAGCTCGTCGAGGAGGCCGGCTACACGGCGCGCGACTGGAAGCACGTCGCGCTGCTGCATCCGGTGATCTCGTACTCGACCGAGCGCATCGAGATCTTCGTCGCGCGGGGCCTGACACCGGTCGGGCGAAAGCTCGACGAGGGCGAGTTCCTCGACGTCGTCGAGGTGTCGCACGGCGAGCTCCTCGCGGCTTTCGACCGCGGCGAGATCACCGACGCCAAGACGGTCGCGGCGCTGTTCTGGCTCGAGCGGAACCGCGGGCGGTGAGCCGCAGGCCCGCCGCGCGGCCCGCGGGCGACGCATGACGGCGGGCGGCGAGCGCCGGGCGGCGAGCGCCACGCGCCGCATCGTGGTGCGCGGCCGCGTGCAGGGCGTGTGGTTCCGCGATTCGATGGTCGAGGCGGTGCATGCGCTGCCCGCAGGCTCGCGGCTCGCGGGCTACGTGCGCAACCTCGACGACGGCAGCGTCGAAGCCTGGCTGCAGGGCGACGACGAGTCGGTCGCCGCGATGATCGCATGGGCGACGCGGGGGCCGCCCAGGGCGCGAGTCGACGAGGTGGAGGTCGAGGACGCCGTCGCTGATCCGGCATTCCGCGAGTTCACCCGCCGCTGATCCCGTCCCCGCCCGTCCCGGGTGCGCCGCCGGCATCGGCTGCCTCGAGCGACGCGGGCGGCGCCAGGTCGCGCCACGCCGCGTACGACGACGCGGCCCAGAGCGGCATGACGATCACCGCCGCCGCGCCCATGGTCAACAGGACCACGAGCGCCAGCAGGAACGACAGCAGCGCGTAATGGAGCAGCACCGGCACGTTGCGCGCGAACGCCGCGAAGCTCGTGGCGAACGACGCGGCGAATCCCCTGCGCGCGAACAGGGCCTCGAAGGGCACCAGCGTGAACGGCAGCGAGCCCAGCATGCCGAGCGCGAACAGCGACGCCACCTCGAGCGCGTCGGGCGACTGCTGCAGGTCGCCGGCGATGTCGGTGCCCGTCGCGAGCAGCATGCCGCCCCACTGGACGGCGAAGGTCGCGAGGTCAGCGACGATCAGCGCGGCGATGGTGCCGATGCCCGACGCGAAGGCGACGAGGAGGTCGGAGAAGCGCGCCTCGCCGCCGCGCACCAGCCGATGCGTCGAGACGATGAGGCCGCAGGCGAAGAGCGGGGTCAGCGCCTGGCCGAGCACGTTGCCCGCGCCGGGCACGAGGCGGAGCCCGAAGTCGAGCAGGAAGACCGCCAGCGCGATGGCCGACAGCGGCCACGGTGCGCGCTTCCACAGGCGCAGTGCCCAGGCGTACCAGTCGAGGGCGCGCGAGGCCGGCACCTCGCGGACGGCGTGCCGCGGGTCAGGCGCCAACGCCCAGGTAGGCCGCGCGGACCTTGGGATCGCCGAGCAGCGCGCGCGCCTCGCCCGCCAGCGTGATCGTGCCCGACTCCATCACGTAGCCGCGGCTCGACACCTCGAGCGCGAGCTTGGCGTTCTGCTCGACGAGCAGGATGGTGACGCCTCCCTTGGCGACCTCGAACACCGTCTCGAACACCTTCTGCACCATCAGCGGCGCGAGGCCCATCGAGGGCTCGTCGAGCAGCAGCATCCGCGGTTGCGACATCAGCGCGCGGCCGATCGCCAGCATCTGCTGCTCGCCCCCCGACAAGGTACCTGCCGTCTGGCGGTGCCGCTCGCGCAGCCGCGGGAACAGCGTGTAGATGCGCTCCAGGTCGGCGGCGATGCCCGCACGGTCGTTGCGCGTGTACGCGCCCATCGCCAGGTTCTCGTCGATGGTGAGGCCGCCGAACACGCCGCGGCCCTCGGGGACCATGGCGAGCCCGCGGCGCACCAGCATGAACGACTTCATGCCGGTGACGTCCTGGCCGTCGTAGCGGATGCTGCCCGACTGCACCGGCAGCAGGCCGCAGATGCCCTTCAGCGTCGTCGTCTTGCCCGCGCCGTTGGCGCCGATCAGGCAGACCAGCTCACCGCGGCCGACGACGAGGTCGATGCCCTTGACCGCGCGGATCGCGCCGTAGGCGACCGCGAGGTCCTTCAACTCGAGCAGGGCGTCCATCACGCGCCCTTGAGGTTCAAGGTGACCTCGCCGCCGAGGTAGGCCGCGATCACCGCGGGGTCGTTGCGCACCTCGACCGCGGTGCCCTCGGCGATGCGCTTGCCGTAGTCGAGCACCAGCACGCGGTCGCAGATGCCCATGACGAGCTTCATGTCGTGCTCGATCAGCAGGATGGTGGTGCCGTCGCGGCGGATGTCGTGCAGCAGCTTCGAGAGGTCGGCGGTCTCGGTGGCGTTCATGCCCGCCGCGGGCTCGTCGAGGGCGAGCAGCCGCGGGTCGGTGGCGAGCGCGCGCGCGATCTCGAGGCGGCGCTGGAAGCCGTAGGGGAGCTGTCGCGCGAGGTCGTTGGCGCGCGCGGCCACGCCCACGTACTCGAGGAGCTCGTAGGCGCGTGCCTCGATGGCGCGCTCCTCGGCGCGCGTGGCGGCGTTGCGCGACACGGCGCCCCACACGCCGGCGCGCGTGCGCACGTGCCGGCCGATCATCACGTTCTCCAGCGCCGAGAGGTTGGCGAACAGGCGGATGTTCTGGAAGGTGCGCGCGATGCCCCGCGCGGCCACGTCGTTGGGCTTGGCATCGGCCAGCGGCTCGCCCTCGAAGTTGAACGTTCCCTCGTCGGGCTCGTAGATGCCGGTGAGCACGTTGAAGAGCGTGGTCTTGCCGGCGCCGTTGGGACCGATGAGCCCGTAGATCTCGCCCTGCGCGATGGTGAAGTCGACGGCGGTCAGCGCCTGCACGCCGCCGAAGCGCTTGGTGATGCCGCGCGCCTCGAGCAGCGGCAGCCGGTGCGGCGCGCCGGCGCCCGAGGGCCCTTCGCGCGTGGCGGTGGCCGCCGCGGCCGCGGCAGGATGGGCTGCTGCGCTCATGCGCGGCGGGTCTCGAGCTCGCGCTTGCGCAGCGCCGAGGGCCATATGCCGCCGGGCCTGAACAGCATCATCAGCACCAGCGCGAAGCCGAACAGCAGCATGCGGATCACCTCGGGGTCGATGAGCGTCCGCCCGAACATCGCCTGCTGCACGGGGCCCACCGTGTAGCGCAGGACCTCGGGGACGAACGACAGCAGCAGCGCGCCGACGATCACGCCGAATACGTTGCCCATGCCGCCCAGCACCACCATCGACAGCACCATCACCGACTCGACGAGGATGAAGCTCTCGGGGCTGATGAAGCCCTGGATCGCCGAGAACATGCCTCCGGCGATGCCGCCGAAGGACGCGCCCATCGCGAAGGCCAGCAGCTTCATGTTGCGCGTGTTGATGCCCATCGCGCGAGCGGCGATCTCGTCCTCGCGGATCGCCTCCCAGGCGCGGCCGATGCGCGAATCCTGGAGCCGCAGGTTGACGACGACGACCGCCACCAGCGCCAGCAGCAGCAGGTAGTAGTACTTGGTCGGGCCGCTGAACGTCAGGCCGCCGATGACCTGCTGCTGCGCGAAGGAGAACGGGCCGATGCGGAACGGGTCGATCATGTAGATGCCCTGCGGCCCGTTGGTGATGTTGAAAGGCTGGGAGAGGTTGTTGAGGAAGATGCGGATGATCTCGCCGAAGCCCAGCGTGACGATCGCCAGGTAGTCGCCGCGCAGCTTCAGCGTCGGGGTGCCGAGCAGCACCCCGAACAGGCAGGCCACGGCGGCGCCGATGGGCAGGATCACCCAGAACGGCAGGTGCAGGCCGAAATGCGGGCTTGCCAGCAGCGCGTAGACGTAGGCGCCCACCGCGTAGAAGGCGATGTAGCCCAGGTCGAGCAGTCCCGCGAAGCCCACGACGATGTTGAGGCCCAGCGCCAGGAAGCAATACAGGATCGCGAGGTTGGTGATGCGCACCCAGGCCGTGCCGATCTGGGTCAGCGCGAACGGCAGCACCAGCAGCACGGCGACCATCAGCGCGAGGCCGGCGAAGGCGAGGCGCCGGTCGGCGGTGCGCGGGATCAGCGATCGCATGGTTGCGTGCAGGCGCTCATGCGCGGTCGGAGACGCGCTCGCCGAGCAGTCCCGACGGGCGGAACACCAGCACCGCGATCAGCACCAGGAAGGCGAACACGTCCTGGTAGTTGGAGCCGAAGAGCGTCAGGTTGGGGTCGCTGGCGCAGCGCTGGGCCAGCGCGGTCGACCAGCCCGACAGCTGGCAGAGGTTGGTGAGGTCGCCGACGTAACCCGCGCCGAGCGCCTCGATCAGCCCGAGCAGGATGCCGCCCAGCATCGCCCCGGCGAGGTTGCCGATGCCACCGAGCACGGCCGCGGAGAACGCCTTCAGCCCGAGCAGGAAACCCATCTGGTAGTGGGCGATGCCGTAGTAGCTGCCGACCATCACGCCGGCGATCGCCCCGAGCGCCGAGCCGATGACGAAGGTCACCGAGATGACGCGGTTGATGTCGATGCCCATCAGGCCCGCCACCGCCTGGTTCTGCGCGGTGGCGCGCATGGCGATGCCGAGCCGGGTGCGGTAGACCATCAAGGTGAGGCCCGCCATCAGCGCCACCGAGCCGAGGATGATGGCGATCTGCACGTTGGTGATGGTTGCGCCGTCGGGGTTGCCGGTGAGGTGGTAGGACAC
Source organism: Casimicrobiaceae bacterium (assembly GCA_044226535.1). Lineage (GTDB taxonomy): Bacteria > Pseudomonadota > Gammaproteobacteria > Burkholderiales > Casimicrobiaceae > VBCG01. The sequence continues at coordinate 52,917 of JBGAGT010000011.1, read as the reverse complement.
CGTGTGGATGATCTGCGGGTAGGGCAGCGGACTGCGGGTCCAGATGATCATCGCGACATGCTGCAGGATGATCGACAGGCCGATGGCGGTGATGAGCGGCGCGAGGCGCGGCGCGCGCCGGAGCGGCCGGTAGGCGACGCGCTCCATGGTGTAACCGACGGCCATGCACACGGGGATGGCGGCGAGCGTCGCCAGCACCAGGATGACGGCCGGCGGGAGCGCGAAGCCCGCGCCTGCGAGCGTGACGATGACCGAGTACGCCACCATCGCGCCGATCATCACGACCTCGCCGTGCGCGAAGTTGATGAGCTGGATGATGCCATAGACCATCGTGTAACCGAGGGCGACCACTGCGTACACGCTGCCGAGCGTGAGGCCGTTGACGATCTGCTGGAGGAAGATGTCCAAGACGGGCGGTGCGGATGCGCAGCCCGGATTGTGGGGCGATCGGCGCGTCGCGGCAATCCTCGCCCGGGATCGGTGCCTGCGCCCCGGTTCCGGAGTAGTCTTCGAGCTGTGGTCGGCGACGGTCACCGGACCGGCGCCAAGCGGCCCCCAAGCCGGCATCCTGCGGCTTCGAACGGCGGGCGCGAGCGAGAATCCTCGAGGGGAGCTTTCGACATGACATTCTTCATTCATTGCAGGACGACGTTGCTGAAGGCGGTGCTGGTGCTGTGCGTGGCGACGTGGGCCGGTTCGGCCGCTGCCGAGGACATTCCCATCGTGACCGGCGTGCACTGGACGCAGTCGTCGGTCGAGGCCAAGAAGGCGTACCTGGTCGGGGTCGCGAATTTCGTCGCCATCGAGGTGGCCTACGAGGGCGCCAATCCTCCTGCCGATGCGCAGAGCATCACGGCGCGCTTCGCCAAGGGCATGCGGGGCAAGACCCTCGACGGCGTGCGCGAGGGGCTCGATCGCTGGTACGCCGCGCATCCCGACCAGGCCAACCGGCCGGTGATCGAGACCATCTGGTTCGAGATGGTCCAGCCCGGACTGAAGTGAACACGAGGAGGACGACGATGAAGCGCATACTTTCCACGCTCGCGATCGGCACGTTTGCCTTCGTGGCCGCGAGCTGCACCAACATGACGCCGCAGCAGCAGGGCACGCTGAGCGGCTCGGCGATCGGCGCGGCCGGCGGTGCCGGCATCGCGGCGATCGCGGGAGGCAATGCCTGGACGGGGGCCGCCATCGGGGCGGTCGCGGGCGGCGTGGCCGGCCACATGCACGGCAGCCGGCAATAGCACGCCGGCAATAGCACGCCGGCAATAGCACGCCGGCAATAGCACCCCACATGCGGCCGCGGGGGCATCGGCCCGCGCGACAGCCGTCGCCGGAAAGAACAAGGGCGCCCCGAGGGGCGCCCTTGTTCATGCAGCGGATGCGCGGCCGGCTTGCCCGGCCGCGCCGGCTTACGACTTCTTGGGCTCGGCGGGTGCCGGGGCCGGCGCCGCCGCGGGCGCGGGCGCGGGCGCGGGCGTCGCGTTCGCCTTCATGAAGTCGTCGAACGACATCGCCTTGCCGCCCTTGACCACGGCGATGGGCGCGACCTTGCCATCCTTCAGCGTGAAGATGGTGATCTCGGCGTTCTTGCGGTCGCCCTTGTCGTCGAACTCGATCTTGCCGGTGGCGCCGGCATAGCTGATCTTCTGCAGCTCGGGCAGGTACTTGGCGGGATCGACCGAGTCGGCCTTCTGCATCGCGGCGATCATCAGGTTCACGGCGTCGTAGTAGAACGGCGCGTACTGCTTGACCTCGCCGTACTTCGCCTTGAACGCGTCGTTGAACTCCTTGCTGGCCGCCGAGGCGGGCAGGCCGGCCTGCGAGCAGATCAGGCCTTCGGCCGCGGCGCCGGCGAGCTTGCCCATCTCGTCGGTGCAGGCGCCGTCGCCGAAGCTGAACACGCTCTTGATGCCGAGCTCGCGCGCCTGCTTGATCATCGGGCCGCCGGTGGCGTCCATGCCGCCGTAGAACACGGCGTCGGGCGCCTTGCCCTTGATCTTGGTGAGGATGGCCTTGAAGTCCGTGGTCTTGTCGGTGGCCTTCTCGCGCGCCACGACCTGCACGCCCGCGGCCTTGAGGTTCTTCTCGACCTCGTTCGCGAGGCCCTCGCCATAGGCGGTGGCGTCGTCGGCGATCGCGACCTTCTTGACCTTCAGCGATTCGAGGTACTGCGCGACGGCGGGGCCCTGCTGGTCGTCGCGGCCGACCACGCGGAAGATGTTCTTGAAGCCCTGCTCGGTGAGCTTGGGATTGGTCGCCGAGCCCGAGATCATCGGGATGCCGGCCTGGTTGTAGACCGCCGAGGCGGGGATGGTCACGCCCGAGTTGAGGTGGCCCGCGACACCGGCGACGTGCGCGTCGGCGAACTTCTGCGCGATCGTCGGCCCGAGCTTCGGGTCGGCCTGGTCGTCCTCGCTGACCAGCTCGAACTTGACGGTCTTGCCGCCGATCTTGAGCTTCTTGTCGTTGGCCTGGTCGACCGCGAGGTGGGCGCCGTTCTCGTCGTCCTTGCCGAGGTGGGCGATCCCGCCCGTCAGCGGGCCGGCGTGGCCGATCTTGACCACGATGCTGTCGTCGGCCTTGGCGGCCGCGGGTGCGGGGGTGGCGGGCGCCGCCGCCTGCTTGGGTTCTTCCTTGCCGCAGCCGTACATCGTGACGAGCGCGGCCGCGACCAGCGACAGGCCGAGCCGTTGGGAAACGTTCATTCGGGACTCTCCGGGGAGTTGGGTTGGGCCGGGCACGCGCCGCGCCTCGCGGCCTCGCAGGCCGCCCTGTGCGCTCGATCGGGTCCCGGCAATCGGGACTAACATAAAATTATGGAATTGCGGGCATGGCCTGTCAATGGCCGCAGGCGGGGGCCACGCCGCCGGGGCCGGGCAGCCAGCGAACCCCGTTCATCGCGGCCGGCGGCGCCCGGTCGCAAGGCCATTGCGCGCGGGACCTTGCCGTCCTAGCGTGGCGGATTGCCCGGCACCGGGGGGCAGGATCGCGGCTGAATCCGCGGCGGGCTCCCGACGCATCGAAGCGGTGCAGGGGCGCGCGCCGGTATCCGGCCGGCGAGGGTGCACAAGCGGCGCGGCAGGCCGGAGAATCGTTCCAGGGAGCTTGGATGAAGGGGTTGCACAAGAGGCGTGGGGTCCTGGTCGGCATCGGCGTGCTGGTCGTCGTCGGGGCCGTGGCGGCGTTCGTGGCCATGCGCGGCGAGCGGCCGCAGGGCAGCGCGGCGGCGGCCGGGGCGCCGGGCGCCGCGCCCAAGGCGATGGAATTCACCGCGGCGGACCTGGCCTACGCCAGCGCCAGGCCGCTGGGGCGCTGGCTGCCGGTGTCGGGAACGCTGCAGCCGGTGAACCAGGTGGTGGTCAAGGCGAAGGTCTCGGGCGACCTGCGCGACATCGCGGTGCGCGAAGGCGAGAAGGTCACCGCGGGCCAGGTGGTCGCGCGCTTCGACACCGCCGACCTCGATGCCAAGGTGTCGGAGCGCCAGGGTGCGCTGGAGAGCGCTCGCGCCCAGCTCGCGCTCGCCACCAAGACGCGCGCCATGAACACCAAGCTGCTCGACCAGAAGTTCATCTCGCAGAACGCTTTCGACAGCTCCGAGTCGGGGTTCAACGTCGCCGCCGGCAACGTCAAGTCGGCCGAGGCGCAGGTGAAGCTCGCGCAGATCGCGCTGCGCGATGCGATGGTGATCACGCCGATGAGCGGCACCGTCGCCAAGCGGCACGTCCAGCCCGGCGAGAAGGTCGCCTTCGACGCGCCGCTGCTCACCATCGTCAACCTGGCCGACCTCGAGATGCAGGCGATGGTGCCGGCCTCCGACGTGCCCGAGCTCAAGGTCGGCATGGCCGTCGACCTCGGCGTGACGGGCTTCGGCGATCGCCGCTTCGAGGGCCGCATCGAGCGCATCAACCCCACCACCGAGCCGGGGACCCGCGCGATCCTGGTGTACGTGACCTTGAAGAACAACGACGCGTTGCTACGCGGCGGGATGTTCGCCGACGGGCGCATCGCGCTCGCGTCGTCGTCGCCGGTGACCACGCTGCCCGCCTCGGCAGTGCGCAACGAGGCCGGGCTGACCTACGTCTGGGCGATCGACGGCGGCAAGCTCGCCAAGCGCATCGTGGTGGTCGGGCGTCGCGACGAGGAGAACGGCCTCGTCGAGCTCAAGTCGCCGCTCCCCGCCTCGATGCCGGTGCTGGCCACCCGCTTCGAGAACCTGAAGGAAGGCGCGCCGGTGCTGGTCAAGGCCACGCTCGCGCCGGCCGAGACGCGGCCGAGCTAGGCGGGGCGCCCGCGCATGTGGATCACCCGGACATCGATCGCGCAACCGGTGTTCGCCACCATGGTGATGGTGGCGATCGCGGTGCTGGGCGTTTTCTCGTACCAGCGCCTGCACGTCGAGCAGATGCCCGACGTGAGCCTGCCGTTCGTGTTCATCCAGACCGCGTACCCGGGCGCCGCGCCCGAGGCCGTGGAGGCCGACGTCACCAAGCCGATCGAGTACGCGGTCAACACCGTCGCGGGCGTGAAGAACATCCGCTCGAACTCGCTCGAGGGCTCGTCGGGCGTGTTCGTCGAGTTCAGGCTCGACACCGACATGAACCGCGCGATGCAGGACGTGCGCGACAAGGTCGCGCAGGCGCGGCCGCAGTTCCCGCGCGACGTCAAGGACCCGCTGATCGTCCGCGCCGACAGCGAGAACCAGCAGCCCGTGGTGTCGCTGGCGGTGATGTCGCCGACCACCGGCCTGCGCGAGCTCACCTCGCTCACCGACCAGACCATCGTGCGGGGCCTCGAGAACGTGCCCGGCGTGGCGCGCGTCAACGTCAACGGCAGCGTCACGCGCGAGATCCGCATCCAGGTCAAGCCTTCCGCGCTGATCGCGCTGGGCATCGGCGTCGACCAGGTCATGAACGCGGTGCGCAACGCCAACCAGGACGTCCCGGCGGGGCGGCTCGCCAAGGGCGCGTCCGAGACGATCGTGCGCGTCGACGGCAAGATCAAGGACCCGGCGGCGTTCTCGCGGATCATCGTCGCCCAGCAGGGCGGGGCGCCGGTCTACCTGTCGCAGGTCGCCGACGTCATCGACGGCGAGAAGGAGGAGCAGTCGATCGCGCGGATCAACGGGCGCCCGGCGATCACCATCGACCTGCTCAAGTCGCAGGACGCCAACATCGTCGAGACCGGCCGCGAGGTGCTGCGCGCGGTCGATGCGCTGAAGAAGCGCGTCCCGTCGGACGTCGAGCTGCGCGTGGTCAACAACAGCGCCGAGCAGGTCGAGCGCAGCGTCAACCGCGTCAAGCAGACCATCGTCGAGGGCGGCCTCCTCACCGTGCTGATCGTGTTCCTGTTCCTGCACAGCTGGCGCAGCACCATCATCACCGGGCTCACGCTGCCGATCAGCGTCATCGCCACCTTCATCGCCATCAACGGCTTCGGCTTCTCGCTCAACTTCCTCACGCTGATGGCGCTGTCGCTTTGCATCGGCCTCCTGATCGACGACGCCATCGTGGTGCGCGAGAACATCGTGCGCCACCTGGCGATGGGCAAGAGCCACCGCGACGCCGCGCTCGAAGGGACGCAGGAGATCGGCCTGGCGGTGATGGCCACGACGTTCGCCATCGTCGCCGTGTTCGTGCCCATCGCCTTCATGCACGGCATCGTCGGCCGCTTCTTCTTCCAGTTCGGCGTGACCGTGGCGGTCGCGGTGCTGGTGAGCCTGTTCGTGAGCTTCACGCTCGACCCCATGCTCTCGTCGGTGTGGCACGACCCGCCCGAGGGCCGCTTCCGCCGCATCCCCTGGCTCGGCCGCGTGATGGGTCAGGTCGAGCGCTTCATCGACTGGATGCACCGCGTCTATGCGCGCGTGCTCGCGCTGGCGCTGCGGCATCGCATCAAGGTGCTGGTGATCGCCGTGGTGACCTTCGTCGCGAGCTTCTTCATCGTGCCGCTGGTCGGCACCGAGTTCGTCCCCCAGCAGGACCAGGGCTTCACCTCGTTGCGCCTCAACACGCCGGTGGGATCGAGCCTCGAGTACACCAATTCCAAGGCCAGGCAGGTCGAGGAGACGCTGAAGCAGTTCCCGGAAATCGACCTGATGATGACCACGGTCGGCACCGACGAGGGGCGCAACTACGCGCGCGTCAACTTGAAGCTCGTCGACCGCGCGAAGCGCAAGCGCTCGCAGCAGCAACTCGAGGGCGCGATCCGCGAGGCGATCCTGCCGATCGCGGGCATCGAGCTGGCGCTCGGCTTCGACCGGCCGATCTGGGTGAACATGCTGGGCCCGGACCCCGGCACGCTGTCGTCGCTGATGGCGGAGTTCCGCGACAAGGTCGCCAAGGTGCCGGGCATCGCCGACCTCGAGACCTCGGACAAGGCCGCCAACCCCGCGCTGTCGGTGCGCGTCAACAACGACGTCGCCGCCGAGCTCGGCATCAGCGTGCAGCAGGTCGGCGCCACGCTGCGCCCGCTGATCGCCGGCGACACGGTGAGCTACTGGCTCGGGCCCGACGGCCAGAACTACGAGGTCAACGTGCAGCTCGCGCGCAACCGCCGCGAGCTCGCCGCGCAGCTCGCCAACCTCTACATCAGCACCAACAAGACGGGACCCAACGGCGAGCAGCGCATGGTGCCGCTGCGCCAGGTGGCCGAGATCGTCGAGACGACCAGCCCGCAGATCATCAAGCGCGAGGGGCTGCAGCGCCGCGTCGCGCTCTACGCCAACGTGCAGGGGCGGCCCTCGGGCGACGTCGGCAGCGACGTCGACAAGATCGTCAAGGCCACCGTGCTGCCGCCCGGCTACCGCTTCTCGATCAGCGGGCAGCAGCAGGACATGGCCGATGCGTTCAGCGCCGCGCTGGCGGCGCTGGGCCTCGCGGTGATCTTCATCTACCTGATCCTCGCCTCGCAGTTCGCGAGCTTCACCCAGCCCCTGGCGATCATGGCCTCGCTGCCGTTCTCGCTGATCGGCGTGTTCCTCGCGCTGCTGCTCACCCGCACCACGCTCAACATCTTCTCGATGATCGGCTTCATCATGCTGATGGGGCTGGTCACCAAGAACGCGATCCTGCTGGTCGACTTCGCCAACCGCGCGCGGCGCGGCGGCGCCGCCATCGGCGATGCGCTGATGGAGGCGGGGCAGGTGCGCCTTCGCCCGATCCTGATGACGACCGCGGCGATGATCGGCGGCATGCTGCCGCTGGCGCTGGGGCTCGGCGAGGGCGGCGAGACGCAGGCGCCGATGGGCCGCGCGATCATCGGCGGCGTCGTCACCTCGACGCTGCTCACGCTGGTGGTCGTGCCGGTGCTCTACTCGTACCTCGACGGGTTCGCCGAGCGCCGCAAGGCGCGGCGTGCACGCCGGCTGGAGAACGCGGCAGCCGCGGCGGGACCCGCCGGCGAAGCGGCCCGCGCAGCAGCGCCGGCCGCGGATTGAGCCGGGCCGGCGGATGGGCTCGCGGGCCGCGTGCGAAGCCCTTCGGTGCCTCGCTCGCGTTGACGCGCGATAATAGCGCGGCGATAATAAATGACCCGCGGTCATTAGCGCGGGTGGGTAACGGACCGACATGAATTACGACAAGGCGCGCTTCAACATGGTCGAGCAGCAGATCCGGCCGTGGGACGTGCTCGATACCGATGTCCTCGACCTCCTGTTCAAGGTGCGGCGCGAGGACTTCGTGCCGGCGGAATACCGCGACCTCGCGTTCGCCGACATCGAGGTCCCGCTGGGCAACGGCTACGCCATGTGGACGCCCAAGGTCGAGGCGCGCGTGCTGCAGGACCTGGGCCTGCGTGCCGGCGAGAGCGTGCTGGAGATCGGCACCGGCAGCGGCTACTTCACTGCGCTCCTGCGCAGCCGCGGCAGCTTCGTCACCAGCGTCGAGATCGACGCGGCGCTTGCGTCGTCGGCGCGTGCGCGGCTCGCCGCGCAGGGCTTCGGCGACGTCACGGTCGAGGTCGGCGACGGCGCGCGCGGTTTCGGCCGCGACACCTACGACGCCATCGTGCTCACCGGATCGACGCCGCTGCTCGACGAGGCGTGGTTCGCCCAGCTCAACCCCGGCGGGCGCATCTTCGCCATCGTCGGCGACGCGCCGGCGATGACCGCGCAGGTGGTGCGCTGGACGGCGCCGGGCGCGCGCACGGTGCGGACGCTGTTCGAGACCAGCGTCAAGCCGCTCGCGCATTCGCCGGCACCCTCGCGGTTCGTGTTTTGATCTCGCGACTGACGCCCGAGGCCGTCGAGGCGTGGCGGTCCGACGGGGCGCGCACGCCACCGGTCCTGGTCGACGTGCGCGAGGACTGGGAGCGCGCGATCTGCATGATCGACGGCTCGCTGTCCCTGCCGCTCGGCGCGCTTCCGCGGCGCCTCGACGAGCTGCCGCGCGAGCGCGACCTGGTGATCGTCTGCCACAGCGGGCAGCGCAGCGCCGCGGCGGCAGCCTGGCTCGGGCAGCAGGGCTTCCGCGCGCACAACCTCGAAGGCGGCGTCGATGCCTGGGCGCGCAGCGTCGACCCCGGCATGCGCCGCTACTGAGCTACCGAACAACCGGCCTGCCGCGCATCCCGGCGCGGCGGGGCCCCAAGCACCGGACACTCCCGATGAAACCGTCCTTTGCCGTCCTCGCCCTCGCCGTCGCAGTCGCCGCGACCTGCGGCACCGCCGCGCGCGCCGACGACCTGCTGCAGATCTACCATGACGCGCAGCAGAACGATCCCGCGCTCGCCTCGGCGCGCGCCGTCTGGCAGGCGACGCAGGAGAGGCTGCCCCAGGCGCGCTCGGGCCTGCTGCCGAACGTCTACGCCACCGGCGCGGCCAACGTCAACCGCTTCGACCAGCACGTCAGCGGCGTGCCCGACGCGGGCGTCGGCCGCGGATACGAGGCGGGCTCGCTGACGGTGTCGGCGGCGCAGCCCATCTTCCGTGCCGGCAACGTCGTGCTCTACGACCAGGCGCTCGAGCAGCTGCAGCAGGCCGACTACGTGCTCGCGACCACGCAGCAGGACCTGATGCTGCGCGTCACGGTGGCGTATTTCGACGTGCTGCTCGCCGAGTACAACATCGAGCTGGTGGTGGCGCAGAAGGCGGCGATCTCCGAGCAGCTCGCGCAGGCCAAGCGCAACTTCGAGGTCGGCACCGCCACCATCACCGACACCAACGAAGCGCAGGCCAAGTACGACCAGATCGTCGCGACCGAGATCTCGACGCGCAACGACTACGACAACAAGGTCGCCGCGCTGCGCGCCATCATCAACCGCGCGCCCGGCACGCTCGCCAAGCTGTCGCAGGGCTTCACGCCGCAGCCGCCCGAGCCCGCCAATCCGCAATACTGGAACGATCGCGCGCTCGTCGACAACCTCGCCATCCACGTCGCGCAGTCGACGCTGTCGATCGCGACCCTCGAGGTCGACCGCCAGCGCGCCGGCCACCTGCCCACCGTCGACCTCGTCGCGAGCTACGGCGGGACGCTCGGCAGCGGCTCGTCGAGCTTCGACAACAACTACAACTACCGCTCGGGGCAGATCGGCATCGCGGTGAACGTCCCGCTGTACCAGGGCGGCTACGTGAACTCGAAGGTGCGCGAGGCGATCGCGCTGCAGGACAATGCCCGGCAATCGCTCGAGGCCGCGCGGCGCAACGCGCTGTTCAACGCGCAGACGGGCTACTCGGGCGTGCAAAGCTCGGTGGCCTCGATCCAGGCCAACCAGCAGGCCGTGCGCTCGGCCGAGGTCGCCTACGAGTCGAACCGCGTCGGGCAGGAGGTCGGCGTGCGCACCAACCTCGACGTGCTGAACACGCAGCAGAACGTGTTCACCACGCGCCGCGACCTGGCGCAGGCCTATTTCAACTACCTGCTGTCGGTGCTGAGGCTCAAGGCGGCCGTGGGTTCGCTGACGGAGCAGGACATCGTCGACCTCAACCGCCGCCTGCGCGGCTAGCCGTCATCCCCGCGCAAGCGGGGACCCACCCGGCCATCCCCGCGGCAGCTGGGATCCAGCGGTCGTGCGGCATCCGCGCAAACATGCGTCGTGCATTGCCCTCGGCGAAACGTGCGACGGCCACCGGGGGCTCGGCCTTCGCGATGAACCCGCTCGGGGCCGAGCCCCCGGCGTCCGCCGCGCCGATGTCAACGCACGACGCAAGCTTTGCGGCTTCCGGCGATACCGTTGCCCGTGGGCTGCCCGTGATGGCGGGGCATGGGTCCCCGCTTGCGCGGGGATGACACTCATGCGGGCAGCCAGCGCTCCAGCCAGTGCCACAGGCGGTCGACCGCGCCGCGGTGCGCGGCGTGGAAGGCCAGCGCACGCTCGCGCATCGCCTCGCGCGCCTCGCCGTCGTCGATGAGGCGCGCGACCTCGGCCACCAGCGCGCCGGCATCGGCGACGCGCAGCGCGGCGCCCGCCGCCACCGCCTGCTCGGCGATCGCCGCGAAGTTGAAGGTATGCGGCCCTACCAGCGTGGGGATGCCCTGCGCGATCGGCTCGACCAGGTTCTGTCCCCCCAGCCGCAGCAGGCTGCCGCCGACGAAGGCCACGTCCGCGGCGCCGTAATAGGCCGCGAGCTCGCCCATCGAGTCGCCGAGCAGGTACGCCGTCGATGCGGGCAGCGCCCGCTCGTCGCTGCGCCGCTGCCAGGCGAGGCCCCTGCGGTCGAGCAGCGCCGCGACGTCGTCGAAGCGCTGGGGATGGCGCGGCACGATCACCGTCAGCGCGCCGCGTGGCAACGGGTGCGCGGCGAGCGCGTCGAGCAGCAGGGCCTCCTCGCCCTCGCGCGTCGACGCCGCGACGAACACCGGCCGCGCGGCGCCGAAGCGCGCGCGCAGCGTGGCGGCGAGCGCGCGCTGTGCCTCGCCGACGCCGACGTCGAACTTCACGTTGCCGAGCACGGCGGGCTCGCGCACGCCGAGCGCGGCGAGGCGCTGCGCGTCGTCGGCCGCCTGCGCGGCCACGCCGGCGAAGCCTGCGAACGCGTCGTGCGCGAGGTCGCCGAGCCTCGCGTAGCCCGCGGCCGAGCGCGCCGAAAGGCGCGCGTTGACCAGCAGCAACGGCACGCCCGCGGCGCGGCAACCCTCGACCAGGTTCGGCCACACCTCCGTCTCCATGACGATGCCGGCGCGCGGCGCGAAATGCGCGAGGAAGCGCGAAACCGCGCCAGGCGTGTCGTAGGGCAACCACGCGGTGCGCACGCGCTCGCCGAACAGCGTGCGCGCGGCGGCGCGGCCGGTGGCGGTCATCGAGGTCAGCAGCACGGGCACGCCGGGCCGCTCGGCGAGGATGCGCTCGACCAGCGGCGCGGCGGCGCGCGTCTCGCCCGCCGACACGGCATGCACCCAGATCGCGCCGGGCGGGTCGGCGCCGTCGCGCCGCGCGTAGCGCGCATAGCGCTCGCCGATCGCCTCGGTGTAGCCGGGCTCGCGCCGCGCGCGCCAGGCGAGGCGCAGCGGCGCGAGGGGAAGCAGGGCGCGCCAGGCGAGCGAGTAGAGCGCGCGGTTCATGGCGCCGTCAGCAGCGCGGCGTGGCGCGCCAGATGACGCCGAGGGCATCGACCGCCTCGGCGAGGGACGGGACGACGCCGTTGCCGCCGAGGTCCTGCGAGGGCGCGCCGCAGACCGCGACGCCGGCGAGGGCGGCGTCGGTCTCGGTGAACAGCGCCACGGTCGGCGTGCCGAGCGCCGCGGCGAGGTGCGTGAGCCCCGTGTCGACGCCGACCGCGGCGTCGACGTGCGCGAGCAGGGCGGCCAGGTCGGCGAGCGGCTGCCGCGGCGGCACGACGGCGCCCGCGACGCCCTCCGCGATGCGCTCGGCGCGCGCGCATTCCTCGGGCGTGCCCCAGGGGAGCACCACGGCGAAGCCCGCGCCCGCGACATGCGCCGCCAGCGCCCGCCAGCGGTCCTCGGGCCACAGCTTGCCCGGCCGCGAGGTCGCCGTCAGCATCGCGACCGAGGGCCCGCGCGGCATCGCGGCGGTCGCTGCGAGGGGGTGCCAGTGCCAGCGTGGCGGGCCCTCGGGCGCGTAGCCGAGCGCACCCGCGGCGATGGCGCGGCACTTGGCGACGAAATGGATGTCGCGCTCCACCGCGTGGTGATGGTGGTGGAACAGCGTGGCCACGGGCTCGCGGATGCTCGACGCCGCGAGCCCGTGCCTGCGGCCGCGCGCCAGCCGCGCGATCAGCGCGCCCTTGAGCTGCTCCTGCAGGTCGATCACCGCGTCGTAGCGGCGCTCGCGCATGACATGGCGGAAGCCGGCGAACTCGCGCCAGGTCGCGCCGCGCGCCAGCGCGCCGCGCCAGCGGCGCAGCGCCACGGGTATCACGCGGTCCACGTCCCGCGAAAGCTTCGGGAGCTCGGCGAAGCCTTCCTCGGCCACCCAGTCGACCGAGGCTCCCGGACACGCGGCGCGGATGTCGGCGGCGATCGCCAGCGCATAGACCACGTCGCCGAGCGACGAGGGCCGGACCACCAGGATTCGCTTCATCGCGGCTTCCCGCGTCGGCGGACGTACAATCGCACCTGGATTCGCGCCTTCAAGGCCTTCACGAATCGCGCCTTCCCGAAAGAAACCGACGACATCCGACGCACATGCCCGAGCCCGGATCGCTACCCCTGTCGCTTTGCATCATCGCGCACGATGCGGCAGGCGAGATCGCCGGCTGCATCGGCTCTGCGGCGTTCGCCGACGATGTCGTCGTCGTCGATTCGGGGAGCCGCGATGATACCGTGAACATCGCGCGCGGCCTCGGCGCGCGGGTGCTGGAGCGCGCGTTCGCGGGCTATGGGCCGCAGAAGCAGTTCGCCGTCGCCAACGCACGCAACCATTGGGTGCTCTGCCTCGACGTCGACGAGCGCGTCACGCCCGAGCTCGCCGATGCGATCGCCGCCGTGCTGGCGCGCGACAACCCCGGCGCGGCGGCCTTCGCGCTGGCGCGCCGCAACCGCTTCCTCGGGCGCTGGCTCTCGCACGGCGACGGCTATCCCGACTGGGTGGTGCGCCTCTTCGACCGCCGCTATGCGCGCTGGAGCGACGACGTCGTGCACGAGCGCGTGATCGTCGACGGCCACGCCGCGCGCGTCGACGGCGACCTCCTGCACGCCTCGGCCGAGTCCCTCTCCGACTACATCGCCAAGCAGAACCGCTACACCAGCCTGCAGGCCGAGGCGATGCACCGCGCCGGGCGCAGCGCGGGCTTCGCGCAGATCGCGCTGGCGCCGCTGGCGCGCTTCCTGCGGCTCTACCTGCTGCGCCTGGGCTTCCTCGACGGCGCGGCGGGCTTCGCGCACATCGCCGTTGGATCGTTCGCGAGCTTCCTCAAGTACGCCAAGCTGCGCGCGCTCGAATCCGAGGCGGCGGCCTCGCGTGACGACGAGGCCGCAGCGCAGGAAGAAGACGCGGCGCCTTCGCGGGACGAGGCCGCGCGCGTCCCCGAGCGGACGCTGCATTGAGCGCGGCACCGCAGGCACCCCGCAGGCGCGTGCTGGTCACCGGCGCGGCCGGCTTCATCGGCATGCACGCCATGATCGCGCTCTCGCGCGAGGGCGCCGAGGTGGCCGGCGTCGACAGCTTCGACGACTACTACGACGTCGCGCTGAAGCGCGCGCGGGCGCGCCGCGTCGCGGAGCATTGCCGCGTCGAGGTGCGCACGCTCGACCTCGCCGACCGCGGGGCCACGGCGCGGCTCTTCGCCGAGGGCGGCTTCGGCGAGGTCGTGCACCTCGCCGCGCAGCCGGGCGTGCGCTATTCGCTGCAGAATCCTTCCGCTTACGCCGTCAACAACCTCGATGCCTTCATCAACGTGCTCGAGGGATGCCGCCACGGCGGCGTGCGCCACCTTGCCTACGCGTCGTCGTCGAGCGTATACGGCGCCAACCACGCGCTGCCGTTCTCCGAGGACCAGCGCACCGACACGCCGGTGAGCCTGTACGCGGCGACCAAGAAGGCCAACGAGGTGATGGCGCACAGCTACGCGCACCTCTATGGCCTGCCGGCCACGGGGCTGCGCTTCTTCACGGTCTACGGGCCCTGGGGACGCCCCGACATGGCGCCGATGCTGTTCACGCGCGCGATCCTCGCGGGCGAGCCCATCCGCGTGTTCAACGGCGGCGACATGCGCCGCGACTTCACCTTCGTCGACGACATCGTCGAGGGCGTGCTGCGCGTGCTCGCGCACCCCCCGCGGCGCGGCGACGCCGGCCCCGGCGCGGTGGGCGGTGCCGGGGGCGAGGACGTCCCGCACGCCATCTACAACATCGGCAACAACCGCTCGGTGGCGCTGGGCGAGTTCATCGCCACGCTCGAGCGCCTGCTCGGCCGCGAGGCGCTGCGCATCGACACGCCGATGCAGCCGGGCGACGTGCGCGACACCTACGCGTCGATCGATCGCCTCGCGGCGCTCACCGGCTTCGCGCCGCATACCCCGCTCGAGCGCGGCCTCGCGGCCTTCGTCGACTGGTACCTCGCGTACCATGGCGCGGCGCGCGGACCGTCCGCCGCGACACCCGATTCCAGCCCCACGACCTCCCCATGATCCTCGTCACCGGCGGTGCCGGCTTCATCGGCGCGAACTTCATCCTCGACTGGCTGGACAGCGGCGGCGAGCCCGTCGTCAACCTCGACAAGCTCACCTACGCGGGCAACGCGGCGAACCTCGCGCGCGTGAGCGGCGACGCGCGCTACGCATTCGTCCACGGCAGCATCGGCGACCGCGCGCGGGTGAAGGCGCTGCTCGGGCGCCACCGTCCCCGCGCGATCGTCAACTTCGCGGCCGAGACGCACGTCGACCGCTCGATCCACGGCCCCGCGGCCTTCATCGAGACCAACGTCGTCGACACCTTCGCGCTGCTCGAGGAAACCGCCGCGTGGTGGCGCGAGCTCCCCGACGCGGACAGGCGCGCGTTCCGCTTCCTGCACGTGTCGACCGACGAGGTCTACGGATCGCTCGGCCCCGGCGATCCCGCGTTCAGCGAGGAGACTCCCTACGCGCCCAACAGCCCCTACTCGGCGTCGAAGGCCGCGTCGGACCACCTGGTGCGCGCCTGGCACCACACCTTCGGCCTGCCCACGCTCACCACCAACTGCTCGAACAACTACGGGCCGATGCAGTTTCCCGAGAAGCTCATCCCGCTGATGATCGTCAACGCGATCGCGGGCAAGCCGCTGCCGGTCTACGGCGACGGCCGCAACGTGCGCGACTGGCTGTACGTCGGGGACCACTGCGCGGCGATCCGCACGGTGCTCGCCCGCGGCACGCCGGGCGCGACCTACAACGTCGGCGGCAACGCCGAGATGCAGAACATCGACGTGGTGCGCGCGATCTGCGCGCGCGTCGGCGAGCGCCTGGGCGCACAAGGCATCGACCGCGACCCGGCGACGCTCATCACCCACGTCGCGGACCGGCCCGGGCACGACCGGCGCTATGCCATCGATCCGGCGAGGATACGCGGCGAGCTGGGATGGGAGCCGTCGGAGACCTTCGCCTCCGGCATGCGGCGCACGGTCGACTGGTACTTCGACAACGCGGCGTGGCTCGCCGAGGTCACCAGCGGCGAGTATCGCCACTGGATCGAGCGCCACTACCAGGCCGAAACGGCGCGCTGAGCCGGCGCGTGCCGCGGCGCGCCGAGCCCCCGCGCGGCGCGTCGCGTCAGGCGCGCCGGCGGCCGGTGGCCACGACGTTCTTGCCGACCACGCGGTCGAGCAGCCGGTCGGCCGCGCGCGACACGGGAAACGCGACGCGGTCGTAGGCCACGAGCGCGCGGCGGTCGATCTCGCCGCTGTCGTTGCCCAACGCCTTGAACGCGAGCGTGGCGAAGAACCCCGCGCTGTCGGCGTAGCGCACGCGCCCGACCTCGAGCCCCGCGCCCTCCAGCACGCGCCGCAGGCTCGCGCGCCGGTAGCGCCGCACGTGCCCCACCTTGCGGTCCATGCTGGAAAAGAGCAGGTCGAACGCCGGCACGTAGACCAGCATGCGCCCGCCGGGCCTGAGGCGCGACACCCAGGTGCTCGCCGCGGCCGCGTCGTCCTCGATGTGCTCGAGCACGTTGAACGAGTAGACGAAGTCGAGCGACCCGGCGGGGAGCTCCGAGGCATCGTGCACATGCGCGAGGCCGCGGCTGCGCAGCACCTCCGCCTGCGCGGCGTCGGGCTCGACGCAGGCGACGTCGTAGCCGTCGGCGGCGAGCGCGGCCGCGAAGGTGCCGATGCCCGCGCCGATATCGGCGATGCGGTCGCCGGGGCGCGCCGCGCGGCGCACCAGTCCCAGCAGGTAGCGGTTGTAGTTGACCGCCTCGGCCATCACCTCGAGGTTGCCCGTGCCGGTGTAGGCCGCGTCGGGCGCGACCGGCCGCCGTGGCGAATCGCCGGCGTTCATCGCGGGTCGACCACGCGATCGCAACCGGCGGTGCCCTCGCCTTCGCGCAGCACGCGCACCCCGACGTCGCTGCGCGGGTGGAACAGCCGCGTGTAGAAAACCGCCGTGCGATGCCGGTTGGCGATGCACAGCGTCGACCCCGGCGCCATCGCGCCGACCACCGCGTCGGTGTAGGTCGCGATGCGCGAAGCGCGCGCGCCGACGGTGGACACGTAGCGCGCGCCGGTGGCGAGGATGACCGACAGCAGCACCACGGCGATGAAGCCGTGGGCGGCCTGGCGCAGCGCCAGCGGTTCGGCGAGGGGGTTGCGCAGGCGATGCAGCCGCGCCGTCGCCTCCGGGCCGCTCGCCGCCGGCGCCGCGGCCGAAGGCGCGAACAGCGGCGAGTGCGCCAGCGCCAGCACGCCGCCCACCAGCGTCAGCATCCAGAAGTGGTAGTAGCGCAGCTCGTGCGAGTTGGGCAGCAGCATGCAGAGGAGGGTCAGCACCGCGAACAGCCAGGCGAAGGCGCCGGCACGGCGCTCGCCGAGGCGCGTGGCCGCCAGCGCCAGCATGCCGAGGACGTAGACCACGAAGTAGCCGCCCATGCGGAAGGCCCGGGAGCTGCGCGCGATGTCGGCCTGGTCCACGGTCCACACCCCGGGCCGGCCGCCGAGCGCGTCGAACTCGAGGACGGACGCGACCCAGCGCAGGGGCGCCGGATAGCGCAGCCAGGGATCGGCGACGGACATGCCCTTCTGCATGTCCTCGACCGACATCACGCCGGGGAAGCGGTGCCCGCCGAGCTTGAAGCTCATCGGGTAGAACGGGTTGGCGAAGGCGGCGAGGTTGTGGACAGCCTGCGGCAACGTCGCCGCGAGGCCCGCGACCAGCAGCACGCCGACGCGCAGCCACGGCAGCGCGCCCTCGCGCCCGCGCCAGGCGATGGCGGCGGCCACGCAGAGCGCGCACCAGGCGAGCGCCGCGAGCGGGATGAACTGCAGCTTGGTCGCGCCGGTCACGGCGAGCGCCAGCAGCGCCACCGCCCATTCCCAGGCGAGCGGAGGCTCGCGCGTGACGATCACGCGCAGGATGATGAAGATCGCGATGGTCAGGAGCGCGTTGCCGGTGATGTCGCTGTAGCTCGCCGACAGGTGGACCTGCACGATGGGGATGGCGACGAAGCCGAGCCACGACCACGCGGGCGGGACGTCGAAGCGCTTCCACAGGTAGCCGCACAGGGCCGCGAGCGCGGCGATCGAGATCCAGTGGCCGGCGGCGGGCGTCCCGAATATGCGCCACAGCTCGCCGAAGGCGAGGTGGTAGAGCATGGGGAACGACCGGTAGAGGACCTCGGTGCCCTCGTCGAAGGCGAAGCACCCGGCATCGCAGAGGCCCGCCGCGCGCGCGGCGAAGGGCCAGTGGTAGGCCAGCGTGTCCCAGTAGGGATCGGCGACGGTCGAGGCCCGCACCGCGATCAGCGCGAACACCACCAGCGCGAGCGCATTGACGGCGTGGCGGGAGAGGTTGGGTGGGAATCGCACGCGCTGCGGGGATCTGCGCCGGTGTTGCCGAGCGGTGTTGCCGAGTATAGCGGCCCGCCACCCGTCGTTTGCTAGGATTCGCCCACGCCACGTCGCCCGCGCGGCCCGCGCCGCCGGGGCGCCATCGCCGAACCATGCCCTCGACCCCATCGATCGCAGTGCTCGTTCCCTGCCGCGACGAAGCGCCCACCATCGCCGGCGTGGTCGCGGGGTTCCGCAGCGCGCTGCCCGGCGCCGAGATCTGGGTCTGCGACAACGCGTCGCGCGACGACACCGCGCGCATCGCGCGCGAGGCCGGCGCCCGCGTGGTCGTGGAACCGCGCCCCGGCAAGGGCAATGCCGTGCGCACGCTGTTCGTGGTCGCCGACGCCGACCTCCTGCTGCTGGTCGACGGCGACGACACCTACGACGCCGCGTCCGCGTCGCGCATGCTGGCGACGCTGCGCGACGAGCACTGCGAGATGGTGATCGGCCGACGCGTCACGCCGCGCGACACGGCCGCCGATGCCTACCGTCGCGGCCACCAGTGGGGCAACCGCCTGTTCACGGGTGCCATCTCGCGCCTCTACGGCGCGCGCGTCGACGACGTCTTCTCCGGTTACCGGGCGTTCACGCGGCGCTTCGTGCGCTCGTTTCCCGCCGCCTCGCGCGGCTTCGAGATCGAGACCGAACTGACCGTGCACGGGCTCGACCTCGGCCTTCGCACCCGCGAGGTCGACACGCCCTACGGGGCCCGCCCAGAGGGCTCGGCGAGCAAGCTCAACACCTGGCGCGACGGGGTGCGCATCGCGCTCACGCTGGCGCACCTCTACGAGCAGACGCGCCCCGTGCGCTTCTTCGGCATCGCCGGTGCCGTGGTGGCGCTCACGGCACTGGCGATCGGCGTGCCGGTGATCGTCGAGTTCGCCGAGACGCACCTCGTGCCGCGCCTGCCGAGCGCCGTGCTGGCGGCGTCGCTGATGCTGCTCTCCGCGCTGCTGATCGGCTGCGGCATCGTGCTCGACAGCGTGTGCCGCGCGCGGCGCGAGACCAAGTGGCTGGCGTTCCTCGCCGCGGGAGGGGTTTCGCGATGAAGCGCAAGGGCGTGATTCTCGCCGGGGGCTCGGGCACGCGGCTGTGGCCGGTGACGCAGGTCGTGAGCAAGCAGCTGCTGCCGGTCTACGACAAGCCGATGATCTACTACCCGCTGTCGACGCTGATGCTGGCGGGGATCCGCGACATCCTGCTGATCTCCACGCCGGAGGACACGCCGCGCTTCCAGCAGCTGCTGCGCGACGGCGCGCAGTGGGGCCTGTCGCTGTCGTACGCGGTGCAGCCGTCGCCCGACGGCCTCGCGCAGGCCTTCATCATCGGCCGCGACTTCGTCGGCCGCGACACGGCCGCCCTGGTGCTCGGCGACAACATCTTCTACGGCCACGACCTGCAGCTGCAGCTCGAGCGCGCGAACGCCCACGCGCAGGGCGCGACGGTGTTCGCCTATCCCGTCGCCGATCCCGAGCGCTACGGTGTCGCCGAGTTCGACGCGTCGGGGCGCGTGGTGAGCCTCGAGGAGAAGCCCGCGCGCCCGAAGTCGCGCTACGCGGTCACCGGCCTTTACTTCTACGACAACCGCGTGCTCGACATCGCGCGCGAGCTCTCGCCTTCCGCGCGCGGCGAGCTCGAGATCACCGACGTCAACAAGACCTACCTCGGCTGGGGCGAGCTCGCCTGCGAGGTGATGGGCCGCGGCATGGCATGGCTCGACACCGGCACGCACGAGACGCTGCTCGAGGCCTCGCAGTACATCGAGACCATCGAGCGGCGCCAGGGACTCAAGATCGCCTGCCCCGAGGAGATCGCCTTCCGGCAGGGTTGGATCGACGCCGGGGCGCTGGAGCGGCTCGGCAACGCCCTGGCGAAGAACGGCTACGGGCGATACCTGCTCGGCCTGCTGCGCGACCCGGTGATCCGCTGAAGCGCCCATGAAGGTGACGGACACCCCGCTGCCCGGCGTGCGGCTCATCGAGCCGCGCGTGTTCGGCGACGCGCGCGGGCATTTCTTCGAGAGCTGGAACGCGCGCGCCTTCGCCGGGGCCGGCATCGACGCCGACTTCGTGCAGGACAACCAGTCGCGCTCGGTGAAGGGCGTGCTGCGCGGCCTGCACTACCAGATCGAGCACGCCCAGGGCAAGCTGGTGCGCGTGCTCGACGGCGCGGTGTACGACGTCGCGGTCGA
This sequence comes from Casimicrobiaceae bacterium, assembly GCA_044226535.1. GTDB lineage: Bacteria > Pseudomonadota > Gammaproteobacteria > Burkholderiales > Casimicrobiaceae > VBCG01. Next base: position 32,813 of record JBGAGT010000011.1, on the reverse strand, counting down.
CCTGCGGAAAAGCTCGCCGACGTTCGGCCGCTCGTTCGGCCTCGAGCTCTCCGCCGACAACCGCAGGATGCTGTGGATCCCGCCGGGCTTCGCGCACGGCTTCCTGGTGCTCACGCCGGTCGCCGACTTCGCCTACAAGACCACCGACTTCTGGCATCCCGAGCACGAGCGCACGCTGCAATGGAACGACCCCGCGCTCGGCATCGAATGGCCGCTCGACGGCGAGCCCGTGCTCGCCGCCAAGGACCGCGAGGGCCTGCCCCTCGCGCTCGCGGATTGCTACGACTAGTCGCCCAAGGGCCGCGATGCGCATCCTCGTGACGGGCGCGGCGGGCCAGCTCGGCCACGCGCTCGTCCCTGCGCTGCGCGCGCACGGCGAGGTGGTCGCCACCGATCGCGGCACGCTCGACCTCGCCGATGCCGGGGCGATCCGGCGGACCGTGCGCGAGGTCGCGCCGGCGCTGATCGTCAACGCGGGCGCGTACACGGCGGTGGACAGGGCCGAGTCGGAGTACGACGCCGCGCGCGCCGTGAACGGCGTCGCGCCGGGCGTCCTCGCGGAGGAAGCTCGCCGCATCGGCGCGATGCTGATCCACTATTCCACCGACTACGTGTTCGACGGAACGGCGGCGGGGCCCTACGGCGAGGACGCGCCGACGTGCCCCTGCAACGCCTACGGCCGCAGCAAGCTCGAGGGCGAGGAGGCCATCGCGCAAAGCGGCGCTTCGGCGCTGGTGCTGCGCACCAGCTGGGTGTACGGCCGCCACGGGCGCAATTTCCTCGCCACCATCGAGCGCCTGGCGCGCGAGCGCGACGAGATCCGCGTCGTCGACGACCAGCACGGCACGCCCAACTGGACGGGGGCGCTGGCGCTGGCGACGGCGCGCCTGGTCGCGATGGGCGTCACGGCGCTCTCGTCGCGTGCCGGGCTCTACCACTTCACGGGCCAGGGCTCGACGACCTGGTTCGGCTTCGCGTCGGCGATCGTCGAGGCGGCGCGGCTGCGCGGCGAGGCGCGACCCGGCGCGCGCGTCGTCCCCATTCCCACCGCCGAGTTCCCGACGGCGGCGGCGCGGCCTGCGAACAGCGTGCTCGACGACGGGCGCTTCGCGCGGGTGTTCGGGTTCCGGCTGCCGCCGTGGCGCGATTCGCTCGACGCATGCCTGCTGTCGGGGATCGGCGACGCTTAGGCGGCGCGAGGGCCGCGCGGTGCACGGGAGGCGCCGGTGATGCGTTAAGCTAGCCGTTGCGCCGAGCGGGCCGGGGGCGGGCCCCGTTGCGCGCCACCTACCGAGACGGGAGCATCCGATGTCCTTGCAGCGCCCCATGGCCGCGCCGTTCGTACGCCCGTTGCCTTTCGCACGTCCCGTGTCCTTCGCGCGTCCTGCACCTGCCCGATGGCTCGCCGCGCGGGCATTCGGCTTCCTCGCTGCGGCCTTGCTCGGGCTCGCCTTGCCGGGGGCGCCTGCGTCGGCGGCCCCGTCGTCCGGCGGCCTGGTGGTGTTGGGAACGCCCTCCGCCACGCCCAAGTCCGCCGCGGCGAACGCGGGCACCGAGCTCCTGCTGCCGCGCGACAGCGCGGCGCGCGCCATCGACCTCGGCGTGCCGGACGCGAGCGAGCGCGCGATGCTCCAAACCACGGCGCGCCCCGGCGTGACCACGCGCGTGCTGCCCATCGGCTTCCCGCGCAGGATTCCCGCCGAATCGCGCCCGCTGCGCCTCGACGGGCTCGCCTGGCAGGTCACCGCCGACGGTACGCGCGTGGCGCACGTCAGGATCGTGTCGGAGGGCGCCTCGGCGCTGCGCGTCGCGTTCACGACCGCGGCCGCCGATCCCGCCGTCGTGCTGCGCATGGTGGGCAGCGCGTCGAATGCGGCGGCGATGGGACCCTACACGCTCGACCAGATTGCGAAGGCGTCGGCCGGCGGCAACCGCTGGTGGTCGCCGGTGCTCGAAGGCTCGACCGCGACCCTCGAGATCGCCGTGGCGGCGGGTGCTTCGCCCGGCAGCGCGACGCTCGAGCTCGCAGGCGTCTCGCACCTCGTCGCCGCGGGCATGGAGCTCGCCCCGGGCGTCCTGGCCAAGGCCACCGGCCCCGGCGCCTCGGGCAGTTGCGAGCGCGACTGGAAGTGCGTGACCCCGCAGACCGCCGCGCTGACGCGCGCGGCCTCGGCGCAGGTGCGCATCACTTTCGTCCAGGCGGACGGCGAGAGCTACCTGTGCAGCGCGACGCTGGTCAACGACTCGGCGTCGTCGCAGACGCCTTACATCATCACCGCCAATCACTGCCTCGATTCCACCGCGACGGCGGCGACGGTCAACATCTACTGGTTCTACGACTCGATCGGCTGCTCGAGCGCGGACAACGGCCACGCGTCCCAGACGCCGCAGGCCTACACGCTGCAGGGCGGCGGCACGACCATGCTGGCGAGGAGCCTCGCCGACGACTGGGCGCTGGTGCGCGGCAACCGCGCGCCGCCCGCGGGCGCGTTCTTCTCGGGATGGGACGCGACGCCGATCGTCGACGGCGAGGCCGTCGACCTGCACCACCCGGCGGGCGACCTCACCAAGTACAGCGTCGGCAGGCTGCAGGGCTACGCGCCCGTCGAGATCACCGACGACAACGACGATCCCGCGATCAACAGCGAGGAGCTCGTCATCCGCTGGGACGCGACGCGCGGCGGAGTCACCGAAGGCGGCTCGAGCGGCTCGGGGCTGCTGACGCTGCAATCGGCCGTGGACCAGTACCTGTTGCGCGGCGTCCTCACCGGAGGCTTGGCCTCGTGCGAGCAGCCCACGTCCCCCGACGTGTTCTCGCGCCTCGACTTGGCGTTCCCCAAGGTGCGCGACTACCTCGCGCCGGGCACGGCGGCGTCGAACCTCGGCGTGGTGGTCGAGTACTACCACGCGGGGCTCGACCACTACTTCATGACCATGGACGCGGGCGAGGTCGCGTCGCTCGATTCGGGCGCGTTCGCGGGCTGGCAGCGCACGGGGCTGCGCTTCCTCGCCTACAAGACGCCGGTCGCGGGATCGAGCCCGGTGTGCCGCGCCTACCTCGAGGCCAACGGCAGCAGCACGCACTTCTACTCGGCGGTGGCGGCCGAATGCGACCTCTTGGGCAAGGCGCCGGCCTTCAAGGACTGGGTGGTGGAGACGCGCAATGCGTTCTACGTCAAGACGCCCGACGCGAGCGGCAACTGCGCGCTCGGCACGCACCCGATCTGGCGCTTCTTCCACGCCGCGGTGACCAACCACCGCTTCACCGACGACGTGTCGATGCACGATCGCATGAACGCGGATCCCGCGTGGGCCGCGGAGGGCTTCGGCGCCGATGCCGTGATCATGTGCTCGCCCGACGGTGCTTGACCGCCCTGTTCCCTGTACCCGAGCTTCGAAGGTTGCGCCAAAGGGTCGATGAGAGCCCGTCGCGGCCTGCAGTCATCACGGAGATTTCGATGTCGATGTTCCCCATGTCCCTTTCGATGCCTCGCGCGATCGTCGCTGCCCATCGCGCGATCGACGCCTTGGCGCGTGCCTGCGCCGTCGCCGCGGCGGCGATGCTGCTCCTGCCGTCGCCGGCCCTCGCCGCCGCGCCCTCGGCGGTCCAATCCGCGCCGCCCCTGGTCTCACCGGGCGAGCCCAAGGCGGCGGCGGCCGCCTCGCTGCTGTTGCCGCGCGATGCGCCCGCGCGCAGGGTCGACCTCGGCATGCCCACCGCCGCCGAGGAAGCGGTCCTCGCCCGGCGCCCGCAAGCGGGGATGACGCAAAAGCGCCTCGCCATCGGCTTCGGCCGCGCGGTGCCGCAGGACGAGCGCAGCATCCGCCTCGATTCGCTCGACTGGCAGGTCATGCCCGACGGCACGCGCGTCGCGCACATCCAGGTCGCGTCGACGGGCGCCCGGTCGCTGCGCATCGCCCTCGCGGGCCCGCAGGCCGATCCCGACATCGTCCTGCGCCTGCAGGGCAGCGACGCGGCCGCCGAGGTCATGGGGCCCTACGTGCTGAACGAGATCGCGCAGGCATCGACCGGCGACGGGCAGTGGTGGTCGCCCGTGCTCGAAGGCTCCACTGCGACCATCGAGATCGCGGTGGGTGCGGGTGCCTCGGTGGGCGCCACCGCGCTCATCCTCACGCGCGTCTCGCACATGGTCGCCAACGGCTCGACGCTGGCCAACGGCTTGCCCGCGCTGGCGACGGGGCCCGGCACCTCGCAGAGCTGCGAGCACGACTGGAAGTGCGTGCCGCCGACCGGCGCGCTCACCAACGCCGCCAAGGCACAGGCGCTGATCACCTTCCAGGAGGCCGACGGCTCGGGTTACCTCTGCAGCGCGACGCTGGTCGCCGACACGACCGCGACATACACGCCCTACGTGTTCACGGCCAACCACTGCATGGACACGCCCGACGTCGCCGCCACCGTCAACCTCTACTGGTTCTTCGACTCCATCGGCTGCTCGAGCGCCGAAGACGGCAACGCGTCGAAGAAACCCGGCGCCTATTCGTTGCAGAAGGGCGGCGCGACGCTCCTCGCCACCAGCATCGCCGACGACTGGTCGCTGATCCGCCTCAAGACCGCGCCGCCGGCGGGAACGGTGTTCTCGGCGTGGAACTCGGTCGCCGTGGCCACCGGCGAGGCCCTGGACCTGCACCACCCCAACGGCGACCTGACCAAGTACAGCATCGGCGACCTGCAGGGCTATGGCTATTTCCAGGTCATCGACGACGACGGCGACTACGGCGGCAACGGGCTTTTCACCATCATGCGATGGGACATCACGCGCGGCGGCATCGCCGAAGGCGGCTCGAGCGGCTCGGGGCTTCTCACCTACAACGCCGGCAAGGGTTGGTACGAGCTGCGCGGCGCGCTGAGCGGCGCATCGACGACCTGCGCGGATCCCACGGCACCGTCGGTGTTCGCGCGCCTCGACTACGCGATTCCCAAGGTGCGCGACTACCTCGCGCCGGGCACGGCGGCGTCGAACCTCGGCGTGGTGGTCGAGTACTACCACGCGGGGCTCGACCACTACTTCATGACCATGGACGCGGGCGAGGTCGCGTCGCTCGATTCGGGCGCGTTCGCGGGCTGGCAGCGCACGGGGCTGCGCTTCCTCGCCTACAAGACGCCGGTCGCGGGATCGAGCCCGGTGTGCCGCGCCTACCTCGAGGCCAACGGCAGCAGCACGCACTTCTACTCGGCGGTGGCGGCCGAATGCGACCTCTTGGGCAAGGCGCCGGCCTTCAAGGACTGGGTGGTGGAGACACGCAGCGCGTTCTACGTCAAGACGCCCGACGCGAGCGGCAACTGCGCGCTCGGCACGCACCCGATCTGGCGCTTCTTCCACGCCGCGGTGACCAACCACCGCTTCACCGACGACCTCACGGTGCACGACCGCCTCGGCGGCGATGCCGCCTGGGCGGCCGAGGGCTACGGCCCCGACGCGGTCATCATGTGCTCGCCCGACGGTGCCTAGCGCGGCGCCCGGGCAAGGCTAGAACGCCAGCGTGGCCTCGGCGGCGTCGCCCCGCGCGATGCCGCCGCCCGCGCCGGCGGCGACGATCATGTTGACGCCGAAGGCGACCCCGCCGAGCGCATGCTGGCGGTAGAGGGAAAGCGTGACCAGCGGTTCGTCGCCGCGCACCGCGGTCGCCTGATCGGTCGCGGTCACCTCGCAGCGCAGGCAGGGCTTGACGTTGCGCAGCACGATGTCGCCGATGGCCAGCGACTCGAGGTGGTCCTCGTCGTAGGGCTCGAGCCCTTCGACGACGATGTTCGGCCGGAAGCGGTTCATCGGCAGCGGCGGGGCGCCGCGCTCACCCATGCGGTCGTTGAGCGCGTCGAGCGAGGCCGCGCCGATCACCAGCACCGGGTAGCCGTCGGCGAAGCGCGTATGGGCGCCGGAGTCGCCGGCGAAATCGGGATTGCATGGCCGCGGCAGCGCCGCGTCGAAGCGCACCAGCCGCAGCGCGTCGCCGAGGCAGGCCGAGAGCGCCTGCGCGACCGCGTCGCCCTCGTCGAAGCCGCGCACCGTGCTGCGCCACACCACGACCTCGCGCGATGCGCTGCCGCGGGACGGCGCGAGGGGGATGTCGATCGATGCATGTCCGGGGACGCCGACCTGCAGCGCGCCGTCCCGGACCGCGGTGGTGACGAGGGCGAGGCGCGGGTGCGAGCGCTGGGTGATGAAGCGGCCCGCGGCGTCGACCACCATCCATTCACGGTCACCGGGGCCGCGCGGGCCCGGAACAGGGTCCGCCGCGCCGCCCGCGCGCGCGCCGCCGATGCACAGGCCCTCGACGGAAACACCGGCCTGTGCGAGGTCGATGCCCCGCGCGCCCTTGATCGGGTAGAGGTGCAGCGAGGCGACGCGCGCCTTCAACGCGGCTAGCGCAGCCCCTGCATGTACTCGGCGACGGCGCGCATTTCGGGTTCCGACATGCGCATGGCGATGGTGTGCATGATGTGGCCGGCGACGTCCTTGCCGTCCTTGTCGTTGCCGCGGGTGCCGTCGTGGAAAGCCTTGAGCTGCGCCAGCGTATATTCGGACGACTGGCCGCCGACGCGCGGGTAGGACTTCGCCATGCCCGCGCCCTCGGGCGAATGGCAGGCCGCGCAGGCCGGCACGCCGCGATCGGCGATGCCGCCGCGGAAGATCTTCTGGCCGGCGCGCACCAGCGCCGGGTCCTTGGCCTTGGCGAGCACCGGTTTCTGCTTGGCGAAGTACTCGCCCAGCGCCACCATGTCCGCGTCGGACAGCGTCAGCGCGAAAGGCTTCATGATCGCGTTGTCGCGCAGGCCGGACTTGAAGTGCTGCAGTTGCAGGGTGATATAGTCGGCCGGCATTCCCGCGAGGTTGGGATAGGTCGGCGCCGTGCCGCGGCCGTCGCTGCCGTGGCATGCCGCGCATACCGAGCTCACGATCTTCGACGCGTCGGGCGCCGGGGCCTTGGCGGCGGGTGCTTCGGCCGGCTTGGCCGTCCCGGTATCGGCGGCCAGGCTGTCGGCTGCCGCGAGTGCCGCGCCGGACAGCAACGCAGCCAGCAACAACGTGCGAATCATGTGCAAGGAACTCCCCGGGATGAACGCGCGGGCCGCCCACCACCCTCGGCAGACGGCGCGTCGACGCGCATGAACAAGCACGACATTGTACCGGACTCGCCTCCCGCCCCGGAAGCCGCGCGCCCTCCGCATCCCCTGGCGAGCGCGACCTTCGTGGTCGCGGCCGCCGAGCCGCACCAGTTTCCCCCGGCCGGCCCCCCCGAGATCGCCTTCGCCGGCCGCTCCAATGCGGGCAAGTCGAGCGCCATCAACGCGCTGGCCGCGCGTACGCGGCTCGCGTTCGCGAGCCGCACGCCGGGGCGCACGCAGCAGATCGTGTTCTTCGCGTTGCGCTCGGGCGCCTACGTCGCCGACCTCCCGGGCTACGGCTACGCGGCGGTGCCCAAGGGCGTCAAGGACGCCTGGCAGGATTTCCTCTGGGGCTACGTCACCACGCGACCGACACTGGTCGCGCTGGTGCTGATGATCGACGCGCGCCGCGGCATCGTGGCGTTGGACGAGGCCCTGCTGGAAGGGTTCCTGCCCAGCGGCCGGCCGGTGTTGCTGCTCGCCACCAAGGTCGACAAGCTCAATGCCAACGAGCGCCGGCAGGCGCTGGCCGCCATCGATGCGCGCCTTGCGGAGGCCTTCGGCGCGTTCCGCTCGCAGGTGGAGGTCGTGCCGTTCTCGGCGCTGAAGCGCGAGGGTGTCGAGGCCGCCGAGCGCATCATCGAGGGCTGGACAAGAAAAGGCCCCGGAATCAAGGGGAGTGATCCGAGGCCTCGAGAACGCCCGGCTCCCGCTTGACGCGGGACCCGGGCACCCGCTCAGGGAGGAAAGCGGGAGACGTTCAACCGTCCGTACGCTGTGACCAGGTTACCGCGCGCGAGTTCCCGGGTCGGTGACGACACGTCCCGCACCCATCCGCGGTCGCCGCATTTGCTAGCATCGACCGCGACATCCCCTTCGAATCCCAGCGAGATCCCCATGTCCTACGCGTTCGACGGCCGATTCCCCGGGCGACGCATGCGGCGCATGCGCCGCGACGATTTCTCGCGCCGCATGATGCGCGAGACGCGCCTCGCGCCCGACGACTTCATCTATCCCGTCTTCGTGCTCGACGGCGAGGGCCGGCGCGAAGACGTGGCGTCGCTGCCGGGCGTCGCGCGCCGCTCCCTCGACGGCATCCTCGCCGAGGCCGAGGCCTGCGTCGCGCTGGGCGTGCCGGCGATCGCGCTCTTCCCGGTGGTCGATGCCTCCGCCAAGAGTGACGACGCGCGCGAGGCCTGGAACGCCAAGGGCCTCGTCCCGCGCGTGGTGCAGGCGCTGAAGTCGCGCTTCCCGGCGCTGGGCGTGGTCACCGACGTTGCGCTCGATCCCTATACGCGCAATGGGCAGGACGGCCTGACCGATGCCTCGGGCTACGTGGTGAACGACGAGACCGTGGCTGCGTTGACACGCCAGGCCTTGTGTCACGCCGAAGCGGGCGCTGACTTCGTGGCGCCCTCCGACATGATGGATGGGCGCATCGGGGCCTTGCGCGAGGCCCTCGACGGCGCCGGGCTCGCGCGCACGCGCATCCTCGCCTACTCGGCCAAGTATGCGTCGAGCTTCTACGGCCCGTTCCGCGACGCCGTCGGCTCGGCCGCGGCGCTGGGCGGCGGCGACAAGTACACCTACCAGATGGATCCCGCGAACAGCGACGAGGCCCTGTGGGAAACCTGGCTCGACCTCGCCGAAGGCGCGGACGTGGTGATGGTCAAGCCGGGCCTGCCCTACCTCGACATCGTGCGGCGCGTGAAGGATGCGTTCGGCATGCCCACGGCGGTTTACCAGGTGTCGGGCGAGTACGCGATGCTCAAGGCCGCCGCGCAGAACGGCTGGCTGGACGAGCGCGGCTGCGTCCTCGAGGCGCTGACCTCGATGAAGCGCGCGGGCGCGGACATGATCCTCACGTATTTCGCGCTCGACGCGGCGCGCTGGCTGCGCGGCTGATTCTCGCAACGCGTCATCCCCGCGCGCCGTCATCCCCGCGAATGCGGGGACCCAGTCTTGGTTGCTGCGGTATTGCGAGACCCGCGCAAACATGCGCCGTGCATGTCCCTCGGCGAAGCGTGCGGCGGCCACCGGGGAATCGGTTTTCGCGGTGACCCCGGCTCAAGCCCGATTCCCCGGCGTCCGCCGCGCCGACGGCCACGCACGACGCAAGCTTTGCGGCTTCCGGCGATACGGTTGCCCATGGGCTGCCCGGGATTGCGCGGCGTGCCAGCGAATCGACGCGGATGGTCGCGGAGTTGGCATCGCCGCACCGCTCACGGCACGCATCGCAGTCCGTTCGCGAGCAAGACCCGCGGGGGAGTCGGCGGGAGTCGCAATCGCGGCGGCCCGAGCGCATCGGCGCGACGGACGTCGGGGGAGCGGCTCCGAGCCGGGTGCATCGCGAGGACCGCTCCCCCGAGGGCCATCGCCGCTTGCCGATGTGCGACAGGCTGCTGCGATTGCGCAGGTGGTGGCCGACCGCGCGCACAAGGCTGGGTCCCCGCTTTCGCGGGGATGACGGCGCGCGGGGACGACTATGGTTCGGCCAGCAGCGCCTCGACCTCCGCGGCCGTGAGCCGCGCTTCCTCACCGCGCCCGCGCTCGCGGCGGGGCCGGCTGCGCGCGCCGCCCGCGCGCACCACGAGATGCAGGGGCGCCACGTCGCCCTCGACGGCATACTCGAGCGGGCCATCGGCGCTGTCGGATACGGCGCGGTAGCGCGCGTTGGCGTCGATCAGCGCCACCTCGACCGCCTTGGCGTTGTCGGCCTCGAGCTCGAGCCGGATGGGCGTGGACGTGGCTGCCCAGCCCGCGGCGACCCCGCCGGTGAGCCTCGGCGCGAAGGCGGCGAGGCCGCGCATCCAGCGCAGCGCCTCGGCGCGCTGGCGGCGCAGCGACGCCGCGTGCTCGCTGCCGCCGAACAGCGCATGGAAATCGGCGAGCGCCTGCTCGACCTCGTCGTCGCCCGGCAGCGCGGCCGACTCCGGAAGCTGCAGGGCGCGCGCGGCCTTGCGCTTGGCCATCGCCCAGTCGGTGATGCCGTGCTCGGCGATGAGTCGCGCCGCTCCCTGGGCGATCAGCAGGCGCCGCTGCCCGTCGCCTTCCTGCGCGAAACGGCGCTCGCTGCGCCGCGCCACGTACCGGTCGACCGAGCGGACCATGCGCGCCTTCAGAAGATCTGGTCGCGCACTTCCTGCGACGTGCGGCCGGGGGTGGACGAGGGGGTGGGCAGGGCGAGGCCATCGTCGCGGGCGCGCGGCGTGAACTCGCTGAAGAAGTATTCGGAGAGGGTGGAGCTCTCGTCGCGAAGGCCCGAGTCGGCGTTGATCCTGATCGACACGACGCCGTCCGGGGCTTCGGGCACGCGCTCGGGGACGCCCTTCAGCGCACGCTGCATGTACGAGATCCAGATGGGGAGCGCGGCGACGCCGCCCGTTTCGCGCGCGCCGAGGCTCCTCGGCTGGTCGAAGCCGATCCACGCGACGCCGACCTCGTCCATGGTGAAGCCGCAGAACCAGGCGTCGATGTTCTCGTTGGTGGTGCCGGTCTTGCCGGCGAGGTCCTTGCGCTTCAACACCTGCGCGGCGGTGGCCGTGCCGTAGGCGATGGTGTCGCGCATCATCGAGGTCATGATGAAGGCGTTGCGCGGGTCGATGGCGCGCTCGGCCTCCTTGCCCGCGACTTGGGGCTTGGCCTCGGAAAGCACTTCGCCCCGGGCGTCGGTGATCCTGTCGATCAGGTAGGGCGTGATGCGGTAGCCCGCGTTGGCGAAAACGGAGTAAGCGCTCGCCATCTGCAAGGGGGTCGCCGAGCCTGCGCCAAGCCCCATGGTCAGGTAGGCCGGATGCAGCTTGGGGTCGAAGCCGAAGCGCTGGATGTAGTCCTGCGCGTACTGCGGCCCGATCGCCTGCAGCACCCGCACCATCACCAGGTTCTTGGACTTGGCGAGGGCGGTGCGCAGGCGCATGGGCCCCTCGAACTTGCCCTCGTAGTTCTTGGGCTCCCAGGCCTCGCCGCCCGCCTGCTCGGCAGGGACGAAGAACGGCGCGTCGTTGATGATGGTCGCGGGCGTGAAGCCCTTTTCCAGCGCCGCCGAATAGATGAACGGCTTGAACGACGACCCCGGCTGGCGCAGTGCCTGCGTGGCGTGGTTGAACTTGTTGCGGTCGAAGTCCACGCCGCCCACCAGCGCAACCAGCGCGCCGTCGGTGGGCCGCATGGCCACGAACGCCGCCTCGACCTGCGGGACCTGGGCGATCGCGTAGCGGCCCTTGTCGTCGCGCGCGAGGCGGATCACCGCGCCGCGGCGGATGCGCAGGGCGGCGGGCGCCTTGTCGGCGAGGGCGGGCAGCGCGAATTTCACCGCGTCGCCGGTGAGCTCGACCTTGTCGCCGTTCTCCAGCACGGCGCCGAGGCTGCCCTTGCCGACGTCGGTGACCACCGCCGCGAAGAGATCGCCCCAGTCGGGATGCTCGGCGAACGTCCGTTCGAGGGCGGCGTCGAGCGCGTCCTGGCCGTCGGGGAGGCTGACGAAGGCCTCGGGTCCCCGGTAGCCGTGACGGCGGTCGTAATCCGTCACTCCCTTCTGAACTGCGGCCCATGCCGCCTCCTGGCGGTCCTTGCGGATCGTGGTCCAGACGGTGATGCCGCGGCTGTAGGCCTCGTCCCCGTAGGCCTCGTAGACGACCTGGCGCGCCATCTCGGCGACGAACTGGGCGTGGGTGTCGAGGGCGACCGTCCTCAGCCCCTGCCGCACCGAAAGTGGCGCGGTTTGTGCAACCGTGAACTGCTCATCGGTCAGGAAGCCGAGATCGTGCATCCGCCGCAGCACGTAGAGTTGGCGCTGCTTGGCACGTTCGGGGTTGGCGACGGGGTTGTAGGCGGAGGGCGCCTTGGGCAGCCCCGCCAGCATCGCCGCCTCGGCCGGGGAAAGGTCCTTCAGGGCCTTGCCGAAGTAGATCTGCGCGGCGGCGGCGAAGCCGTAGGCGCGCTGGCCGAGGTAGATCTGATTGATGTAAAGCTCGAGAATTTCGTCTTTGTGAAGGTTCGCCTCGATTTTCCACGCCAGCATCACTTCGCGCAGCTTGCGGGTGACGGTCTTCTCGCGCGTCAGGAAGAAATTGCGCGCGACCTGCATGGTGATGGTGCCGGCGCCCTGGGTGGCGCCGGTGGTGACGTTGGCGAGCGCGGCGCGCATCACCGACAGGTAGTCGACCCCGCCGTGCTGGTAGAAGCGCTCGTCCTCGGCGGCGAGGATGGCGTTCTTCATGAGCTGCGGGACCTCGGCGATGCGCACGATGGCGCGCCGCTCCTCGCCGAACTCGCCGAGCAGGGTGCCCTCGGCCGAAACCACCCTCAGGGGGATGCGCGGCTGGTAGTCGGTCAGCGTCGCCAGCGAGGGCAATGTCGGGTACAGCAGCGCCACGACAAAGGCGCCCAGCAGCGACCCGACCACCGCGAGGCCGGCCAACACCGACGCGAGGTAAAGCAGCCAGCGCTTTAGCACAGGGGAATAAAAGTTGCGGGAAGGGGGCCTTGACGACCCATTATAGGCAGAAGCGCAACACTTGCAGATTTCCCAACCGGAATTGATTTGACTTGCTTCACACTTGCTGCCAGAGTTTAATGTAAATTATCAGCATTAGCCCGGGACATTCCCATGCTGAGCGACAACCTGTCCTCGACCCTCGAGTTCTTCAAGACGAAGTCGCCGAACCTCGTGGGCGTCGACATCGCCTCGACCTCGATCAAGCTGGTCGAGCTCTCCGAGGCCGGCAAGGGCACCTACCGGCTCGAGCGGTACGCCATCGAGCCCCTCGCCAAGGACCTCGTCCAGGACGGCAACATCGGCAACCTCGACCAGGTGGCCGACGGCCTGCGCCGCGCCTTCAAGCGCATGGGCAGCCGCAACAAGCAGATCGCCATGGCGCTCCCTGCGGCGATGGTCATCACCAAGAAGATCATCGTGCCCTCCGGCCAGAAGGAGGAGGAGCTCGAGCTCACCGTCGAGGCCGAAGCCAACCAATATATCCCCTTTGCGCTCGACGAGGTCAACCTCGATTTCCAGATCCTGGGACCCGCGCCGAACAATCCCGACGAGGTCGAGGTCCTGATCGCCGCGTCGCGCAAGGAGAAGGTCGAGGACCGCGTGGCGATCGCCGAGTCGGCCGGCCTCAAGCCCGCCGTCATGGACGTCGAGAGCTACGCCACCCAGGAGGCGTTCGCGCTGATCGCGCCCTCGCTGCCGGCGAACGGCCGCGACCAGAACATCGCCTTCGTCGACATCGGTGCGCACGTCACCCATTTCTACGTCCTGCGCAACAACCAGTTCCTGTTCTCGCGCGACCAGGCGTTCGGCGGGAACCAGCTCACGCTCGACATCCAGCGCGCCTTCAACCTCTCGCCCGAGGAGGCCGAGGCCGCGAAGAAGAACCAGGGCCTGCCCGAGAACTACGACAACGACGTTCTGCAGCCGTTCATGGAGACGCTGGCGCTCGAGATCACCCGCGCGCTGCAGTTCTTCTTCACCTCGACGACGCACAACCAGGTCGACCAGATCGTGCTCGCCGGGGGCTGCGCGCTGCTGCCCGGGCTGGACGAGCTGGTCGCGAAGCGCGCGAGCGTTGCCACCGTGGTGGGCAACCCGTTCGCGTCCATGCAGGTGTCCGACCGGATCCGCCCGCGCCAGCTTGCGCAGGACGCTCCGCTGTTGACGATCGCCACCGGCCTCGCGCTGCGCAGTTTCGAATAGCCGCGCCGTGCATCGACCGAGGGGGAAGGCCGAATGAGCACCGCTGTCCGCATCAACCTGCTGCCGCACCGCGCGCAGAAGCGAATGGCGCGCAAGCGCCAGTTCATCTCGCTCGCCGTCCTGCTGGCGATCGCCGCCATCGCGGTCGTCGGGCTCGTGCACCTCGTGCTCGCCAACCAGATCGAGCACCAGAACGCGCGCAACAAGCTGCTCAAGACCGAGATCGCCAAGCTCGACGAGCAGATCAAGGAGATCGACAAGCTGCGTGACCAGATCCAGCAGGTGCTGGCGCGCAAGCAGGTGGTCGAGAGCCTGCAGGCCAACCGCAACGAGGCCGTGCACCTGCTCGACCAGCTGGTGCGCCAGCTGCCCGACGGGATCTACCTGCGCTCGGTGACCGAGCGCGGCAACAAGGTGCGGGTGACGGGCTACGCGCAGTCGAACGCCCGCGTGTCGACGCTGATGCGCAACGTCGAGGCCTCGCCGTGGCTCGGCAAGCCCGAGCTCGTCGAGGTCAAGCTGGTCGCCCTGCCGGGCGCGAACAACCGGCCCAGCGACCAGAAGGTCAGCGAGTTCACCCTCGACTTCGAGGTCAAGCGCGACACGCCGGCCTCGATGGACAACGCGCCGCGCGCCGGCGCGGCGGGGGGGGCGAAGGCGGCGACGCCCGCGCCTGCGCCCAAGGCGCCGGGAGGCAAGGCATGAACCTCGACGAGCTCCGCAACCTGAATTTCCGCGAGGTCGGCAACTGGCCGTTGCTGCCCAAGGTGGTCATGCTCGCGCTGCTGTTCGTGGCCATCCTCGCCATCGGCGCGTTCTTCGACTGGAAGGACCAGTACGAGACGCTGGAGGCCGCGCAGAACCAGGAGGCGACGCTGCGCACCGAGTACGCGCAGAAAAAGGCCAAGGCCGTCAACTACGACCTCTATGTCGGGCAGCTCAAGGAGGTCGAGCAGTCGTTCGGCGCGCTGGTGAAGCAGTTGCCGAACCGCGCCGAGATCGACGCGCTGCTCACCGACATCAACCAGGCCGGCCTCGGGCGCGGCCTGGTGTTCGAGCTGTTCCGTCCCGCGCCGCAGGAGAAGATGATGGACTTCTACGCGGAGCTGCCGATCAACATCCGCATCACCGGCAACTACCACGACATGGGCGCCTTCGCCAGCGACGTCGCCCAGCTGCCGCGCATCGTCACGCTCAACGACGTGCAGATCCAGAACAACAAGGGCGAGCTCACGCTCGACGCCGTGGCGAAGACCTTCCGTTACCTCGACGACGACGAGATCGCGCACCAGCGCGCGCTCGCCAAGGCCAAGGACAAGGGCAAGAAATGAAGCCGACCCATGCGCTCGTGCTCGCCGCGGCGGCGCTTCTCGGCGGCTGCGGAAGCGACAACCAGGACCTGCGCCAGTGGATGGCCGAGCAGGGCAAGGGCGTGCGCGGGCACCTCGACCCGCTGCCGCAGCTCAAGCCCTACGAGCCGTTCGCCTACAACGCCTTCGACCTTCCCGACCCCTTCAAGCCGCGCAAGATCGAGCCGCTCAAGGGCGACAGCAAGCTCGCGCCCGACCTAAACCGCCGCCGCGAGCCGCTCGAGTCCTTCCCGCTCGAGTCGCTGTCGATGGTCGGCACGCTGGAGAAGAACAAGCGCATGTACGCGCTGGTGAAGACGCCCGAGAAGGACATCTTCCAGGTGCATGCGGGCAACTACCTCGGGCAGAACTTCGGTGTCGTCACCGACATCTCCGAGAGCGAAATCAAGATGAAAGAGCTCGTGCAGGACGGCGCAGGGGACTGGACCGAACGCACGAGCGCGCTGCAGTTGCAGCAGCCTGACGCGAGAACACAAGGGAGCAGACGATGATCGCAACCACTGACGAGCACTCGCCGGCGCGCAAGGGAGCGCACTGGCGTTGGGGGGCCGCGGTCGTCACCGCGTCGCTCGCGGCCGTGATGCTGTGCATGCCCGGCCTCGCCGCCGCGCAGTCGAACAGCATCAACGACATCGTCGTGTCCAAGGGCACCGCGGGTCGCACCATCGTCAAGTTCGCGATGAAGGCGCCGCTGGCGAACCCGCCGGCCGGCTTCTCGACCGTGACGCCGCCGCGCATCGCGCTCGACTTCCCCGACACCGCCAACGGCATCGGCACCTCGCTCAAGACCGTCGACGACGCATCGCTGCGCAGCCTCAACCTGGTGCAGGCGGGCGGGCGCACGCGCGTGGTGTTCAACCTCAACAAGGCGCAGTCGTTCGAGACCGCCGTGCAGGGCAACGACGTGCTGGTCACGCTGGTCGACCAGGGCGACGTCGTCGCCGCCGCGCAGCAGCAGCAGGTGCAGCGCTTCGCCGAGGCGCGCCCGGGCGACGTCCAGCACGCGTTGCGCGACATCGACTTCCGCCGCGGACGCAACGGCGAAGGCCGCATCATGGTCGACCTGTCGGACAACTCGACGGGCATCGACATCCGCCAGCAGGGCCGCACGCTGGTGGTCGACTTCATCAAGACCTCGCTGCCGCGCAACCTGCAGCGCCGCCTCGACGTGCAGGACTTCGGCACGCCGGTGCTCAATGTCGACACCTTCCCGCAGGGCGCCAACACGCGCATGGTGATCGAGCCGCGCGGCCTCTGGGAGCACTCGGCCTACCAGGCGGACAACAAGTTCATCATCGAGGTCAAGCCCATCCAGGAAGACCCGAACCGGCTGACGCAGGGCACGCGCGGCGGCTACAAGGGCGAGCGGCTGTCGCTCAACTTCCAGAACGTCGAGGTGCGCTCGGTGCTGCAGGTGATCGCCGACTTCACCGGGCTCAACATCATCACCAGCGACACCGTGGGCGGCAGCCTGACGCTGCGCCTCAAGGACATCCCCTGGGACCAGGCGCTCGACATCATCCTGCAGACCAAGGGCCTCGACATGCGCAAGAACGGCAATGTCGTGCTGATCGCCCCGCGCGAGGAGATCGCGCTGCGCGAGAAGCAGCAGCTCGAGGCCGCGCAGCAGATCGGTGACCTGGAGCCCGTGCAGACGGAGATGTTCCAGCTCAACTACGCCAAGGCCGCCGACATCCTCGCGCTGGTCTCGGCGCGGCAGGGCAGCGCCGGCGGCACCGGACCGGGGGGCGGCGGTTCGATCCTGTCCAAGCGCGGCACGGCCACGCTCGACCCGCGCTCGAACATCCTGTTCGTGCAGGACATCCCGTCGCGACTCGAGGAAGTCCGCAAGATCATCCGCCAGGTGGACGTGTCGGTGCGCCAGGTGCTGATCGAGGCGCGCATCGTCGTCGCCAGCGACACCTTCAGCCGCCAGCTCGGCGTGCGCTTCGGCCAGCAGACGGGCTTCACCTTCGCCAACGGCCGCTACTCGGTCGGCTCGACGGGCAGCCTGACCACGCCGCCCTCGGTGCACACCGAAGGCGACCGCCTGGTGCGCGACACCATCACGCCGACGCCCTTCGAAATCGCCTCGCCGACGGTGGCCCCCGCGGGCTATCCCGGCTACTCGGACGTGGGCGGCCTCAACGTCAACCTCCCCGTCTCGGGCGCCGCGGGCCAGCTCGCGCTGACGCTGATCAACCTCGGCAGCGGCAACCTCATCAACCTCGAGCTGTCCGCACTCGAGGCCGAGAACCGCGGCAAGGTGATCTCGAGCCCGCGCGTGGTGGCCTTCGACAACACCAAGGCCCACATCGAGCAGGGCACCGACATCCCCTACATCATCCAGGGGACCAACAACACGGTGCCGACGGTGCAGTTCAAGAAGGCCGTGCTGGCGCTCGACGTCACGCCGCAGATCACGCCCGACAACCGCGTGATCATGACGGTCGAGGTGCGCAAGGACGCGGTGGGCCAGACGGTGGTGATCCAGGGCAGCCAGTATCCCGCGATCGACACCAAGAACGTGACCACGCAGATCGCCGTCAACAACGGCGACACCGCGGTCATCGGCGGCATCTACGAGGAGACGATCCGCAACGACACCACCAAGGTGCCGTTCCTCGGCGACCTGCCGGTGCTGGGCTACCTGTTCAAGACGACGGGCCGCTCGAGCGAGAAGACCGAGCTCTTGATCTTCCTGACGCCGCGCATCGTCAAGGACACGGTCAACGCGGTGCGCTGACCGCGTCGTCATCCCCGCGCGCCGTCTTCCCCGCGAAAGCGGGGACCCAGCCTTGCCGCGGGGTATTGCGGCAGCTGCGCAATCGCGTCATCCCCGCGAAAGCGGGGACGCCTGGCGCAGATCGGCAAGGCGTGCGACGGCCGTCGGGGGATCGGTTTTCGCGATACACCCGCTCAAGCCCGATCCCCCGACGTCCGCCGCGCCGATCTGCACCAGGCGTCCACGATTGCACCTCCCGCCGACTCGCACGCGCGTCCTGGTTGCCAGGAGCCGGTTGAAGGGTTGATGGGTTGTCGTGCAGCCGGGTGCCGCCATTTTCGGTGTGCGATCCCGCTGCTGTCATCGCCAACGCTGCGCAATCACGGGCAGCCCACGAGCACCGGTATCTGCGGCAGCCGCAAAGCTTGCGTCGTGCGTGGCGCTCGGCGCGGCGGACGCCGGGGAATCGGGCTTGAGCCGGGGTCATCGCGAAAACCGATTCCCCGGTGGCCGCCGCACGCTTCGCCGGGGGCCATGCACGACGCATGTTTGCGCGGATCGCGCAATACCGCAGCAACAGCAACGGCTGGGTCCCCGCTTTCGCGGGGATGACGGCAGCGGGGATGACGGCAGCGGGGATGACGGCGAGGCCTCCGCTACAATCGTCGCGATGACGCTGCACCGCGGAAACCTCTATCTGGTCGGGCTGCCGGGCGCCGGGAAATCGACGCTCGGGCGGCAGCTCGCGCGCCGGCTGGGGAAGCGCTTCGTCGACTGCGACCACGAGCTCGAGGCGCACACCGGCGTGGCCATCCCGACCATCTTCGAGATGGAAGGCGAGGCGGCGTTCCGCGAACGCGAGGCGCAGACCCTCGAGCACCTCGCGCTCCTCGAGAACGTGGTGCTGTCGACCGGGGGCGGCGTGGTGCTGCGCCCCGACAACCGCGAGCGCCTCAAGGCCAACGGCACGGTGCTGTACCTGCACGTCGACCCCGAGGTTCTGTTCGAGCGGGTGCGCCACGCGCGCCACCGGCCCCTGCTCGCCGTCGGCGATCCGCGCGCGCGGCTCGACGAGCTCTACGCGCAGCGCGACGCGCTGTACCGCGAGGTCGCCGACCACGTCGTCGACGCCATCCGTGAAAACGTGCTGCGCTACGTCAAGGCGCTCGACTCGGACACCCAACATGCCTGACGCACACACCGCCGTTGCCGCCCCACCTGCCGAACGTCCGTCGCCCGCGACGCGCACCCTCGAGGTGTCGCTCGGCGAGCGCAGCTATCCCATCCACATCGGCGGCGACGTGCTGGCGCGTGCAGGCGAGCTTTTCGCGCCGCTCGAGGCGCGACACGCCGTCATCGTCACCAACGCCACGGTGGCCGCGCACTGGCTTGCGCCGCTTCGCGAGAGGCTCGTCGCGCAGGGGCTCGGCACCGACGTCGTGCTGATCCCCGACGGCGAGGCGCACAAGAACCTCGCGACGCTGTCCGACATCCTCACGCGCCTGCTCGAGTCGCGCGCCGAGCGCGGCACGCTGGTGGTGGCCCTGGGCGGCGGCGTGGTCGGCGACATCGCGGGCTTTGCCGCGGCCATCTACCAGCGCGGCGTGCCCTACGTGCAGATACCGACGACGCTACTCGCGCAGGTCGACTCGTCGGTGGGCGGCAAGACCGCCGTCAACCATCCGCTGGGCAAGAACATGATCGGCGCATTCTGGCAACCGCGCGCCGTATTGATCGACACCGGCTTCCTCGCCACCTTGCCCGCGCGCGAGTACCGCTCGGGCCTCGCCGAAGTGGTGAAGTACGGTGCGATCGAGGACCTCGCGTTCTTCGAATGGCTGGAGCGCAACGCCGACGCGCTCGTCGCGCGCGATCCGGTTGCGCTGGCCCACGCCATCGAGCGGAGCTGCGCCATCAAGGCCGCGATCGTCGCGCGCGACGAGCGCGAGACGGGCGAGCGTGCCTACCTCAACTTCGGCCATACCTTCGGCCACGCCATCGAGACGGGCGCGGGCTACGGCCAGTGGCTGCACGGCGAGGCCGTCGCCACCGGCATGGTGATGGCGTCGCGGCTTTCCACGCGCGTCGCGGGACTCCCCGTGGCGGGCGCCGATCGCATCGCTGCGTTGCTCGCGCGCCTCGGCTTGCCGGTCGCGCCGCCGCGCATGCCCGCCGCGCAATGGCTGACGCTCATGCGCCGCGACAAGAAGGTCGAGAACGCGGCCATCCGCTTCGTCGTGCTGCCGTCGCTGGGACGCGCTGCGGTGCGGGGCGACATCACCGACGACGAGGTGGAGGCGGTGCTCGCCGGCTGACGCCCGGGCGCGGTGCCATGCAAAACGGGAGCGCAGATGCGCTCCCGTTTCGTTTTGAGGCCGCCTTGCGTGGCGCGCGTCGCGCGCCACGGCCGGTTTGCCGTTACGGCACCAGGCAGGTGATCGTGACTGTCTTGCTGTCCGGGGGGCTGAACCCGTCGCTCACCGCGAACGTGTAGGTCACGACCGTTCCCGAGTCGCCCGTGAGGCCGCTGAAGCTGGCGGTCCCCGGCGAATTGAGCGTGCTCGGGAACGTTGCCAGCGGGGAAGCCGGCGACGATTGCTGGATGTTGTACGGCGGCGTGCCACCACTGATGTTGACGGTGAACGTGTTGTTGCAGGACGTCGTCGCGCTGCCCAGCTCGGTCGGCGAAACCGAGAGCGAGCCGCTTCCACCCCCGCCGCCACCGCTGTCCGTGCAGCCTTCGCAGGGCTTATTGATGAGCTGCGCGGTCGTCTGCTTGCCGGCCGAGTCGAGGATCGAGAACACCAGCGGGTCGACGCAGCCGCCATTGGTGCGCGCTTCGAAGTAGCCGCCGCTCGTCGAGACGATGGGATTGACGATGGTGATGAACTGCGGGAACGACGGCGTCACCCGATAGGGCGGCGTGCCGCCGTAGACGCGGTAGTCGACCGCGACACCCGACGAGCAGCTGGAGGCCGAATTGCTGACGATGGTCGCGGTATCCGGGATGACCGCAAGGAATTGCGAGCCGTCCTGGTTGCGCACGATCGTGAAGTTGCCGATCAGCACCTGGCCGGTCGAGACGTCGGTCGCCTGCAATTGGGCAGGCTGGGTGGTCACGTCGACCAGCGCCTTGATGCCCACTTCCGCGATCCCCGAGTTGTCGGTCGGCACGGTCATCGACTGCACCAGCGGCGACGTGGGGTTGGTCGACAGGATGCCGAAGGCCCCGTAGACGACATCGAAGCGGATGGTGCGGTTGGCGATGGTCGAGCCGGCGATGCCGGTGGCCTGCACGCGCGCCGACCCCGTGGTGCCCGTGCACAGCGAGGCCGAGCCGCAGGTGGAATCGCTGGGGGTGATCGTGAGCCCGTTGGGGAACAGGACTGCGGGCGCGACCGCGACCGAGGTCACGGCGGTCTGGCCGACGTTGTCCTGCACCGTCACCGTCACGGTCGTCGCCTGGCTGACCGAGTTGGCGAACAGCTGGACGCTGTTGCCGATGACATTCTGGGCCACCGGCAGGACGTTGCTGTTGCTGGAAAACGCGCGGTACGGGGCGACACCGCCCGAAATCGTGAATTCCGCCGGTGTTCCGGGATAGACGGTCTGCGACGGCGGCAGGACCGATACCGCGGTGACGACCTGGCCGCCGCTACCGGGGCCGTTGACTGCGCCGGAGCCGCCGCCACAGGCCGTCAGCGACAGCACGCCGGCGAGCGCGAAGAGCGCGAGGGCCGGGCGGAGCCAGGCGGGAGAGGGCAGTCTGCGCATGGATGGATCCCTGATGATGTTGTCCTGAAACGCGGCTTTGTGCGGGCGGTTTTGGACGCCGCAACAAACAGATAGCCGACTTTGTTCAGATTAAAGCCCAAGTCGGGCACGACCGCAAGCACGCCCATCGGGAAATGCCAGCCGGCTGCCCCGTTGTTGCGGCGGCCGCAGCAAAGCCAAATAGCTGTCTCCCCCTTTGGCCATTCCCGCGTGTCTCGCCCTTTGGTCATCCCCGCGCAAGCGGGGACCTAGGCGTGAGGTCACGACTGGGTTCCCGCTTGCGCGGGAATGACGGGTAGGCCCATCCCTGACGGGTAGGCCATCCCTGACGGGTAGGCCATCCCTGACGGGTAGGCCATCCCTGACGGGTAGGCCATCCCTGACGGGTAGGCCATCCCTGACGGGTAGGCCATCCCTGACGGGCGAACCTTTCCCGGTTGCCGCAATGCAGCATGCGGCGTAGTATTTGAGGGTTTCGCCGCTTTTTTGCGTGCTTTGCCCGATCTTTCCCACCTCGCCGCGTCGCGGCGGGGCCGGGAGGCGGGCCGGGTGCGGCGGCGAACCCGATGAGCGGAGTGAAAGGAAGGCCGGTGGACGGGATGCGCAGGGACGGGGACGGGAACCGGGTGACGGACAGGCAGGGCGAACCGGCGGCGATGCCGGGCGCGACGCCGGCCATGCCGCCTGCGGCGCAGGGGATGTACGACCCGCGCAACGAGCACGATGCCTGCGGCCTCGGCTTCATCGCCAACATCAAGGGCCGCAAGTCCCACACCGTCATCACCCAGGGCCTCGCCATCCTCGAGAACCTGACCCACCGGGGCGCCACGGGTGCCGACCCGCTGCAGGGCGACGGCGCGGGCATCCTGATCCAGCTCCCCGACGCCTTTCTGCGCCGCGTCTGCGGCAAGCTCGGCGTCACGCTGCCTTCGCCCGGCCAGTACGGCGTGGGCATGGTGTTCCTGCCGCAGGAGCCGGCCTCGCGCATGGCCTGCGAGCAGGAGATCGAGCGCGCCATCGCCGCCGAGGGCCAGGTGCTGCTGGGCTGGCGCGACGTGCCGACCGACAACAGCGGGCTCTCCGAGCGCACCAAGGAAGTCGAGCCGGTGATCCGCCAGGTGTTCGTGGCACGCGGGTCGCGCGACATGGACGCCGACGCGCTGGAGCGCAAGCTCTACGTCATCCGCAAGCGCGCGGGGCATGCGATCCAGGCGCTGGCGCTGCGCCACGGCAAGGAGTTCTACGTGCCGTCGTTCTCGACGCGCACCATCGTCTACAAGGGCATGCTGCTCGCGCACCAGGTGGGCGAGTACTACCCCGACCTCGCCGACCCTGCGATGGTGTCGGCGCTGGCGATGGTCCACCAGCGCTTCTCGACCAACACCTTCCCGACCTGGGACCTCGCGCACCCCTTCCGCTTCGCCTGCCACAACGGCGAGATCAACACGTTGCGCGGCAACTTCAACTGGATCCGCGCGCGCGAAGGCAAGATCGAATCGGCGCGGCTCGGCGACGACCTGCAGAAGCTCTTCCCGCTGATCTACGAAGGCCAGTCGGACTCGGCGTCCTTCGACAACGCGCTCGAGCTCCTGGTGATGGCGGGCTACCCGCTCGCGCACGCCATGATGATGATGATCCCCGAGGCGTGGTCGGGTAACGCGCTGATGGACGAGGACCGCCGCGCGTTCTACGAATACCACGCCGCGCTGATGGAGCCTTGGGACGGGCCGGCGGCGATGGCCTTCACCGACGGCCGCCAGATCGGCGCCACGCTCGACCGCAACGGCCTGCGTCCCGCGCGCTTCCTCGTCACCGACGACGACTTCATCGTCATGGCCTCGGAGATGGGCGTGCTCGACATCCCCGAGAAGAAGATCGTCAAGAAGTGGCGCCTGCAGCCCGGCAAGATGCTGCTGGTCGACCTCGAGGCCGGCCGCGTGGTCGACGACGCCGAGCTCAAGCAGCGCCTCGCCACCGAGAAGCCCTACCGCGGCTGGGTGGCGAAGACCCGCCTCGTGCTCGAGGACATGCCCGACCCGGCGCCCGCCGAGCCCTCGGCGGTGTCGCTGCTCGACCGCCAGCAGGTGTTCGGCTACACCCAGGAGGACCTGCGCATCGTCATGGCGCCGATGGTCGCCAATAGCGAGGAGGCGACGGGCTCGATGGGCAACGACGCCGCGCTGCCCGTGCTGTCGAACAGGGCCAAGGTCTTCTACAACTACTTCAAGCAGCTGTTCGCGCAGGTCACCAACCCGCCGATCGACCCGATCCGCGAGGCGCTGGTGATGAGCCTCGCGTCCTTCATCGGGCCGCGGCCCAACCTGCTCGACGTCGACCGCGCGGGCGACCCGCCGATGCGCCTCGAGGTCGCGCAGCCGATCCTCACCTCCGACTCGATGGAGAAGCTGCGCCACATCGAGCTCTTCTCCGGTGCCGCGTTCCACGCCGAGGAGCTCGACATCTGCTACCCCGCGTCCTGGGGCGCCAACGGCATGGAGGCGGCACTCGCCTCGCTCGCCGCGCATGCCGTCGACGCGATCGTGCGCGGCCGCAACATCCTCATCCTCTCCGACCGCGCGGTGTCGCGCGACTTGCTGCCGATCCCGGCGCTGCTCGCCACCGCGGCGGTGCACGAGCACCTCGTGAAGATGGGGCTTCGCACCAGCACCGGCCTGGTGGTCGAGACCGGCAGCGCGCGCGAGGTGCACCACTTCGCGCTGCTCGCGGGCTACGGCGCCGAGGCGATCCATCCCTACCTCGCGCTCGAGACCATCGGCCAGATGCAGGACGTCGTGCCCGGCGTCGACCCGAAGGAGGCCGAGAAGCACTATGTCAAGGCGATCGGCAAGGGGCTCCTCAAGGTCATGTCCAAGATGGGCATCTCGACCTACCAGAGCTACTGCGGCGCGCAGATCTTCGAGGCCGTGGGCCTGCAGAAGGCCTTCGTCGACAAGTACTTCACCGGCACGGCGAGCAATGTCGAGGGCATCGGCCTCTTCGAGGTCGCGCGCGAGGCCGAGGCGCTGCACCAGCGCGCCTTCGGCGGCGACCCGGTGCTCGCCGGCATGCTCGACGCCGGCGGCGAGTACCAGGTGCGCACGCGCGGCGAGGAGCACATGTGGACGCCCGACTCCATCGCCAAGCTGCAGCACGCGACGCGCGCCAACAACTTCTCGACCTACAAGGAATACGCCGCGCTGATCGACGACCAGGGGCGCAAGCTCAAGACGCTGCGCGGCCTCTTCGAGTTCAGGACGGCCGGGCGCACCCCCGTGCCGCTCGAGGAGGTCGAGCCGGCCACCGATATCGTCAAGCGCTTCGCCACGGGTGCCATGAGCCTCGGCTCGATCTCCACCGAGGCGCACACCACGCTCGCCATCGCCATGAACCGCATCGGCGGCAAGTCGAACACCGGCGAGGGCGGCGAGGACGAGGCACGCTACCGCGCCGAGATGAAGGCGCGCGACGCCGGAGCCGCAAAGAGCGGCGGCAAGGACGGCGCGGCTGCGGCCGGCACGGCGAACGCCGGTGGCCCGGCCAGGGACGGCGACACGCTCGCCACCTTCATCGGTGCCGACCGCGTGTTCCGCGACATCCCGTTGAAGGCCGGCGACAGCCTGCGCTCGCGCATCAAGCAGGTGGCGTCGGGGCGCTTCGGCGTCACCGCGGCCTACCTCGCCTCGGCCGACCAGCTGCAGATCAAGATGGCGCAGGGCGCGAAGCCCGGCGAAGGCGGCCAGCTCCCCGGCCACAAGGTGTCCGAGTACATCGCCATGCTGCGTTACTCGGTGCCGGGCGTGGGGCTCATCTCGCCGCCGCCGCACCATGACATCTACTCGATCGAGGACCTGGCGCAGCTCATCCACGACCTGAAGAACGCCAACGAGCGCGCGTCGATCTCGGTGAAGCTCGTGTCGGAAGTGGGCGTGGGCACCGTCGCGGCGGGCGTGGCCAAGGCCAAGGCCGATCATGTGACCATCGCCGGCCACGACGGCGGCACCGGCGCCTCGCCGGTGTCGTCGATCAAGCACGCCGGCACGCCCTGGGAACTGGGGCTCGCCGAGACGCAGCAGACGCTGGTGCTGAACCGCCTGCGCGGGCGCATCGTCGTGCAGGTCGACGGGCAGATGAAGACTGGCCGCGACGTCGCCATCGGCGCGCTGCTCGGCGCCGACGAGTTCGGCTTCGCCACGGCACCCCTGGTGGTCGAGGGCTGCATCATGATGCGCAAGTGCCACCTGAACACCTGCCCGGTGGGTATCGCCACGCAGGACCCGGTGCTGCGCGAGCGCTTCGACGGCCAGCCCGAGCACGTCGTCAACTATTTCTTCTTCGTCGCCGAGGAAGTGCGCGCCATCATGGCGAAGCTGGGCTTCCGCAGGCTGGACGAGATGATCGGCCGCGTCGACCTCCTCGACACCAAGGCCGGCATCGACCACTGGAAGGCGCGCGGGCTCGACTTCTCGCGTGTGTTCCACCAGCCCGCCATGCCCGCCGAGGTGGCGCGCCGCCATTGCGAGTCGCAGGACCACGGCCTTTCGCGCGCGCTCGACCACGAGCTCGTGGCGCGCGCGGCGCCCGCGCTCGAGCGCCGCGAGAGCGTGCGCATCGAACTCGGCATCCGCAACGCGCACCGCTCGGTGGGCGCGATGCTCTCGGGCCACGTCGCGCGCGCCTTCGGGCACGAGGGCCTCGCCGACGACAGCATCCACGTCGCGCTGAAGGGCACCGCCGGCCAGAGCTTCGGCGCCTTCCTCGCGCGCGGCGTCACGCTCGAGCTCTGCGGCGTCGCCAACGACTACGTCGGAAAGGGATTGTCGGGCGGGCGCATCGTCGTCTATCCCGACCCTGCCTGCCCGGCACCCGCCGAAAAGAACATCGTCGTCGGCAACACCGTGATGTACGGCGCGATCGAGGGCGAGGCCTATTTCCGCGGCGTCGCCGGCGAGCGCTTCTGCGTGCGCAACTCGGGCGCGACCGCGGTGGTGGAAGGCACGGGCGACCACGGCTGCGAGTACATGACCGGCGGCACGGTGGTGGTGCTCGGGCCGACGGGCCGCAACTTCGCGGCGGGGATGTCCGGCGGCGTCGCCTACGTCTACGACCCCGACGGCGCGTTCCGCGAGTGCTGCAACACCAGCATGGTGAAGCTCCTGCCGGTGCTGCCCGCCGCCGAGCAGGCGCGCGAGGACGAGGCGCTGGTCGCCGCGGGCAAGGGGCGGCTGCGCCATCGCGACAGCGCCGACGAGCCGATGCTGCGCGCGCTGGTCGAGCGGCACTTGAAGCTCACCGGCTCGACGCTGGCGCTTTCGCTGCTCGACGACTGGGACAATGCGCGCGGCCGCTTCGTCAAGGTGTTCCCCGACGAGTACCAGCGCGCGCTGGGTGAAATGTATTCGCAGAAGATGGCGGAGCGCGCGGCATCGGCCGGCTTGCAAAGCCAGCCCGCGACCGCCTGACAGGACGACATCACGATGGGAAAGATCACGGGCTTCCTCGAGCTCGACCGCGTCAACGAGGCGGTCGAGCCGGTCGCCGAGCGCTTGAAGCACTATCGCGAGTTCGTCGTCGCGCTGGACGAATCGTCGGCGTCGCGCCAGGGCGCGCGCTGCATGGACTGCGGCATCCCGTTCTGCCAGAGCGGCTGCCCGGTCAACAACATCATCCCCGACTGGAACGACCTCGTGTACCGGCAGCAGTGGCGTGCCGCGCTCGAAACGCTCCACTCGACCAACAACTTCCCCGAGTTCACCGGCCGCATCTGCCCCGCGCCCTGCGAGGCGTCGTGCACCCTCAACATCAACAACGATCCCGTCGGCATCAAGTCGATCGAGCACTTCATCATCGACAAGGGCTGGGAAGAGGGCTGGGTCGTGCCGCAGCCCCCCGCGCACCGCACCGGCAAGCGCGTCGCCGTGGTCGGATCGGGCCCGGCGGGCCTCGCCTGCGCGCAGCAGCTCGCCCGCGCGGGCCACGAGGTGGTGCTGTTCGAGAAGAACGACCGCATCGGCGGGCTGCTTCGTTACGGCATCCCCGACTTCAAGCTCGAGAAGCAGCTCATCGACCGGCGCATGGCCCAGCTCGCCGAGGAGGGCGTCGAGTTCCGGCCCAACGTCGAGGTCGGCGTCGACGTCACGGCGGAGGAGCTCCTCGCCGATTTCGACGCGGTGGCGCTCACCGGCGGCGCCGAGCAGCCGCGCGACCTGCCGGCGCCGGGCCGCGAGCTTGCGGGCATCCACTTCGCGATGGAGTTCCTGCCGCAGCAGAACCGCGTCAACGCCGGCGACCGGCTCGAGGACCAGATCCTCGCCACCGGCAAGCACGTGATCGTCATCGGCGGCGGCGACACGGGCTCCGACTGCATCGGCACCTCCAATCGCCAGGGCGCGCTGTCGGTGACGCAGTTCGAGCTCCTGCCGCAGCCGCCCGAGCACGAGGACAAGCCGCTCACCTGGCCCAACTGGCCGATCAAGCTGCGCACCTCGTCGTCGCAGGAAGAGGGTTGCGACCGCGACTGGGCGGTGGCGACCAAGCGCTTCGAGGGCAGCAACGGCAAGGTCGAGCGCCTGGTCGCGGTGCGCGTCGACTGGCGGAAGGACGACAAGGGCCAGATGCGCATGACCGAGGTGCCCGGCACCGAGTTCACGCTCAAGGCCGACCTGGTGCTGTTCGCCATGGGCTTCACGGGACCGCGGCCTGCGGTGCTCGAGGCGTTCGGCATCGAGCGCGATGCACGCAGCAACGCGCGCGCCAACGTCGAGGACTACCGCACCAGCGTCGACCGCGTGTTCGCCGCGGGCGACATGCGCCGCGGCCAGTCGCTGGTGGTGTGGGCGATCCGCGAGGGCAGGCAGTGCGCGCGCGCGGTCGACGCCTTCCTGATGGGCCACAGCGAGCTGCCGCGCTAGCGGCAGCGGCAGGCGGCCCGGCGAGCACCACTGGCGCGAACGACCATGGCAGGCCTCACCACGCTCGACATCGGCATCTGGCAGCCCGCCGTCCCCGCGGCCGACACGCAGCGCTACGCGCGCGCGCTGGAGGACGGCGGCGTGCTGGCGTTGCCGCGCCTCGGCTTCCCCCTGAAGGACGACGAGCGCCGCTTCCTCGACACCGCGTGGTCCGACGAGCGGCGCAAGAACATCAACCTCGATGGCGGCGACGTGCGCGGCACGCGCGCGCAAGGCGCGGACCGTGACGCCATCGGTGCCATGATCGCGCGCTACGCCGAGTCGGCCAGCGCGCTGGTCGCCGCGTTGTTCCCGCGCTACGCGCCGTACCTCAAGCGCGCACGGACGAGCTTCCGCCCGAGGCCCGCCGCCGGCAACGGGCTGTCGTGGCGCAAGGACGACACGCGCCTGCATGTCGACGCCTTCGTGTCGCGGCCCAACCACGGCGAGCGCATCCTGCGCGTGTTCACCAACGTCAACCCCGACGGCGTCGACCGCGTGTGGCGCATCGGCGAGCCCTTCGAAGCGATGGCCGCGCGCCTCCTGCCGCGCATCCGCGGCATGCGCCCCGGCGAGGCGGCGCTTCTGTCGGCGATCTTCGTCACCAAGGGCCGGCGCAGCGAGTACGACCACCTGATGCTCGGCCTTCACGATACCGCCAAGTCCGACCTCGATTACCAGCGGCGCTCGCCGCAGCAGGAGGTGCGCTTCACCCCCGGCACCACCTGGATCTGCTTCTCCGACCAGGTGATGCACGCGGCGATGGGCGGGCAGTACATGTTCGAGCAGACCATCCACCTGCCCCTCGCGGCGCTGTACGAGCCCCACCGCGCGCCGCTGGCGATCCTCGAGCGCCTGACCGGCAGGACGCTGGTGCCCGCGGCGGCGCGCGCGACCCTCGGTGCCCTGCCGGGTTCCGCGGTGGCTCCCCGCTTGCGCGGGGATGACGGCGACGCAACCGCGAGCCGCGACGCAAACGCGGGCCGCGACGCAAACGCGGGCCGCGACGCAACCGCGGGCCGCGACGCACGCCGCTGACCGCGGCGCGCTGCCCCTTCACGTGACGGCCATCGTCAACGACTCGCTGTTGCGCGCGCTCGCACGCGAGCCCGTGCCGCAGGTCCCCGTCTGGCTGATGCGCCAGGCGGGGCGCTACCTGCCCGAGTACAACGTGGTGCGCAAGCGCGCCGGCAGCTTCATGGCGCTGGCCACCTCGCCCGCGCTCGCCACCGAGGTAACGCTGCAGCCGCTCGACCGCTTCGCCCTCGACGCGGCGATCCTGTTCTCCGACATCCTGACCGTCCCCGACGCGATGGGCCTCGGCCTCTCCTTCGCCGAAGGCGAGGGCCCGCGCTTCGCGCATCCGCTGGCCGACGAGTCGGCGATCCGCGCCCTTGCCGCGCCCGACCTCGGCAAGCTGCGCTACGTGTTCGACGCCGTGTCGTCGATCAAGCGCGCGCTGGCCGGGCGCGTGCCGCTGATCGGCTTCGCCGGCAGCCCGTTCACGCTGGCGGCCTACATGATCGAGGGCCGTGGCAGCGACGACGGCTTCGCGCGCGTGCGGCGCATGGCGGCCGAGCGGCCGGACCTCCTCGCGCGCGTGGTCGAGGTGAACGCCGAGGCGACCGCCGCCTACCTCGCCGAACAGGCGCGCGCCGGCGCCGACGCGCTGATGATCTTCGACACCTGGGGCGGCCTCCTCGCCCCCGACGCCTTCGCGCGCTTCTCGCTCGAGCCCCTGCGGCGCGTCGTCGCGGCGCAGCCGCGCGGCGTGCCGGTGATCGTCTTCAGCAAGTGCGGCGACAGCATGGCGCGGCTCGAGGCGCTCGCTGGTACCGGCGCGGCCTGCGTCGGCCTCGACTGGACGGCGGACCTCGCGGCGGCCCGCGCGCGGCTTTCGTCGCGCGTCGCGCTGCAAGGCAACCTCGACCCCGCCGTGCTGCTCGCCGACACCGCCACCGTGGTGCGCGAGGCACGCGCGATGGTGGCTCGGGCGGGCCCGGCTCCCGGCTACGTGTTCAACCTCGGCCATGGGCTCACGCCGCGCACCCCGCCCGAGAACGTGGCGGCGCTGGTGGACGCGGTCCACGACGCGTCGCGGGCCCAAAAATAATTTCTGCGCGGCGCAGCGTGCGCCCCCGAGGGAGAATCGCGCCAAGCCGCGCCACCGCTGGGCTTCGCGGGGGTTGACAAAGGCGCGGTGTTGGGCTTGGCGGGCGACTTATGCACACCACTGCAGGAGCCGTGGCCCTTGGCGGGGCATGCGCAGCGATGCTTCGAGGGCCGTGCACAAGTCGTTGATTGACAGGTGGATTTTTTTGCCCCTCGGGGCGTGCACCAGGCGAGGACCGGGACATCGCCGCCCGGGCATCCCGGCGGCGGCGGCAATTACGCACAAAGTTATCCACACCGTGCTGCGAACAAGTCCGGGCTGCCTAGTGAAATGAACGACTTAACGATGCTCGCTCGCAAGCGGCCTCAACAAACGCCGGAAACTGCGACGCCGGCGATGGCGGCGCGCAGCCCGTGATCGCGACCATCGCCGTCTGCGGGGCGGCCGCAACCCCGTTCGACTACTGGGTCCCCGATGGCCTCGCCGTGGGACCCGGCACCGTGGTGCGCGTTCCGCTCGGCACGCGCATGACCATCGGCGTCGTGCTGGCGCTCGCGGCGACGGCGGCGGTGCCGCCCGAGCGGCTCCGCGGCATCGAGGAAGTCGTCGACCTGCCGCCGCTGCCCCCCGACGTGCAGGAGGTCGTGCATTTCGTCGCCGGCTACTACCACGAGCCGCTCGGCGAAACGTTCGCCCTGGCGCTGCCCCCGCTCGTCCGCGCGCGCAGCGCGGCTCGCGCGCGCAAGCCCCCCGCGCGCGGCGCGGTGCCGCTCAACGCCGCGCAGCGCGAGGCCGCCACCGCGATCGCAGGCGATGCCGGCCGCTTCGCCGTGACGCTGCTGGAAGGCGTCACCGGCAGCGGCAAGACCGCCGTATACCTTGCAGCGGCGGCGGATGCGATCGCGCGCGGTGGCCAGGTGCTGCTGCTCGCGCCCGAGATCAACTTGACCCCGCAGTTCGAGGACGAGGTGCGCGCAGCACTCCCCGGCGCGCGCGTGGTCACCCTGCACAGCGGACTCGCCGCGGGGCGCCGCAACGCGCACTGGCGCGCGGCGCAGGCCGGCGAGGCCGACGTGGTGCTGGGGACGCGGCTCGCGGTGTTCGCGCCGCTGCCGCGGCTCGCGCTGGCGGTCGTCGACGAGGAGCACGACCCTTCGTACAAGCAGCAGGACGGCGTGCGCTACCACGCGCGCGACGTCGCGATCTGGCGCGCGCATGCGCGCGGCGTGCCGGTGGTGCTGGGCAGCGCGACGCCGTCGCTGGAGACCTTCCACCACGCCGAGGAAGGCCGCTATGGCCGCCTGCGACTCACGACGCGCGCGCGGCCCGGCGCGCTGCCGCCGCGGATCCAGCTCGTGCCGTCGCGCGTGCCCGACGCGCACGAAGGCCTGGTGCCCGCGCTGTGGACGGCGTTGCGGCGCGCGGTGGGGGCCGGCCAGCAGGCACTGGTGTTCGTCAACCGTCGCGGCTACTCGCCGGCGCTGAAATGCGGCGCGTGCGGGTGGGAGGCGCAATGCGAGCGCTGCAGCGCGCGGCTGACGCTGCACCGGGCGCCGCGCGCGTTGTGCTGCCACCATTGCGGCGCCACGGCGGCGGTGCCGGCGGCGTGCCCGCATTGCGGCAACGTGGACCTGGTCCCGCGCGGCCACGGCACGCAGCGGCTGGAGACGGCGCTCGAGGGCGCGTTCGGCGCGGGCCGTGTCGTGCGCGTGGACCGCGACTCGATGCGCAACCGCGGCGCGTTCGCGTCCATGCGTGCACGCGTCGCGGCCGGCGCCGTCGACGTGCTCGTCGGCACGCAAATGCTGGCCAAGGGCCACGACTTCCCGCGGCTCACGCTCGTGGGCGTGCTGGGCGCCGACAACGCGCTGTACAGCGCCGACTTCCGCGCTACCGAGCGGCTCGGCGCGCTGCTCGCGCAGGTGGCGGGCCGCGCGGGCCGTGCCGAGCATCGCGGCGAAGTGCTGGTGCAGACCGACTTCCCGGAGCATCCCGTCTACGCGACGCTTGCGAGCGGCGACTACGACGCGTTCGCGCGCGGCCTCCTCGCCGAGC
>JBGAGT010000010.1:0-219456 GCA_044226535.1 Casimicrobiaceae bacterium | reverse complement strand
CCCCCCCCCCCCCACGCCCGCCAGCGTGCAGGCGGTCATGTTGCGCACGGTGTTGTTGCAAGCCTCGCGGGTCGACAGCCCCGCCTTGGCGAGCCGCCGCATCGCCGCGGGGGTGTCGGCGGTGGGGACGTAGTGGAGCTGCACCGACTGGCGCGTGGTGACGTGCACGTGGTCGGTCTGCGACCAGGTGTCGAGCACGTCGGCGAGCGCGACGAGCTGCCGCGGCTCGAGGCGGCCGCCGGGCGCCTTGACGCGCACCATGTGCACGCCCGGCTGGCGCTGCCCGTAGCAGCCCTGCTGCAGGCGCATCGAGGTGAAGCGGTCCTCGGGCATCTCGCCCTTGAGGAAGGCCTCGACGCCGGCGGCGTAGCGGTCGAGCTCGTCGTCGTCGACTAGCGGCCCGGGCGTGCCCGGCGGCAGGAGGGAATGGAGGACTGCGTCGGTGGCGCCCATGGGGAACTCTCGCGTGCCTGCGCGTAAAGAGAGGCACGATAGCGACCCCCCGGGCCACCCGGAAGGAATGGTTCGCTATGGGCTTATAACCGCGTGGGTTCCCGCTTTCGCGGGAAGGACGGGGACGGGCTCAGCCGGGCTTGCCGGTGCCCGCCTTGTCCATCTCGGCGAACACCTCCTCGGCGAGGTGGAAGGCGGTGTTGGCCGCGGGCAGGCCCGCGTAGATCGACGTGTGCAGCAGGAGCTCGGCGATCTCCTCGCGCGTGACCCCGTTGTTGAACGCGGCACGCACGTGCATCTTGAACTCGTCGCCGCGGTTCAGCGCCACCATCAGCGCAAGCGTCAGGAGGCTGCGGGTATGGCGCGGCAACCCCGGGCGCGACCACACCTCGCCCCAGGCGTAGCGCGTGATGAAGTCCTGGAAGTCGCCGTTGAAGGCGTTGGTCCTGCCCTGCGCGCGGTCGACGTGCGCGTCGCCCAGCACCTCGCGGCGGACCTTCATGCCCTGCGCGTGGCGCTCGCGGTCGTTCGTCCCGTCAGCCATGGCCGTCCCCCTGCAGGTGCGGCACGACGGCCGCGAGGAAATCGTCGGGCAGCTCGATGTTGGAGATGTGCGCGCAGTCGAGCTCGACCAGGCGCGCGCCGGGGATGTGCCCGGCGAGGTAGCGCGCATCGGAAGGCGGCGTCGACGCGTCGTGCGTGCCGGCGATCACCAGCGTGGGCGCGGCGACGGCGGCGAGCTCGGGGCGCGCGTCGTAGTCGCGGACGGCGGCACAGCAGGCGACGTAACCCTCGGGCGAGCTCGCGACCATGATGGCGCGAAGCCGCGCGAGCTCGTGGGGGTGCGCCTCGCGCCAGCCCTTGGTGAACCAGCGCTCGAGGATGCCGTCGGCGATGGTGGCGAGCCCGGCCGTGTTCACCGCGCCGATGCGGGTGTTCCAGGCCTCGGCGCTGCCGATTTTCGCGCCGGTGTTGGCGAGCACCAGCCGGTCGATGCGCGCGCGGTGCGCGAGCGCCAGGCGGATGCCGGTCATGCCGCCCATCGAGATGCCGCAGAAATGCGTGCGCGCGGCGCCGAAGTGGTCGAGCAGCGCGACCACGTCGTCGGCGAGCATGGCGATGCTGTACGGTCCCTCGGGCCCCGACGAGGCGCCGTGGCCACGCGTGTCGTAGCGCAGCACGCGGAAACGCTCGCAGAGCGCGGGGACCTGCGGCGACCACATCTCGAGGTCGGCGCCGAGCGAGTTGGACAGCGTGAGCCAGGGCGCACCCGGCGGGCCGTCGACGGCGTAGTTGATGCGCAGCCCTGCGCGGTCGAGGTGGGGCATGGCTTCAGTCCTCTTGCGGGGAAGGCGCGGCCAGCGCGCGGTCGACGAAGGCGCCGGCCGTGCCGAGGTAACGCGCGGGATCCATCAGCCGGTCGAGCGCGGCGGCGTCGAGCCAGCGCGTGACGCGCGCATCGGCGCCGAGCGCGTCGCGAAGGCTCGTGCCCTCGCGGCCGGCGGCCTTGGCGATCTCGCCGACCAGGTCGTGCGCGGCGCCGCGGCCGATCTGCGGGGCGAGCGCCATCTGCACGGCCTCGGCGAGGATCTGGCCCCGCGTCGCGTCGAGGTTGGCGCGCATGCGCGCGGTGTCGACGTCGAGGCCTTCCATCACCTCGGCCATGGCGGCGAGCGCGCCGCCGCAGAGCTCGCAGAGATCGGGCAGCGTGTCCCATTCGGCGGCCCAGTCGCCCAGGCCGCGCTCGTGCTCCTGCACCGCGGCGGCGAGCATCGTCGCCACCATCGCCGGCGCGCGCGTCGCCGCGGCCAGCGCGATGCCGCAGCCCACGGGGTTGCGCTTGTGCGGCAGCGTCGACGAGCCGCCGCGCCCCGGGGCCTGCGGCTCGAAGGCCTCGGCGACCTCCGTCTGCGCCATCAGCGAGACGTCGCGCGCGAGCTTGCCCACGCTGGCGACGATGCCGCCCAGCACCGCGGCGACCTCGACCAGGCG
The DNA here is from genome assembly GCA_044226535.1 of Casimicrobiaceae bacterium. Lineage (GTDB taxonomy): Bacteria > Pseudomonadota > Gammaproteobacteria > Burkholderiales > Casimicrobiaceae > VBCG01. Next base: position 217,011 of record JBGAGT010000010.1, on the reverse strand, counting down.
GTCGCGCTGCGTGTGCCAGGGGATTTCGGCGACCGCGAGGCCCAGCTCGGCTGCCAGCGCCGCCTCGACCGCGGGGGCCCCGGCGCCGAGCGAGGCGAGCGTGCCCGCCGCGCCGCCGAACTGCAGCACCGCGGCGGCCGCGGCCGCGCGCGCGAGCCGCGCGCGGTGTCGGTGCATCGCCGATGCCGAGGCCGCGAGCTTGGCGCCGAGCGTGGTGGGCAGCGCCTGCTGCAGCAGCGTGCGCGCGGCCATCGGCGTGTCGCGGTGGCGGCGCGCGAGGCCGGCGAGCGCCGCCTCGAGGCGGGCGAGGTCGGTGTCGACCAGCGCCAGCGCATCGCGGAGTTGAAGCACCAGCGCGGTGTCGAGCACGTCCTGGCTGGTCGATCCCCAGTGCACGTAGCCGCGCGCGGACTCGGGCACGCGCGCGGTCAGCGCGGCGACCAGCGGGATGGCGCGGTTGCCGGCGCTGCGCGCCCCGGCCAGGATGGCCTCGACGTCGAGCTGCGCCACGTCGCAGCTTGCGCCGATCGCGGCCGCGGCGTCGGCGGGGATCACGCCGCAATGCGCTTGCGCGCGCGCCAGCGCCGCCTCGAAGGCCAGCATGCGCGCGAGCGTCGCGCGCGGCGCGAACAGCGCGTGCAGGGGCTCGGTGGAGAACGCGGCGTCGATCATGCGGGGATGGGTTCCCGCTTCCGCGGGAATGACGGTGGTGGGCGCCTGCGTGGCGACCTAGACGTCGAAGAATACCGTTTCTCCCCTTCCCTGCATCACGATGTCGAACAGGTAGTCGCCCTTGCCGGCGCCGGGCTTCGCCACCAGCGTCGCGCGGCGCGCCGCCGGCACGCGCACCAGCACCGGGTCGTCGGCGTTGCAGGCCTCGTCGGGGAAATAGACGCGCGTCCACACGTGCCTCAGCATGCCGCGCATGAACACCGTGAGGTTGAGGTGCGGCGCCTGCAGCCGGCCCTCGGGGCCGGGGACGCGGCCGGGCTTGACGGTGGTGAAGGCGAAGCGCCCCTCCGCATTGGTGGGGATTCGCCCGAAGCCGCTGAAGCCGGGCGTCAGCGGCACGTCGGCGCGCGCGTCGCCGGGGTGCGCGTAGCGGCCCCTCTCGTTCGCCTGCCAGACCTCGACGACCGCGTCGAAGATCGGCTTGCCGTCGCCGTCGACCATGCTGCCCGAGACCTTGATGGGGGCGAGCGTGCTGCCCTGCGGCACGAGGTTGTCGGTGTTGAGCCAGGTGAGGCCGATGTGGAGGTAGGGCCCGACCGTCTGCGAGGACGTCGTGGGGAGCGTGTGGGTGGGCGTGCGGGTGGTCATGATCGGGGCTTTCTCGCGCCCTCAGGGCTTCGGCAGGTCGTTTTCCATGGGCGTCTCGTCGCGCCCGCGCAGCACGATGTCCCAGCGGTAGCCGAGCGCCGTCTCGGGGATGGTGGTCTCCCAGTCGAAGGCGCTGACGAGGCGCCTGCGCGCACGCTCGTCGGGGATGCTGGTGTACATCGGGTCGTAGTCGAGCAGCGGGTCGCCGGGGAAGTACATCTGCGTGACCAGGCGCGTGGCGAACGCGATCCCGAACAGCGAGAAATGGATGTGCGCGGGACGCCAGGCGTTGGGGTGGTTGCGCCACGGATACTCGCCCGGCCGGATGGTGACGAAGCGGTAGCGCCCTTCGCCGTCGGTGAGCGTGCGCCCGCAGCCCGTGAAGTTGGGATCGGTGGGCGCGTCGTGCTGGTCGCGCGGGTGCGGGTAGCGGCCCGCCGCGTTGGCCTGCCAGATCTCGACCAGCGTGTGCGGGATGGGCCGGCCGTTGGCGTCGAGCACGCGGCCCGAGACCACGATGCGCTCGCCGATGGGATCGCCCGCGTGCTGGCGCGTGAGGTCGAAGTCGTTGGCGAGGATGCGTTCGTAGCCGAACATGGGGCCGGTCATTTCCGACAGCGTGTCCGGCAGGCGCACCAGGGGCTCGCCGGGTGCGCGCTTCACCGTCGACGCGTACGGCGGATAGAGGTAGGCGGGCTGTGTGCCTGCGTCGAACGGGCGAAAGCCTTTCTCGATGTCGTTCATGCTCTCCTCGCTTCCTCGTGCAGCGCGTCCCCTAGACGCGCTCGATGATCATGGCGATGCCCTGCCCCACGCCGATGCACATGCTGCACATGGCGTAGCGGCCCTTGCTGCGGTGGAGCTCGTACAGCGCGGTGGTGACGAGGCGCGCGCCCGAGGCACCCAGCGGATGCCCCAGCGCGATCGCGCCGCCGTTGGGATTGACAGCCGGGGCGTCGTCGGCGAGGCCCATGGCGCGCGTCACCGCCAGCGCCTGCGCGGCGAAGGCCTCGTTGAGCTCGATCACGCTCATGTCGCCGATCTTGAGTCGCGTGAGTGCGAGGAGCTTCTGCATCGCCGGCGCCGGCCCGTAGCCCATGATGCGCGGCGCGACGCCGGCGACCGCCGAGGCCACGATGCGCGCGCGCGGCGTGAGGCCGTGCCGCCTCGCGGCCTCTTCCGACGCGACGACCAGTGCCGCGGCGCCGTCGTTCACACCCGAGGCGTTGCCCGCGGTGACCGTGCCGTCGGGCTTCACCACGCCCTTCAGCCTGGCCAGCGACTCGGCCGTGGTGGCGCGCGGGTGCTCGTCGCGCGCGAAGGTCAGCGGATCGCCCTTCTTCTGGGGGACCTCGACCGGCACGATCTCCTCGGCGAGCCGGCCCGCAGCGATCGCCGCCGCCGCGCGCTGCTGGCTGCGCAGCGCGAAGGCGTCCTGGTCGGCACGCGACACGGCGAAGTCCTGCGCCACGTTCTCGGCCGTCTCGGGCATGGAATCGATGCCGTAGCGCGCCTTCATCAGCGGGTTGACGAAGCGCCAGCCGATGGTGGTGTCCTCGATCTTCGCGGCGCGCGAGAAGGCCTCGGTGGCCTTGCCCTGCACGAAGGGCGCGCGCGACATGCTCTCGACGCCGCCGGCGATCAGCAGCGACATCTCGCCCGACTTGATGGCGCGCGCCGCGATGGCGGTGGCGTCGAGGCTCGATCCGCACAGCCGGTTGATGGTCGTGCCCGGCACTTCCGCCGGCAGGCCCGCCAGCAGCGAGGCCATGCGCGCGACGTTGCGGTTGTCCTCGCCGGCCTGGTTGGCGCAGCCGTACACCACGTCGTCGACCGCGGCCCAGTCGACGTCGGCGTTGCGTTTCATCAGCGCGGCGATGGGCAGCGCGGCGAGGTCGTCGGTGCGCACGCCGGAGAGCGCGCCGCCGTAGCGGCCGAAGGGTGTACGGATGGCGTCGCAGATGAAGGCTTCGTGCATCGTCGGTGTCCTCAAGCGAGCGGCACGCCGGACAGGCGGCGAAGCTCGTCGGCGGTCATGCCATCGACCATCTCGGCGATGGCGAGGCCCCCGGCCGTCACGTCGATCACCGCGAGGTCGGTGTAGATGCGCGACACGCAGGCGAGCGCGGTGACGGGATAGCTGCACTGCGCGACGATCTTGCTCTCGCCCGAGCGGGTGAGGTGCTCCATCATCACCACCACGCGCTTGGCACCGAGTGCCAGGTCCATCGCGCCGCCCACCGCGGGGATGGCGTCGGGCGCGCCGGTGTGCCAGTTGGCGAGGTCGCCGCCCGTCGACACCTGGAACGCGCCCAGCACGCAGAAGTCGAGGTGCCCGCCGCGCATCATCGCGAACGAATCGGCATGGTGGAAATACGCGCCGCCGGGGAGCAGCGTCACCGGCTGCTTGCCGGCGTTGATGAGGTCGGGGTCCTCATGGCCCGGCGCGGGCGCCGGGCCCATGCCGAGGAGGCCGTTCTCGGAGTGCAGGATGATCTCGCGGTCCTTCGGCAGGTGGTTGGCCACCATCGTCGGCAGGCCGATGCCCAGGTTGACGTAGGCGCCTTCGGGGATGTCGCGCGCCACGCGCGCGGCCATCTCGTCTCGGGTGAATCGCTTCATGAAATCCTCTCAGGCCGCGGCGCCCGGCGCCATGGAGGCCGCCCTGCCGGCGACCTCGACCAGCCGGGAGACGAAGATCCCCGGCGTGACGATGGCCTCCGGGTCGAGTTCGCCGAGCGGCACGATCCTCGACGCCTGGACGATCGTGCAGCGGGCCGCGCTCGCCATGATGGGCCCGAAATTCCGGGCCGTCTTGCGATAGGTCAAGTTTCCCCACCGGTCACCCAGCTCCGCCTTGATCAGCGCGTAGTCGGCGTGGAGCGGCTTCTCGAGCACGTAGTGGCGCCCGTCGATCACGCGCGTCTCCTTGCCCTCGGCGAGCAGCGTGCCGTAGCCCGTGGGCGTGAAGAAGCCGCCGATGCCCGCGCCCGCGGCGCGGATGCGCTCGGCGAGGTTGCCCTGCGGCACGAGCTCGAGCTCGATCTCGCCGGCGCGGTAGAGCGCGTCGAACACCTGCGAGTCGACCTGGCGCGGGAACGAGCAGATGATCTTGCGCACCCGCCTCGCCTTGAGCAGCGCGGCGAGCCCGGTCTCGCCGTTGCCGGCGTTGTTGTTGACGATGGTGAGCGAGCGCGCGCCCTGCGCGATCAGCGCGTCGATCAGCTCGGCGGGCATCCCCGCCGTGCCGAACCCGCCGATCATCACCGTCGCCCCGTCGGGGATGCCCGCGACCGCCGCCGCGACGTCCTTCACCGTCTTGTCGATCACCGCCTCGCCTCCTGCCGTTCGTCCATGCCAGCCGCGCCCCTCATCCGCCCCTCATCGGTCCCTCGTCTGCCTTTCACGCGCTCGCCACTTCGACCCGCGCGCCGCTGCCGATCGCCTCGGCGATGGCCTCGGTCACCGCCAGCGTGCGCAGCGCGTCGGCAGCGTCGACGCGCGGTGCTTCCTCGCCGCGCACCACGCGCAGGAAGTGCGCGAGCTGGCGCCGCTGCGGGTCCTCGCGCGAAATCTCCAGTGCCGACTCGGCGAGCGGCGCGGTCCACGATGGCGTGCCGTCGTAGCGCCACAGCGCCAGCGAGGGCAGCGCCAGCGAGGCGCGCGTGCCCGCGATCAGGTAGCAGTCGCCGCGGCGCTGGGGATACATCGCGGCCTCGCCCGAGGTGAGCTCCCAGCTCCAGGGAGCGGGCGTCGCATCCGACACGGTGAGCGTGCCGAGCGCGCCGCCGGCGAAGCGCATCAGCACCACGGCCGCGTCTTCCACCGCATGGCCGCGCACAGCGTTGCCCGCCATCGCCTCGACCTCGATCACCTCACCCACGACGTGGCGGAGGTTGTCGATGTCGTGGATGGCGTTGATCAGGAGCGGGCCGCCGCCCTTCTCGCGCCGCCAGCGCACGTCGAAGTACTCGTCGGGCTTGCGGATCAGGAACAGCGCGTTCACCGCGACCACGTGCCCGAGCTCGCCTCCCGCGACCGCGGCCCGCGCGCGCTCGATGATGGGGTTGTAGCGGCGATGGTGGCCGACCAGCACGGGCACGCCGCGCTCCCGCGAGGCCGCGACCAGCCGGCGCGCCGCCTCGAGCGACTCGGCGATCGGCTTTTCCACCAGCACCGGGATGCCGCGCTCGACCGCGGCCAGGGCCACCGGCACGTGGTCGGCGTTCGGCGTCGCGACCACGACCGCGTCGGGCTTCACCGCGTCGAGCATGGCGCGGTAGTCGGCATGGTGCACGAGGCCGAGCTCGGCGGCCCGCGCCGCCGCCGCCGCCGTGGGATCGGCCACCGCGACCAGCGAGCAGCCGGGCTCGGCGCGCGCGGTGGCGGCGTGGCGCTGGCCGAACATCCCGAACCCCACGATCGCCAGTCGCTGCGGTGCTGCGTGCCCTGCGCGCATCTCAGGCATCGCGTCCCTGGTGGCTGGAGCGGCCCGGGACGCTCATGCGGCCGTCCTGGCGTGCCCGCCCAGGAACAGCCGGTTGAGGTCCGGGTCCTCGAGCAGCGTCGAGGCCGGGCGGTCGAGCGCGAGGCGCCCCATTTCCAGCACCAGCGCGCGGTTCGAGTACTTGAGCGCGGTGCGCACGTTCTGCTCGACCATCAGCACCGTGGTGCCGGCGTCGGCGAGCTGGCGCAGCAGCGTCATCACGTCCTGCACGAGCTTGGGCGACAGGCCGATCGAGGGCTCGTCGATCAGCAGCACGCGCGGGCGCAAGAGCAGCGCACGCCCGACCTCGAGCTGCTTCTGCTCGCCGCCCGACAGGGTCGAGGCCTGGTTGTCGATGCGCTCGCGGATGCGCGGGAAGCGCGCCAGCACCTCGTCGATGCGCGGCGCGAGCTCGCCGCGCGGCAGCGTGATGCCGCCGAGCTCGAGGTTGTGGCGCACCGACAGCGAGCCGAACAGGTTGCGCCCCTGCGGCACGAAGGCGATGCCCTTCGCCAGGAGCTCGCGCTGCGACAGGCCGTTGATGCGCCGGCCCTCGAAGCGCACCTCGCCGCTGCGCGGCACGAGCATGCCGAACAGCGTCTTCAGCACCGTCGACTTGCCGGCGCCGTTGGGGCCGATCAGCAGCGTGATCTCGCCCGCGCGCGCGTCGAGCGTGGTCTCGTTGAGGATGGTCAGGCTCGGCGTGTAGCCGGCCACCACCTTGTCGAAGACGATGATCGATTCAGGGGCCATGTCGCTCAGTTGCCCACTCAGTTGCCAAGATAGGCCTCGAGCACCCGCCGGTCCGCCTGCACGTCGGCGGGCTTGCCCTCGGCGAGCACCTTGCCCTCGACCATGCAGATCACATGTGGGCAGAGCCGCATGATGAAGTCCATGTTGTGCTCGATGACGACGAAGCTGCCGCCCTGCTTGCGGTTGAGCTCGACCAGGAGCTCGCGCAACTGGTCGACGAGGCTCGGGTTGACGCCCGCGCAGGGCTCGTCGAGCAGCACCAGCCTGGGCTTGGGCATGAAGGCCATGGCGATGTCGATCAGCTTCTGCTGCCCGTACGAGAGCCGCCCGGCGGGAAGCCCGGCGACGTGCTGCAGGCGGAAGAGCTCGATCATGCGGTCGGCGTCCTCGCCGAGGCCGGCATCGGGCCTCGCGAACAGGCGGCTGCCCAGCGTGCCCTGGAACTCCTGCGCCGCCGCGATGAGGTTGTCGCGCACCGACAAGAGCCCGAACACCTGCAGTGTCTGGAACGTGCGGCCGACGCCGCGCCGCGCGAGCTCGAGCGGCGACATCGCGGTGACGTCCTCCGACTGGAAGCGGACCTCGCCCGAGGTCGGTCGTATCTGCCCGAGGATGCTGTTGAACAGCGTGGTCTTGCCCGAGCCGTTGGGCCCGATGACGCCGACGATCTCGCCCGGCGCCACGTTGAACGAAACCCCGTCCACGGCCTTGATCGCGCCATAGGACTTGCGCACGTCCTTCACCTCGAGGAAGGGCGCCGTCACTTCGCGTCCTTCGCGGGGCCGCGACCGCCGCCGAGCCGCTCGCCGATGGACAGGATGCCGCCCGGCAGCCAGATCATCAGCAACACGACCGCGACGCCGAATCCGACGAGGTACCACTTCTGCATGAACTGCAGCGCCGGCGAGCTCGACGCGCGCAGCACCTCCGGCAGCAGGATGATGACGATCGTGCCGACCACCGGGCCGTAGAAGCGGCCCGAGCCGCCGACGATCACCGCCAGCAGCATCAGCAGCGAGGTCGAGAAGTGGAACGGGCCCGGCTCGACGAACTGCACCAGCGAGGCGTAATAGACGCCGCCGACGCCTGCGCACGCGGCGCCGATGGCGAACGCCAGCAGCGTGTAGGCGGTGATGTTGACGCCGAGGCTCTCGGCGCGGATCGGGTTGTCGCGCAGCGCGGCGAAGGCGCGCCCCCACGGCGAGCGCAGCAGGTAGCCGAGCAACGCGACCAGCACCGTCAGCGACGCCAGCGTGAACAGGAAGAACGCCCGCTCGCTGTCGAGCGAAAGGCCGAGGAAGCCCGGGCGCGGGATGTTGGCGATGCCGTAGGTGCCGCCGGTCAGCTGCTCCTCGTTGCGCATCGCCAGGAATACCAGCACGTTGAAGCCGAGCGTCGCGAAGGCGAGGTAGTGGTGCTGCACGCGCAGCGCGGGGAAGCCCAGCGCCAGGCCGACGAAGAAGCAGACGACCATCGCCAGCACCAGCACCGCCCAGAATGGCCAGCCGAGCTTCACCATCAGGATCGCGCCGATGTACGCGCCGATGCCGAAGAACGCCGCCTGCCCCAGCGACATCTGCCCCGCGTAGCCGACGGTGAGGTTGAGGCCGAACGTCGCCATCAGGTAGACGCAGCACAGGGACAGGAGGTAGACGTCGCTGCGCTTGAGGAAGAACGAGGCCGCCGCCAGCGCGGCCAGCACCACGATCCACGCGACGAGGCTTCGCCGGGTCACGACGCCCCCCGGAGCGAGCTGCGCTCGCCTCCCCCCACTGGGGGGCGAGCGCCTTGGGACCGCCCGGCGGCGCTCCTCATACCTTGCGCTCCTCGCGCTTGCCGAGCAGGCCCTCGGGCCTGAACAGGATCACGAACAGGAACAGCACCAGCGCCACGCCCTCCTTGTACGCCGGCGACACGTAGAAGCCGATGACGTTCTCCAGCACGCCGATCAGCACGCCGCCGAGCAGCGCGCCGCGCGTCTGGTTGAAGCCGCCGATGATGGCCGCGAAGAACGCCTTCGGGCCGATGGCGTCGCCCATGTCGAACTTGGCGAGGTAGGTGGGCGTAATGAGCATCGCCGTCACCGTCGCCAGCACGGCGTTGATCATGAACACGTACAGCACCATGCGCGTGACGTCGATGCCGAGCACGCGCGCCGCCTCGGTGTTCTGCGCCACGGCCTGCATGGCGCGCCCGGTCACCGTGCGGTTGAGGAAGGCCTGCAGCCCGACGACGATGACGCCGGCCAGCACCAGCGTACCGATGTCGGACCAGGAAATCGCCACCCCGGCGATCGAGAGCTGCCCCGAGGGAAAGAGGCTCGGGAACGGGAAGGCCTGGGCGCTGTAGCCCGCGCGCACGATCGACTTGGCGGCGATCGACACGCCGAGCGTCGCGATCACCAGCGGGATCACGCCGTGGCGGATCAGCGGGTCGACGATGACGCGCTTGAAGGCGAGGCCGAGGACCAGCATCGCGATCCCCGCCGTCACCAGGAAGGCGATCGGCAACGGCAAGCCGAACGACAGGCAGCCCAGCATCGCGAACGCGGGCAGCATCACGAACTCGCCCTGCGCGAAATTGATCACGCCCGCGGCCTGCCACAGCAACGTGAAGCCCAGCGCCGCCAGCGCGTAGATGGCGCCCGTGGCGATGCCGGAGACGACGAGCTGGACGAGATCGGCCATGCGGTGCGGGCGCTCTTGTTGGAAATGGGGTCGGCGTCTGCGTCATCCCCGCGAAAGCGGGGATCAAGCCATGGCGCCGCCCCGGTACGCCGGGTGCTCCAGCGAGTGTCGGTACCGGATCCCCGCTTTCGCGGGATGACAGTCCCCGGGAAGACGCAGCCCGCCGTGGTCCCCGCTACTTGCTGCCGAGCGCGGGCAGGGTAGCGACCACGACCTGCCGGCCGTTCTCGACCTTGGTCATGAAGCTCTCGCGGTCGATGTCGCCGTTCTGGTCGAACGTCGCGTCCAGCAGCACCCCGGGGTTCTCCTTCACCGTGAACTTCGCCCCGTGCATCGCCGCCGCGAACGCCTTCGGATCGACCTTGCCCAGCCGCTCCGTCAGCACCTTGATGAAGTACATCGCGCTATACCCCTTCATCCCGTTGTGGTCGCTCTTCGCCCCGTACGCCGCCTGGAACTTCTGGTCGAACGCCTTGATCTGCGGCTGCGGCGCGTCCACCGTCAGCCCCACGTGCGCCACCGCCCCGTTCGCCGCATCCCCCGCCAGCTCGATCACCTTCTGGCTGGTCAGCACCGTCTCCCCCACCACCGGCTTGTCGTACCCCTGCTTGCGCAACTCCCGCAGCGCTCGCGCCGACTCCTCCTCGTTGGTGTACACGAACAAGGCGTCCGCGTTCGACTGCTTCGCCTTCAGCACCGCGCTCGAAAAGTCCACCTGCCCCGGGTCCGTCGAAATGTCCGCCACGATCTTCACCCCGCGCTTCTCCAGCTCCTTGATGATCGTGTCACGCCCCCCCTTGCCGAAATCGTTGTTCACCCACATCACCGCCACGTTCTTCGCCTTCAGGTCCTCCGCGATGTAGCGCCCCACCTTCGGCATCGCCGTCGTCTGCGTGAACGACGTCCGGAAAATGAACGGGTTCCCCTGCTGCGTGATGCTCGCCGCCTCCCCGCCCGTGAAGTTCGGGATCTCCGCCTTGCGCGTCTCCGCCATGCTCACCATGATCGAGCCCGAAAACACCGGCCCCATCACCACGTACACCCCGTCGTCCACCGCCCGCTGCGCCAGCGCCTTCGCCGTCTGCGGGTTCGATTGCGTGTCGCTCGACGAATACTGCACCTGCCTCCCCAGGATCCCCCCCGCCGCGTTGATCTCCTTCACCGCCAGCTTCGCACCGTTGTCGAACATCGTCCCCGACGTCGCGCCCGTCCCCGACAACTCCACCAGACCCGCGATCTTGATCGGAGCTCGAGGAGGACCTGGGGGTCGAGCTCTTCGAGCGCCGTGCGCGGGGCATGCTGCTCACGGCCTACGGCCGCGCGCTGCTGGTGCGGGCGCAGCGCGTGCGGGCCGAGCTGCAGGCGGCGCGCGCCAGGATCGCCGCGCTCGCCGGCGCGCGCAGCGAGCGCAACGCCCCGATCTTCTCCATGCTCACCCACGAGCGGCGCGCGCGCGCACTGGTGGCGCTGGCCGAGCTGCAGCACATGCCCTCGGTCGCCGAGAGCCTCGGCATCAGCCAGCCCGCGGTGAGCATGGCCCTGCGCGCCGTCGAGGAAAACGTCGGCGTGGCGCTCTTCCAGCGCACCGCGCGTGGCATGGTGCCCACGCTCGCCGGCGCGGCGCTGGTGCTGCACCTGAAGCGCGCCCTCGCCGAGATCCGCCATGCGGTGGCGGACATCGAGGCCTTGCGCGGGCACATGCGCGGCACGGTCACGGTCGGCGCGCTGCCGCTGTCGCGCACGCGCCTCCTGCCGCAGGCTATCGCCGCGGTGGTGGGCGAGCACCGGGGGCTGCGCGTGGCCACCGTCGAGGGGCCTTTCGAGGCGCTCGTCGCCGGCCTGCGCGCGGGCGACATCGATTTCATCGTCGGCGCGCTGCGTCCGGCCGACTTCGCGGAAGACCTGGTGGGCGTCCCGCTGGGCGACGACGAGCTCGCCATCGTCGCGCGCAGCGGCCATCCGCTGGTGCGCCGGCGCCGCGTCGCGCCGCGCGACCTCGCGCAGGCGCGCTGGGCGCTGCCGCGCAAGCCCACGCCGAGCAGGATGCTGTTCGAGCGTGCCTTCGCGGCGCGCGGCCTCGGCGTTCCCGACGTGGTGCTGGAGACCAGCGACCTCGCCGTGCTGCGCGGCGTGCTGGTCGACAGCGACCTCGTGACGGCGATCTCGGCGCGGCAGTTCGCCTACGAGCTCGACGACGGTCTGCTGAAGCGCCTGCCCTTCGCGCTGCCCGACACGCGCCGCGTCATCGGCATCACGCGGCGCGCCGACGGCCTCGACTGGCCGGGCGCGCGCAGGCTGCTCGACGAGCTCGCGCGGCTCGGCCAGGGCCAGCTCGAGCACGAGGCCTAGGGGGTCAGGGGGCACCCCGCGCAGGTGCACGGCCCGCCCAGTAGAATGCCCGCTCGAAAGCAATGCACTGCCTGCAGGCGGAGCGAGGGGCGGCGATGAAGGTGCTGGTGGTCGAGGACGACGAGGTGCTGTCGGCGGCGCTCAGCCGTGCGCTGGGCCAGGCGGCGTACACCGTCGATTGCGTCGCCGACGGCGAGGCCGCCAACCATGCGCTGGCCGTCACGAGCTACGACCTGGTGGTGCTCGACCTCGCGCTGCCGAAGGTCGACGGCCTCGACGTGCTGAAGCGCCTGCGCGACCGCCGCTCGCGCGTTCCGGTGCTGGTGCTCACGGCGCGCGACACGCTCGACGAGCGCGTGCAGGGCCTCGACCTCGGCGCCGACGACTACATGACCAAGCCCTTCGACCTCCCGGAGTTCGAGGCGCGCGTGCGCGCGCTGGTGCGGCGCGGCCACTACAATGCCGGCAGCGAGCTGACGCACGGCAGGCTGCGCCTCGACTCGGCCGCGCGCCGGCTGTTCCACGACGGCCAGCCGATCGAGATGTCGGCACGTGAGTTCGCGCTGACCGAGCTCCTGCTCGCCCGCCAGGGGCGGGTGGTCAGCAAGGAGCAGATCATCGACCAGATGTTCGGCTTCGGCGACGACGTGGGCACCAACGCCATCGAGGTCTACGTGCACCGCGTGCGGCGCAAGCTCGAGCCGCTCGGCGTGGTGATCCGCACGGTGCGCGGCATGGGCTACCTGCTCGACAAGGTCGATGGCGACGGCTGAGCGTTCGCTGCGCAGCCAGCTGCTGCGCTGGCTGCTCTTCCCCCTGTGCGGGCTGTTCGTGCTGGTGGTGGCTGTCAGCGTGCTGCTGGCCACGCGCCTCGCCGACCGCGTCAACGACGCCGAGCTCGTCGAGCTCGCGCGCGAGCTCGCGCTGCACCTCGCCGACGACGGCGGCCGCCCGCGCTTCGCGCTCGCGCCCGAGGCCGAGCGCACGCTGCTGCTCGACCCCTTCGACACGCTGCGCTACGCGATCTTCGACACCGCGGGGCGCCGCATCGCCGGCGACGCGGCGCTGGCGCTGCCGCCGGCTGCGGCTGCGGGTGCGGGCGTGGGCGTGGGCATGGGCATGGGCATGGGCATGGGTCCGCAGGCCGGCGATGCCTTCGCCGACGCGGTGGTGGGGGGCGAGCCGGTGCGCGTCGCGCGCCACCTCGCGCAGGCCGGGGGCGCGCAGGCGCTGATCGTCGTCGCCTCGACGCGCAACGGCAACGACGCGCTGGCGCGCGAGGTCATCGTGGGCGTGGTCGTGCCGCAGCTCGCGCTGATCCTGATCGCCGGCGGCATGGTGTGGCTGGGCGTGCGGCGCGGCCTCGCGCCCCTCGAGGGCCTTCGCCGCGACGTGTCGGCGCGCTCGCACCGCGACCTCTCGCCGCTGGCCGCGCAGGGCATTCCCGCCGAGGTGCGGCCGCTGGTGGGCGCGGTGAACGAGTTGCTGGCGCGGCTCGACGAGGTGCTCGGCGTGCAGAACCGCTTCATCGCCGACGCCGCGCACCAGCTGCGCACGCCCGTCGCAGGGATGAAGGCGCACATCGAGGTGGCGCTGCGCGAGGACGACCTCGCGCGCGTCAAGCAGTCGCTGGCGCACATCTACGTGAGCGTCGAGCGCATGTCGCGGCTGGTCGCGCAGCTCCTGTCGCTGGCGCGCAACGAGCCGACCACGGTCAAGCACATCGACCTCGCGCCGCTCGACCTCGCGCAGGTCGCCTTCGCGGTGACCACCGAGTGGGTGCCGCAGGCATTCCACCGCGACATCGACCTGGGCTTCGAGGGCGCCGACCAGCACGTCGCCATCGCCGGCGACGCGTCGCGGCTTTCCGAGCTCCTCGCCAACCTGCTGGACAACGCCATCCGCTACAGCCGCGAGGGCGGCCGGGTGACGGTGCGGGTGGGGGCCTCGCCGACGCCACGCGTGTCCGTCAGCGACGATGGGCCCACCATTCCCGTCGCCGAGCGCGAGCGCGTGTTCGAGCGCTTCCACCGCCTGCTCGGCACGCGCACCGACGGGAGCGGCCTCGGCCTCGCGATCGCGCGCGAGATCGCCGCGCTGCACGGCGCGACCATCCGCCTCGAGGACGACACCGACGGCGTCGGCAACACCTTCACCATCGAGTTCCCGCGCCCGGCGGCGGCCGCCGCCGCGTAAGCTCCGCGAAAGGTCGCCGTAAGCGCGCCTTCAGGCACGCCCGCTAGCCTTCGATGACCGCCCGCACGAGGCGGATCGAGGAGGCGACGCCGATGTGGGCACTGCTGCATGACCCGGACACCTGGACCGCGCTGGCGAAGATCGCGGTCATCAACGTCGTCCTCTCCGGCGACAACGCGGTGGTGATCGCGCTGGCCTGCCGCGGGCTGCCGGCGAGGCAGCAACGCAACGCGTTCATCGTCGGCGCCGCGGGCATCGTCGTGCTGATGACGCTGCTCACGGCCTGTGCCGCATGGCTGATGGGGCTGCCGTGGATCCAGCTCGTCGGCAGCGTGCTGCTGCTGTACATCGGCATCAAGCTGCTCGCGCCCGAGGGCGAGGAGGGCACGATCGACGCGCAGCAGGGCTTCTGGACGGCCGTCAAGACCATCATCGTCGCCGACATCGTCATGAGCATGGACAACGTGCTCGGCATGGCCGGCGCCGCGCGCGGCCACTACGGGATGCTGTTCGTGGGCCTCGCCATCACCATGCCGCTGATCCTGTTCGGCAGCGCGCTCCTGATGCGCATCATGGAGCGCTTCCCCTTCGTCGTGTGGATGGGCGCGGGCCTGCTGGGCTACGTCGCGGGCGACATGGCCGTCGGCGACCTCGCCGTCGCGGGCTGGGTGGAGGCGCATGCGCCGTCGCTGGAGTACATCGCGCCGGCGGTCGGCGTGGCGGTGGTGCTCGCCGTCGGCTGGTGGCTCGCGCAGCGCCACGCGCGCCGCGAGGAGGCACTGTCGCACGCGGTTCCCCACCCGGCTTCGCACGCGGCGCATGCGCCGGCGACGGCCGATGCGCACGCCGCCTGAACCGGGAGGCCCCATGCAGACCATCCTGCTCCCCATCGCCACCGCCTCCGAGGCCCGCGAAGCCGCCAGCCGCGTGGTCGAGCGCTACCGCGGCGCCGACGTGCACGTGCTGCTGCTCAACGTGCAGCATCCCCTGCCGCGCCACGTGACGCGCTTCTTCGCACCGAGCGCGGTGCGCGCCTTCCACCAGGACGCCGGCATGGAGATCCTCGCGCCGGCGGTCGCGGTGCTCGACGCCGCCGGCGTGACCCATGCCGAGGAAGTCCGCGTGGGCCACGCCGCGAAGACCATCGTCGGCATCGCCGAAGCCGAGCACTGCGCCGACGTGGTGCTGGGCGAGCCTGCGCACGGGCTCGCCTCGCTGCTGCGCGCGGGTTCGGTCGACAGCCAGGTGCGCCACCTGATGCGGGTGCGCACGGCCTGACGTTTTGCGCGTCGCCAGTCCTCCTGGCGACTTGGGCGGGCGCGCACCGCAGGAAGCTGCGGTGCGCGCTCGTCGATTTGGGGGCGCCGCCGGCCGCGAGCGGCCATCCGCCATCCGCCATCCATGGCGGCCCCGGCACTGCCACCGCGGGGTTTCAGGCGACCCAGGGCTCGAGGCCGTTCTCCCGCCACGTCGCCGCGAACGCCGGCGCGGCGAAGGCCGCGAGCATGCGGCGCGCGTCGGCGGGCCGCGCCGACTTCGTGCACACCGCACCGCAGAACGCGGTGAGCTGCTGGATCGCATGCGGCAGCTCGCCGGCGATGCCGATGCCCTCGACGTGGATCAGCTCGCTCATCTGCTGCACGCCGATCTCGGCGTCGCCGCGCAGCAGCAACGCGCCCACGCCGACGCCGGGGGGCGACTGGACGAGGCGCGCGGCGAGCGCATGGGTGAGGCCCCAGTGCTCGATCAGCGCGATCAGGTGGCGTCCGCTGGGGCCCGTGGAATAGGCGATGCGCGGCGCCGCGAGCAGCGCCTCGCGCACGGCGTCGGCGCTGTCGATGCGCGGCACCGGCAGGCCGGGCGCCACGGCGAGCGTGACTGCCGATTCGCAGAAGGTGACGCGGCCCGCGCCGTCGACATGCGCGCCGGCCGCCAGCGCGTCGATCGCCTCGGCGCTCAGCACGACGATGTCGAGCGCCTCGCCCGCGGCGACGCGCTGCGCGGCGACGATGCCGCCGACCGATTCGACCTCGACGCGGGCCTCGCCGCGCGCCTCCAGCGCCGCGGCGATCGCCCGCAGCGCGCGGGTGGTGGCCATCGACGAGATGACCTTCAGGGCGCCTTCGCCTGCCATGCCCGGCTCCCCGCTCAATCGACGTAGCGCAGGCCCGCCTTCTCCAGCGGGCCCCGCATCGAATACATGTCGAGGCCGAGCACGCCCGAGGCGAGCTTCGCGCGCTTCTCGCCTTCGTTGGCCTCGCGGGCGGTCGCCGCGGCGAGCACCTCGGCGGCGCGCGCCGCGGGCACCGTGACGATGCCGTCGTCGTCGGCGACCACCACGTCGCCGGGCGTCACCAGCGCGCCCGCGCAGACCACGGGAATGTTCACCGAGCCGAGCGTGGCCTTGACCGTGCCCTTCGCGGATATCGCGCGGCTCCATACCGGGAAGCGCATCTCGGCGAGCGTCGCGGAGTCGCGCGCGCCGCCGTCGATGACGAGGCCCACGGCGCCGCGCGCCTTGAAGCTGGTGGCGAGGAGGTCGCCGAAATAGCCGTCGGTGCAAGGCGCGGTGACCGCGGCCACCACCAGGTCGCCGGGCCGGATCTGCTCGGCGACGACGTGCAGCATCCAGTTGTCGCCGGGATGCAGCAGCACGGTCACCGCCGTGCCGCCGGCGCGGCCGCCGCGCCACACGGGGCGCATGCAGGTGGCCATCAGCCCGGTGCGGCCCATCGCCTCGTGCACGGTGGCCGAGCCGAAGCCGCCGAGCTTGCGCGCGACTTCGCCGTCGGCGCGGCGGATGTTGCGGTAGACAACGCCCATCTCGTACATCGTCAGCGTCCTTTCGCCTTGAGCTGCGCGTCGAGCCGCGGATAGACGCGGCGCGCGTTCGCCTCGAAGACCTTGTGGCGGTCACCGGCCGAGAGCTGCGCGTTGGCGTCGATGTAGCGCCGGGTGTCGTCGTAGTGGTGGCCGGTGGTGGGGTCGATGCCGCGCACCGCGCCGATCATCTCGCTGGCGAACAGCACGTTGTCGACGGGTATCACGCGCGCCAGGAGGTCGATGCCCGGCTGGTGGTACACGCAGGTGTCGAAGAAGATGTTGTGCAGGAGGTGCTCGGCCAGCGGCGGCTTCTTCATCTCCTGCGCGAGGCCGCGGTAGCGCCCCCAGTGGTAGGGGGCGGCGCCGCCGCCGTGCGGGATGACGAAGCGCAAGCCGGGGAAGTCGCGGAACAGGTCGCCCTGGATGAGCTGCATCACCGCCGTGGTGTCGGCGTTGATGTAGTGCGCGCCGGTGGTGTGGAAGGCGGGGTTGCAGCTGGTGCTGACGTGGATCATCGCCGGAACGTCGTGCTCGACCATCTTCTCGTAGATCGGGTACCAGTGCCGGTCGGTCAGCGGCGGGCTGGTCCAGTGGCCGCCGGAAGGGTCGGGGTTGAGGTTGATCGCCACGTTGCCGTACTCGCGCACGCAGCGCTCGAGCTCGGGGATGCAGGTGGCGGGGTCGACGCCGGGGCTCTGCGGCAGCATCGCCGCCGGCGCGAAGTGGTCGGGGAAGAGGCGGCTGACGCGGAAGCACAGCTCGTTGCAGATCGCCGCCCAGGTGCTCGACACCGCGAAGTCGCCGACGTGGTGCGCCATGAAGCTCGCGCGCGGGCTGAACACCGTGAGGTCGATGCCGCGCTCCCTCATCAGGCGGAGCTGGTTGGATTCGATGGATTCGCGCAGCTCGTCGTCGGAGATCGAGAGCTCGGACGCCTTCGGTGCGGCGGAAGGATGGCCGATCGCGGCGACCTGGCGCTTGCGCCAGCCCTCCAGCGCGGCGGGGGCCGTCGTGTAGTGGCCGTGGATGTCGATGATCATGCGGGGGCTTCGTCGTTTCTTCGGCGGGAATGCTAAACCATGGTCGACAAAAAGGGGGCGCGGGCGCCCCCTTTTCGCGCGGCGCGGGCGGTGGAATCAGTAGGCCGTGCAGGTGAAGTTCGACGCGTCGTTGGCTTGCGCCTGCGACGGGCCGGCGGGCCCCGTGTAGCGGGGATAGGTCCCGTAGAGGCACATGGGCCGCGTGCGCCCGTTGGTGGCGGCGCTGCCCGCGCCGCTGTTGCCGTCGCTCGCGGTGAGTTGCCCGGGCGGCGTGCCGTGCTCGACCCAGGCCTCCAGCGCCGCGAGCTGGTCGACCTTGGCGTTGAAGATGCCCTCGCCGTGGCCCATGCCCGGGATCAGGTAGAAGCGCACGAAGCCGTCGAGCTTGGCCTGGCCGTTGGCGGCGACGAGCTTCTCCCAGTAGGCGATGGTGTTGTGGGTCGAGATCGAGTCGTCGATCGTGCCGTGCGACAGCAGCAGCTTGCCGCCGCGCGAGGCGAAGCGCGTGAGGTCGGTGCTCACCGCGTCGGTCCAGTGCGAGACCTCCTGGATGCGCGCGACCCACTGGTCGGGCACGAAGGCGAGCGGGTCGTAGGTCATGTCCTGCGTCAGGAAGCCGCGGATCGCGCCGTTGGCGGGAAAGAGCTGGAACGCCGAGCCGCCGGGGATGAAGGGGATCTTGGAGACGTCCGCGGTGTCGGTCTTGCCGAGGTGGTTGTTGAGGAAGGTCGCGCCCTCGAGGATCGGCCAGCGCGGGTAGGTCGTGCTGCCGCCCTCGAAGGCGAAGCTGAATTGCACCGGCGACGCGATCTTCGCGATCGCGCCGAGCTGGGCGTCGGAAAAGCATCCGTCGCCCGTGTCGGCGCCGCCGGCACAGCGCAGCGTCGCGCGCACCGTGTCCATGGTGTAGACCTGGTTGCAGGCGGGCACGTTGCCGATGATGCCGTCCTCGAGGCCGTCGAGCGCGTCGCAGGCCTTGACCACCGCCGCGACCAGCGTCGCGATCTTGGCGGGATTGCTCCAGGCCGCGCTGGGGACGAGCAGCTTGTTGCCGTAGACCGCCTGGGCCTGCGCCTGCGCGCCGAGCCACATGTTCTGCAGGTTGTAGGCGGGGTACTGCGCGATCGCGCCCTCGTAGTCGTCGGGATAGCGCTGCACGGCGTCGAAGGCCTCGTGGCCGCCTTGCGACCCGCCGGCGAAGTAGGTGTAGCGCGGCCGCTGCGCGTACATCTGGAAGGTGATCACCTTGGCGACGTCGACGGTCTTCTTCACCTGCTGCTGCGCGAAGTTGAGCAGCTGCTCCTGATTGAGCGCGAAGCTGGTGTCGAAGGGCGGCTTGCCGGTCGCGTCGTGGCCCGAGTCGCTGCCCAGCGTCACGTAACCCTTGGCGAGGGGGGTGGGGATGTTGGCCGGCGCGCCGCTGTAGGCGCCGAGCCCCGTGACCACCGAGCCGTCGGTGCCGCCGCCCCCCATTTGCAGCGCCTTGACGTTCCAGATCTTCGGCAGGTTCACCTGGAAGCGGATGGGCGAGGCGCTGGGGTCGACGGGCAGGATGTTGCCGGTGACGAGGCAGTAGTCGCGCGCCGCGCCCGAGGGATCCTTGTCGGTGGTCGCCGCCGCGCCCGTGACCACCGCGCCGGTGGTCGGCAGGCCGATGGCCGAGGCGGGGATGGTGAAGCCCTGCAGCGACGCGCAGGCGACCTTCTGCTCGATGGTCGACGGCTCGCCGTCGCTGCCGCCGCCGTTGCAGCCCGCGAGCGCGAGCGCGAACGCGAACGCGCTCGCCGCGACGATGTGGATGACCTTCATGGTGGTTCCTCCTCGGTCGTGTGATGGCGCCTTCCCGGGACGGGGCGCGGCAACGGCCGCAGGCGCTTTTCGAGGGAACCATCATGGCGGGCACGCGCCGGCCGCGCGGCGCAATCGGCGCGCGCTGCCATGCCATTTGCTTATCGGCGGGGGTAAGCCGCCGGTGGCGCTAGAACGGGATGTCGTCGTCGAAGTCGTCGCCGCCCTTGCGGGGCGCGCCGCCGGCGGGCTTGCTGCCGCCCTCGCGGCGCGCGGCTCCGCTGCCGCCGGCGCTGGCTCCGCCGCCGCTTGCTCCGCCGCCGCCGCCACCGCCCGAGAACTCGTCGCCGCCGCCACCCTCGCCGCGGCCTCCGAGGAGCTGCATGCGGTCGCCGACCACCTCGGTGGAGTATTTCTCGACGCCTTCCTTGTCGGTGTACTTGCGGGTCTGCAGCCTGCCCTCAATATAGACCGAGCGTCCCTTCTTCAGGTACTCGCCGGCGATCTCGGCCTGGCGGCCGAACAGGACCACCGTGTGCCATTCGGTGCGCTCCTGCTTCTCGCCGCTCTTGTCCTTCCACTGCTCGGACGTCGCGATGCGCAGGTTGGCGACGGCGTCCCCGCCGGTGGTGTAACGCACCTCGGGGTCGCGCCCGAGGTTGCCCAGCAGGATGACTTTGTTGACGGATGCCATGGCTCGTCTCTCCGGAACGGGTGAACAGTCCTGGGTGAACGTTCGTTCGAAAGAAAGTATAGTAACAGGTTCGCCTCGCCGAACTCGGCCTCTTGGATGACCCCGAAGGGGCCAAGGGGTCGCGGGCAGGACGGCATCCGGCGGCGGCCCGCGCGGCCGGCGCCGGCTTCGAAAGGGTTCATGGACTCGATACGCATCCGCGGCGCACGCACGCACAACCTCAAGAACGTCAACCTCGACCTGCCGCGGTTCAAGCTCATCGTGGTGACGGGGCTGTCGGGCTCGGGCAAGAGCTCGCTCGCCTTCGACACGCTGTACGCGGAAGGGCAGCGCCGCTACGTCGAGTCGCTGTCGGCCTATGCGCGCCAGTTCCTGCAGCTGATGGAGAAGCCCGACGTCGACCTGATCGAGGGCCTGTCGCCGGCGATCAGCATCGAGCAGAAGGCCACCTCGCACAACCCGCGCTCGACCGTCGGCACCGTCACCGAGATCCACGACTACCTGCGCCTCCTGTTCGCGCGCGTCGGCGATCCCTACTGCCCGAACCACCCCGAGCAGAAGCTCGAGGCGATGACCATCTCGCAGATGGTCGACTCGACGCTGGCGATGCCCGCGGGCACCAAGCTGATGATCGTCGCGCCGGTGATCGTCAACCGCAAGGGCGAGCATGCCGAGCTCCTGATCGAGCTGCGCGCGCAGGGCTTCGTGCGCGTGCGCGTCGACGGCAAGGTGCACGAGATCGACGCCGTGCCCAAGCTCGCCAAGACCACCAAGCACACCGTCGAGGTGGTGGTCGACCGGCTCAAGGTCGACGCCGAGTTCAAGCAGCGGCTCGCCGAGTCGTTCGAGACCGCGCTGCGCCACGGCGACGGGCGCGCGATCGCGGTGGAGATGGACACCGGGACCGAGCACCTCTTCTCGGCCAAGTTCGCCTGCCCGACCTGCAACTACTCGCTGGCCGAGCTCGAGCCGCGGCTGTTCTCGTTCAACAACCCCGCCGGCGCCTGCCCGCGCTGCGACGGCCTCGGCGCCATCACCTTCTTCGATCCCAAGCGCGTGGTGGCCTTCCCGAACCTGTCGCTAGCCTCGGGCGCGATCAAGGGCTGGGATCGCCGCAACCAGTTCTACTTCCACCTGCTGCAGAGCCTGTCGAAGCACTTCGGCTTCGACCTCGACAAGCCCTTCGCCAAGCTGCCCGAGCGCGCGCGCGACGTGGTGCTGTACGGTTCGGGTAGCGAGAAGCTGCCCTTCGTCTACCTGTCGGAGCGCGGGCGTGCCGTCACGCGCGAGCACGCCTTCGAGGGCATCGTCCCCAACCTCGAGCGCCGCTACAAGGAGACCGACAGCCAGATGGTGCGCGAGGAGCTCGCCAAGTACCTCAACAACAAGCCGTGCCCGGAATGCGGCGGCACGCGGCTCAAGCGCGACGCGCGCCACGTGAAGGTCGGCGGGCGCGCCATCTACGAGATCTCCGCCTCGCCGCTGCGCGAGACCGCGGCGTTCTTCGACACGCTGTCGCTCGACGGCGCGCGCGCCGCCATTGCCGACAAGATCGTCAAGGAGATCGGCTCGCGCATCGCCTTCCTCAACAACGTCGGCCTCGACTACCTGTCGCTCGACCGCTCGGCCGAGACGTTGTCGGGCGGCGAGGCGCAGCGCATCCGCCTCGCCTCGCAGATCGGCTCGGGGCTCACCGGCGTGATGTACGTGCTCGACGAGCCCTCGATCGGCCTGCACCAGCGCGACAACGACCGGCTGCTGGCCACGCTCAAGCACCTGCGCGACCTCGGCAACAGCGTGATCGTCGTCGAGCACGACCAGGACGCGATCCTGTCCGCCGACTACGTGGTCGACATGGGGCCGGGTGCGGGTGAGCACGGCGGGCAGGTGGTGGCGCAGGGCACGCCCGACGACATCCGCCGCGCGCCGCATTCGCTCACCGGGCAGTACCTCGCGGGCCGCCGGCGCATCCCCGTGCCGATGCTGCGCCACCCGCCCGATCGCAAGCGGCTCCTGACGCTCACCGGCGCGCGCGGCAACAACCTCGCCGACGTGCGCTTCGAGCTGCCGGTGGGCCTCTTCGTCTGCGTGACCGGCGTGTCGGGCTCGGGCAAGTCGACGCTGGTCAACGACACCCTCTACCACGCGGTGGCGCGGCACCTGTACGACAGCGCCGACGAGCCCGCGGCCTTCGACGACATCGAGGGCCTCGAGCACTTCGACAAGGTGATCAACGTCGACCAGAGCCCCATCGGCCGCACGCCGCGCTCCAACCCCGCGACCTACACCGGCGTGTTCACGCCCATCCGCGAGCTCTTCGCGCAGGTGAAGGAGGCGCGCGAGCGCGGTTACGGGCCCGGGCGCTTCTCGTTCAACGTCAAGGGCGGGCGCTGCGAGGCCTGCCAGGGCGACGGCCTCATCAAGGTCGAGATGCATTTCCTGCCCGACGTCTACGTGCCCTGCGACGTCTGCCACGGCCAGCGCTACAACCGCGAGACCCTCGAGATCCGCTACAAGGGGAAGAACGTCCACGAGGTGCTGTCGATGACGGTGGAGCAGGCGCATGCCTTCTTCGAGCCCGTGCCCTCGGTGGCGCGCAAGCTTGCCACGCTGCTCGACGTGGGCCTGGGCTACATCACGCTGGGCCAATCGGCGACGACGCTGTCGGGCGGCGAGGCGCAGCGCGTCAAGCTGGCGCTCGAGCTCTCCAAGCGCGACACCGGGCGCACGCTGTACATCCTCGACGAGCCGACCACGGGCCTGCACTTCCACGACATCGAGCTCTTGCTCGGCGTGCTGCACCGGCTGCGTGACCACGGCAACACCGTGGTGGTCATCGAGCACAACCTCGACGTCATCAAGACCGCCGACTGGATCGTCGACCTCGGGCCCGAGGGCGGCGCGGGGGGCGGGCGCATCATCGCCGAGGGCGCGCCCGAGGACGTGGCCGCGACGCCGGCGAGCTACACCGGGCGCTACCTCGCGCCCGTGCTGCGATCCCAGGGCGCCGGCGCGGACGCGGCTGCCCCCAAGGCCGCGAAGCGGCGGCAGGCCAAGGCGTCGTAGCGGCTAGGGCCGGCCCTCGCGCCAGTCCTTGAGCGCCGGGTACAGCGCCGCGTGGCGCGCGTAGAGCTCGGCATAGCGGTCGACCGCCGCGGCGCGCGGCTCGACCACCCGCTCGACGCGCACCATCGCCGCGATCGCCTCGCCGATGCCGGCGAAGGCGCCCGCGCCCGTCGCGGCGAGCGCCGCCGAGCCCAGCACCGAGGCGCCGCTGAACGACGCGACCTTGACCGGCCGCGCCGCGGTGTCGGCGTGGATCTGCACCCACAGCGGCGAGCGGCTCGCGCCGCCGCCGATCACCAGCTCGTCCATGGGCATGCCCGCCGCGGTCATGCGGTCGAGCACGGCGCGCGTGCCGAAGGCGATGCCCTCGATCATGGCGCGGAAGAGGTGCGCGCGCGAATGGCTGAGCGACAGCCCCACCAGCGCGCCGCGCGAGTGCGCGTCGGTCCAGGGCGTGCGGTTGCCCTGGAAGTGATCGAGCACGTAGAGCCCGTCGCTGCCGGGCTCGAGCGCCGCGGCCTCGCGGTTCAGCGTGTCGAGGTCGGCGCTGCCGCCGTAGAGCCGCAGCAGCCACGCGATCATCGAGCCCGTCGCGCTCTGCCCGCCCTCGACGACGTGCAGTCCCGCGTACACCGCGTCGGCATAGCTGCCCCACAGCCCCGGCGCCGACAGCGGCTTCGGCGACAGCCCGATCTGCAGGTGCGACGAGCCCGTGACCAGCGCGATCTGGCCCGGGCGCGCGACGCCGAGCCCGATCATGGCGATGAAGGCGTCGATGCCACCCTGCACGACCAGCGTCGACGGCGGAAGCCCGAGGTGGGCCGCGGCCATGGGCGTGAGCGGGCCGACGACCTCGCCCGGCGCGAGCACCTCGGCGGGCCACTTGCCGCGCAGCTCGTCGAGGCCCAGCGAGGCGAGCAGCGACAGCGGCCAGCCGCCGTCGCGCGAGCGGTAGTGCCAGCGCATGGCGGCGTTGCACAGCGACGCGGCGTCGCGCCCGGTGAGCTTGCGCACGAGGTAGTCCTGGTACTCGACGATGCGCGCGGCGCGGTCGAAGGTCGCGCGCTCGTGGTTGCGCAGCCACAGCGCCTTCGGGACCATCCACTCGGCCGACACGGGGCCCTTGCCCGCGCAGTTGACGACCAGCGCGGCGTCGCCGGTGGCGAGCACCGCCGCGGCTTCGTCGGCGGCGCGCACGTCCATCCACATCAGCGCCGGCCGCAGCGGCTCGCCGTCCTCGCCGAGCGCGACGACGGTGGCCGAGGTCGTGTCGAGCGCGAGGGCGCCGATGTCGCGGGGATCGACGCGTGCCGCCTGCACCGCGCCGCGCACGGCGTGGCCGAGCGCGGCCCACCAGTCGCGCGGGTCCTGCTCGGCGCGGCCCGGCGAGGGAAAGGCCGTGGCGTAAGCCTGGCTCGCGCCGCCCAGGTCGTTGCCGGCGAGGTCGAACACGTGCGCACGCAGCGACTCCGTGCCGCCGTCGACCCCGATCACCAAACGCATCGATCTCCTCCTTCGCGGCCCTCGCCGGTGAACGCGCGGATACAAATGTATCGCTGTCCTTGCAAATGTATCGCACGGGCATTAAGCTACGTCCACACCGCGAAATCAAGGAGCGCCGCGGCAGCGCGGCGACAACAGCGCATGCGCATCGCCATCGGCGCCGACGAGGCCGCCTTCGAGCTCAAGGAAACCCTGCGCCGCCATCTCGAGCAGGCGGGATTCGAGGTGAAGGACTACGGCGCGCACGACACCTCGCCCATCGCCTACCCCGACGTCGCGTTCGCGGTCGCCGAGGCGATCGCCCGCGGCGAGCACGACCGCGGCGTTCTCGTCTGCGGCACCGGCATCGGCATGGCGATCTGCGCCAACAAGGTCCACGGCATCCGCGCCGCGCAGGCGCACGACACCTACTCGGCCTCGCGCGCGCGCATGAGCAACGACGCGCAGGTCGTCACGCTGGGGGCGCGCGTGGTCGGCCCCGAGCTCGCCAAGTCGGTGGTCGATGCCTTCCTCGCCTCCGAATTCCAGGGCGGGCGCTCCGCGCCCAAGGTCGCGCTCATCGCCGGCTACGAGGACGGGAAGCGCGGCTGATGGCGCCCGCGCGCGCCGTCCGCGATCACGCCCCTGCGCCGGCCGAGGGCGAGCAGATCGCGGTGCGCGCCGCGTGGCTGTACTTCGTCGAGGGGCAGACCCAGGCGCAGGTGGCGCGCCGGCTCGGCGTCACGCGGCTGCGCGTCAACCGCATGCTCGCCGACGCCCAGCGCAGCGGGCTGGTCGACATCTCGATCAACACCGAGCTCGCATCCTGCGTCGCGCTCGAGCAGGCGCTGTGCCGCGACTTCGGCCTCACGACCGCCGTCGTCGTGCCCACGCCGGACGACGAGGACCGCGTCGCCGCGGTCGTCGGGCGGGCGGCGGCGGACTACGTCGCGCACCACCTCGAGCAGCATCGCGTGCGCAACCTGGGCATCGGCTGGGGACTGACGCTGCGCGAGATGACCCGCCACATGCGCCACGGGCGCTACCCCGAGCTGTCGGTGTGCTCGATGATGGGCGGCGTCACCCACGGCCTCGAATTCAACACCTTCGACCTCTCCGCCGAGCTCGCCAAGCGCCTGCGCTCGCAGTGCCGCTACCTCGTCGCGCCGACCTACGCCAGCAGCCCGCGCTCGCGCGACACCATCATGGCGCAGCCGGTGTTCCGCGACGCGCTGGCGCGCATCGCCGGCTGCGAGATCGCGGTGCTCAGCATCGGCGACGTCACGCGCCGCTCGATGCTGGTGCGCCACGCACTTCCCGACGACGTCTCGTCCACCGAGCTCCGCGCGGCGGGCGCGGTCTGCGACATCATCGGGCAGATCGCCGACGCGCGCGGCCGCGTGATCGAGCATCCCATCAACCGCCGCGCCATCGCGCTGCCGCTGCGCGAGCTCGCCGGCATCCCGACGGTAGTGTTCGCCGCGGGTGGCAGCCACAAGGTGCGCGCGATCGCCGCGGCGCTGTGCTCGGGCCTGGGGTCGGTGCTCATCGCCGACGAGGCCACCGCGCGCGCCGCCTCGGCGCTGGCGCGCGGCAACCGGAAGCTGGCGGCGTGAACGGCATTCGCCAGGAAGGATCCATGGTGGCGGCAATCCAGGGGAGGGCAGGGACGTGAGCGGGGATTCCAAGGCGCTGCTCGAGCGCGCGGTGGCCGCGGCGTCGGTGACGCGGACCGTCGAGGTCGCGCGCGGCGCGCTCGACGCGGTGCCGGCGGTGTTCGGGCGCCACTTCGCCGGCCGGCGCTGCACGGTCGTCGCCGACCGCAACACCCTGGCCGCGGCCGGCGATCGCGTGATCGCGCGGCTCGGCGCCGCGGGCGTCGACCTCGCGCCGCCCGTGGTGCTCGACGAGTCGCCGCGCGTGAAGCCGCGGGTCGAGACCTCGCGCTCGCTCGCCGCCCGGCTGCGCGAAGCCGGAACCGTGCCCCTCGCGGTGGGCTCGGGCGTGATCAACGACGTCGTCAAGCTCGCGGCCGAGCTCGCCGGCACGCCTTACCTCTGCGTGCCCACGGCGGCGTCGATGGACGGCTATGCGGCATCGGGCGCGTCCATGCTCGAGGACGGCTTCAAGCACACGCTGCGTTGCGCGCCGCCGGTGGCGGTGGTCGCCGACCTCGACGTGGTCGCGGGGGCACCTTCGGCGATGGCGGGCTGGGGCTACGGCGACCTCTCCGGCAAGCTCGTCGCCGGTGCCGACTGGGTGCTCGCCGACGCGCTCGGCGTCGACCCGATCGCGCCGGGGCCCTTCGCGCTGGTGCAGGAGAACATCCGCGGCTGGCTCGCGAATCCCGCGGCGGTCGCGGCGCGCGACGCGCGCGCGCTCGGCGGCCTGATGGACGGGCTGCTGGTCGCGGGCTTCGCCATGCAGGCGCACGGCAACTCGCGCCCGGCGAGCGGCAGCGATCACCAGCTCGCGCACGTCTGGGAGATGGAGAACCTCGCGATCGACGGCATTCCCGTCGCGCACGGGGCCTGCGTCGGCGTCGCGTCGGTGGCGATGCTCGCGCTCTACGAATGGCTGCTGGCGCGGGACGTGCCCGCGCGCTGCGCGGCCGTCGATGCACGGCCGCCGCGCGATCCCGCCGAGGTCGAGGCCGCGCTCGGCGCGGCGTTCCTGCCTTCGCAGGTGGCGAGCGCCCGCGCGGAGATGGCGGCCAAGTCGGTGGACCTCGTGCAGCTCGGCGCGCGTCGCCGCGTGCTGGCCGCGGCCTGGCCGGCGCTCGAGGGACGCATTCGTGCGCGCCTCGTGCCCGCGGCGACGCTGGCGGGGTGGCTCGACGCCTGCGGCGCACCCTCGCGCCCCGAGCAGATCGGCATCCCGGTCGACAAGCTCACCCGCGACTGCGGGCTCGCGCGCCTCATCCGCCGCCGCTACACGCTGCTCGACTGCCTCGAGGACCTGGGTTGGCTGGAGGACGCGCTGGCCGCGCTGCCGCGGGCCTACCGCGCCATCGCAGCGCCCGCACCGGCGGCGCGCGCGACGCCGTCCGCGGTGTTGCGCGGCTGACGCCATGGCGCGCGCCGGCGCCTCGGTGCTTTCGTTCTGGCGGCGCGAGCCGGGCCCCGCGATGTGGCTGGCGATCGCCGTGGCGTCGACCGGCGCCGTGCTGGCGCTGTGGGCCTGGGTCACGCGCGAAGGCGGCCCGGTGTCCTCGCTCACGCTGCCGCCGCCCTCCGAGGTCGTCGAGTCCTTCGTGCGCCTCGCGAGGCGCCCCTACCTCGGCAGCACGCTGGCGCAGCACATCGGCGCGAGCCTCGGCGTGGCGATCGGCGGCTGGGTCGCGGCGGGGCTCGTCGGCCTCCCGCTGGGCATCGCCATGGGCTGGTGGAAGCGCGCGCGCTGGATCGCCTTCCCGGTGTTCCAGGTCGTGCGACCCATCCCGCCACTGGCGTGGATCCCGCTCGCCATCCTGTGGCTCGGCATCGGCCAGTCGGCGCGCATCTTCGTGGTGTTCATCGCGGCGGTCGTGCCCTGGGTGATGAACTCGATGCAGGCCGTGTACTCGATCGACGGCATCCTGGTGCGCGCGGCACAGACGCTCGGCGCGAGCGACCGGCAGATCCTGACGCGCGTGGTGTGCCGGACCGCGCTGCCGACGCTGCTCGCCGGCGCGCGCATCGCGCTGGGCAACGCCTGGACGACGCTGGTCGCGGCCGAGCTGCTCGCGGCCACGGCGGGGCTCGGCTACATCGCCGTCAACGCCTCGCGTACCCTCGAGACGGGCATCCTGCTGGTGTCGATGCTGGTGATCGGCGTGCTGGGCGCGATCATGTCGCTGGGCATGCAGCTCATGGCGCGGGTGCTCGCGCCCTGGTCGCGCGCCGAGGTGCGCACGTGACCACGCATGCTGTGCACGCCGGGGCGCACGCATGACGGCGCGCGCAGCGGCTCCGGCGCCCGATGGGGGCGGCATGCCCGACGTCGGCGCGCAGCTCGCCTGGGGCGCGTGCACGCTGCTCGCCATCCTGCTCACGTGGATCGCCATCACCACCATTCCCGGCGTGGTGCCCGCGCGCCTGCTGCCGACGCCGCTCGAGGTGGTGGAACGCTTCGCCCGCCTGCTGGTCGAGCCTTTCAGCGGCAGCACCCTCGCCGGCCACGCCGTCGCCTCGCTCGAGCGATGGCTGCTGGGCGTGGGCGCGGCGCTGGTCCTCGGGGTGCCGATCGGCATCCTGCTCGCCTGGCTGCCGCCGGTCCGCGCCGGGATCACGCCGCTGTTCGAGCTCTTGCGCTACATCCCGCCCTTCGCGTGGGTGCCGATCGCCGTGCTATGGCTCGGCGCCACCACGACCTCGCAGGCGCTGATCGTGTTCATCGCGGCCTTTCCGGCATGCGTCATCAATGCCCAGCTCGGCGTCGGCCAGGTCGACCGCATCCTGATCGACGCCGCGCGGGCGCTGGGCGCCGGCTCCTGGACGATGCTGCGGCGCGTGGCGCTTCCCGTCGCCGCGCCCAGCATCTTCACCGGCGTGCGCATCGCCTTCAGCAACGGCTGGATGGCGCTGGTGGGCGCCGAGCTGATCGTCGGCAAGCGCGGGCTCGGCTACCTGATCTCGCAGGGGCAGCAGAACGACTCGGTGGCCACCATCCTGGTCGGCATGGCGACCATCGGCGTGATCGGCGCGCTGATCGACGTGCTGCTGCAGCGCCTGCAGCGGCGCCTGCTGCCGTGGAAGCCCGCCCAGCTGAGGCCGGCATGAGCGCGCCCGGCCACCGCGCGACCCCCGAGCCGAAGATGCAGATCCGCGGCATCTCCAAGACCTTTCGCACGCGCAACGGCGAGGTCCGCGCGCTCGACCCCTGCGACCTCGCGATCGAGGCCGGGGAGTTCGTCACCGTGGTCGGGCCGTCGGGCTGCGGCAAGTCGACGCTGATGATGATCGCGGCGGGGCTCGAGTCACCGAGCGCCGGCGACATCCTCGTCGACGGCCGCCCCGCCGGGCCGGCGGGGCCGCGCCGCAGCGTGGTGTTCCAGCGCTTCGCGCTGTTCCCGTCCGAAACCGTGGCCGAGAACATCGCCTTCGGGCTGCGCGTCGCCGGCGTCGACCGTGCCGAGCGCGACGCGCGCATCGACGAGCAGCTCGCGCTGATGAACCTCCGTCACTTCGCCAGGGCCTACCCGCACGAGCTCTCGGGCGGCATGCAGCAGCGCGTGGCGATCGCGCGCGCGCTGGTCGTGCGCCCCGAGATCCTGCTGATGGACGAGCCTTTCGGGGCGCTCGACGCGCAGACCCGCACGCTGCTGCAGGAGGAGGTGTCGCGGCTGAGGCGTGAGATGAACTACACGGTGATGTTCATCACCCACAGCGTCGAGGAGGCGGTGTACCTTGGCGATCGCGTGATCGTCATGACCAGCAGGCCGGGGCGCATCAAGCGCGAGATCGCGGTCCCGCGCGACGCGGCGTGGCGCGGCCTCGAGATCGAGGAAGCGAGCAACTACCCGGACTTCATCGGGTTCAAGCGCGAGATCTGGGATCTCGTGCGCAGCGAGATCGTGCGGCGATGAAGCACGCCGCGCGCGTAGCACCACCACCATCGTCGCGCTTCGACGCGACGGGAACAGGAGGACCATCGTGAAATCGCCAAGCTTCGTCGCCACCAGCACGTTCGTCACCGGCAGGTTCGTCGCCGGCAGGCTCGTCACGGGCGCGCTGGTCGCGCTCGCCCTCGCGGCCGGTCCCGCCACGGTCGCGGCGCAGGCCGCCAAGCGCACGTCCATCGTCGTCATCAGCCAGGCCAACGACGCCGGGTTCCCCATCTGGCTCGCCAAGAAGCTCGGCTACTTCGACGAGTACGGCATCGACGCCAGGATCCAGTACTTCCCCAACGGGGGCGCGGCACTCGCCTCGGGCGCCGCGGGCGACTGGCAGGCCGGCTGGATCGGCTCGCCGCCGTCGATCACGGGCTGGGCGAAGTTCGGCCTGACGCCGGTGGGCACGATGATGAAGGAGGACCGCAACATCAAGCTCATCATGCGCAAGGACGCGCTGGCCGGCTCGAGCCCCAAGGCCGTGCTCGAGTCGAAGCCGATCGGCACGGTGCCCAACAGCACCTGGAGCCAGGTGCTGTTCGCCTGCGCCAAGCACTTCGGCGTCGACCCCGGCAAGATGAAGATCGTCCCCCTCGAGCCCGCGGTGACGCGGCAGTCGCTCAAGTCCGGCGACGTGGCGTCGGGCATGACCGACTCGTCGCCCGACTACGACCTCGTCAACGACAAGGCGCATTTCGAGGTGGTGTGCGACGGCGCGATCGGCCAGACCTCGGTGATCGACCCGTGGATCGTCACGCGCAAGTTCGCCGCCGAGAACCCCGACGCCGCGGCGCGGTTCACGGCCGCCGCGTTCAAGGCCTCGGAGTACATCCGCGCCAACCGCGACAAGGCGATCGGCATGATGCCCGAGTTCTACAAGGACATCGGCATCGAGGGCAACCTCGACAAGGCGCGTTACAGCATGGGCTACCGCGACTTCCTGACGCTCGACGAGGCGATCGCCGACGCGAAGGGCGGTGTCACCGAGAAGGCGCTGGTCGGAACCGCCAACGTGTTCGTGGCGGGCGGGGCCTACGACAAGGTTCCCGACCTCAACGCGGCGGTGAAGGCGGGGCTGCCGATCCTCGAGGCCGCGAAGAAGCTGCACAAATAGCAACCATCCAACAGCGAGCGAGAAGGCGATGAGCGGAAAAGGCGGCGACGACGGCGCATTCAAGGGAACGATCGGCCGGACCTGGCAGGAGTCCACGCCCTGGTGGCCCGAGCCCAGGAGGCCGCGCGACGGCAGCCCCAACGTCGTGATCGTGCTCCTCGACGACACGGGCTACGGCAGCCTCGGCTGCTACGGCAGCGAGATCGAGACGCCGAACATCGACCGGCTGGCCGCGCGCGGGCTCCTGTACACGCGCTACCACACGACCTCGCTGTGCTCGCCCACCCGCGCGTCGATGCTCACCGGCCGCGACCACCACGCGGTGGGCATGTCGATCATCGCCAATGCCGACAGCGGTTTTCCCAGCAAGCGCGGCGCAGTGACGCCGCGCGCCGGCATGCTGTCGGAGATCCTGCGCGAGCAGGGCTACAACACCTTCGCGGTGGGCAAGTGGCATCTCGCCCCCGTCGACCAGACCTCGGCGGCGGGGCCCTTCGACCAGTGGCCGCTCGGCCGCGGCTTCGAGCAGTACTACGGCTTCCTCGACGCCGTGACCGACCAGTTCCAGCCCGAGCTCGTCCACGACAACCATCGCATCGACCCGCCGCGCAGGCCCGAGGAAGGCTACATCCTCAACGAGGACCTGGTCGACCACGCGATGCAGTACCTCACCGACCAGGCCTCGCTGGCGCCCGACCGGCCGTTCTTCCTGTACTTCGCCACGGGCGCGACGCACTCGCCGCACCAGGCGCCGCGCGAGCTGCTCGACAAGTACAAGGGCCGCTACGACTGCGGGTGGGACGTGATCCGCGAGCGGCGCCTCGCGAAGCAGAAGGCGCTCGGCATCGTCCCGCAGGACACCGGCCTCGCGCCGCGCAACGAACGCGTCGAGGCCTGGGACGCTTTGTCGGCGGACCAGAAGCGCCTGTACGCGCGCTTCCAGGAGGCGTTCGCCGCGTTCCTCGAGCACACCGACCGCGAGCTCGGGCGGCTGATCGCGCACCTCGAGCGCCTCGGCAAGATGGACAACACGCTGTTCGTCTTCGCCTCGGACAATGGCGCAAGCCAGGAAGGCCAGGTGCACGGCTCGACCAGCACGACCTTCTACGAGAACGGCGACGCCGAGACGCTGGACTACAACCTCGCGCGCATCGACGACATCGGCACGCAGCATGCGCGCAACAACTACCCGCTGGGCTGGGCGCAGGCCGGCAACACGCCGCTCAAGCGCTACAAGCAGAACACCCACGCGGGCGGCATCCTCGACCCGCTGATCATCTGCTGGCCCGCGGGCATCCCCCGGCCGGGCCTGCGCCACCAGTTCCACCACGCGATGGACATCGTGCCGACGGTGCTCGAGGCGGCGGGCGTCGACGCGCCCGACACGCTGCGCGGCGTGCCGCAGATGCCCATCCACGGCACCAGCATGGCCTACAGCTTCGCCGCCGACGGGCCCACGCGCAAGAAGACGCAGGTCTTCGAGATGTTCGGCCACCGCGCGATCTGGCACGACGGCTGGAAGGCCGTCGCCTACCACCCGCGCTACGCGCCCTACGACGACGACGTCTGGGAGCTGTACCACGTGGACCGCGACGTCGCCGAGCTCCACGACCTCGCCGGGGACGAGCCCGAGCGCCTCGCGCGGATGATCGAGCTGTGGTGGAGCGAAGCCGGGCGCTACGACATCCTGCCGCTCGACGACCGCGGCTTCGCCGAGCGCAACGCGGCCTCGCGCCGGCG
Source organism: Casimicrobiaceae bacterium (assembly GCA_044226535.1). Classification (GTDB taxonomy): domain Bacteria; phylum Pseudomonadota; class Gammaproteobacteria; order Burkholderiales; family Casimicrobiaceae; genus VBCG01. The sequence goes on along the minus strand of JBGAGT010000010.1, from coordinate 183,883 downwards.
CCGAGACTCGCCGCGCGCGCGGTCGCGCACGCGCTTCACCTACTACCCCGGCATGAGCCACATCCCCGGGGGTGCTGCGCCCTTCATCCTCGACCGCTCGTACTCGATCAGCGCCGACGTGGTGGTGAAGCCGGGCGACGAGGGCGTGATCGTCGCCTGCGGCGGCGTGTGCGGCGGCTACAGCCTGTACGTCAAGGACGGGCGCGTCGCGCACGACTACAACTACTACCAGCACGTCTACCGCGCCGAGGCGCCGCTCGCCGCCAGCGGCCGCGTGCAGCGCATCACCTACGCGTTCACGCGCACCGCGCCGCTGGCCGGCGTCGGCAGGCTCTACGTCGACGACGTGCTGGTCGGCGAGGTCGACATGCCGAAGACCTACCCGTTCTTCATGGACTGGGAAGGGCTCGACGTCGGGCGCGACGGGCTGTCGCCCGCCACGCCCGCCTACGCGGGGCGCGGCGAGTTCCGCTTCAGCGGCGTCGTCGAGAAGGTGAGCTTCGAGCTCGGGCCGACCGACGGGCCGGGGGACCACGAGAGCGCCGACTGACGCTTCAGCGCGCCCGCCCGCTCCTGACCGCCGCGAGGATCCCCCGCATTAGCTCCACCGGCGTCGGCGGGCAGCCGGACACGGTCACGTCCACCGGCAGCACGTCGCCGACGCGGCCGATGCAGGCGTAGCCCGGCCCGTGCAGCCCGCTGCCGCAGGCGCAGTCGCCCACCGCGACGACGAGCTTGGGGTCGGGCGTGGCCTCGAAGGTGCGGCGCAGCGCACGCTCCATGTGGCGCGACACGGGGCCCGTCACCAGCAGCATGTCGGCGTGGCGCGGGCTCGCGACGAAGCGGATGCCCTGTCCCTCGAGGTTGTAGTAGGGATTGCCGAGCGCGCCGATCTCGAGCTCGCAGGCGTTGCAGGAGCCCGCGTCGACCTGGCGGATGGTGAGCGCGCGCCCGAGCACGGCGAGGATCTCGCCGCCCAGCCGCGCGACCATCGCCGGCTCGTCGGCGGGCGTGGGCGCGGGCTCGGTGGCGATGCCGCTGCGCGCGATCTGGCGGAGGATGTGCAGCATGGGGGTCAGCCGTCGTGGCCGCTGTAAGCAAGGTTGAAGGATTTGTTGATCAGCGGGAAGTCGGGGACGATGTTGCCGGGAACGGCATATCCCAGCGCAGGCCAGTTCTGCCACGAGGGATCGTGGTGGTGGCAGCGGCGGATCGCGCCGCCTTCCCCGGTTTCCACCGCGAAGGTCACGGGCCCCCGCCAGCCTTCGACCGTGCCGATGCCGAGGCCCGGCGGCAGCGGCGAGGGGAGCGTGGCGGCGCTCGCGCCTTCCGGCGCGGCCTCGGCCGCCAGCACGCGCAGCAGCCGCAGCGATTCCAGCGCCTCGTCGAAGCGCACGGCGACGCGCGCGGCGACGTCGCCCTCGTCGCGCCGCGCACAGCGCACGGCGAGGCCTTCCCAAGGTGGCAACGGGAAATCGCAGCGCAGGTCGCGCGCGCGGCCGCTCGCCCGCGCGACGAGCCCGGTGACACCCAGCTCGCGTGCGAGCGTCGGCGGCAGGCGGCCGCAGCTGCGGAAGCGGTCCTGCAGCCCGGCGTGCTCGTCGTAGGCCTGGCGCAGCCGCCCGACCGTGTCCCCGGTGGCGGCGCATAGCGCGGGCAGCGCGGCAAGCGCGTCGGCTGGGGGCTCGTGCGCGACGCCGCCGGGGACCACGAAGTCCATCGCCAGGCGATGGCCGAAGGCGGCGCGGCTCCAGCGCAGGTGGTCCTCGCGCAGCCGCGAGAACTGCATCAGGCCGAAGGCGAGCCCCGCGTCGTTGCCGAGCGCGCCGAGGTCGCCCAGGTGCATGGCGAGGCGTTCGCACTCGAGCGCCAGCGCGCGCAGGCGCAAGGCACGCGGGGGAGCTGCAACGCCCGCGATCGCCTCGACGGCCTGCGCGAAGGCCCAGGCATAGGCCACCGTGCTGTCGCCGCAGATGCGGCCGGCGAGGCGGTGCGCGTCGGCGAAGGGCAGCTCGGTGAAGCGGCGCGCCACGCCCTTGTGCGTGTACGAAAGGCGCTCCTCGATCCGCAGCACCTTCTCGCCCACCACCTGGAACAGGAAGTTGCCCGGCTCGATGGTTCCCGCGTGAACTGGACCGACGCTGATCTCGTGCACGCCGTCGCCCTCGACGCGCACGAACGGATACGCCTGCTCGGGGAGGGCTTCGGGCGGTACCGGGTCGAAATCGCGCCGCAACGGAAAGCGGTCGCGGGGCCACGCGCCCATCCACAGCCAGGGACGCTGGTCGTCGGACTGCGCGGCGATGCCGGTGAGGTCGAAGGCCGCGCGCTGCATGCGCACGGCGGCCGGAAAGATCGCACCGAGGTCGGGATACTGCGAGTCGCGGCGCGGCATCCGGTGCTCGAGCAGCGCCAGGCCTTCGGCGTCGCGCAGCAGCACGCGCAGGCAGAAGCCCTGGCCGCGGTCGCTGTCGTCGCTGACCCACAGCGTGACGAGCTCCGCGTCCTGCTCGTGTGCGAGGCGGCAGGCGGCGACCAGCTCGCCGCCACCGACACCGGCGACGCGCGCGGGCAACCCCGCGGGCAGGCGCGCGGTGGTGAGGCCCAGCTTGCCGAGGTTCATGGGGCGGCCCTTCGCGGCTTCATCCGATGAACGCCGCCGCGCGCTGGTACCAGGTCGCGAGGAAGGGCGGGATCCACAGGCCCAGCATCAGCACCAGCGCCATGTGCACGAACACCGGCAGCGCCGCCGGCCGGTGCGGCAGGCGCGCGACGTTGCCTTCGCCGAACACCATCGGCTGCACCTTGGAGAAGATCGCCGCGAAGGCGACGCCCAGCGCGACCAGCAGGAAAGGCGTCGCCCAGGGATGGTCGCGCATGGCGGTGGTGACGATCAGGAACTCGCTGGCGAACACGCCGAAGGGCGGCATGCCGAGGATCGCCAGCGTGCCCAGCGCCAGCGCCCAGCCGAGCATCGGGCTGACGGTGACGAGGCCGCGGATGTCGTCGATGCGCTGCGTGCCGGCCTTCTGCGTGGCGTGGCCCACGGCGAAGAAGATGGCGGACTTGGTGAGCGAATGCACCGTCATGTGCAAGAGCGCCGCGAAGTTGGCGACCATGCCGCCCATGCCGAAGGCGAATGTGACGATGCCCATGTGCTCGATCGACGAATAGGCGAAGAGGCGCTTGATGTCCCTCTGCCGCAACAGGATGAACGCCGCGAACACCACCGAGGCCAGCCCGAAGCCCATCATCAGGGTGCGCGCGAAATCGGTGTGCACGGCGCCGTCGACCAGCACCTTGCAGCGCACCACCGCGTACAGCGCGACGTTGAGCAGCAGGCCCGACAGCACCGCCGACATCGGCGTGGGCCCCTCGGCATGCGCATCGGGAAGCCAGTTGTGCAGCGGCACCAGCCCGACCTTGGTGCCGTAGCCCACCAGCAGGAACACGAAGGCGAGCGACAGCACGGTGGGCTCGAGCCCGCCCTTGACGCGGTCGAGCTCGGTCCATAGCAGCGCGCCGCCTTCGGCGCCCAGGAGCTTCTCGGCGGCGAAGTACAGCAGGATGGTGCCGAACAGCGCCTGCGCGATGCCCACGCCGCACAGGATGAAATACTTCCACGCCGCCTCGATCGAGGCGGGCGTGCGGTACAGCGACACCAGCAGTACCGTGGTCAGCGTCGCCGCCTCCAGCGCCACCCACAGGATGCCCATGTTGTTGGTGAGCAGCGCCAGCAGCATGGTGAAGATGAAGAGCTGGTACATGCTGTGGTACAGGCGCAGGCGCATCGGCGTGACCTTGCCCTCGTCCTCCTCGATGCGCATGTAGGGGCGCGAGAACATCGCCGTCGTGCAGGCGACCAGCGCGGTCAGCGCCACCAGGAAGACGTTGAAGGGATCGACGAAGAACAGGCGGTCGAAGGCCAGCATGGGGCCGTTGCGCGCCACGTCGAAGCTCAGCGCCGCGGCGGCTGCCAGGGTCAGCGCCGAGGCCGCGATGTTGACCGCCGGCGCGTGCGGCCGGTGGCCCATGAACGCCAGCACCGCGGCGCCCGCGAGGGGGACCAGCAGGACGGCGGCGATCTCAATCACGGTCGGTGGGTCCCTTGACGGGCGTCAGCTCGAGGCCGTCGAACTGCTCGCGGATCTGGAAGAAGAACACGCCCAGGATCAGCACGCCGACCAGCACGTCGAGCGCGATGCCGAGCTCGACCACCATCGGCATGCCGTAGGTGGCGCTGGTCGCGGCGAAGAACAGCCCGTTCTCCATCGACAGGAAGCCGATCACCTGCGAGATCGCCTTGCGCCGCGTGATCATCATCAGGAACGACAGCATCACGCTGGCGAGCGCGATGCCCAGCGTCGAGCGCGTGACGGTGCTCGAGAGCTCCGAGATCGGCACCGCGAGGTTGAAGGCGAACACCACCAGCACGATGCCGATCAGCATGGTGGTGGGGATGTTGATCAGCCGCTCGAACTCCCACTCGCTGTCGAGCCGGCGGATCAGGCGCCGCAGGATCCACGGCAGCAGCAGCACCTTGAGCGCGAGCGTGAGCCCCGCCGACGCGTAGAGGTGCGGCTGCGAGGTGGCGTGCGCGACGATCGCGGTCGACAGCGCCAGCGCGAGGCCCTGCGCGGCGAAGAGGTCGACCAGCGACAGCACGCGCCGCTGCGCGAGCATCGCGAACGCCAGCAGCAGCACGATCGCGGCGAAGAGGTTGATGAGCTGGGCGTACAGCGGCAGGGCGGCCACGTCCTCAGCTCCCCAGCAGCAGGTTGACCAGCATGCCCAGCACGGCGAGCAGGAAGGCGATGCCCAGGAACTCGGGCGCGCGGAAGATGCGCAGCTTGGCCGAGATGGTCTCGATCAGCGCCAGCGCGGCGCCCCCGGCGGCGAGCTTCGCGACGAGCAAGGGCGCGGCGCCGAGCAGCGCGCGCCAGTCGCTGCCGTCGGCGATGCCGAAGGGCAGGAACAGCGCGATGCCGATGCACGAGTAGTTGAAGAGCTTCAACGCCGACGACCACTCGAACAGCGCGAGGTGGCGCGCCGAGTACTCGAGCAGCATCGCCTCGTGGATCATGGTGAGCTCGAGGTGCGTGGCCGGGTTGTCGATGGGGATGCGCGCGTTCTCGGCCAGCGAGACCATGGTGAAGGCGACGCCGGCGAAGGCGAGGCTGGGGTAGATGCCCGGTGCGCGGTGCGCGAGCGCGTCGACGATCGAGGGCAGCGAGGTCGAATTCGAGATCAGCGAGGCGGTGAACAGCACCATCAGCAACGCGGGCTCGGCGAGGAAGCCGACGAACATCTCGCGCCGCGCACCCATGGTGCCGAACGCGGTGCCGATGTCGATGGCGGCGAGCGCGATGAACACGCGGGCGAGGGCGAAAAGGCCCACCAGCGCGATGGCGTCGGCGGCGCGGCCGAAGGGCAGGTCGGTGGCGAGCGAGGGCACGATGGCGGCCGCGCAGACCATGGCGCCGAACACCACGTAGGGCGCGAGGCGGAACATCGGCGAGGCGTTGTCGGCGATCACCGCGTCCTTCATGAACAGCTTGCGCAGCGTGCGGTAGGGCAGGAGCAGCGGCGGCGCGCTGCGGCCCTGCAGCCAGGCGCGGCACTGGTTGACCCAGCCGAGCAGGACCGGCGCGAGCGCCAGCGCGATGGCGATCTGCAGGAGCTGCGACAGGAAGGCGCTGGCGGTCATCGGACGAAGAACAGCAGCACGATCAGCGTGACGAAGCTGCAGGCGAGGTACACCGAGATCGGCCGGTGCTGCATCAGGGCCGCGTAGCGGCCGATGCGCTGCGTGAGCCGCGCGACGGGCCCGTACAGGTGGTGCTGGATGGGGTCGGCGATGGTCACCGCGTAGCGCGGCTCGCGGTCGGACGGCGCGGGCAGGTGGCGCGTCATGCGGAAGAACGGCTCGAACACCTGGCGGATGGGCTGGCCGAAGCCCTCGGCCGAGTCCTGCATGCGCGCCGTGGGCTCGGGCGAGCCGCAGTTCCAGGGCATGGCGCGCTGCACGCGGCCGTGGTAGAGGCGGTGCACGAGCTGGATGGTGAGCAGCACCACGGCCACCACCACCACCAGCATCACCAGCGGGCTGTAGCTCGCGCGCTCGGCGTCGACCGGCGCGAGGAACAGCCAGCTCGCGCCGCTGCGGCCCACCCGCGCGCCGACCAGCATGCTGGTGATGGGGTCGATGGCGCGGATCACCAGGGTCGGCAGCACGCCGAGCAGCACGCAGGCCAGCGCGAGTGACCCCAGCGCCGCGCGCTCGGCCAGGCCGGCGTCGTGCGCGGCGGCGGCGGCCGGCTCGCGCGCGCGCCCGAGGAACACCACGCCGTAGAACTTCACCATCACGTAGGCCGCGAGCGCGGCGGCGAGCACCAGCGCGGCGGCGGCGAGCGGCACCAGCATGTTGAAGAACGACTGCGGCAGGCCGGGCGTGAACAGGAAGGCCTGCAGCAGCAGCCACTCCGACACGAAGCCGTTGAGCGGCGGCAGCCCCGCGATCGACAGCGTGCCCACCAGCGCGAATGCCGCCACCCAGGGCATGCGGCGGATCAGGCCGCCGAGCTTGCCGAGGCTACGCTCGCGGGTGGCGTGCATCACCGCGCCGGTCGCCAGGAACAGCAGCGTCTTGAACATCGCGTGGTTGAGGCAGTGGTAGAGCACCGCCGTCAGCGCCACGGCCGCGAGCAGGGCCCTCGCGTAGGCCGAGAACAGCAGCGCGAGGCCGATGCCCGCGGCGATGATGCCGATGTTCTCGATCGACGAGTAGGCGAGCAGGCGCTTCATGTCGGTCTGCGCCGCGGCGAACACCACGCCGAACAGCGCGGTGAAGAGCCCGACGACGATCAGCGCCACGCCCCACCACCAGAGCTGCGTGTGCAGGAGGTCGAAGGTGACGCGGATGAGGGCGTAGATCGCCGTCTTCAGCATCACGCCGCTCATCAGCGCCGACACCGGCGAGGGCGCGGCCGGGTGCGCTTCCGGCAGCCAGGCGTGCATCGGCAAGAGGCCCGCCTTGGCGCCGAAGCCGAACACCGCCAGCAGGAAGGCCACCGACGGCCAGATGCCCGAGACGTAGGCCGCGCGCATGCCGGCGAAGCTGTAGTCGCCCGTGCCGCCCTGCAGCACGCCGAAGCACAGCAGGATGGCCACCGCGCCGATGTGCGCGATCAGCAGGTACAGGAAGCCTGCGGCGCGGATCTCGGGGACGCGGTGGTCGGTGATGACCAGGAAGTACGAGGCCAGCGCCATCGCCTCCCACGCGACCATGAAGAGGTAGGCGTCGTCGGCGACGATCACCGCCGCCATCGCCGCGACGAACACGTGGTACTGGAATGCGACGAGCCCGGGCGTGCCCGTGCCCTCGTGGGCGAAATAGCCGGTGGAGAACACCGACACCGCGAACGTGGCCGCACCCAGCAGCGCCAGGAAGAACGCCGACAGCGCGTCGAGGCGCAGGTGGAAAGGGAGATCGGGCAGCCCGAGTGGCAGCACCATCGTCTGCGCTGGGTTGTCGATCGCCGCGACGGCGATGCACGCGACCGCGAGGGACACCAGCGCCCCTGCCGGGAACACCACGCGCGTGACGAATCCCGTGGCCTGCGGGCGCAGCAGCGCCGCGGCGCCAATGACCAGCCACGCCACGATGGCGACGGCGACCGGCAGCAGGCTGTCGACCTGCGTCATCGCGCGCCTTTGGCGGGCGCGGGGCGCGCGAGCGCGTCAGCCCGCCACGGGCGGCATGGCGGGCGGTCGTCGGACCGCGGTTGCAGCGTGTTCGAAAGCATGGTCTCTCCGGCGGAGGGTACTGCGAACGGCCGTGGGCGCGTTCGTGACCGGAGGACCGCAATGGTGCCGTCGGGCGTCGCAGCGGCGGCGGCGCGACATGCCGGCGCGCATGCGGGCGCGGGGTGCATGTCCCGCTGCCGGCCGGATGTCGCGTGCGAGTTCCATGCCGCCTACTTCACCTTCATGCCCGGCGCCGCGCCGCTGTCGGGCGCGAGCAGGTAGATGCCGGGTCCTTCGCCCGAGGCGGCGAGCACCATGCCCTCGGACAGGCCGAACTTCATCTTGCGCGGCGCGAGGTTGGCGACCATCGGCGTCAGCCTGCCGACCAGGTCCTCGGGCTTGTATGCCGACTTGATGCCAGCGAACACCGTGCGCGGCGCGGCCTCGCCGACGTCGAGCGTGAGCTTCAGCAGCTTGTCGGCGCCCTCGACGTGCTCGGCCGCGACGATGCGCGCGATGCGCAGGTCGACCTTGGCGAAGTCGTCGTTGGATATCGTCGTGCCGGGACCGGCGCCGGCCGCGGGCCTGGCGACGGCCGCCGCGGTGGCGGGCGTGGCGGAGGCCGCGGCGGCCGGAGTCGCCGTGGACGGCGACGCGGCCTTCGCGGCGCGCGGCGTCGTCGCAGCGGTGGCCGGCGCCGCCGCCGAGGTCGCGCCGATCAGCGCGTCGACCTTGGCGGCCTCGATGCGCGTCATCAGGTGCGAGTAGGGATTGATGCGGTCGGCGACGCCCTCGATGTCGTCCCACAGGAGGTTCGGCGGGATGTTGAAGAGGTGGGCCGCGCGCGTGGCGAGCGAAGGGGCGATCGGCGCGAGGTAATAGGCCAGCGCGCGGAAGGCGTTGAGCGCGTCGGTGCAGACGTCCTGCAGGCGAGCGCGCGAATCCGCGTCGTCGCGGCGCGCGAGCTCCCAGGGCTTCGCCTGGTCGAAGCGCTCGTTGACGCGGTCGGCGATGCGCATCACCTCGCGCACCACCTTGCCGAACTCGCGCGCCTCGTAGGCTTCCTCGACCAGCGGGCGCGAGGCCCAGGCCACCGCGGTCGACCCTGCCCGCTCCTTGAAATGCGCGTGGTCGGGCTCCCGCAGCGACAGCTCGCCGTTGAAATGCCGGGTGATGAAGGTCGCGGCGCGGCTCGCGATGTTGACGAACTTGCCCACGAGGTCGCTGTTGACGCGCGCCACGAAGTCGTCGGGGTTGAAGTCGAGGTCCTCGACGCGCGCCGAGAGCTTGGCCGCGATGTAGTAGCGGAACCACTCGGGATCGAGCCCGAGGTCGAGGTAGGTCACCGGCGAGATGCCCGTGCCGCGCGACTTCGACATCTTCTCGTTGAGGAAGGTGATGAAGCCGTGCACGAACACGTTGGTCGGCGGCCGGTAGGGCTTGCCCGCGAACTCGAGCATGGCGGGCCAGAACAGCGTGTGGAAGTACACGATGTCCTTGCCGATGAAGTGGTACTGCTCGAGCCTCGGGTCCTGCAGGAAGGCGGCGAGATCGGTGCCCGAGCGCGCGAGGTGCGCCTTCAGGCTCGCGAGGTAACCCACCGGTGCGTCGAGCCAGACGTAGAAGTACTTGGCCGGCGCCCCGGGCGGCAAATCCGGGATGGGGATGCCGAAGTAGGGCGCCTCGCGCGAGATGTCCCAGTCGGCGAGCTCGCCGTCGACCAGCCATTCCTTGACCTTGTTGCGCATCTCCGGCTGCAGCGACTGGCCCGGCGAGGGCTCGGCGGTCCAGCGCGCGAGCCAGGCCGCGACCTCGGGGTCGGACAGGCGGAAGAAGAGGTGCTCCGAGCTGCGGAGCTCGGGCTTGGCGCCGGTGAGCGTCGAGTAGGGGTCGATGAGCTCGGTGGCGTTGTAGGTCGAGCTGCAGTTCTCGCAGGCGTCGCCGTACTGGTCCTTGGTCCCGCACACGGGGCAGGCACCCTTGACGTAGCGGTCGGGCAGGAACATCGACTTGACGGGGTCGTAGAACTGCTCGACCGAGCGCGAGCCGATCAGGCCGCGGCCTTTCAGGCGCCGGTAGATGTCCTGCGACAGCTCGACGTTCTCGGGCGAGTCGGTCGAGTGCCAGTGGTCGAAGGAGATGCCGAATCCGTCCAGCACCTTGGGGCGCGTCGCGGCGATGCGCGCGACGAGCTCGCGCGGCGTGACGCCTTCCTTCTCGGCCTGCAGCATGATCGGCGCGCCGTGCGTGTCGTCGGCGCAGACGAAATGCATCTCGTGGCCGCGCATGCGCTGGTAGCGCACCCAGATGTCGGCCTGGATGTACTCCATCACGTGGCCCACGTGGAAGGGGCCGTTCGCGTAGGGCAACGCGGTCGTGACGAAGAACTTGCGCGGGGCGGTGGGCATGGAGGCGGCTCGCGAACCTGCCGGGCGGGCGCGGCCGCCCTCGTGCATGGCAGCGTTGCGCCGGGGCCCCGGAAAGCCTTAGGCATTGTTTCGGAAGCAAATTCTAGCAAATGCCCCGGCGCGTAGAATGACGGCATCCTCCGAAGAGCCTTCCATGCCTCCCACCGACTCCGATGTCCGTACCGCGCTGCAGCACGCCATCGACCCCAACACGGGCGTCGACTTCGTCACCGGCAAGGCCCTGCGCAAGGTGGTGATGGAGGGCTCGCACGCGGTGGTCGACCTCGAGATCGGCTATCCCGCGCGCAGCCAGCACCAGGCGCTCGCCGCCATCGTGCGCGACGCGGTGGCCACGGTGCCGGGGGTGGCCAGCGTCGAGGTCAACGTCACCCAGCGCATCGTCTCGCACTCGGTGCAGCGCGGCGTGAAGCTCATCCCCGGCGTGAAGAACATCGTCGCCATCGCCTCGGGCAAGGGCGGGGTCGGCAAGTCGACCACCGCGGTCAACCTCGCCCTCGCGCTCGCCGCCGAGGGCGCGACGGTCGGCATCCTCGACGCCGACATCTACGGCCCCTCGCAGCCGATGATGCTCGGGATCGGCGGGCGCCCCGAATCGAAGGACGGCAAGAGCCTCGAGCCGATGGAGGCCTACGGCGTGCAGGCCATGTCCATCGGCTTCCTGATCGACCCCGACACGCCGATGGTGTGGCGCGGGCCGATGGTCACGCAGGCGCTGGAGCAGCTCCTGCGCGACACCAACTGGCGCAACGTCGACTACCTCGTCGTCGACATGCCGCCCGGCACCGGCGACATCCAGCTCACGCTGTCGCAGAAGGTGCCGGTGACCGGCGCGGTGATCGTCACCACGCCGCAGGACATCGCGCTGCTCGACGCGAAGAAGGGCCTCAAGATGTTCGAGAAGGTCGGCGTGCCCATCATCGGCATCGTCGAGAACATGAGCATCCACGTGTGCAGCAAGTGCGGCCACGCCGAGCACATTTTCGGCGAGGGCGGCGCCGAGAGGATGTCGAAGGAGTACGGCGTGCCCTTCCTCGGCGGCCTGCCGCTCGACATCCGCATCCGCGAGGAGACCGACTCGGGGCGCCCGACGGTGGTCGCCGAGCCCGATGGGCCGATCGCCGACGCTTACAAGGCGATCGCGCGCAAGGTGGCGATCGCGGTGGCGGCGAAAGCGGCCGATTTCTCCGACCGCTTCCCGACGATCAAGGTGCAGAACACCTGAGCGCGTCGGGCCGGCTCGGCGGCCGCGCACGCACTGCGGCACCGGGAGGCTTGCGGCCTCGACAGGTGCGATGGCCCTGGCAGGCGCCGCGGCAATAGGCCGTTCGGCTGATTGACGCCCGCTAGTAGCCATGCTAACTTGATGGAAATAGCCAAGTTAGCCATATTCTGGTCATGCCCCCATGAAGACCGCGACAATCTCCGACGCCAAGAACCGGCTTTCCGAGCTGCTGGCGCGCGTGCGCCGCGGCGAGACGATCCTGATCCTCGACCGCGACCTCCCGGTTGCGAGGATCGAGCCCATCGCCAGGTCCTCGCTCGCCACCGACCCGCAGCTCGCGGAGCTCGAGCGCAGCGGCGTGCTGCAGCGGCCGCGCGTCCGCCCGGGGGGCGACGTGCTGCACGAGCTACCGCCGATGCCGCGCGCCAGGGGAGGCGCGGTCGCGGCGCTCCTCGCCGAGCGGGAAGAGGGCCGTTGAGGATGTGCATGCGTTGGCCCTGCCACGCAGCGGACCGCTAGGGGGCCGCATGCGTTTCTGGGATGCCTCCGCGGTGCTGCCCCTCCTGGTCGAGGAAGGACAGACGGCCGCCGCCACGGTGCTGTTCGACCAGGACCGGGATTTCGTCGTGTGGTGGGCGACGCCCGTCGAATGCGCGTCGGCGCTTTCGCGCCTCGTGCGCGAGCGCCGCCTCGAGGAAGCCGCGCTGGAGCAGGCGCTCGCGCGCATGGACGCGCTGATGGAGCACGCCAACGTCGTCGAGCCCTGCGAAAGCATCCGCTTCGAGGCGCGCCGCCTGCTGCGCAATCATCCGCTGCGCGCGGCCGACTCGCTGCAACTCGCGGCCGCGGTCGAGCTGCGCCGCGCATCCGCCATGCACCAGCAATTCGTGACCTTCGACGAGCGGCTCGGCCTCGCCGCGCGCCGCGAAGGATTCGTCGTCAACCGGGGAAGCTGATGTCCATCAAGTCCGACAAGTGGATCCGCCGCATGGCGGCCGAGCATCGCATGATCGAGCCGTTCGAGCCGGGCCAGGTGCGCGTCGCCAACGGCCACAAGATCGTGTCGTACGGGACGTCGAGCTATGGCTACGATATCCGCTGCGCGCGCGAGTTCAAGATCTTCACCAACATCAACTCGACCATCGTCGACCCCAAGAATTTCGACGAAAAGTCCTTTGTGGATTTCACCGGGGACGTCTGCATCATCCCTCCGAACTCCTTCGCGCTGGCGCGCACCGTGGAGTATTTCCGCATTCCGCGCAATGTCCTCGTGGTTGCAGTCGGGAAGAGCACGTACGCGCGCTGCTTCCGCGGCGATACACGCGTGGCGCTGGTAGACGGTACCAGCGTTTCGCTCGAGGAGATGGCGCGGCGGGCCGACCGCGGTGAATTGTTCTGGGGTTATGGCATCGGCGAGAATGGGCGTGTCTCGGTGGTGCTCCTCGATGCGCCGCGCTACATCGGCCGGGATTCGCTGATCGAAATCGAGCTCGACAACGGCGAGCGCATTGCCGCGACGCCCGATCATCGCTTCGTGCTGCGCGACGGACGCATGCTGGAAGCCGGCGCGCTGCGTGCAGGTCAATCGCTGATGCCGCTGTACCGCTCGATCGAGCGGGGCTACGAGATGGTGTACCAGCCGATCAAGGGGCATCTGCTGCCTACGCATCGGCTCGCCGACGAGTGGAACCTGCGGGCGGGCGTTGGTGAAGACTTGGCCTTCAAGATGGCGCAGTCGCAACGGGCCGCCGAATCCCGGCCGCAGCGCAATCACAAAGTGGTCGCTGTTCGTGAGTTGCCGGGTGATCACGACGTCTATTGCCTGACAGTTCCCGAGACCGGCAATTTCGCGCTCGAAGCGGGCGTGTTCGTTTCGAACTGCGGCATCATCGTCAACGTAACCCCCTTCGAGCCCGAGTGGGAAGGCTACGTCACCCTCGAGTTCTCCAACACCACGCCGCTGCCCGCCAAGATCTACGCCAACGAAGGCGTGGCGCAGGTGCTGTTCTTCGAGTCCGACGAGGTCTGCGAGACCTCGTACAAGGACCGCGGCGGCAAGTACCAGGGGCAGACGGGCGTCACCTTGCCGAAGGCCTGACGCCCCCCGGGTAGCCGCGGCCATCGCGGTGCGACGACCCATGGGGCGGGATTCGACGGCGCGCCCGCCACCGCCGATCACGGAGCCTGCGGGATGTCCTTGCTCGACAGCAGGGGGAACTCGAAGCCCAGGAACGTGACCTTGCTGGTGAATCCCTTTTGCGCGTACGACAGGATCGGAAAGCTGAATTTCATGGCCCCCTTGAGCACGCCGACCTCGATGCTCGCCCCGACGCCGAACCCCACGTAGGCGTCGGCTTTCCCTGCGCCGATTTCGGCGCCGGCGCCGACGTTGCCCTCGACCTTGGCGACCGCCTTGCCGAGCTTGACGCCGCAGGTCGTCCATTCCTCGATCGGCCATTCCTTCTTGAACGCCATCGCGCCGGTGGGTTTCACCGGCGGCGGATAGATCAGGGCCCCCAGCTTGATCGCAGGCCCGGCGCGCAGCTCGAAGGTCGACGAGACTCCGAACTGCCCGCCGCTGGCACGCGCGACCAGCGACCATTTCTTGAGGTTGCCGCGGGAGGAAAGCGTTCCCGAGTCGTAGCCGACGTCGGCAACCACGGGGACCTTGTTGATCACCTGTTGGGCCAGCACGGCGGTCGTGATGCCGAAGCCCGCCAGGACAGCAACGGTCTGCGACAACGACACGAATTCGGCGACGCTTTCCGCCGTGCCCGCCGCCTGGCACGCAGCCTTGATGTCGGCGAGGATCGAGGCATTCTCGAGCTGCGCGTTCAATGCCTGCACGAAGCTCAGCTCGGCGAGGGTCTCGAGACCGAGCGGATCGCGGTTGTTGACCGGGTCTGCGTTCGCATACAGGTAGCGATGGCGCGACATCGGTTGCGCGGTGCGTCCCCCGAGCGGATCGCGGCTGAGGAATCGACCCGTCGCGGGATCGTAGTCGCGGGCGCGAAGGGCGTAGGCGCCCGAGTCTTCGTCGAACCACTCGCCCTGGTAGCGCAGGGGATTGGAGGCGACCTCCGAGGCATCGGTGGCCACGCCCCAGGCGTCGTAGCGATACCGGTTTGCGACGGAGCCCGTGCCATCGGTGGTCGCCACGACGCTGCCGCGAGCGTCCTGGAGGTAGTGCTGCGAGACGCCACCCAGCGTCTTCGACAGCGCGGATTCACCGAAGGTGAACCGGTCGACCAGGCCTCCCGTGGTGCGGCGCTCGAGCACCTGCGCGATGCCGGTCGGGTTCATCGCGTCGACCACCAGGCGCTCGGCGCCCATGCTCGTGCTGCGACCGATCCGCACGCCGTTGCCGTCGTAGCTGTACTGGACGGTGCCCGAGGGCGACGTCGCCATGACCATCCGGGCGTCGCCGTCGTAGCCGAACGCGCGCGTCCCGGAGCTCGCCGTGACGGCGCGCAGGTTGCCGGCGGCGTCCCATGAATAGCTGGTGGATCCGGCGCTCGTCAGGCGATCGTCGGCATCGTAGGCGTAGTTCGTGACCTGGCCCCCGGCATTCATCGAGGTCCTGTTCCCTACGGCGTCGTAGGCGAAGCTGTGCGTGTAGGCGCCTGGACCCGAGCGTGCTTCCCCGACCAGCCGGCCGTTGGCGTCGTAGGCGAACTGCGTGACGGCGCCGTCGTCCTCGGCGATCCGCGAACGGCGGCCCGAGGGCGAGTAGTCGGTCGCGAACGACCTCAGCACCGGCCCGGCCGGGCCCTTGCGCCAGGCGACCGACGTCGCGCGGTTGCGTTCGTCGTAGTCGAGGCTGGCGACGCTGCCATTGGGCAGCGCCACGCTGACGCGATTGCCGGCGAGGTCCCGGCCGAACGTGGTGACCCCTTCGGGTGCCGTCACGCTCTGCAGGAATCCGAGCGCGTCGTAGGCGTAGCGCGTGGTCGAGCTGGGCGCGACGAGCTCCTTCAGCTGACCCGCTGCGTTCCTCTGGCCGCGAACCTCGATGCCGTCGGGGCTCCTCGCCGACGACAGCATGCCAAGTGCATCGTAGGCGTACGTGGTCGTTCCCCGCGCATCGGTCATGGTCAGCATCCGGCCGCTGCCGTCGTAGGACCACGTCACCGCATTGCCGTCGGGCCCCAGCTTGCGGGTCACGCGGTCGCGTGCGTCATAGGTGAACGACGTGGTACGGCCGGCGCTGTCGGTGAAGCTCGACACGTTGCCTGCCAGGTCGTAGGACCAGCGTTCGACGCCTCCTCCCGGGTACGTCTTGCCCGTCGTGCGCCGCAATGCGTCGAATTCGTAGCGCGTCGTCCGGCCGAGTGCGTCGGTGGCCGCGACCAGGTTGTCGGCCTCGTCGTAGGCATACGTCGCCGTGCCGCCGAGCCCGGCCACGGATACCAGGCGGCCCTTCCCGTCGTATCCGTAGGAGACGACCTCACCTTCCTCGTTGGTGGCGGTGGCCTTCCTGCCGAGCGCGTCCCAGGTCTGCGTGGTGCTGCGGCCGTCGGCGAAGGTCGTCCGCAACAGGCGGCCGTTGCCGTCGTATTCGTAGTGCGTCGCGTGGCCCTTGGCGTCGGTCACCGTGACGGGCACGCCGAGCGCGTCGAGCTGGTAGGCGATCGTGGGACGCCGGCTCGTCCCGGAAATCGCGTCGACCACGGCGGGGAGCCGCGATCCGACCAGGCGCCCTGCGCTGTCGTAGTCGAAGTCGGTGCGATTGCCCAGCGCGTCGATCTCGGCGAGGCGCTGCCCGCCCGCGCTGAACACCGTGGACCTGGTGTTGCCGGCGGGGTCGGTCGTCGAAACCTCCCGGTCGAGCTCGTCGTAGGCATGGCTCGTCACGCGGCCCGCCGCGTCGGTCTCGGTGAGCAGGTTGCCGTTGGCGTCGTAGGCGAACGCTTCGAACGATCCATCGTCGTAGGTGGTGCGCGTCCGGCGGCCGACCTCGTCGTAGGTGAAGCGGGTGCGCCGCCCGAGCGGATCGACGGACGCGCTGACGAGGCCCATGGCGTCGTATTCGCTCCTGCTGACGCCCCCGAGCGGATCCGTCTGCGCCAGCAGGCGGCCCGCCGGGTCGTAGGTGAATCGCGTGGTCTCGCCCTTGAGCGCACCGCCGGTAGTCCTGTAGCTCGTGCGCTCGATGACGCGTCCCGCCGCGTCATACGCGAAGTCGTTGCGCGAAAGCAGCCGATCGGCCGAATCGCGCACCTCTTCGCGGGCGACGTTGCCCTGCGCATCGTAGGTATAGAGCGTCGAGGTGCCGAGCGCATCGGTGTTTCGCGCGGGAAGCCCGTTCGCGGCGCGCTCGGTCGCCGTGGCCCCGCGATCGGGAGTCGAGGTTCCGATGGCGTTGCGGCTCGCGTCGTAGCTGAACGAATACTGGCGACCGCCGGCGTCGACCGCAGAAACCATGTCGTCCGTGCCCGCGTAGCCGTAGGACGTCGCCAACGCGAGATTGCCCGGGTCGACGACGCGCGCGATCGGCCTCGCGCCGTCGAAGGCGGCGGCGATCGATCGACCGTCGGGATCGGTCGTGGACGTCGCATTGTCCAGCGCGTCGTAGGTCGTGGACTCCTCGACCGCGGTCGGCACGCCTTCGATGGTCACCAGGCGCTTCACCGAGACGACGTTGCCGCGCTCGTCGTAGCGCAGGCGCGTGATGTTCCCCCGGCGATCGGTGACGGCGTCCTCCTGCGCGTCGTCGTCGTGCGCGATCTCGATCCGGCGCCCGAGGGCGTCGACCATGGCCACGACATGGCCCGCCTCGTCGTATTCGGTGCGCGTCATCGAGCGCCCCGTGGGGTCGATCATTTCGAGCAGCCCGTGAGCGCGGTCGTAGGTGTAGCGCATCACGGCGCCGGTGGCGTCGGTCGACGACACGAGGTCCCCGTTTCCGTCGTAGCTGTAGGTCTGCACGCGCCCCGCGGGGTCGGTCGCGGCGACGATCCGGTCGTCGGCGTCGCGCGTGAACGAGATCGACTTGCCGGCGTTGCTGCTGACGCCATCGCGGCTGAACACGACCTCGTTGCCATTGAGGTCGCGCACCTTGCGCACGCCGTCGACGGGGCTGATGTCGAACGCCACGCCGGAAGGCGCGGTATACCGATAGAGGTCGGGCTCGTAGGTTTCGAGCGTCTCGTCGTCGACGAGCTCGTCGACGCTTCCGCCGCTCACGATCAGAAGTCCCTTGTTGCCGATCACGTCGAGCATGCCCAACGTGCCGGGCCGGGGCGTGTAGCCGGCCACGTTCGTCGCATCCAGCGAGCCGATGTTCGACGTCGGCGAAACCTTCATGTCGAATTCCTCGACATGGCCATCGGCCATGGTCACGCTGACCTTGTGCGGCGAGGTCGGCGCGAGCGAGACCGTCGGGCCGGACACGCTGCGCAGCCAACCCGTGCCGGGCACGCGGTTGGTCCGCACCGTCAAGGTCTGCATGCCCAGCCGCCAGCCGACGCCGAAGTCGCCCTTGCGCTTGTCCCGGCTGTCGTAGGTCCGCGTGACCGCGAGCGGCACGCCGGCGAGCGGGACCTCGAGGTCCTTCAGCGTGATCGAGAACAACCCGACCTTGCGATTGCCCGCCACCTGCACCGTGGCGCTCGCCTCGGTCATGTTGTCGCCGCGATCGTAGACGCGCAGGCGCAGCGTGTAGAGATCGTTGAGCAGCACCGTGGGATCGAATCGGCCGAGCACGCCATCGACGACGGCGGCGGAGCCTTCCTTCAGCAGGATCCAGTCCTCGCCGTCCGCGGCGGAATAGGCGAGCTCGTAGCGCAGGAAGTTCGTGTCGCTGGCTGTGCCGATCACGTCCACCGGCCCGTACACGGTCGAATCGTCGGCGGGCGTGGTGATGGCGGCGATGGGCGCCGTGCCCTCGGCCACGCGCGACTTGATGTGCAGCGGCGAGCTGCCGGACTTGCCGGACAGCGTGGCCGCGACCATCGTGTCACCCGCCAGCAGGCCCCTGGCGACGCCGGTCACGTCGACCGACGCCACCGTGGATGGCGACGAAGTCCACGCCGCGCGCAGCGTGATGTCGGCGCTGGTGCCGTCGGTGAACACGGCGGTGGCCTTGTACGCGAGCTTCTGGTTGACCAGGCGCGTCGACTCGCCGGGCTCGACCACGATGGAGGCGATGGGCTTGGCGAGCGGCGGCCCGATCGAGACCTCGAGCGACGCAGGGCCGTCGACCGCCGGCGCGATGAGGGTGCCGAACGCGGGGTCCTGGGTCATCACTTCGCCGGCGGGGATGCTGCCGGAGGCGACAGGCGTCACCGCGAAGTCGATGCCCAGGCTGCCGAGCAGGGCCGCGGCGGGGGCGATCTGCTGGCCGACGACATAGGGCATCTTCACCGGCGCGGGGCCCTTGGACACGGCGATGTCGACGGTCGCGCTGCGCGTGATGTTCGGCGCCCCGGCGGCAGGGCTCTGGCTGACCACGATCCCGGCGGGGCTCGCGGAATACACCTCCGTCACGCGCGGGATCAGGTCGACGGCCTCGAGCGCCGCCTCGGCATCGTCGTCGCTCATGCCGACGACATTGGGAACCGTGCGGAACGCGGAGGAGATGTCGACGATGAACGACTGCTCGGTTCGCGCGCCATGGTTGTCGACCGCGGCGACGATGAACAGGTTGCCGCAAGGTTCGCCGTAGAACCCGCACTGCACGAACGACATGGTGACGAGGCCGGTCGCCGGATCGATGTTGGGGAACGGGTAGTTCGCGGGCGTCGGCGTCGGCTGCACCAGCTCGTAATGCACGGTGTCGCCCGCATCGGGATCGTAGGCCGCCATCCGGTAGATGACGTTCGACACCGCGCACCCCGTCGTCTCGCAGCTGCCGGGAATGAATACGTACGGGATCGCCGTCGGTGGCCTCGACGTGATCACCGGCGCATGGTTCGTCGGCTCGATCGAGATCGAGACGGTGGCGGGCGCCGACGTGCCGCTGCTGTCGCTCGCCGCATACGTGAAGGTCGCGGTGCTGGCCAGGCGCGAGTCGACCACCGTTCCCATCTGCCGCTGGCTGCGGAAGCTGCGATGGACCGCGCCGTCGTAGGCGATCACGCCTGCGTCGTCGATGGCCCAGGGGTTGTAGCTGGCCTGGTTGAAAATGAGGGGCGCGGGCGCCCAGTCGCGGTGCTCGCCGGCGAAGGGCACCGTGTCCAAGGTCGCGCAGTATTGGCAGATGCCGCCCCCCGCGGCGGCGCTGAAGATTTCGGCATGCCCGTCGCCGTCGGCGTCCACGATCATGGGGACACCGTTGTTGGCGTAATAGCCGCCGTGGTGGACGCTCCACTTCACCGCGCCCGTGCGGCCGTCGATGATCGCGATGCGGAAATTGCCGTTGGCGATCACTTCCTTCGCGCCGTCCAGTTGCAGGTCGTACACCTGGATGCCGTTGCCGGCACGCGTGCGATCGCCCACCGGCTGCGGCCAGTAGTGCACTTCGGTGGCGTCACCCGGCTGCGTGCCGTCGTCGTCGGGCATCACCGCCGCCCACAGCAACGAGCCGTCGCCGTGGTAGGCATAGATGATCCCTCGCGCGGAGAACACGATCTCCGGCACGCCATCGCCGTCGACGTCCTCGATGATCGGCAGGGCCAGGTCCCAGGTCGGAACGACGAACGCGTTCTTCAGCGTGCCGTCGGCGTTGTAGATCACGAAGCCGCGCCGCCGGCCGGTGTAGTCGGGGTCCCATTCGGCCTGGAAGACCACCTCGGCCTTGCCGTCGCCGTCGAGATCGGCGACGAGCACGCTGTTGGGCTCGAACCAGGTCAGCGAACCGGGCAGGCGCTGCCATTGCCACGCGAGCGTCCACTGGCCGCCGACGAGCTTGAACACGTCGCCGCCGCTTACGATTTCCACCTGCCCGTCGCCGTCGAGGTCGGCGACCACCGGCGGCAGTTGCCGGAAGGGGGCCCAGTTCGGCGTGCTGTACTGGTTATCCGGGTTGGGCGTCGTCAGCACGGCTTCCTTCACACCCGTCGCGGCGTCGACGATCAGCGTGGCCGAGCACGTCTTGCCGATGTCGGCCTCGTTGCCGGTGGCTGCCGCGCAGCCGGCGACGGTCTCGCGCGTGCCGTCGCCATCGCGGTCGTAGGGGTAGAGGCCGGTGCCGATCAGGATGCGCGTCAGAACCTTGACCGACTCTCCGGGCGCGAGCCGCGCCAGCGTCGGCACGGCCGAGGTGGCGAGCCCGCCACCGCGCGAATCGACCGCATAGTCCATGATCGTCGTGCCGTCGACCGGTGACGTCATCGGCAGCTTCGCGTCGAGGCGGTCCGACACCCACTTCACCTTCGCGGCGCCGCCGACCGCGTGCGCGGGGTTCGTGTCGATGGCGATGAGTCGCGTCGACACGCCGGCCGAGTACGTGGCGTCGCAGTTCGTGCCGGCGATGGACGTGATTTCGCCGCTGTCGTCGACGTCGCCCATCGCGAAGTCGGTGCCGAAGAGGTACATCAGGCAGCCCTGGCCAAGCGACCCCGCCGACGTGTCCCAGCCCGACCATAGCCGTGCACCGGTCTTGCCGTCGATCGCGACGGGAGTGCCGAACGACAGCGTGATCACGTCGGCCGCGCCGTCGTGGTTGAGGTCGGCGGCCCAGGCGTAGCCCGTGCTGTCGGGGACGTTGCCACCGGCCAGCGCCGTGGTGGCCAGCGACACGTCGGGGGTCACGTCGCTGGGCGCGACGTAGGTGAACGACCCGTCGGCGTTGAATGCCGTGAGCGTTCCCTTGTCGGGGCCGGTGAGCCTGGCGGCCGACAGCGCGGCGCCGACGGCCGAGCTGTCGTTGCCGAGCACGCCGGGCGCGGGCACGGTGAGCGTGCCGCCGGTGCTGACGCCGTACGCATCGTCGGCGGCGCTAGGCAGTGCGCTCGCGCGCACGGTGAGCGTGAACGTCGCCTCGTCGTACAGGCCGCCGGTGTCGGTGACGCGCGCGGTGACGCTGTAGTCGCCCGGCGCAACGCTGCCGGTGGGCCAGCCGATGGCGGCGCCGGCGAGCACCATGCCGGCGGGCCTGGCGGTGAGCGAGAAGTGCAGCGTGTCGCCGTCGGGGTCGGTGGCGGTCAGCGTGCGCGCGAACGGCGCTCCGGCGTAGATCGACTGGTTGGCCTGCGGCGCGAGCTTGGGCGCGTGGTTGGCGGGCGCCACGACGGTGACGTGGAAGGTGACGCTCGCGCTTTGCGCGGCCGCGTTGGTGACGGTGGCGGTGAAGGTGTGCGTGCCGAGCTGCGCGGCGGTGGGCGTCCAGTCGATCACCGGGGGCGGGGCGAGCGAGGCGCCGCTGGGCGCGGCGGGCAGCGCATAGGTCAGGCCGCCGGGCACGCCGTAGTCGGAGGCGACCAGCGGGACCTGCACGTGGTCGCCGGGCGAAACGATCCTGTCGGCCACGGGCTCGATCGCCGGCGCCCCCGACTGCACGGTGATGGTGACGTCCGACGAGGCGGAGAGCTCCCCGTCGCTGGCGGCAAGGCGCAGCACGTACGATCCGGGGGCGCCGAAGCTGGCGGTGGTCGTCGCAGCGGCGTCGTTGCCGAAGGCCACCGCGCCGCCGGGGCCGGAAACGAGGCTCCAGTGCAGTGTCAGCGCCGCGGGCGGATTGGGCAGCCCGTCGTCGGAGGCAGTGCCGGCGAGCAGTGCCGTGGCCGGAAGGGTGATGGCCTGCGCGCTGCCCGCGTTGACCACCGGCGCGGCATTGGTCCCACCGCCGCCGGCACTGACGGTGACGGTGACATCGTCGGTCGACGTGAGCTCGCCGTCGTAAGCCGACAGGCGGAGCACATAGGTCCCCGCCGCGGAGAACGAGGCGGTGGTGGTGGCGTTACCGGCCGAGCCGAAGGCCACGGTGCCCGGCCCCGACACCTTGCTCCAAGCGAGGGTGAGGCTGCCGGGCGGGTTGGGCAGGCCATCGTCGCTGGCCGCGCCTGCAAGGTTGGCCACGGCGGGCAGCGTGACGGAAACATCGGCCCCCGCGCTGACCACGGGCGACGTGTTGGCGGCACCGCTCGATACCCTCGCGTCGATGCGCAGGTACAGGTTCGCGCCGTCGTGCTGCGCGTAGGCGGCGACGATGTCGGCGTCGCCGGGCGCATCGCCCACGGGATCCTGGACGGACGACGGCACGCGCGCCCAGTCGCCGACCTCGCCGTCGAGCAACACGCTGGCCGCCCAGGCGAGCCCCGAGGCGACGAGCACCGCGACCAGCACGAAGACGCGCAGCGCGTGCGGTTGGCGGCGGCGCAGCCAGGCGAGCCCGAAGCCGATCGACAGCGCGAGTGGCACCACCAGCCAGGGCGCGAGGGGAACCGGCACCGAGGGAAGGAGCGGCGGGGCCGCGTCCGCCAGCGAGACGATGAACGGTGCCGTCGCATCACGCCCGCCGGTACCGTCGTCGGAAATGACGACGACGCGCAGGGTCGCGTCCGCGGGAAAGAGATCGCGCGCCGCGGACAGTTCGATGGCCGCGCTGCCGCCCATGCCGTGGCCGAGGCCCGCTGGCCAGCCACCCGCCGAGATCGTGGTGGGTGCCGACATCGTGCCGCCGGCGCAGGCGGCGGTGGTCACGCCACTGACGCTGGCGGCGCCGCCGCCCGTGGTCAGCGTGACCGTGACGATGCGCTCGATGCCCGACGCCGTGCCATCGACGGTGGCGACGCTGCAGCCCGTCGCCGCATTGTTGTCGCTGTCGAACAGCGCGGTGTAGCTCGGCGTGGCCGCGCCGGCACCAGAGGCGGCAAGCGCCACTGCGGCCGCCGCGGCCAGCACGGCGAGGCGTTGCAGTACTGCCGGGCCCATCAGCCTCGTGCCCACGCCGAAGCCCGAGCTGATCCGGCGGAGCCGGCCTTCCCTGTGTCCACGCACGGTACGGTCCTTTCCGATCCCGCACGTTACCGGCGCCCCCTCGCTTCTTGACGTAACAACACGTAACATGAAAGACCGTTCGTGATGTTGTCGTGCACATGACCCCGCCCGGCGAATCCGTTCCCGAAGCCTGGATCCGCGAGGAGTTCGCGCGCCTCGCCGGCAGCGAAGTGCTGCGCCGTGCGCCCAGCCATCGGCGTCTGCTCGGCTACCTCGTCGACAAGCGCCTCGGCAACGACGCGGCGGCGCTGCGCGAGCCGGCGATCGCCTTCGAGGTTTTCCGCCGCGATCCCGCGACCTTCGACGCGCGCGACGACCCGATCGTGCGCGTCACCGCGGGGCGGCTGCGCGAGCGGCTCGACGCGCACTACTCGGGCCTGAGGCCCGCGCCGCGGCTGCGCATCCGGCTGCCGCGCGGCAGCTATCGCCTCGACTTCGTGGTCCCGCGCCGGCAAGGCGACGGGCCCGTCGGCGTCGCGGTGCAAAGCACGCGCAACGTCACCGGCGACGCCTCGCTCGACAACTGCTGCGCGATGTTCGCCGACCGGCTCGCCGACGCGCTGGCCCGCGCGGGCATGCCGCGGGTCATCGCACGCGCGTCGGTCAGCGAGGCCGAGGCTCGCGCGCGCAACGCCGTGCGCCTCGCGCACGAGCTGGACGTGACCTGGCTGGTCGAGTCGACGCTGACGCGCGAGCACAAGAACGACCTGCGGCTGTCGGTGCGACTGGTGGCGGGCCTCGACGCCACGGTGCAATGGGTCGAGTCGGGCATCGCCGTCGACAGCGAGATCTACGACCTCACCGACCGCATGCTCGACGCCACGGTGCTGAGGCTGCAGGCGACGACGCAGGGCAGCGGCGCCGGCGACGATCCCGAGGCGTCGCGCGGCAACACGCCGCCCGCTGCGGCGCGCGCCAAGCTCGACGCCGCGCGGCTGCTATTGCCGCGCCGCACGGTCGAGGGCACCGACGAGGCGCTGGCGCTCGCCGAGTCGCTGACCGCCGAGTACCCCGCGTTCGCCGAGGGCTGGGGCTGGCTCGCCGCGGCGCTGTACAGCCGCATGGCGTTCATGGACCGCGACATCGGCATGCTCGCGGCGAAGACGCGCGCCGCCGCCGAACGCGCGCTGTCGCTCGACCCCGAGCAGCCGGTGGCGCTGCGCACGCTGGCGATCCTGGTCGGACGCTGCGACGGCGACGTCGGCAACGCCGAGGCGCTGTTCCGGCGCGCGCTGCGCGTGGCGCCCCATTACACCTCGGCGCGCCTCAACTACGCCGAGCTCCTGTCGTTATGCACGCGCGCCGAGGAGGCCCTGGCGCAGCTCAACCTGGCGCTGATCTACGACCCGCTGTCGGTCACCGTGCAGCTCGCGCGCGCCTACTGCCTCGGCCACCTGCGCCGCTACGAGGAGGCCCGCGGCGCGTGGAAGCTGTGCCGCGCGGGCGGCGAGGCGAGCGCCTGGCTGCTGGTCGGCGAGGGCGAGAACGAGCTCGCCGCGGGCGAGCTCGACAAGGCCGAGGGGCTGCTCGACGAGGCCGCGCGGCGCTTTCCCGATTCCCCCGCGACGCTGATGTCGCTGGCGCTCGCCAGGGCGGTGCGCGGCGAGCACGACGCGGCACTGGCGATGCAGGCGGCCTGCCTCGCGCGGTTCCCGCACTACCCGATGGCGATGCGCGCGGGGCTGCACGCCGTGCTGCGCGACCGCCAGGCGACGCTCGGGCTGCTCGAGGCGGCGTCGCAGTGCGGCGACCCGACGCTGGCGCAGGTGCTGTGCAGCCCCTGGTTCGACTGGCTGGCCGGCGACCCGCGCTTCGAGGCGCTGGGGCACAATACGCGCCTTCGGCAATCCGCCGGCGCCCGAGGGCAGCGAGCCCAGGAGCAGCTTCGATGAAATTCCGCTTTCCCGTCGTCATCATCGACGAAGACTTCCGCAGCGAGAACACCTCGGGGCTCGGCATCCGTGCGCTGGCGGCGGCGCTGGAGAAGGAAGGCATGGAAGTGCTGGGGGTGACGAGCTACGGCGACCTGTCGCAGTTCGCCCAGCAGCAGTCGCGCGCCTCGGCCTTCATCCTGTCGATCGACGACGAGGAGTTCAGCTCCGAGCTGCCCGGCGACTTCCCCGCGGTGGTCAACCTGCGCAACTTCATCCGCGAGATCCGCATCCGCAACTCGGAGATCCCGATCTACCTGTACGGCGAGACGCGCACCTCGTCGCACATCCCCAACGACATCCTGCGCGAGCTGCACGGCTTCATCCACATGTTCGAGGACACGCCCGAGTTCGTCGCGCGACACATCATCCGCGAGGCGAAGAGCTACCTCGACAGCCTCGCGCCGCCGTTCTTCCGCGCGCTGGTGCACTACGCCTCCGACGGCTCGTACTCGTGGCACTGCCCGGGCCACTCGGGCGGCGTGGCGTTCCTCAAGAGCCCTGTCGGCCAGATGTTCCACCAGTTCTTCGGCGAGAACATGCTGCGCGCCGACGTCTGCAACTCGGTCGACGAGTTGGGGCAGCTCCTCGACCACTCGGGGCCGGTCGCCGCCTCCGAGCGCAACGCCGCGCGCATCTTCAACGCCGACGACCTGTTCTTCGTCACCAACGGCACGTCGACCTCGAACAAGATGGTGTGGCACGCCACCGTCGCGCCCGGCGACGTCGTGGTGGTCGATCGCAACTGCCACGTGTCGATCCTGCACGCCATCACCATGACCGGCGCGATCCCCGTGTTCCTGCCGCCGACGCGCAACAACCTCGGCATCATCGGGCCGATCCCCAAGGACGAGTTCCGCTGGGAGAACATCGAGAAGCGCATCCGCGCGCACCCCTTCGCCAAGGACGTGAAGACCAAGCCGCGCATCCTGACCATGACGCAGAGCACCTACGACGGCGTGCTCTACAACGTCGACACGATCAAGGAGCTCCTGTCCACGAAGATCGACACGCTGCACTTCGACGAGGCCTGGCTGCCGCACGCCGCGTTCCACGACTTCTACCGCGGCATGCACGCCATCGGCCGCGACCGTCCGCGCAGCAAGGAAGCGCTGGTGTTCTCGACGCAGTCGACGCACAAGCTGCTCGCCGGCCTGTCGCAGGCCTCGCAGATCCTCGTCCAGGACTCGGAGACGCGGCAGCTCGACAAGCACCGTTTCAACGAGGCGTACCTGATGCACACCTCGACCTCGCCGCAGTACGCGATCATCGCGTCCTGCGACGTCGCCGCGGCGATGATGGAGCCGCCGGGCGGCACCGCGCTGGTCGAGGAGTCGATCAAGGAGGCGCTCGACTTCCGCCGCGCCATGCGCAAGGTCGACGAGGAATACGGCGACTCGTGGTGGTTCCAGGTGTGGGGGCCGCCGTCGCTGGCGCTGGACGGCGTCGGCAGCCGCGACGAATGGATGCTGCACGCCGACGAGCACTGGCACGGCTTCGGCCCGCTGGCCGACGGCTTCAACATGCTCGACCCGATCAAGGCCACGGTGCTGACCCCCGGGCTCGACGTCGACGGCAACTTCGGCGACAGCGGCATCCCCGCGGCGATCGTCACGCGCTACCTCGCCGAGCACGGCGTCATCGTCGAGAAGACCGGGCTCTACTCGTTCTTCATCATGTTCACCATCGGCATCACCAAGGGCCGCTGGAACACGCTGCTGACGGCGCTGCAGCAGTTCAAGGACGACTACGACCGCAACCAGCCGCTGTGGCGCGTGCTGCCCGAGTTCGTGCAGGCCTTCCCGCGCTACGAGCGCACCGGCTTGCGCGACCTCTGCGACGCCATCCACGGCATCTACCGCAGCAACGACCTCGCGCGCATCACCACCGAGATGTACACCTCGAACCTCGAGCCGGCGATGAAGCCCGCCGATGCCTTCGCACGCATGGCGCATCGCGAGATCGAGCGCGTCGAGATCGACGACCTCGAGGGCCGCGTCACCAGCGTGCTGCTGACGCCTTACCCGCCGGGCATCCCGCTGCTGATCCCCGGCGAGCGCTTCAACCGGCAGATCGTCGACTACCTCAAGTTCGCGCGCGACTTCAACGAGCGCTTCCCCGGCTTCGACACCGACATCCACGGCCTGGTCGAGGAGGAGATCGACGGCGCCAAGCGCTATTTCGTGGACTGCGTCGCGGCGGCGCAGGTGATCGCCGCGCCGCGGCCGCAAGCGGCGCCGCGCGCGGCGGGACGCAAGGCCGCGTCGAGCTGAGGCGACCTAGCGCGGCGGGGAACGCTGCGGCCTGCGGCCCCGCGCGAACGCGGCGAGGGCCGCGAGCATGAGCAGCAACGCAGCGCCCGGCGCGACCCAGGGAAGGGGCACAGCCGCGGTGGTGGCGGCCGCCAGCGGTGCGATGCGCACGTTGTCCAGCGCCGCGCCGGCGTTGAGCGTGCCCCCCGAGGGGCTGACGTCGCTCAGGAAGGAAATCGTCGCGCTCGCCGAATCGGCGACGAAGGTGAAGCTCTTGGTCGTCCACCCCATCGCCGTGGCGGTGCGTCCGGTGGTGTCGAAGGTGTAGTCCTGTACGACGGAGCCGACGGTCACCCGCAGCGGCTTGATGACGGGTCCAGCGCCATAGTTGCCCGCCAGGTCGAACGACACCTGGTAGGTGGTGCCGGGCACGGTGTCGAAGGTCTGCTGGATGCCACCGTAGCCGAAGCCCTGGCCGACGAGGTCGAGGCTGTGGCCGCCTTCGGAAGGCGCCCAGCCGCCGCAGGCGAGGCCCGCCTCCCAGTCGACATTGCCGGTGTAGACGGTCCAGCCGGGAAGCGTGGTGCCGGTGACGTCGAACTGGTTGGCGCAGACGCCGTTGGCCTCGAAGCCGCCGTTCTGGAACGGCGCCGCCCAGACGGTGGCGGTCGCCAGGCTCCATGCCAGTGCCGCGAACATGCGCTTCATCATCGCTCCCCCCGTGGCCAAGCCGCTGGCGCCGGCAAACGTCTGCATGCCCGCCAGTGCGTCGACGCGCGCAGACTGTAGTCTGCCGCTCGACGCGCGTCAACGTGCCGTGCGTCGAGGCCGGAACACGTCCGCGCGTGCCTGACGCGCGACCCAGGGTCGCCGCTGCGCGGCGATCCCGGCGCGCTCAGTCCGGCGTGGCGGGCGCCGTCGCGGCGGCAACGCCGGCGCCGATGGCGTGCAGCGCGTCGTCCTCGCTTTCGAAGGCGTGGCCCGCGCCGATCGAGTCGAGGAAGCCGCCGCGCAGCAGCACGTCGTGCACGCCCGGGCGCAGGTGCGCGAGCCACACCGTCGTGCCTTCCTGGCGCAGCGCGTTGGCGAGCTCGGCGAGGAGCTGCCCCCCGGCGACGTCGACGAAGTTCACCCCCGACAGCAGCAGCAGCAGGTGCTTGGGGCGCGGCCGCCGCGCGAGGAGCTCGTCGATGCGCGTGCGCACGTGGTCGGTGGCGCCGAAGAACAGCGATCCCTCGATGCGCAGCACGTCGACGCTCGCGTCGGCCGGCAGCGCCGCGTGGTCGATCTGCGCCGGCACCACGCGCGGCCGCGTGGTGCGCTGCAGGTAGAAGAAGAACGAGCAGAGCACGCCGGCGAGGATCGCGAACTCGAGCTGCACGGTCAGCGTCGCCACCAGCGTGATGCCCATCACCCAGGCCTCGGCGCGGTCGGTGCGCACCACGTGGCGGATGGCCTCGAGGTCGATCAGCCCCCAGGCGACGATGAACAGCAACCCCGCCATCGTCGCGTAGGGCAGGAGCGCGGCGAACGGCGCCAGCACCAGCACCAGCGCCAGCAGGATCAGCGCAGAGAACACCGCGGCGAGGGGGGTCTTGGCGCCGGCGTCGAAGTTGACGCCGATGCGGTTGAACGATCCGGACGAGGGGAAGCCCGAGAAGAAGGCGCCCACCGCGTTGGACAGCCCCTGGCCGATGAACTCCTGGTTGGCGTCGATGCGCTGTCCCGCCTTGACCGCGACGGCGCGCGCGACCGACACAGCCTGCGCGAGGGCGAGCGCGGCGAGCGCCACCGCGCCGGGTGCCAGGCGCCGCCAGTCCGCGGGGTCGGTCGAGGGCGCGGAGAGCTGCGGGATCGCCGAGGGCAGCGCGCCGATGGTGCGCACCTGGCCGACGCCGAAGCGCGCGTACAGCCACGCGAGAAGCGTCCCGGCGACGAGCCCGGTGATCATGTAGGGAACGCGCGGGAAGCGCTTGCGGCCGAGGAGCGCCGCGGCCACCGTGACGAGCCCCACCGAGGTCGTGGGCCAGTCGAGCGAGCGCAGGCCCCGCGCCACGGTCGCGAGCGTCGCGACGATGTCGGTGTTGGCGGCGATGCGCAGGCCGAAGAAGTTGGCGAGCTGGCCGACGATGATCAGGATGCCCGCGCCCGCGGTGAAGCCGACGATCACCGTCCAGGAGATGAAGTTGACGATCACCCCCAGCCTCGCGAAGCCCAGCGCCAGCTCGATCAGGCCGAGCATCAGCATCAGCGTCAGCACCAGCGAGATGTACAGGTCGGTGCCGGGGATGGCGAGCGGCGTGACGATGGCGAACACCGCCAGTGACATGGTGTTGGTCGGCCCCGAGACCTGGTGCCAGGACGAGCCCCACAGCGCCGCGACGATCACCGGCACGATGGCGCTGAACAGCCCGTACTGCGGCGGCAGTCCGGCGAGCGTCGCGTAGGCGATCGCCTGCGGCAGCACCACGCAGGCACCCACCAGCCCCGCCATGAGGTCGGCGCGCAGCGTCGTCCGCGTCACGCGGTGGCGCCAGGCTAGGAATGGCAGGAGGCGCGAAGCGAGCGCTTCGGCGCGGGTGAAGGAAGAGTGCGGCAAGAAGGCGTCGCGGCGGCGGTTCAGCCGCGATGATGACGCCTCAGGGGGTCATGCTGCAACCCGCGCCGACGCGGGCGGGACGATCTGCGCGGCGCTCGCTTGCCGCGCCAGCGCGGCGAGGTGCGCCGACATGAGCGACGCCAGCATGCACGAGGCCATGCGCGTTTCCATGGGATCGCCGCGCGCCGAGACCACCACCGGCACGCGCGCGCCGAGCACGAGGCCGCAGGCGAGCCCGCGGCCATAGCCCGTCAGCGCGCGCTGCAGGGTCACCGCGCATTCCAGCGAGGGCGCGAGCAGGACGTCGGCGCCTTCGCGCTCGTCGCCGCCGAGCGCCGCGTCGGCGAGCAGCGGACCGTCGATCACCGCGCCGGGGAAGAATCCCTCCTGCGCCATCGACTTGAGCGCCGCGGCCTCGGAGGTCGAGGGCAGCGCGGTCGCGACCACGTCCATGCCCGCGACCAGCGCGACGCGGGGCGTGGCGAGCCCCAGCGCGTTGGCGAGCTTCAGCGTGTTGTCGAGGATGTCCTTCTTGGCGGCGAGGTTGGGCGTGATGTTGAGCAGGGTGTCGGTGACCAGCAGCCAGCGGGCGAGGCCCGGGAGGTCGACGAATGAGGCATGCGACAGTCGCGTCGCGCCGCGCAGCCCGTTCTGCGGCTCGGCGACGGGCGCGAGGAGGTCGCGGTCCGCCATCGAGCCCTTGACCAGCGCGGCGACGCGCCCCTCGCGGGCCAGCGCCACCGCGGTGCCGGCCGCCGCGAGTGGCGAGTCCGCGGTGTCGGCGAGCGGCAGGCGCGAGATGTCGAGCCCGGCGCGCGCGGCGACGTCGCGGATGCGCGCCTGGGGGCCCACCAGCGTCGGCGCGAAGTAACCCGCGAACGACCCGGAAAGCGCGAGCTGCAGCGACTCGCTGTCGCAGGGATAGACGAGGGCCGCGGGGAGCGCCGGCAACAGGCGTACGCGCTCGACGAGCTTCTGGACATGGATGCGCTGGGGCATGCGGGCGAGCCTCGCAAGGCCCACCCGGCCTGTCAACCGAGCGCCGACAAGTGGCGTCGCGGCCGGCGCCGCCGGGGCGGACACCGTGGCGGCCGCGCCACGCCCGCGCCATGCCCGTCCAGCCGGGGCCCCGGCGCGACCGGCCTGCTGCGTCGCAGCAACGCCGGTCTTCCACCCGGGGACACCGGGTCCGCCGTGGCGGGGTGGCGGCGCGCCCCGGCGGTCGAGCGTCTACACGCGCCCCTTCCAGGGCACGACCAGGCGCTCGACGTAGCGCATCAGGAGGTCGAAGAGGTAGGCCACGACGCCGATCACCACGATGCCCATGATCACCACGTCGGTGCGCAGGAAGTTGGACGCGTTGAGCACCATCTGCCCCAGGCCTTCCGTGGCGGCCACCATTTCCGCCGCGACCAGCGTGGTCCAGCCGAAGCCGATGGCGATGCGCATGCCGGTGAAGATCTCCGGCAGCGCCGAGGGCACGATCACGTGCCAGATCACCTGCCACTTCGAGGCGCCCATCGAGTACGCGGCGTTGATCTGCTCGATCGCGACGCTGCGCACGCCGGCGCGCGCGGCCATCGCCAGCGGCGCGAAGCAGGCGAGGAAGATCAGCACGATCTTGGCGGTCTCGTCGATGCCGAACCAGATGACGATCAGCGGCAGGTAGGCGAGCGGCGGCAACGGCCGGTAGAACTCGATCGGCGGGTCGAGCACGCCGCGCGCGATGCGCGACACGCCCATGGCGATGCCCGCGGGGACGGCGGTCACGCAGGCCAGCGCGAACGCCGCGAACACGCGGTAAAGGCTCGCCCAGAAGTGCTCGGGCAGCGGCTTGCCGCCCTGCACGTCGCCACGCCAGGCGTCGCCGAAGGACTTCAGCACCTTCTCGGGCGTGGGCAGGAAGAGGTCGCGGATCCAGCCGAAATGCGTCGCCACCCACCACAGCACCAGCAGCGCGACGACCGTGACCACGCTGATCAGCGTCGACGAGCCTTCGCCGGGGATGCTGTAGCCGGTGACGGTGCGCGTCTTCTCCGGCTTCTTCGCCCGCACGGGCGGCTCCTTCACGGGGCGGTCCTCATGCGGCGTTCTCCGCGGCGGCGCCGGAGTGGTGGATCATCTGCAGGACCTCTTCCCGAAGCTCGATGAACGCGGGGTCGGACTTGACCGCGCGCGCGTCCTTCGACTCGATGAAGCGGCGCCCGAAGTCGAGCTTGTAGCGGTGGGCGATGCGGCCGGGGGACGGCGTCATCACGACGAGCTCGGTGGCGAGGAACAGCGCCTCCTCGACGCTGTGGGTGATGAAGAAGAACATCTTCCGCGTCTGCCACCACAGCTTCAGCATCAGCTCCTGCAGCTGCTCGCGCGTCAGCGCGTCGAGCGCGCCGAAGGGCTCGTCCATCAGCATCACCTCGGGGTCGCTCGCCAGCGCGCGCGCGAGGCCCACGCGTTGCTGCATGCCGCCCGAGATCTGCCAGATCGGCGAGCCCGCGAACTTGGCGAGGCCCACCTGCGCGAGCTTGTCCAGGGCCAGCTTGCGCCGCTCGGTGCGGTCGACGCCGCGCATGCGCAGGCCGAACTCGACGTTGCGCACGACGTTGAGCCAGGGCATCAGCGCGTGCTTCTGGAACACCACGCCGCGGTCGGCGCCGGGACCGCGCACCGGCGCGCCGTCGAGCAGGATCTCGCCCGACGAGTACTGCATGAACCCGGCGATGCACGACAGGAGCGTGGTCTTGCCGCAGCCCGAGGCCCCGAGCGCGACCACGAAGTCGCCCGGGTCCATGGTGAGGTCGACGTCGGCCAGCGCGTGCACCGTGCTGCCGCTGCGGCCGGCGTAATGGACCGAGAGATTGCGAATGTCGAGTTTGCTCACGCTGGACCGGATGACGAAGCGATCACCTTGCCGCGATGTTACCCAGCCTGCGGCGGCATGCACGACCTGCACCGTGCCGGTGCAACGTCGCGCTCAAACGACGGCGGCACGCCGGGGATGCCGGCGTGCCGCCGCCCACCATCATCGGGAACGCCTACTTGAGCGCGTCCTGGACGTAGCTCGGGTTCACCACCACCGAGTAGTCGGGAAGCGTCTTCTCGATCTGCTTCTGCGACTTCTGGAATTCGGACGTCGCCGCGAGCGCCTTGGCCGCGATGCTGTTCTTGCCGCCGCCCAGCCACGAATCGGCCTGCTCCTTGAGCGTGGGGAAGTGATAGAGGGCGATCGCTTCCGGCACGTCCTCGGGCTTGGCGCCCGACCACTTGGCGACCGCCTTGGCATCGGCCGACGTGCCCGTCCACTTCGCCTTGTTGGCGCGGTATTCCTGGTCGGCGGCCGCCAGGATCTTGACGAACTTGACCAGGAAGTCGTGGTTGGCCTTCGCCCAGTCCTTGTTGACCACGTAGCCGTCGAAGGTGGCCTTGCCGGTGTCGGCCGAGATCTTGCCGGAGGTCAGGATCACGTGGCCGTCCTTCTGCGTCTCGGCCAGCACCGGGTTCCAGATGAACGTCGCCTGGATGTCGCCGCGCTGCCACGCCGCGCGCACCTCGGGCGGGCGCAGGTTGAGGATCTGCACGTCGGCCGGGTTGATGCCGGCCTGCTCGAGCGCCACGATGGTGTGGAAATGCGTCGTCGAGTTGAACGGCACGGCGATCTTCTTGCCCTTCAGGTCGGCCACGGTCTTGATGCCGGAGTTGTTCTTGACCACCAGCGCCTCGGCGCTGCCGATGTCGTCGAGGATCCAGAACAGCTCGAGCGGCTCGCCGCGCGACACCGAGGCGGCGATCCCCGCCGAGCCGATCTCGCCGACCTGCACCGCGCCGGACGCCATCGCCTTGATCACCTCGCCGCCACCGCCGAACTGCTTCCAGTTGATCTTGTAGCCGGTCGCCTTCTCGAGCGCCTTGCTCTCCTGCATGATCCGGTACGGCACCACCATGTCCTGGTAGGCGATCGTCACTTCCTTCTGCGCGGCTGCGGGCAGCGCGAGGAATGCGGCGGCGCAAATTGCGACGGCTTGCATGAGCTTCATCGGTTTCATCGGGACTCCTGTTCGCGGGGGTGGTTGCCGGTGACCGGCGATGCTAGAGGGTTGCGAGCGTGCCGCGCAAGATCTCGGCGATGCTATCGATATGGCCCTTCTCGGCGATCAGCGGCGGCGCGATCAGGGCGCTGTCGCCGGTGGGCTTGAGATGCAGCCCGTTGTCGAAGAGCTTCTTCTGCAGCGCGTGGCCGCGCGTGCCGGGCGTGCCCGCGGGGGCGAGGTCGATGGTCGCGAACATGCCGTAGCCGCGGATGTCGGTGACGACGGGCAGGTCGCGCAGCGACCAGATGGCGTCGAGGAAGTAGGGCGACAGCGCGCGGCCGCGCGCGAAGAGGTCTTCCTTGTCGTAGATGTCGAGCGTGGCGAGGCCCGCCGCGCAGGCCGCGGGATGGCCCGAGTAGGTGTAGCCGTGGAAGAGCTCGATCGAGCCCTCCTGCGCCGCGTCCATCACCGCGTCGTGGACCCGCGTGGCCACCGCCACCGCGCCCATGGGCTGCGCGGCGTTGGTGATGCCCTTGGCCATGGTCATCATGTCGGGCGTGACGCCGAAGCTCTGCGCCGCGAAGGGCTGGCCGGTGCGGCCGAAGCCCGTGATCACCTCGTCGAACACCAGCAGGATGCCGTGCTGGTCGCAGATCTTGCGCAGCCGCTCGAGGTAGCCCTTGGGCGGCACGAGGCAGCCGGTGGAGCCCGCGATGGGCTCGACGAAGCAGGCGGCGATGTTCTCGGCGCCGTAGAGGTTGACGAAGCGCTGGAGGTCGTCGGCGAGGTCGGCGCCGTGCTCGCCCTGGCCGCGCACGAAGTGGTTCTCCTTCACGTGCGTATGGCGCATGTGCGCGACGTGCAGCCCGGGCCCGTACTTGCGGCGGTTGTTGACGATGCCCGACAGCGACACGCCGCCGAAGTTGACGCCGTGATAGGCACGCTCGCGTGACACGAACATGGTGCGGCCCGCCTGGCCGCGCGCCTGGTGGTAGGCCAGCGCGATCTTCATCGCGGTATCGATGGCCTCGGAGCCCGAGTTGACGAAGAAGACGCGCTTCAGGTCGCCCGGCGCGAGCTGCGCCACGCGCTCGGCCAGCGCGAAGCTCTTGGGATGGCCGCGCATGAAGGGCGGGACGAAGTCGAGCTCGCGCAGCTGCGCCGAGACCGCGTCGGCGATCTCCTTGCGCGCGTGGCCGGCGTTGACGCAGAACAGGCCCGACGAGGCGTCGATGATCCGGTGGCCGCGGTCGCTGTAGTAGTACATGCCTTCCGCGCGCACGACCATCTTGGGGTCGGCCTTGAAGTCGCGGTTGGACGTGAAGGGCATCCAGTACTCGGCCATGGAGCCGGTGGCGAGTGCGGGATCGGCGTGCAGGGCGGTTTCGGACTTGCCCATGGGTGTCTCCTCGAGGCGAAGCGCGCGGGGTGCGTCCACGATCTTACCCGCGCGCCGCCGGTGCGGAACGCCACGACTCGAAATTTCGGTGACAGCCGTTCCGGAATTCGAGAAGTTGAAGGGGCGTGCCGCGCGCCGCGCCGGTCAGCCCCCGCGCGCGCTGCGGGCCGGGGCGCGTGCCCGCGCGGTGAGCGGGGGGGCGGCAGGCGCATCGTCCGCGACGGCCGGGTCGACGTCGAACGACGCGGCGAGCGCGTCCGCGGCACGGCGCAGCACGGGGGCGAGCGACAGCGCGCGCGCGAGCGGCATGCGCGCGACCGGCGCGTGCACGGCCACCGAGGCCACCACCTGCCCGCGCACCGTCGTCACCGGCACGGCGACGCAGACCACGCCCGCGAGGAATTCCTCGTTGTCGGTGGAGAAGCCGTTGCGGCGGATGGTGGCGAGCTCGGCCTCGAGCGCGCGCCTGTCGGTGATGGTGTGGTCGGTGTAGCGCGCGAGCTCGAGCGTGGCGACCACGCGCCTGCGGCGCGAAGCCGGCATCGCGGCGAGCAGCAGCTTGCCGCTGGCCGTGCAGTGCAGCGGCACGCGCGAGCCCGGCTGCAGGGTCATGCGCAGCGGCCACGCGCTCTCGACGCGGTCGAGGTAGACGATCTCGCCCTTGTCGAGCATGGTGAGGTTGACGGTCTCGCCGACCTCGGCGGCGAGCCGCGCGAGGATCACGTGGCGCGGCGTGCGCACCGACTCGTTCATCAGCACGTCGAGCGCCAGCCGCGAAAGCCGGGGCCCCGCGACCACGCGACGGCCGTCGGGCTCGCGCGCGATGAGGCCCGCCTCGTCGAGCATGGCGAGCATGCGGTAGACCGTGGGCTTGGGCAGCCCCGCGGCCTCGGTGAGTGCCTGCAGCGTCGCCGCGCCGTCGGCGCGCGCGACGTGCTCGAGCAGCGCCATGGCGCGGATCAGGGGAGGCGTGCGGTCGATTTTGCGGGCCATCGCTCAACATTATATCAAAATATGGAATTGCACAACCCATATTTCGATAGCATGTCTTGTCTCGCCCGCCGCGATGTGGAACACTTCGCGGCATTCCGACAAGGAGAGCGCGATGAACAAGCCGGTCGAATTGCCCCAGGCGGTCACGGGCCGCCAGACGATGACGCCTTCCGAGGCGTTCGTGGAAACCCTGGTCGCTCACGGCGTGAAGGACGTGTTCGGCATCGTCGGCTCGGCCTACATGGACGCGCTCGACCTGTTCCCGCTCGCCGGCATCCGCTTCATCTCGGTGGCGCACGAGCAGGGTGGCGGCCACATGGCCGACGGCTATTCGCGCGTGTCGGGCAAGCACGGCGTGTGCATCGCGCAGAACGGCCCCGGCATCACCAACTTCGTCACCTCGACCGCGGCGGCGTTCTGGGCGCACTCGCCGGTGGTGGTGATCACGCCCGAGACGGGCTCGGCGACGCTCGGCCTCGGCGGCTTCCAGGAGACCGAGCAGCTGCCGATCTTCAGCAAGATCACCAAGTACCAGGCGCACGTCAACAACAAGGCGCGCATGGCCGAGCTCACCTCGCGTGCCTTCGACCGCGCGATGCTGGAGATGGGGCCGACGCAGCTCAACATCCCGCGCGACTTCTTCTACGGCGACATCGAGTGCGAGGTCCCGCGGCCGATCGTCATCGAGCGCGGCGCCGGGGGCGAGGCGAGCCTCGCGGCGGCGGCCGAGCTCCTCGCCTCGGCGAAATTCCCGGTGATCCTCGCGGGTGGCGGCATCGTCATGGGCGACGGCGCGAAGGAGGCGATCGCGCTGGCCGAGCGCCTGCACGCGCCGGTGGCGAACTCCTACCTGCACAACGACACGTTCCCGTCGAAGCACCCGCTGTGGTGCGGGCCGCTGGGCTACCAGGGCAGCAAGGCGGCGATGAAGCTCATCAGCCAGGCCGACGTGGTGCTGGCGCTGGGCACGCGCCTCGGGCCCTTCGGCACGCTGCCGCAGCACGGCATCGACTACTGGCCGAAGGACGCGAAGATCATCCAGGTCGACGCCGACGCGAAGATGCTGGGGCTGGTCAAGACCATCGCCGTCGGCATCTGCGGCGACGCGCGCGCGGCCGCGGCCTCGCTGCTCGCGCGGCTCGAGGGCAGGAAGCTCGCCTGCGACGCCAACCGCGACGAGCGTGCCGCGAGGATCAAGGGCGAGCGCTCCGCCTGGGAGATCGAGCTCGACGGCTGGACCCACGAGAAGGACAAGTGGTCGCTCGAGGTGAGCAAGGGCGTGTCGGCGATGCACCCGCGCGAGATGCTGCGCGCGCTGGAGAAGGCGATGCCGGCGCACGCCATGGTGTCGACCGACATCGGCAACATCTGCTCGGTGTCGAACTCGTACCTGCGCTTCGACGAGCCGCGCTCGATGTTCGCGGCGATGAGCTTCGGCAACTGCGGCTACGCCTTCCCGACCATCGTCGGCGCGAAGGTGGCGGCACCCGACCGGCCCGCCATCGCCTACGTCGGCGACGGGGCCTGGGGCATGAGCTTCGGCGAGCTGCAGACCTGCGTGCGCGAGAAGATCCCCGTCACCGCCGTGGTGTTCAACAACGGCCAGTGGGGCGCCGAGAAGAAGAACCACGTCGACTTCTACGACAACCGCTTCATCGGCGTGAACCTCGACAACCAGCCTTCCTGGGCGGCCGTCGCCAAGGCGATGGGCGCCGAGGGCGTGCGCGTCGACAACGTCTCGCAGGTCGGCGACGCGCTGCGCGCCGCGGCGGCAGCGCAGCGCGAGGGCAAGACCACGGTGCTCGAGATGATGGTCACGCGCGAGCTGGGCGACCCGTTCCGCCGCGACGCGCTGTCGCTGCCGAAGCGCTACCTCGCCAAGTACAAGTCGACCGCGGCCTGAGGCCGGCGGCTGCCCGCGGGTGGACGTCGGGGCTGTGCATCGCCGCCGGCCCGCTGCCCCCGGCAGCGTCGCCGGCAGGCCGAGCCGGCGCGGCGCTACGCGGGCCGCGAGGCGAGGCAGTGGTCGACGAAGCTGCGCAGCCCGCGGGTGGGCGCCTTGTCGCGGTGGTGGACGATGAACAGCGTCCGCGTCAGCGGGGCGAGGCTCGTCCGCAGCACCACCAGCCGGCGCTGCTGCAGCAGGTCCTGCACCACGTGCCGCGACAGGCAGGCGACGCCGAGGCCCTCGGCGGCCGCGCGCTTGATCGCCTCGGCGCTGCCGAGCTGCATCTGCGACGCGAGCCGCGGCAGATGCGGGGACAGCGCCTGCTCGACCACCTCGCGCGTGCCCGAACCCGGCTCTCGCATCAGCCAGCGCGCCCCGGCGAGCGCCTTCAGCGGCACCGCCCGCCCGCGCGCGGCCCTGGCGAGCGCGTGACGCGGCGAGCAGACGACGACCATCTCGTCGGTCAGCCACGGTATCGACACCACCGAGGGAAGCAGGCAAGGCCCCTCGATGAAGCCCATGTCGACGTCGAAGGCCTCGATCGCCGCGACCACGTCGCGCGTGTTGCCGACGTCGACCACGATGCTCGAGCCGGCGTGCGCGTCGTAGAAGCGCGCGACCACGCCCGGCAGGATGTAGTTCGCGATGGTCGTGCTGGCGGCGACGCGCAGCCGCCACGCGGGCGACCCTGCGCCCTCCACGAACGTGGATTCGATGCGCGCGACCGACTCGAGCACCTCGCGCGCGTTGTTGAACAGGACGCGACCCGCGTCGTTCAGGACGAGCCGCCGCCCGACGCGCTCGAAGAGGCGCGTGCCGAGGCTGCGCTCGAGCCCGGCAAGCCCCGCGCTGGTGGCCGATTGCGACAGCGCGAGGCGGCGCCCCGCGGCCGTGGTGCCGTCGGCCTCGACGACCGCGACGAAGATGCGCAGCTGGCGCAGGGTGAGGTGGGTCATGGCCTGCGCGGTGCGATCCAGCTGGAAAATCGATTGTTCATATCGATATAAATCGCTATCTTAACTAATGATCGCGCGTTAACCTGCAAGGCGGCGGCCCCACGCGCGTTCGACGGGGCCCCGCACCCGTCCGCACCATGCCTTCCAAGACCATCGCCGTGACCCGCATGCTGCCGCGCGCACCCGACGTGCCGACGCGCGTCGAGTACAGCACCTGCTACATGTGCGCCTGCCGCTGCGGCATCAAGGTGAGCTTCGAGGGCGCGAAGCTGCGCTTCATCCAGGGCAACCGCCGCCACCCGGTGAACCGCGGCGTGATCTGCGCCAAGGGCTCGGCGGGCATCATGAAGCAGCTCTCGCCGGCCAAGCTCGCGAAGCCCCTCAAGCGCCGCGAGGGCAGCGAGCGCGGCGACGGCGTGTTCGACGAGATCGAATGGGACGAGGCGCTGGCGATCGTCGAGGCGCGCTTGCGGCACCTGCGCGACACCGACCCGAAGAAGCTCGCGTTCTTCACCGGCCGCGACCAGATGCAGGCGCTGACGGGCCTGTGGGCGCAGCAGTTCGGCACGCCCAACTGGGCGGCGCACGGCGGCTTCTGCTCGGTGAACATGGCAGCCGCGGGGCTGTACAGCATCGGCTACTCGTTCTGGGAGTTCGGCGCGCCCGACTGGGACCGCGCGCGCTACTTCGTGCTGTGGGGGGTGGCCGAGGACCATTCCTCGAACCCCATCAAGATCGGCCTCGACAAGCTGAAGCGCAGCGGCGCCAAGTTCGTGTCGATCAACCCGGTGCGCACCGGTTACTCGGCGATCGCCGACGAATGGGTGCCGGTGCGGCCGGGCACCGACGGGCTGCTCGCGCTTTCCATGGTTCACGTGCTGCTCGGCGACGGCACGATCGACTATGCCTTCCTCGCACGCCACACCAACGCGCCCTGGCTGGTGATCGAGGCGCCCGGCGCGGCGGACGACGGGCTTTTCGCGCGCGACGCCAACGGCCGCCCGCTGGCCATCGTCGCGGCGGGCAGCGCAGGCGAAGCGACGGACGAAGGCGCGGTGACCGCCGCCGTCGGCGGCGACACGCGCGTCGCGCTGTTCGGGTCGGCCACGCTGCCCGACGGGCGCAAGGCGCGCACGGTGCTGTCGCTCGCCGCCGAGCGCTACCTCGACGACGCCTACGCGCCGGAGGCCGTTGCGCCGCAGTGCGGCCTCGACGCCGCCACCATCCGCAGGCTCGCACGCGAGATGGCGACCGTGGCGTTCGAGCAGGCGATCACGCTGCCCGTCGAGTGGACCGACGCCTGGGGCAACGTGCACGCGAGCGTCACGGGGCGACCGGTGGCGATGTATGCGATGCGCGGGATCTCGGCGCATTCCAACGGTTTCCACGCCTGCCGCGCGCTGCACCTCCTGCAGATGCTGCTGGGTGCGCTCGACGGCCCCGGCAACTTCCGCGCGCGCGCGCCCTTCCCCAAGCCCATCCCGCCGCGCCAGGTGCCCGCGACCGCGCCGACGCACCCGCGCGCGCCGCTCGCCGGCAGCCCGCTGGGCTTCCCCATGCGGCCCGAGGACCTCGCCATCGACGCCGAAGGTCGCCCGCTGCGCATCGACAAGGCGTTCTCCTGGGACGCGCCGATCGCCGCGCACGGCATGATGCACATGGTGATCGCCAACGCCGCCAAGGGCGATCCCTACCCGATCGACACGCTGATGCTGTTCATGGCGAACATGGCGTGGAACTCGTCGATGAACACCGCCGCGACGCGCGACATGCTGCGCGCGAAGCACGACGACGGCAGCTACAGGATCCCGTTCATCGTCGTCGCCGACGCCTTCCGCTCGGAGACGGTGGCCTTCGCCGACCTCGTGCTGCCCGACACGACCTACCTCGAGCGCCACGACGCGATCTCGCTGCTCGACCGGCCGATCTCGGAAGCCGACACCGTCGCCGACGCCATCCGCCACCCGATGATCGAGCCCGACCGCGACGTGCGGCCCTGGCAGGAGGTGCTGGTCGAGCTCGCCTCGCGGCTCGGCTTCTCGGCGTTCGTGAAGCCCGACGGCACGCGGCGCTTCCGCGACTACAAGGACTTCATCGTCCGCTACGAGCGCGCACCCGGCATCGGCTTCCTCGCGGGCTGGCGCGGCGCGAACGGCGAGAGCGCGCTGGTGGGCGCGCCCAACCCGCGGCAATGGGACGCCTACATCGCCAACCAGTCGTTCTTCGAGTACCACATCCCGCCGGCGCTGCAGTACAACCGCTTCGCCAACCGGCGCTACCTCGAGTTCGCGAAGTCCGCGGGCTTCATCACCGACATCGAGCCGATCACCATGCAGATCTGGTCGGAGCCGCTGCAGAAGTTCAGGCTCGCGGGCCTCGGCCAGTACGCAGGGCCGAAGCCTTCGGACCCGGCGCAGCGCGAGCGCCTCGTACGCTATTTCGA
This sequence comes from Casimicrobiaceae bacterium, assembly GCA_044226535.1. Classification (GTDB taxonomy): domain Bacteria; phylum Pseudomonadota; class Gammaproteobacteria; order Burkholderiales; family Casimicrobiaceae; genus VBCG01. Next base: position 142,060 of record JBGAGT010000010.1, on the reverse strand, counting down.
CCCGCTGCCCATGTGGTATGCGCCGCTCGAGTCGGCGCTGGTCGACACCGGCAGGTTCGACCTTTGCGCGATCACGCAGCGGCCGATGGCCATGTACCACTCATGGGACTCGCAGAACGCCTGGCTGCGGCAGATCGTCGCCGACAACAGCCTGTACATGAATGCCGGCGAGGCGGCGCGCCGCGGCCTCGCCGACGGCGACTGGGTCGACGTCGCCTCGCACAACGGCAGCATCCGCTGCCGGTTGAAGACCATGGAGGGCTGCGAGCCCGGCACGGTGTGGACCTGGAACGCCATCGCCAAGCAGGGCGGCGCCTGGGGCCTCGCCGCCAACGCGCCCGAAGCGACCGAGGCCTTCCTGCTCAACCACCTCATCGGTGAGCACCTGCCGGGGGCGGCGCGCGCGCACCCCAACGCCGACCCGGTCACCGGCCAGGCGGCCTGGTACGACCTGCGCGTGTCGGTGAACAAGGCCGCGGCGGGCGCGCGAGGCGCGCTTCCCCAGTTCGAGGCGCTGCCGGAGGTACGCGTGCCGCTGCGGCTGCGCTGGGGTGCGGGCATGGCGGCGCTGGGCGCCAAGGTCGCGGGCAAGGCGGGCTCGCGATGAAGCTCGCGAAAGCAGCACCATGAAACTCGGTCTGGCCATCGACCTCGACACCTGCGTCGGCTGCCAGGCTTGCGCGACGGCGTGCAAGGAATGGAACGGCGCCTCGGCGATCAGCGGCCCGCTGACCGACGACGATCCCTACGGTGCCGATCCCACCGGCGTGTGGTTCAACCGCGTGCGCCAGTACGAGGTCGGCAGCTACCCGGCGAGCAAGACCATCAACTTCCCGATGTCCTGCCTGCATTGCGAGGACGCGGCCTGCGTGACGGTCTGCCCCACGGGCGCCTCGTACAAGCGGCCCGACGGCATCGTGCTGGTGGACCAGGACCGCTGCATGGGCTGCAACCTCTGCGCCTGGGCCTGCCCCTATGGCGCGCGCGAGCTCGATCCCGCGTCGGGCACGATGAAGAAGTGCACGCTCTGCGTCGACCGCATCTACGACGAGCGCCTGCCCGCCGAGGAGCGCGAGCCGGCCTGCGTGCTGGCCTGCCCCGCGCACGCGCGGCACTTCGGAGACTTCGACGACCCCGAGTCGAAGGTGTCGAAGCTCACCGCCGAGCGCGGCGGCTTCGGGCTGATGGAGTCGCTGGGGTACGCGCCGGTCAATCGCTACCTGCCGCCGCGGCAGCCGCCGGCGCCCGACGCCGCGGCCGGTCCGGGCGGGCCCGATGCGCCCGCCGGCGCGGGCCGCTCGGCGCTCGCGCGGCTGGTCGAGCGCGCGCGTGCCGCGCTCGGCGGCTGACAGGGACCCATGCACGCTGCGCTGTCGGTGATCGGCTTTACCGTGCTCTCGGGCATGGGCCTCGGCGCGTTCGCGTGGGTGGCGCTCGCGGACCTCGGCCTGCGCGGCCTCGTCCCCGGCGACGCGCGCTTCGCCACCAGCCTCGTGGCCTTCGTGCTGGTGGTCGCGGGGCTCTGCCTGTCGACGCTGCACCTCGCCAACCCGCGCAACGCCTGGCGTGCGGCGTCGCGCTTCGCGACGTCGTGGCTGTCGCGAGAGGCGGTATTCGCGCTGCTGTTCTGCGCCTCGGCCTTCGCATGGATCGTTGCGCGCGCGGCCGGCGCGGATGCGTCGTTGCTCGCGGCGCTCGCCGCCGTGTCGCTGCTGCTGGCGGTCGTCGTGGTTTTCTGCACGGCGATGATCTACGCGAGTCTCAAGCCGGTGCGCGCCTGGCACACCTGGCGCGTGCCGCTCAACTACCTCCTGCTGTCGCTCGCCTCGGGCGCGTTGCTGGTGGCCGTCGCCGGGGCGGTGATGCAATCACGGCTGTCCTCGCTGGCGGCGATCGGCGCATGGCTGTACACGCTGGCGGCACTGGCCAAGCTCGAGTACCGGCATTACCTCGCCTCGGGGCCCGGCCGCGTGACCCTCGAGCACGCGCTCGGCGTCGATCGCGGCGTGCGCGGGCCCGGCGCGCCGGCGAGCGTCGCCGCGCGCCTCTTCGACCTCGGCCATTCGCGCGGCACCTTCCTCACCCGCGAGTTCGGCGGCACGCCGACGCCGCGCGCGCGCGGGCTCGCACTGCTGGCGATGGCGCTCGCGGGCTACGGGTTGCCGCTGGCGTGGCTGGCCGCGGGCGCGCGCGTCGCGGGGCCCGCCGTGCTGGTGGTCGCGCTGCTCGGCCTCGTTGCCGAGCGCTGGCTGTTCTTCGTCGAGGCCAAGCACACGGTGCGGCTCTACCACGGCGAGCGGCGGGTCTAGCGCGCGACGAGGCGGCGCGCGACGCGCGGCACCCCCATCGCGGCCGCACGCCACGCAAGGGTGGGCGGTGTCGCCGCAGCGCGTGACGCAGGGCGCCGCTACAATCCGCTGCGATGCCCCAGGATGCCGACCCCGAGACCCTCCGTGCGGAGCAGGAGCGCGGCGCCGCCGTGCCCGCCGCGGCCGGCGACACGGTGACGCGCGCCCCCTCGACCATCGCCGTGGTCGACATGGGCTCGAACAGCTTCCGCCTCGAGGTCGCGCGCGTCGACGAGACGGGCATCCATCACCTCGACACCTGGCGCGAGACGCTGCGCATGGGCGCGTCGATGGACGCGCGCGGCATGATCCAGCCCGCCTACGAGCGCGCCATGCTCGCCTGCCTCGCGCGTTTCGGCGAGCGCCTGCGCGGCCTGCATCCGTCGACCGTGCGCGCGGTGGCGACCAACACCTTCCGCGTGGCGCGCAATGCCCGCCGCGTGCTGGCGCGGGCCGAGAAGGTGCTGGGCCTTCGCATCGACGTGGTGTCGGGGCTCGAGGAGGCGCGGCTCATCTACCTCGGCGTCGCCTACCTGCTGCCGGCCTCCGAGGCACCGCGGCTGGTCATCGACATCGGCGGGGGCTCGACCGAGTTCGTCATCGGCACCGGCATGCAGCCACAGGCGCTGGAGTCCCTGCAGATGGGCTGCGTGGGCTATTCGCAGCGCTACTTCGCCGGCGGCAGGACCACCCGCGCGGCCTTCGACAGGGCCGCCACCGCCGCGGCCGCCGAGGTCGAGGCCATCGCGCGCGACTTCGACGCGAACCACTGGCGTGACGCCTTCGGCTCGTCGGGCACGGCGCAGGCGCTGGCCGACATCGGCGTGCACAGTGGGTTCGCCACCTCGGGCATCACCCGCGAATCGCTGGAGGCGCTGCGCCAGCGGATGATCCGCGCGGGCTCGGTCGAGCGCCTTGCGCTTCCCGGGCTCAAGGCCTCGCGCGCGCCGGTGCTCGCCGGAGGCCTCGCCATCATGCTGGCGGCGATGGAGGGACTGCGCATCGAGCGCGTCGAGCCCGCGGTCGGGGCGCTGCGCCTCGGTGTCATGGTCGACATGCTCGGGCCGGGCGGCCCGACCGGCACGCGCGAGGCGACCATCGCCGCCTTCGTCGCTCGCCACCACGTCGACGCGGCGCATGCGCAGCGCGTCGCCGACCTCGCCCGCGCACTCTATCTCGCCGCGGCGCCCCGCCCCGACGCCGAGACCGCCAAGCGCGTGCACTGGGCCGGCATGCTGCACGAGATCGGCCAGTCGATCTCGCACCAGGGCTTCCACAAGCACGGCGCATACATCCTCGAGAACGCCGACATGCCGGGCTTCTCGGCCAGCGAGCAGCGCGCGCTGGCGTGGCTCGTCACCGGCTGCCGCGGCAACCTCGCCAAGCTGGAGGCGATCCTCGGCGACGCCGGCGTGCGGGCGCAGCTCGTCGCGCTGCGCATCGCCGTGATCGTGCACCACGCGCGCATGGCGGTCGACGTGCCGGAAATGGCGCTCGCGGTGCGCGACACCATCCGCCTGTCGCTGCCGCGGCGGTGGCTCGACCGCCATCCGCTGACCGCGCACCTGCTGCGCGAGGAGGGCGAGGCCTGGACGGCGCAGGGCTACCGGTTCTTCCTGCGCGACCTCACACGATATCGGGCGAAAGCGCGGCCTTGAGCTTGACGGGCGAGGTCGCGTCCTGGGCCGTCAGCCACACGATCGCGCCCTTTTTCATCGACCAGCCGATCGCGTCGTCGACGAGCAGATGCGAGGCGACGTCGCCCAGCGTCGGCTGGTGCCCGACCACCAGCACGGCGCCGCCCAGCGGCCACGCGGCGGCGTCCAGCACGTCGTCCACGCTCGCGCCCGGCGCGAGCACGTCCAGCGTCTCGTAGTCGTCGCGCAGCGCGGCGATGGTCTGCTGCGTGCGCCGCGCCGGCGACACGATGACGCGGCAGCCGTCGGGCAAGCGCGTGGCCAGCCAGCCGGCCATGCGCCGCGCCTGCCGGTGACCCTTCGAGGTGAGCTCGCGCGCGAGGTCGTCGTGGCCGTCCTCCGCCTCGCAATGGCGCCACAGGATCAGGTCCAATGGTCGTCTCCACGCACCGTGGGCGGCGGGGCGACCGGCCGCGCGAGCCGCTCGAGCAGCACCTGCTGCGCCGAGTACGCGGGCGCGTCACCCGGGGTCGCGCGCGTCCACTCGGCATCGGCACCGAGCCGCCACGCGCCGCAGTTGTCGCGCAGGTAGACGTCGAGGCCTTCCTCGACCACGCGCGCCTTGCAGACGGGGTCGCGCACCGGGAACGCGACCTCGATGCGGCGGAAGAAGTTGCGGCCCATCCAGTCGGCCGACGACAGCCAGACCTCGTCGTTGCCGGCGTTGCCGAAATGCCAGACGCGGTGGTGCTCGAGGAAGCGCCCGAGGATGGAGCGCACGCGGATGCGCTGCGAAACGCCCGGCACGCCGGGGCGCAGCGCGCAGGCGCCGCGCACCACGAGGTCGATCTCGACGCCCGCCTGCGAGGCCTCGTACAGCGCCTCGATCACGCCGTCCTCGACCAGCGCGTTCATCTTGGCGCGGATGCGCGCGGGCCGCCCGGCGCGCGCGTGCGCGGCCTCGCGGCGGATCAGCGCCAGCACCCGCGCGTGCATGGTGAAGGGCGCCATCATCAACACCGACAGCGGCTCGATGGTGGCGAGGCTGGTGATGTGCGCGAAGATGGCGTTGATGTCGGCGCAGATCGCGGGGTCCGAGGTCAGGAGCCCGAAGTCGGAGTAGAGCGCCGTGGTGCGCGCGTGGTAGTTGCCGGTGCCGAGGTGCGCGTAGGGCACGAGGCGCGCGCCGCCGCCCGCGTCGTACTCGCGGCGGAACAAGAGCGCGAGCTTGGCGTGGGTCTTGAGGCCGAACACGCCGTACACCACCTGCGCGCCCGCGGCGGCGAGGCGGCCCGCCCAGTTGATGTTGGCCTCCTCGTCGAAGCGCGCCATCAGCTCGACCACCACCGTCACTTCCTTGCCGCGCTGCGCGGCCTGCACCAGCGCCTCCATCAGCAGCGAGTGCGTGCCGATGCGGTAGACGGTCTGCTTGATCGCCACCACGTCGGGGTCGTCGGCGGCGCGGCGGATGAAGTCGACCACCGGGTCGAACGATTGGTAGGGGTGGTGCAGCAGCACGTCGCCCTCGCGGATGCGCGCGAGGAAGTCGTGGCCCGCGGGATGCGCGGGCAGGGGCGCGGGGACGAAGGGCGGGAACTTGAGCGAGGGATCGTCCACCGCGTCGACCAGCGACATGAGGCGCGCGATGTTCACCGGTCCCGCGCAGCGATAGAGGTCGTCGGGCCCGAGCGCGAACTGCCCGAGCAGGTGCGAGGCCAGCGCTTCCGGGCAGGTCGACGCGACCTCGAGGCGCAGCGGCAGCCCGAACTCCCGTTGCGGAAGCTCGCCCTGCAGGGCCTCGCGCAGGTTCTTCACGTCCTCCTCGTCGAGCGAGAGGTCGGCGTCGCGCGTCAGGCGGAACTGCGACGAGGCGCCGACCTCGCGGCCGGGGAAAAGGCTCGCGAGGTGCGCGAGGATCACCGTCGACAGCAGGATGAAGTGCCGGCCCTCGCCGGCGATGCCCGGCGGCAACGCGATCACCCGCGGCAGCACGCGCGGCGCCTTGACCAGCGCCAACGAGGTCGCGCGGCCGAAGGCGTCGCGGCCGGTAAGCTCGACGAAGAAGTTGAGGCTCTTGTTGACGATCTGCGGCCAGGGGTGCGAAGGGTCGAGGCCGATCGGCGTGAGCAGCGGCCGCACCTCGCGGGCGAAGTAGTCCGCCGCCCAGTCGCGCACCGCGGGCGTCGCGTCCGCGCGGTCGACCAGCACCACGCCCCGCGCCGCCAGCGCGGGCAGGATGTCGTCGGAAAGCACGCGGTACTGGTCCGCCATCAGCGTGCGCGCGGCCGAGGCGATGGCGGCGTAGTGCGCGGCGTTCGCCTCGCCCGCCGCGGCGGCGTGGTGGATGCGCTGGCGCAGGCCCGCCATGCGGATCTCGAAGAATTCGTCGAGGTTGCTGCCGACGATGCACAGGTAGCGCAGCCGCTCGAGCAGCGGCACCGCGGGGTCGACGGCCATGGCGAGCACGCGGCGGTTGAAGGCGATCAGCGACAGCTCGCGGTCGATGCGCAGCGTGGCGGGGTCGGCGCGAAGGTCCGCGGCGGGGTCGGCGCGAAGGTCCGCTTCGGGACCGGCGAGGAGGCTGTCGTTGGGCATGGAAGGGGGCACCGGGAGGCCCGGTGCGGTGCCCGGCGATGCCGGGGCCGTCCCGGTCACCGGCGCTGCCGGGGCCGCGAAGGCGTCCACTCTGACGGGGTCGGGTGACAGTTCCATGACAACGGGGTTGCTGCCGCCGCCGCGAAATCCCCCGCGGCCGTGGGTCCCCGCCTTCGCGGGGATGACGGGCGCGGCGTGGGTCCCCGCTTTCGCAGGGATGACGGGCGCCGCGGGGATGACGAGCGCCGCAGGGATGACGGGCGCCGCGGGGATGACGGCGCGGAGTCACGCGGCTGTAACACGGCGAGTCTACGCTGCCGGCACTTCCACGACGAAACCGACAGAGGACACACACGATGGATTACCGCACCACCCGCCGATTCATCGCCGCAGCTGCCATCGCGCTGGGCGTGACCCTCCCGGCCGCCGCCGCCGACATCACCGGCGCCGGCGCGACCTTCCCCTACCCGATCTACGCCAAGTGGGCCGACACCTACAAGAAGGAAACCGGCGTGGGGATGAACTACCAGTCGATCGGCTCGGGCGGCGGCATCGCCCAGATCAAGGCCAAGACCGTCGACTTCGGCGCCTCCGACATGCCGCTCAAGCCCGAGGACCTGCAGTCCGCGGGCCTGATGCAGTTTCCCGCCATCATCGGCGGCATCGTGCCGGTGGTGAACCTCGAGGGCATCGCACCGGGGGGCCTGAAGCTCACCGGCCCCGTGCTCGCCGACATCTTCCTCGGCAAGGTCAAGTCGTGGAACGACAAGGCCATCGCCGACCTGAACCCCGGCGTGAAGCTTCCAGCCGATCCCATCACCGTGGTGCGCCGCTCCGACGGCTCGGGAACCACGTTCAACTTCACCGACTACCTGTCCAAGGTCAGCCCCGAATGGAAGACCAAGGTGGGCTCGGGCACCGCGGTGCAATGGCCCGAGGGCGTGGGCGGCAAGGGCAACGAGGGCGTGGCCGCCTACGTGCAGCGCATCAAGGGCTCGATCGGCTACGTCGAATACGCGTACGCGCTCAAGAACAGGATGGCGCACGCGCTGGTGCAGAACCGCGACGGCGCCTGGCCGCTGCCTTCGAACGAGACCTTCCAGGCGGCGGCCGCGTATGCCGACTGGAAGAACGCGCCGGGCTTCTACCAGATCATCACCGACTCGCCGGGCAGGAACTCGTGGCCCATCGCCGCGTCGAGCTTCATCCTGCTGCAGGTCAAGCAGGACAAGCCCGACAACGCCGCGCAGGTGATGAAGTTCTTCGACTGGGCGTTCAAGCACGGCCAGAAGGACGCCGAGGCACTGGACTACGTGCCGCTCCCCGGCGAGCTGGTGGCACAGGTCGAGGGCGCGTGGAAGGCGCAGGTGAAGGATGGGGCGGGGAAGGCGATCTGGAACTGAGGCTATGATGCGCTCCGATGCCGGAACGCTTCCGTTGCCCATGCCCGTAGGGGGCACTTCCGCCGCGCCCGCCGGCGCCGCGCGCCGTGCGTCACCGCCGCCACGCGCGCAGGCCGGCGCGGGCCGCCTCGGCGACCGCATCTTCGAGGGCGTGACGTGCGCGTTCGCGTTGCTGGTGCTGCTGTCGCTGGCGGCGATCCTGCTGTCGCTGCTGGTGGCGGCATGGCCGGCGCTGGCGCGCTTCGGCCCGGCGTTCTTCGTCACCGACACCTGGAATCCCGTCAAGCTCGAGTTCGGCGGGCTCGCGCCGATCTACGGCACGCTGGTCACCTCGGCGCTCGCGCTCGCCATCGGCGTGCCCGTGAGCTTCGGCATCGCGCTGTTCCTCACCGAGATGTGCCCCGCGGTGCTGCGCCGGCCGCTCGGGACCGCGGTCGAGCTCCTCGCCGCGATCCCCTCGATCATCTACGGCATGTGGGGCCTGTTCGTGTTCGCGCCGTGGTTCGCCGACCACGGCCAGCCCTGGCTCACCGCCACGCTCGGCAAGGTACCCGTCATCGGCGCGCTGTTCCAGGGCGCGCCATCGGGAATCGGCTTCTTCACCGCGGGGCTCATCCTGTCGGTGATGGTCATCCCCTTCATCGCCTCGGTGATGCGCGACGTGTTCGAGGTCGTGCCCGCGGTGCTGAAGGAGTCGGCCTACGGCCTCGGCGCGACGACCTGGGAGGTCGTCTGGAACGTCGTGCTTCCCTACACGCGCGTGGGCGTGATCGGCGGCGTGATGCTCGGCCTCGGCCGCGCGCTCGGCGAGACCATGGCCGTCACCTTCGTCATCGGCAACGTCTACAAGATCAGCGCGGGGCTCTTCGACCCGGGCAACTCCATCGCCTCGGCGCTGGCCAACGAGTTCAACGAGGCCGCCGACCCCGTGCACCGGGCGTCGCTGATCGCGCTGGGGCTGGTGCTGTTCGTGCTGACCTTCATCGTGCTGGCGGCCTCGCGGATGCTGATCGCGCGCCTCGCGCGCCGCGAAGGCGCAACGACATGAGCAATGCCATCTACGCGCGCCGCCGCTGGGTGAACCGCTTCAACCTCGCCATGTCCCTCGCCACCATGGCCTTCGGCATGGTGTTCCTCGCCTGGATCCTGTTCACGCTGGTCGCCAACGGTGCCGCGGCGCTCTCGCCCGCGCTCTTCAGCCAGCCGACGCCGCCGCCGGGAAGCCAGGGCGGGCTCGCCAACGCCATCGCCGGCAGCCTGATGATCGTGGGCTTCGCCACGCTGATCAGCACGCCCATCGGCGTGCTGGCCGGCGTCTACCTCGCCGAGTTCGGGCGCAACGGGCGCCTCGCGCGCGCGACGCGCTTCATGAACGACATCCTGCTGTCGGCGCCGTCGATCGTGCTGGGCCTCTTCGTCTACACCGTCTACGTGGTGCGCGTGGGCCACTTCTCGGGCTGGGCCGGCTCGTTCGCCCTGTCGCTGATCGCCGTGCCCGTGGTGGTGCGCACCACCGAGAGCATGCTGCAGCTCGTGCCCGCGAGCCTGCGCGAGGCGGCGGTGGCGCTCGGCGCGCCGATGTGGAAGGTCGTGCTGATGGTGACGCTGCGCGCCGTGCGCGGCGGCGTCGTCACCGGCGTGCTGCTCGCCGTCGCGCGCATCTCCGGCGAGACCGCGCCGCTGCTCTTCACCGCGCTCAACAACCAGTTCTCCAGCGCCGACATGAACGCGCCGCTCGCCAACCTGCCGGTGGTGATCTTCCAGTTCGCGATGAGCCCCTTCGACGACTGGAAGACGCTCGCCTGGGGCGGAGCGCTGCTGATCACGCTGGCGGTGCTCACGCTCAACGTCGCGGCGCGCGTGCTGTTCCGCCAGCGCTCGCCGCACTGAAGGAAACCATGCAGACCCAGACCCGCACCGACCGCGCCCCGGGCCCCGTGCACGTCCCCGTCGCGCAGCGCAGTGGCGCCGGCGCCGGCGTGGCGCGCGCGGCGCCCAAGATCTCCATCCGCGGGCTCGACTTCCACTACGGCGGCTTCCACGCGCTGAAGTCCATCGACCTCGACATCGGCGAGCGCGAGATCACCGCCTTCATCGGCCCCTCGGGCTGCGGCAAGTCGACGCTGCTGCGCACGCTCAACCGCATGTACTCGCTCTACCCGGGGCAGCGCGCCACCGGCGAGATCGCCTTCAACGGGCGCAACGTGCTCGACCCCGGCACCGACCTCAACCTGCTGCGCGCCAAGGTCGGCATGGTGTTCCAGAAGCCCACCCCTTTCCCGATGTCGATCTACGACAACATCGCGTTCGGGGTGCGCCTGTACGAGAGCCTGTCGGCGCGCGCCATGGACGAGCGTGTCGAGTGGGCGCTGACCAAGGCGGCGCTGTGGAACGAGGCGCGCGACAAGCTGAAGCAGAGCGGGACGGCGCTGTCGGGCGGCCAGCAGCAGCGGTTGTGCATCGCGCGCGCGGTGGCGGTGCAGCCCGAGGTGCTGCTGCTCGACGAGCCGACCTCGGCGCTCGACCCGATCTCGACGGCCAAGATCGAGGAGTTGCTGTTCGAGCTGAAGCGCGACTACACCATCGCCATCGTCACGCACAACATGCAGCAGGCCGCGCGCGTGTCCGACTACACTGCATACATGTACCTCGGCGAGCTCGTCGAGTTCGGCGCGACCGACGAGCTGTTCATGAAGCCCAGGCGCAAGGAAACCGAGGACTACATCACCGGGCGGTTCGGCTAGGACCGGGCGCCGCCGGGAGCGAAGCGATGAACGAGCACACATCCAAGCAGTTCGACGTCGAGATGGAGGCCATCCGCTCGGGTGTCCTGTCGATGGGCGGCCTGGTCGAGCGCCAGCTCTCCCGCGCCATCGCCGCGCTGGAGAGCGAGGACGAGACCGCGCTCGACGCGGTGGGCGCCGACGAGCGCGAGATCAACCAGTTCCAGATCGACATCGACCAGCAGTGCGCGCAGATCATCGCGCGCCGCCAGCCCGCGGCCGTCGACCTGCGCATGATCCTCACCGTGAGCAAGGTCGTGAACGACCTCGAGCGCGTCGGCGACGAGGTCAAGAAGATCGCCTACAAGGCGGCGCAGGCACGCGGCGCCGACAGCCTGCGCCGCGTGCGCTACTACGACGTGGTGCGTGCCGCCAGGGAGGCGCAGCGCATGCTGCGCATGTCGCTCGACTCCTTCGCCCGGCTCGACACGCACGCCGCGGCCGAGATCGTCGCGCTCGACGACGGCATCGACGCGGCGTTCTCCGCGATCATGCGCCAGCTGATCAGCTACATGATGGAGGACGCGCGCACGATCAGCCCGGCGCTGGAGATCGTGTTCATCGCCAAGTCCATCGAGCGCATCGGCGACCACGCCAAGAACATCGGCGAGGCGGTGGTGCAGGTGGTCAAGGGCACCGACGTGCGCCACGCGTCGGCCGACCGCATCCGCGCCGAGGTCGACGGACCATGATGCCGCGCGCGCTGGTGGTGGAGGACGAGCCGGCGATCCTCGAGCTCCTGCGCATCAACCTCGTCGACGCGGGCTACGACGTCGACGGCGTGGCCGACGCGGAGAGCGCGAAGGCGCGCATCGGCGAGGCGCTGCCCGACCTGGTGCTGCTCGACTGGATGCTGCCGGGGCTGTCGGGCATCGCCTTCGCGCGCGAGCTCCGCGCCGACAAGCGCACGCGCGAGCTCCCCATCATCATGGTCACGGCCAAGGGCGACGAGGCCGACAAGGTCGCCGGCCTCGAGGCCTGGGTCGACGACTACGTGGTCAAGCCGTTCTCGCCTCGCGAGCTCAAGGCGCGCATCAAGGCGGTGATGCGCCGCCGCGCGCCGGAAGCGGCGCAGACCACGCTGTCGGCGGGGTCGCTGGTGCTCGACCCGCTCACGCACCGCGTCAGCGTCGACGGCGCGGCCGTGCACCTCGGCCCCACCGAGTTCCGCCTGCTGCGCTTCCTGCTCGCGCGGCCCGAGCGCGTGCATTCGCGCGCACAATTGCTGGATCAGGTATGGGGCGACCAGGTCTACATCGAGGAACGGACGGTCGACGTGCACGTGCGCCGGCTGCGTGCCGCGCTCGAGCCCTTCGGCGTCGACGGCATGATCGAGACGGTGCGCGGCAGCGGCTACCGGCTCGCCGCGCCGCGCTGAGCGGCCCGCGCCGCGGCGCGGCTGCCGTGCCGGACGCGCCGGACGCGCTCGCATGCGCCCGCGGGGCAGCGTCGTGATCGAACCGAGGGCGCTGGCCTGGCCCGCCGCGGTGATTTGCGCCGCGCTGCTGGCCGCGTGGCTATGGGGCGCTGTTCCCGCGGCCTGGATCCTCGGCGCCGGGCTCGCGGCGCTGGCGCTGTGGCAGGGCCGCGGCCTCGCGCAACTCTCGCGCTGGGCCGGCGCCGCGCTCGACGCGCCGGTGCCCGAGTCGCGCGGCCTGTGGGGCGCGGCGTTCGCGCGCATCCACCGCCGCGTGCGCATGCGCGCCGCCGTCGAGCGCGAGCTCTCGCATACCCTCGAGCGCTTCCGCGATGCCGCCGAGGCCATGCCCGACGGCGTGGTGGTGCTCGACGCGCAGGACCGCATCCGCTGGGCCAACCGCCGCGCCGCGCAGCGACTCGCCATCGCCCCGCGCACCGACATCGGCGCGCCGCTCGGCAATTTCGTGCGCGAGCCGCGCTTCCTGCGCTACCTCGCCGCCGGCGATTTTTCCGCCGACGTGCAGATGCCCTCGCCGCGCGAGCCCGGGGTGATGCTGTCGATGCAGCTCTTCCCGTTCGGCGTCGACGAGCGGCTCTTGATCTGCCGCGACATCACGCTGCAGGACGCCGTGCTGCGCCGGCACCGCGACTTCATCGCCAACGTGTCGCACGAGCTCAAGACGCCGCTGACCGTGGTGTCGGGCTTCATCGAGACGCTGCAGGACATGCCGCTCGACGAGCGCGCACGCTCGCGCTACCTCGGCATGATGGCCGAGCAGGCGTCGAGCATGCGCCGGCTGGTCGCCGACCTGCTGACGCTGTCGGCGCTCGAGTCGGAGGGCGGGCTGCAGCACGAGGTGGATTTCGACGTCGAGCCGCTGCTCGCCGAGCTCGCCGCGGAAGCGCAGGCGCTGTCGCGCGGGGGAGGGGGCGCGCACCTCGTCGAGGCGCGCGTGCACGACGCGGCGCGGATCACGGGCAACCGCGAGGAGCTCGCCAGCGCCTTCGCCAACCTCGTCAGCAACGCCGTCCGCTACACGCCGGCGGGCGGGCGCGTGGCGCTGTCGTGGCGGGTCGAGCCCGACGGCAGCGGCGTGTTCGCGGTGCAGGACAGCGGCATCGGCATCGCCCCCGAGCACCTGCCGCGGCTCACCGAGCGCTTCTACCGCGTCGACCGCTCGCGCTCGCGCGCCACCGGCGGCACGGGCCTCGGGCTCGCCATCGTCAAGCACATCCTGGCGCGCCACAAGGCGACGCTCGAGGTCGAGAGCGTGGTGGGCGAGGGCAGCCGCTTCAGCGCGCGGCTGCCGGCCTCACGCGTGCAGCGCACGGCGGCCGGGCGCGCGAGGGCCGATGCGGCCGTGGCGGCAGCCGCCGCCACGGCGCGGCCGGCCGCCGGGACGGCCGGTCACCAGTAGCGCAGCGCCGCGCGGAACATCGAGCGCAGCTCGTCGCGGCCGACGTCGATCGGCGCGTTCTTGATCACGCGGTACTGCGGCTCGGCGCCGGTGGCGAGCGCGTCCAGGTCGGCCTCGCCGAAGCCCAGCGCGGCCAGGCCGTTGGGCATCGAGGTCGCGCGCATCAGCTCGATCACGCGCCCCGCGAGCGCCTCGCCCGCGTCGGCAGGCGTCGCGCCGCGCGTGTCGGCGCCGAGGCGGTGCGCGCAGCGCAGGTGCCGCTCGGGATGCGCCGCCGCGGTGTGGCGCCACACCGAGGGGTTGTTGAGCACCACCGCCATGCCGTGCGGGACCAGCGACTTGTCGCGCGGGTAGCCGTCGACGTGCCAGTCGCGCGCCAGCCCCGACACCGCGTAGGAAAGCCCGTGCGGCAGGTGGCAGCCCGAGGCGTTGAAGGCGATGCCGGCGAGCATCGCCGCGTACATCATCTCGCTGCGCGCCTCGTCGTCGCCGGCGTCGGCGACCGCGCGGGTCAGGAACTTGCCCACGAGCTCGAGCGCCTGCCCGGCGAGGAGGTCGGAGAAGGGGTTCGCGCCCTGCGACACCGGGCGGAGGACGCCCTTGGCGGGGTTCTGCCGCACCGGGAAGGCGCGTGCCGTCGTGGCCTCGAGGGCGTGGCTCATGCAGTCGAAGCCCGTGGCCGCCACCGCCATCGGCGGCAGCGAGCGCGTGACGTCGGGGTCGACCAGCGCCACGGTCGGGATGAGCCGCCGCGAGATGATGCCTGTCTTGGCGTTGAGCGCGCGCAGCGTGAAGATGGCGATGCCCGTGGTCTCGGAGCCCGTGCCCGCCGTGGTCGGGCAGGCGATGTGCGGCTTCACCGGGCCCGGCGCGCGCTTCCCCTCGCCGATGGGCGCGTTCACGTAGGCCATGAACGGGGCGGGATGCGAGGCGTAGAGGTTGGCCGCCTTGCAGGTGTCGATCACCGAGCCGCCGCCCACCGAGACGTAGCCGTCGACCTTCGCCCCGGCGGCGAAGCGCGCCGCCGCCTCCAGCGAGGCGTCGGTGGGCTCGATCGACACCTCGTCGTAGACCACGGCATCGACGCCCGCGCGCTCGAGCGAGGCCCGGACCTTGGCGACCAGCGGCCCGGTGGCGAGGAAGCGGTCGGTGAACAGCGCCACGCGCCGCAGGCCGAGCTCGCGCGCCTCGTCGCCCGCCTCGGCGAGCACCCCGCGCCCGAAGGTGAAGGTCGGCATGCCGAGGGTGAACCCCCGGTCGCTCCCTTCGGTCATGGCGAAATCGGCGTGGCAGCAGCGCATGGGTGTCTCCAGGTTCCAACGGTCGGCCGGCCCCGCGATTGTCGCGCAGCGGCCCCGGAAGGCCTTCAGCTTGGCCGATCGCCTTGCGGCAAGCTCATGATTATCAAGGGAATTGCGGCGCAAAACGGGCACAAACCGCAGGATTCGTGCCGGTTTGACGCTGGAATGCCCGGGCTGCTACAATCGCACGTTTCACGGAGGGGTTCCCGAGCGGTCAAAGGGAGCAGACTGTAAATCTGCCGGCTCTGCCTTCGAAGGTTCGAATCCTTCCCCCTCCACCAGTGCAGTTCGCAGCGCGATGGCCGGAGGGCCGGGAAGTCGATCCGAAGCGGGTGTAGCTCAATGGTAGAGCAGAAGCCTTCCAAGCTTACGACGAGGGTTCGATTCCCTTCACCCGCTCCAAGCCTTCGGGCGGCATGCGGCGGCAGCGAGCAGCAAGAGCCCATGTAGCTCAGTGGCAGAGCACTCCCTTGGTAAGGGAGAGGTCGCGCGTTCAATCCGCGCCATGGGCACCAATGCGCGGGCAAAAGTACAAACCTACTTTTGCCCGAATTTGAAGTCCTGAAAATCCCGGGCGGAGCCCGATGATTTTCAGCGGTAAGAGCTACGCAACACCGCGCGATTGCGCGCGACGACAGATACGGTAAGACGCGCGTTGTGCGCGGACCGTCAACGAACGACAGAGCTGGAGAAGCGTCATGGCCAAGGGCAAATTCGAGCGTACGAAGCCGCACGTGAACGTGGGGACGATTGGGCACGTTGATCACGGGAAGACGACTTTGACGGCGGCGATCACGACGGTGTTGTCGAAGAAGTTCGGCGGGGAGGCGAAGGCGTACGACCAGATCGACGCGGCGCCGGAGGAGAAGGCGCGGGGGATCACGATCAACACGGCGCACGTGGAGTACGAGACGCAGAACCGGCACTACGCGCACGTGGACTGTCCCGGGCACGCGGACTACGTGAAGAACATGATCACGGGTGCGGCGCAGATGGACGGGGCGATCCTGGTGGTGTCGGCGGCGGACGGTCCGATGCCGCAGACGCGTGAGCACATCCTTTTGGCGCGGCAGGTGGGTGTTCCGTACATCATCGTGTACATGAACAAGGCGGACATGGTCGACGACAAGGAGCTCCTGGAGCTCGTCGAGATGGAGGTCCGCGAGTTGCTGTCGAAGTACGAGTTTCCGGGTGACAAGACGCCGATCGTGATCCAGGGGCGAAGCTTGCGCTGGAAGGCGAGGACAGCGAGCTGGGGGTGAAGTCGATCTACAAGCTGGCGGATGCGCTGGACAGCTACATCCCGACGCCGGAGCGCGCGATCGACGGTCCGTTCCTGATGCCGGTGGAAGACGTGTTCTCGATCTCGGGTCGGGGGACGGTGGTGACGGGGCGTGTGGAGCGCGGGGTGGTGAAGGTGGGCGAGGCGCTGGAGATCGTGGGGCTGAAGCCGACGCTGCAGACGGTGTGCACGGGTGTGGAGATGTTCCGCAAGCTCCTGGACCAGGGGCAGGCGGGAGACAACGTCGGGGTGCTGCTGCGGGGCACGAAGCGCGAGGAAGTGGAGCGCGGGCAGGTGCTGGCGAAGCCGGGCTCGATCACGCCGCACACCAAGTTCAGCTGCGAGGTGTACATCCTGTCGAAGGACGAGGGCGGGCGCCATACGCCGTTCTTCCCGGGGTACCGTCCGCAGTTCTATTTCCGCACGACGGACGTGACGGGGAGCTGCGAGCTGCCGGCGGGGACGGAGATGGTGATGCCGGGCGACAACATCGCGATGACGGTGACGCTGATCCAGCCGATCGCGATGGAGGAAGGCCTGCGCTTCGCGATCCGCGAGGGCGGCCGCACCGTCGGCGCCGGCGTCGTCTCGAAGGTCATCGAGTAAGAACGTAGGCCAGTAGCTCAATTGGCAGAGCGGCGGTCTCCAAAACCGCAGGTTGGGGGTTCGATTCCCTCCTGGCCTGCCACCGGCCGCGACACGGGCCGGCGGCAACGAACGAAGTGAAAATGGACAAACTGAAGATCCTGCTTTCGCTGGCCTGCGTGGTCGCCGGCATCTGGGGCTACTACCACTTCGCCGAGGCCATGCCGGTCGTCGTGCGCGTGGTGATGGTGCTCGTCGGCCTGATCGCCGCGGCCGGCGTCGCATGGACCTCCGAGCCGGGGCGCGCGTTCTTCGCCTTCGCGCGGGAGTCGTGGCAGGAGGCCGACCGCGTGTCCTGGCCCACGCGCAAGGAAACCGTGCAGACGACGCTGGTGGTGTTCGCGTTCGTCGCGATCATGTCGCTGTTCCTGTTCTCCATCGACACGACGCTGGCGTGGCTCCTCAAGCTGATGACGGGAAGGGCCGAGTGATGTCGCAGAAGCGCTGGTATGTCGTGCACGCGTATTCGGGGTTCGAGAAGAGCGTGCAGCGCACGCTGCTCGACCGCATCAAGCGCTCGGAGATCGCCGAGCAGTTCGGCCAGATCCTGGTGCCGGTCGAGGAAGTCGTCGAGATGAAGCAGGGCGCCAAGGCCATCTCGGAGCGCAAGTTCTTCCCGGGCTACGTGCTGGTCGAAATGGAGATGACCGACGACTCGTGGCACCTGGTGAAGAGCACGCCCAAGGTCACGGGTTTCGTGGGCGGCACGGCCAACCGGCCGACGCCGATCACGCAGAAGGAAGTCGACGCGATCCTGCGCCAGGTGCAGGAAGGCGTCGAGAAGCCGCGCCCCAAGGTGCTGTTCGAGATGGGCGAGGCGGTGCGCGTCAAGGAAGGGCCGTTCACCGACTTCCACGGCAACGTGGAGGACGTGAACTACGAGAAGAGCAAGCTGCGCGTGTCGGTCACGATCTTCGGGCGCTCGACGCCCGTCGAGCTCGACTTCGCGCAGGTCGAGAAGGCGTAATCGAACCGGGGAGAGCGTTTCGCTCGCTTGGACCCACAGGAGACGTAAGTCATGGCGAAGAAGATCGTCGGTTTCATCAAGCTGCAGGTACCTGCGGGCAAGGCCAATCCCAGCCCGCCCATCGGTCCTGCCCTGGGCCAGCGCGGCCTCAACATCATGGAATTCTGCAAGGCGTTCAACGCCCAGACGCAGAAGATGGAGCCGGGCCTGCCGATCCCCGTGGTGATCACGGCATTCGCGGACAAGAGCTTCACGTTCGTGATGAAGACGCCGCCGGCGTCGATCCTGATCAAGAAGGCCGCCAAGGTCGACAAGGGCAGCAGCAAGCCGCACACCGACAAGGTGGGCAAGCTCTCGCGCGCCCAGGCCGAGGAAATCGCCAAGATGAAGCAGCCCGACCTGACCGCGGCCGACCTCGACGCCGCCGTGCGCACCATCGCCGGCGCCGCGCGCAGCATGGGCATCACCGTCGAAGGGGTGAAGTGATCATGGCCACCGTCCGCAAGAGCGCAACCCCCAAGCGCCACGAGAAGCTCCTCGCCAAGGTCGACCGGACCAAGGCGTACTCGATCGACGACGCGCTGAAGCTCGTCAAGGAGACCGCGACCGCGAAGTTCGACGAGTCGGTCGACGTCGCCGTCAACCTGGGCGTCGACGCCAAGAAGTCCGACCAGACGGTGCGCGGCTCGGTCGTGCTGCCGGCCGGCATCGGCAAGAAGGTCCGCGTCGCCGTGTTCGCGCAGGGCGAGAAGGCCAAGGCCGCGACCGAGGCGGGCGCCGACATCGTCGGCTTCGACGACCTCGCCGCCAAGGTCAAGGAAGGCTTCATGGACTTCGACGTGGTGATCGCCACGCCCGACGCCATGAAGGTGGTCGGCCAGCTCGGCCAGGTGCTGGGCCCGCGCGGCCTGATGCCGAACCCCAAGGTGGGTACGGTGTCAGCCGACGTGGTCAGCGCGGTGAAGAACGCCAAGGCGGGCCAGGTGCAGTACCGCACCGACAAGGCCGGCATCGTCGCCTGCACCATCGGGCGCGCGTCGTTCACGCCAGACCAGCTCAAGACCAACCTCACGGCCCTGATGGAAGCGCTCAACAAGGCGCGCCCCACGGGCGCCAAGGGCATCTATTTCAGGAAGGTGAGCGTGTCCAGCACCATGGGTGCGGGCGTGCGCATCGACACGTCGGCGTTCGCCACCAGCGCGCCGGCGCAGTAAGCCGCAGTTACCGATACGCGGCGGGCGGCTTGCCGGTGTTCCGGCAGGCGACGCCCGCGGCACAAGGGATTTGAGGGAAGCAGGCACCGGGACACCGGACCTGCGGCCCGTCAAAGACCGCTGGAGCGGCAACGCTCAAACCGGGTGGACGGCATTGGAGCAAGGGGCGGTTCCTCATCCCTGTCCTCCGATGCCCGGTCCCCGATCCAGCGCAGATGGTGCCCCTCGACCAGGATTTCCTGGACGATAGGTCGCCGCAGCAAAAGGAGAAAGACCTTGAGTCTCAATCTGCAGCAGAAGGAAGCGGTCGTCGCGGAAGTGGCGAAGCAGGTCGCGGGCGCGCAAGCCATCGTGCTTGCCGAGAACCGCGGCATGCCCGTCGCCGACATGACGAAGCTCCGAGCCAATGCGCGCGCTTCCGGCGTGTACTTCAGGGTGGTCAAGAACACCCTGGTGCGCCGCGCGGTCTCCGGCACGCCGTTCGAGAAGCTGTCCGACCGCATGGTCGGCCCGCTCGCGTACGGCATCGGCCAGGACCCGGTGGCCGTGGCGAAGGTCCTCAACGACTTCGCCAAGGGCAACGAGAAGTTCGTGATCACGGCGGGGGCGATGGCCGGCCAGGTGATGTCCGCCAAGGACGTCGCCGCGCTCGCCGCGCTGCCGTCGCGCGAGGAGCTGCTCGCCAGGCTGATGGGCACGATGCAGGCGCCGGTGGCCAAGTTCGTGCGCACGCTCAACGAGGTGCCGGGCAAGTTCGTCCGCACCCTCGCCGCGGTGCGCGACGCCAGGCCCGCCGCCTGACCGGCCCCACGATCCGCGTCAACCAACCACCCTCAACGTTCCAGGAGTCACACATGTCCGCTGTTCAAACCGAAATCCTCGACAAGATCTCGTCGATGACCGTCCTCGAGCTCTCCGAGCTCATCAAGGCGATGGAAGACAAGTTCGGCGTCTCGGCTGCTGCCGCCGTGGCCGTCGCCGGCCCCGCGGCCGGTGCCGCGCCGGCCGCCGCCGCCGAAGAGAAGACCGAGTTCACCGTCGTGCTGGCCGCGATCGGCGACAACAAGGTCAACGTCATCAAGGCCGTTCGCGAAATCACGGGCCTCGGCCTCAAGGAAGCGAAGGACCTCGTCGACGGCGCCCCGAAGCCGGTCAAGGAAGGCATCTCCAAGGCCGACTCGGAAGCCGCCAAGAAGAAGCTCGAGGAAGCCGGCGCCAAGGTCGAGATCAAGTAAGGACTTGCAATACCAGGGAGCCGCCCCGATCTTGGATGGCTCCCCTTCGCCCCACCGGGTGCGCGCGGCTTGCCGCCGTGCCCGGCAGGCGGCGAAGACGAGGGTTCCCTCGCGGAGCCCTTCTCTTCGCTTCCTGAACCCGACTGCAGGAAGGGAAAGGCATGGTCGGGCGCGCCAGGCACCATCGGCGACGCCGTCCGCCAGAGGCTGGTAGAGGCCAGCCGCCAGGCCACGCATCGCGACCGCGGGACGCAAGGTCCCGTCGCGCTGCATGACCAGTCGATGATCGCCGCGCCGGCGACGGTGTCCCCAGGGCACCGCGGCCGCGCGGAGCAGCGACCGGCAGGGCCTCGTCACCTCGTGCGCCCTGTCGATCCGCTGCGCGAATGCACCGGAGATCGCATGGCTTCCACCTACTCTTTCACCGAAAAGCGCCGCGTCCGCAAGAGCTTCGCCAAGCGCGCGAGCGTGCTCGAGGTGCCGTTCCTGCTCGAGACGCAGCTCGCGTCGTACCGCGCGTTCCTGCAGGAAGGCGTCCCCATGGAGCAGCGCCGCAACGAGGGCCTCGAGGCCGCGTTCCGGTCGATCTTCCCGATCAGCAGCCATTCGGGCAACGCGCGCCTCGAGTACGTGAGCTTCTCGCTGCTGCCGCCGGCGTTCGACGTCGTCGAGTGCCAGCAGCGCGGCCTCACGTTCTGCTCGGCGCTGCGCGCCAAGGTGCGCCTGGTGCTGATGGACCGCGACGCGCCCAAGGAGACGGTGAAGGAGGTCAAGGAGCAGGAGGTCTACATGGGCGAGATCCCGCTCATGACCGACAACGGCTCCTTCGTGATCAACGGCACCGAGCGCGTGATCGTGTCGCAGCTGCACCGCTCGCCGGGCGTGTTCTTCGAGCACGACCGCGGCAAGACGCACAGCTCCGGCAAGCTCCTGTTCTCGGCGCGCGTGATCCCCTACCGCGGCTCGTGGCTGGACTTCGAGTTCGACCCCAAGGACTTCCTGTTCTTCCGCGTCGACCGCCGCCGCAAGATGCCGGTGACCACGCTGCTCAAGGCCATCGGCCTGTCCAACGAGGACATCCTCAAGCAGTTCTTCGTGTTCGACACCTTCCACCTGTCGAAGAAGGGCGCCGAGCTCGAGCTCGTCGCCGAGCGCCTGCGCGGCGAAGTCGCGCGCTTCGACCTGGTCGGCAAGGACGGCAAGGTGCTGGTGCAGAAGGACAAGCGCATCACCGCGCGCCACGTCCGCGAGCTGACCGACGGCGGCGTCAAGCGCATCCCCGTGCCGAACGACTACCTGGTCGGCCGCATCCTCGCGCAGAACATCGTCGACAAGTCGACGGGCGAGGTGGTCGCCAAGGCCAACGACGAGGTCACCGACGAGCTCCTCGTCAAGCTCGGCGAGGCCGGCGTCGCCGAGTTCACGACCATCTACACCAACGACCTCGACCAGGGCCCGTACATCGCGCAGACGCTGAAGAGCGACGACACGCCCGACCAGTACGCCGCCAAGGTCGCGATCTACCGGATGATGCGCCCCGGCGAGCCGCCGACCGAGGACGCCGTCGAGTCCCTGTTCCACGGCCTGTTCTTCGCCGAGGAGCGCTACGACCTGTCGGCCGTCGGCCGCATGAAGTTCAACCGACGCGTCGGCCGCAACGAGCTGACGGGCCCGGGCACGCTCACCAACGACGACATCATCGCCGTCATCCGCATCCTGGTCGAGTTGCGCAACGGTCGCGGCGAGGTCGACGACATCGACCACCTCGGCAACCGCCGCGTGCGCTCGGTGGGCGAGCTCGCCGAGAACCAGTTCCGCTCGGGCCTCGTCCGCGTCGAGCGCGCGGTCAAGGAGCGCCTCGGCCAGGCCGAGACCGACAACCTGCTGCCGCACGACCTCATCAACGCCAAGCCGATCTCGGCCGCGATCAAGGAGTTCTTCGGCTCCTCGCAGCTTTCGCAGTTCATGGACCAGACCAACCCGCTGTCGGAGATCACGCACAAGCGCCGCGTGTCGGCCCTGGGTCCCGGCGGCCTGACGCGCGAGCGCGCGGGCTTCGAGGTGCGCGACGTGCACCCGACGCACTACGGCCGCGTGTGCCCGATCGAGACGCCCGAAGGCCCGAACATCGGCCTCATCAACTCGCTGGCGCTGTACGCGCGCACCAACGAGTACGGCTTCCTCGAGACGCCGTACCGCAAGGTGACCGACGGCAAGGTCACCGACCACATCGACTACCTGTCGGCGATCGAGGAAGGCCAGTACGTGATCGCCCAGGCGAACGCCAAGATCGACGCCAAGGGCAAGCTCGCCGACGAGCTGGTCTCGTGCCGCAACCGCAACGAGTTCATGCTCTCCGGCGCCGACAAGGTCCAGTACATGGACGTGGCGCCCGCGCAGATCGTCTCGGTCGCGGCCTCGCTGATCCCGTTCCTCGAGCACGACGATGCCAACCGCGCGCTGATGGGTTCCAACATGCAGCGCCAGGCCGTCCCCTGCCTGCGGCCCGAGAAGCCGCTGGTCGGCACCGGCGTCGAGCGCACGGCGGCGGTGGACAGCGGCACGGCGGTGATGGCGCGCCGCGGCGGCAAGGTCGACTACGTCGACGCGTCGCGGATCGTGGTGCGCGTCAACGACGTGGAAGCGCCGGCCGGCGACGTGGGCGTGGACATCTACAACCTCGTCAAGTACAAGCGCAGCAACCAGAACACGAACATCAACCAGCGCCCGCTGGTGAGGATCGGCGACCAGATCGCCCGCGGCGACGTCATCGCCGACGGCGCGTCGACCGACCTGGGCGAGCTGGCGCTCGGCCAGAACATGATGGTCGCGTTCATGCCCTGGAACGGCTACAACTACGAGGACTCGATCCTCATCAGCGAGCGCGTGGTCGCCGACGACCGCTACACCTCGATCCACATCGAGGAGCTGTCGGTCAACGCGCGCGACACCAAGCTCGGTGCCGAGGAAATCACCCGCGACATCAGCTCGCTGGGCGAGGGCCAGCTCGGCCGCCTCGACGACGCCGGCATCGTCTACATCGGCGCGGAGGTCGAGGCGGGTGACGTGCTGGTCGGCAAGGTCACGCCCAAGGGCGAAACCCAGCTCACGCCGGAAGAAAAGCTGCTGCGTGCGATCTTCGGCGAGAAGGCCTCCGACGTGAAGGACACGAGCCTGCGCGTGCCCTCGGGCATCAGCGGCACGGTGATCGACGTCCAGGTGTTCACGCGCGAGGGCATCGAGCGCGACAAGCGCGCGGCGCAGATCATCGACGACGAGCTTAAGGGCTACCGCAAGGACCTGAACGACCAGCTCCGCATCGTCGAGAACGACCAGTTCGCGCGGATCGAGAAGCTCCTGCTCAACGCCGTCGCCAACGGCGGCCCGAAGCGCCTCGCCAAGGGCGCCAAGGTGACCAAGGACTACCTCGACGGCGTGGCGAGGCACGACTGGTTCGACATCCGCCTCGCCGCCGAGGACAAGGCGCGCCAGCTCGAGCAGATGAAGGACTCGCTCGCACAGCTCCGCGTCGACTTCGACGCCATGTTCGAGCAGAAGAAGAAGAAGCTCACGCAGGGCGACGAGCTGCCGCCGGGCGTGCAGAAGATGGTCAAGGTGTACGTCGCCGTCAAGCGCCGCCTGCAGCCGGGCGACAAGATGGCGGGCCGCCACGGCAACAAGGGCGTGGTGTCCAAGATCGTCCCGGTCGAGGACATGCCCTACATGGCCGACGGCATGCCGGTCGACATCGTGCTGAACCCGCTCGGCGTGCCGTCGCGGATGAACGTCGGCCAGATCCTCGAGGTGCACCTCGGCTGGGCCGCCAAGGGCATCGGCCGCAAGATCGAGGCGATGCTGAAGGCCGAGGCCAAGGTCGCCGAAGTGCGCAAGTACCTCGAGACGATCTACAACGGCACCGGCAAGCGCGAGGACCTCTCGGCGCTCGACGACGGCGAGCTCCTGCAGCTCGCCGGCAACCTGCGCGGCGGCGTGCCCTTCGCGACGCCGGTGTTCGACGGCGCGACGGAAGCCGAGATCAAGGGAATGCTCGAGGCCGCGGGGTTGCCCAAGTCGGGGCAGATCACGCTGCACGACGGGCGCACCGGCGAGGCCTTCGACCGCCCGGTCACCGTGGGCTACATGCACGTGCTGAAGCTGCACCATCTCGTCGACGACAAGATGCACGCGCGCTCGACGGGCCCGTACAGCCTCGTCACCCAGCAGCCGCTGGGCGGCAAGGCGCAGTTCGGCGGCCAGCGTTTCGGCGAAATGGAAGTCTGGGCGCTCGAGGCCTACGGCGCGGCGTACACGCTGCAGGAGATGCTGACGGTCAAGTCCGACGACGTGAACGGCCGAACCAAGGTCTACGAGAACATCGTCAAGGGCGAGCACAAGATCGAGGCGGGGATGCCCGAGTCGTTCAACGTGCTGGTCAAGGAAATCCGTTCGCTGGCGATCGACGTCGACATGGAAAGATATTGAACCGCGAAAAGTAAACACCTACTTTTCGCGGGGCGAGCTTCGCGGAAAAGTCCGGCACAGCCGTACTTTTCCGCCGCCAATTTCAAGGTAAAGGCAGCAGGCGCGGTGGAGTGAACCACCGCGCGAACTCGGAGAGTTCAGACATGAAAGCATTGCTCGATCTGTTCAAGCAGGTGACGCAGGAGCAGGAGTTCGACTCCATCCGCATCGGCCTCGCGTCGCCGGAGAAGATCCGCTCGTGGTCGTACGGCGAGGTGAAGAAGCCGGAGACGATCAACTACCGCACCTTCAAGCCCGAGCGCGACGGCCTGTTCTGCGCCAAGATCTTCGGGCCGGTCAAGGACTACGAGTGCCTGTGCGGCAAGTACAAGCGCTTGAAGCACCGCGGCGTCATCTGCGAGAAGTGCGGCGTCGAGGTCACGCTGGCCAAGGTGCGCCGCGAGCGCATGGGCCACATCGAGCTCGCCTCGCCGGTCGCGCACATCTGGTTCCTGAAGAGCCTGCCCTCGCGCATGGGCATGGTGCTCGACATGACGCTGCGCGACATCGAGCGCGTCCTGTACTTCGAGGCCTTCGTGGTCACCGACCCGGGCCTCACGCCGCTCAACCGCGCGCAGCTCCTGACCGAGGACGACTACCTCGCCAAGCTCGAGCAGTACGGCGACGACTTCCAGGCGACGATGGGCGCCGAGGGCATCCG
This sequence comes from Casimicrobiaceae bacterium, assembly GCA_044226535.1. GTDB lineage: Bacteria > Pseudomonadota > Gammaproteobacteria > Burkholderiales > Casimicrobiaceae > VBCG01. The sequence continues at coordinate 116,631 of JBGAGT010000010.1, read as the reverse complement.
CGAGCTCCTGAAGGCGCTCGACGTGCCGCACGAGATCGACCGCCTGCGCAAGGAGCTCGAGGCCACCGGCTCCGAGACCAAGATCAAGAAGATCGCCAAGCGCCTCAAGGTGCTCGAGGCCTTCCAGAAGTCGGGCATCAAGCCCGAGTGGATGATCCTCGAGGTGCTGCCGGTGCTGCCGCCGGAGTTGCGCCCGCTCGTCCCGCTGGACGGCGGCCGCTTCGCGACCTCGGACTTGAACGACCTGTATCGCCGCGTGATCAACCGCAACAACCGGTTGAAGCGCCTGCTCGAGCTCAAGGCACCCGACATCATCGTGCGCAACGAGAAGCGCATGCTGCAGGAGGCCGTCGACAGCCTGCTCGACAACGGCCGCCGCGGCAAGGCGATGACCGGCGCCAACAAGCGGCCGCTCAAGTCGCTGGCGGACATGATCAAGGGCAAGGGCGGCCGCTTCCGCCAGAACCTGCTCGGCAAGCGCGTCGACTACTCGGGCCGCTCGGTCATCGTCGTGGGCCCGCAGTTGAAGCTCCACCAGTGCGGCCTGCCCAAGCTGATGGCCCTCGAGCTCTTCAAGCCCTTCATCTTCAACAAGCTCGAGACCATGGGCCTCGCGACCACCATCAAGGCCGCGAAGAAGATGGTCGAGTCGCAGGAGCCGGTGGTCTGGGACATCCTGGAAGAGGTGATCCGCGAGCACCCGGTGATGCTGAACCGTGCGCCGACGCTGCACCGCCTGGGCATCCAGGCCTTCGAGCCGGTGCTGATCGAGGGCAAGGCGATCCAGCTCCATCCGCTGGTCTGCACGGCGTTCAACGCCGACTTCGACGGCGACCAGATGGCCGTCCACGTGCCGCTGTCGCTCGAGGCGCAGATGGAGGCGCGCACGCTGATGCTGGCGTCGAACAACGTGCTGCTGCCGTCCAACGGCGAGCCCTGCATCGTGCCGTCGCAGGACATCGTGCTGGGCCTGTACTACGCGACGCGCGACCGCATCGGCGCCGCCGGCGAAGGCATGATGTTCGCCAACGTGTCGGAAGTTGCGCGCGCCTACGAGTCGCGCCAGGTCGAGCTGCACGCCCGCATCAAGGTGCGCATCCGCGAATTGCAGAAGAAGACCGCGGACAACCCCGAGCCGGCCGACAAGATCACGCGCTACGACACCACCGTCGGCCGCGCGCTGCTGTCGGAGATCCTGCCGCCCGGCCTGTCGTTCGACACCATCAACAAGCCGCTCAAGAAGAAGGAGATCTCGCGCATCATCAACGCGAGCTTCCGCCGCTGCGGCCTGCGCGAGACGGTGATCTTCGCCGACAAGCTGATGCAGGCGGGCTACGGGCTTGCCACGCGCGGCGGCATCTCGTTCGCCGCCGACGACATGCTCGTGCCGCCGGAAAAGAAGACGATCATCGAGAAGTCGGAAAAGGAAGTGAAGGAGATCGAGGCGCAGTACACCTCGGGGCTGGTCACGCAGGGCGAGCGCTACAACAAGGTCGTCGACATCTGGGGTCGCGCCGGTGACGACATCGCCAAGGCGATGATGTCGCAGCTCGGCCAGATGGAAGTGATGAACGCGAAGGGCGAGATGGTCAAGCAGGACTCGTTCAACTCGATCTTCATGATGGCCGACTCCGGCGCGCGCGGCTCTGCGGCGCAGATCCGCCAGCTGGCCGGCATGCGCGGCCTGATGGCCAAGCCCGACGGCTCGATCATCGAGACGCCGATCACCGCGAACTTCCGCGAGGGCCTCAACGTGCTGCAGTACTTCATCAGCACGCACGGTGCGCGAAAGGGCCTCGCCGACACGGCGCTGAAGACGGCCAACTCGGGCTACCTGACGCGCCGCCTGGTCGACGTGACGCAGGACCTCGTCGTCACCGGCGACGACTGCGGCACCCGCAACGGCGTGGTGATGAAGGCGCTGGTCGAGGGTGGCGAGGTCATCGAGCCGCTGCGCGAGCGCATCCTCGGCCGCACCGCGGCCGCGGACGTGGTCGACCCGACGTCGCAGGCGACGCTGTTCGAGGCGGGCACGCTGCTCGGCGAGGACGAGGTCGACCAGATCGAGACGCTCGGCATCGACGAGGTGAAGGTCCGCACGCCGCTGACCTGCGAGACGCGCTACGGCCTTTGCGCCAAGTGCTACGGGCGCGACCTCGGCCGCGGCCACCTCGTCAACGTCGGCGAGGCGGTGGGCGTCATCGCCGCGCAGTCGATCGGCGAGCCCGGCACGCAGCTGACGATGCGGACCTTCCACATCGGCGGCGCGGCCTCGCGTACCGCGGCGGCCTCGCAGGTCGAGTCCAAGTCGGCCGGCACGGTGCGCTTCTCGCCGCTGATGCGCTACGTCACCAGCGCCAAGGGCGACCTGGTGGTCATCGCGCGCTCGGGCGAGGTCATCGTCCACGACGACAACGGCCGCGAGCGCGAGCGCCACAAGGTGCCCTACGGCGCCACGCTGCAGGTCAAGGACGGCGACGTCATCAAGGCCGGCAAGGTGCTGGCGCAGTGGGACGCCACGGCGCGCCCGATCATCACCGAATACTCGGGCCGCGTGAAGTTCGAGAACGTCGAGGAAGGCGTGACGGTGGCGAAGCAGGTCGACGACGTGACGGGGCTCTCGACGCTCGTGGTCATCGACCCCAAGCGCCGCGGCACGTCGGCGGCGAAGGGCGTTCGCCCGCAGGTCAAGCTGCTCGACGACGCCGGCAACGAGATCCACTCCGCGGGCTCCGACCTGCCGGTGAACATCACGTTCCAGATCGGCTCGATCATCACGGTGAAGGATGCGCAGCAGGTGACCGTCGGCGAGGTGCTGGCGCGGATTCCGCAGGAGACGTCCAAGACGCGCGACATCACGGGCGGCCTGCCGCGCGTGGCGGAGCTCTTCGAGGCGCGCGCGCCCAAGGACGCCGGCACGCTGGCGGAAGTCACCGGCACCGTGTCGTTCGGCAAGGACACCAAGGGCAAGCAGCGCCTGGTGATCACCGACCTCGACGGCCAGCCGCACGAGTACCTGATCCCCAAGGACAAGCACGTCACGGCGCACGACGGCCAGGTGGTGAACAAGGGCGAGACCATCGTCGACGGCCCGGCCGACCCGCACGACATCCTGCGGCTCCTGGGGGTGGAGGCGCTCGCGCGCTACATCACCGACGAGGTGCAGGACGTCTACCGGCTGCAGGGCGTGAAGATCAACGACAAGCACATCGAGGTGATCGTGCGGCAGATGCTGCGCCGCGTGCAGGTGACCGATGCCGGCGACACGCGCTTCATCGTCGGCGAGCAGGTCGAGCGCTCGGAGGTCCTGGACGAGAACGACAAGGTCGCCAAGGACGACGGCCGGCCGGCCGCCTACGAGCACATGCTGCTCGGCATCACCAAGGCGTCGCTGTCCACCGACTCGTTCATCTCGGCGGCGTCGTTCCAGGAGACCACGCGCGTGCTCACCGAGGCCGCGATCATGGGCAAGAAGGACGACCTGCGCGGCTTGAAGGAGAACGTCATCGTCGGCCGCCTGATCCCGGCGGGAACCGGCCTCGCGCACCACAACGCGCGTCGGCGCCAGAAGATGATGGGGCCGGAGGACGCGCTGATGGAAGCGACGGCGCAGGCCGAGGACGCCGCCGCTGCCGCGGCTGCCGCGGCCGAAGCGGAAGCCGCCGCGACGGCGTCGCAGGCGTCGGCGAACGCGGCATAGCGTCCGGCTGGCAAGCTCGAAGGGGCCGGCAGGCGACTGCCGGCCCCTTTTTCTTGCCTGCCGTCCAGGTGCACCGGCCACGACGCCGCTCGCAGCGCGGCGGGGGCGCATGGGGATTGACCCGGCCGTCGATTTCTCACTATAATCGCGGTCTTTTCGCCCTTTGCCCGGGTGCTGCCGGTTTTTCCCTGCGGCCGCGGGCCCTCGGCGATGCGTACCCGGTGCGCGGCCTTCCAGGGCAGCGTCGGCCGAGGCGCCCGGCGGTTGGAGCAGCAAGTGTTGTGGCAAGCCCTTGATGCAAAAGGATTTGCTGCATATCCAACCGGCGATCGAGACATTCAGAGCAGGACAGGAACACCCGCGCGTGGGCGCCCCGGGCATTCGATCGGGGCGCGCAGCGCGTGAAGCAGAGGCGTTGGGAGCGCTGCGGTGAGCGTCGCCGGACCGGTCCGGCCGCCCCTGCGCAACTCAGGACAATCAGCGGAAGAACTTTAGATGCCCACCATCAATCAGCTCGTGCGGAAGGGTCGCAAGCCCGCCGTGTCGAAAAGCAAGGTCCCTGCACTTCAGCAAAGCCCGCAGAAGCGTGGCGTGTGCACGCGCGTGTACACGACGACCCCGAAGAAGCCGAACTCGGCGCTGCGCAAGGTCGCCAAGGTCCGCCTCACCAACGGCTTCGAGGTGATCAGCTACATCGGCGGCGAAGGGCACAACCTGCAGGAGCACTCGGTCGTGCTGATCCGCGGCGGTCGCGTCAAGGACCTCCCGGGCGTCCGCTACCACATGGTGCGCGGCAGCCTCGACACCGCGGGTGTCAAGGACCGCAAGCAGGCCCGCTCGAAGTACGGCGCCAAGCGGCCCAAGGCCGCCTAAGTAAAGACCAGAGCTCGGAGTAATCATGCCCCGTCGCAGAGAAGTCCCCAAGCGCGAGATCCTCGCCGACCCCAAGTACGGCTCGGTCGATGTCGCCAAGTTCATGAACGTGCTGATGTCCGCCGGCAAGAAGTCGGTCGCGGAGCGCATCGTCTACGGCGCGTTCGAGACGATCAGCAAGAAGGGCGGGAAGGATCCGCTCGAGGTGTTCAACCAGGCCGTGCAGAACACCCGGCCGATGGTCGAGGTCAAGAGCCGCCGCGTGGGCGGCGCCAACTTCCAGGTCCCCGTCGAGGTCCGCCCGGTCCGCCGCATGGCGCTCGCCATGCGCTGGCTGCGCGAGGCCGCGCGCAAGCGCGGCGAGAAGTCGATGGGCGCCCGCCTCGCGGGTGAGCTGCTCGACGCGGCCGAGAACCGCGGCGGCGCGGTCAAGAAGCGCGAGGAAGTGCACCGCATGGCCGAGGCCAACAAGGCCTTCTCCCACTTCAGGTTCTAGAGAATGCCCCGCACCACACCGATCGAACGGTATCGCAACATCGGCATCAGCGCTCACATCGATGCCGGCAAGACCACGACCACCGAACGCATCCTCTTCTACACCGGCGTCTCGCACAAGATGGGCGAGGTGCACGATGGCGCCGCCGTCATGGACTGGATGGAGCAGGAACGCGAGCGCGGCATCACGATCACGTCTGCCGCCACCACCTGCTTCTGGAAGGGGATGGACGGGACGTACCCCGAGCACCGCATCAACATCATCGACACCCCCGGGCACGTCGATTTCACCATCGAGGTCGAGCGCTCGATGCGCGTGCTCGACGGCGCGTGCATGGTGTACGACTCGGTGGGCGGCGTGCAGCCGCAGTCCGAGACCGTCTGGCGCCAGGCCAACAAGTACCAGGTGCCGCGCCTCGCGTTCGTCAACAAGATGGACCGCGTCGGCGCGAACTTCTTCAAGGTCCACGACCAGATGCGCTCGCGCCTCAAGGCCAACCCGGTACCCATCCAGGTGCCGATCGGCGCCGAGGACAAGTTCGAGGGCGTCGTCGACCTGGTGAAGATGAAGGCCATCATCTGGGACGACACGTCCCAGGGCATGAAGTACCAGACGCGCGACATCCCGGCCGAGCTCCTCGACACCTGCAAGGAGTGGCGCGAGAAGATGGTCGAGAGCGCTGCCGAGGCCAACGAGGAGCTGATGAACGCCTACCTCGAGTCCGGCGAGCTCGACGAGGCCCAGATCAGGAAGGGCCTGCGCCTTCGCACCATCGCCAACGAGATCGTGCCGATGATGTGCGGCTCGGCGTTCAAGAACAAGGGCGTGCAGGCCATGCTCGACGCGGTGCTCGACTACATGCCCGCGCCGACCGACATCCCGCCGGTCACGGGCGAGCTCGAGAACGGCCAGATCGGCGAGCGCAAGGCCTCGGACGACGAGCCCTTCTCGGGCCTCGCCTTCAAGATCATGACCGACCCGTTCGTCGGCCAGCTGGTGTTCTTCCGCGTGTACTCGGGCGTCGTGCATTCGGGCGACACCGTCTACAACCCGATCAAGGGCCGCAAGGAGCGCCTCGGGCGCATCCTGCAGATGCACGCCAACCAGCGCGAGGACATCAAGGAAGTGCGCGCGGGCGACATCGCCGCTGCGGTGGGCCTGAAGGAAGCGACCACCGGCGACACGCTGTGCGACCCGCAGAAGGAGATCACCCTCGAGAAGATGGTGTTCCCGGAGCCGGTGATCCACGTCGCCGTCGAGCCCAAGACCAAGGCCGACCAGGAGAAGATGGGCATCGCCCTCAACCGCCTGGCGCAGGAAGACCCGTCGTTCCGCGTGCGCACCGACGAGGAGTCGGGCCAGACCATCATCTCGGGCATGGGCGAGCTGCACCTCGAGATCCTGGTCGACCGCATGAAGCGCGAGTTCGGCGTGGAAGCCAACGTCGGCGCGCCGCAGGTGGCGTACCGCGAGGCGATCCGCAAGCCGGTCGAGATCGAGGGCAAGTTCGTCAAGCAGTCGGGCGGCCGCGGCCAGTACGGCCACGTCTGGCTGAAGATGGAGCCCAACGAGACCGGCAAGGGCTTCGAGTTCGTCGACGCGATCAAGGGCGGCTCGGTGCCGCGCGAGTACATCCCGGCGGTCGAGAAGGGGCTGCGCGAAACGCTGCCCAACGGCGTGCTGGCGGGCTTCCCCGTCGTCGACGTCAAGGTCACGCTGTTCGACGGCAGCTACCACGACGTCGATTCGAACGAGAACGCGTTCAAGATGGCCGCCTCGATCGCCTTCAAGGACGGCATGCGCAAGGCGACGCCGGTTCTGCTCGAGCCGATGATGGCGGTCGAGGTCGAGACGCCCGAGGACTTCATGGGCAACGTGATGGGCGACCTGTCGTCGCGCCGCGGCATGGTCCAGGGCATGGAAGACCTGCCCACGGGCAAGGCGATCAAGGCCGAGGTGCCGCTCGCCGAGATGTTCGGCTACTCGACGACCCTGCGCTCGCTTTCGCAGGGCCGCGCCACCTACACGATGGAATTCAAGCATTACACCGAGGCGCCGAAGAACGTCGCCGAGGCGGTGATCAACAAGAAGGCTTAAGGACCGATCATGGCAAAAGGCAAATTCGAGCGTACGAAGCCGCACGTGAACGTGGGGACGATTGGGCACGTTGATCACGGGAAGACGACTTTGACGGCGGCGATCACGACGGTGCTGTCGAAGAAGTTCGGCGGGGAGGCGAAGGCGTACGACCAGATCGACGCGGCGCCGGAGGAGAAGGCGCGGGGGATCACGATCAACACGGCGCACGTGGAGTACGAGACGCAGAACCGGCACTACGCGCACGTGGACTGTCCGGGGCACGCGGACTACGTGAAGAACATGATCACGGGTGCTGCGCAGATGGACGGTGCGATCCTGGTGGTGTCGGCGGCGGACGGTCCGATGCCGCAGACGCGTGAGCACATTCTCTTGGCGCGGCAGGTGGGTGTTCCGTACATCATCGTGTACATGAACAAGGCGGACATGGTCGACGACAAGGAGCTCCTGGAGCTCGTCGAGATGGAGGTCCGCGAGTTGCTGTCGAAGTACGAGTTTCCGGGTGACAAGACGCCGATCGTGATCGGGTCGGCGAAGCTTGCGCTGGAAGGCGAGGACAGCGAGCTGGGGGTGAAGTCGATCTACAAGCTGGCGGATGCGCTGGACAGCTACATCCCGACGCCGGAGCGCGCGATCGACGGTCCGTTCCTGATGCCGGTGGAAGACGTGTTCTCGATCTCGGGTCGGGGGACGGTGGTGACGGGGCGTGTGGAGCGCGGGGTGGTGAAGGTGGGCGAGGCGCTGGAGATCGTGGGGCTGAAGCCGACGCTGCAGACGGTGTGCACGGGTGTGGAGATGTTCCGCAAGCTCTTGGACCAGGGGCAGGCGGGAGACAACGTCGGGGTGCTGCTGCGGGGCACGAAGCGCGAGGAAGTGGAGCGCGGGCAGGTGTTGGCGAAGCCGGGCTCGATCACGCCGCACACCAAGTTCAGCTGCGAGGTGTACATCCTGTCGAAGGACGAGGGTGGGCGCCATACGCCGTTCTTCCCGGGGTACCGTCCGCAGTTCTATTTCCGCACGACGGACGTGACGGGGAGCTGCGAGCTGCCGGCGGGGACGGAGATGGTGATGCCGGGTGACAACATCGCGATGACGGTGACGCTGATCCAGCCGATCGCGATGGAGGAAGGCCTGCGCTTCGCGATCCGCGAGGGCGGCCGCACCGTCGGCGCCGGCGTCGTCTCGAAGGTCATCGAGTAACGATCGGCCAAAAGTAAAAACCTGCATTTGGCCGGCAACGGCCAAAGGCATGAAGTCAGTGCGGAAAGCTTGGGACGGCCCGGCGCTTTCCGCAGGACAGAGGCTACGAAGAACCGCGTGTTTTGCGGACGTGGTGAGACAGTCAGCGAGCGGGGCGCCTGGCGCGCCGCTCAGGGGTGAATGATGCAAAACCAGAAAATCCGGATCCGGCTGAAGGCGTTCGATTACAAGCTGATCGACCAGTCGGCGCTCGAGATCGTCGAGACCGCCAAGCGCTCCGGCGCGGTGGTCAAGGGCCCCGTGCCGCTGCCGACGCGCATCGAGCGCTTCGACGTGCTGCGCTCCCCGCACGTGAACAAGACCTCGCGCGACCAGTTCGAGATCCGCACGCACCTGCGCCTGATGGACATCATCGACCCGACCGACAAGACGGTCGACCAGTTGATGAAGCTCGACCTTCCGGCGGGCGTGGACGTCGAGATCAAGCTGCAATGATCGTGATCCCCGCGAAGGCGGGGACCCAAGCAGTGAACAGCAAGTTGCAGTAAGCAGCACCGGCCGGCCAATTGGAGTCGGCACCCCCGCGGAAGCGGGGGCAACCAACAAACAGAGAGAGTTCGAAATGTCACTGGGACTTGTCGGTCGCAAGGTCGGCATGACGAGAATCTTCACCGACGACGGCAACGCCGTCCCGGTGACGGTGCTCGACGTCGGCAACAACCGCGTCACGCAGATCAAGACGCAGGAGACGGACGGCTATACCGCCGTCCAGGTCACTTTCGGCAAGCGCCGCGCCTCGCGCGTGACCAAGCCGCAGGCGGGTCACCTCGCCAAGGCCGGCGTCGAGGCCGGCGAAGTGCTCAAGGAATTCCCGGTCAGCGCCGAGGAGCTCGCCAGGTTCAAGCCGGGCGACGTGGTCGGCGTGGACACCTTCAGCGCCGGCCAGCTGGTCGACGTGCAGGGCACGACCAAGGGCCGCGGCTTCACCGGCGTGATCACTCGCCACAACTTCAGCTCGAACCGCGCGACGCACGGCAACTCGCGCTCGCACAACACCCCCGGCTCGATCTCGATGGCGCAGGACCCGGGCCGCGTGTTCCCGGGCAAGCGCATGGCCGGCCACTACGGCAGCGAGACGCGCAGCGTGCAGACGCTGTCGGTGGTGCGCGTGGACGCCGAGCGCGGCCTGTTGCTGGTGAAGGGCTCGGTGCCCGGCGCGGACGGCGGCCACATCGTCGTGCGCCCGTCGGTCAAGACCCCGCTCAAGAAGGGGGCCTGAACATGGACCTGAAGCTCATCAACGACGAAGGCAAGGCCGCCTCGACCATCAGCGCGTCGGACGCGCTGTTCGGCCGCGAGTACAACGAGGCGCTGGTCCACCAGGTGGTCACCGCCTACCAGGCGAACGGCCGCCAGGGCACGCGCGCGCAGAAGGGCCGCGGCCAGGTCAACAAGTCGCACAAGAAGCCCTGGGCGCAGAAGGGCACGGGCCGCGCGCGCGCGGGCCAGGCCAACAGCCCCCTGTGGCGCGGCGGCGGCAAGATCTTCCCGTCGATGCCCGACGAGAACTTCTCGCAGAAGCTCAACCGCAAGATGTACCGCGCGGGCATCGCGTCGATCCTGTCGCAGCTCGTGCGCGAAGGCCGCCTGTCGGTGGTCGAGTCGCTGGTGCTCGACGCGCCCAAGACGCGCCAGTTCGCCAAGAAGGTCAAGGGCTACGGCCTCCAGGGTTCCGTGCTGGTCGTCACCGACAAGCTCGAGGAGAACCTGCTGCTCGCCTCGCGCAACCTGCCGGACGTGCTGGTGCTCGAGACGCGCGAGATCGACCCCGTGAGCCTCGTGCATTTCAACAACGTGCTGCTCACCAAGGCCGCCGTCGCGCAATTCGAGGAGTCGCTCGCATGAACACGCGCAAGTACGATACCGAGCGCCTGGCGACCATCCTGATCGCGCCCATCGTGTCCGAGAAGAGCACGATGATCGCCGACAGGTACGAGCAGGTGATCTTCCGCGTCGCGCAGGACGCGACCAAGCCGGAGATCAAGGCCGCCGTCGAGGCGATGTTCAGCACCAAGGACAAGAAGATCGAGGTGACCTCCGTCCAGGTGGCGAACGTGCAGGGCAAGAAGAAGCGCTTCGGCACGCACGCGGGCCGGCGCCGCAACTGGAAGAAGGCGTACGTCTGCCTCGCGCCCGGGCAGGAAATCAACTTCGGTCAGGAGGCCTGATCATGGCACTCGTCAAAGTCAAGCCGACTTCGGCCGGGCGCCGCGCGCTGGTCAAGGTCGTCAACCCGAACCTGCACAAGGGGCGCCCGGTGGCGTCGCTGGTCGAGCCGCAGAAGCGCGGCTCGGGCCGCAACAACAACGGCCACATCACGATACGGCACAAGGGTGGCGGCCACAAGCACCACTACCGGATCGTCGACTTCAAGCGCAACAAGGACGGCATCGACGCGAAGGTCGAGCGCTTCGAGTACGACCCGAACCGCTCGGCGAACCTCGCGCTGCTGCTGTACAAGGACGGCGAGCGCCGCTACATCATCGCCCCGCGCGGCGTCGCGGTCGGCACCGAGCTCGCCTCGGGCGCCGAGGCGGCGATCAAGCCGGGCAACGCGCTGCCGCTGCGCAACATCCCGGTGGGCACGACGATCCACTGCATCGAGCTCAAGCCCGGTGCGGGGGCGCAGATCGCGCGCTCCGCGGGCGCGGGCGTCCAGCTGCTGGCGCGCGAAGGCGCGTACGCGCAGCTGCGGCTGCGCTCGGGCGAGATCCGCAAGGTGCACGTGGACTGCCGCGCCACCATCGGCGAGGTGGGCAACGAGGAGCACAGCCTGCGCTCGATCGGCAAGGCCGGTGCCAACCGCTGGCGTGGCATCCGCCCGACGGTGCGCGCGATCTCGATGAACCCGGTGGACCACCCGATGGGTGGCCGCACCAACGGCGGCGGCGGCCGCCACCACCCGGTGTCGCCGTGGGGCACGCCGGCGAAGGGGTTCAAGACGCGCAAGAACAAGCGAACCGACGTGATGATCGTGCGCCGCCGGCGCGCGACGAAGGGTTAAGCGATGGCACGTTCAATCAAGAAGGGCCCGTTCGTGGACGGCCACCTGATGTCGAAGGTGGAAGCCGCGCGCGCGGTCAACGACAAGAAGCCGATCAAGACCTGGTCGCGCCGCTCGACGATCACGCCCGACTTCGTCGGCCTGACGATCGCCGTCCACAACGGCAAGCAGCACGTCCCGGTCTACGTGTCGGAAAACATGGTCGGTCACAAGCTCGGCGAGTTCTCGCTGACGCGCACCTTCAAGGGACACTCGTCCGACAAGAAGGTCGCCGCGCCGGCCGCGCCGCGGAAGAAGTAGGGAGAGCGCGATGGAAACCACTGCAACGTTGAAGGGCGTGCGCCTGTCGGCCCAGAAGGGCCGCCTTGTCGCCGACCAGATCCGCGGGCTCCGCGTCGACAGGGCGCTCGACGTGCTGGCGTTCAGCACCAAGAAGGGCGCGCGCATCATCCGCAAGGTGCTCGAGTCGGCGATCGCCAACGCCGAGCACAACGACGGCGCCGACATCGACGAGCTCAAGGTCACCACCGTGTACGTCGACAAGGCCGAGACGATGAAGCGCATGTCGCCGCGCGCCAAGGGCCGCGGCAACACCATCGGCAAGCAGACGTGCCACATCCACCTCGTCGTCGGCGACGGCAGGAAGAAATAGGACGGAACGACATGGGACAGAAGATTCATCCGACCGGGTTCCGCCTTTCGGTCAACCGCAACTGGGGCTCGCGCTGGTACGCGAACAAGAAGAACTTCGCGCCCACGCTCGCGCAGGACATCAAGATCCGCGAGTACCTGAAGCGCAAGCTCACGCACGCCTCGGTGGCCAAGGTCACGATCGAGCGCCCGGCCAAGAACGCGCGCATCACCATCCACTCGGCGCGCCCGGGCGTGGTGATCGGCAAGAAGGGCGAGGACATCGAGACGCTGCGCACCGACCTGCGCCGCATGATGGGCGGCGACGTCGGCCTCAACATCGAGGAGATCCGCAAGCCCGAGGTCGACGCCCAGCTGATCGCCGACTCGATCGCCCAGCAGCTGCAGAAGCGCATCATGTTCCGCCGCGCGATGAAGCGCGCCATCCAGAACGCGATGCGCCTCGGCGCGCAGGGCATCAAGATCATGTCGTCGGGGCGCCTGAACGGCATTGAGATCGCGCGCACCGAGTGGTACCGCGAGGGCCGCGTGCCGCTGCATACGCTGCGCGCCGACATCGACTACGGTTTCTCCGAGGCGCGCACGACCTACGGCGTCATCGGCATCAAGGTTTGGGTTTTCAAGGGCGAAGTGATGGCGCACGACGCCGAGCCGGCGGTTCCCGCCCCGGCCCCGGCGGCCCCCGAGGCACCGAAGCGCCCGCGTCGTACCGGCACCGGAGCGAAGAATGCTGCAGCCAGCTAGAAGGAAATACCGCAAGGAGCAGAAGGGCCGCAACACGGGCCTGGCGACCACGGGCAACAAGGTCAGCTTCGGCACCTACGGCCTCAAGTCCACCGACCGCGGCCGGCTCACGGCGCGGCAGATCGAGGCCGCCCGCCGGGCGATGACGCGCCACATCAAGCGCGGCGGACGCATCTGGATCCGCATCTTCCCGGACAAGCCTGTCTCCAAGAAGCCCGCCGAGGTCCGCATGGGCAACGGCAAGGGCAACCCCGAGTACTACGTCGCGGAGATCCAGCCCGGCAAGGTGCTCTACGAGATGGATGGCGTCGACGAGGCGCTGGCGCGCGAGGCATTCGCGCTGGCCGCCGCCAAGCTGCCGCTGCGCACGACGTTCGTGCAGCGCCTGGTGTGACGCCGGAGAAGACGCCATGAAGAAGACAGAAGCGAAGAAGGCGCTGGCCCGCAAGGACGGGGTCGAGCTCAAGGCCGAGCTCGACGCGCTCCTCAAGGAGCAGTTCGGCCTGCGCATGCAGAAGGCGACGCAGCAGCTCGCCAACCCGGCCAAGCTGAAGGACGTGCGCCGCGCGATCGCCCGCACGCGCACCCTGATGACGCAGCAGAAGGCCGCCGAGGCGCGGAAGGGCACGCAATGAACGACAAGGCACAGAACCCCGAGGTCGCCACCAACGTCCCGGCGCGCAAGGCGCTGCTGGCGACGCTGCAGGGCCGCGTGGTCAGCGACAAGATGGACAAGACGGTGACGGTGCTGGTCGAGCGGCGCGTCAAGCACGACCTGTACGGCAAGTACCTCACGCGCTCGGCGAAGTACCACGCGCACGACGAGGAGAACGCCTGCAAGGAAGGCGACCTGGTGGAGATCCAGGCGACGCGCAAGCTGTCCAAGACCAAGGCGTGGAAGGTCACGCGCGTGGTCGAGAAGGCGTCGCAGGTCTGACGAAGTGCGTCATCCCCGCGAAAGCGGGGACCCAAGCAAGGTTCCCGCCTGCGCGGGAATGACGGGGGTGACGGTATGCGCCGCGCTTGCCAAGGTTGTAAAAAGGCTTCATAATTGCAAATTCCCCTGCGCCCAGGTGCCGGGGAACCCATTTCCTGCCGCCCGGGCAGGCAGGCCGCGCGAGGGTGACTTCGCGAAGGCAGGCCCGCGGGATTCGAGGGCGGCGAGTTTTCCCCGGACGGGGTCCAAAACTGGCCCGAGCCGCGTAAGCGCCCGGCGAGCCGCGAGGCTCGTGCAGGACGACCGCAAGGCCGGCTAAGTTGGAGAGAGTGGACAAATGATCCAGATGCAATCGGTGCTCGACGTCGCCGACAACACGGGCGCGCGCTCGGTGATGTGTATCAAGGTGCTCGGCGGCAGCAAGCGCCGCTACGCCCACATCGGCGACGTCATCAAGGTCAGCATCAAGGAAGCCGCCCCGCGCGGCCGGGTGAAGAAGGGCGAGGTCTACAGCGCGGTCGTCGTGCGCACCCGCCAGGGCGTGCGCCGCAACGACGGCGCGCGCATCCGCTTCGACACCAACGCCGCGGTGCTGCTGAACGCCAAGCTCGAGCCGATCGGCACGCGCATCTTCGGGCCCGTCACGCGCGAGCTGCGCACGGAGCGGTTCATGAAGATCGTGTCGCTCGCGCCCGAAGTGCTGTAAGGAGACGCGCGATGAGCAAGATCAAGAAGGGCGACAACGTCGTCGTCATCACCGGCCGCGACAAGGGCAAGCGCGGCGAGGTCACCCGCGTCGTCGACGCGTGCCACGTGGTCGTCAGCGGCGTCAACCAGGTCAAGCGCCACACGCGCCCCAACCCGATGAAGAACCAGCCGGGCGGGATCGTCACCAAGGAGAGCCCGATCGACGTGTCGAACGTCGCGATCTGGAACCCCGTCACGCAGAAGGCCGACCGCGTCGGCACGCGCGTGCTCGAGGACGGCCGCAAGGTGCGCTTCTTCAAGTCCAACGGCGAGCTGGTCAACGCGTAAGGAGATGGCAATGGCTACGGCCCGCCTCAAGGAACAGTATCGCAAGGAAGTCGTCCCCTCGCTGACCAAGCAGTTCGGCTACAAGTCGGTCATGCAGGTCCCGCGCATCCAGAAGATCGTCGTCAACATGGGCGTCGGCGAAGCGGTCGCCGACAAGAAGTTGCTCGAGAACGCGGTCGCCGACATGCAGAAGATCACCGGCCAGAAGCCCGTGGTCACCAAGGCGCGCAAGGCCATCGCGGGCTTCAAGATCCGCGAAGGCTACCCCATCGGCTGCATGGTGACGCTGCGCCAGGAACGGATGTTCGAGTTCCTCGACCGCCTGGTGTCGATCGCGCTGCCGCGCGTCCGCGACTTCCGCGGCGTGTCCGGCAAGGGTTTCGACGGCCGCGGCAACTACAACATGGGCGTCAAGGAACAGATCATCTTCCCCGAGATCGAGTACGACAAGATCGACGCGATCCGCGGGATGAACATCACGATCACCACGAGCGCGAAGACCGACGCCGAGGCGAAGGCGCTGCTGGCCGCGTTCAAGTTTCCGTTCAGGAACTGACCGACATGGCGAAACTCTCCGTCATCAACCGCAACGAGAAGCGCAAGAAGCTCGTCGCGAAGTACTCGAAGAAGCGCGCGGCGCTGCAGGCCGTCGTCGACAACCAGAAGGCCTCGGACGAAGACCGTTTCGAGGCGCGCCTCAAGATCCAGGCGCTGCCGCGCAACGCCAACAAGACGCGCGTCCGCAACCGCTGCTCGCTGACCGGCCGCCCGCGCGGCGTGTACGCGAAGTTCGGCCTCGCGCGCAACAAGCTCCGCGAATACGCGATGCGCGGCGAGGTGCCGGGCGTCGTCAAGGCGAGCTGGTGATGTCCGCCAATCGCTGCACAGTCAATCAAGGTGGTGAAGCATGAGCATGACTGATCCCATCGCCGACATGCTGACGCGCATCCGCAATGCGCAGATGGTCGAGCGAGCCACGGTCGAAATGCCTTCGTCGAAGGTCAAGGTCGCGATCGCCAAGGTCCTCAAGGACGAGGGCTACATCGACGGCTTCAAGGTCGGCGGCGAGGAAGCCAAGCCGGTCCTCGAGATCGCGCTGCGCTATTACGCCGGCCGCCCGGTCATCGAGAAGCTCGAGCGCATCTCCAAGCCGGGCCTGCGCATCTACAAGGGCAAGGACGAGATCCCGCGCGTCATGAACGGGCTCGGTATCGCCATCGTCTCGACTTCGCGGGGCGTGATGACCGACCGCGCCGCGCGCGCCTCGGGCGTCGGCGGCGAAGTCCTCTGCTACATCGCCTGACGGGGACGAAGACATGTCGCGAATCGGCAAACATCCCATCCCGGTGCCCGCCAAGGTCGAGGTGACCACGGCGCCCGGCGAGATCACCGTCAAGGGCCCGCTCGGCACGCTGACGCGCACGTTCGACCGCAGCCTCGCGATCAAGCGCGAGGGCGACACGCTCGTCTGCGTCGACGAGTCGGCCGAGCCCGGCAACGGCGCGATGCACGGCACGTTGCGCGCGCTGGTGAACAACATGGTCAAGGGCGTGTCGACCGGCTTCGAGCGCAAGCTCACGCTGGTCGGCGTCGGCTACCGCGCGCAGGCGCAGGGCGACAAGGTCAACCTGTCGCTCGGCTTCTCGCACCCGGTCGTGCACGCGATGCCCAAGGGCGTCAAGGTCGAGACCCCGCAGCAGACGGAAATCGTCGTCAAGGGCATCGACAAGCAGCAGGTCGGCCAGGTCGCCGCGGAGATCCGCGCGTATCGCCCCCCCGAGCCCTACAAGGGCAAGGGCGTGCGCTACGCCGACGAGGTCGTGAAGCTCAAGGAAACCAAGAAGAAATAGTTCGTCGGCGAAAAGTACAAACCTACTTTTCGCCGGCTGGTTCACCCTTGGATCGGTGGCGGAGCCACGCGATTCAAGGCTGCAAATACGACGAAGGATCGGTATGAACAAACGTCAGGCTCGTGTCCGCCGCGCCCGCAAAACCCGGGTGCGCATCGCCGAGCAGCGCGCGACGCGCCTCGTGGTGTCGCGCTCGAACTCGCACATCTACGCGCAGATCATCGCGCCCGAGGGCAACCGCGTGCTGGCGAGCGCATCGACGCTCGAGAAGGGCGTGCTCGAGGCGGGCAAGGCCGGCGGCAACACCGCCGCCGCGACCCTCGTCGGCAAGCGCATCGCGGAGAAGGCGAAGGCCCTCGGCATCGAGGCCGTCGCGTTCGACCGTGCCGGTTTCCGATTCCACGGCCGCGTCAAGGCGCTGGCCGAAGCCGCCCGCGAGGGCGGTCTCAAGTTCTAGGCGGAAGATCGATTTATGGCGATGAACCCGAAAATGGCGCGCATGCAGCAGCAGGACGAGCGCAGCGACGGCCTCAAGGAAAAGATGATCTCGATCAACCGCGTCACCAAGGTGGTGAAGGGCGGTCGGATCATGGCGTTCGCGGCGCTGGCGGTGGTCGGCGACGGCGACGGCCGCGTCGGCATGGGCAAGGGCAAGGCCAAGGAAGTGCCGGTCGCCGTGCAGAAGGCGATGGACGAGGCGCGCCGCAACCTCAAGAAGATGCGCCTCAAGAGCGGCACGCTGCACCACGCCGTCGAGGGCCGCCACGGCGCCACCAAGGTGTTCATGCAGCCCGCGGCGGACGGTACCGGCATCATCGCCGGCGGCGCGATGCGCGCGGTCTTCGAGGTGGTCGGCGTGCAGAACATCCTGGCCAAGTGCCACGGCCCGACCAACCCCTACAACGTCGTGCGCGCGACGCTCGACGCGCTGGAAAAGGGCAACGCGCCCGCCGACATCGCCGCCAAGCGCGGCAAGACGGTCGAAGAGCTGACGGGAGCGTGACCATGGCCGCAGCCAACAAGATCAAGGTGACGCTGGTGAAGGGCGTCGCCCGCACCAAGCAGGACCACCGCGACACGGTCCGGGGCCTCGGCCTCAAGTGGACCAACCACACGGTCGAGGTCGTCGACACGCCGTCGACGCGCGGAATGATCAACAAGGTCGGCTACCTGTTGAAGGTGACCGAGCCCGCCGCCAAGTAGAGCTGTTCGGCGGCAAGCCGGCGCGAGGGAGGTCCTTCGCGGCGGCGCCAACGAAACGGGAATTCGAGATGCGCCTCAACACGATCAAGCCCGCCAAGGGATCGAAAAAGCCCCGCCGCCGCGTCGGTCGCGGCATCGGCTCGGGCCTCGGCAAGACCGCGGGCCGCGGCCACAAGGGCCAGAAGTCGCGCTCGGGCGGCTTCCACAAGGTCGGCTTCGAGGGCGGCCAGATGCCGCTGCAGCGCCGGCTGCCGAAGCGCGGCTTCGTGTCGCTCGCCAAGGACGACACCGCCGAGGTGCGGCTGACGGACCTCGCGAAGCTGCCGGTGGCCGACATCGACCTGATGGCGCTCAAGGCCGCGGGCATCGTCCCGGCCACCGCCAAGCAGGCCAAGGTCATCAAGACCGGCAAGCTCGACAAGGCGGTGAAGCTCACGGGGCTGCTCGCCACCAAGGGCGCCAGGGCAGCCATCGAAGCGGCGGGCGGAAGCCTCGCCGAGGTCGCGAAGTAAACCGGATACGGGAAACGAATTGGCCACTGCCAATCCAGCACTGAAGAGCGGCGCCAAGTACGCGGACCTGAAGCGCCGCCTGTGGTTCCTGCTCGGCGCGCTCGTGGTGTTCCGCGTGGGCACGCACATCCCCGTTCCGGGCATCAACGGCGAGGAGCTCGCGAACCTGTTCCGCTCGCAGGAAGGCGGCATCCTGGGCCTGTTCAACGTGTTCTCGGGCGGCGCGCTGTCGCGCTTCTCGATCTTCGCGCTGGGCATCATGCCGTACATCTCGGCGTCGATCATCATGCAGCTGTGCACGGTGGTCGTGCCTTCGCTCGAGGCGCTCAAGAAGGAAGGCGAGGCCGGCCGGCGCAAGATCACGCAGTACACGCGCTACGCGACCGTGTTCCTGGCGCTGTTCCAGGCGCTGGCGATCTCGACGGCGCTCGAGACGCAGCCGAACCTCGTGCTCGAACCCGGCATGGCGTTCCGCCTCGTCTCGTCGATCACGCTGGTCACGGGGACGATGTTCCTGATGTGGCTGGGCGAGCAGATCACCGAGCGCGGCCTCGGCAACGGCATCTCGCTGATCATCTTCGCGGGCATCACCGCGGGGCTGCCCAACGCCATCAGCCTGACGCTGGAGCAGGGCCGCACCGGCGCGTACTCGTGGCTGCTGATCATCGGCATCGTGCTGCTGATCGTCGCGACGACGGCGTTCGTGGTGTTCGTCGAGCGCGCGGTGCGCAAGATCCTGGTCAACTACGCCAAGCGCCAGGTGGGCAACAAGATCTACCAGGGGCAGAGCTCGCACCTGCCGCTCAAGCTCAACATGGCCGGCGTGATCCCGCCGATCTTCGCCTCGTCGATCATCCTGTTCCCGGCGACGATCGCGCAGTGGTTCGGCTCGGGCGAGAACACGTTCTGGCTGCGCGACATCGCGGCGATGCTCAATCCGGGACAGCCGGTGCACGAAATCCTGTACGCGGCGGCGATCATCTTCTTCTGCTTCTTCTACACGGCGCTGCAGTACAACCCGAAGGAAACGGCCGAGAACCTGAAGAAGAGCGGCGCCTACATCCCCGGCTACCGGCCCGGCGACCAGACGGCGAAGTACCTGGAGAAGATCACGCTGCGCCTGACGATGATCGGCTCGCTGTACCTGGTGGTCGTGTGCTTCATCCCGAACTTCCTGATCGCGTGGAAGAACGTGCCGTTCTACTTCGGCGGGACGTCGCTGCTGATCATCGTGGTCGTGACCATGGACTTCATGACGCAGGTGCAGGCCTACATGATGTCCCAGCAGTACGAGAGCCTGCTGAAGAAGGCGAACTTCAAGGGCGGTCTGCCTACGCGTTGATGGCCAAGGAAGACGTCATACAGATGCAGGGCGAGGTGGTGGAGATGCTGCCCAACGCCACCTTTCGCGTGAAGCTCGAGAACGGGCATGTCGTCCTCGGGCACATTTCGGGAAAGATGCGGATGCACTACATCAAGATCCTCCCGGGCGACAAGGTCACCGTAGAGCTCACGCCCTACGACCTTTCGCGAGCGAGGATCACGTTCCGCGCCAAGTAGGCGCGGCTCGAGGAGAAAGACATGAAGGTACTGGCATCGGTCAAGAAAATCTGCCGCAACTGCAAGATCATCCGCCGCAACGGCGTGGTGAGGGTCATCTGCACCGACCCGCGCCACAAGCAGCGCCAGGGCTGATCGCGCTCGGCAACGTCATTCGAATTCAGGACAGGTAAATCATGGCCCGCATTGCAGGCGTCAACATCCCGAACCACTCGCACGCCGAGATCGCGCTCACCGCGATCTACGGCATCGGCCGCCCGCGCGCCAAGGCGATCTGCGTGGCCGCAGGCGTCGAACCGCACGTCAAGGTCAAGGACCTCTCGGACGCGCAGATGGACAAGCTGCGCGAGCAGGTCGGCAAGTTCACCGTCGAGGGCGACCTGCGCCGCGAGGTGACCATGAGCATCAAGCGCCTGATGGACCTGGGCTGCTACCGCGGCGTGCGCCACCGCAAGGGCCTGCCGGTCCGCGGCCAGCGCACGCGCACCAACGCGCGCACGCGCAAGGGCCCGAAGAAGGGACGCACGGTGGCGTTGTCCAAGGGCGTCACGAAGTAACTCGAGGATAGACGATGGCACAGCAACCGTCACAGAAGGCCGCCGCGGCGACGCGCGTCCGCAAGAAGGTCAAGAAGAACGTCTCGGAAGGGATCGCGCACATCCACGCGTCGTTCAACAACACGATCATCACCATCACCGACCGCCAGGGCAACGCGCTGTCGTGGGCGACGTCGGGCGGCGCGGGCTTCAAGGGCTCGCGCAAGTCGACGCCGTTCGCCGCGCAGGTGGCCTCGGAGACCGCGGGCCGCGCGGCGCAGGAATGCGGCGTGAAGAACCTCGAGGTCCGCATCAAGGGCCCGGGTCCCGGCCGCGAGTCGGCGGTGCGCGCCCTCAATGCGCTGGGCTTCAAGATCTCGTCGATCACCGACGTGACCCCGGTCCCGCACAACGGCTGCCGCCCTCCCAAGCGCCGCCGCATCTGATCGATTGAAAGGATAGCTGAAAGTGGCTCGATACATCGGACCCAAATGTAAGCTGGCGCGACGGGAAGGCACCGACCTTTTCCTGAAAAGCGCGCGTCGCTCGCTCGACTCCAAGTGCAAGCTCGACACCAAGCCGGGCCAGCACGGCGTCAAATCAGGCATGCGCACGTCCGACTACGGCGTGCAACTGCGCGAGAAGCAGAAGCTGCGCCGGATCTACGGCATCCTCGAGCGCCAGTTCCGCCGGTATTTCGCCGAGGCCGCGCGCCGCAAGGGCTCGACCGGCGAGAACCTGCTGAAGCTGCTCGAGTCGCGCCTCGACAACGTCGTGTACCGGATGGGCTACGGCTCGACGCGCGCGGAAGCGCGCCAGCTGGTCACGCACGGCGCGATCACCGTCAACGGCAAGCGCCTCAACGTGCCGTCGGCGCTGCTCAAGGGCGGCGAGAACGTCGCCATCGCCGAGAAGTCGAAGGCGCAGCTGCGCATCGTCGACTCGCTGCAGCTCGCCGAGAAGGTCGGCTTCCCCTCGTGGGTCGAAGTCGACGCGAAGAAGCTCTCGGGCACGTTCAAGGGTGCGCCTGACCGGTCGGAATTTGGCCAGGACATCAACGAGAGCCTCGTCGTCGAACTGTATTCGAAGTAAGTAGTGCCCTGACGCGCGCGCGGCCCCAAGGCCGCGTGCCATCACGGATACGCATAAGGGATCCGCATGCAAAGCAACGCCTTGTTGAAACCGCGCATCATCGACGTGCAGAGCACGTCGCCGTTCCACGCCAAGGTGGTGATGGAGCCGTTCGAGCGTGGGTACGGGCACACGCTGGGCAACGCGCTGCGCCGCGTGCTGCTCTCGTCGATGCCGGGCTACGCGCCCACCGAGGTCAAGATCACCGGCGTGCTGCACGAGTACTCGGCGCTCGACGGGGTGCAGGAGGACGTCGTCGACATCCTGCTGAACCTCAAGGGCGTGGTGCTCAAGCTGCACAACCGCGACCACATCGCGCTGCGGCTCGCCAAGAGCGGCGAGGGCCCCGTCACGGCCGCCGACATCGAGCCCAACCACGACGTCGAGATCATCAATCCCGAGCACGTGATCGCGCACCTGACCGCGGGCGGCAAGATCGAGATGGAGATCCGCGTCGAGAAGGGCCGCGGCTACCAGCCGGCCACCGCGCGCGCCAAGCCCGAGGGCGGCCGCTCGATCGGCAGCATCCTGCTCGACGCCTCGTTCTCGCCGGTGCGCCGCGTGAGCTACGCGGTGGAAAGCGCCCGCGTGGAGCAGCGCACCGACCTCGACAAGCTGGTGCTCGACATCGAGACCAACGGCGTGGTCGAGCCCGAGCAGGCCGTGCGCTTCGCCGCGTCGGTGCTGGTCGAGCAGCTTTCGGTGTTCGCCGACCTGAAGGGCACGGACTCGCCGGCCTCGGAGCGCGCCTCGCCCCAGGTCGACCCGGTGCTGCTGCGCCCGGTCGACGACCTCGAGCTCACGGTCCGCTCGGCGAACTGCCTCAAGGCCGAGAACATCTATTACATCGGCGACCTGATCCAGCGCACCGAGACCGAGCTCCTCAAGACCCCGAACCTCGGCCGCAAGTCGCTCAACGAGATCAAGGAAGTGCTGGCTTCGCGCGGGCTGTCGCTCGGCATGAAGCTGGAGAACTGGCCGCCGGCCGGGCTGGATCGCCCGTAAGGGGCGGCACAGCCGTCATCCCCGCGAAAGCAGGGACCACGTTTTGCCGTCATCCCCGCGAAAGCGGCGATGACTGACGTTAAGAAGAAGAACCGAGCGCCGTGAAAAGCGGCGCCGCCACATTGAAAGGGTAGTGCCATGCGTCACCGCCACGGGCTTCGCAAGCTCAACCGCACCAGCTCGCATCGCCTCGCGATGCTGCGCAACATGACCGTCTCGCTGTTCACCCACGAGGCGATCAAGACCACGCTTCCCAAGGCCAAGGAACTGCGCCGGGTCGCCGAGCCGCTGATCACGCTCGCCAAGGAGCCGACGCTGGCCAACCGCCGCCTCGCCTTCGACCGCCTGCGCGACCGCGACGTCGTGAGCAAGCTGTTCAACGACCTCGGCCCGCGCTTCAAGTCGCGCCCGGGCGGCTACCTCCGCATCCTCAAGTTCGGCTTCCGCCAGGGCGATGCCGCGCCGATGGCGCTGGTCGAGCTGGTCGACCGCCCGTCCTCGGGTGAAGAGGGCTCCGAGGGCGCCGACGAGGCGGCCGGCAAGAAGGCTGCCGCCAAGGGCGACAAGGCCGCGAAGCCCGCAAAGGCGAAGGCCGCCAAGGCCGCCTGACGTTCGTCCAGCCGTCGCGTCACCGAAAGGCCGGGCCATGCCCGGCCTTTTGTCTTCGTCCCCGCGAAAGCGGGGATCCAGCGGTATTGCGCGACGCGCGCAAGGACGGCGGTGGGTCCCCGCTTTCGCGGGGATGACGGTACGCGGTGGGTCCCCGCTTGCGCGGGGATGACGTCACGGGGACGGCGGTTACGGCATCGCGCCGGCCTCGCGCAGCACGCTGCGCGCGAGCGTCGGGTAGTCGCTGGTGATGCACTCCACGCCCCAGGCGAGCAGCGTGCGCACGTCCTCGGGCGTGTTGCCCTGCCAACCGGTGACGCGCATGCCGGCGGCCTGCGCGTCCTTCACGCGTTGCGCGGAGCCCGTCTTGATGGGGACCGCGCAGCGCGTCGCGCCCAGGCGCAGGGCGGTGGCGAGGTCCTCGCCGGTGTCGAACTTGCCGATGAAGCCTCGCGCCTGTCGGGGCGCCAGCGCGGCAACCGCCTCCAGCGCGACGGGGTCGAAGGAGGTGACCGTCGCCGACCTGCCGAGGTCATGGCGTCGGATCGCCGCCATCACGTGCTCGGCGACGCGGCCGAGCCGCTCGGGGCTGTCGGTCTTGATCTCGATTTCCATGTGCTCGGAGCCCCCGATGAGGTCGAGCACCTCGGCGAGCGTCGGCACGCCGGCGGGCTCCGGCCACTGCGGGAAGATCGAGCGCGCATCGAGCCGCGCGAGCTCGGCGGCCGTCATCGCGGACACCGGGCCGTGGCCGTTGGTGGTGCGGTCGACGGTCGGGTCGTGGATGACCACCAGCTGGTCGTCGGCCGAGAGATGGACGTCGAACTCGAACGACGTGATGCCCCGGGCGAGGGCGTGGCGAAAGCCCGTCAAGGTGTTTTCCGGGGCCTCGTTGCGGGCGCCACGGTGGCCGAACAGGATCATGCTGGTCCTTCCCCTCCGCGTTGACACTCCTTCGAACCGGGTGCTAGTGTAGGCAGGTTTTGAGCAATTGTCCACGCACAAACGTGCAGCCAATCGACACCGCCATGGCCGACGAGTTCGAGGACGACGTGACCTCGGTCGCACGGCTCTATTACCTCGATGGCTTGGGCCAGCAGGCGATCGCCGCGATGATCGGCGTGTCCCGCTCCACCGTGTCGCGCCTGCTCACGGCCGCGCGCGAACGCGGAATCGTGCGCATCTCGGTCGATCCCTACGATCCGCGCGATGCGGGACTCGAGCGCAAGCTCTGCGAGCGCTTCCAGCTTCGCCATTGCGTGGTGGTGCGCACCCCCGGGCGCACGGCGGAGACCGCGCGCCGCACGGTCGGTTACTACGCCGCCACGGCCGTCGCCGAGCGCTTCCAGCCAGGGCAGGCGATCGGGCTTGCGGGCGGGCGCACGCTCTACGAGCTGGTGCACGCCATCGACGCCTGCCAGCCGCCTCCCAGGGCGCGCGTCGTCCAGCTGATGGGCAACATCGGGCCCACCACCAGCGCCATCGACGCCACCGAGCTGTCGCGCATCCTCGCCTCGCGCCTCGACGGCACGTTCTTCACGCTCAACGCGCCCGCCTTCGCGAGCGACCGGCGCACGCGCGAGGTCTTCGTCGAGCACGAGCACATCCGCACGGTGCGCGAGCTGTTCGGCGTGCTCGACATGGCGCTGGTCGGCATCGGCTCGCTCGACGAATCGGCGTTCGTCGAGCGCGAGGCGCTCACCGCCGCCGATGTCTCGCGCCTGCGCGGCGCGGGCGCCATCGGCGAGGTCTGCGGACGCTTCTACGACCGGTCGGGGCGCGAGTGCGAGACCGAGTACCGCGACCGCGTGATCAGCGTCGAGCTCGACGAGCTGCGGCGCTGCCCGGAAGTCGTCGGCGTCACCAACGGCGCCCGGCGCGCGCGCGCGGTGCATGCCGCGCTCAGGGGCCGGCTCGTCAATTCGCTGGTGATCGACCAGCAGGGCGCCGAGGCGCTGCTGGCGGAAGGGCGCGAAAGCTAGGCGGCACCTGGCACCATGGACACAAGACGACGGCGCAGGGAGCCGTCAGGCGCAGCACGTTCGTTCGGCATACAACCGAGGAGGAGACATCGTGGCAGATCGAGATCCAAACGCAGCACCCCAAGCGCAGCAATCGACGGACCGCCGCGGCTTCCTCAAGGTCGCGGGCGCGGCCGCGGGCGCCGCGGCGATGGGCCCCTGGCCCGTGTTCGCCGCCAACAAGCCGGTGGAGATCCTCGTCATGCACGTGTGGGGAACGCCGCCCGGCCAGGCCGCGGCGTCGACGCTGCACCCCATCGCGCAGCTGATCGAGGCGTTCAACGCCAAGAACACGGGCATCACGGTGCGCGGCGAGACGCCCAGCACCGATTACTTCGCGACGCTGACCAAGGCGCAGGCGCAGATCGCCGCGGGCCGCGCGCCCGCGCTGGTCACGACGCCCTGGTCGAACATCAACTTCGCGGTGCAGGGCCTGCGCGTCGTGCCGCTCGAGCAGATCGGCGGCAGCGAGGCGAAGGCGGTGCTCGCCAACTACAAGGACGAGGTGCTGCCGCTCGTCACCGTCAACAAGCAGACGATCGGCCTGCCGCTCGCGTTCTCCTGCCCGGTGATGTACTACAACAACGACATCTTGAAGCAGGCCGGCGTCGATCCCGCCGAGCTCTTCAAGGACTGGGAGTCGTTGAGGCGACTGGGCCCGAAGGTCAAGGCGGTCACCGGCAACCCGATCCTCGGCCTCGGCAACAACGCCGACTGGGAAGCGCAGAGCATCATCCAGAGCAACGGCGGCCGCGTGCTCGACGACAACGCCATGCCCGCCTGGGATACGCCGCAAGCCGCGCAGGCCTTGCAGGCCATCGCCAACCTCAACAAGGACGGCCTGTACCTGCAGTCGACGACGACCGAGAGCAACGCGGCCTTCATCGGCGGCTCGCTGGCGATCTGGATGGCGAGCATCGCCTCGCTCGGCGGGCTTTCCAAGCAGGTGAAGTTCGACTTGAAGACCTCGACGTTCCCGGTCTTTCCCGGCAAGCCGCGCAAGATGTCGAGTGGCGGCTCGTTCCTCGGCTGCTACGCGCGCGACAAGGAGCAGCAGCAGGCCACCTGGGAGTTCCTGAAGTTCGTCGCCTCCAAGGAAGGCCAGGAGATCTGGCTCAAGACCGGCTACCTCAACACCACGCGGTTCGACCATCCGGTGCTTCCCGGCCAGGAGGCGGCGTACATCCAGCTGAGGGAAGGGCTGACGCGCGAATCGCCGTGGCCCGGCTCGAGGGCCGCCGAGATCCAGAAAGTCTGGGGCACCTACGTGACCCGCATCTGGGCCGGTGACATCAGCGCCGAGGAGGGCACGCGGCAGGCGAAGCAGCAGGTGTTGCCGCTGCTGCCGAAGGCGTAGCGCAGGATGCGGCCGTTTCCCGCACGTTGCCCCGCGGCTCCGGCATGAGCCGCGGGGAAGTGGCCGCGGCCGCGCCGGCCGCGCCGGCGCGCCGCCGCACCTGGAACCGCTACCGGGCCTGGGAGGCGGCGACGCCGTACCTGTTCGTCGCCCCGGTGCTGATCGTCGTGGGCGTGTTCATCTACTGGCCGCTGATCTACTCGATCTACCTGTCGTTCTTCGACTGGAACTTCATCTCGCCGGTCAAGGACTTCGTCGGCTTCGACAACTTCACCCGCCTCGCCGGCGACCCGCGCTTCCATCGCGCGCTGTGGAACACGCTGATCTACATCGTCGCGCTGGTGCCAGCGCAGGTGCTGCTGCCGCTGGCGCTCGCGTTGCTGCTCTGGCCGATCCGCCGCTCGCGCGCGCAGTCCTTCTACCGCGTGACGCTGTTCAGCCCGACGGTGATCTCGTTCTCGGTCGCGGCACTGCTTTGGCTGTGGATCTTCCATCCGCTGCAGGGGATCCTCAACAAGGTGATCTTCGATTTCGGGTTCGCCAAGGTGAGCTGGCTGTCGAACCCCAACACGGCGATCTGGTGCATCATCGTCGTGTCGGTGTGGAAGACCTTCGGCTTCAACCTGCTGCTCTACCTCGCCGCGCTCGAGGCGGTGCCGACCGACTATGTCGAGGCCGCGTCGCTGGACGGCGCCAGCGGCTGGCAGATGTTCCGCCTGATCCGCTTCCCGCTGATCACGCCGACGTTTTTCTTCGTCCTCGTCACCACGGTGATCTCGGTCAACGACGAGGTCTTCGGGGCGATCAACGTCATGACCGACGGCGGCCCCTTCGACCGGTCGACCAACATCGTCTACTACCTGTACGAACAGGGCTTCCGCAACTTCCAGATCGGCTCGGCGAGCGCCGTGTCGCTGCTGATCTTCATCGGCACCGCGATCCTGACCTGGGTGCAGTTCCGCTACGTCGAGCGCCGGGTGCACTATGGCTAGCCTCGCGCTCCCCGGCGGCAAGTCCGCATCGCGGCACGCGCCCCGCTGGTCGCGCGGCTTCGGCCGCGGCCTCGCGCATGCGGTGGTGATCCTGCTGTGCGCGGCGACGCTGTTCCCGATGCTGTGGATGCTGTCGACCTCCTTCAAGATCCCCACCGAGGTGTTCACCAAGGACATCCAGATCCTGCCGCGCACGCCGACGCTCTCGAACTTCCCCGACGCGTTCAGGTACTTCCCGGTCGGCAACTGGTTCTGGAGCAGCCTGTTCATCGCGGCGATGACGACGGCGGGCAAGATCCTGATCAGCATCCCCGCCGCCTATGCCTTCGCGCGCCTCAAGTTCCGCGGCGACACCTTCTGCTTCGCCGCCGTGCTCGGCACGATGATCGTGCCCGCGGTGGTGACCTACGTCCCCAACTACATCCTCGTCTCGCGGCTCGAGTGGATCAACACCAGCTGGGGCGTGATCGTCCCCTCGCTGTCGAGCTGCGCCTTCACCATCTTCCTGCTGCGGCAGTACATCCGCACGCTGCCGCAGGAGATCCTCGACGCGGCGAAGATCGACGGCGCCTCGACGATGAAGACGATGTGGTACATCGTGCTGCCGAACATCCGGCCGGCGATCGCGGTCGTGACCATCCTGTCGTTCCTGCACTCGTGGAACCAGTACACCTGGCCGCTGCTGGTGCTCGACGACATGAAGTCGAAGACCCTCGCGCTCGGCATGCAGGTATTCGCCTCGAACAGCGAGTCGGCGCAGCTGTGGGGCCCGATGATGGCGACGGCCGTGCTCGCCACCGTGCCGCCGCTTCTCATCTACGCCATGGCGCAGAAGCAGATCATCTCGACCTTCGTGAACTCGGGCATGAAGGGGTGACGCCGGGCGGGCCCCGCCCGTCCCGCCACGGGCGTGGCAGGCGCGCCGGGCCTCCCTGCGGTAGCATGGCGTGCGATGAAGCTCTTCCACGTCGCCTTCGACCGCTGCGAAGCCTACCTGCTGCGCGACCGCCTCGGCCACGCGGGCATCGCCGCGCATGTGTTCAACGAGCATGCGCAGTCGATCGTGGGGGACATGCCGGTGGACGCCGCGAGGCCGCAGGTCTGGCTCGACGACGACGCCGACAAGCCGAGGGCCGAGGCGGTGGTGCGGGCATGGCAGGACGAGCGCGCACGCACCGGCGAGCTCTCCTGCCGGCATTGCGCCGAGGTGAGCCCCGCGACCTTCGACCTTTGCTGGAACTGCGGGGCCTCGCTCGCCTGAGCCGCGCCGCCGTCATCCCCTCAGGCCGTCATCCCGCAGGCCGTCAACCCCGCACGCCGTCATTCCCGCGAAGGCGGGAACCTAGCGCAACGCGTCCCGCGCGCGCTCGAGCGCCTCGGCGTCGACATGGGCGCCTTCGCCACCCGCCGCGCCCATGCGGCCACGGCCCACGCGCCACCACGCGAAGGCGCCGATCGCCAGCAGCGCGAAGGGCCCGAACCACAGCAGCCAGGTAATCGGCTTCACCGGCGGGCGATACAGCACGAAGTCGCCGTAGCGCGCGACCAGGAAGTCGCGGATCTCGGCGTCGGACTTGCCCGCGTCGGCGAGGCCGCGGATCTCCCGGCGCAGGTCCTCGGCGAGGGGTGCGTTCGATTCGGCCAGTGTCTGGTTCTGGCAGACCAGGCAGCGCAGCTCCGTCTCGAGCCGCGCGAGCCTCGCGCGCAGCGCGTCGTCGGGCGCGAGCTGGGCGCGCGCAACGGGCGCCGCCATGGCGAGCAAGGCTGCCACGAGCGCAAGCGCGACGACGAGCCGGGTGCGCATCAGCTCCGTTGCAGCTCGCGCACCAGCGGCAGGATCCGCTGCTGCAGCGCCTCGGGCGTCAGCGGCCCGATCTGCTTGTAGCGGATCACGCCCTGGCGATCGACCACGAAGGTCTCGGGGACGCCGTACACGCCCCAGTCGATGCCGACGCGCCCGTCGGCGTCGACCACTGAGGCGAAGTAGGGATCGCCGCGCTCGGCGAGCCAGGCGATCGCGGGCTTGTCCTTGTCCTTGTAGTTGAGCCCCACGACAGGTACGGCACCGGTCCTGGCGAAATCGACCAGCAGCGGGTGCTCGATGCGGCAGGACTCGCACCACGACGCCCAGACGTTCAGCAGCCACACCTTGCCGCGCATGTCCTCGACCGACAGCTTGCGCCCGCCGGCGTCGAGCACGGGCAGGGCGAACGCCGGCGCGGGCTTGCCGATCAACGGCGACGGCACCTCGCGCGGGTCGTGGAAGAGGCCGACGAACAGGAAGGCGGCCAGCACGAGGAAGATCACCAGCGGGAGCGTCCATACCAGCGCGCGCTTCATGGCAGCAACGCCCTCAGGTCGCCGCGCGCGCCGCGAGCGCGGCGACGCGCGCCTTGACCGCGACGCGGTAGCGCCGGTCGGACACGGCGATGAAGCCCCCAAGCGCCATCACGAAGGCACCGAACCAGATCCAGTCGACGAAGGGCTTGATGTACACGCGCACGCCCCAGGCGCCGCCGAAGCCGCCGTCGGCGGACACGGGCTCGCCGAGCGATACGTACAGGTCGCCGGCGATGCGCGTGGCGATCGCCGCCTCGGTCATCGCTTGGCCCGAGGCGTCGTAGATGCGTTTCTCGGGATGCAGCGTGCGCAGCACGCGGCCGCCACGCGAAACCTCGACGGTGCCCGACAGCACGCGGTAGTTGGGGCCGCGCGCGCCGTCGACGCCGCGGAAGGTGAAGTCGTAGCCGCCGAGCGCCACGCTCTGCCCGACCTCGAGGCGGACGTCGCGCTCGACCTCGTAGGCCTTGACCAGCGTGACGCCGACCACGAACAGCGCGATGCCGAGGTGCGCGATCCACATGCCCCACCACGCGGCCGTGATGCCGCCGAGCTTGGCGAGCCCGCGACGCGGCGAGCCGGAAAGCCGGCGCCAGAGGAGGTCGACCGCCGCCGCCATCACCCAGGCGGCAAGGAAGAGGCCCAGCGCCACGCCGGGCGAGCGGTGCGGCAGCGCCAAGGGCAGCAGCAGCGCGGTGGCGATGCCCACGCCGAGGGCCCAGCGCAGGCGCAGCCACAGCGAAGGCAGCGAGGCCTTCTGCCACGCGGCCGCCGGGCCGACGCCCATCAGGAACACCAGCGGCGCCATCAGCGGCACGAACACCGCCTCGAAGTAGGGTGGGCCCACCGAGATCTTGCCGAGGTTCAGGGTATCCAGCACCAGCGGGTAGAGCGTGCCGAGCAGCACGCTCGCCATTGCCACCATCAAGAGCAGGTTGTTGGCGAGCAGCATCGACTCGCGCGACACCGGCGCGAACGCCGCGCCCGCGCCCACGGCACCTGCACGCCAGGCATACAGCGCCAGCGAGCCGCCGACCACGATCACCAGGAAGGCCAGCACGAACACGCCGCGCGCGGGGTCGGTGGCGAAGGCGTGCACCGAAGTCAGCACGCCCGAGCGCACGAGGAAGGTGCCGAGCAGCGACAGCGAGAACGCGACGATCGCCAGCAGCACCGTCCAGCTGCGGAACGTGCCGCGCTTCTCGGTGACGGCGAGCGAGTGGATCAGCGCCGTGCCGACCAGCCAGGGCATGAACGAGGCGTTCTCGACCGGGTCCCAGAACCACCATCCGCCCCAGCCGAGCTCGTAGTAGGCCCAGGCGCTGCCGAGCGCGATGCCCAGGGTGAGGAAGCACCAGGCCAGCGTCGTCCAGGGCCGCGACCAGCGCGCCCACGAGGCGTCGAGCCGCCCGCCGATCAGCGCGGCGATGGCGAAGGCGAAGGCCACCGAGAAGCCGACATAGCCCATGTAGAGCATCGGCGGGTGGATCACCATGCCCGGGTCCTGCAGCAGCGGGTTCAGGTCGCGCCCCTCGACCGCCGCCGGCACGAGGCGGGCGAAGGGATTCGAGGTGAACAGCAGGAACAGCAGGAAGCCGACGGCGATCCCGCCCATCACCGCGAGCACGCGCGCGGCGAGCACGTCGGGCAGGTTGCGGCTCGCCAGCGCCACCGCGCAGCTCCAGCCGGAGAGCATCAGCACCCACAGCAGCAGCGAGCCCTCGTGCGAGCCCCAGGACGCGGCGAAGCGGTATTGCAGCGGCAAGGTCGAGTACGAGTGCTCGGCGACGTTGGCCACCGAGAAATCGCTGGTGACGAAGGAATACGCGAGGCAGCCGAAGGCCACCGCCACCAGCACGAACTGCAACGCGGCCGCGGGCCGCGCGACGCCCATCATCGCGGCGTCGCCGCGCGCCGCGCCCCACATCGGCACGGCGGCCTGCACGATCGCCACGACCAGCGCGACGATCAGCGCGAAATGACCGAGCTCGGGGATCATCGGCTCGCGCCCGCGTCCGCCTGCACCAGCGCGGTCATCGCTTCGCCTCGACGCTTTGCATCTTCATGCCGTGCTTCGCCTCCTCGAGCGCCCTGGCGGCGTCGGGCGGCATGTAGTTCTCGTCGTGCTTGGCGAGCACCTCGGTGGCGTGGAACACGCCGTCGGGGCCGAGCGAGCCCTGCGCGACCACGCCCTTGCCTTCCTTGAAGAGGTCGGGCAGGAGCCCGGTGTACACGACGGGGATGGTGTGCGCGGTGTCGGTCACCTGGAACTCGACGCGCAGCGACTGGGTGTCGCGCTTCAGCGAATGGTCGACGACCATGCCGCCGATGCGGAAGGCGCGTCCCTGCGGCGCCTCGTGCGCGACCACCTGCGAGGGCGAGAAGAAGAACACCAGGTTGGACTGGAAGGCGTTGAGCACCAGCGCGACGGCCACGCCGAGCACGGCGAGGCCCGCGCCGATCAGCGCGAAGCGGCGTTGCCGCAGCGTCACCGCGGGAGCCTGCTCATGGCGCGTCGCCGCCCTGCAGCGCGGCGCGGGCGCGCGCCAGGCGCGCGCGGACCGCGACGAGCTCGACCAGCAGCGCCAGCGCGAACGCGCCGAAGGCGCCGACGAGGTAGAAGCCGTAGCGGTCCATCAGGCCCTCGCGTAGCGCTCGAGCCACGACGCGCCGAGCTCGCGCTCGATGATGATCGCCTCGACGCGCCACAGCGCGACGGCGATGCAGTAGCACCACAGCGCGAGCGTCATCACCAGCATGCCGGCGAGCATGGTCATGGCCATGGTCGGCGCGGCGGTCATGCTCACCGAGGAGCCCTGGTGCAGCGTGTTCCACCATTGCACCGAGAAATAGATTATCGGGATGTTGACCACGCCGACCAGCGTCAGTAGCGCGCAGGCGCGGTCGGCGCGGCGCGGGTCGTCGACGGCGGCGCGCAGCGCGATCACGCCGAGATAGAGGAAGAGCAGGATCAGCGTCGAGGTCATGCGCGCGTCCCAGGCCCAGTAGGTCCCCCAGGTGGGGCGGCCCCAGAACGCGCCGGTCCACAGCGCGAGGAAGGCCATCACCGCGCCGGTGGGCGCGAGCGCCTGCGCCAGCATGCCGGACAGCCGCGTGTTGAAGCCCAGCGCCAGCGCGCTCCAGAAGGCCATCGCGAGGTAGACGAGCATCGCCATCCACGCCGCGGGCACGTGGATGAAGATGATGCGGTAGGCCTCCCCTTGCGTGGCGTCGGTGGGCGCCACCACGAGGCCCAGCGCGAGCCCCGCGACGGCCAGCAGCGCGGCCGTGAGCGCGAAGGCGCGCGCCAGCGCGCGTGCCAGCGGCAGGAAGCTCGCGGGCGCGGCGAAGCGGAACCAGTTCACGTCCATGGGAGGCGGGGGTTGTCGGAGCGGATGTTCGGGTGGGGTGGGAAGAGGGTTGGTGGAAAGCGTCTGCGTTCAGTCGAGGGCGATGCGCACGGCCGCCGCCGCGGCGAGCGGCGTGCCGACCGCCGCCAGCAACAGACCCGCGCCGAGCAGGGAAAGTTGCGCCCCGGCGCCGGTGCCGGCGTGCACCGCGTCGACGGCCCCCGCGCCGAAGATCAGCACGGGCACCTCGAGCGGCAGCACCAGCAGGGCGAGCAGGCTGCCGCCGCCGCGGGTGCCCAGTGTCAGGGCGGCGGCCACGGCCCCCAGCATCGACAACACGGGGGTGCCGAGCGCCAGGCCCGCGGTCAACGACAGCGTCTCGTCGGCGGGCAGGTGATAGGCCTGCGCCAGCAACGGCGCCAGCACCACGATCGGCAGCCCCGACGACAGCCAGTGTGCCGCCATTTTACCGGACACCAGCGCCGCCAGCGGCCGGGGCGACAACGCCATGGCGGCCAGCGAGCCGCTGGCGAAATCGGCCGAGAAAAGCCGCGGCAGGGCGAGCAGCGAGGCCAGCAGCGCCGCGACCCACAGCACGCCCGGCGCCAGCGTGCGCAACAGCGCGGCGTCGGGCGCCATCGCCAGCGGGAACAGCGTCGCCACCATGACGTAGAAGACGACCTCGACGCCGATCTCGCCGCGCGTGCGCAGCGCCAGTGTCAGGTCCCGTTGCAGCGCCCACAGGAAGGCCGGCACGACGGCGTCGAGGTCGGGGCCGGGCGCCACGCTCCCTGCCGCGCCGGCGCCGTGCACGGGCGAGCTCATGCGAGCTCCAGCGCCGCGCCGCGCGCCGCGGCGATGTCGAGGTGCGTGGCGACGAGCGCGAGGCCGCCGCGCGCGAGGTGCGCGGCGAGCAGCGCCTCGAACCGCGCCACGCCTTCCGCGTCGAGGGCATTGGCCGGCTCGTCGAGCACCCACAGCGGCCGCTCGCCGAGCGGCAGTAGCGCGAGCTGGGCGCGGCGCCGCTGCCCCTGAGAACGCGCGCGCGCCGGCAACGAGGCGCGTCGCGCGAGCCCCAGTGCTTCGAGCGCCGCGGTGACGGCGGCGCGGTCCGCCGCGAGACCGGCCAGCGAGGCCAGCGACGCCAGGTTTTCGGCCGCCGTCAGCTCGTCGCGCAGGGTCGGCGCGTCGGCGAGGTACAGCACGTCGCGCCGCAGCGCGCGCGCGAAGGGGCGCAGCCGCTCGCCGCGCCAGCTCAGGCTGCCTCCGTCGGGGGCGGTGAGGCCCGCGGCGATGCGCAGCAGCGTGGTCTTGCCGACGCCGTTGCGCCCGCGCACCAGCAGCGCTTCGCCGGCGGCGACGCGGAAGGACAGGTCGCGCCACAGCGAAACCTGCCCGCGGCGCGCCGCGAGCGCCTCGGCGACGAGCAGGGGCGCGCCGGCGGATCTAGGCGCCGCGCGCGGCGACGGGACCGGGCGCGGGGCGCCGGGCAGGGCATGGTGGCTGGGCACGGCGCATTCTAATCGGGCACGAATATTCACCCCACCGCGCGGCCCCGGCGGATTATCATGCGCCTGCACGCTTTGCGCGTCGATTCAGGGGGTTGCCGAAGATGGACGGGTACCGCGACAGTTCCGTTGCCAACGCTTTTCGCGCGTGCGGTTCCGCACTTGAGGGCCGGACGGCCCCCGGCCCGTGGCTCGCCCGCATGGCAGGCGTCCTGTTCGCAGCCCTGCTCTTCGGCATGGCCGCCTCGGCGAGCGCGCAGACGCAGTTCGCCAGCAACGTCGTGTTCAGCGCCGACCCGCCGACGTACGACGCGGGCGGGTTCATCTGGGCGCGCCTCGACCTCGACGGCGACACGGCCGACATCAGCAACATGGCGTTGAGCCTCACGCTGCCCGCCGGCGTGACGTTCCAGTCCACCGCTTACAGCACCTGCGGCGGAACGCTGTCGCAACCCGACTCGACGCATCTCACGATCACCGGCGGGGGCTTCGCCGAGGACGTCGGCTGCTACCTCGTCATCTACTTCAGCGCGTGGCCTCCCACGACCACCACCTACACGCTGGACTTCGGCACCATCACCTACAACACCCCCAGCGACAACTTCTCGCACACCACGCGTCCCGCGCTGTTCCAGGTCGCGGGCGGCATCCCGCCGACGTTCAGCGACGCGCTGCTCGAGGACGGCTACGTCGGGATCCCGTATTACTACGACCTCAACTGGCTGCTCGACCAAGGCACGCAGCCGGTGACCTGGACCGCGACCGGCCTGCCGCCGGGCCTGCGCTACGACCCCGAGTCGACCGGCATCGTCGGCACGCCGACCGTCGAGGGTACCTACCTCGTGCACGTCCACGGCGACAACGGCTTCGCGCCGCCCGCCGACGGCGATTTCCAGCTGGTGGTCCACCCCGCGCCGCTGCAGAGCAGCAAGTCGTTCTCGCCATCGTCGATCAGCTCGGGCCAGACGTCGACGATGACCATCGCCTTGCGCAACACCGAGTCCTACGACATGTTCGAGGTGGCGTTCACCGACGCCTTCCCCTCGGGCATGGCGGCCGCGAGCCCGGGCAGCTTCGCGGCCTGCGGCGGCACGGTGACCGTGACCTCCACCTCGCTTTCGCTGTCGGACGCCACCATTCGCGAAGCGTCGACCTGCACCATCACCGCGCCGGTGGTCGGCAGCCTTCCGGGGACGGGGACCCTGGTCAATACCACCTCCGCGATCAGCATCGTCGTCGGAAGCGGCGAAGGCTCGTTCGAAGCGACCATGCCCGCGGCGAGCGGCAGCCTCGACGTTTCCGGCATCGCGCCGCAGATCACCAGCCCGCCGCCGGGCGCGAGCCTGGTCGGCGCGCCCTACCTGTCACCCGTCACGGTCACCGGCACCAATCCGATCACGGTCACCGCCAGCGGCCTGCCGCCGGGGCTCTTCTACTCGGACGGCGCGGTCCGCGGCACGCCGTCGATCGCGGGGACCTATCCCGGCACCCTCGTCGCGAGCAACGGCATCAAGCCCGATGCCGTGCAGAGCTTCACCATCGTCATCACCAACCCGCTGCTGGAGATCGTCACCGACAAGCTGCCGCCGATCACCGGCGGCGAGGCGGTGAACACGCCCGTCGTCGCGCAAGGCGGGCAGCCGCCGTACAAATTCGACGTGCTGACCGGCGCGCTGCCCCCGGGCCTGAGCTTCGACCCGCAGGGCTTCCTCAAGGGCGTTCCGACGGCCGCCGGCACCTTCGACTTCACCGCGCGCGTGACCGACTCGACCGGCGCCACGGCCACGCACGCCTACACCATCGTCATCGCCAAGGGCACGCCGAGCTTCAGCTTCGAGCTCGCGCCCAATCCCGCGGTGATCGGCCAGACGGTGGTCGCCAAGGCCACGCTCGGCGGCGTCATGGGTGTCGCGGCCGGCGACCTGCAGGTGTGGATCGCCGGCAGTGGCGAGCGCTGCCCGCAGATGTCGGGCGCGCAGCCGATCACGGCGCGCACGGCCTCGGCCTCGCTCGCCTCCGGCGCAGCAAGCTTCAGCTTCGCCGACCTCGGCATCGACCATTTCCTGGTCTGCGCGAGCTACACCGGCGACGCGCGCTACAAGAGCGCGCAGACGGGGCCCTACGACCTCTTCGTCATCAAGGGCGTGCTGCTGCCCTCGCCGACGGTGGCGCTGACGGTGCCCGCCAGCGTGCGCTTCGCCGCCACGGTACCCGCGCAGGTGACGGTCAGCGCGCCGCCGGGCACGGCGCTCGCGCCCTCGGGTGAGGTGTTGTTGCGCGTCGACGGCCGGCTGGTCGGCACGGCGCGGCTCGACAAGGGCGTGGCGAACTTCAGCACCGTCGCCAATGCCCGCTACGGCAGCATGACGTTCTCGGCCACCTACCTCGGCGACGGCGCCTTCGCGCCCGCGCTGTCGGGGCCGAGGGTCGTCGCCGTGGCCGACGTCGGCGATCCCGCCAACGCCATCCCGTCGCTGTCGGCGGGCGCGCTCGCCACGCTCGCCGCGGCGCTCGCCGCGGCGGCCGCGCTGTCGTTGCGCAGGCGGCGCCCCGCCGCGGCGAAGGGCGCGGGCCCGCGCAGCGGTCGCTGACTGCGGGCGTGCGCGTCACGCCCGGCAGGCTCCTCGGCTGGCTGGCCGGCGCACCGCGTTGGCTGGTCGGCGGGGTGATCGTGCTGGTGTTCGCGCTGGGTGCGCTGTCGCCCGCGTTCGACCTGCCGCTCGTCCCCAAGCTCGAGGCCATCGCCTACGACGCGCGGCTCGCGTTCGCGAGCCCCGGCACGCCCGACCCGCAGGTGGTGATCGTCGACATCGACGAGGCGAGCCTCGCGCGCGAAGGCCGCTGGCCCTGGTCGCGCGACCGCATGGCGCGGCTGGTCGAGCAGCTGTTCGAGCGCTACCACGCCCACGCCATCGGCTTCGACGTGGTGTTCGCCGAGCCCGACACCTCGAGCGGTGTCGCGGTGATCGACCGGCTGGCCTCGACGGCCTTCGTCGCCACGCCGGGATTCGGCGAGCGCTGGAGCGCGCTGCGGCCCGCGCTGGATTTCGACGCGGCCTTCGCCGCGGCGCTCGAGGGCAAGCCGGTGGTGCTCGCCTTCGGCTTCAACGACAGCGAGCAGAAGACCGGCGAGCTGCCGAAGCCCGCGTTCACCGTCGATGCGCTGCGCGGGCACGTGATCCCGCTCGCGCAGGAAAAGGGCTACACCTCAAACCTGCCGTCGCTGATGCACGCCGCCGCGGCCTCGGGCCATTTTGACCCCGCCTTCGACGTCGACAACGTCGTGCGCCGCGTGCCCATGATCAAGCGCTATGGCGACGCGTTCTACCCCTCGCTGTCGCTGGCGCTGGCGGCGGTCGCGGTCGAGTCGAAATCGATCAAGCCGGTGTTCGACGCCAACGGCGATTTGGCCGAGCTCGACGCCGGCGGCATGGTCGTCCCCGTCGCCGCCGACGGCCTCGCGTGGGTGCCCTACCGCGGCGCGCGGCGCACCTTCCACTACGAATCCGCGGCCGACGTGCTCGCCGGCAGCGCCAAGGTGCAGGGCATCGAGGGCGCGATCGTGCTGGTCGGCACGACGGCCAAGGGCCTGCAAGACCTGCGCTCGACGCCTTTCGGCCCGGACTTCCCCGGTGTCGAGCTGCATGCGAGCCTGGTGTCGGGCATGCTCAACGGCGACATGACCTCGACGCCGCGCGGCGCGCGCGAGGTCGAGGCGCTGATCCTCGCGCTGGCGGGGCTGCTGGTGGTGTTCCTCATCCCCTGGAAGCGGCCGCTCCTCACCACCGCCGGGATCCTGGCCGTGGCGGCGCTGGTGACCGGGATCAACCTGTGGTTCTGGATGCACGAGCGCTCGGTGGTGCCGCTCGCGCGCACGCTCGCCATGCTGCTGGTGCTGTGGCTCTACAACCTGCTGACGGGCTTCGTCAACGAGGCGCGGCAGACGCAACAGCTCTCGAGCCTCTTCGGCGAATACATCCCGCCCGAGCGCGTGCGCGAGATGCGCGACAGCGGCCGCAGCTTCTCGCTCGAGGGCGAGAGCCGCGAGCTCACCGTGCTGTTCTCCGACGTGCGCCAGTTCACCGCCGTGTCCGAGCGGCTGTCGCCGAAGGACCTGTCGGCGATGATGAACGCCTACCTGACGGCGATGACCGAGGCCATCCATCGCACCCACGGCACCATCGACAAGTACATCGGCGACGCGATCATGGCCTTCTGGGGCGCGCCCATCGCCAACCTCGCACATGCGCGCGACGCCGTCACCGCGGCGATGGTGATGCGCGAGACCATGCCTGCGCTCGCGCCTTCGTTCAGGGCGCGCGGCTGGCCCGAGCTCGCCATCGGCGTCGGCCTCAACACCGGCAGCATGAACGTGGGCGACATGGGCTCGAAGTTCCGCAAGGCCTACACGGTGCTCGGCGATGCCGTGAACCTCGCGTCGCGCGTCGAGGGCCTGACCAAGCTCTACGGCGTGACCATCCTCGCCGGCGAGGCGACGCGCGCAGCGGCACCCGGTTTCGTGTGGCGCGAGATCGACTACGTGCGCGTGGTGAACCGCGCCGCACCGGTGGCGATCTGCGAGCCGCTGGGCATCGAGATCGGCGCCAGCGCGCGCGCACGGCTCGCGACCTGGAACGAGGCGCTGGCGGCCTACCGCGCGCGCCGCTTCGCCGAGGCGAGGCGGGGCTTCGAGGCGCTCGAGTCCGAGGACGTGTCGACCACGCTGTACGCGCTGTTCATCGAGCGCTGCCGCGCGTTCGAGGTCGAGCCGCCGCCCGGGGACTGGGATGGGGCGACGAGCATGACGGTGAAGTAGGGGTATTGCGGGACCCGCGCAAACATGCGTCGTCGCTTCCATCGGCAAGACGTGCGACGGCCACCGGGGCTCGGTCCTCGCGATGAACCCGGCTGCGGGCCGAGCCCCGGCGTCCGTCGCGCCGATGGAAACGACGACGCAAGCTTTGCGGCTTCCGGCGATACGGTTGCCGGTGGGCTGCCCGGGATTGCGCGGCGTTGCGCGGGTGCCACTGCGACACCTTGAAGGCTGGGTCCCCGCTTGCGCGGGGATGACGGCGGCGGGGATGACGGCGTGATCGCTGCGAGGTGCCGTCGAACCAAGACCCGCGAGGGAGGCTACGGAAGCCGCAATCGCGGCGGCCCGAGCGCATCGGCGCGGCGGACGTCGGGGGATCGGGCCTGAGCTGGGTTCATCGCGAAGACCGAGCCCCCGATGGCCGCCGCACGCTTGCCGATGTGCGACAGGCCGCTGCGATTGCGCAGCTGCCGCCGCCGCCGCCGCCGTCGCCGGTAAAGCTCAGCAGCTCGGCGTGCAGCGCCGATACCCGACGTTGCCCTCGATGACGTTGCCGCCGCGGCCGTTGAAGTAGTAGTCGAGGCCCACGCCGGTGACGCCGGGGCCGGCGAGGAAGCCCGCGAAATTGCCGGCGACCAGCGGCTGGCAGCCCGTCCCCGTGCACGACACCTGCGCGCCGATGCCCGAGGTCGAGAACAGCGGCCCGGCGAGCCGCGTCGTGCCGCTCATCGAGTAGGTCGCGTCGGCGCCCATGCCCACGGTCAGCCCGGCGAGCGCGAGGCTCGCCTGGCCGAAGTCGACGGTGACGGTGCCGCCGGAGATCAGCGTGCCCACGCCGCCCGCCGAGTCGGTGGGGCGCGTGCCGCCCACGGGCGCGAAGCTCACCACGCCCGAGGTGGGGATGTTGGTGGCGGCATTGCCGTAGATGTAGTGCAGGTTGCCGCCGTCGTTGCTGCGCGTCTCGCCGTTGGGCAGCGTCTGGGTGATGGTCGAGCCCTCGCCGCTCCAGCGGCCCCAGTTGAGCCCGCCGGCGTCGACTGCGCTGCCGGTGTCGACCAGCGTCGCGCTGCCGAGGCTCGCGTGCAGCGTGCCGGTGTCGATGGCCGTCACGCGCCCCTGGCCGTCGAGGGTAAAGGGATCGTCGGCCGTGGCGACGGAGCCGAGCTCGAGCGTGTACAGGTCGGAGCCCACCACGTAGTTGCGGCCCGTGCCGATGATGTCGCCGTTGTTGAGGTCCTCGGTGGCGAGGTAGACGAACGGGTCCTTGGGCACCGCGAAGCCCTGCGGCGAGTCGGGCATCTTGGGGAAGGTCAGCTCGGCGGGGGCCGTGCGCGCGACCTGCACGCGGCCCTTCAGCGAGTCGGCGAGGAAGCGCGGCGGGGCTATGAGGCGCAGCGCGCCCTCGCCCGGGGGCACCAGGAAGAACTCGCGCACGCCGAACTCGCTGGTGCCGAAGGGCGTGGTCGCGGCGATGCGCCCGTCGAGCACGCCGCCGTAGGTGCCGGGGGGCGCGGGCGCCGACTCGGGCGTGTCGCGGCATTCGTCGGCGGCGCAGACCTGCAGCAGGTAGTGGGTGCCGCGGATGCCGATGGTCGCCTGCGTGGTGACGACGCTGTAGCGCTCGTGGTCGACCCTGCCGACCTGGCCGGTGAGCGTGCGGAAGCCGCCGCGCACCAGGCGGAACACCGCGCGCTCGTTGCCGTCGTTGCTGCCGTTGAACACGAAGGTCTCGATGCGGAACTCGCTGTCGGGCTTGAGTGCGACGAGCGCGTCGTCGGCGAATCGCAGCTGCGCGTGGCTTTGCGCGCCGGTGACGATGGCGTCGCCGGCGTTGAAGGTCGTGCCGGGCACGGCCTTCGCGCGCTCCGCGCCGCGCACCACGGCGACGTCGCCGACGGCGAGCACGATGCGTCCCGCCTGCGCGAAGGCCAGCGACGCCATCGCGAAGGCGGCGAGCGCCGCTGCGGCGCGCAGCGATGTGATCAGGCGGTGGTCCACGTTCGCGCCTTTCCCGCTACTTGAAGTCGTAGCGCAGCTTGAGCATCACGAGGTTGCGCGTGTAGTCGTAGAGCTCGAGGTTCGAGTTGTTGCGCTGGTACTGGTATTCGAGGCGTCCCGACAGGTTGCGCGCGAAGAAGTAGAGCGCGCCCAGCGAGGCGACGTAGTTGTCGTCGCGGCGCGTGGTCTCGATCAACGGCATCGCGCCGTCGTAGTCGCTGCGCAGGAAGGCGAAGCCGGCGTTCAGCGCCCAGAAGGGGGAGGGCGACACCGTGAGGTCGGCGTTGAGTCCCCACAGGTCGCGCCCGAGGTCGGGCCGGTCGCGCCGGTCGCGCTCGCGCCCGCCGTAGGCGCTGGCGTTGAGCACCGGCTGCCAGGCGGTGAGCCATCCGTGGCGGACGCCGAAGCCCAGCGCGTAGAAGTCGGCGTCGCGCACGCTGTTCTCGCCGTCGTAATCGAGGCGCGCGTATTGCGGGATGACGCTCACGCTGGTCGTTGCGTCGAGCTGGTGGCGCCACTCGA
The DNA here is from genome assembly GCA_044226535.1 of Casimicrobiaceae bacterium. GTDB lineage: Bacteria > Pseudomonadota > Gammaproteobacteria > Burkholderiales > Casimicrobiaceae > VBCG01. The sequence goes on along the minus strand of JBGAGT010000010.1, from coordinate 74,527 downwards.
AGGCCACGCCGTTGCTGCTGCGGAAGCTCGAGCCGTCGAGCAGGATCTTGCCGTAGGCGTAGGTGAGCGCGAAGGAATCGGCCTGGCGACGGTAGATGCCGCCGGCGTTGAGGGCGACCTGTGCGAGGTCGAAGTCGCTTTCCGAGAAATAGAAATTGCCGGTGCCGGTGCCGCCCACGAACAGCGCGAGGCCCGGCGCGACCGGGTGCGAGTAGTTGAACGCACCCGAGAGCACGCCGAAGCCGTCGCCGCGCTCGATGCCGACGTCGGCGACGGTGACGCGGCCGAGCACCGGCAGCGCGATGTCGGCCTGCGAAACGCCCGCGTTGACGTTGCTGTCGTAACCGACGCCCGCCTCGACCCAGCCGGTGAGCGAAGGCTTGTATTGCGACTCGCGCAGCGTCAGGGCGTCGAGATAGCGCTGGATGCCGGCGCGCACGTCGGCCGGCGGGTCGAGCGCGCGCACCGATTCGAATTCCTCGCGCGCGCGGCGGTCGTCACCGGCATAGAAATAGGCGCGGGCGAGCTCCAGGCGGCCGCGCGCGTCGTCCGGATGGGTGAGCGAGTAGCGCTCCAGCGCCAGGACGCCTTCACCCACGTGCCCGGTGTCGACGGCGGCGATGCCGCACCAGAGGTCCGCCTCGGGCATCGCCGTGCGATCGATGCCGGTGCACATCGCGAAGGCATCGACCGAGTGGTTCGAATCGACGGCCTTGCGCAGCTCGTCGAGCGTCGCGGCCCATGCGCATGGCGCGAGCAACGCGGCAGCGGCTGCCACCGCGAGAATCCTTCCCCTGCGACCCGTTCGATGCTGCATCGATGCCCCTCCGAGACCGCGCGGCATCATAGCATCGAATCAAGGGTTTACGCTGTCGATCAGGAGGTGAATATTCGTCGTGCCGGGCCCGACCTCGCCGCTGCGCCCCACGAGGTCGCCGGCGGCCGGCGTGGCGTTGCCGCTCTTCGAGACGCGCGCTTCCACCACCATGCGCCGCGCCGAGGAGATGGAAGCACCGGGCGCCATCGCCATGCTGTCGTCGAGCACGAAGGCATGGGGCAGGTCGCGCACCTTGAGGCGCAGCACCGCGAGGGGCATGCGCGGGCCGTCGACCGCGCGCGCGAACACGAATACGGTGTCGTCGGGCGAGGCCCGCGCGGCGCGCGCCGGCGCGCGCGCCACCTCGCCGGCGATGCGCGCCGCGCCGCCGGCCTTTTCGCCCGGCGAGGCGGCGGCCGCGGCCTTCGTGGCGGGTGCCGGGGCGCCCGCGCCCGTGGCAGCGCCCGCCCCCGTCGCGCCCGCGGCGGCCGGGCCCTTGCGGCCCTCGAGCTCGGCGATCGCTTGGGCGACCTCGCCCGCCTCCTCGCCCTGCGGCGGCAGCACCGCCTGCAGGCGGCGCCACAGCGCGATCGATGCCTCGACGTCGTCGCGCTCGGCGGCGGCGGAGGCGGCGAGCGCGAGCGCCTTGGGATGGCGCGGGTTCACGGCCAGCGCGCGCTGCGCGAGCTCGTCGGGCGCGCCCTGCAGCGAGCCCTTGGACATGGCGAGCACGTCGGCGTAGTCGGCGAGCAGGCCCGCGTCGCCCGGTGCGCGCTGCACGGCCTCGGCATAGGCGCGCACGGCGTCGTCGTAGCGGCCGAGCGCGGCATACGAGCGCCCGAGGAGCGCCCATCCCTTGGGATCGGCGGGGTTCTCCTTCATGCGCCGCGCCAGCGTGTCGATCATCGCCAGCACGCCTTCGCGCGTGACCGGCTTGCCGGCCTGGGTTGCCGGCGCGACCAGCGATTGCGGGTGGCCGAGCAGCAGGTAGAGCCCCGCGCTCGCCACCGGCAGCACGATGGCGAGGGCGATGGCCAGGCCACGCGCGCGCCGGCCGGAGGGCGCTGCGGCGGGCCGCCCGCCCGCTGCGGCGGGCCGCCCGCCCGCTGCGGCGTCCGCGCCCCGATCGCCCGCGCCGGCTTCCGCCGCCCGCCCGCCGGGCGCGCGAGGGATCCCGTCGACCGGCTGCGCGCCGGCGCCGGGGCCGATCTCGCGGCCGAGGCGCAGCGCGAGCTCGTCGACCATCGCGCGGTGCTGCGCCGCGTCGATCGCCCCCTCGGCGAGGTCCTCGTCGAGCTGGCGCTTCTGGTCGCGGAACAGCGATGTCGAGGCGTCGTCGCGCGCGGGGCCGAGGCTCGCGCGGCCGCGCAGCAGCGCGCGCAGCAGCACCGCGAGCGCGCCCAGCACGAGCAGCGTGCAGGCGATCCAGAAGACGACGGCGGACGGCATGGCGGGGCGAATGCTAGCCCATGACCCATCCGGGAAGCGCGGTGGCGATTGACGGGAACACGCAGAGGATGACCACCGCGACGACCATCAGCAGCACGAAGGGCAGCACGCCGAACACCACGTCGCGCAGCGAGATGTCCGGCGCGATGTTCTTGATGACGAAGAGGTTCAGGCCGACCGGCGGGTGGATGAGGCCCATTTCCATGACGATGGTCATGAGCACGCCGAACCACACGAGGTCGAAGCCGTCGGCCTTGAGCGGCGGCAGGATGATGGGTGCGGTCATCAGGATGATGCTCACCGGCGGCAGGAAGAAGCCCAGCACCACCACCATCAGCAGCAGCGCGCCGAGCAGCACCCAGCGCGACAGGTGCATCGCGACGATGGCCTGCGCCGCCGACTGCGAGAGGTGCATGTAGCTCATCACGTACGAGAACAGCAGCGACATGCCGATGATGAACATCAGCATGGTCGACTCCTTGATGGTCGCGGCGAGGATTGGCGCGAGCTGCCGCGGACGCCAGACGTTGTAGACGATGGCGATCAGCGCCAGCGCGAGGACGGCGCCGAGGCCCGCCGTCTCCGAGGGCGTCGCGAAGCCGCCGTAGAGCGCGACCATCACGCCGATCAGCAGGATCACGAAGGGCAGCACGCGCGGCAGCATCTCGACCTTCTCGGCCAGCGTGTAGCGGCGCTCGTCGAGGTAGGCCGAGCGCGTGCCCGCCCGCTCGAAGGCGCGCTGCGCCGCGTGGAACTCGTGCCGGAAGCGCCAGGCCGCGTACAGCGAGAACAGCGCCACCAGCAGCAGCGCGGGCCCGATGCCGGCGAGGAACAGGCGCCCGAGCGAGACCTCGGCAGCCACCGAGTACAGGATCATGGTGATCGACGGCGGCAGCAGGATGCCGAGCGTACCCCCCGCGGCGATGATGCCCGCCGCGAAGCCCGGCGAGTAGCCGCGCGCGCGCATCTCGGGGATGCCCGCGCTGCCGATGGCCGAGCAGGTGGCGGGCGAGGAGCCCGCCATTGCGGCGAACAGCGCGCAGGTGAAGACGTTGGCGATGCCGAGGCCGCCCGGAATGCGCTGCATCCACGCGTGCATCGCCATGTAGAGGTCGCGCCCCGCGTTGCTGCGCCCGATCGCCGCGCCCTTGAGGATGAACAGCGGGATCGACAGCAGGGTGATGCTCGCCATTTCCTCGTAGACGCTCTGCGTGACCGTGTCGAGCGCCGAGGCCGGCATGAAGAAATACATGAAGCCCACGGCGACGCTTCCCAGCGCGAAGGCGATGGGCATGCCGGAGAACATCACCACCAGCGTGACGACGGTGAACAGGATGCCCAGCGTCAACACGCTCATTTCGAGCCCCCGATCCGCGGCGGCACGCGGCGCGTGGCGAGCTGCAGCGCGACCTGCACCGCCAGCATGGTCATGCCCGCCGCCATCAGGCCGTAGGGGATGGACAGCGGCGCGCCGAAGGTCGAGGAGGTACGCATGCCGCCCTCCCAGGCCTCGTGCCACAGCGTCCACGACTTCCACGCGAAGAACGCGCAGAAAAGGAAGGTGACGAGGTCGACCAGGAAGAGACGCGCGCGCTCCACGCTGCGCGGCAGGTAGCCGGCGATCGCCTCGATGCCGATGTGCCCGCGTTGCGACTGGACCCAGGCACCGCAAAGGAAGGTGGCGCCGGTGAGGCAGAACACCGCGATCTCGTCCTGCCAGTCGGTGGTGGCGTGGAAGAAGTAGCGCGTGAGCACGCTCGAAGTGAGCACCAGCGCCGAGGCGAGCAGCGCCAGCATGCCGGCGAGGAGCGCGCCGCGGTTGAGCCAGGCGATCGCGCGCGACGGCCAGCCGCCCGGCACGCCTCCCGGCGCGCCCGGCAGCCCGGGTGCGGCCTGCACGCCGGCCGGCCCTTGCGCGGCCCCGTGCCCCGTCATCCCCGCCGGGTCGAACCCGGCACCGCTCACGCGATGAGCTTCTCGGCGGCGGCGAGGAGCTTCGCCGAGGTCTCGCTGCGGCCCGCGTAGTCCTTCCAGGCGTTGCCGCGCGCGATGGCCTGCCACTTGCGCAGCGTGGCCTCGTCGAGGTCGGCCACCGTCGCGCCCTTCTTCGAATACACGCCGGCGACCGCCACGTCGTCGGCCTTGGCGGCCTCGACCGCGAACTTCTCGAGGTCGGCGCCCACCGCCATGATCGCGTCCTGCTGCGCCTTGGGAAGCCCGTCGAATACCTGCTTGGACATCAGCAGGGGCTCGAACATGAACCAGTACGACTTGCCGCGGCCGCTGGTCAGCGCCTTGGCGATCTCCTCGAGGCGGAACGAGATGAGGCTGGTAGACGAGGTCATCGCGGCATCCATCGCCCCGGTCTGCATGGCGGCGTAGATCTCGTTGGAAGGCAGCGAGATCACCGACGCGCCGGCGTCCTTGAGCATCATGTCCATCTCGCGGCTGCCGCCGCGCACCTTGAGGCCCTTGGCGTCCTCGGGCGCGACCAGCGGCTTGGCGCGGCTGGCGACGCCGCCGGCCTGCCAGATCCACGACACGATCACCACACCCTTGTCGTTGACGACCTGGTTGAGCAGCCGCCCCGCCTCGGCGGTCTTCCAGGCGGAGCCGACGTCGTACGAAGGCACCAGCGCCGGCATCAGGCCGATGTTCACCTCGGGCACCTCGCCGCCGGCGTACGACAGCGGGAACAGCGAGATGTCGAGCGCGCCGCGGCGCATCGCGCTCCATTGCGTGTTGACCTTCACCAGCGAGGCGTTGGGATAGACGTCGAACTTGAGCGCGCCGTTGGTCTTCTTGCCGACCTCCTCGGCGAACTTGCGGCAGAGCCGGTCGCGGAAGTCGCCGCTGTCCCCGGTCGAGCCGGGGAACTGGTGCGAGATCTTGAGCGTGGCGGCTTGCGCGGAAGCGCGCGTGGCGGCGAGCCCGAGCGGAAGGGCCGCGAGCGAGCCCTGCACGATACGGCGGCGAACGATGTCCATCGGTGATCTCCTCCTCGAAAGGTTGTCGCGGCTGCCCGGCATTGCGGATCCCGCCGGGCTCGTGTGCCGCGCCCGGGCAGCCTGCACGCGCCGCAAGGGCGCCCCGGGATCGCGGGCCATTGTAGGCGCATCGCAGCGCACAAGGAAACCGCCTCGGCTATCATGGGCGTGCCCCTCACGTCCCGCCGCCGCCATGTCCGACAACGATGTCCGCAAGGCCTCGATCGAGTACCACCGCAAGGCGCCCGCCGGCAAGATCTCGATCGCGCCGACCAAGAAGCTCTCGAACCAGCGCGACCTCTCGCTCGCCTACACGCCGGGCGTCGCCGCGGTGTGCGACGCCATCAAGGCCGATCCGGCCGAGGCGCGCAACCTCACCGCGCGCGGCAACCTGATCGGTGTCGTCACCAATGGCACGGCGGTGCTGGGGCTCGGGGCCATCGGCCCGCTGGCGGGCAAGCCGGTGATGGAAGGCAAGTCGGTGCTGTTCAAGAAGTTCGCCGACATCGACTGCTTCGACATCGAGATCGACGAGAACGACCCCGACAAGCTGGTCGACATCATCTGCGCGCTCGAGCCGACCTTCGGCGGCATCAACCTCGAGGACATCAAGGCGCCCGAGTGCTTCATCGTCGAGAAGAAGTGCCGCGAGCGGATGAAGATCCCCGTGTTCCACGACGACCAGCACGGCACGGCCATCATCGTCGGCGCGGCCATCCTCAACGGCCTGCGCGTGGTCGGCAAGGACATCGGCAGCGTCAAGCTCGTCTGCTCCGGCGCGGGCGCCGCGGCGCTCGCCTGCCTCGACATCCTGGTGTCGCTGGGGATCCGCCGCGAGAACATCTTCGTCGCCGACATCGCCGGCGTGGTCTACCGGGGCCGCACCGAGCTGATGGACGACAACAAGGCCCGCTACGCACAGCCCACCGGCATGCGCACGCTGGGCGAGCTGATGGAGGGCGCCGACGTGTTCCTGGGGCTTTCCGCCGGCGGCGTGCTCAAGCCCGCGATGCTCGCGAAGATGAAGGACCGCCCGCTGATCATGGCGCTCGCCAACCCCGAGCCCGAGATCATGCCCGACCTCGCCAAGGCCACGCGGCCCGACGCGGTGATCGCCACGGGGCGCTCGGACTTCCCGAACCAGGTCAACAACGTCCTCTGTTTCCCCTTCATCTTCCGCGGCGCGCTCGACGTCGGCGCCACGCAGATCAACGAGGCGATGAAGCTCGCCTGCGTGCGCGCGCTGGCCGACCTCGCGATGGCCGAGCAGTCGGACATCGTCGCCGCCGCCTACAAGATCGAGAACCTGCGCTTCGGGCCCGACTACCTGATCCCCAAGCCCTTCGACCCGCGCCTCATCGTGCAGATCGCGCCCGCGGTCGCCAGGGCCGCGATGGACTCCGGCGTGGCGACGCGGCCGATCGAGGACTTCACCGCCTACCGCGACCGGCTGCAGCAGGTGGTCTACCACTCCGGCCTGCTGATGAAGCCGATCTTCGAGGCCGCCAAGAAGTCGTCCAAGCGCATCGTCTACGCCGAGGGCGAGGACGAGCGCGTGCTGCGCGCGGTGCAGGTGGTGGTCGACGAGAAGATCGCCAAGCCCATCCTGGTGGGGCGCCCCGCGGTGCTGGAGAAGCGCATCGAGCGCTACGGGCTGCGCATCAAGCCGGGCGTCGACTTCGAGATGATCAACCCCGAGTTCGACGAGCGCTACCGCACCTACTGGAGCGAGTACTACAAGCTGACGGCACGCCGCGGGGTCTCGCAGCAGTACGCCAAGATCGAGATGCGCCGGCGCCTGACGCTGATCGGCGCGATGATGATCCACCTCGGCGAGGCCGACGGCATGATCTGCGGCACCTTCGGCACGCACGCGCTGCACCTGCGCTTCATCGACCAGGTGCTCGGCCGCAAGAGCGGCGTGCGTACCTACGCCGCGATGAACGCGGTGATGCTGCCCAACCGCACGCTGTTCATCGCCGACACCTACGTCAACGACGACCCCTCCGCCGAGCAGCTTGCCGAGATCACCCTGCTCGCCGCCGACGAGATCCGCCGCTTCGGCATCGAGCCCAAGGTGGCGCTCTTGTCGCATTCGAGCTTCGGCACCAGTGACGCGCCCTCGGCGCGCAAGATGCAGGCTGCGCTGGCGCTGATCAACGCCATGGACCCCGAGCTCGAGGTCGAGGGCGAGATGCACGGCGACGCCGCGCTCGACGAGGAGGTCCGCCTCGCCACGTTCCCGGGCTCGCGACTCAAGGGCGCGGCGAACCTCCTCATCATGCCCACGCTCGACGCCGCCAACATCGCCTTCAACCTGCTCAAGACCGCCGTGGGCAGCGGCGTGACGCTCGGGCCCATGCTGCTGGGCGTCGCGAAGCCCGTACACATCCTGACGCCTTCGGCGACGGTGCGGCGCATCGTCAACATGACGGCGCTGACCGCGGTCGACGCGGGCACGGAACGCCAGACGGCGCTGATCTGAGCCTCGATCCCGACTTCGCCCGCTACGCAGAGCGCGTGGCCGCCGCGGTCCCGCCGCTCGCCGACGACTCGGTCGCCGCGCGGCGCGAACGCTCCGAGGCGGTCGTGCGCGCGCTGCCCTATCCGCACGACGACGGCGTCGCGCGCTTCGCGCACCGGCTCGCGCTACCGGGGCGCGACATCGCGGTACGCGTGTACCGGCCGCGCGCGGGGCGCCTGCCGGGGCTTCTCTATCTGCACGGCGGCGGATGGGTGGTGGGAAGCCTCGACACCCACGACGGCGCCTGCGCCTGGCTCGCCCGCGAGGCCGGGGTCGTGGTGGCCAGCGTGGACTACCGCCTCGCGCCCGAGCACCCGTTCCCGGCACCCAACGACGATGCCTTGGCCGCGCTCGAATGGCTGCACGCGAACGCCGGCGACCTCGACGTGGACGCGGCGCGCATTGCCATCGGCGGCGACAGCGCGGGCGCGCACCTCGCGATCGGCGCGGCGATGGACGCGCGCGATCGCGGTGGGCCCGCGATCGCTTTGCAGCTGCTCCTCTACCCGGTGATCGCGCGCGACTTCGACACGCCGAGCTACCTCGCGCACGCGCAGGGCCCGACCCTCACGCGCGCCGACATGCAGTGGTTCTGGAACCACTATGCGCCAGCGGGTACCGTCGCCGAAGCGAGGCTCGAGCCCGCGAGCGGTACGCTGCGCGGGCTGCCACCGGCGTACGTGGTGGTGGCGGGCCTCGATCCGTTGCGCGACGAGGGGGCAGCATTCGCGGCGCAACTTCGCGCCGCGGGGGTCGCCACCGCTTTCGACGAGGAGCCGGCGCTGCCGCACGGCTTCCTGCGCGCCGCGCCTTACGTGCCCGCGGCCGAGCGCGCCATGCGACGGGCCGCAAACGCATTGAAGGAGGGGTTGGCATGAACGTGATCCGCATGGTCGTGATGGCGTTGGCATTCGTGCTCGCCACGGCGGGCGCGCAGGCGGCCGGCGCCAAGGCCGAAAGCGCGAAGACCGACAGTGCCGAGCTCACCGCGCTCGGCTTCAAGACGCTGGTCGCCACCACGCCCGCGCAGAAGGAGTGGGTGCGCACGCTGAAGCCGGGGAAGGTGCGCGCCATGCAGCGCAACGGCCGCAAGTTCTACATCTTCGCCGAGCCCGCGCAGGAGCGCATTTTCGTCGGCGGGCCCACCGAGTACGCGGCCTGGGTCGAGCGCCATCCCGAGTCTGGTTCCGACGCGGCGGCCGCGGCGCGGCAGGGCGCCGCGCAACGCGCCGCGACGGACAACAAGATGCAGGCCGCGAACAAGCAGGACCTCTCCGACCCCTTCCTCGGCGCGCCGACCTGGTACGACCTCGGCTGGTAGGGGTCCGATGCGGCTCGACCCCGGCGAGGATCTGCATGGTCGCGCCTCGCGGAGGAGGGCCCTTCGGCTAAAATGCCGGCACCGGAGAGGTGGATGAGCGGTTTAAGTCACACGCCTGGAAAGCGTGCGAGGGTTAACAGCCCTCCGCGGGTTCGAATCCCGCCCTCTCCGCCACTCACGTACCGAAGCATTCTCCAGGCCTCCTGCCAAGGAGTCGTCGTCTAGTACGGCGAGTTCGTCCCATTGCGGTTGGTGATTTCAACGCGCAGGCGGCAGTCGACGTGCATCGTCTGGCCGAAGGAATTGTTCAGCACTTCGACCCCGAAATGGAACGTCGCCGCGAATATCGCGACATCGGGCGTCACCATCGTCAAGGTCGACAGTGACGGCACCAGCGGATAGGGTCCGGCGATCTCTGCCCACACCCAATCGGCGGCGGGAGCGGTGAAGGATTGCCACGTCGCGCCGCCATCCGTCGAAAAGACGGGCTGTGCACCGACGGTGGCCGCCCCGGAAGACGAACTGGCCGTCACGACCGAGGCCGCGTGGACAAAGCGCCGGAAGTCCGTGATGGTGAGGCCGCCCACGACGCAGACGTGCGCGGAGCCGGACGGCACGACCACGTCGGCCTGCCGCTGGTACAAGACGACCGGGGTAAATGCTTCGCCAAGCCGTTTCATGAACGCCGCCATCTGAAGGCGCGTCACGTAGTCGTCGGGGCAATAGGCTCCGGGCGCGCATCCCAGCGTGATCTTGCGATTCTTCATCCAATCCACGTTTGGGCAAAATGAATCGCTGGCGTCGACGTCCCCGAAACCCGCGCAGGGTGCAGCTTGCGCGAGCATTGGAAACGGCGCGAGCAGGAACAAGACGAAAATGAGCACGGTCTTCATCGCAGCCCCCCTGGACCTTGGATGTCGGGCCATCCGTCGCCACGACGTGGCGGGCGGTCGGACGTCACGGCCTGCTGCCATTGTGCGCCTGGCGCGATCGTCGCGGCGATCGAAGCGCTTGCCGCAGGCCTCGCTGTCCAGAACAGTCAGGCATACCCGCGTCGAATTGGCATAAACTCCGGCCAAGGCGGAGCTGCCGCGAAGAACGGCGCCCGCGCACGACGGAGGACTCCATGCCCGACACGACCGATCCGCGATCGGCGCCATCGACCCGCGCGGAGGAGCTTCGCAGCTTCCTCTTCTTCACCATCGTGATGGCGCCGGTGCTCTCCGTCGCGATCGTCGGCGGCTACGGATTCGTGGTGTGGATGCTGCAGCTCGTCAACGGGCCGCCCACGGGCTGATCGTCCGCCGGATTCCCGCCGCCCATCCTGTCGAGATCCTGTAGAGACCCGCCATGCCCATCACCCGCCGCCAATTCCTGAAGCGCTCGGCCGCCGCCGGCACCGCCATCTCCGCACCGCTGGTGCAGGACGCCGCCTTCGGGCAGAACGTGGTCACCGAGGCCGACTCGGCGGGTCTCAAGTGGGCCAAGGCGCCTTGCCGCTTCTGCGGGACCGGGTGCGGGGTCAACGTCGGCGTGAAGGAGGGGCGCGTCGTGGCGACGCTGGCCGACCCGCAGGCGGAGGTCAACCGCGGCCTCAACTGCGTGAAGGGCTACTACCTCAACAAGATCCTGTACGGCGCCGACCGGCTGACCACGCCGCTGCTGCGCATGAAGAACGGCCGCTACGACAAGGAAGGCGAGTTCACGCCGGTGAGCTGGGACCGCGCCTTCGACGAGATGGCCACGCAGTGGAAGCGCGTGCTGCGCGAGAAGGGCCCGACGGCGGTGGGCATGTTCGGCTCGGGCCAGTGGACGATCTGGGAAGGCTATGCGGCGCTCAAGCTCTTCAAGGCGGGCTTCCGCACCAACAACATCGACCCCAATGCGCGCCACTGCATGGCGAGCGCGGTGGCGGGATTCATGCGCACCTTCGGCATGGACGAGCCGATGGGCTGCTACGACGACATCGAGGCGGCGAACGCGTTCGTGCTGTGGGGCTCGAACATGGCGGAGATGCACCCGGTGCTGTGGAGCCGCGTCACCGACCGGCGCCTGTCGGCGCCCAAGGACGTCAAGGTCGCGGTGCTGTCGGTCTTCGAGCACCGCTGCTTCGACCTCGCCGACCTGCCGATGGTGTTCACGCCGCAATCCGACCTCGCGATCCTCAACTACATCGCGAACTACATCATCCGCACCAAGCGCGTGAACCGCGACTTCGTCGACAAGCACACCGCGTTCAGGATCGGCAATGCCGACATCGGCTACGGGCTGCGCCCCGAGCATCCGCTGCAGAAGAAGGCGCGCAACGCCGCCGACCCGGGCGGCGGCAAGCCGATCGGCTTCGACGAGTACGCGAAGTTCGTGTCGACCTACGACGCCGCCTACGTGACCAAACTTTCCGGGGTGCCGAAGGCCAAGCTCGACCAGCTCGCCGAGCTCTACGCCGACCCGAAGGTCAAGGTCACCTCGTTCTTCACCATGGGCTTCAACCAGCACACGCGCGGCGTGTGGTGCAGCAACCTGCTGTACAACCTGCACCTCCTCACCGGCAAGATCTCGACGCCCGGCAACAGCCCGTTCTCGCTCACCGGGCAGCCTTCGGCCTGCGGCACGGCGCGCGAGGTTGGCACGTTCTCGCACCGCTTGCCGGCGGACATGCTGGTGGCCAACCCGCAGCATCGCGCCAAGGCGGAGGAGATCTGGAACCTGCCGCCGGGGACCATCCCCGACAAGCCCGGCTACCACGCGGTGCTGCAGAACCGCATGCTCAAGGACGGCAAGCTCAACGCCTACTGGGTGCAGGTCAACAACAACCTGCAGGCGGCGCCGAACCTCATGGAGGAGGGCTTCCCCGGCTATCGCAACCCGGCGAACTTCGTCGTCGTTTCGGATGCCTACCCGACGGTCACCGCGCTCGCCGCAGACCTCGTCCTGCCCACGGCGATGTGGGTCGAGAAGGAAGGCGCCTACGGCAACGCCGAGCGCCGCACGCAGTTCTGGCACCAGATGGTGGATGCCCCCGGCGAGGCTCGCTCCGATCTCTGGCAGCTGGTCGAGTTCTCCAAGCGCTTCAAGATCGAGGAGGTCTGGCCCGCCGAGCTCATCGCGAAGAAGCCCGAGTTGCGCGGCAAGACGGTCTACGACGTGCTGTACCGCAACGGCAAGGTCGACCGCTACCCGGCGAGCTCGGTCGAGGCGGGCTTCGACAACGCGGAGGCGAAGGCCTTCGGCTTCTACCTGCAGAAGGGCCTCTTCGAGGAATACGCCGCGTTCGGCCGCGGGCACGGCCACGACCTTGCCGAGTTCGACCGCTACCACGAGGCGCGCGGCCTGCGCTGGCCCGTGGTCAACGGCAAGGAGACCCGCTGGCGCTACAAGGAAGGCAGCGACCCCTTCGTCAAGGCGGGAAGCGGGTGGCAGTTCTACGGCAACCCCGACAATCGCGCCTACATCTGGGCGCTGCCGTACGAGCCCGCCGCCGAGTCCCCGGACACCGAGTATCCCTACTGGTTGTCGACGGGCCGCGTGCTCGAGCACTGGCATTCGGGCTCGATGACGCGCCGCGTGCCGGAGCTTTACCGCGCGTTCCCCAACGCGGTGGTCTACATGCACCAGGACGACGCGCGCGCACTCGGCGTGCGCCGGGGCTCGGAGGTGCGCGTGGTCTCGCGCCGCGGCGAGATCCGCAGCCGGGTGGAGACGCGGGGCCGCAACCGCATGCCGCGCGGCCTCGTCTACGTCCCGTGGTTCGACGCGAGCCAGCTCATCAACAAATGCACGCTCGACGCGACCGATCCCATCTCGCTGCAGACCGACTTCAAGAAGTGCGCGGTCCGGATCGTGAAGGCGTGACCATGGGCCGCCCGCGCAAGCTCGCTTTGCTGGCAGCGTTCGCGATGCTCGGTGCTGCGACGGTCATGGGCGCGGGGTCGCCGCTGACCGACCCGATGCGGGGCGCAGCGCCGATCCCCGAGGAATCGACCCCGCCGCCGCTCGAGAACCAGGAGAACAAGGACGTGCGTCGCGTGCGCTCGCACCCGATGCAGCCGCCCACCATTCCCCACCGGATCGACGGCTACCAGCTCGATCGCGCGGTCAACCGCTGCCTCTTCTGCCATGCGCGCACGCGCATCGAGGAGACCAAGGCGATCCCCTTGTCGATCACGCACTACATGGATCGCGACGGGACGGTGCGCGGCGACATCTCGCCGCGCCGCTATTTCTGCACGCAGTGCCACGTCCCGCAGGACGAGGTGAAGCCGCTGGTCGGCAACACCTTCGAGGACTTCGAAACCGCGTCGCGGCGCTCGGCCCCCGCCGCGGGCAAGCGCTGAGGCGGGCCGGCGATGCTGCGCCTGCTCCGCCGTTACTGGACGGTCGTCCGCAGGCCCTCGGCCTACTTCAGCCTCGGCTTCCTGACCATCGGCGGGTTCGTCGCCGGCGTGATCTTCTGGGGCGCGTTCAACACCGCGCTCGAGGCGACCAACACCGAGGCGTTCTGCATCAGCTGCCACGAGATGCGCGACAACGTGTACGTCGAGCTGCAGTCGACCATCCACTACACCAACCGCAGCGGCGTGCGGGCCAAGTGCCCCGACTGCCACGTGCCGCACGACTGGACCGACAAGATCGCCCGCAAGATGCAGGCGTCGAAGGAAGTCTGGGGCAAGATCTTCGGCAGCATCTCCACGCGCGAGAAGTTCGAGGCGGCGAGGCTCAGGCTCGCCACCAATGAATGGGAGCGACTGAAGGCGAACAACTCGCTCGAGTGCCGCAATTGCCACGGCCTCGACTTCATGGATTTCACGCGCCAGAGCAAGCGCGCGGTGGCCATGCACTCGACCTTGCTCGCCTCGGGCGAGCGTACCTGCATCGATTGCCACAAGGGCATCGCGCACCGCCTGCCCGCGCTTCCGGTGCCCAAGGCCGCGCAGCACGCGGCGGCCAGCCCCTAGGGGGACCGTTCGGGGCGCTGCCCTGGCGGCGACCTAGCTCGCCAGCCTCGCGGGGATCTCCAGCCCGCGCTGCACGGCGGGCCGCGCGAGGCCCCGGTCGAGCCACGCGGGGACGTTCGCAAGCCCGTCGAATTCGACCAGCTCGCGCGCGCCGTAGAAGCCAACCAGGTTGCGCACCCAGCCCAGCGTCGCGATGTCGGCGATGGTGTACGCATCGCCCATGATCCAGTCGCGGCCCTCGAGGCGCGTGTCCAGCACGCGGAGCAGGCGCTTCGACTCGTCGACATAGCGCCGCAGCGGGCGCTTGTCCTCGATCTCGCGGCCCGCGAACTTGTGGAAGTAACCGACCTGGCCGAACATGGGCCCGATCGAGGCCATCTGGAAGAACACCCACTGCAGCGTTTCGTAGCGCAGGGCCGGGTGCGACGGCATCAGGCGCCCGGTCCTGTCGGCGAGGTAGACGAGGATCGCGCCTGACTCGAAGAGGGCGAGCGGCTGGCCTTCCGGCCCCTGCGGGTCGATGATCGCCGGGATCTTGCCGTTGGGGTTGAGCGACAGGAACTCGGGTGTGTGCGACTCGTTGGCGCCGATGTCGACGCGGTGCGGCTCGTAGGGCAGCGCGAGCTCCTCGAGCGCGATCGACACCTTGACGCCGTTGGGCGTGGGCAGTGAGTAGAGCTGGATGCGGTCGGGATGCTTCGCCGGCCAGCGCCGGGTGATGGGAAACGCGGAAAGGTCGGGCATGGCGGCGCGTGACGCGGAGGGATCGGGCATGACGGCGGGCGACGAGGAGGGATCGGGCGTGGCGGAGGAGGCGGCGAGAGATGCAACGATACACGTGGGCCCGCTTCGCGCCGCGATCAACCTCGGCAACAAGGTGCTCGCCGGGCGCGACGAGCGCGGTGAGCTCGCCGGCGTCTCGGTCGACCTCGCGCGTGAGGTCGCAAGGCAACGCGGCGCCGCGCTCGAGCTCCTGCCCTTCGACACCGCCGCGGCGGTCGTCGACGCGCTGAAGCGCCGCAGCGTCGATTTCGCCTTCCTCGCCATCGACCCCGCGCGCGCCGCCGCCGTCGACTACACCGCGCCCTACGTGATCATCGAGGGCGCCTACCTGGTGCGCGGCGCCTCGCCACTCGCGCGCAACGAGGACGTGGACCGCGCGGGCAACCGCGTGGTGGTGGGCGCCGGCAGCGCCTACGACCTCTTCCTGGCGCGCACGCTGAAGCAGGCCTCGATCGAGCGCGTGCCGACCTCGGCCGCCGTCGTCCATGGCTTCCTCGCCGGCGGCTTCGAGGTCGCCGCGGGCGTTCGCCAGCAGCTCGCGTCCGACGCCTCGCGCGCCGGCGGGCTGCGCATGCTGCCCGGGCACTTCATGAAGATCGAGCAGGCGATGGCGCTGCCGAAAGGCAACGCTGCCTTCCACGCCTGGCTGCAGGGCTTCGTCGAGGCGATGAAGGGCTCGGGCTTCGTGGCCCGGGCGCTCGAGCGCCACGGCATCGAAGGCGTCGAGGTCGCGCCCGCGGCCAACTAGGCGGGGCTCAGGCGGCGCGATACGCGTCGAAGGTGCGCGAGGCGCCGAGGCGATGCACCGGCGAGAGCGGGTCGAAGTCGGTCCAGTCGCCGTCGACGATCGTCCCCTCGCTGCGCTCGAGATCGGTCGCACCGGCGCTGCGCAGCACGCGCGTCGCCAACGCTTCGGAGGCGGCGTCGGGCGTCTCCACCGACAGCATCATGCCGGCCTTGCGCTCCTCGATCTCGCGGCTGTCCGCCACGGGCTCGCCGGGCGCGGGCCGGTCGTCGGCGCCGGCCATCGCGCCCTGGAACGAGCCGACATACGCGCCCACCGCAGCGCCGGCGACGGCGCCGCCGGGGCCCGCGACGGCGCCCGCCAG
Source organism: Casimicrobiaceae bacterium (assembly GCA_044226535.1). Lineage (GTDB taxonomy): Bacteria > Pseudomonadota > Gammaproteobacteria > Burkholderiales > Casimicrobiaceae > VBCG01. The sequence goes on along the minus strand of JBGAGT010000010.1, from coordinate 58,582 downwards.
CGCGCCGACCAGCGCGGCTCCGCCCGCGGCGCCGCCGATCGCCGTCACGGGGGCCTTGTGGGTGCCGGGCGATTCGTCCTCGTCGCCGCCGACGGGGTAGAGGGCGTGCTTGCCGGGCGAATTGACGAAGAACGCCGCAACACGCTCACGCGGGAAGCCCGCGGCGACCAGCGCCTCCTGCGCCTGCTGCGTGGTGGCCTGCTCGACGAAGCGGCCGGAAATGATCGTGGTCATGGCATGTCCTCCAGCGGGGAAAGGCACGTCCCATGGTGCGGCAGGCGCGCAGGCCGCGCCGTCGGCGGAACACCGATGCGCGTGTCGGCACGCACCGGCGCCCGCTCGCCTTAGAATGGCCCGGCCATGGACGAAGCCGCCGCCCTGCGCGTCATCGCCGCACGCGCCATCGAGACCAGCGACGCCGCGCGCGACGCCTGGACCGACGAGGACCGTGCCTGGGCCTCGCGCGCCGCCGCCGAGGTCGTCGGCGCCGACGCGCCGCCCGAGGCCTTCCTCGCGCGCCGCGCCGACCTCGTGCTGGAGCGCATCGGCGGCGCGCACCCGGGCATCCCGCGCGCGCTGCGTGCGCTGCGCTGGCGGCCCTGGGTCGCGGGGCTGCTCGCGGGCGCGGCGTTCGTGCTGGGCTTCTTCGTCGACCAGGTCGACCGCACGCAGCGCATCAACGTGCTCGCGCCTCCGGTGCTGCTGCTGCTGGCGTGGAACCTCGCCGTGTACGCGGTGATGCTCGCCGGCTACATCGTGCATTACGGCGAAGGGGAGCGCGACGGCGTGCTGCGCGCGCTGGTGTCGCGGCTCCTCGGGGGACGCGCGCCGCGCCGCGCGGGCGCGGGCCCGCTGCGCGGCGCGGTAGCGTCCCTCGCCGGCGACTGGGCCGCGCGTTCGGCGCCGCTGCAGCAGGCGCGCGCCGCGCGCATCCTGCACATCTGCGCCGCCTCGCTCGCGGCGGGCGTGCTGGCGGGGCTGTACCTGCGCGGGCTCGCGCTCGAGTACCTCGCGAGCTGGCAGAGCACCTTCCTCGACGCGTCGACGGTACGGCGCATCGTGGCGGTGGCCTACGCGCCGGGCGCGTGGGCGACGAGTGGCGCGGTGCCCGGCGTCGAGGCCCTCGAAGCGATGCGCGCGCCTGCTGGTGTCAACGCCGCGCCGTGGATCCACCTGATGGCGGCGAGCGTGGCGATGGTGGTGATCGTCCCGCGGCTCGCGCTCGCGCTGGCGGCGCGCCTGCGCGAGGGATGGCTGGCGCGAAGGCTGCTGCCCGCGCTCGACGAGCCGTACTTCCAGCGCGTGCTGCGCGGCTTCACCGGCGGCACGCAGCGGGTGCGCATCGTGCCCTTCAGCACCACGCTCGATGCGCTGGCGCTCGACGGCCTCGAGGCCATCGTGGCGCGCGCCTTCGCCCCCAACGCCACGCTGATCGTCGCGCCCGCGGTGCGCTATGGCGACGAGGCGGCCGCGCTCGCCAATGTCCCCGCGGGAACGGTCACGCTCGCGGTGTTCGACGCCGCGGCGACGCCCGAGCGCGAGGTGCACGGTGCGTTCCTTTCCGCGTTGCGCGCGGCGGACCCCGCGCTGGTCGCGCTGGTGGACGAGGGCGCGTGGCGTGAACGCTGGCATGGCGAGCCCTCGCGCGTGACCGAGCGCGAGGCCAACTGGCAGCGCCTCGGCGAGGAGACCGGGGTCCCCATCGTGTTCGTCGAGCTCGCCTCGCCCGACCTCGCGGCGGTCGAGCAGTCGGTCGACGCGGCGCTGGGGCGCGCCGGCGCCGCAGCCTGACCGCCGGCGATGCGGCCCTCGATCGCCGGCGACGCACCGCCAACCGCTGCCGCGCTTGCCGACGCCGCGGCGGGCGATGCCGCGGCGACCGTCGCGCTGTCGCTGATCTCGCACACCAACACCGGCAAGACCACGCTCGCGCGCACGCTGCTCGGCCGCGACGTCGGCACGGTGCGCGACGCGCAGCACGTGACCGACGAGGCGAGCGCCTGGCCGCTGGTCGAGACGGGTGAGGGCGACGTGCTGATGCTCTGGGACACGCCGGGCTTCGGCGACAGCGCGCGGCTCGCGCGGCGCCTCGCGCGCGAGGGAAGCCCCGTCGGCTGGTTCCTCACGCAGGTCTGGGACCGCTTCCGCGACCGCGCGCTCTACCTCGCGCAGCAGGCGGTGCGCAACGTGCGCGAACGCGCCGACGTCGTGCTCTACCTCGTCAATGCTGCCGAGTCGCCCGCCGACGCGGGTTACCTCGCGCCGGAGCTCGACGTGCTCGCCTACATCGGCAAGCCGGTGGTGGTGCTGCTGAACCAGGTGGGCCCGCCGCGGCCGCGCGAGGAGGAGGAGGCCGACCTCGCGCGCTGGCGCGAGGCGGTCGGCGCCCGCGCGCTGGTGCGCGCCGTGGCGTCACTCGACGCGTTCACGCGCTGCTGGGTGCAGGAGATCGCGCTGCTCGACCTCGTGACGGAGGCGCTGCCGCCGGCGCAGCGCGGCGCGGGACTGCGCCTCGCCGACGCCTGGCGTGCGCGGCGCCTCGCGACCTTCGACGCCTCGATGCAGGTCCTCGCGGAGCCCATCGCCGCGGCGGCCCTCGACCGCGAGCCCGTCGAGGGCAGCGGGGGCGTGCTGGCCAACCTCGTGCGACGGATGGTCACGCCCGACGCGGCGAAGACCGCGCAGCAGCGCGCCGGCGAGGCGCTGGTGCAGCGCCTGGAACGCAACCTGCGCGAGTCCTTCGACGCGCTGATCGCGCAGAACGGCCTCGACGGCCGCGCGGGCCGCGACGTGCTGGCGCGGCTCGCGACCACCACGGCCGTGGACGCGCCGGTGGACGAGGGCAAGGCGGCGATCTGGGGCGGAGCGGTCTCGGGCGCGCTGTCGGGGCTCGCCGCCGACGTGGCCGCGGGCGGGCTGACCTTCGGCGCGGGCCTCGTCGCCGGCGCCATCCTCGGTGCCCTCGGCGGCGCGGGCGTGGCGCGCGGCATCAACCTCGCGACCGGCCGGCGCGGCAGCGAGCTGCGCTTCGACGCCGCGCTGCTCGCGGGGCTGGTGCAGGGCGCGCTGCTGCGCTACCTCGCCGTCGCGCACTACGGGCGCGGGCGCGGCGAATGGCGCGAGGGCGAGTATCCGGCGTTCTGGCGCGATGTCGTCGCCGCAGCCGTCGATCGCCGTCGCGATGCGCTGGCGGCGCTGTTCGCGCGTCCTGCGCCCGAGGCCGCGCAGGCCGCAGCAACGCAGGGTTCCGCGGAGCAGGGTCCGGCGGAGCAGGGCTCGCAACGCGCGGCACCGTCGGCGACGCTCGCACCCGACGTCGCCCAGGTGCTGGCGCAGGCCGCGCGCGAGGTCCTCGAGGAGCTCTACCCGGGTACGCGCGCTTTCGCAGGCCGCTGAGGCCGGGGGTCGCCGGCCTTCGCCTTCGCTTGCGCGATCTCGTGCTCGACGACGCTGCACTCGGGTGAGCTGAAGCGCTCGGCCAGCACGTCGAGGAACGCGCGGGTGCGCGAGGGCATCAGGCGGCGTCCCGGGAACACCGCCCACACGGGCGTCGGCGGAAGGCTCCAGTCGGCCAGCACGGGCACCAGGGCGCCGCTTTCGAGATGCGGTAGGGCGAATGCGTCCTTGACCACCGTGATGCCCGCGCCGTCGAGCGCCATCTGCATCAGCAGGCCCGGGGAATTGGCGGCTGCGCGCCCTGGCGGCACGCCCTGCCAGTGCGCGTCGCCGCGCGCGAGCTTCCACGGCAGGGGCGCGCCGTCGCGGCCGAGCGCCAGCAGCGCCTCGTGCTCCATCAGCGCCTCGGGTTCCGAGGGGACGCCGCGCCGCGCGAGGTAGGTGGGCGAGGCGCAGACGCTTCCCGAGAGGCTCGCCACCTGGCGCGCGGCGAGCGTCGCGTCGTCCTCGAGCGGGCCCATGCGGATGGCGACGTCGACGTTCTCGGCGACGAGGTCGACGAAGCGCGCGGTGAGGTCGAGCTCGAGCTTGACCGAGGGGTAGTCGAGCACGAAGCGCGCGAGCAGCGGTGCCAGCACCAGGTTCGCCATGTCGCCCGGCACGGTGACGCGCAGGCGCCCGCTGGGTTGCGACTGGCGATGCTGGGCGAGCGCAGCGGTGGCCTCGACGTCCTCGACAAGGTGGTGCGCATGGTCGAGCACCGCGCGCCCGAAGTCGGTGAGGGTGAGGGCGCGGGTGGTGCGCAGGATCAGCCGCTCGCCCAGCGCCGATTCCAGCGCGGCGACGCGCCGCGACACGGTCGACTTGGGCATGCCGAGCCGCTCGGCGGCGCGCGAAAAGCTGCCTTCGTCGGCCACGCGGGCGAACAGCAGGAGGTCGTTGGGCTCGAGGGTCGCCGTGGGGGCGTCAGCTGCCATGGTCGCGATCTCCTTGGTGGACGGATGGGAGGGGCCGATGGGAACCGCGGCGTGCGTCCGCGGCGGCGCGCTATTGTTCCACCTGCGGAACGATCATATCCGTTTCAAGGTCTTCTGTGCGCACATGGGAAGCACGACATTCGAGGCATGCGCCATCGGCGCGCCCACGAATCCAGGAACACCCATGAACATCCTCCAGATCCACGCCAGCGCGCGCGATGATGCCTCTCACTCCAGCCGCCTTGCGCGGCGCATCGTCGGCCGGCTGCGCGAGCGGAACCCCGGTGCCAGCGTCGTGCTGCGCGACCTCGCCCGCACGCCGGCGCCCGCGCTCGACGCCGCGACGCTCGCGGCGCTTGCCTCGGCGCCGCAGCAGCGCGGTGCGGAGGATGCGGCACGCGTCGCCGCCGCCGACACGCTGATCGCCGAGCTGCAGGCGGCCGACGTCGTCGTGCTCGGCGTCCCCATGTACAACTTCGGCGTGCCTTCGGCGCTCAAGGACTGGATCGACGCCATCGCGCGCGCCGGCGTGACCTTCCGCTATACCGCGGCGGGACCCCAGGGGCTGCTCGATGGCAAGACGGCCTGGGTGGCGCTCACCCGCGGCGGACGCTATCGGAACACGCCCGCCGATACGCAGGTGCCCTATCTCAGGATGCTCTTCAACTTCCTCGGCATCGACGACGTCCGCTTCGTGTTCGCCGAAGGCCTGTCGATGGGACCCGAGGCCGAGCGCGAGGGACTCGAGGCCGCGGAAGCCGAGATCGAGGCACTGCTCGCCGACGCGGACACGCAGGGACAGCGGCTCGCCGCCTGACGGGCGCCGCAGGGCGCCCGGCACCCGCCGACGCCGCGCGTACACTTCACGACGACACCAGGAGCCATTGCCATGACCACGAACCTCCACGCCGACACCCGCGAGGCCGTGCGCGCGCCGCGCGCCGTCGAGCAGGTCATCGCCGGCACACCCACCTCCGATGGCGCGGGCGTCAAGCTCACGCGCGTGCTCACCCAGCCGCTGCAGCGCCGCCTCGACCCCTTCCTGATGCTCGACGCCTTCGGAACCGACAACCCCGACGACTACATCGGCGGCTTCCCCGATCACCCGCACCGCGGCTTCGAGACGGTGACCTACATGATCGCCGGGCGCATGCGCCACCGCGACAGCGCGGGCCACGAGGGCCTCTTGCAGAACGGCGGCGTGCAATGGATGACGGCCGGACGCGGCGTGATCCACAGCGAGCTGCCCGAGCAGGAGGACGGCACGATGGAAGGCTTCCAGCTCTGGCTCAACCTGCCCGCGCGCGACAAGATGCGCGCGCCCTGGTACCGCGACATCCAGTCCGGCGAGATCCCCGAGGTCGTCACGGCGGAAGGCGCGCGGGTACGCGTCGTCGCGGGTGCGAGCCACGGCGTCGAAGGCGCGATGCGCCGCGAGGTCACCGAGCCGATGTACCTCGACGTGACGCTCCCCGCTGGCGCGAGCTTCGCGCAGGCGCTGCCGGCGGGACACAACGCCTTCGTCTACGTGTTCCGCGGCGCGGTCGACATCGCCGGCACGCCGGTGGGCACGCAGCGCATGGCCATCCTCGCCAACGCTCCCGGTCGCGACGGCCTCGTCCTCACCGCGAAGGACGGCGGGGCGCGCGTGCTGGTCGTCGCCGGCAAGCCGCTCGGCGAGCCGATCGCGCAATACGGCCCCTTCGTGATGAACTCCACCGAAGAGATCCACCAAGCGGTGCGCGACTACCAGGCGGGGAAGTTCGCCGCCTGAGCCGCCGGCCACCCGTCACCCCCGCGAAAGCCCCACCCGTCACCCCCGCGAAAGCCCCACCCGTCACCCCCGCGAAAGCGGGGGCCCACCCGTCACCCCCTTCCGCACCGCAACAAACCCGGCGGGGACCGTGGTAGCCTATCGCATGCGCCCCCGAGTGGCAGACGGGCGCCGGATACCCGTCTGACCGCATATTGCGCCGCAGCGATCCCTGCTGCGGTCGCCGCGAGGCGCATCGTGAACGGGAAGGGCATGCCATGAAAATCGCGGTTGTGGGAGCCGGTGCCATCGGAGGCCTGCTGGCCGTCCGCCTGGCCAACAGCGGGCAGGACGTCACGGTGATCGCGCGCGGCGCACACCTCGCCGCCATCCGCGCCAGCGGCCTCAAGCTCCTCCACGCCGACGGTCGCGAGGAAGTCGCCCGCGTCGCGGCGACCTCGGACTGCGCCGAGGCCGGCGTCCACGACGTCGTGTTCCTGTGCGTCAAGGCCAACCAGATCGCTGCCATCGCGCCCGCCATGCGCGCGCTGTACGGCGCGGCGACGCCGGTGGTCACGATGCAGAACGGCCTGCCGTGGTGGTACTTCCAGCGGCTCGAGGGCCCGTATGCCGGCCATCGCCTGAAGACCGCCGATCCCGACGGCGTCATCGAGGCGGCGATCGAGGCGCGCCGCGTCGTCGGCAGCGTGGTCTATCCCGCGGGCGAGATCGCCGCACCCGGGGTGATCCGCCACGTCGAGGGCATGCGCTTGCCGCTCGGCGAGCCCGACAACAGCGAGACTGCGCGCGTCGTGCGGCTTTCCGAGATCCTCAACGCGGCGGGCTTCAAGGCGCCGGTGCTCAACGACATCCGCAGCGAGATCTGGTTGAAGCTCTGGGGCAACATGACCTTCAATCCCATCAGCGCGCTGACGCATGCGCCGCTGTCCGATATCTGCGACGAGCCTGCCACGCGCGCGCTCGCCCAGCGCATGATGGCCGAGGCGCAGGCCATCGCCGAGAAGCTCGGCGCGAGCTTCCGCGTGTCGATCGACCGGCGCATCGACGGTGCGCAGAAGGTGGGGCGCCACAAGACGTCGACGCTGCAGGACGTCGAGGCGGGACGGGCGATCGAGATCGACGCGCTGATCGGCTCGGTGCTCGAGCTCGGGCAGCTCACCGGCATCGCCACGCCCAACATCGAGGCCGTGCACGCGCTGCTGGTGCTGCTGCAGCGGACCATGCAGGCCGAGAACGCGCGCCGCGTGCTGCTGCCGATCGCGGCCTGAACGTCATCCCCCGACGCCGTCATCCCCGCGCAAGCGGGATCAACGCGACGCGTTTCAGCGGATGCCGGCGCGCATGAAGCTCTGCACGAACTGGCGCTGGAAGACGAGGAACGCGACGAGGAGCGGCGCGATGATGATCACCGTCGCCGCCGACAGCATCGCCCAGCTCACGCCGGCTTCCTGCCCCGCGAAGATCGCGAGGCCGACGGTGAGCGGCCTGCTCTCGGGCCGGTTGGTGACGACGATCGGCCACAGCAGCATGTTCCAGTGGGCGGCGACCGACACCAGCGCAAAGGCCACATAGGTGGGCCTCGCCAGCGGCACGTAGACCTTCCACAGGCGCATGAGCCGCGAGCAGCCCTCGATCTCGGCCGCCTCGTCGAGTTCCTTCGGCACCGACTTGAACGCCTGGCGCAGCAGGAAGATCGCGAAGGCGCTGGCGAAGAACGGCAGCCCTATCGCGGTCAGCGTGTCGACGAGGCCGAGCTTCGCCATGGTGTTGTAGTTCTCGGAGATGAGCACGTCGGGGGCGATGACGAGCTGCACGAGCACCAGCCAGAACGCGATGCCGCCGCCGCGGAACGGCACCGTGGCGAACGCGTAAGCGGCAAGCGTGCTCAGGACGAGCTGCACGACCAGGATGCCGAGCACCAGCACGATCGTGTTGAGGTAGTAGCGCCCGAATGGCGCCGCGTGCCAGGCGTCGACGAAATTGGAGAGCGTCAACGGCGCATCGAGCGCGAAGCGCGTCTCGTCGGCGGCACCGTGCAGCGACGCCCACAGCGCATAGGCCAGCGGCGCGAGCCACGCCAGCGCGACGAGCCACGCGACGGCGGTCGACAGCGCGCGCAGCGCGCCGATCCCGAGCGTGGAGGGCGTCGTCCTCATCGGTAATGGATGCGCCGCTCGAGCACGCGGAACTGCACGAGCGCGAGCAGCAGCAGGGTTGCGACGAGCACCAGCGTCAGCACCGCGGCGTAATGCTCGTCGTAGAACGTGAACGCGACCTTGTAGATGTAGTAGAGCAGGAGGCTGCTCGCGTTGTCGGGGCCGCCGCGGGTCATGACGAAGATGTGCTCGACCTGCTTGAACGACGCGGTGACAGCGACGACCATGACGAAGAGCGTGGTCGGCATCAGCAGCGGCAGCGTCACGCGGCGGAAGTGGTACCACGCCGACGCCCCCTCGAGCTGCGACGCCTCCTCGAGCTCCGGCGGCATGTTCTGCAGGCCCGCGAGGTAGAAGATCATGAAGAACCCCGCCTCCTTCCAGATCGTCACCACCATGACCGCCGGAAGCGCTGTCTCCGGCGTACCGAGCCAGTTGTGGCTCGGCACGCCGAAGACGTGCAGCAGGCGGTCGATCGGGCCGTACGACGGGGTGTAGAAATAGAGCCAGATGCTCGCGGCGGCGACCATCGGCAGCACGGTGGGCGTGAAGAACGCGAGGCGCAGGAAGCTCCGTCCGCGGATCCTGCCGTTGACCCACAGCGCCATCGCCAGCGCGATGACGATGCTCGCCGGCACGGTGACCGCGGCGAAGACGAGGTTGTTGACGAAGACCTTGTGCAGGACCTCGTCGTCGACCATCGCCTGCACCTGCTGCAGCGTGACACCGCCGTGAGGCGCAGTGAACGCGTGCACCAGCGACAGCACCACCGGGTAGATGGTGAACGCGGCGATGACGGCGAGCGAGGGTGCGACCAGCGCCCATCCACCGAGCGTGTCGCGTCGTGCGCGCGATGCCGCGCTCGCCGATGCCGCTGCCGGCGCGCCGGTCGCGATCATCGCGGCTCGCCTGTTGGGATGCGCGCGCCCGTCGCGGCGTCGAACACGCTCGCTTCGGCCGGGTCGATGCGCACCTCGAGCGCCTCGCCGATGCCGACGGCCACGAGGCCCGGCAGCCGCGCGACGAGCTTGCCCGGGGCGCCGACGTCGAGCCCGACGATGGTGTCGGCGCCGAGGTACTCGACGAGGCGCGCCGTGCCGCGCAAGGCGATGCCGTCGCCTTGCGTGCGCAGGTGCTCGGGTCGGATGCCGAGCACCACGTCGCGGCCGTCGCCGACGCCCGCGACTGGCATGCGCAGCACGGGCGCGCCGGCGGCCGTGGCGGCGACCGCGAAACCCTGGTCGACGCGCGCCGCGACGAGGTTCATCGGCGGCGAGCCGATGAAGGCCGCGACCGTGGTCGTCGCCGGGAAACGGTAGAGGTCGACGGGCGTGGCGATCTGCTCGATCGCGCCGCGTCGCATCACGACGACGCGATCCGACATCGTCATCGCCTCGACCTGGTCGTGCGTCACGTAGATGACGGTGAGGCCGAGCTCGCGCTGCAGGCCGCGCAGCTCCTCGCGCATCTGCTGGCGCAGCTTGGCGTCGAGGTTCGACAGTGGCTCGTCCATCAGCACGATGCGCGACTCGCCGACGATCGCGCGGCCGAGCGCCACGCGCTGCCGCTGGCCACCCGAGAGCTGCGCGGGCCTGCGCGACAGGTATTCGCGCAGGCCGAGCATGTCGACGGCGCGCGCGAGCCTGCGCTCCCGCTCGGCTGCCGGCACCTTGCGCACCTTGAGGCCGAACACGATGTTCTCGGCGACGTCGAGATGCGGGTACAGCGCGTAGCTCTGGAAGACCATCGCCACGCGGCGCCTCGCGGCGGGCACGCCGTTGACGCGCTCGCCGCCGATGAGCACGTCGCCGTCGTCGGGATGCTCGAGGCCGGCGATGATGCGCAGAAGCGTCGACTTGCCGCAGCCCGACGGTCCCAGCAGCGACACGAACTGGCCCTCGTCCGCGCGGAACGAGACGGCGTCGACGGCCGGCAGCGACGTCCCGGACACCGGCGCGAACGTCTTGGTGACGCCGCGAACCTCGACGCTCGACATCCCCGGTCGACCAGGCGCTGGGCCGCGCCGCGCTACTTCTGGAAGCGGGCGAGAACGCCGTCGGCCGTCTTCTGCGCGCCGTCGAGCGCCTCCTTCGGCGTCTTCGTGCCGGTCAACGCGGCCTGGATCGCGTCGGATAGCGCCGCCGTGGCGCGGCCGTTGCCGTGCAGGCCGAGCGAGCGCGTGTAGTGCGCGAGCTGGTCGCGCGCCACCACCGCCGCGGGGAACGACGCGACATAGGCCTTCATCGCAGGCGTGTCATACGCCGCCTGGCTGGAGCCGACGTAGCCCGTCGCGATGCTCCACTCCGCGGCCTGCTCTGGGTCGCTCATCCATTTGGCGAACTCGGCGGCGGCGCGCTCCTTGGCGGCTTCGCCGGTCTTGAACACGTAGAGGTTGGCGCCGCCGGTCGGCGAGCCGGGCTGCCGGTGCGCGGGCAGCGGCGACACGCCGAAGTCGAACTTCGCCTGCTTGCGCACGTTGGTGAGGTTGCCGGTGGTGGTCCACATGATGGCGACCTTGCCTTCGACGAAGTCCTTCGGCGTCGTGGCCCACGACACCGAGCCCTTCGGCACGGCCCCGGCCTTGCCGAGGTCGACCCAGTACTGCAGTGCCTCGACAGCGCGCGGGTCGTTGAAGTACGCGTGCTTGCCGTCGGGGCTCACCAGCGCGACGCCGTTCTGCCACGCCAGCGCCGCGAACAGCCAATCGCCGAAGTTGTCCGACGGGATCTGGAAGCCGTACTTGACGCCCCCCGCGTCACGCAGCTTGAGCGACATGTCGCGCAGTTCCTCCCACGTCGCCGGCGGGTGGTTCGGGTCGAGTCCGGCCTTGCGGAACGCGTCCTTGTTGTAATACTGGATGATCGTCGAGCGCTGGAACGGCAGGCCCCAGGTCTTGCCGTCCTGCGTGCTGTTGACCATGAACGCCTCGTAGAAGCGCTTGGTCCAGCCGGTGTCGGTGCCCTTGAGCGCGTCCTCGTACGAGACGATCATGTCGAGGTCGCGGAGGTTGAAGAGCTCGACGGCGCTCGCGATCAGCACGTCGGGTGGCTGCCCGGCCTTGAACTGCGCTCGCGCCTTGGTCATCGTCTCGTCGTAGGTGCCCGAGTAGATCGCCTTGACCACCACGGCGGGGTGCGTCTCGTGGTAGCGCGCCACGAGCTTGTCCATGATCTGCGTCAGCGGCCCGCCGACGGCGATCGGGAACAGCAGCTGAAGCTCGACGGGGTCGGCGGCGCGCGCGGGCGTCGACAGGGCCGCGAGCGCGGCGAACGCGAGCGTCGCGAAGGCGCGCAGGCTATGTCGTAGTGCGATGGACACGGGGAGTTCCTCCGGGATGGCGATGCGCGGGACGATCGTGCGCCGTCCTCGCGTGATTGCAGGATAACCAATCACGCCACGTTCGCAAAGGCGGATGTTCAAATGCGCGGTGGCTGGTGGGCACGCCCGCCGCGCGCGCACCGGACCCGTGCACATTTGTGCGCCGCGGCGGGTCGCGGCGGCCTGAAACGCCTGCTACTTCGCCGTCGCCGGCTCGCCGACCGCGGCGATGGCCTTTTCCAGCGCCGCCACCGTGCGGTCGACGTTGCCGAGCTTCTCGAGGCCGAAGAGGCCGAGTCGGAAGGTCGCGTAGTCGGCGGGCTCGTCGCATTGCAGCGGCACGCCGGCGGCGATCTGCAGGCCCTGTGCGGCGAACTTGCGCCCCGACTGGATGTCCTTGTCGTCGGTGTAGCTCACCACCACGCCCGGCGCGGCGAAGCCTTCGGCCGCCACCGAGGGGAAGCCCGCGCGCGCCAGCGCCGCGCGTACCTTGCGGCCGAGCTCCCACTGGGCGTCGCGCGCGCGCTCGAAGCCGAAGCGCTCGGTCTCCTTCATGGTGTCGCGCAGGCGCAACAGCGAATCGGTGGGCATGGTTGCGTGGTAGCCGTGGCCGCCCTTCTCGTAGGTCTCCATGATGGCGAGCCACTTCTTCAAGTCCATCGCGAAGCTGCTGCTGGTGGTCGCGTCGATCGCCTCGCGTCCGCGCGACGCGAGCATCACCAGCGCGACACCGGGCGTGCTGCTCCAGCCCTTCTGCGGCGCGCTGATCAGCACGTCGACGCCGCAGGCCTCCATGTCGACCCAGATCGCGCCCGATGCGATGCAGTCGAGCACGAAGAGGCCGCCCACCGAATGCACGGCCTCGGCGACGGCGGCGAGGTACTCGTCGGGCAGGATGATCCCCGAAGCGGTCTCGACGTGCGCGGCGAACACCACGGCAGGGCGTTCGGCGCGGATCGCCGCGACCACCTCGCCGATGGGGGCGGGGGTCCATGCGGCCTTGGGTCCCGGTCGCGGCTGGCGCGCCTTCAGCACCGTGCACGACGAGGGGATCGCGCCCATGTCGAAGATCTGCGTCCAGCGATAGCTGAACCAGCCGTTGCGCAGCACCATCACGTGCTTGCCGCCGGCGAACTGCCGCGCCACCGATTCCATGCCGTAGCTGCCGCCACCCGGCACCACGATCGCCGAGCGCGCGTTGTAGGCGTGCTTCAGCACGCCGGCGATGTCGCGCATCACGCCCTGGAAGCGCTGCGACATGTGGTTGAGCGAGCGGTCGGTGAAGACCACCGAGAATTCGAGCAGGCCGTCGGGATCGACGTTGGGCAGGAGACCGGGCACGGGACACTCCGTTGGTGAAGCGCGTGGGCAAAGCGGCGGGGCCTTCGACTTTAACACGGCGGGATTTCAGCGCCGCGTGAGCCCGTCCTCGACCATCTGCAGCAGCGCGCGCTCGATCGCCTCGATCGCCGCGTCGTCGAAGCCGCGCAGCGGCCCCTCGATCGCGAGCAGGGCGAGGCCGTGCACTGACGACCATGCGAGGTATTCGGCGCCCGCGCGGTGGCGCGGCGCCATCAGCCCCGCGGCGACCAGGCGGTCGAGCGCCGCGCCGAGGAGTTCGAAGGGGTTGAGGCCCGACGCGCCGGTGGTGGTGAGCCCCTGCGCATTGCGTGGGTCGAGCGGCACCGCGAAGGCCGTGCGGAAAAGGCCCGGCTCGCCGCGTGCGAACGCGACGTAGGAGCGGCCGATGGCGCGAAGGCCCGCGCGTGCGCGCTCGGCCTCGCTGCGGCGCGCCTTCATGTCACGCGCGACCGCGTCCTCCATGGCGCGCGCGAGCCGCGTCAGCGCGGCGGCGCGCACCGCCTGCAGCAGTGCCTCGCGGCTGGCGAAATGGCGATAGGCCGCGTTGGGCACGACGCCCGCGCGGCGCGTGGCCTCGCGCAGCACCACAGCGTCGGGCCCGCCTTCGCGCGCCAGCGCGATGCCGGCGTCGAGCAGGGCGCGCGCGAGATCGCCGTGGCGATAGGTGCTGCGCCGCGACGGCGGCGAATCTGAACGCGTGTTCACGCGGAAATGTGGACAGTGTCCATTTGTCGTGCTAGCTTATTGTGGACGGCGTACACATATACGTCAATCCGCTCCCGCGGCGCGAGGCCCGCGGCCGTGCGTCCAACCCCAGGAGATGCCCATGCAAGTCACGCCCTATGTGTTCTACGAAGGCCGCTGCGAGGAAGCGATCGCGTTCTACAAGCAGGCCGTCGGTGCCGAGGTGCAGATGCTGATGCGCTACAGCGACGCTCCCGCCGGCCCCGGTCAATGCCCCGACGGCTCGGCGCCGCCCGCCGACAAGGTGATGCACGCCAGCGTGTCGATCGGCGGCTCGACCCTGCTGATGTCGGACGGCTTCGCCGGCGGCAACCCGAAGTTCGAGGGCTTCGGCCTCTCGCTCACCGTGGCGAGCGAAGCCGAGGCGCGGCGCAGCTTCGACGGCCTCGGCAAGGGCGGCAGCGTGATCCAGCCCCTCGAGAAGACGTTCTTCTCGCCGGCCTTCGGCATGGTGAAGGACCCGTTCGGCGTGACCTGGATGGTGTACGTGGCAACGTGAACCGGTAAGATTTCCGGGATGGCATTCATCCCGGGATCCCGCGCGGCGCGCATTTCGCGCAAGCCGGCCGTTTCGCGGCGCGTCGCGGCCACGCGGGCGCGCGTGACCGCGGCCACGCTCGCCGCCACGCTCGCGGCCGCGCCGTTGCACGCGGCGCTGCCCGCCTGCGCCGGTCCGCTGCCGGCGCAGGGCGCCGCGTTGCGCGGCAGCGGGCCGCTCTTCCCCGCCGACAACTGGTGGAACACCGACATCTCGTCGGCGCCGGTCGACGGCGCGTCGTCGGCCTACATCACCCACGTCGGCGCCACGCGCTCGCTGCACCCCGACTTCGGCGGCACCGCGGGCGGCGACGACATCTATGGCATGCCCTACGCGGTGGTCGGCGTCACGCAACCGCGGCTTGCGGTCAGGTTCCACTGGCCCGACCAGAGCGACGGCGTCGACCCGGTCACGCTGCAGCCGGTCCCGTGGTATCCCGTCCCCGCCGAGGCCATCATGCAGGCGCACTGGGTCGAGGGCGGCGCCCCCGGGCGCGTCGACCAGCGTCCCGACGCCGACCGCCACCTCCTCATCGTCGACTGCCAGGCGAGCCTACTGTTCGAGCTCTACAACGTCTGGTACGACACCGCGCACGCGCAGTGGTACGCGGGCTCGGGCGCGGTGTTCGACTTCTACACCAACGCGCGCCGCACCGAGGGCTGGACGTCGGCGGATGCCGCGGGGCTCGCCATCCTGCCCGGGCTCGTGCGCTACGACGAGGCCTGGAACGACGCGGTGACCGACATCGGCCACGCCTTCCGCGTCACGGTGCGCGACACCAACGGCTACGTGTACCCGGCCTCGCACGTCGCCGGCGACTCGGTCGGCGCGCTGCCGCTCGGTGCGCGGCTGCGGCTGCGCAAGCTGGTCGACGGCGTCGACCCGGTGACGCGCAGCTCCGACCCGCACGTGCAGAAGATCTTCCGCGCGATGCAGCGCTACGGCCTCATCGTCGCCGACAACGGCAGCGACATGTACATCGGCGGGACCTTCGACACCCGCTGGGACAACGACATCCTCAATCCGGCCTTCGCCAAGCTCAAGGCGGGCGACTTCGAGGTCATCCAGCTCGGCTGGAAGCCCGCGGGCGCGCCGCCGACCGCGAGGGTCGAGGACCCGCCCGAGCGCGCCCCCGCGTCGCAGGATCGCGAGGCCGCGGCCCCGCACTGACTCCGGCAGGGGGACGGCCGAAAGGGGCGGCGGCCACGTCTCCCTTTCCAAGGGCGCGCCTCTGTGGATAAAATGGCTTCAACTGATATCGCAAGGGGCAGCGATGCTGGATCGCGACGGGTACCGCCCGAACGTCGCCATCGTCATCGTCAACGCCAGGAACCACGTCTTCTGGGGCAAGCGCATCCGCGAGCACTCGTGGCAATTTCCACAAGGTGGCATCAATTCCGGTGAGACGCCCGAGCGGGCGATGTACCGTGAATTGCGCGAGGAAGTCGGACTGCAGCCCAACCACGTCAGGATCCTCGGCCGGACGCGCGACTGGCTGCGCTACGACGTTCCGCAACACTGGGTGAAGCGCGAGTACCGCGGCAGCTACCGCGGGCAGAAGCAGATCTGGTTCCTGCTGCGGCTCACCGGCCGCGACAACGACGTCAGCCTGCGCGCGACCGACCACCCAGAGTTCGACGCCTGGCGCTGGCACGACTACTGGGTGCCGCTGGAAAGCGTGATCGACTTCAAGCGCGAGGTCTATCGCCGCGCGCTGAACGAGCTCGAGCGCTACCTGCACACCCGGCCGCAGACGCGCCGCGAGCGCCTGTTCGGCGTGGCGCACGCGCAACGGCCCGGCGCCTACGCCGATCCCGTCCCGCTGCCTCCCGTCCCCGACGAGCAGAAGACGGCCTAGAGCAGCACCAGGTTGTCGCGGTGGATGAGCTCGGGCTCGTCGACGTAGCCCAGGATGGCGCCGATCTCGCTCGAGGCGCGGCGCGCGATGCGCGCGGCGTCCTCGGCGCTGTAGTTGACGAGGCCGCGCGCGACCTCGAGGCCGTCGGGCGCGAAGCAGCCCACCACCTCGCCGCGCTCGAACCCGCCCGATACCGCCACCACGCCGATGGGCAGCAGGCTCTTGCCGTCGCGCGTCAGCGCGCGCACGGCGCCCTCGTCGAGCGTGACGCGCCCGGCGATCTGCACGTGCGCGGCCAGCCACTGCTTGCGCGCGGCCAGCGCGGGGACGTCGGCGACGATGTGCGTGCCGATGGCCTCGCCGGCGGCGAGCCGCGCCAGCACGTTCTCCTCGCGGCCCGAGGCGATGATGGTGTGCGCGCCCGAGCGCGACGCGCGCTTGGCGGCGAGCACCTTGGTGAGCATGCCGCCGCGGCCGATCTCGCTGCCCGCGCCGCCCGCCATCGACTCGAGCGCGGCGTCGCCGGCGCGCGCCTCGTGCACGAAGCGCGCCGACGCGTCCTTGCGCGGGTCCGCGGTGTAGAGGCCCGCCTGGTCGGTGAGCAGCACCAGCACGTCGGCCTCGATCAGGTTGGCCACCAGCGCGCCCAGCGTGTCGTTGTCGCCGACGCGGATCTCGTCGGTGGTCACCGTGTCGTTCTCGTTGATGATGGGCACCGCGCGCAGCGCGATCAGCGTGCGCAGCGTCGAGCGCGCGTTGAGGTAGCGCCGGCGGTCGGCGAGGTCCTCGTGGGTGAGCAGGACCTGCGCGGCGATCAGCGCGTGCGGCGCGAAGGCCTTCTCCCAGGCCTCGACCAGGCCCATCTGCCCCACCGCCGCGGCGGCCTGCTGCTCGTGGATCGCCTGCGGGCGCCGTGTCCAGCCCAGGCGTTGCATGCCCGCGGCGATCGCGCCGGAGCTCACCAGCACCAGCTCGCGACCTTCCGCGCACAGCGCCGCGATCTGCGCCGACCAGCGCGCGATCGCCTCGTGGTCGAGGCCGCGGCCTTCGTCGGTGATGAGGCTGGAGCCGATCTTGACCACCATGCGGCGTGCGTTGCCGGCGAGCGATGCCACGTCAGCCGTCCTCGCCTTCGGGCGTGCTCCGGCGGCGCACGCGGCGCGCCGTCACCGGTTGCGGGCGCAGCACCCGCAGCGGGGCGCCGCCGTCCTCGGCGGGAAGCTCCGACGTCACCACCGCGGCGGGGGGCGAATCGTCGTCGTCGAGCGTGAGCGGCGCGGGCGCGGGCGCCGGGTGCGCGTCGAGCCACTCCTGGATCGCGAGGATCAGGGCGCGGATGCCTTCGCCGCTGGCGGCGGACACCGCGAACACGGGCCCCTTCCAGCGCAGCGACTTGGCGAAGGCCTTGACGGCACCCTCGCGCTCGTCCCCGGGCAGGAGGTCGATCTTGTTGACGACGAGCCAGCGCGGCTTGGCGGCGAGCGCCGGGTCGTAGCGCTCGAGCTCGCGCGCGATGGCGCGCGCGTCGGCGACGGGGTCGGCCTCGGGGTCGAGCGGCGCGATGTCGACGACCTGCAGCAGGAGCCGCGTGCGCGCGAGGTGGCGCAGGAAGCGGTGGCCGAGGCCCGCGCCTTCGGAGGCACCCTCGATCAGCCCCGGGATGTCGGCGATGACGAACGAGCGGTTGGCGTCGCTGCGCACCACGCCGAGCGAGGGCGCGAGCGTGGTGAAGGGGTAATCGGCGACCTTGGGCCGCGCCGCCGACACCGCGCGCACCAGCGTCGACTTGCCGGCGTTGGGCATGCCGGCGAGCCCGACGTCGGCCAGCACGCGCAGCTCGAGCCGCAGCTTCCGCGACTGGCCCTCCTCGCCGGGCGTGGCCTTGCGCGGCGCGCGGTTGGTGCTCGACTTGAAGTGGAGGTTGCCGAGGCCCCCGCGGCCGCCGCGCGCGAGCAGCGCCCGGTCGCCGTCGCGCGCGAGGTCGGCGATGCGCTCCCCGCTCTCCGCGTCGGCGATGATCGTGCCCACCGGCATGCGCAGCACGACGTCCTCCGCGCCGCGGCCGTAGCGGTCGGCGCCGTGGCCGTTCTCGCCGCGCCCCGCGCGATGGATGCGCGCGTAGCGGTAGTCGATCAGCGTGTTGATGTTGCGGTCGGCCACCGCGACGATGCTGCCGCCGCGGCCGCCGTCGCCGCCGTCGGGTCCGCCGCGCGGCACGTACTTCTCGCGGCGGAACGAAACGGCACCGTTGCCGCCGTCGCCGCCGTGCACCTCGATCAGCGCTTCGTCGAAGAACTTCATGAGGGGTCCCTGCGGTACAGCGCGAAGTGCTCGGTGTCGTCGCCGCGGCGCTGGCCTTCCCAGAGCGTGGTCCAGCCGGGCAGGCGGTCGGGGTAGGCGCGACCGTACTGCACCAGCATCAGGTCGCAGCGCGCGGCCGCCGGCGTGCCTTCGGCGACGGTGACGAGGCCGGTGAAGTAGTTGAGCAGCGCGCGCTGCGCGTCGCCCAAGTTGCGCGCGATCACGCAACTGCCCGGGGGCGGCGCCACCGCGCCCGTCGCCGGTGGCGAGCCCGGCTCCGTCACCGGCAGGCGCGCAGAGGGCAGGTGCGGCGCGAGGTCGGTCGCCATCGAGCGGTAGCTGCGCCGCGAATCGAGGTAGGGCAGCCAGATGGTCGAGTACAGGCCCCATACCAGCACGATCCCCGCCGTCCAGTTGAGCAGCGCGCGCCGGTTGGACTTGCGCGCGGGACGCACCAGCGCGATCCACAGCACCGTCAGGAACAGCGCCGCGAGCACCGCCCAGAGCTTGAACGAGGGGCGGTAGCCGAACTCGGTGTCGCGGAAAAAGCGCGCGACGGCCGGCGACATGCTGTTGAAGTAGGCGTCGACCCACAGGAACCACAGCAGCGTCGCGAGGAGCCCGAAGGTGAGGATGCCGAACCAGTCGAGCGCGCCCGACACGCTGCGCGGCAGCGTGTCGACCTCGAGCGAGGCGAGCACGGCCAGCGGCACCAGCAGCGGCATCATGCGGATGAGCGTGGGGTCGCGCATGGCGACGAGCCCGGCGAGGATCACCGCCGCGAACACCGCGGGCAGCAGCACGCCGGGGCGTGCGAGCCCGCCGTTGAAGCCGCGTGCGCGGATCCACAGCGTCCACAGCGCGAGCGGCAGCGCGGGCCAGGCGAACCACAGCAGGTTCTTGAGCGCGTACGAGGGCACGAAGTCGTCGGGGTCGCCCAGCCAGCCCGCGTAGCGCGCGAGCGTCTCCGAGGCGCGCCAGTTGGCGTAGAGGTCGGCGTCGCGCATGTACATCGCGAAAGGCCAGGTCGCGCCCAGCACCGCGGCCACGGCGATGGCGATGCCCGCGGTCGCCGCGAAGCCGCGCGCGCGCCAGGTCGCGCCGGCCAGCGGCATCATCAGCGCGGTGACGCCGATCCACAGCGGGACTTCGAAGCCCCGCGAGAAGAACCCCAGCGCGGCGCCGATGCCGACCACCACGCCACCGCCGATGGGCGCGCGCAGCGCCAGCGCGAAGCCGTACAGCGCGACGGCCACTGCGAGCGTGGTGCCGGCGTCGGCGGCGAGGGCGTGCGCGCGGTCGAAGAACCCGACCGAGCCGACCAGCAGCAGCACCGGCAGCCAGCGGAAGGCACGCCCGTTGAGCTCGCGCGAGGCGAGCGAGGTGAACAGCAGGGAGAGCACCAGCAGGAAGCCGATGGCGACGCGCGCGGCGCTGTGGGCGCTCAAGGGCGGCGAGAACAGCCGCTCGCCCAGCGCCGCGAGGCCGGGCACCAGCACGCCGTGCTCGAAGCGTGCCTCGCCGAGCAGCACCGGCGCGACGATGTCGTTGCGCTTGTGCATGTCGGTGGCGATGCTGAAGGTGACCGCATCCTCGGTCTTCCAGGGGTCGTGGCCCCCCAGCCCGAGCGCGATCCAGGCCGCGCAGAGCAGCAGCAGCCCGAGCTGCTTCCACGCGCGCCAGGGCCCCGAGGGCGATACCAGGCTCGGGTCGACGGGTTCCTCGATGCGGGGGCGGGGCGCGAGCACGGCTCGGATTTTCCGATAAAAGCGCTGCGGAAGCTAAGCGGGACCGGTTGGCAGGTCCCGTGCGAACAAAAAAGGCAGCCGAAGCTGCCTTTTCAGTGCGGTGCGACGAAGCGTCAGGCCGAGGCGTTCGCGCGCTTGTTGCCGTAGCGCTGGCGGAACTTGTCGATGCGGCCGGCGGTGTCGACAACCTTCTGCTTGCCGGTATAGAACGGGTGGCACGACGAGCAGACTTCGACGTGCAGCGGCTTGCCCACCGTCGAGCGGGTGGCGAACGTGTTGCCGCAGCTGCAGCTGACCTGGACCTCGTCGTACTTCGGGTGGATGTCGGATTTCATGAGCGTCTCGCGGGGTCGGGGTTGCGGCGCCGGGCGAATGCCGGTGTCGCGGCGACCGAATCCGGAATTATGCCAGAACAGCCGTCGATAGGCAAGGTTGGGGCACCGTCCCGCGGTTAAAGCGCGCGCCGAGGTTGCGCTGCAAGCTGCTGATTTAATGCAGTATTTTTGATCAGGCCGGCGGCGTTCCCTGCTTGATCATGGTCCGGATGGTCTCGCGCAGCTCGGGGCCGTCGGCGTGCTTGTGCACCTTGACGGCATGGTCGGCGGCGGCGTCGACCAGTTCCTCGGCCGAGTCGGCCGAGATCGCGACCGTGCAGCCGCTGTCGCCGGGGACCTGGCGGCAATCGATGTAGTGGCGGGTCATGGGGGCCTCCGTGCGGATACGCCCGGCGTTGGGCGCGGGATGCACTATGGGCGGCCCCGCCCCCTGTCGCCAATACGCAGGCCTGCGTACGGCCGCCGTTGCGCTCACCCCTCCGTCATTCCCGCGAAAGCGGGAATCCTGCCGTGGGTCCCCGCATGCCGGGGTAACGGCGGCACGCGCGGGAATCCCAGCTTGGGTCCCCGCTTTCGCGGGGATGACGGGGCAGCCTGGGCCTCAGCCCCTGCGCATCGAGTCGAAGAACTCGGCGTTGGTCTTGGTGGCGCGGACCTTGTCGACCAGGAACTCGGTCGCCTCGAGGTCGTCCATCGGGTAGAGCACCTTGCGCAGCACCCACACCTTCTGCAGTACCTCGGGCTTGAGCAGCATCTCTTCCTTGCGCGTGCCCGAGCGGTTGACGTTGATCGCGGGGTAGGTGCGCTTCTCGGCCATGCGGCGGTCGAGGTGGATTTCCATGTTGCCCGTGCCCTTGAACTCCTCGTAGATCACGTCGTCCATGCGCGAGCCGGTGTCGATCAGGGCGGTGGCGATGATGGTCAGCGAGCCGCCTTCCTCGATGTTGCGCGCCGCGCCGAAGAAGCGCTTCGGCCGCTGCAGCGCATTGGCGTCCACACCGCCCGTCAGCACCTTGCCGGAGGCCGGTACCACGGTGTTGTAGGCGCGGGCGAGGCGGGTGATCGAGTCGAGCAGGATCACCACGTCCTTCTTGTGCTCGACGAGGCGCTTGGCCTTCTCGATCACCATCTCGGCGACCTGCACGTGGCGCGTGGCGGGCTCGTCGAAGGTCGAGGCGACCACCTCGCCGCGCACGGTGCGCTGCATTTCCGTCACTTCCTCGGGGCGCTCGTCGATCAAGAGCACGATCAGCACGCACTCGGGATGGTTGGCGGCGATCGAGTGCGCGATGTGCTGCAGCATCACCGTCTTGCCGGACTTGGGGCTGGCGACCAGCAGGCCGCGCTGGCCCTTGCCGATGGGCGCGATGATGTCGATCACGCGGCCGGTGATGTTCTCCTCGGCCTTGATGTCGCGCTCGAGCACCATCGGCTCGTCGGGGAAGAGCGGCGTGAGGTTCTCGAACAGGATCTTGTTCTTGGCGGCCTCGGGCGGCTCGCCGTTGACGCGGTCGACCTTGACCAGCGCGAAGTAGCGCTCGCCTTCCTTGGGCGTGCGGATCTCGCCCTCGATGGTGTCGCCGGTGTGCAGGTTGAAGCGGCGGATCTGCGACGGCGAGATGTAGATGTCGTCGGTGCCCGCGAGGTAGCTGGTGTCGGGGGCGCGCAGGAAGCCGAAGCCGTCGGGGAGGACTTCGAGCACGCCCTCGCCGAAGATGCTTTCCCCCTTCTTCGCCTGGCTCTTGAGGAGCGCGAAGATGAGGTCGTGCTTGCGCATGCGGTTGGCGCCCTCGATTTCCATCGTGTTGGCGATGTCGAGCAGCTCGGAGACGTGTTTGGCTTTGAGTTCGGACAGATGCATGGTGCGGATGGCGCGAAAGCGGGTTTCGCGTGGGCGGGAGGACGGGGGGGCGGCGCGCGGCGGCCGCTGCGTGGGAAGGACGCGAATGCTGCGTGAATACGGCGCGGCGCGCGCGGGCTGCTGGCTTCTTAAGGGTTCGGGGGAGGGGCTCCGCGAGGTTTGCGGGCCCTGTTTTCATCGTCGTGCAGGCCCGGGTGGGGCCCGCACGAGGGATCGGGACGGGAGGCTAACCGGCTTAGAGGTGGCTGTCAAGGAACGCCGTCAACTGGCTTTTGGACAGCGCGCCCACTTTTTGCGCCTGCGCCTGGCCGCCCTTGTACAGGATCACCGTCGGGATGCCGCGGATGCCGTACTTGACGGGCGTCGCGGGATTGGCGTCGATGTCCATCTTGGCGATGGTGATCTTGCCGTCGTACTCGCGGGCGATCTCGTCGAGGATCGGCGCGAACATCTTGCAGGGGCCGCACCACTCGGCCCAGAAGTCGACGAGCACGGGCGTGCCCGCGTTGATCACGTCCTTCTCGAACGTGGCGTCGGAAACGTGCTTGATGGCATGGGTGTGGGTGGCTGCCTGCGTCATGTGGGGGTCCTCGAGGGGCGGCCGCGACCGCCCGCTGGTCGTCGATGGGGCGGCGGTCGCCGCCCGCGGTTGTCGATGGGGCGGGGTGGTCCCCCGCGGTTGTCGCGCAATGGTCGCGCAGATGTCACGTTGCCGCGTGGTTCGCGGCGAGTGGTCGAACGGTAGCCCAAGTTGCCGGCCGGTGGCAAGCGATGGCCTGGCGGAGGGAGGTGGGGCGGCATCTGCTAAAATTCAAGGCCCTTCCACCGCATCGCCCCCGCGCACCGATGGCCTACGTCGTCACCGAAAGCTGCATTCGCTGCAAGTACACAGACTGCGTCGATGTCTGCCCGGTCGACTGCTTCCGCGAAGGCCCCAATTTCCTGGTGATCGACCCGGACGAGTGCATCGATTGCACGCTGTGCGTCGCCGAATGCCCCGTCGAGGCGATCTACGCCGAGGATGACGTGCCGCCGGAGCAGGAGGGTTTCAAGGCGATCAACGCCGAGCTCGCCAAGCTGTGGAAGCCCATCATCGAGCGCAAGCCCGCGCCAGCCGACGCAGACGAGTGGAAGGACGTGCAGGACAAGCTCAAGTTCCTCGAGCGCTGAGCGCGGCTCGATTGACCGCAGGGCGTCAAAAAGCTTAGAATTTCAAGGATTTTTCGCGCGGCACCCCGGGGAGGGGCCTCGCGCCGCCCCCTCCAACGATTCACTCCCGATTCGCATGATCAGAACAACAATGCTGGCCGCGCTCGTCGCAAGCGTCTCGGCCACGGCCCTCGCGCAGGCGCCCGCTCAGGCCGGCAATGCCGCGCGCGGCAAGGAACTCACCCGGATGTGCCAGGGCTGCCACGGCGTCCCGGGCTGGCGCACCGCGTATCCCGAGGTCTATTCCGTGCCGATGCTGGGCGGGCAGCATCCCGCCTACATCGCCAAGGCGCTGCAGGAATACCGCAGCGGCGAGCGCGTGCACCCGTCGATGCGCGGCATCACGGCCACCCTCACCGACCAGGACATCGCCGACCTCGCGGCCTACTACGGAGACGCGGGCGCGGCTGCGCCGGCGGCGGGCAAATGATGCGCAACCGGATCGTTTCGTGGGCGGCGCTGCTCGCGTTCGCGTCGGCCCCCGCCTTCGCGCAGGACCTGGCCGCGGCCAGGAAGATCGTCGAGGGCGTGTGCCAGGCCTGCCATGGCGCCAGCGGCAACAGCACGGTGCCGGACTACCCGCGGCTCGCAGGCCAGCACCCCGACTACCTCGCCAAGGCGCTGCGCGACTACAAGTCGGGTGCACGCAAGAACGCCATCATGCAGCCGTTCGCGGCGTCGCTGTCGGAAGCCGACATCGAGAACCTCGCGGCCTACTTCGCCTCGCAGCCCCCGGCGGTGCACGACAAGCACTGACCGGCGCACGAGTACCGGTCACGCAAGAGGGCGCCTTCGGGCGCCTTTTGTTTTTCGCGGCCGCGGCCACCGAGTGTGCGGGCCGGTGCCGCAGGGCCTGCGGCGCGGTTGCGCCGGGCCTGCAGATCAGTGCTGCCGGGCGAGGCAGCCGAGGTAGGTCGCGGCGTCGGGCGCCGTGCCCGCGCGCTGCGCCTGCCACACCGTCTCGGCGAGGCACTCGATCAAGGCGTGCAGCGCGGCGTGCTCGTCGCCGCGCGCGTCGCGGATGCGCTCGAACGCCGCGCGGATGCCCGGCGGCTGGTCGATGGCCAGCTGCTCGGCGACGGCGAGGTGCAGCGACAGGTGCAGGAAGGGATTGGTCTCGCCGCCCTCGGGCGCGTAGTCGCGGTGGGCGTGGCGCTCGGGCGACTCGAGCACCGCGTGGTACTCGGGGTGCTGCGCGACGATGCGCGCGACGATCGCCTCGAGGTCGGACAGCGGCTGCGAGGCCCGGTACTTCTGCCAGGCGTCGACCAGGAAGCGCCGCGCCTCGTCGCGCGAAGGGTTGAACATGGCGGCGGCGTCGGGTCAGGCGAGCGGCAGCGGCGGCGGTTCGCCGGGCGTCTTGTGGCGGTACTCGCAGAGGTCGCGGATGATGCACACGGGGCACTTGGGCTTGCGCGCGATGCAGGTGTAGCGCCCATGCAGGATCAGCCAGTGGTGCGCGTCGTGGCGGAACTCCTCGGGCGTGAACTTCTCCAGCTTGCGCTCCACCTCCGCCACGTCCTTGCCGGGCGCGAGCCCGGTCCGGTTCGCCACGCGGAAAATGTGGGTGTCGACGGCGATGGTCGGCTGCCCGAAAGCGACGTTGAGCACGACGTTGGCGGTCTTGCGCCCCACCCCGGGCAGCTTCTCCAGCGCCTCGCGGTCCTGCGGCACCTTGCCGCCGTGGTCGCGCAGCAGCAGCTCCGACAGCGCCACGACGTTCTTCGCCTTCATGCGGAAAAGGCCGATCGAGCTGATGTAGGGCGTGAGCCGCTCCACGCCGAGCTTCACCATCGCGGCGGGCGTGCGCGCGACGGGGAAGAGCCGCCCGGTGGCCTTGTTCACGCTCTTGTCGGTGGCCTGCGCGGAGAGCACGACGGCGACCAGCAGCTCGTAGGGCGAGCCGTATTCGAGCTCGGAGCGCGGGTGCGGGTTGGCGGCGCGAAGGCGCTCGAAGATCGCGCGGCGCCTGGCGGGATTCATGGCGCGCTGCGACGCGCCCGTGCGCGCGCGAGCGCGGAGGCGACGGCGGACTTGCGCCGCTCGGCGGCGTGGCCGGCCACGGCGTCGGGCGTCGCAGGCCTGGCGGCGGCGGATGCTGCACGTGCGCCGGCCGCCGCGGCGTCCGTGCCGGGTGCCGGAGAGGCATCCCCGTCGACGCGGCGAACGCGATGGCGGTTGCCCGCGGCGAGCCGCAGCGCGCGGGCGCGGTGGCGCACGCGCGCATCGCGCGCGTCGGCCTGCGACCATGCGCGGCCTGCGGGCTGCATCGCGATGCAGTCGACGGGGCAGGGTGCGATGCAGAGCTCGCAGCCCGAGCACAGCGCGGACAGCACGCCGTGCAGGCGCTTCTGCGCGCCGACGATGGCGTCGACCGGGCAGGCAGCGATGCACAGCGTGCAGCCGATGCAGCGCGCCTCGTCGATCACCGCGACCTCGAGCGGTCCGTGGCGGCCGCAGGAGGCGTCGAGCGGCACCACCGGCCGGCCGGTGAGCGCGGCGAGCACCGCCAGCGTCGCGTCGCCGCCGGGAGGGCAGCGGTCGATCGGCGCGCCTGCGGCGACGGCATCGGCATAGGCGCGGCAATCGTCGTAGCCGCAGCGCGTGCACTGCGTCTGCGGCAAGGCGGCGTCGATGCGATCGGCGAGCGGCACCGGCGCCACGGCAGGGGATTGCACGACAAGGGGCTCCACGGCTGCGATTCTAGCGGCAGCGCGTTCGACTACACTCCCCGGGCCGTGACCACTCCCGATTACTACGACCCGCGGCGCGCGCGGGGCATCCGCGCACGTTTCGCCGCCGCCGCGCTGCGGCTCGCGGGCTGGCGCGTGGTGCTGGCGGAGCCGGTTCCCGCAAAGTGCGTGGTGGTGTTCTACCCGCATACCTCGAACTGGGACTTCCCCTGGGGGCTTTTCGCCAAGTGGCTGGTGGGCATCCACTTCCGGTGGGTGGCGAAGCACACGTTGTTCGCGGGCCCCGCGGGAGCGCTGTTCAGGCGCTGGGGCGGCATCCCCATCGACCGGCGCGCGCCCAGCGGCTTCATCGAGACCATGCGCCGGGCCTTCGACGAAGCCGAGGCGTTCCACCTCGTCATCACGCCCGAAGGCACGCGCAGCCGCGTCGAGCGCTGGAAGAGCGGGTTCTGGCATCTGGCGCGCGCGGCCAAGGTGCCGGTGGCGCTGGGCTTCATCGACTACGCGCGCCGCGAGGTCGGCGTCGGCGGCTATGTCGAGCTCAGCGACGACCCCGCCGCCGACATGGCGCGCCTCGCCGCGTTCTATGCCGACAAGCGCGCCTACGACCCCGCGCGCGCCGGGCGGGTGACGATGTGACGGGAGCCCCGCGGTTGCGCCACAATGGCCGCATGGGCAGCGCGAAACGGAAAGGTCGCGGGGAGGTGCAGGGCCATGCGCATGGCCACGATCACGCGCATGGCCACGACCACGCGCACGACCATCGCGGCGCGCCCTCGCGCGCGCTGGCCATCGCCTTCGGCCTGACGGCGTCGTTCGCGCTGGTCGAGGCGGGCGGGGGTTTCCTCTCGGGCTCGCTGGCGCTCCTGTCCGACGCGGGCCACATGGTCACCGACGCCGCGGCCCTCGGCGTCGCACTGTTCGCGCAGCGCATCGCGCGCAAGCCCCCGTCGGCGCGCGCGTCCTACGGCTACGCGCGCGCCGAGGTCATCGCCGCCTTCGTCAACGCGCTGGCGATGCTCGCCATCGTCGCCGCGATCGTGTTCGAGGCGATCCGTCGCCTCGCGTCGCCCACGCCGGTGGAAGGCGGGCTGGTGATCGTCGTCGCCGCCGTGGGCCTGCTGGTGAACCTCGTCGCCGCCTGGGTGCTGGCGCGCGCCGAAGCCTCGCTCAACGTGCGCGCGGCGCTGCTGCACGTCGTCGGCGACCTGCTGGGTTCGGTGGCCGCGATCGTCGCGGGCGTGGTGATCGCGACCACCGGCTGGCTGCCCGTCGACCCGCTGCTGTCCATCCTCATCTCGCTGCTGATCCTGCGCTCGACCTGGCGCCTGCTGCGCCAGACTGCCGGGGTGCTGATGGAAGGCGTGCCGCCGCACCTCGACTACGAGGCCATCGGCACTGCGCTGTCGCGGCTCCCCGGCGTCACCAACGTGCACGACCTGCACGTCTGGCAGATGGGCAGCCATGACGTGGCGCTGTCGGCGCACGTCGCGCTCGCCGACGCGGCGCTGTGGCCCCGCACCCTCCCGGCGGCGCAGCGCATGCTTCGCGAGCGCTTCGCCATCGGCCACGTCACGCTGCAGCCGTCGTGGCCGGTCGCGCCGCCGGCGGGCGCGCGCGTGATCGAGGTGAAGCCGGGCACGGCCCGCTGAGCCTGCGCGGCGGCGCCGCGGCGGGCGCGCGGGCCGTTACGGCTCCGCGGCGGATGCCCGGCCTGCGGTGTCGGCGGCGCGGAGCTAGACCCAACCGGTGCGGCGGAAGCGTATCCACAGGATGGCGTCGATGCCCACCATCACGCCGATCGCCAGCGGGTAGCCAAAGGACCAGGACAGCTCGGGCATGTGCGCGAAGTTCATCCCGTAAACGCCGGCAATGAGGGTCGGAACCGTGATGAGCGCGCCCCAGGCCGCGAGCTTCTTGGTGATCTCGCTCTCCGCGATGCTGATCAGCGTCAGCGATACCGAAATCGCCGTCTGCAGCATTTCGCGCATGCTCTCGATCTCGGCGTTGAGCCGCATCAGGTGGTCGAACACGTCGCGGAAGTACTCCTGCAGGCCGACGCAGACGCCGGGCACGCGGCCCCCGAAGAGCTTGCTCGCGACCTCGGCGAGCGGGCTCACCGCATGCCGCAGCGTCATCATGTCCTGCTTCAGGGCGTAGAAACCCTCGACGCTCTGGCGTCCAGGGGTACGCTTGAACATCGCGACTTCGAGCGCCTCGAGCTTGGTCTCGAGGCCGTCGAGCACGGGGAAATAGCGGTCCACGATGGCGTCCATCAGCGCGTAGAACACATAGCCCGACCCGCGGCGCAGGAGGTCGGGCTCGTGCTCGGTGCGTGCGCGCACCGGCGCGAAGCCCTGCTGGGTGTTCTTGCGCACCGACAGGACATAGTTGCGCCCGACGAACACGGCGACCTGCCCGGTGACGAGCTCCTCGTCGGGGGGCGGGCCGCGCTCGACCGTGCGCATGACGCAGAAGATCATGTCGCCGTACTCCTCGATTTTCGGCGCCTGGTTGCCCTTGCGCGCGTCCTCGACGGCGAGCTCGTGCAGGCCGAACTCCTCGGCCATCAGCGCGAGCTCGGCATCCCCGGGATCGGCCAGTGCCACCCAAACGAAGCAGTCCGGCCGGCTGACGTAGTCGGAGATCTCCTCGGCCGGGACGTCGGCGATCTTGCGGCCGTCCTGGTAGGCGACGCAGTTGATGAGCATGGCGCGCATCATAGCGACGCGGCGCCCGGGGGGGAATCTCCCCGTCATTCCCGCGCATGCGGGAATCCAGGGGTGCGGAAGGGTAGGGCGTGGGTCCCCGCTTGCGCGGGGATGACGTGGTGGATCCGGGCTTGCGCGGGGATGACGAGGTGGGTCCCCGCTTGCGCGGGGATGACTCTCGGGGATGGCGGCAGGAGCGCGGTAACATCCGGGGAGCAACCCCCGCCAGCCCCTTTTCCCTGCCGCCGATGATCATCGAGTCGCTGCTCGACACCGACCTGTACAAGTTCACCATGATGCAGGTGGTGCTCCACCATTTCCCGGGCGCCCAGGTCGAGTACCGCTTCAAGTGCCGCAACCCGCATCTCGACCTCACGCCCCGCGTCGACGAGATCCGCGACGAGATCCGCGCGCTCTGCTCGGTGGGCTTCACCGCCGAGGAGCTCGACTACCTGCGCAGCTGGCGGTTCTTCAAGAGCGACTTCGTCGACCTGCTGAAGATCTTCAGGCTCGACGAGCGCTTCATCCGCGTCGCGCCGCGCGCCGACGCGCCGCACGAGATCGACATCACCATCAAGGGACCGTGGCTGCACACCATCCTGTTCGAGGTGCCGGTGCTGGCCATCGTGTCGGAGGTGCACAACCGCCGCGCGCATCCGTCGCCCGACTTCGCGGAGGGGCGACGCCGCCTCGCCGGCAAGATGGCCCAGGTCGACGGCGTCGACGATCCCGACTTCCGCATCGCCGACTACGGCACGCGGCGGCGCTTCTCGCGCGAGTGGCAGGGCGAGGTGCTGAAGGAGCTCAAGGCCGGCGCGGGGCCGCGGCTCGTCGGCACCAGCAACGTGCGCTTCGCGATGGACCTGGGCCTCACGCCGCTCGGCACCATGGCGCACGAGTACCTGCAGGCCTGCCAGGCGGTGGGCCCGCGGCTGCGCGACTCGCAGGTCTTCGCCTTCAACACCTGGGCGCGCGAGTATCGCGGCGACCTCGGCATCGCGCTCTCCGACGTCTGCGGCATGGACGCCTTCCTGCGCGACTTCGACCTCTTCTTCTGCAAGCTGTTCGACGGCGTGCGCCACGACTCGGGCGACCCCTTCGAGTGGGGCGAGAAGCTGATCGCGCACTACCAGCGGATGCGCATCGACCCGCGCACCAAGACGATGGTCTTCTCGGACTCCCTCGACGTGCCGCTGGCGATCCGCCTGTTCGAGCACTTCCGCGGGCGCGCGCAGACCGCATTCGGCATCGGCACCAACCTCACCAATGACCTCTCCTACGAGGCGCTGCAGATCGTCATCAAGATGACCCGCTGCAACGGCCAGCCGGTGGCCAAGATCAGCGACGAGCCCTCCAAGACCATGGACTACGATCCCTCGTACGTGTCCTATCTGCGCGAGGTGTTCCAGGTCCCCGACCCCCAGGCCGCGACGCGCAGCTAGTTGCAACACGTCGTGCACGACAGCTCGAAAGGTAGCGGCCACGGGCGCCGCGACGTGTAGCGCGTCACGATCGGGCGGGAACTCTTCCCATCGCGGCGTTGATCCCGGGCGACGTCGTTCGTATAATTGCGGCGCAGGCGAGCAGGGGAGTGTGCGTGTCGTTGCGCATGGTGCAAGCGCGCGTGCTCGGGATCGACAATGGCAATCGGTAGCCCAACGTCTGGGGCGACGGTTGGGGGCTACGCATGTTGGAGTTGCTGGGGGTCTGTCTTCGCGCGCGTGTCGCGCGCGCTTTCGTGGTTGCCGCACTCGGTTTCAGCGCATCGGCGTTCGCGCAGCAGGCCGACCTCGTCGTCAACATCGACGACGCGCCGGATCCCGGTCCTGCGGGAGGCGTGTTCACCTACACGGTGCGCGTCGACAACAACGGTCCCACCGGCACGACCGGCGCCACGCTGACGATGCAGCTCGCGACGGGCGCGACCTACCTCGACTCCTCGGCCACGCAGGGCTCCTGCACGTTCAACGCCCCGACGCTCACCTGCCCGATCGGCGCGATCGCCTATCCCGGCAACCAGACGGTGACCATCCACGTCCGCTTCCCCACGGAAGGCGTGTACCAGAGCATCTTCAGCGCGAGCTCGGACCTTCCCGATCCCAACACCTCCAACAACCTCGACATTCCCGAGGACACGACCGTCAACAAAGCCGCCGACATGGAGCTCGTCGCGACCGGGCCGGCCGCGCCGGTCGACGCCGGCCAGCAGTTCAGCTACGAGCTCGTCGCCAGGAACAACGGCCCGAACGACCTCGAGGCGTCGGACACGCGGACGGTGTCGTTTGAGGTCCCCGAAGGCGCCTGCGTCATGGCGGCGCCCACGGGTAGCGGCTGGAGCTGCAGCGGGCCGTCGTCGTATCCGGCCTGTAACGGCGAGACCATCGCCTGCACGCGCACCGGCGCGCTGGCGAGCGGCGCGAGCGACCCGCCGATCACCGTCAACGCCGTGGCCAACGTCGACGGCACGATCACCGCGGCCTTCGACGTCAGCGCCTCGATGCCCGACGGCAACCTCGCCAACAACGAGGCGACGGTCGACACGTCGATCGAGGGCGGGAGCACGGACCTCAGGATCACCAAGACCGCGTCGCCCGCCACCGTGGCGGTGGGCAGCAACGTCACCTATACGCTGACGCCGCGGCTTGAGGGCGGCGTGCCGCCCGGCTCGACCGGTGACCACCTGATCGTCGTGACGGACACGCTGCCCGCGGGCGTGAGCTTCGTGTCGGTGACGCCGTCCGATCCGTCCTGGGACTGCGAATACGTGGTGCCCACGGTGACCTGCACGATGACGGGACCGTACCTCGGCGACAACTTCGCCAACATGCCCACGATCCAGATCGTCGCCACGGTGAACGACACCGGGACGATCGGCAACATCGCCACCATCGAAGGGCCCGAGGACGATCCCGTGCCGGGCAACAACAGCTCCAGCGTGAACGTGACGGGCAGCAACAGCGCCGACCTCACGGTCTCCAAGACGCGCTCGCTGGCCGCGGTGGTGCCGGGGCAGACCTTCGGTTACACGATCACGCCGCGCAACAACGGCCCCTTGCCGATGGTGGCGGGGCAGGTCGTGACGATCACCGACGACGTTCCCGCGGGCATCACCGTGATCTCGCAGCCCGCGGGCACGGGCTGGACCTGCGACACGCTGACATTGCCGGCAGCCGGCGCGCTGAGCTTCCAGTGCACCCGCACCCTGACCGCGAACGTCGCCGCCAACACCAACTTCCCGGCGATCAACTTCAACGCGCAGGCGACGGCCACGGGCACGCTCACCAACGAGGCCTGCGGCGCGATGACGGGCACCGGGCCCGAGGACGACAACGACAACAATTGCGGCTCGGTCGGGGTCACCTCGACGCCGGGCGGCAGCGAGGCCGACCTGTCGATCGTCAAGACCGTCTCGCCGGACCCGGTGAACGCGGGCGACGAGCTCACCTACACGCTCAGCGTGCACAACGCCGGCCCCGGCGACGCGACCAACGTCGTGATCAGCGACGCGCTGGCGAGCCTCGCGTCGAGCGTGGCCAAGCCGGGCCTCATCTCGGCGGCGGTCACCACGGGCACCGGCACCTGCACCCCCGCGGGCCCGTCGAACGTGACGTCGACCACGGTCAACTGCACGGTGCCGACGCTCGCCAACGGCGCCGACGCGGTGGTGACCATCAAGGTCCGTCCGTCGATCGCGGCGACCGGCACGCGCAACAACACCGGCACCGTGAACTCCACCGAGGTCGGCGACCCCAGCCGCACCAACAACACGTCGACGGTGCCGGTGCAGGTGATCGCGGTGGCCGACATGCAGGTCACCAAGGCCGCGACGCCGTCGCCGGTGCACGGCGGCGCGCCGCTCACCTACGTGCTGACCACCCGGAACAACGGGCCGTCGAACGCGGTGAACGTGGTCACCACCGATCCGCTGCCGGCCGATGCCGTGTTCCTCTCGCATTCGGCGACTGGCGGTGCCTCGTGCACCACGCCGGCGGTCGGGGCGACGGGCGGGACCATCACCTGCACCTGGGCGACCATCAACGCCGGCGCCCAGCAGACGCAGACCATCGTCGTGCGCCCGCTGGCGACGCTGGCGGGGGGCACCATCACCAACACCGCCTCGACCACCAGCGACACGCTGGACAGCGACGAGAACAACAACTCGACCTCGCTGGACACGCCGGTGGCCGCGCCGCTGCTCGACATCCTGGTCAACAAGGTCGACAGCGCGGACCCCATCGCGCTCAATGCGACGACGCGCTACACCATTACCGTCAGCAATTCGGGGCCGTCCTACGGCACCAACTTGCACGTCGTCGATACCTTCCCCTCGCAGTCGCCGACCGCCACGTTCAGCTACCAGGGCAACCTGACGATCACGCCGCCGGGGGGTAGCTGCACGCAGCCCGCGATCGGGGCGACCTCGGGCACGCTCGATTGCACGTTCCCCGGCATCGCGGCCGGCGACAGCATCCAGATCGCCTACGACGAGCGCGCCGAATCGGTGACATCGGGGGTGTCGGGCACCACGTTCAACACCGTCAACGTGTCGGTCGACGAGCCCGAGACCCAGTATGGCAACAACCAGGCGATCGAGGCCACCACGACGCGGCGCACCGCCGACCTGTCGCTGGGCAAGGAGGGTCCCGCCGACATCACGCCGGGAACCAACATCACCTACACCTTGACGGTGACCAACCTCGGTCCCAACCCCAGCACCGGCGCCCAGGTGGTCGATGCGCTGCCCTCGCCGCTGACCTTCGTCAGCGCCAGCGCCGGTTGCGTCAACGCGTCGAACACGGTCACCTGCACCCTGGGGACGATCCCGGTCGACGGCAGCGCGGTGGTCACCATCACGGCCCATGTGCCGAACCCGTACCAGGGGCCGACGCCGCTCACCAACGAGGCCACGGTGACGACCGTCAACGAAATCGATCCCAACGGCGGCAACAACGGCGGGTCCTCGAGCGGCACGCCGGGCGAGAACCCGCCGCCGCCGGTCACCCCGCCGGAGCCGGTGCCCGCACTGGGTGAGGCGGCGCTCGCGGCACTCGCCGTGTTGCTGGCGGGGAGCGCCTTCGCGCGCCGCCGGGCTTCCCGCGCGAGGAGCACGCGCGCGAGGTAACCCGTCCTGCGACGCACGCCGCGGCGAAGCTCGCCGCGGCATGCGTCGCAGGTACCGCGGCGGTATAGTAGGCGGATGGCAAGCTCCGCCACACCGGCCAAGTCCACGGCCAGCCGCGACCCCTCGGCGGAGGGAGACCGCCGGCTGCGCATCGAGGACATCCTCAAGCTGCTGGTCATCGACGGCCACGTGGCCGCGCCCGAGGCCGACAAGCTCGCCAAGGTGCGCACGCGCCAGTACGAGCATCCGCTCGAGCTCATCGCCGCACAGAAGTGGAAGTCGGCCAAGGCGCCCAATCCCTCGCTGACGCTGGAATGGCTGGTGGAATGGCTGGCCGGCAAGCTCGGCGTGCGCTACTGGCATATCGACCCCTTGAAGATCGACCTGAAGGCGGTCACCGGCACCATGTCCAACGCCTACGCCGAGCGCTACCGCATCCTGCCGGTGGAGTTGAAGGGCAGCGTGCTCAAGGTCGCGACCGGCGAACCTTTCGTGCGCGCCTGGGCGACCGAGCTCGAGAAGATCCTGCGCGTGTCGATCGAGCTGGTGCTCGCCAACCCGGCCGACATCCGCCGCTACCTGGGCGAGTTCTTCAACCTCGCGCGCTCGATGAAGAAGGCCGAGGCCGCGCAGAAGGGCGACGTCTCGCTGGCGCGCGACTTCGAGCAGCTGGTCGAGCTCGGCAAGCACGGCCATCTCGACGCCAACGACCAGCACGTCGTCCACATCGTCGACTGGCTGTGGCAGTACGCCTTCGACCAGCGCGCCTCGGATATCCACCTCGAGCCGCGGCGCGACGTCGGCACCGTGCGCTTCCGCATCGACGGCGTTCTGCACACGGTCTACACGATTCCCATCCCGGTGCTGGTGGCGATGACCTCGCGCATCAAGCTGCTCGCGCGCATGGAGATCGTCGAGCGCCGGCGGCCGCAGGACGGGCGCATCAAGACCGTCTCGCCCGCCGGCCAGGAAATCGAGCTGCGCATCGCCACCATGCCGACGGCCTTCGGCGAGAAGGTGGTGATGCGCATCTTCGCCCCCGAGGTGCTGGTGCGCGACCTGACCGACCTCGGCTTCACCGCCGAGGACCGCGCGCGCTGGGAGAAGATGACCCACGAGCCGCACGGCATCATTCTGGTCACGGGGCCCACGGGCTCGGGCAAGACCACCACGCTGTACTCGACGCTGAAGCTCCTCGCCACGCCCGAGGTCAACGTCTGCACCATCGAGGACCCGATCGAGATGATCGAGCCTTCGATCAACCAGATGCAGGTGCAGCCGGCGATCGGCGTCGACTTCGCGTCGGGCGTGCGCACGCTGATGCGCCAGGACCCCGACATCATCATGGTCGGCGAGATCCGCGACCGCGACACCGCCGAGATGGCGGTGCAGGCCGCGCTTACCGGCCACCTGGTGTTGTCGACCCTGCACACCAACGACGCGCCGACCGCGGTGACGCGGCTGCTCGACCTCGGCATCCCCGCCTACCTCATCAACTCGACGCTGCTCGGGGTGATGGCGCAGCGCCTGGTGCGCACGCTCTGCCCGCATTGCAAGCAGCCGGTCGACCCGCCCGGCGACGAGGCGTGGCGTCAGGTGACGGCACCCTGGCGCGCCGAGAAGCCGAAGCAGGTGATGGGCGTGTCGGGCTGCCTCGAGTGCCGCATGACGGGCTACCTCGGGCGCATGGGCCTCTACGAGATCATGCTCATGTCGCCGGGGCTCAAGCGCCTGATGCAGGGCGAGGTCGACGACGTGGTCCTGCGCGAGCAGGCGTACAAGGACGGCATGCTGCCGCTGCGCGTGTCGGGTGCCACCAAGATCGTCGCGGGCCTCACCACCATCGACGAGGTGATGAAGGTCGCGCCGCTGGCCTGAAGCGCCGCGCGCGCCCGTCGACAACCGACACCATCGATCGAGGCCGCGCGAGACGGCCCCCACACACCCGAGGAGAGGACCCATGCGTCACACGTTCCGCGGCCTGGCTGCCCTGGCCCTGCTCGCATTCGCCGCGACGGCGCTCGCCGACGTCGCCATCCCCGCGCCGGGCACGAGCCCGCGCATCGACGCCATCAAGAAGGCAGGCGTGCTGCGCGTCGGCGTGCTCGCCAACGCGCCCTGGCTGGTCGAGAACACCAAGGGCGGCGGTCCCGCCTGGAGCGGCCCCGCGTGGATCCTCGCCGAGGAATACGCGAAGCGCCTCGGCGTGAAGCTCGAGGCCGTGCCGGTCAGCCACGAGACCAAGGTCCCGGTGCTCGCCTCCAACCAGGTCGACATCTCGGTGACGCCGCTGGCCGAGACGCCCGATCGGCTGAAGGTCGTCGACTTCATCATCTACTCCAGCACCAGCGTGTGCATGTTCGGCCTGAAGGCGAACCCCAAGTTCGCCAACGCCAAGAGCGTCGACGACCTCAACGTCCCCGGTGTCGTGATCTCGTACTACACCGGCGGGGGCGAGGAATCCTGGGTGAAGGAGCGCTTCCCCAAGGCCACGCTGCGCGGTGTGGCGGGCTCGGGCGTGGCGCCGGTCGAGGAGGTGCTCGCCAGGCGCGCCGACGCGGTGCCCATCAACCGCGTCCCTTGGGTGGCGATGGGCCGCAAGCTGACGCAGCTCGGCGTGCTGCCGAGCGCGAACAACTGTCAGGACAGCCAGGAGAAGGCGGCGCCGGTGGGCATGGCCGTCGACAAGAACCAGGTCGCGTTCCTCACCTGGGCGCGCGCCGTCGCCAAGGAAATCGACCCCGTGCTGAGGGCGTCCGAAGCCAAGATCGTCGAGACCATGCAATAGCGTGGACTTCGACTTCAGCGTCGTCACCGAGCACTGGCGCTTCCTCGGTTACGGCATCCTCGTTACCCTCGCGCTGTCGGTCGCGTCGGGGGTGGCGAGCCTCGTTGCCGGCTTTTTCGTCGCGCTGGGACGGCTGTACGGCCCGCGGTGGCTGCGCCTGCCGCTGGTGTTCTACATCGACTCGATGCGCGCCGTGCCGGTGCTGGTGGTGCTGGTGTGGACGTTCTTCGCGCTGCCCATCACCACCGGCGTCACGCTGCCGCCGTTCTACGCGGCGCTGATCGGCCTCACCGTGCACCTCGCGGCCTACGCCGCCGAGATCGTGCGCGCGGGCATCGAGTCGGTGCGCCCGGGGCAGACGCGCGCCGCGGTGGCGCTCGGCATGTCGCCCGCGCAGGCGCTGCGCCGCATCGTGCTGCCGCAGGCGCTGGTGCGCATGCTTCCCGCGTTCGGCTCGCTGCTGTCGGTGACCATCAAGGACACGGCCATCGCCTCGGTGATCGCGGTGCCCGAGCTCATGCGGCAGTCGGAGACGCTGGCGGGGCAGAGCTTCCAGCCGGTCGAGGTCTACACCTTCGCCATGCTGGTGTACTTCGTGATCCTCTACCCGGTGACGCGCGGCGTCGATCGCGCGTATCGCCGCGTCGCGCACCTCGGGCGCTCATGACCCTCGACTGGTCCGTGGTGTGGCAGCATCGCGACGCGCTGCTCGCGGGCACGGCGACGACCGTGCTGCTGACGGTCGCCACGATGGCGATCGCGGTGCCCCTGGGGCTGGTGGTGGCGGCGCTGCGCACCGCGCGCTTCGCGCCGGTGCGCGCGTTGGCGACGGGCTACGTCGAGCTCTTCCGCAACCTGCCGCTGATCCTGGTCGTGTATTGGGTGTTCTACGTGCTGCCGATCTGGACGGGGCTCGGGCTGTCGGCGCTGGCCACCGGCCTCGCCGCGCTGGTGCTGAACGTCACGGCCTACAACGCCGAGACCTTCCGCGCCGGCATCCTGTCCATCCGCCGCGGGCAGTCGGAGGCGGCGATGGCGCTGGGCATGAGCCGCGCGCAGGCGCTGCGCCGCGTGGTCGTGCCGCAGGCGCTGCGTCGCGTGCTGCCGGTGCTCGCTAGCACCTGGGTGTCACTCTTCAAGGACACCTCGCTGGTGTCGGTGATCGCCGTCAACGAGCTCGCCTATGTGTCGATGCAGGTGCGCGCGCAGACCTTCCGCGTGCTGGAGATGCTGACGGCGATGGCGCTGATCTACTGGGCGCTGGGCTACCCGCAGGCCAAGCTCGTCGACTGGATCCAGCGGCGCTACGCGGTGAGTGAATGACGTCCATGGACGAGCCCGCGAAGGCGCCGGCGGCGCGGCCCGCGACCGCGATGCGCGCCAAGGCCGGGCGCGATGCGATCGTCCGCTACCGCGACGTCGTCAAGCGCTACGGGACGTTCACTGCGCTGTCGGGCGTGTCGCTCGACGTCCACGCCGGCGAGGTGGTGTGCTTGATCGGGCCCTCGGGCTCGGGCAAGTCGACGCTGCTCCGCTGCACCAACGGGCTCGAGTCGCTCGACGGCGGCAGCGTCGAGTTCGAGGGCGCGCTGCTGCCGCGCGACGAGCGCGTACTGCGCAAGGTGCGTACACGCATGGGGATGGTGTTCCAGAGCTTCGAGCTCTTCCCGCACCTGACCGCGCTCGCTAACGTCGCCGAGGGCCCGCGCACGGTGCTGGGGCTCGGCCCCGCCGAGGCCACCGCGCGTGCCGAGGCGCTGCTCGCCAAGGTCGGCCTCGCCGACAAGGCCGGCAACCACCCTTCCGGCCTCTCCGGCGGGCAGCAGCAGCGCGTCGCCATCGCGCGCGCGCTGGCGATGCAACCCGACGTCATGCTGTTCGACGAGCCCACCTCGGCGCTCGACCCCGAGACCATCGGCGAGGTGCTGAACGTGATGAAGACCCTCGCCGACGAGGGCATGACCATGCTGGTGGTCACGCACGAGATGTCGTTCGCGCGCCGCGTCGCGGACTGGATCGCGGTGTTCGATGCCGGACGTATCGTGGAGGAGGGGCCGCCGGCGCAGGTGTTCGACGCGCCGCTCACCGAGCGCACGCGGGATTTCTTGAGCCACCTGGGGTGGAGCGGGTAGCGAGGCTCCCGCGACTCACTCGATGTAAAAGGGCTCGACGAACGCACCGGTGGGGGTCCGCAGCACGGTCGCCGGGACGACCTGCGCTTCGGCGACGGGTGGATCCGAGGGATGGCGGAGCGGTGGGATTCACAGTGCGGGGCTACGAGCCGTCATGCCACCGTAGTTGCCCCCAAAGCTGCCCCCGCGTGATGCTCGCTACCCGGCTACCGCGTGCCTCTGGCGGTGGCCGGCGCCGGTCGAGTAGCCTTCCGCCCATGGGCTTTCCGACGATCAAGCGCGCCGCCGCGATTGTCGCGCTGAACCGCAGCTCCCTCAACCAGGCCGCGGCCGAGCTGCTGCCCACCGATTGGCGGGATGGCCCCTCGCTCTCCGTCCTGGCGCTTGCAATGTGGGGTGCCGAGAACGGGGTGAGCGTCGAGCTCCCGGGCGCACGCGTGAGCGATGACGACGTGCGCGAGGAGCTGCACATGTTGATCGACGGCGACCCCGCCGAGGCGATGGCCACGATCGAGGGGGCCACGAGCTCGGGCGAGGTGTCCCTCCAGCCGAGCGACCTCGAAGGGCTCGACCGCGAGCAAGGCGCCTTCCTTATCTTGGAAGCGATCAGGGACGCGTTGACGATGCGGGACCGCGCTTTTTAAGGCCCTCCATGCGGCTCAACGCGGGTGTCGAGACGATAGTCGCGATCGGCCACCGGCGCGGTCCATCGGAGCAGGGTGTCGATCGTCGCAGCGAACAGAATTGGGTGGAAGCGGAATTGCGCCTGCTCGATGGGTGCGTCGTGCTCAACCCAAGCGGCGTCGCGACGCTCGCGAGCCTCGTCGCTCATCCCCCGATCCAGGTCATACGGGTAGCGCATGGTGACCATGGATTCGCCCCAGTCCTTCAGGGCATCGTCGAACGTGCCTTCAATGTGCCCGGAGGCGCGACGTACGACGTCGAGCGTGAGCGCGTCGCGCGTTGAGTCGGGCAACCCTGCGACGAGCTCGGCAAGTCGGTGATGCTTCGGCGCCTGCGCATTGGTGGCCAACTCGAACACGAGCTTGACGAGTAGCTCCAGACCGACCAGCGCGAGCAGCGCCGCCGCGAAGCTCCCCGGATTCGCGTGCACGCGAGCCAAAGCCTGCGACGCTGCCAGGTAGTCCTCGGCGTCGGCGCGCATGCGGCGAAGATGGTCCCGCGACGCCATTCCAGGCGATTCAGGGGGCACGTTCACCAGCTTCATCAGCAAGGGCGGACTCGACACGCGGCCAGACCGCTTCCGGTCGAGCGGCCTGCCAACACGCCACCGCGATCTCCGGTGCGGTCTCGCTGAACATACTTCGTAGCGACGTGTCATCTGCGCCCGCACGCGCAGCCACGCGTCGCAGGGCGTCGATCACGCCACCGGCCAAGACGTTGAAGGGCGGCCGCTGGCACAAATCGCAGTAGCAAACCTGCAAGACCAGCCGCGTCGACTCCGCAAGTCGAAGCTCGGCGGCAAGAATCATCGCCATCGTGAACGTGATATTCCGGTAGACGTCCCACTCGCCTTTGCGTGCGGCATCAACGCGCCGACGATTGCAGATGCCCCAGTACACGTCGCCGTCACTGGGAGGTATTCCGAATTTTGCGGTCAACCGACCTCGTTCTGCTTCGATCACATCGTCGTGACCAATGCCGTCTCGCGCCTCGTAAAGCGCCCACCGGTGAAGGTCAATCTCGTCTGCGCTGTCCTGCGTCACGACGACGCCAGTGGGATCGCTCCCAATGTATCGGACGCGCATGTACTGGCCGCATGCGCTACATCGCGTCTTGGCCTTCGGCTTCTTGGGCAGCGTGGCGCCGCAGTATGGGCAGGCGGCTGATGCGTCGGTCATGGCCCTACCACATGAGCCTGGGCCAAATCAGCGCGCGCCCTGAGCACGGAGCGTGAATA
The DNA here is from genome assembly GCA_044226535.1 of Casimicrobiaceae bacterium. Classification (GTDB taxonomy): domain Bacteria; phylum Pseudomonadota; class Gammaproteobacteria; order Burkholderiales; family Casimicrobiaceae; genus VBCG01. Next base: position 17,638 of record JBGAGT010000010.1, on the reverse strand, counting down.
GGTCACGGCATAGCTTATCGAGCGATGGGCACCGCGCGCGCGCGGCTCTCCAGTCGAATTGCGCGGCCAGTGATGGCTGGTCGACGGTCTCGCTGTATGTGCTTCCCTTTGGGACGCGCAATTTCAGCCATGCCTTGGGGTTCTTCACACCCTCAGGACCCTCAGGGACTCTCAGTCCGCCGCCACCCCATGAGGTGGTATCAATCGCCCCAAGGAACCACGACTCGAATTCGACCCGCGCAACGATCATCGACCATGGAATTCCATTGGCGATCGCAACCATGGATGGTTGGCACTTTTCGCGAATTTCGCGAACGCAGTCCTCGTCTGCATCAATCAGAACCAGAATTCCACCAGTTGCTGTGGCCTTTGTCCGCGCTAGCGTGAGGTACCGATTTCGCTCATGCGCCTTTTCGAGGAAGCTGCCACGATGCACTCGTATCGGCCTCGGAACGTCAAGATAATCTTGAAACTCGTCGGCGATGATCCTTCTAAGCAATATCGGAAGGGCCACGACGTCTCCGTCTCCTTCGACGATACAGACGAGCGGCATTTTTAGGCGAGCGTGGCGGTGAAAAGGTCGGGTTGCCGAGGCTGTGGCAGAAACAGATTGCGATCTGGTGCGAGCTGGTCGATGCGCAAAAGCTCGCCTGCCGTGAAGAGACTCTTCGATAGCATGTCCCGTGATGCGCTGTCGATCTCGCCGATGAGCGTGCGACCGTTCTCGTTGACCACTGCGCGTATCTGGCCTGCCTCGATTTCACGACGATCGAGAAGCTCTCCGCTGTGAGTGGTCACGAGAATTTGCGTGCTTTCGGATGCCTCTCGAAGGGAATCTAGCAGTATGCCCGCCGCAGCAGGGTGCAGCGCGGTTTCTGGCTCTTCGATGCCGACTAGGCGAACGCGATGACCATTGCCGAATTGAAACGCAGCCGTCAATACGCCAAGAGCCCTCAGCGTGCCATCGGACATGCTGGATGCATAGAACCGCCAAGGTGTCTTTTGGCCTGCGACCGTTTGCCGGAACTCAATGGCGTGTTTGGGGCCAAGTGGTCGAAATCGAAAATCATGAACCGACGGCGCGACACGTGAGAGGTATTGCTGAATTCGATCCCTTCTCGCAGGCTCTTCTTTTTGAAGTCGTGCAACGACGCTCGCGAGATTGGAGCCGTACTTGTCAAGTAAGGCACCCTCGTCCGGGTCCTGCAAGTCGGCCATCAACTTTGGATTGAGGTTGTAGAACCCCATTGTGCGGAGCGCCTCGTAGATGGGGCGGAACGGTTCCAAGCCCGCCGCGTTTACCAAATAGAGGCGATCGGTGCTCGCTGGAGGTGCGGGTGAAACCCCTATTTGCCGCACTTGTCCGTTCACGACCTCAAACTCGTCTGCCGGACCGCCGCTGGCCTTCTGCACGACGCACTTTTCGTGCGCTACCTTGAACCCACCATCGGGCAATGCACCAATTTCGAAGGCGTACCACCCCGACTCATCGGGAAGACGATATTCGATGCGAATGCCCAAGTGGGTAGGATGCCCGCCCGATCGACGACGTACTTCGTTGATTCCGCCGCGGTTTCTAATTGCGAATTCGAGCGACTCGCGCAACGCATCGCGGACAAACGATAGAGCGTCAAGGAAGTTGCTCTTGCCGGCGCCGTTCGGGCCAACGAGCATCGTTAGCGGCCCCAAGCGCACGTCACAGGAGGCGATGCTCTTGTAGTGTCTTAGCGCCACGCGACGAATTAAGGTCGAGTCCGACATGTCCTTGGAAACCGTTATGGGCGCAGATGCTCGGAACTCCCGCGATTTCGAGATTCTGCCAGATTGGACCGGTGACCCGTGCATCGCCCGTTTGGCCAACGCGCAGCATAGGCGCACAAGCGCTCCCACGCGCTGCGGCTCACGCCAAGCTCTTGGCCTCGTCGGCCAGAATGCCGTTCAGCTCAGCGACCCGAAGCTGGTGCATGCGCTGATAGAGAGCGGCCAGCGATGCGCTCGGACATGCCGCCAAGCTCTCGGCATGCTCTACCTCTTCGATCGCCAGCCGGCGTGCGGCGGGCAGCACTGACCTGCGCGGCACGGACTCACGCGCCGCGTCAAGCACAGCCGGCTCGTCGAAGTCTACGGGATTGGGAAGCGGCGACAATTCGACGCGTGGCTCCGAAGAGGGAGGTTGCACGACTTTGCCCGCCACTACGGAATGCATGAAGTACGCTTGGGCGTTTTCCCGCAGCGATCGAGCCGCGCCAGCGTCGAGCAGGCCGTCTCGTTCCAAAATGCGGATTTCGAGCTCCCGCGCGGCGATTCCGGCGAACCTCGCTGCGCCTTCGCCCACCTCGACCTCAAGCGACGTTACGTGGATCGGCTCCGGGTGCTCGCGTGCGTAGCGCTCATCGTCGCGCGCGAGCGCGAGGCGCTGCTCCAGTGACAGGGCGGAGCCTCGTCTGTCATAGTCACTGGTCCAGAACTTGGACCTAATGCGGCCGAGGGTCTCGCAGTAGTCGACTTTCTCGCCGGTTGACACGGCAGATGGCTCCGCGCGCGCTGCGATCGCCGCCTCAAGCTTTCGGATTCGATGCAACAGCATTCAGCCGCTCCTCCAGCTCCGCGACGCGGGTCTCGATCGTGGCGTCCTTGGTGATCGTCGCCAGCAGTTGCAGCAGGTAGCCGAGACCCTTGGCCTCTTCGAGCGAAATCTTCCGCGTCCGCGCCTGCCGGTAGACGCGGGCGAGCTCGGTCTGCACGTCGGCAAGCGTTCGTAGCGGACCGACGCGGGGAGGGGGAGGCTCCCTCTTAGTTGCTTGATCGGTCGAGGGTTTTCGGTTGCTAGGCATGTGCGCAGGCGGATGTGGAGGCCCATTTGCGTGCGTCTAGTGGAGGCGGAACCCATCGACGGGCCTAACCAGCGCGATAGCGTCGCGCACGGCAACCATAAAATGCTCGACGCGATCAGCATCCTCCAGGGCATGCGCGTGCTCGCGCACGAGGATCGAGGCGATGGCACCCAGGACGAAGAGCGCATTGCCCGCCTGCGCGTGCGGGATGACGGTCATAGGCTCCACGAAAGGGACCTGATGCCCCGCTCGGCGCGCGAGCTCCCGCGACGCCATGATCGCCAACCATTCCGCGAGCGACGGAGCGCCGGCCTGCGCTGATCTCGCTCCCCACTCGCCGATCAGCAGCACGGCAGGAATGGAGAGCCCGGCCAGGAGACGCACCATTCGCTCGACGGGCGTTGACGGTGTTGCGGGGAACGTTGCTGGAACGCTCCCCGGCTCGCGTGTCGCGGGAATGAGGTCGTCGAAGTAGCTCACAGCGTGGGCTTCCCCGACGCCTTCAGCAGCGCGTTCACGTCGTCGAGCTTCGCGCCTCTCGCGACCGCGGATTTGGCCTGCTTCAGCGCATCCTCGTTGGACATGGAGCGCAGTTGCGTGATTCGGTCGCTCGGCTGTGGCGGTTGCAGGAACTCGCCCGTGGTCGGGTTGACGGCCATCTTCTTGAAGATCGGCTGACCCATGGCGTCCTTCTCGCCGGTATCGACGTCGACCACCGCCACCTTCGTCTCGGCCGGCTTGCCGGCGAGCGCGAGGCGCTTCTGGTGGAGCTGCTGGAGCTTCTTGGGGTCGGTCTCGGCGGCGATCTGCGCGTCGAGCGCGGCCAGCTCCTTGCGCGAGGCGAGGTCCATCTGCGCCCCCTGTTGCGCGGCCAGGATGCCCGGTTGCTTCAGGGCGGCGTCCTGCTGGGCGAGCGCTGTGGCCTCCGACTTCGCATAGTCGTCGATCGGCGAGTAGCGCGCGCCTCCCGGCGCCTCGCCCGCGATCGACGCCCCGCGTGCCGCGGCGAGCCGCGCATTCGCGGCCTCCGCCGCGGCGACGAGGGGACCGCGGGCAGGATTGACGCCGCGCCAAGTCGGTCCGCCGACGGCGTCCGCGCCGTTGCGCGACAGGAAGTTGGCGACGCGGGCATTCTGCTCGGCGCTGTGCAGCACGTCGTACGCGCGCCCGCGCTGAATCTGCGACTGCATGTTGTCGGCGTTGGCCTGGGCGTTGGCCTGCGCCTGTTGCGCCTCGCGCGCCCGGATCGCGTCGAGCTGGGCACCGAAGAAGGCGTTGGCCTGGTCCGTCGTCATCGGCGGCGGGGCGTTCGGGTCCGTGACGCCTGAGCCGCTGTACGCGTTGCCGTTGCGGGTGATGCCATCGGGCAGCGTGGGGTTGCGACCGGCTCCGTCCTGGATCGGCCCGGGCGTAGTGCCGTCGATGGAGCGGTTGTTCATCCCCCAGTCGCTCGTTCGGGGCTTCAGCATCGAGGGGTGCACGCCTGCGTTCGGCGGAGCCGTTGACGGCAGTTCGCCCGTGATGAAGGTCTTGGCGGTCTGGTAGACCGGGCGCGCGCCGTCGCCGAAGGAGTCGACGGTGTTGGCAACGGCGCCGCCGAGTGCCGCGCGAGCCGCGAGCGCGAGCCCCGTTCCGACGCCGCCACCAGGCGCATTCGCGCCCACCGCGTATTGGTCGCGCACATCCTCGGCGTATCGCCGCGGCCCCGCGGCCATCTTGTCGTAGGACGCGCCGAGGTCCGAGCGAAACGTATCGCTGGCCGCTGCGTCGTAGGTGAACCCCGTCGAAGGGTCGGTCCAGGTGGGGCTCGGCGTCGAGCCGGGCGCCGCGCCGCGCAGGTCGGCATTCCGGCGCGCGGCGATCTCCGACAGGGCGTCATTGCGGTCGGTAGGAGCCGCTCCTGGCGTCGTGGTCGGGGTTGGCGCTGCCGTAGGTGCAACGGGCGGCGCGGTGCGTTGGCGGTCGACGATCGCCTGCATGGCGTCGTCGCGGTTGGTCAGGTCCATGGCGGTGCTCCTTGGTGGTCGTTCATGCCGGGTTAGCGCGACGCCGCCTGCTCGGCGAGCGCGACGCGGGCGGCGAAACGCGCCGCTTCGAGGGTTTCGGAGGCGCGCACTGCGGGTGGCCCGTACGGGTTTGTTGAACGGCGCGCGAGCTCGCTGCGAGCGCTGGCGAGGCCGAGCTGCCACAGCTCCTTCTGGCGCACCAGGTCTGCACGTCGCGCTTGGGCCTTGCGGTCCTCGGCATCCGAAGCTGTCCCAAGCACCACATTCGCAGCGAGGTTGGAACGGTCGCCGTCGATGGTCGCAATCTCGACGGCGAGCTGTTCGATCGCGGCGCCGACCGAGGCAACCCGCGCCTGCTGCTCCCCGAGCCCGGCCCTCCAGTCCTGAAACCGCTGTTCCACGTGGCGCACCTGGGCGAGTGCTTCGACCACGGCCGGATCGCGATCAACGTCGACCTGCGAGATGGCATCGAACCTCTCGCGCACGTTCCGGGGAAGGTTCCGGTACATCAAGTCGCTCATGGAGAACTCCGTGTGGTGGTTAGGACGGTTGCGCCTGGCCGGTGCGCGCGGCCCGCATCCGTTCGATGACGCTGCTCGGGTCGCTCGCCGGCTCGTGGACGCGGTCGCGCATGAAGCGCTCGGCGCTCTCGCCCGCGCGGTCCACGAAGGTGCCGATCTGGTCGATGGGGACCTCGCCCATGCTCGCAAAGCCGTGGCGCTGGAGGTCGGCGCCGAGGAACTGATCGGCGACCTGGCGCGCGGCCGGGTCGGTCGCGATCGACGGATGCCCCCGCTCGAACTCGCGAAGCGCGGAGGTCGTCACGGATTCACGCTCGCGGCTCTCGATGATGGCGTCGACGTGAGCCAGCGTGTTCGCGCGCTGGACGTCGGCGAGCGCGGTGCGAAGGTGCTCCTTGGCCTGAATGTCGTCTCCGGCGAAGAGCGAATCGACGAGTGCGTCGATGGGGTCCGGGTGTTCCTGGTCGTTCATGGAGTCTCCTGGCTGTTACTCCCGCGCGCCGCGCGGGTGATGGTCGTGGGACATGCGTTCCTGATCGGGATCGGGGACGTGGATGTAGGCGAAGCCCTCGATCGTTCGGCGGGCGGGGTCAAATCCGACCGTCTGGTCGTCGTCCCGGGCGACCCCGGTGAGTCCCGCAAGCGTCGCAGCACGCCGTTCAGCCTTTCCATCGTTCCTCCGCTCCTTGGGTCGGATGCCGTCGGACTTGGGCGACAGCACCCACTTCGTCCACGTGGCGCGCCAACTGCGCTTCACGGCGTTGCTGGTCGAGTCGGAATGCCAGTGGGCTTTGAAGAGCTCGGCGCAGCGCAGCACGTCGTCGCGGGTCCATGCCCACGCGCGGCGCTGCTCCATCGCCCATTCCCCCCATTCCTTGGGCAGGACCCAGTCGTCGGGGAGCCTGGTCCCCTTCGGGCGCTCGATCGTGCGGCGCTTCGCTTGCGAAGCGCTCACCAACGTCTCGGAGTGTTGAGACGTATCGGTAGTACGTTCTTCCTCTCCCTCTTTCTCTTCTTCTACTTCTAGCTTGACCCCTCCCTTAGAGGAACCCTTGAGGGGAGGGTTAACCCCCCCCTTGTTCTCGGGAGTGGCGGTGTTCGCCGTCGCCCGTGGCCTGCCGCCGCGCGCGCCGTAGGCGGCCGCCAGCAAGTAGCGCTCGCGTTCCTCGACGAGGTCACGAGCGATGATCACGCCGTCCGCGTTTTTCTCGAAGACGCCCACTTCAAGAAGCTCTTGCAGAGCGCCACTCACCTCGTCCTCCGGTGCACCCACCATGCGCCCGAGCTGCTCTACGGTGGGGGGTCGGCCCTTGAGGATGACGCTCCCGTAAGGGTCGGCGTCGTGGGCGAGGGCCATGAGCTCGATTGCGAGCCCGCGCGCAGCCAGTCCGCACATGCGGAGTGCAGGATCGGATCGCCATTTCTGGGAGTCGACCTTGAACCAAGGGTGCTGGACCTTCGACGTCACGCGTGTCCGACCTCACCATCGTCATCGCCCGCACTCAGGTGCTGCTCGACGTGCGCCGTCCCGTCGCCTGCCGAGCGGAGCGCGGCGCAGGCGGCTTCGGCTGTGCGCGCGTCGCTGAACGTGCCCACGATGCGCTCGCGGCCATCCTGGCGCTGGTCGATCACTACGAAGGAGGCGACGTTCATGCTTCCCTCCGCGGCGCACCGCCGCACGTTGCCGCGCGCGGCTGCGCGTGCGGTTGGTTGCCGCTGTCGATGCGCTCCATGAGCTCGCGTACGTCGTCCGCTCGAAACGCAATCGAGCGCGCGCCGATCTTCACGGGCCGCAGCTCCCCCTGCTTCACGAGCCTCCAGAGCGTGGTCCTGCTGATCGGCAGAATGGGGACGATGCCCGCCCGGCGATCACCCAGGAGCTGAGCGACTCGGACGTAGCCGTCCAGCGGCAATTGCGCTGCGTTCATTCTTTCCCTCCGTAACCGTGCGTTTCAAGTGGTCGCCGAGGGAATGGTCGCGCTTTCCGCTCCGCATTTCACGGACGGGAAGTGGCGCGTCGGAGAGGCTTACTGTCCGCGCTTGGCGGCGTGAATGCGCTGCACGCGCTTGAGCACGCGGGCGGCGCAGTCTGGGTCGTCGGGGTCGTTCTGAACGAACTCCACGATGGGCACGACGATGTTGGCGATCTCCGCCGAGTCGGCGGTGGGGTGCCGATCGACGAGGTTGTCAATGAGCCGGTTCTCCAAGACGCGAGACGGCTTGGCGTGCTTCTTTGCCGCGTCGAAGCGGCTACCACTCAACTCGGTCGCGTCTCCCGCGAGCCGGGCGATGGCTTGGATGTACGTCGGCATGGCCTGCACGAGCGAATACGCCTCATCGTCCGCAGCGTCCTCCACGTCGCGATGGAGCATCAGATACGCTTCGGTGGTCGAAAGGGGCACTCTGCTCATGGAGAGGTCTGGATGCTGTTGAAGTACCTCGAAAAGCCTCCTCGCGGCACCTATGACGGCGTCGTCGCGCCTTCTCAACTCGGTTCGAGAGAAAGGCCCGAGGCTCTGGTCGCGGCCTAGCTCGTATTCGACGACCACACGCATCAAGGTAGCCGCCTCGTGCTCATAGGCAGAGCCATCACCCACGAGCTTGCGCACCGCCTTCCAGAGCCTCTTCGTTCCATCGAGCTGTTCGGGTGCTTGGCCTGCGAAGAACGAAATGCATGCTGGCCGAGAAGGCGCGGAAGAATCCCCTTGCCACCAGGATGAACCGATCCCGCCATCGTCGAATATGGCGGCGATGCAAGCGCCTCGTGGGTCATGACTGGCGAAGGCGCTGGTGGCGCACGCCGGAATTGGAGCCGCCGCGCTCTTGCGCTTGCGCGGCGCCTTCTGTCCCCCTGCGCACATGCGGTCAGCGCGCCTGCGAAGCCTCGTGCAGTGCGCGACACTCGTCGGCGAGCGACTGGCAGGCCCACAGGTAGTTGTTGCGGATGGCGACGTTCAGACTCCAGAACCCATCCTCATCGCTGTCACCCTCGATCGCGTTCAGCAGCGCGGAGAGCTGCGCGAGGCGCGCGTTGAGCTGATCGGCGAGCTGGCCCTTGTCGTCCGTGGCGATCGAATAGATACCCGGACAGACGGTAAATGCTCTCGGTTCAGGTGCCGAGGTGGGCAGATTCGTGACGTTGCTAAGCTTCGTAACAGCCATGGTGCAGTCTCCTTAGAGTGGTACTGCGTTGTGGTCAGGCGGGCGCGCTGTGCAACCAGCACGCCCGCCGAATCGCCGCTACGATGCGCGGCGCTTGATCGGGACGACCTTCCCTTCGCTGGTGTGCGCGTCGACCATGTCGGCCCACTGCTGCATCATCCTGCGGCGCTCGGGAAGGTACTCGGCGCGGTTGTACGCGTCTCGGACCTCGTTCGGTTCCTTGTGCGAGAGCTGGCGCTCGATCACGTCAAGGCGGTACCCGACCTCGTTGAGCGACGTCGAGGCTACGGTGCGGAAGCCGTGACCGGTCATCTTGCCCTTGTAGCCGAGGCGGTACAGCGCGAAGAGCAGCGTGTTGTTGCTGATCGTCTTCTCAGGGTTGCGGCCAGGGAGCACGAAGGTGCTGCCACCGCCCAGCTTGCGAAGCTCGCCGAGGATCGCCACTGCCTGCCGCGACAGCGGCACGATGTGTGCATCCTTCATCTTCATGCGTTTGGCGGGCACGGTCCACGTTGGCGCGCGACCATCGAGATCGGTGAACTCGGTCCATTCGGCGCGAATCAGCTCGCTAGTCCGCACGAAGGTGAGGCACATCAGGCGCAGCGCGAGCCCTGTCTGGCGCTCGCCGATCTCGTGGTAGCCGTCGATCGCCTTTAGCAGTGCCGGCAGCTCCTTGGGCTCAATGGCGTGATGGTGTCGCCCCTGGTGCGGCGTGAGCGCTCCCCTGAGGTCGCGCGAAGGATCGCGCTCGCATCGGCTCGTGGCAACCGCGTATCGAAACACCTGCCCCGCGACGCCCATCATGCGATGCGCGAGGTCGTAGCTCCCGCGGCTCTCAACCTTGTGGACCGCAGCAAGCAGCGTGGGGGGCTCGATCGAGGCGATGGGCATCGCCCCGAGCTCGTCGAAGAGGTTGACCTCCAGGCGTCGGCGCACATCGTCGGCGTGCTTGGCCGTCCAGCGCCTCGCCTGCTTGGCCTGCCATTCCAATGCGACCGCCTCGAAGCTGTTGGCCGCGCGGATCGCCGCCTCGCGTCTGTCCTGCTGGCGCTTCGCACTCGGGTCCACGCCGCTGGAGAGCAGCGCGCGCGCGGCATCGCGGCGCTCACGCGCCTCCTTCAACGGGACCTCGGGATACGTTCCGAGAGAGATGCGCTTCTCCTTCTTCTGGAAGCGGTATTTCAGACGCCACCAGCGACCACCATTCGGAGAGATTTCGAGGTAGAGACCGCGAGCGTCGAAGAGACGCTGAGCGCTGCCCGAGGGCTTCGCAGCCTTTATCGAGCGGTCGGAAAGCGGCATGGGGGCAACCTCGGGGCACGTCGAGTTAGATGCCCCCGATCTTGCCCCCTGTTGCCCCCGCATGTCAACGAACACCCTGAAACGTCCTGATCCCTATTTCTCCTTTACCTAGAGGTAATTAGCGGAGACTAGAGGGGCGCAGGAAACGGCGCGAAACGGGGTTCTGGCGGAAGCGGTGAGATTCGAACTCACGGACGGTCGCCCGTCGCCGGTTTTCAAGACCGGTGCCTTAAACCACTCGGCCACGCTTCCTGGGGTGGGAGCCTCGGCGCGCAGGGCCGCCGGGCCTCGCAAGGTCTTGAGAAGGCCCGGGAAAGCCTCCAAATCGTAGCACGCGGACGCTTGCGCGGCCGTGGGCACGCCGGGTGAACCCCCTGCGGTTCCGGCACTCCAAGGGAGGGAGGACGCGCGGCGCGGCGCAGGGATTATTTCCCGCCCGCAGCGCGTCGCGAAGCCCTCGCCGCGTGGATCCGCGGATTTTGTCGTAGAGTCGCACTTGTCATTGCCGATAAAGGCTGGAGGAACGATGGACCCCAAGTTCGAACCCGTGATGAGCCCGTCGAAGACCTACGAGCGCAGCGCGACGCAGTCGCTGCCGCCCGTCGGGGCGCCGGCTCCCGCCGCGCCGTCGTCGCTGTCCGACCGCCAGCGCGTGATGCGCAACACCTACGTGCTGCTCGCGCTGTCGCTGATCCCGACCGTGGCCGGCGCCTGGCTGGGCATGCAGCTCAACTTCTTCTCGCTGTTCGCCGCGCACCCGATCGCGACGCCGCTCCTGATGTTCGGCGCGCTGATGGGCTCGATGTTCGTGGTCACGCGCCTGCGCAACTCGAGCTGGGGCGTGGCCGCGCTGTTCGGCTTCACCTTCCTGGCAGGGGTGTTCCTGACACCGATCCTCACCGTCGCGGCGGGGCTGCGCAACGGCGGCCAGCTCGTCGGCACGGCGGCGGCGATGACGGCGGTCATCTTCTTCGCCATGGCGGCGGTCGCCACGATCACCAAGAAGGATTTCTCGTTCCTGGGGAATTTCCTGTTCGTGGGCCTGCTGCTGCTGATCGTGGCCATGGTGGCGAACCTGTTCTTCCAGGTCCCGGCACTCAACCTCGCGCTGTCGGCGGTGGCGGTGCTGCTGTTCTCGGTCTACGTACTGTATGACTTGAGCAACATCGTCAACGGCGGCGAGACGAATTACGTGATGGCGACGATGAAGATCTTCCTCGATCTGTACAATATCTTCGTCAGCTTACTGAATCTGCTCATGGCATTTTCAGGGCAGCGTGACTGATTTGGCATTTGGTACCAACAGCATTCACGGGGCGAGCGATCGCCCCGTTTTTTTTGGCCGTCATCCCCGCGCACGCTGTCATCCCCGCGCACGCCGTCATCCCCGCGAAAGCGGGGACCCATCGCCGTTGGCGACGGTATTGCGGCATCCGCGCAAACTCGCGTCGTGCATGTCGCCCGGCAAGACGTGCGCCGGACACCGGGGTTCGGTCCTCGCGATGACCCCGGCTCAGGCCCGAGCCCCGATGGCCGTCGCACGCTTCGCCGATCTGCGTCAGGCGGCCGCGATTGCCAGTTACCGTAGTGACAGCCAACGGCACAACTGGCTCCCCGCTTTCGCGGGGATGACGAGGGATCAGCCGTGGAACACCGCGATCGATTCGACGTGCGCCGTGTGCGGGAACATGTTGACCACGCCTGCGGCGCCCAGCGCGTAGCCGCGCTCGTGCACCAGCACCGAGGCGTCGCGCGCCAGCGTCGCCGGGTTGCAGGACACGTAGACGATCCTGCGTAGCGGGCCACCCGCCGCAGGCAGCGACTTGACGAGCTCGACAGCGCCTTCGCGCGGCGGGTCGATCAGGGCCTTGTCCAGCGGCCCCAGCGCGGCGACGCTTTCCGGCGTCGCCGTGAAGAGGTTGGCGACCTCGAAGCGCGTCCCGTCCGCGAGGTCGTTGAACGCGGCGTTCTCGCGGGCGCGCGCCACCAGCGCCGCGCTGCCCTCGATGCCCACGACCCGCGCGCCGCGGCGCGCCATGGGCAGCGTGAAATTCCCCAACCCGCAGAAGAAGTCGGCGATCCGCTCGCCGGGCTGCGGCGCCAGCGCGGCCATCGCGCGGCGCACCAGCACGCGGTTGATGAAGGGATTGACCTGGGTGAACTCGGCCGGCCCGAAGGGCATGGTGATCGTGAACTCGGGGAGGGTGTAGGCGAGCGCCGAGGTCGCGGGGTGGAAGGGCACGACGGTCTGCGGCCCGCCGGTCTGGAACCACAGCTCCACGCGCTCGGCGTCGGCGAAGGCACGCAGCTTCGCCTCGTCCCCTGGCGTGGGCGCGGCGAGGATGCGCAGCACCAGCACGACGACGATGTCGTCGCCACGCTCGCCGACCGCGAGCTCGATCTGCGGCAGCCGTTCGCGCAGCGTCAGCGATTCGACGAGCCGGCGCAACGGGACCAGCAGGTCGGACACCCGCGGCGGCACCACGTGGCATTCCCGCATGTCGGCCACGTAACTCGACTTGCGCTCGTGGAAGCCCACCAGCACGCTGCCCTTCTTGACGACGTTGCGCACCGACAGCCGCGCGCGCCATCGGTAGTGCCAGTCGGGGCCGCGCACCGGCGCCAGCAGCGCCGCGGGCGCCACGCGGCCGATGCGCGCCAGCGCGTCCTCCAGCGCGCGCTGCTTGGCGGCCACCTGCAGCGCACCGTCGGCGTGCTGCAGCGTGCAGCCGCCGCAGGTGCCGAAATGCGGGCAGCGCGGCGTGACGCGCGAAGCGGAGGGCGCCTCGATCGCCGTGACACGCGCAATCGCGTAGCTCGGTTTGTCGCGCATGATCTCGATGGCCGTGCGCTCGCCCGGCAGTGCGCCCTCGACGAACACCGCCTTGCCGTCGATGCGCGCGACGCCCCGGCCTTCCTGGTCGAGGGATTCGATGACGACGGTTGCGTGCATGGGGGTCACAGCGGGCGCCGGGAACCCGCCCCGGCCGCGCATTCTATCGCGCGGCCGGGGCGGGCCCGCGGTGCCCGCACGGTAGAATCCCGCGCATGAAGCTCCTCGCCTTCGATGCCTCCACCGAGTGGCTGTCGGTCGCGCTGGACGATGGCGCACGGGTGGTCGAGCGCGACGAGCGCGCGAGCAACGCGCATGGCGAGCGCATCCTTCCGGTCGTCGGCGACGTCCTGCGCGAGGCGCGCGTCTCGCTGGGCGACCTCGACGCCATCGCCTTCGGTGCGGGGCCCGGCGCCTTCACCGGCGTGCGCATGGCCTGCGGCGTCGCGCAGGGCCTCGGCCTGGGCACGGGCAGGCCGGTGGTCGCCGTCGGCACGCTGGAGGCGCTCGCCGAGTCCGCGCGCGTGCGCCATGGCGCGACGCGCGTCCTCGCCGCGCTCGATGCGCGCATGCACGAGGTGTACATCGCCGCGCTGGTGCACGACGGGGATGGGTGGCGCGAGGACGTGGCGCCCGAGGTGCTGGCCCCGGCCGGTTTCGTCGCGCCCGCGGGGCGCTGGTGTGGTGCCGGCAATGCCTTCGCCGCCTATCCGATGCTGGCCGGCTTGCCCTGCCTCGACGCCACATGGGCGGACCTGCGCCCGCAGGCGGCCGCCATCGCCTCGCTGGCACGCCGGTCGATATCCGCGACCGCTCCGGAAGGGATCGCCGCGGCCGGCGCCAACCCGGCGGCGCGCGATGCCCGGGCCGGCTCGCCGGTCACCGCGGCCGCCGACGCGCGGCCGCTCTACGTCCGCCATCGCGTCGCGCTCACCACCGCCGAGCGCGAGGCCGGCAAGCGGCTCTGACCGTGGCCTCGCTGCCGCGCACCGAGGTCCCCGCGTCGACGCTGTGGCGTCCGATGACGGCGGACGACCTGGGTTACGTGGCCGCGCTCGAGGCGCAGGTCCATGCCGCACCCTGGTCGCTGGCCAATTTCCGCGACGCGCTGTCCGCCGGCTACCAGACGCTCGTCGCAGAACGCGAGCACCGCATAGTCGCCTTCGGCGTGCTGATGCTCGCTCCGGGCGAGGCACAGATCCTCAACCTGTCGGTGGTGCCCGATCATCGACGCCAGGGCCTGGGCCGCGCCTTGCTGCACCGGTTCCTCGACGTCGCCCGTGCGCGCGGGGCGGAGCAGTGCTTCCTCGAGGTGCGGATCTCCAATCGCGCGGCCATCGCGCTCTACCAGGGTGAGGGATTCGAGCCGGTGGGCCGGCGCGACGACTACTATCCGGCCAGCGACGGCACGCCGCGCGAGGACGCGCTGGTGATGCGCCGCGCGCTCGACCGGCCCGCTTGAGCGATGGCGAACGACGACGTCCTCGCCGAGCTCGGGTTGTGGCCGCGTTGGGTAGCCCGCGGGCAAGCGGCGACGCAACCTGCGGAGCAGTCCGCCACGGTCGAAGCCGCACCGGCCGTGCGGCCCGCCGTGCGCGCAGTCGGTATGCAGGCGCCCGCGCGGCCTGCCGCAGGCGAGGCGGAGGCTTTGGCGGCAGGCGACGCCGACGCGCGGCGCCTGCGCATCGCCGCCCTGGACATCGCGGGCCTCGCGGCCGACATCGCCGCCTGCACCGCCTGCAAGCTCTGCGCAACGCGCAATCGCGTCGTTCCCGGTGTCGGCGACCTGCCGGCCGACTGGATGTTCGTGGGCGAGGCGCCCGGCGCCGAGGAGGATGCGCGGGGCGAGCCGTTCGTGGGCCAGGCGGGACGCCTGCTCGACGCCATGCTCGCCGCGCTCGGTCTCTCGCGCACGCGCAATGTCTACATTGCCAACGTGCTGAAGTGCCGCCCACCCGGCAACCGCACGCCGGAGCCACTCGAGGCCGAGGCCTGCAAGCCGTATCTCGCGCGCCAGGTCGAGCTCGTGTCGCCGAAGATCATCGTCGCGCTCGGCCGCAGTGCCGCCACGCTGCTCACCGGCGTCGACGCACCCATCGCGTCGATGCGGGGCCGCGTGCACCGCCACCAGGGCGTGCCGCTGGTGGTGACCTATCACCCCGCGTATCTCTTGCGCAACCTCCCCGACAAGTCGAAGGCGTGGGAGGACCTGCTGTTCGCGCGGCGTACGATGGGAGACCCTCCTCCCGTCATTCCCGCGCAAGCGGGAAGCCATGGGTCCCCGCTTGCGCGGGGATGACGCTCGGCTCCGCGGGGATGACGCTCGGCTCCGCGGGAATGACGCTCGGCTCCGCGGGAATGACGCTCGGCTCCGCGGGGATGACGCTCGGGCCTCGCGAGGGTGGCAAGGCGTGAACGCCCGCCCCTTGCGCTGTCCCCTGTGCGACCCCATAGTGGCGGGCGCAGGCGGCATTGCCGCATCCATTCGCCCGGAGGATCCATGTTGAAGAAGCTTGCGGGACTGCTCGGCCTTGTCGCCGTGATGACGCTGTCCGGCTGTGGCTACAACACACTGCAGACGCAGGACGAGCAGGTCAAGGCCGCGTGGTCCGAGGTGCTCAACCAGTACCAGCGCCGCGCCGACCTGGTGCCCAACCTGGTCAACACCGTCAAGGGCTATGCCGCGCAGGAAGAGCGCGTGCTGACCGAGGTGACGGCCGCGCGTGCGTCGGTGGGCGCCATCCAGGCCACGCCCGAGCTCATCAACGACCCGGCGGCCTTCCAGAAATTCATCGCTGCGCAAAACCAGCTGCAGGGCGCCCTTTCGCGGCTGCTGGTGGTCGCCGAGAACTACCCGAACCTCAAGTCCGACGCGGTGTTCCGCGACCTGATCGCGCAACTCGAGGGGACTGAGAACCGCATCACCGTGGCGCGCAAGCGCTACATCGATGCCGTGCAGCAGTTCAACACGACGGTGCGCCAGTTCCCGACCAACCTCACGGCCATGCTGTTCAAGATGGACGTGAAGCCGAACTTCGCGGTCGCCGACGAGGCCGCGGTGAGCCGCCCGCCGTCGGTCGAGTTCAACACCTCGACCAAGGCGCCGGCACCCGCACCCGCTCCGGCGCCCGCGCCGAAGTAGCGCACCGCGCCCGACGCGCCGCGGCCCGTACGCCGCGGCGCGTGCTCGGCGCCCGTCCCCGCGATGTCCACGCGCATCCTTTCCAGGACGTCCTTTGCCGCGACGCTCGCGCTGTTCGCCGCCGGCGCGCTCGCGCAGCCCTGGCAGCCGACCAGCAGCGGCCTTGCGCCCATTCCCGCACTGTCGGCACGCGTCACCGATGCGACCAACACGCTGAGCGAAGCCGAGCGCGCCTCGATCGAGGCCAAGCTCTCGGCCTTCGAGCAGAAGACCGGTGGTGGCCAGTTCGTGGTGCTCATGGTCCCGTCGACCGCCCCCGAGCCCATCGAGTCGTACTCCATCCGCGTCGCCGAGGCGTGGAAGATCGGCCGAAAGGGCAAGGACGACGGCCTGGTGTTCCTCATCGCCAAGAACGACCGCAAGATGCGCATCGAGGTCGGCTATGGCTACGAAGGCGTGCTGCCCGATGCGCGCGCCCGAGGCGTCATCGGCGACACCGTCGCACCGTTCTTCGCCAAGGGACAGTTCGCACAGGGCATCGAGGCCGGCGTCGACCGCGTCACCGACATCATCACCGGCAGCGGCGAGGTGTCGCCGAGCCCGCCGCTCGCCAAGGGCGACCAGCGCTTCGCGCGCTCGCACTTCGATCCCGCGACGCTGTTCATCCTGCTGTTCGTCGTCGTTCCGATCCTCGGCCGCATCCTGCGCGGCATCTTCGGCAAGGCCGTGGGCTCGACGCTGGGCGGCGGCATCATCGGTGCTGTGGCATGGTTCCTCGTGGGTTCCATCGTGGTCGGTGTGATCGCCGGCGTGCTGGGAATGCTGGTGATGCTGTTCTTCGGCGCCGGCGCGGGCCTCGCGCGCGGCGGGCACGGCCCGATCATCATTCCCGGGGGCTTCGGCCGCGGTGGCGGGTTCGGCGGGGGCGGTGGCTTCGGGGGCGGTGGCTTCGGCGGGGGTGGCGGCGGCTTCGGAGGCGGTGGTGCCTCCGGGGGCTGGTGAGGGGACGGCGATGGCGAAGGGATCGCGCTGGTGGCGCCACATCGCCACCGATTCGCAAAGCTTGCGACGTGTCTTCACGCAAGAGGCGCTGGCGCGGATCGAGCGCGCGATCGCCGGGAGCGAGGCGCTGCACGGCGGGCAGGTGGTGTTCGCGGTGGAAGCCGCGCTGGCATTGCCGCGCGTGCACCGCAACCTCACGCCGCGCGAGCGCGCCCTCGAGGTGTTCGGCCTGCTGCGCGTCTGGGACACCGAGGACAACAACGGCGTGCTGATCTACCTCCTGCTCGCCGACCGCGACGTGGAGATCGTCGCCGACCGCGGGCTCGCCGATGCGGCGAGCGAGGCGCAGTGGAAGGCCATCTGCACGGACATCGAGCGCGCCTGCGCCGAAGGCCGCCATGTCGACGGCGTGGTGAAGGGCATCGAGGAGAGCGCCGCGGTCATCGCGCGGCGCTGGCCCCATGTGGAAGGCGGCGCGCGCAACGAGCTCCCCAACCGCCCGGTCGTCCTGTAATCGCCCGTCATCCCCGCGAAAGCGGGGACCCAGCCTTCAGCGCGTCACGGCGGCACCAGCGCAACGCCACGCCATCGCGGGCAGCCCACCGGCAACGGTATCGCCGGAAGCCGCAAAGCTTGCGTCGTCGCTTCCATCTGCGCGGCGGACGCCGGGGCTCGGCCCGGAGCTGGGTTCATCGCGAGGACCGAGCCCCGGTGGCTGCCGCACGTTTCGCCGATGGAGGCGACGACGCATGTTTGCGCGGGTCGCGCAATACCGTTGCGCCAAGGCTGGGTCCCCGCTTTCGCGGGGATGACGGGTGGGGCGCCCCGCTTTCGCG
>JBGAGT010000028.1:0-26607 GCA_044226535.1 Casimicrobiaceae bacterium | reverse complement strand
CGCGACCACGCCACCGTCAATGCCTGACGACCATAGCCTGCCGGCCCCACGCCTTCCCATCTCGAACAGGACCGTGAAACGGCAGCACGCCGATGATAGTGCGCATCTCGCGCGCGAAAGTAGGTCATCGTCAGGCACCCCTCAACGACAAAGCCCGGCCAGCGCCGGGCTTTGTCGTTTCCGCGAGACCCAAGGCAAGAGGCCCGCTCACCACAGTCACATTTGAGCGTATGCGTCGCAGACCTTGCGGTAGGCATCCTGGTAGCGTGCCTTCGAGAAGGCTCTTCCTGCTTCGTCCAGCGCGGCATCGACCGCCGCGTCTGGACTCTCGTCATTTGCATGCATGACGCCGATTACGGTCCAGTAGGTCTTCAGGACTCCCGCTTTGGTCCGATATTCCTTCAGGGGGGTGCACGCCGCTACGTCGGACTCGATCTTGCTGCACAGTTCGAGATTGGCTCGATAAGCGTCCACCGACGCGAAGATCGACTCGATGACGCTCGCCGTGAGCTTCATGATCCCCTTCAGCGGATTCGGAACTTCGGTACCTTCGCCTGCCACCACCACCATCATTGCCTCGGGGACGAGCTCCGAGCTGCCATCGAGCAATTTCGACATCCAGGTCCATGTGGCGCGGACCCTGTTGAAGCGCACCGGATCCGTTCCCAGCCGTTTCCCTGCGCTGCAGAAGAAGTCTAGCCTGGTACCGGGAACGCCGAACGATGCTTGCGGGGCCGCGGGGCGCGACCTGACATCCGCAGCGAGGTAGCGCTCGCCCGCGATCTTCGAGGCGATCGCGCCGTCCAGCGGCTCGTCGGAGAACGCATCGGGATCGTCGACCTCGTCATGCAAGTCGGCGAGGTTCTGCGGCATCTGCTGCCAACCGGGCACCTTGTCGAGTGTTTGATGGAGACCGAACAACACGACCGGTGGGAGCCGGTCGATCACCTCGGCAAGGTTCCCACCGTCTCCGAGCCCCTGCTTCTCGACCTGCGGAAAGCGGGTCTTCAGTTCCGCCATGTCGAGCACGAAGTTCTCGAGATCGAGTCGGAAGTTCATGCATGGCGAACCTTCGCCACAGCGCGCGCCATGGCCGTCGACGAAGGCGAGGAAGGCGCCGCGGCGCTGCTGGACGTACTCCATTCCGTCCTGCACCGCCTCCCTTACTGTCGTACCCTTCGACTTCGCCAGGTCGAGCTGCTGCTTCAGATCAGCCGAGGTGCTCTTGACGTCGCCGGTGACGATGTCCCAGATATCGGTCACATAGTCATAGATGTCGTCCACCGTGAAGGCGCGCGCCTGCACCGCGAACATGAGCAAGGCCATTGCAACAAGACATCGCGTGCGTGTCATGGTGCCCCCTGCAGACAAGCTGCCCGTCCCGCCGCTTTCGATGTTCTGCCCTTATCCCTGTCGCGTCAATGCGCGGGGCCGGCGGGGCCCGACGCGGGCGTCAATGCCGCTTCTGCCCGCTGCCCCAGACGCCCAGCGTCCGGGCAGATCCGGGCTCCAAGGCGACGGCAGGCGCCGGCGTGGGCGCGCCCGGAACCTGTGCCGCGAGCGAAGGCGCGACCGCAAGGATCGCGGCGCGCGCGTCGGCATCGTCCATCGCGGCTTCGAGCCGCGGCGGATCGGTCCATTGCAGCAAGCCGTCGGCGATGTGCAGGTAGGCGATGCCGGTGCGCTGGTCGGCCAGCGTCACCGTCCGGCAGCGAGCGACGCATGCACGCAGGAACGCCACATTGCGCTCGGCCGCGAGGAGGTCGCCCGCGGGAAAGAGCTCGGATGGGCGTCGTGCCTCGATGTCCACCCGGCGGAAGCGATCGACGTCGAGCAATCGACCGGGATCGAGGATGTTGAGCGCGCCATTGCTGCCGAACGCTACCGTGCGCGGCACTTCACCCTGCGCGACGCTGTTGTCGAGGAATTCGTAGTGGATCTCCTTGTCGCTGCGCTCGAGCCAGGTGAAGAACACCTCGGGCATGCCCGAGTAGGCCTCGACGGCGTGCGCCAGCGTGTCGTCGACGGCCTTGTAGCGGCCGAACTCGAGGCCGCGGTTCCACGCGCGCTCGACCAGCGAAGCCGGCGGCGTGATCATGAAGAACAGGTACACGATCTCGCCGAAGCGCGTCAGCAGGTTGCTGCCGGCCTCGTTGGAATCCGCGGCGAAGCTGTCGAAGCGGAAGCGGTCGATCAGGAGGTGCGGCATGTTGCCGCTGCGTCCCTTCTCCGCCATGTAGCGGTCGAGCTTCTCGTCGACGATCCGCAACTCGTCGCCGGTGAAGGCGCCGCCGTATTTGTACGCGGGCCCCAGCGTCGCGTAATCGAGCAGCTGCTTGCGCCAGATGTCGGGGCTCACCAGCGCGAACTCGTCCCAGGAGACGCCGATGCGTCCCGCCAGCGCCTTCTGCAGCGGCCGCAGCGTGCTCTTGCCCGAGGCCGACGCCCCCTTGGTGTTCATCACCACCGGACGATCCTGGCGGGGGAGGAAGGCATAGCCCTCGCGTTGTGCGCCGTCGGCGATCCACGGCGCGATCAGCTGCCCGATGGCGTCGCTCCCGGCGTCGGCGAGCGCGAGGTTGACGGCGAGGCGCGTGACCAGCTCGGGGTTCCCCCAGAGGGCCCCGTGGCGCACGATCAGCGCCGAGGCGACCCGCGACAGGGCGCGCAGCGCCGCACGCTCGAGTGGTTCGGACGAGTCGGCTGCGACGCGCTGCCACAGCTCGATCAGCTGGTCGGCCGTCGGCGGCGGGTCGGCCTTGCGCGGCGCCGCTGCCGGGCCCGCCTCCGCACGCCGCAGCCAGCCGAACAGGCCACGCGCCGCCGACGGCGCGGCCCTGGTGTGGTGGGTATGGCCGGAGGCGTCGGCGTCCCCCGGCAGATCGAACAGCACGCGAGCCTGCGGCGCGATGCGTTCCTCGAGGCCGCGGCGCACGTCGTCGTAGCGCCGCTCGACATCGTCCATGCGCGGCTCGACATAGCCTTCGAGCAGCACGCGAGTGATGTGGCGGAAATTGATCCCGAGGTCCTCGATGCGCGACCCGTCGGGGACGGATATGTCGGCGGTCACGCGCACCAGGAGCTCGTGCAGCGCGAGGCGGCGCGGACGGAACACGACGAGCTCGTCGAGCGCGAGGCCCGAAAGGTCGCGCAGCTCGTGGGCCTCGGCGAGCGTGGTCTCGACATTCCCCGGCCGGAAGATCGTCGCGAGGTGCAGCAGGTCGTCGGGCACCTGTGAGCGCAGGCCGGGGTTCCAGGGGCCGTGCTCGGGACTCGGGTCGGGAGGCTTGTCCATCGGTGGAATCGAGCGGTCCGCCAAGGTTCGCACGGTTCGCGCCTCCGCGCATCCGGATGTCGGGTCGAGCTGCGCGGTCCCGGGCGATTGGGGTAGCCTAGCCTCATGGCGATGGGTCCCTCCGCCGGCGACGCCGCCGTGCCGGCGCCCGCTTTTTCCCTCGTGGTTGCCACCGTCGGCCGCGTGGCCGAGCTCGCGCGGCTGTTCGAATCCCTCGCGCAGCCGCAGGGCGCGCGCTTCGAGGTGATCGTGGTCGACCAGAACGAGCCGGGAACGCTCGATGCGCTTGTCGAGCGCTACCGCGACGCGCTGGACATCGCGCACCTGCGCAGTCCCCGCGGCCTGTCGCGGGCGCGCAACGCGGGCCTCGCCGCCGTGCGCGGGACGATGGTGGCCTTCCCCGACGACGACTGCCGCTACCCCCCGGGGACGCTGGCGCGTGTCCAGGCCGCGCTGGCGGCGACGCCGGGCTGCGACGGCATCACGGGGCGGGTGCCGGCCTCACGCGGCGAACGCCCACCGGCGCGCTTCGGGCGCAGCGCCCATGTCCTCGATGCGCGAAGCGTCTACCTCGGCGGGATGTCGAGCGTGATCTTCCTCACCGCGGCGCTGTGCCGGCGCAACGGTCCCTTCGACGAGGCGCTGGGCCTCGGCTCGGGCAGCGCGTGGATCGCCGCCGAGGAAACCGATTACCTCGCGCGCGCCGTGTCGCGTGGGGCGAGGATCCGCTACGAGCCCACCATCGCCGTCGAGCACCCGGGCTGGCGCGGGCCGATCAGCGCGGCGCAGGCCGCGCGCGGTGGCGGCTATGCCCGGGCGTTCGGTTACGTGATGCGACGGCACGGTGCGCCGCCGCTGCTGCTCGCGCACCTCGTCGCGCGTGCGCTTGCCGGGTCCGCCTGCGCGCTGCTCACGGGCCGCGCGGGGCTTGCGCGCTACCACCTCGCGGTGGCGCGCGGGCGCGTGGCGGGCTGGCACGAGGGTGCGGGCGGACCCGCGCGCCATGCAGCGCGCAGGGCAGTCCAATGAGCGCGCGCGTCGTGGTGCTGGGCTTCGACGCCTGCGAGGTCACGCTGGTCGAACGGTGGATGCGCGAGGGCTTCCTCCCTGCGTTCGCCGGGCTGGCCGCGCGCTCGCGCGCGTTCGAACTCGACAGCCCGATGAAGACATTGCCGGGGGCGATCTGGCCCGAGATCAACACCGGCCGCCGTGCCGAGCGCGAGGGCCATTTCTACATCCCCAACCGCCTGCGCAGCGGCGAGGCGCGGCTGCGTGCGACGCGGCCCGAGGAGATCGACGCCGAGCGCTACTTCTGGAGCATCGCAGGCCGCGCGGGGCGGCGCATCGCGGTGATCGACCCCGTGCAGGCGGTCCCGGCCCGCGGGTTGCCCGGCGTGCAGCTATTCGAATGGGGGCTGCACGACCGCGCCTTCGACGTGCAGAGCGAGCCCCCGTCCTACCTCGAAGGGCTGCGCGCGCGCTTCGGCGACCATCCGGTGCGCTCCTGCGACCGCCACGGCGAGACGCCGGCCGGCTACCGCGCCCTGCGCGACGGGCTGCTCGCCGGCGTCGCCGCCAAGGGCGAGTTCGCGAGCGAGCTCCTGCGCGACGGCCGCCACGACCTCTTCTGCTGCACGTTCTCCGAAAGCCACTGCGCCGGGCACCAGTTCTGGCATTTCCACGACCCGCGACATCCCTGGCACCTGCGCGAGCAGGCGAGCGACCTGCGCGACGCCCTGCGCGACGTGTACGCGGGCATCGACGCCGCGCTGGCGCGCGTGCTCGAGGCCGCGGGAGACGACGCAACGGTGATCGCCGTGTTCAGCCACGGCATGGACCTGTACTACGACGGGCCGCAGCTCTTGCCCGAGGTGCTGGCGCGGCTGGGCTACGGGTCGGGCGGCGCGGCACGCGCCGGCCGCCTGATGCGGAAGGCGCGGCGCTACGTGACTTACCTTCCGCGCCCGGTGAAGGCGGTGATCAAGCACGCGACACGCCATCGCGCCATGCACCGCGCGGTTGCCGCCGCCGGCTGCCTGGTCGATCCCTTCGACAGCACGCAGACCCGCGCCGGCATGGTCTACAACAACCGCTGCGGCGCCATCCGGCTCAATCTCGCGGGCCGGGAGCCCTTCGGCAGCGTACGACCGGGCGCGGAAGCGGAGGCGCTGCTGGCACGGATCGCGCGCGACCTCGCCGAGCTGCGCGACCCGGGGACGGGCCAGCCCATCGTCGCCGAGACCTTCACCGCGCGCGAGCGCTACGGCGAGCGTCACCATCCCGACCTGCCCGACCTGATGGTGCTGTTCCGCACCGACCTCGGCATGCTCGAGACCTGCGAATCGCCGCGAATCGGCCGCGTGCACGTTCCCGTGTACCACCCGCACGCGCCGCGCAGCGGCGATCACACCCCGCACTCGAGGCTGTGGGCGAGTGGGGTGGGCGTGGGCGCGCCGGGGCCAGGGGGCCGCGGCCACGTCTGCGACGTCGCGGCGACGGTGCTCGACATCCTCGGTGTGTCGCGCCCCGCCGGGCTCGACGGGCAGGTGCTTCCGCTCGACGGGCAGGTGCTTCCGCTCGGCGAGCAGGTGCTTCCGCGCGGCGAGCCTGCAGCGACGGATCGCCCCGTCAGCGACCCTTGCCCAGCAGCGAGCCCAGCACGCCCCGCACGATCTCGCGCGTGATGGCCGAGCTGGCGGTGCGGCCCGCCGTCTTCGCCATGGCGTCGATCACGCCCTCGCGGTGACCGCCGCGGGGGCCGGTGCTGCCGAGCAGGACGTCCTTGAGGTTTCCCATCCACCCGCTTGTGACGCTCCCCGGTGCGGACGCCGCGCCCCCGCCGCTTGCCCCGTCCGCCGCGCCCGGGGCCCCGCCGGCGCCGGCCGAGGTCGCCGAGGCGCGCTTGGCCAGCATCTCGTAGGCCGACTCGCGGTCGACTTCCTTGCCGTAGGCGTCCTTGAGCGAGGAGCGCTCGATCACCGCGCGGCGCTCGTCGGGCGTGATCGGTCCGATCCGCGAGGCCGGCGGCAGCACGAAGGCGCGCTCGACGGGCTCGGGACGCCCCTTCTCGTCGAGGAACGAGATGAGGCCCTCGCCGACGCCGAGCTCGAGGATCGCCTTCTCGGTGTCGATGCCCGGGTTGGCGCGCATGGTCGAGGCCGCCGTTTTCACCGCCTTCTGGTCGCGCGGCGTGTACGCGCGTAGCGCGTGCTGGATGCGGTTGCCGAGCTGCCCCAGCACGGTGTCGGGGATGTCGAGCGGGTTCTGGCTGATGAAGTACACGCCCACGCCCTTGGAGCGCACCAGCCGCACCACCTGCTCGATGCGATCGAGCAACGCCTTGGGGGCGTCGTTGAACAGGAGGTGCGCCTCGTCGAAGAAGAACACCAGCTTGGGCTTGTCGGGATCGCCGACCTCGGGCAGGCGCTCGTAGATCTCGGCGAGCAGCCAGAGCAGCATCATGGCGTAGAGGAGCGGCGAAGCCATCAGCTTGTCGGCCGCGAGGACGTTGACAACGCCGCGCCCACCCTCGGTCTGCAGGAGGTCGTCGACATTCAGCATCGGCTCGCCGACGAAATGCTCGCCACCCTGCTGCTCGAGCACCAGCAGTCCGCGCTGGATGGCGCCGATCGAGGCGGCCGAGACGTTGCCGTAGCGCGTGGTGAGCTCGGAGGCGTGCTCGCCGACGAAGGCGAGCATGGCGCGCAGGTCCTTCAAGTCGAGCAGCAGCAGGCCGTTGTCGTCGGCGACCTTGAACACGATGGCGAGCACGCCCGACTGCACGTCGTTGAGCTGCAGCATGCGCGAGAGCACCAGCGGGCCCAGGTCGGAGATGGTGGCGCGCAGGGGGTGGCCCTGC
Organism: Casimicrobiaceae bacterium; assembly: GCA_044226535.1. Taxonomy (GTDB): domain Bacteria; phylum Pseudomonadota; class Gammaproteobacteria; order Burkholderiales; family Casimicrobiaceae; genus VBCG01. Next base: position 19,453 of record JBGAGT010000028.1, on the reverse strand, counting down.
TCGCCGAAAACGTCCCAGAACACCACCGGGAAGCCGCCGAACGCCGGCATGTCCACGCCGATGTTGGCGAGCCGCTCGGCGAGCTTGGGCGAGGACTGCCCCGGCTGCGACAGCCCCGCGAGGTCGCCCTTGACGTCGGCCAGGAACACCGGCACGCCGATGGCGGAAAAGCGCTCGGCCATCACCTGCAGGCTGACGGTCTTGCCGGTGCCGGTTGCGCCGGTCACCAGGCCGTGGCGATTGGCCATCGCGGGCAGGAGGGCCAAGTCGCGCTTGGCGTTGTGGGCGACGACGAGGGGATCGGCCATGGCGGGTGCGGTGGGGAAGGGCGGTTGGGGGAGCGCGGTTGCGGCCCCATATTACCGGCGTGCGCCGGCCCGGGGGGCCTCCCCGCACCGGCAGCGGCCCATCCCCCTGTGAAATCGGGGGTTTTTGGGGTATGATCCCACCTCTTCCGTGGTGCAACGGGCGTGCAACAGAAAGTGGGCTGGTGGCAGCCCATTTTTTTTTGCTTCACCCGTTGCCGAAAGGGCTTGCCTACGAACGTGGCGGACCTCGCTTCCCTGCTGGAAAAGACGGTGCCCGCGATGGGTTACGAGCTCGTGGACTGGGAGTTCGCGCCCAACCGGATGCTGCGCGTGTTCATCGACAAGCCGAAGGGCGTCGACGTCGAGGACTGCGCGCGCGTCAGCAACCAGCTCACGCGGCTCTTCGAGGTCGAGAACGTCGATTTCTCGCGGCTCGAGGTCAGCTCGCCGGGCCTCGACCGGCCGCTGCGCAAGGCGGCGGACTTCGAGCGCTTCGCGGGCGAGGAGGCGAAGCTGACGCTGCGCCAGCCGATCGACAACGTGAAGCGCATGACCGGAACTTTGCGCGGGGTCAGGGGCGATGCGGCCCTGGTGGAAACCGCGCGCGGCCTGCAGTCGGTGCCGCTCGATGCGATCGAGCGCGCGCGGCTGGTGCCCAAGATCGAGTGGAGACGAACATGAACCGTGAAATGCTGCTGCTGGTCGACGCGCTGTCGCGCGAGAAGAACGTGCCGAAGGAGATCGTGTTCGGCGCGCTCGAGCAGGCTCTCGCCTCGGCGACCAAGAAGCGCTACCCCAACATGGAGATCGACGCCCGCGTCGAGATCGACCGCGAGACCGGCGAGTACAACTCGTTCCGTCGCTGGACGGTGGTGCCCGATGAGGAGCACGAGGAGCCCGCGCACCAGCTCGCGATCACCGACGCCAAGGAGCGCGACCCGGCGCTGGAGATCGGCGACGTGGTCGAGGAGCCGCTCGAGCCCATCGAGTTCGGGCGCATCGGCGCGCAGGCCGCCAAGCAGGTCATCCTGCAGAAGATCCGCGACGCCGAGCGCGAGCAGATCCTCTCCGATTTCCTCGAGCGCGACGACAACCTGCTGACCGGCACGGTCAAGCGCATCGAGCGCGGCAACGTCATCGTCGAGTCGGGACGCATCGAGGGCGTGATCACCCGCGACCAGCTGATCCAGAAGGAGATGCTGCGCGTGGGCGACCGCGTGCGCGCCTACGTGCAGAAGATCGACCGTACCGCCAAGGGCCCGCAGCTCATCCTGTCGCGCGTGTCGCCCGAGTTCCTGGTGCGCCTGTTCGAGCTCGAGGTCCCCGAGATCGAGGAAGGCCTGATCGAGATCAGGGCCGCCGCGCGCGACCCCGGCATCCGCGCCAAGATCGCCGTCAAGTCGAACGACCCGCGCCTCGACCCGCAGGGCACCTGCATCGGCATGCGTGGCTCGCGCGTCACCGCGGTGACCAACGAGCTCGCCGGCGAGCGCGTCGACATCGTGCTGTTTTCCGACGACCCCGCCAAGTTCGTGGTGAACGCGCTGGCCCCCGCCGAGGTGCAGAGCATCCTCGTCGACGAGGAGAAGCACGCCATGGACGTCGTGGTCGACGAGGAGAACCTCGCCATCGCCATCGGGCGCAGCGGCCAGAACGTGCGGCTCGCCTCCGAGCTCACCGGCTGGGAGCTGAACCTCATGGGCGTCGAGGAGTCGCAGCAGAAGCAGGAAGGCGAGACGCAGCGCCTTCGCTCGCTGTTCATCGAGAAGCTCGACGTCGACGAGGAGATCGCCGACATCCTGATCGGCGAAGGCTTCACCTCGCTCGAGGAAGTCGCCTACGTGCCGATCACCGAGATGACCGCGATCGAGTCCTTCGACGAGGACACGGTGAACGAGCTGCGCAGCCGCGCGCGCAACGCGCTGCTGACCGAGGCGATCCAGCGCGAGGAAAGCGTCGAGAACGTCGAGGAAGCGCTGCTCAAGCTCGAGGGCATGGACACCGAGATCGCCGCCAAGCTCGCCGCGCAGGGCATCACCACGCGCGACGGGCTGGCCGACCTCGCGGGCGACGAGCTCGCCGAGATCACCGGCATGGACGCCGAGCGCGCACAGGAGCTGGTGATGAAGGCGCGCGCGCACTGGTTCGAGGCGCCGGAAGCCGCCGATGCCGCCGCGCCGGCGCAGCAGGCGCGGTAAGGACGACACCCGGGGACGCTGGCACGGGCCCGGGCCCGGACAGGCGCACGCAACACAGCAGGGCAACACGGAGAAAGCCGTATGGCGCAGACGACCATCGAACAATTCGCGAGCGAGCTCAAGATGCCGGCGAGCGCGCTCATCGAGCAGCTCGCCTCGGCGGGTGTCTCCGCCAGGAAATCGGGTGACGAGCTCACCGAGCAGGACAAGACGCGCCTGCTCGACTACCTGCGCAAGCAGCACGGCGCGATGGGCGAGCCCAAGAAGCGCATCACCTTGACGCGGCGCCAGACCACCGAGATCAAGGCTGCCGACCCGGCCAACAAGGGCAAGAGCCGCACCATCCAGGTGGAGGTGCGCAAGAAGCGCGTGCTCGAGCGCCGCGACGCCGCCGAGGCCGCGGGCGAGGCCGCCGTGCCCGCGGCGGCCGTCGCCGAGGCCGCGCCTCCCGCCCCCTCCCCGGCGCCGGCCGCGCCGCAGGCACCTGCGCCGGTCATTTCCGCCGAGGAGCTCGCCGCGCGCGAAGCCGAAGAGCGCCGCGCCCGCGAGCTGCGGACCGTGCAGGAAGAGGACATCAAGCGCCGCCAGGAAGAGCAGGAAAAGCGCAAGACCCGCAAGGAAAGGGAAGCCGAGGAAGCTGCCGCGCGCGTCGCCGCCGAGGCCAAGGCCGCCGAGGACGCGAAGGCCGCGGAAGAAGCGAAGGCCGCCGCGGCCAAGGCCGCCGATGCCAACAAGCCGCGCGTCGGCGCGCCGGTGTCGCTGCGTCCCTCCGGCGGCACGCTGCACCGCCCCGCCGGCAAGCCCGGCGAGCGCAAGGACAAGCCCGGCAAGAAGGCGACCGGCCCGGTGTTCGCCGAGGAGGCCGCGCGCCGCCGCGCGCTCAAGCTGCGCGGCGCCGACCCGGCCGCGGGCGCGGCCACCGCCAACGCATGGCGCGGCGGCAAGGGCGGCCGCCATCATCGCGACGGCGACGGCGACATCGGCATGTCCGATTCGCAGCCGATCGTGCGCGAGATCTCGGTGCCCGAGACCATCACGGTCGCCGACCTCTCGCACAAGATGTCGGTCAAGGCCACCGAGGTGATCAAGGCGCTGATGAAGCTCGGCACCATGGTCACCATCAACCAGGTGCTCGACCAGGAGACGGCGATGATCGTCGTCGAGGAAATGGGCCACAAGGCGGTGCCGGCCAAGCTCGACGATCCCGACCTCCTGCTCGCCGAGTCGCAGGAGAGCGCGAGCGCCGAGGCGCTGCCCCGCGCCCCCGTCGTCACCGTGATGGGCCACGTCGACCACGGCAAGACCTCGCTGCTCGACACCATCCGCCGCGCGCGCGTCGCGAGCGGCGAGGCCGGCGGGATCACCCAGCACATCGGCGCCTACCACGTCGACACGTCGAAGGGCATGATCACCTTCCTCGACACGCCGGGCCACGAGGCCTTCACGGCCATGCGCGCGCGCGGCGCCAAGGTCACCGACATCGTGGTGATCGTGGTCGCGGCCGACGACGGCGTGATGCCGCAGACCAAGGAAGCCATCGCCCACGCCAAGGCCGCCAACGTGCCGATCGTGGTGGCGGTGAACAAGATCGACAAGCCGGAAGCCAATCCCGACCGCGTCAAGCAGGAGCTCGTCGCGGAGAACGTGCTGCCCGAGGAATACGGCGGCGACGTGCGCTTCATGCCGGTGTCGGCGCGCACGGGCGAGGGCATCGACGAACTGCTCGACGCCATCCTGCTGCAGGCCGAGGTGCTGGAGCTCAAGGCGCCGAAGGATGCGCCTGCCAGGGGCATCGTCATCGAGTCGCGCCTCGACAAGGGCCGTGGCCCCGTGGCGACGGTGCTGGTGCAGTCGGGCACGCTGAAGCGCGGCGACGTGCTGCTCGCGGGTGCGGTGTTCGGCCGCGTGCGCGCCATGACCGACGAGAACGGCAAGACCATCGCCGAGGCGGGCCCCTCGATCCCGGTCGAGATCCAGGGCCTGTCCGACGTGCCGCTCGCCGGCGAGGACGTGATGGTGCTGGGCGACGAGCGCAAGGCGCGCGAGATCGCGCTGTTCCGCCAGGGCAAGTTCCGCGACGTCAAGCTCGCCAAGCAGCAGGCGGCCAAGCTCGAGAACATGTTCAGCGAGATGGGCGAGAACGCCGTCAAGACGCTCGCGCTCATCATCAAGGCCGACGTGCAGGGCAGCTACGAGGGCCTGACCCAGGCGCTGACCAAGCTCTCCACCGACGAGGTCAAGGTCAACATCGTGCACTCGGGCGTGGGCGGCATCACCGAGTCCGACATCAACCTCGCGCTGGCGTCGAAGGCGGTGGTGATCGGCTTCAACGTCCGCGCCGACGCGTCGGCGCGCAAGCTCGCCGAGAACAACGGCGTGCAGATCCGCTACTACGACATCATCTACAACGCGGTCGACGACGTGAAGGCCGCGCTGTCGGGCATGCTGACGCCGGAGCGCCGCGAGACGCAGCTCGGCATGGTCGAGGTGCGCGAGGTGTACCGGATCTCCAAGGTCGGCGTGGTCGCGGGTTGCTATGTCACCGAGGGCCTCGTCAGGCGCGGCGCCAGGATCCGCCTCTTGCGCGACAACGTGGTCGTCCACGACGGAGAGCTCGACTCGCTGAAGCGCTTCAAGGACGACGTCCGCGAGGTCAAGGCCGGCTTCGAGTGCGGCCTGTCGATCAAGAACTTCAGCGACGTCCAGAAGGGCGACCAGCTCGAGGTGTACGAGATCACCGAGGTCTCGCGCACCCTCTGACGGCCACCATGGCGCACCGCACTTCACCGCGCAGCCGGCGCCTCGCCGACGAGATCCAGCGCGACCTCGCCGGGATCCTGCGCAGCGAGGTGCGCAACCCGCGCCTCGCCACGGTGACGATCACGCACGTCGACGTCACCGCGGACCTGGCGCACGCCAAGGTGCACGTGACGAGCCTCGCGGGCAAGGAGCATGGTCCCGAGGCCGTCGAATCGCTCACCCGCAGCGCGGGCTTCCTGCGCAGCGCGCTGGCGAAGCGCCTCACGCTGTACTCGGTGCCGCAGCTTTCGTTCGCCTACGACGACTCGATCGAGTCGGGGATGCGCCTTTCGCAGCTGATCGACGAGGCCGTGGCGACGGACCGTCACCGCGACAGCGGCGACGAGCCCGCCGCGCACGGTCCTCGCCGCGACAGCGAGTAGCCATGCAGCCGCGCCGCGCGCGCCGTCGCATCGACGGCGTGCTGCTGCTCGACAAGCCGGCGGGCATGAGCTCGAATGGTGCGCTGCAATCCGCGCGCCGGCTCTACGAGGCCGAGAAGGCGGGCCACACGGGCACGCTGGACCCGCTCGCCACCGGCGTGCTGCCGGTGTGCTTCGGCGAGGCGACCAAGTTCGCCTCCTTCCTGCTCGACGCGCGAAAGGGCTACGTCGCGACGCTGCGCTTCGGCGTGACCACCACCACCCTGGACGCCGAGGGCGAGGTGCTGTCGCGCCGCGAGCCGCGCTTCGACGAGGCGGCGCTGCGCGAGGTCCTCGCGCGCTTCGAAGGCGACATCGAGCAGCTCCCGCCGATGCATTCGGCGCTGAAGCTCGACGGGCGCCCGTACTACGAGTACGCGCGGCGCGGCGTGGAGATCGAGCGCCGGCCGCGCCGGGTGCACGTCGAGCGGATCGTGCTCGAGGCCTTCGAGCCGCCCGAGGCGCGCATCGCCGTCGACTGCAGCAAGGGCACCTACGTGCGCACGCTGGCCGCCGACATCGGCGAGGCGCTGGGTTGCGGCGCGCACCTTTCGGCGCTGCGGCGCACCCGCACGGGGCCCTTCGGCATCGCCGACGCCCACGGCCTCGACGCGCTGGCGGCGCTGGACGCACCCGGGCGCGACGCCCTGCTGCTGCCGATGCTCGACCTGGTGGCCGGCCTGCCAAGGGTGGCGCTCGGGGCGGACGAGGCGCTGCGCTTCGGCCATGGCCAGGCGCTGGCGCAGCCCGCGGGCTGCGAGGGGACGGTGGCCGTGCTCGCGGGCGGCCGGCTGCTCGGCGTGGCGGAGGCCGGGGCGGGTGCGCTCCAGCCGCGGAGGTTGGTGGCACCTCATTGAAATTCCAGCGAATTCAGGGTTATAATCGCAGGCTCGACTGACAGGTCACGAAACCACTGGCCCGGGCAAGAAGCGCCGGGCGTCTTTCAAGGATTGCATCGATGAGCGTCACCGTTGCCGACAAGGCCAAGACCATCGCCGAATACCAGCGGGCGAAAGGCGATACCGGCTCCCCCGAAGTCCAGGTCGCCCTGCTGACCGCGCGCATCAACGGCCTCAACGGCCACTTCAAGGATCACGTCAAGGACCACCACTCGCGGCGCGGCTTGCTGCGCATGGTGTCGCGTCGCCGCAAGCTCCTCGACTACCTCAAGTCGCGCAACGCCGACGGCTACAAGGCGCTGATCGACAAGCTCGGTCTGCGCAAGTAACGACGCCGAGCGCCGCATGCCCCGCGTGTCGCGCCGCCTGCGCCCCGACGCCACCCGCGCCGGACGCTGCGTGCACGGCACCCGCCGGCCTGCAGGCTCGAGGCCCCGCTAGACATTCCCACCGCCCATGGCCGCCCCGCGCGGCCATGCGCGTTTTTCAGGACCCCCGAAATGTTCAATCACGTGAAGAAGAGCATCAGCTACGGCAAGCACACGCTTTCGATCGAAACCGGCGAGATCGCCCGCCAGGCCGGCGGTGCCGCGCTGGTCAGCCTGGGCGACACCGTGGTGCTGGTCACCGCGGTCGGCGCCAAGACCGCCAAGGCCGGCCAGGATTTCTTTCCCCTGACCGTCGACTACCAGGAGAAGACCTACGCCGCGGGCAAGATCCCCGGCGGCTTCTTCAAGCGCGAAGGCCGTCCCTCGGAAAAGGAGACGCTGACCTCGCGCCTCATCGACCGCCCCATCCGCCCGCTCTTCCCCGACGGCTTCTACAACGAGATCCAGGTGATCGCCACGGTGATGTCGGTCGATCCCGAGATCGACCCCGACATCCCCGCGATGATCGGCGCCTCGACGGCGCTCTGCCTCTCGGGCGTCCCCTTCAACGGCCCGATCGGCGCGGCGCGCGTCGGCTACGTCGACGGCCAGTTCGTGCTGAACCCCGACAAGAGCGAGCTCGCGAATTCGCAGCTCAACCTCGTGGTCGCCGGCACCGAGGCCGCCGTGCTGATGGTGGAGTCGGAAGCCCATGAGCTCCCCGAGGAAGTGATGCTGGGCTCGGTGGTGTACGGCCACCAGCAGCAGCAGGCCGTCATCGAGCTCATCCACTCGCTGGTCGAGGAAGCCGGCAAGCCGGTCTGGGACTGGCAGGCCGCGCCGAAGGACGAGGCGACCATCGCCCGCGTCACCGAGGTGGCGAACGAGGAGCTGCGTGCCGCCTACCAGCTGCGCTCCAAGCAGGCACGTTCGCAGCGCCTGAAGGAGATCTCGGCCAAGGTCGCCGAGCAGTGCATCCCCGCCGACGCCGCGCCGGACATGAAGAACAAGGTGTCGAACATCCTGTTCGACCTCGAGGCGAAGATCGTGCGCGAGCAGATCCTCTCGGGCGAGCCGCGCATCGACGGCCGCGACACCCGCACCGTGCGCCCGATCAGCATCCGCACCGGCGTCTTGCCGCGCACCCACGGCTCGGCGCTCTTTACCCGCGGCGAGACGCAGGCGCTGGTGGTGGCCACGCTGGGCACCGCGCGCGACGAGCAGATCATCGACGCGCTGATGGGCGAGTACCGCGACCGCTTCATGCTCCACTACAACATGCCCCCGTACGCCACCGGCGAGACGGGCCGCGTCGGCACGCCCAAGCGCCGCGAGATCGGCCATGGCCGCCTCGCCAAGCGCGCGCTGCTGGCGGTGCTGCCCACGGCCGAGGAGTTCGCCTACTCGATGCGCGTGGTCTCGGAGATCACCGAGAGCAACGGCAGCTCGTCGATGGCCTCGGTCTGCGGCGGCAGCCTCGCGCTGATGGACGCCGGCGTGCCCACCAAGGCGCACGTCGCCGGCATCGCCATGGGCCTCATCAAGGAAGGCAACCGCGTCGCGGTGCTGACCGACATCCTCGGCGACGAGGACCACCTCGGCGACATGGACTTCAAGGTCGCGGGCACCGAGCGCGGCGTCACGGCCCTGCAGATGGACATCAAGATCCAGGGCATCACCAAGGAGATCATGGCGGTCGCGCTGTCGCAGGCGCGCGAAGGCCGGATGCACATCCTCGGCAAGATGCAGGAAGCGATGCCGCACGCGAAGAGCGAGGTGTCGCAGCACGCGCCGCGCATGTACACCTTCAAGATCAACCCCGAGAAGATCCGCGACGTGATCGGCAAGGGCGGCGCGGTCATCCGCGCGCTGACCGAGGAGACCGGCACGACCATCGACATCCAGGACGACGGCACGATCACCATCGCGTCGGTCAACACCGACGGTGCCAACCTCGCGCGCAAGCGCATCGAGGACATCACCGCCGAGGTCGAGGTGGGCAAGATCTACGAGGGCCCGGTGCTGCGGCTGCTGGACTTCGGCGCGATCGTGCAGCTCATCCCCGGCAAGGACGGCCTGCTCCACATCTCGCAGATCGCCAAGGAGCGCGTGAACCAGGTCTCCGACTACCTCAAGGAAGGCCAGGTCATCCGCGTCAAGGTCATCGAGGCCGACGAGAAGGGCCGCGTGCGCCTGTCGATGAAGGCCGCTGCCGAGGACGACGCCAGGACCGCCTCGCAGCCGGCGGAGTCGACGCCGGCGGCGTAAACCGCGGCCGCAGCAGCCTGTTCGCCGGAGGGCGGCCGCGAGGCCGCCCTCTGCGTTTCTGCCGCCCGCAGGCGTTTTTCAGGACGATTAAGGGCGGCTAAAGGACTGAAGGGGGCACGGCGGCGCAGGGTGCGAACCGTGCGGCCGACGATGGCCGCGTGGACCCCCAGGAGACCGCCATGGACTTCCAGCCCGCCGCCCGTCGTTCCGCCGCCGTTCCCTTCGTCGCCGCCGCCGTCGCCACGCTGATCACCGCCGGGACGATCGGCGCGGTCACGGGCCTGTTCCAGAGCCGGGGACTCCCGCTGGAGGCGCTCGCCGTCGCCCAGCGCGCCTGCGCCTCCCACACCTACGTGTCCGAGCGCGACCGCTGCGTCGAGCAGCTGCTGGCGGCCACCCGCCCCGGCCCGCTGGCGCAGCGCTGAAGCCATGCCGGTCCTCCCGTTCGCCCCGGGCCAGCCGGCGGGCGGCACGCCGCCGGTGGTCCCTGCCGTCGCCCCGATCGGCGTATCCTCGCCGCATCCCGATGCCGCGGGAACGCCGATGTCCGCGACCTACCGGTTCGACCGTTGCGAGCTCAAGCCCGATGGACGCCAGCTCCTGGTCGATGGCGAGCCCGTTGCCGTGGGCGCGCGCGCCTTCGACCTCCTGCTCGCCCTGGTCGAGCGGCGCGACCGCGTGGTGCCGAAGTCGGAGCTCTTCGACATCGTCTGGCCGGGGCTGGTGGTCGAGGAGAACAACCTGCAGGTGCAGGTCAGCAGCCTGCGCAAGCTGCTCGGGCCCGCGGCCATCGGCACGGTGGCGGGGCGCGGGTATCGCTTCGCCGCACCGGTCGAGCGCCATGCGGTACGCCATGACGATGCTCCCGACGCCGGCCCCTCGACGATGGCGGCGGCTGCACGGACCAACCTGCCACCGTCGCGCACGCGCTTCATCGGCCGCGAGGCGGCGCTCGAGACCTGCAGCGGCCTGCTCGCGCATACCCGGCTCCTCACCTTGTCGGGAATCGGCGGCTGCGGCAAGACGCGGCTCGCGCAGGAGCTCGCGCAACGCCGGCTGGGCGATTTTCCCGACGGCGTGTGGTTCGTCGAGCTCGGGCCGCTCAAGGACGCGCAGCGCGTTGCCAGTGCCGTGGCGACGACGCTGGGGGTGCAGGAAGCCGCGGGTGCGCCGCTCGAGGAGCTGGTCGACCAGTTCAAGTCCCGCCGTTCGCTGGTCGTCCTCGACAACTGCGAGCACGTGATCGATGCCGCGGTCGATTCCATCGAGATGCTGCTCGGCCATTGCGGGGGCCTCAAGATCGTCACCACCAGCCGCGAGGCGCTGGGCGTCGCCGGCGAGCAGGTGTACGCGGTGCGCTCCCTGTCGCTGCCGGAGAGTGCGGAACTCGAGGCCGTCCGGCGCTCCGAGGCGGTGCGCCTGTTCGCCGACCATGCGCGCCTGGTGCTGCCGGAGTTCGCGGTCGACGCCACCAACGCCGCGGCGGTGGCCGAGATCTGCCGGCGCCTCGACGGCATCGCGCTGGCGATCGAGCTCGCCGCGGCACGCGTGCGCGTGCTGTCGGTCGAGGACATCCGCGCGCGCCTCGACGATCGCTTCCGCCTGCTCACGGGCGGCAGCCGCGCGCTGCCGCGCCACCAGACGCTCAATGCGGCGATGCGCTGGAGCTACGACCTGCTCGCGCCCGCCGAACAACGCCTCCTGCGGCGCATCTCGGTGTTCGCCGGCGGCGCGACGCTCGCCGGCGCGACCGCGGTGGCCGGCGAGGGTGCCGACGAATACGAGGTGCTCGAATGCCTGACCGCGCTGCACGACAAGTCGCTGGTGATGGTCGACCGGGATTCGCAGGCGACGCCCCGCTACCGGATGCTCGAGACGGTGCGCCAGTACGCGGAGGACCGGCTGCACGAGGCCGGCGATGGCGACGACGCCCGCACCCGCCACCTCGACCACTATGTCGCGCTTGCGCGGGCGAACGCGCCCGCGCTCAGGAGCAAGGATGTCGGCGCCCGGTGCGCCGCCCTGCGCCACGAGCAGGACAACCTGCTTGCGGCACACGCCTGGTGCGCGAGCGTGCCGGGTGGCGGTGCGCGCGCCATCGCATTGTTCGGCTCGCTCTGGCAGTACTGGCGCTTCATCGGCCAGGAGGCGAGGGGCTACGAGCTCTTCTGCGCGGCGTACGCCCTGGGTGACGAGGGCGCCGAGCCCTTCGACCTGTGCGACGCACTCGGCGGCGCCACGTACACGGCCTTGCGCCTCGCCCGGCGCGCGGAGCAGCGGCAGCATGCCGAGCACGAGCTCGACATTGCGCGCCGGATCGGCGACCCGAAGCGGATTGCCTCTGCCCTGGTCCACGTCGCCAACGCACTGGCGATGACCGATACCCCGCAAGATGCCAGGCCGTTCTATCGCGAAGCGATCGAGGTCGGTCGGAGCGCCGGTACGCTCTCGTCGCAGAGTCGCGCCCTCAACGGCCTGGCCGAGATCGAGCGCGAGCAGGGCAACTTTGCCGAAGCGCGGGTGCTGTACGAGAAGGCGCTCCCGCTCGACCGCGAGAATGGCGAGCCCGACCGTATCGTGACCGTGCTCGTCAACCTCGCCGCAACCGACATCGCGCTCGGCGAGCTCGAGGATGCGAGGCTTTCGCTGCGTGAGGCGGTCACGCTCGCGTCGAGCGCCGGTTTCGTCAGCGGGATGGAATGCATGACCGACGTCGTCGCGGTGCTGGCTTCGGCGCGCGGCGAGCATCGCATCGCGGCGAGGTTCCGCGGCATGGCGGAAATGCGCATGCAGGAAACCAAGATCCACCACGAGCCGGTCGACGAGCGTTACATCCAGGCGGCCATCGCCCGGACGCGCGCAGCACTCGGCGACGAGGCATTCGGCGCGGCACTGGCCGAAGGCCGTACGACGACCTTCGACACCACCTGGGCCGAGATGATGGCCTGGCTCGCCGAACCGTTCAGCGCCTCTGCTCCAGCACCGCGTCGCCGCTCACGCTGACCGTGACCTCGGTGGTGCCGCCGTCGCCGGCCACCGGCACCGGCGCGGCGGCGGCCATCATCGGCGCCGCGGCGCGCATCATCACGTAGGGACGCGGCGGCTCGCTGGTCTGCACCGCCACGCTGCCGACGCGCCACCCGGCATAGCCCAGCGCCTGCGCGGCACGCGACGCGCGCTCCTGCCATTCGCGGATGGCCTGCGCCGTCAGCGCATCCTCGGCCTTGCGCCGCGCCTCGTCCGACAGCGTGTAGCCGAGCCCTGCGAGCAGCACGTTGTCGGCCTGCTGCGTGCCGAGCTCGTTGGCGAGCAGCGCGAAGTCGGCGCTCTCGACGCGCAGCGCCTGCGCGACGCGCCAGCGCCGCGGCTTGTCCTTCTCGCTGACGAGGTCCGTCGAGTAGCCGGCCGGCTGCACGGTGAACGCAGGCTGCGCCTTGAGCCGCGCCAGCACGCGCGCCATGCGCGTGTTGACGTCGGCCGAGGCGGCCGAAGCGCTGGCGTCCTCCTTCTCGACGCGGAGCACGGCGAACATGCGGTCGTTGGGCAGGGGGTTGGACGCGCTCGACGAGACGCTGACCGTGGGCTGGCGCTCGGTGGGCACGGCCTGCGCGGCGGCGAGGGCGGGGGAAAGCGCCGCCCATGCCAGCAGCAGCATGGCAACGGACGGCGTCGCGCCGGTGCGCGAGGCGTTGGGTCGGCAAGGGTTCATCGTCGTTCCTCGTTGGAATGCCGCCAGGGCAGCATCAGGATGGCGTCGCGGTTCGACCACGAGAAGCAGCGCGCGGCGGCCTCGCGCCAGGGGAGCCACAGGTGGCGCAGGTGCTCGCGCGGTGCGAGGCGTACCTCGACGGGCGCCGCGAGTGCCAAGCCGAACACGCGCTCGCGGTTGTGGGTGGTACCGGGCGCATAGCGGTGGCGCCAGCGTTCGAAGATCGCATAGCGGTTGCATACCCTCCAATCGACCACGCCGCCGTGCCGCGCGGCCTCGATGCCCGTCTCCTCGGCGAGCTCGCGTGCCGCCGTCGCCGCGATCGGCTCGCCGGCGTGACAGCTGCCCGTCACCGACTGCCAGTAACCCGGCGCGTCGGCGCGCTCGAGCAGCAGCACGTCGAGCGCAAGGGTATGAACGAGCACCAGCGCCGAAAAGGGTTGCTTGGGCGCGGACATTGCACTCGTCGATCAGCGGCGGCCGCCACCGGCGCGGATCGCAGCCACGCCGCCATAGATCGCAGCCATCCCGCCGCGGGCGGCGGTGCCGCGGCTCACGCCACGAACACCCAGAAGGGCAGGTGCCGCTCGCGCCAGTAGTCGGCGGCCTCGTCGAGGATGTCGGTGAAGGTCTGCCAGTCCGCCGCGTGCGCCTTGCGGTAGGCCGCGGCGTGCGACAGCCGGACGACGATCCCCTTGCGGCCGACGATGTCCTCGTCCTCGAGGCAGTCGGCCAGCGCGTCCCAGTTGTGGCCGAAGTGCGCGGGGAACGCGAGGCCCTTCGCCACGGCGTCGAGCAGCGTGGCCTTGCTGGTCACGGCGGAAAGGTCGGCCTCGCGGAAGGCGAGGTGCGCGCCCCTGGCCGCCGCCGCCACGGCGTCGTGCCCGGCCGCGCTGGCATGGACGCCGGCTTCTTCGAGCGCGTGGAGGTCGGGCAGCTTCATTCGCGGATCCTCCTGAACGTCACGTAGTGATCGTCGCTGTACCAGCACGCGACCGGCTCGCGCTTCGGCCCGCCGCAGACGATGCGCCGCGCGCCGCGCGTCTTCTCGCCGGGCGTCTTCACCGTGTATTCGTGGTAGTAGCCGCGCTTCTGCGGCGGCAGGAGCTTCTCGCGGTTGCCGAACACGACGCCGTCGCGGTCGTAGCGGAACGGTCCGCCGGCGTGGATGCGCGCGAGCACGTCGCGCGCCTCGTGCGGAAGCTCGGCGACGGCGACATCGGGCGGCGCACCGCGCGCCAGCGCGGCCGGTGCCGCCATCGCGAGCGCGCAGGCGAGGAGCAGCGCCGCGCAGCTGCGCGCGGCGTGCCCGGTGCACGCAGCGCGAAACCACCCGCCCATGGTGGCCTGGATTCGCATCGGCGCGAGTGTAGCGCAGCGCCCGGGGGCACGGGCGGGCCGGATGCGCGGAGCCTCAGTCCGCCTTGTCGTCCGGACGCGGCGCGTTCTGGCTGCGCACGCGGATGTGCAGGTCGCGCAGCTGCTGCTCGGTGACCGGCGTCGGCGCGTCGACCAGCAGGTCCTGGCCGCGCTGCGTCTTGGGGAACGCGATCACGTCGCGGATCGACTCGGCGCCGCACATCAGCGTGACGATGCGGTCGAGCCCGAAGGCGATGCCGCCGTGCGGTGGCGCGCCGTACTGCAAGGCGTCGAGCAGGAAGCCGAACTTGCGCCGCTGGTCCTCGGGGCTGATGCCCAGCGAGGCGAACACGCGCGCCTGCACCTCGGGGCGGTGGATGCGCACCGAGCCGCCGCCGATCTCCCAGCCATTCATCACCACGTCGTAGGCCTTGGCGAGCGCGTGGCCGGGGTCGGTGGCGAAGCGCTCCTCGTGCCCGTCCTTGGGCGCGGTGAAGGGATGGTGACGCGCGGCCCACGTCTTCGTCTCGTCGTTGTACTCGAACATGGGGAAATCGACGACCCACAGCGGCTTCCAGCCCTTTTCCGCGAGCCCGAGCTCGTGGCCGACCTTCGCGCGAAGCGCGCCGAGCGAATCGTTGACCACGTTCTCGCGGTCGGCGCCGAAGAACACGAGGTCGCCGCTCGCAGCGCCGGTACGCGCGAGGATCTCGCGCAGCACCGGCTCAGGCAGGAACTTGACGATCGGCGACTGCAGGCCCTGCTCGTCGGGCTTCGACGCGTCGTTGACCTTGATGTAGGCGAGGCCCTTCGCGCCGTAGATCGCGACGAACGCCGTGTAGTCGTCGATCTCCTTGCGCGAAAGCTTGCCGCCACCCGGCACGCGCAGCGCGGCGACGCGTCCCCGGCCCTCGGGGAGGTCGGCGGCGGCGCGGAACACCTTGAAGTCGACGCCCTTCATGAGGTCGGTGAGCTCGGTGAGCTTGAGCGGCACGCGCAGGTCGGGCTTGTCGGAGCCGTAGTCGCGCATCGCGTCGGCATAGGTCATGATGGGCAGCGGGTCGGGGAGGTCGACGCCCAGCGACTCCTTCCACAGCGTGCGCACCAGCCCTTCCATGATGCCGCGGATCTCGAGCTCGTCGAGGAACGCCGTCTCGATGTCGATCTGCGTGAACTCGGGCTGGCGGTCGGCGCGAAGGTCCTCGTCGCGGAAGCACTTGACGACCTGGTAGTAGCGGTCGAAGCCCGCCACCATCAGCATCTGCTTGAAGAGCTGCGGCGACTGCGGCAGCGCGTAGAACTGGCCGTGGTGGATGCGCGAGGGCACCAGGAACTCGCGCGCGCCCTCGGGCGTCGACTTGTAGAGGATGGGCGTCTCGATGTCGATGAAGCCCTGCTCGTCGAGGTAGCGTCGCGCCACCATCGCGGTCTTGTAGCGCAGCCGCAGGTTCTGCTGCATCTGCGGGCGGCGCAGGTCGAGCACGCGGTGGGTGAGGCGCACCGTCTCCGAAATGTTGTCGTCGTCCATGGTGAAGGGCGGCGTCGCCGAGGCGTTGAGCACCTCGATGTCGTGCGCCAGCACCTCGATCGCGCCCGAGACCAGCGCGGCGTTGACGGTGCCCTCGGGGCGCGGGCGCACCAGGCCCCTGACGCGGATGCAGAATTCGTTGCGCAGCCCCTCGGCGACGGCGAAGGTCGCCGCGCGGTCGGGGTCGCAGACCACCTGCACCAGGCCCTCGCGGTCGCGCAGGTCGATGAAGATGACGCCGCCGTGGTCGCGGCGGCGATGCACCCAGCCTGCCAGCGTGACGGTCTCGCCCAGCCGCCGCTGGTCGATCAGGCCGCAATAATCGGTTCGTTTCACGTGATGCTCCGGAATCGTGCGAATGAGGGGAAGGTGATTTCGAGGCGGGTCGCGCACGGGGAGCCGCACCGGGCGGCGCCTGCCGGCGGCGACCCGGTCAATTTCGCGCGGCGGCCGCGCGCGTCGCGTGGCCGGGGTGCGCGCTCGGCGCCACCACGCCCATCGAGATGATGTATTTCAGCGCCTCGTCGACGCTCATGTCGAGTTCGTGCACGCGCGACACCGGGAGCATGAGGAAGAACCCGGAGGTCGGGTTGGGGGTCGTGGGGACGTAGACGCTGACGTGCTCGCCGGGCAGGTACGCGGCGACCGAGGTATCCGGCGCGCCGGTGAGGAAGGCGATCGTCCAGGAGCCGTCGCGCGGGTACTCGACGAGCAATGCCTTGCGAAAAGCGTTGCCCTTCTCCGACAGCACGGTGTCGCTGACCTGCTTGACGCCCGAGTACAGCGACTTGACGAAGGGGATGCGACCGAGCATCCGCTCCCACAGGAGGATCAGGCGCGCGCCGAAGAAGTTCGCGGCGAACACCCCGGTGACGAGGAGGATGAGGAACGACAGCACCACCCCGAAGCCGGGGATGTGGAACCCCAGCACCGAATCGGGACGAACGCGCTCCGGGAGCAGCAGCAGCGTCTGGTCGAGTGCGGTGACGAGGAAATGCAGGACGTAAAGCGTGATGCCGAGCGGCACCCACACCAGCAGCCCCGCGATGAGGTAACGTCGCATCGATCAGGCTTGGCCCGACGAGCTGCCCGAGGCCGGTGTCGCGGTCTTGGAGGTCGCGCTGCCGGCGTTCGCCGCGGGCTGCGCAGCCGACGTCCCGGCGGACGAGCTCGTGCCGCCATCGCCGGAGGACTTCTTCCCGTCGCCCGACGGCGCGGTCTCGCCGGCCTTGGCGACGTCGCCCTTGGCGGCATCGGCTTTCGCGTCATCGCCCCTGGCGGGTGCCCCGCCTTTGCTGCGGAAGTCGGTCGCGTACCAGCCGCTTCCCTTGAGCTGGAAGCCTGCCGCCGACACCTTCTTCACCAGCGCGTCGGCATGGCACGCGGGGCAGGTGACGAGCCGTGGATCGGAAAGCTTCTGCAGCGCCTCGAGCGAATGACCACAGGCGGTGCAGGCGTATTCGTAGATCGGCATGATGATGGGAGCGTGCGTTGGCGCGCGGCTCGTGAAGATGATGGAGCGGCTTCGCAAAGCGCTGATTCGAAAAGAGAATTATAGCGCAATTCGCTGCCGCGCGGCGCCCTCGGAATGCCCCGCGAGCGCGCCGCGACGCTGCGGTCGCGCGCGCGCGGAGCCTCTGCATCGCGATCCCCGTCGCTGCGGTATGCTTGGTCCCTGGAGGACGCGATGGACCCGTACTGGAAGTGGTGGATCTTCGCTGCCGTTCTCGCCGGCGCCGAGCTCGTCACCAACACGTTCTACCTGATCGCGATCGCGCTGGCGATGGTGATGGGTGGCGTGGCGGCCTGGCTCGGCTTCGACGTCGACTGGCAGTGGGCGGTCGCCGCGGTGTTGGCATTCGTGTTCCTGTACGTCGCCCATCGCTGGCGGGCAAAACGGTTGGCGCCTGGACCGCAGATCTCCGCCGACATCGGCAAGCCTGTGCGCGTGCGCCACTGGAACGCCGACGGCAGTGCCCGCGTCGAGTACCGCGGCACGCAATGGGACGCCGAGCTCGCTTCGCCCGAAACGCCGCGCGCCGAATCGATGGTGATCGTCGGCGTGCGCGGCTCGAATCTCATACTTGCCGAGCGGGCGAGCTGATCCACCAACCTGCCGGGAGGCCCTGATGTTCGGATCGATACCGTTCTGGTTCATCGCGTTCGTGGTCGCTGCGATCGCCATCTCGCGCACGCTGCGCGTGGTTCCGCAGCAGAACGCCTATATCGTCGAGCGGCTCGGCCGCTTCCACGAGGTGCTGCAGCCCGGCCTCAACGTCGTGGTGCCCTTCCTCGACCGCATCGCCTACCGCCACGACCTGCGCGAGATCCCGATGGACGTCCCGCCGCAGATCTGCATCACGCGCGACAACACCCAGCTCCAGGTCGACGGCATCCTCTACTTCCAGGTCACCGACGCCAAGCTCGCGAGCTACGGCTCGTCGAACTACCGGATGGCGATCACCCAGCTCGCGCAGACCACGCTGCGCAGCGTGATCGGCCGCATGGAGCTCGACAAGACCTTCGAGGAGCGCGACCAGATCAACGCCTCGGTGGTGGCCGCGCTCGACGAGGCCGCCGCGACCTGGGGCGTCAAGGTGCTGCGCTACGAGATCAAGGACCTGACGCCTCCCGCCGAGATCCTGCGCGCCATGCAGGCGCAGATCACCGCCGAGCGCGAAAAGCGCGCGGTGATCGCCACCTCCGAAGGCAAGAAGCAGGAGCAGATCAACCTCGCGGTGGGTGCGCGCGACGCGGCGATCTCGCGCTCCGAAGGCGAGAAGCAGGCGCAGATCAACTATGCGCAAGGCGAGGCCTCCGCGATCGTCGCGGTCGCCGACGCCACCGCCAAGGCATTGCGCGAGGTTGGCGCGGCGATCACGGCGCCCGGCGGCATCGAGGCGGTGAACCTGCGCGTCGCGGAGCAGTACGTCACGCAATTCGGCAACCTCGCCAAGACCAACAACACGCTGATCCTGCCCTCGAACGTCGCGGACATCGCCGGCATCATCGGCACCGCGATGTCGGCGGTGCGCGCCACCAAGGGCCCCGGCCCGCTGCCGGCCGGCACGCGGCCGCCCGCGGGCTGATTCCCCGGGGCCGGGCTCGGACGTGCAGATCGGCGGATCGACGTTCCTGGTTACCGGAGGGGCCTCGGGCCTCGGTGCCGGCACGGTGCGCATGCTCGCGGAGGGCGGCGCGAAGGTCGTCATCGCCGACCTCGACGTGGAGCGCGGCGAGGCGCTGTCGCGCGAGCTCGGCAGCGCCACCGCGTTCCTTCGCACCGACGTCACCGACGAGGCGAGCACGGAGGCCGCGGTGGACCGCGCCGTGCGGGGATTCGGCGGCCTGCAGGGGCTCGTCAACTGCGCGGGCATCGTGCACGGCGAGAAGGTGCTGGGCCGCGAGGGCCCGCATACGCTCGAGGGCTTCCGGCGCGCCGTCGACATCAACCTCACCGGCACGTTCAACGTGCTGCGGCTCGCCGCCGGCGCCATGGCGAAAGGCGCACCCAACGCCGAGGGCGAGCGCGGCGTGATCGTGAACACCGCGTCGGTGGCCGCTTTCGACGGCCAGATCGGCCAGGCGGCCTACG
>JBGAGT010000009.1:0-220000 GCA_044226535.1 Casimicrobiaceae bacterium | reverse complement strand
CGCGCCGATGGAAGCGACGACGCACGCTTTGCGGCTTCCGGCGATACCAGTGCCCTTGGGCTGCCAGTGATTGCGCGGCGTTCGCGTGATTGACGCGCTAATGGCTGGATCCCCGCTTTCGCGGGGATGACGGTGGTGCGAGCATGACGGCGCGATTGCCGCGATCGCTACGAGCCGACGCGAGCAAGACCCGCGAGCGAGTCGGCGGGAGCCGCAATCGTGGCGGCCCGAGCACATCGGCGCGACGGACGTCGGGGGAGCGGCGCTGAGCGGGGTCATCGCGAAGCCCGGTCCACCGAGGGCCGTCACCGCTTGCCGATGTGCGACAGGTCGCTGCGATTGCGCAGTTACCGCAATACCGTAACGACAGGTCGCTGCGATTGCGCAGGTAGTGCCCTACCGCTCGCACAAGGCTGGGTCCCCGCTTTCGCGGGGATGATGCCCCGCATTCGCGGGGATGACGGCGGCTCAGCCGCGCGCCGGCACGAACGCGAACGCCGCGAACACGACCACCGCCAGGCCCCAGGCCAGCACCACGCGGAACCGGATGCGCGCGTCGCGCCACAAGCCCCCCGCGTCGCGCGAAGGGGAATGGAAGGGCTGCTCGACGAGGTAGAACGACAGCGTGGCGACCGCGATCACCAGCGCCAGCGACAGGCCGAAGTCGGTGGGGCGCGGCAGGGCGCCGGCCAGCGCCAGCACGCGTGGCCGCAGGAGCTGGAGCACGGGCAGGTGCCACAGGTAGATGCTGTAGCTGATCGCACCGAGCCACACCACCGGGCGCGCTGCGAACAGGCGCACGACCGGCCCGGCGCCACCGGCGAGTCCGTAGAACAGGGTGGCGGCGCTGGCGTCGATCCACAGCATGCGCACGAAGGGCAGCGCGCCGGGCTGCCACCACGCGGTGTCGACGTGCGCGATGACGATGGCGCCCGCGACCAGCGAGGCGAACGCAGCGAGCGCGATGACGCCGCGCAGGCGCTCGTCCACGCCGCCGCGTCGCGCGACCGAGGCGGCAAACATGCCCGCGGCGAATTCGTCGATGCGCCACGGCAGCTGCGCCGGCAGCGCGCCCGTCCCGCCAACCACCGCGGCGACGTGCATGGCCGCGGCCACCGCGAGCGCCGCCGCGAGCAGCAGCCACGCGCGCCCGCGTATCACCGGCACGACGAGGAGCGGGAACAGCAGGTAGAACTGGAACTCGAAGGGCATCGACCAGTACACGCCGTTGATCGTGTCGACGTAGGACGGGACGAGGTTGTGGAACATGACGACGTGCAACGCGACGTCGCCGAGGCCCGCGGGCGGCGGCGCGAAGCCGTAGAGGCCGAGCGGCAGCAGCAGTGTCAGCGTGGCGAGGTAGGCGGGATGCACGCGCAGCACGCGGCGGCGCATGAACGTGGCGGCATCGCGCCAGAAGCGGCCCCGCACGAACGGACTCGCGGGATCGCCGAGCGCCTGCCAGGTGAGCACGAAGCCGGAGAGCACGAAGAAGAGGTCGACGCCGAGCCAGCCCATCGAGGCCAGCGAGGTCGCGACACCCCCCGCGAGCTGGCGCAGCGGGCCTCCCGCCGCGCCCAGCACCGGCTTGCCTGCGATCAGCCAGGCATGGAAGGCGACCACCCACAGCGCGGCGAGCGCGCGCACGCCGGTGAGGGCGTCGATGCGCGAGGCCCCGGAGTCTGGAACGCGCGCCACCGAGGACATGGCCTGAGCGCGCGCCGGCGAACGCGAAGCCGCCTAGCGCTCGTCGCTCTTGAGCTCGACGTAGGCCTGGTCGCGCGTCTGTCGCACGAAGGCCTGGAACTGATCCTCGCTCTTGCGCTGCATGATGGACTGGCGCGCCTGCGCACGCTCGCGATCGCGCGTGACGTCCTGCTGCCGCCTGCCAAGCACCTCGATCAGGTGCCAGCCGAAGGGCGAGCGCACGGGCTCGGAAACCTGGCCGACCTTGAGGGCGTTCATCGCGGCCTCGAAGTCGGGCACCGTCTCGCCGGGCGACAGCCAGCCCAGGTCGCCGCCCTTGGTGCTCGAGGCGTCGTCGGAATTGACGCGCGCCTGGTCCTCGAAGGTCGAGGCGCCCGAGGTGATGCGCTCGCGCACGCGGTCGATCTTGCTGCGCGCCTCCGCCTCGGAGACGTTCTCGTTGACGCGCACCAGGATGTGCCGCACGTGCGTCTGCTCGACGACGGTCGGCGCATTGCGGTCGCGCGTCTCGACGAGCTTGATGATGTGGAAGCCCGCGGGCGAGCGGAACACCGGCGAGACGTTGCCGGTCTTCATGCCCTGCACCTGCTCGACGTAGACGGGCGGCAGGCGCGCCGCCGTGCGCCACCCGAGGTCGCCGCCGCTCAACGCGTTGTCGGCGTCCGAATAGCCCGCCGCGACCTGCGCGAAGTCGGCGCCCGCCTTGACCTTGGTCAGCGCTTCCTCCGCGCGCAGGCGGCGCTGCTCGATGACCTGCGGGGTCGCCTGCTCGGGCACGCGCACGATCACGTGCGCGATGTGATATTCGGTGCCGCCGCCCGCCTGGGTCGCCGCGGTGGCGAGGTAGTTGTCGATCTCGGCGTCGCTCACGTAGATCTGCCGGTCGACCTCGCGCTCGCGCAGGCGCTGGATGGTGAGATCGCGCCGCACGTCCTCGCGGTAGGCGGGATAGGAAAGGCCCTCGCGCCCCAGCGCCATGCGGAACTGGTCCATCGTCATCTTGTTGTCCTGGGCGACGCGCGCGATCGCGCGCTCGACGGCGACGTCGTCGACCTTGATCCCCGACTCCTTCGCGTACTGCAACAGCGCGCGCTCGTTGATCAGGCGCTCGAGCACCTGCTTGTCGAGCACATCGGTCGTCGGCACGGGGATCTTCTGCGAATTGAGCTGCTGGATGGTGCGCTGGCGGCTCTGCAGCACGTCGTATTGGGTGATGGCCTCGTCGTTCACCACCGCGACCACGCGGTCCAGCGCGACCGTCGGCGTCGCGCCGTCGTTCGGCGCCGGCGCGGGTGGCTGCGCCCCGGGCGCGAGCAGCGGCGCGGTGACGGCGGGCTGCGGCGCGGGCGCCTGGGCGAGCGCGGTCGACGCGCCGGTTGCGAGCAGGGCCGCGAGGACGATGGCGCGAAGGCCAGCAAGCGCAGGGTGGTTCATGGCGACCTCGGGGTCAGGTATGCGGGGTCAGAATTCCGGCATCGGATCGAGCCGCGTGTCGCGCCGGAAGCGCGAGGGATCGTTGCTGCGCAGGTAACCGGGGACGCTGCGCCGCAGGAGATCGAGCGGGCTGGTGCCGACACGCGCGAGCCCGTTGAACTCGAGCTGCACGAACACCGAGTTGTTGGTCTGCTCCGTGGTGGTCGCGAGCCGGTGGAACACGACACGCAGGATCCAGCAGTCCTTATTGTACTCGAAGCCGGCGATCGCCTCGAGCGTCTTGCGGTCCTCGATCGAGTAGTTCCAGCGCCCGAGCACGGTCCAGTTGAGGTCGAGCGGCCACTCGGCGGCGAGGTCGACCTGCTTGATGGTCTCGGACTGCCCGGTGGGGTCGACCAGTTGGCGCGTGTAGCGGTAGCTCGCTGACAGCACACTGCCCGGCTCGGGCGTGTAGCGCACCCCCAAGTTCAACCGCTCGTTGGTCCCCGAGTCGAGGTTTTGCTGCATCAGCCCCTGCAGCGCCCAGGCGTCCGAGAGCCGTCCGTCGACCTGCAGCAACACGTCCGACGACGAGGACGATCGCGGCTGCTCCGACAGCGTGACGCGCTGGTCGGCGAAGTAGAAGCGCTGGCCGACGGCGACGCGCAGCCGCTCGGCGCCGGTGCGCGGGTCGAGCAGCCGCGACGAGACCGCGGCGGTGAGCTGGTTGGCGTCGCCGATGCGGTCGTTGCCGAGGTAGCGGTTCTCGGTGAAGAGCTGCGAGAAGTTGAAGTCGTCGATCGCCGAGTCGAACACCGGCAGCGCGTTCTGGGTGCGGTACGGGATGTAGACGTAGAAGAGGCGCGGTTCCAGCGTGTGCACGAAGTCGTGCCCGAACGCCGACCAGTCGCGCTCCAGCACGATGCCCGCGTCGAGGCTCGACATCGGCACGTACACCGACGGATGCGTGCCCGCGTCGCCGGGCGCCATGAGGTCGTACCATCGCGAATGCATCGCGCCGCGCGCGGTGAAGAACCACCACGGCCCGTCGACCGAGTAGCTCGCCGAGCCGAACAGCACGCCGCGGTTGCCCTCGGGAAGCTCGGCGTTGCGGAACTGCGTGTACTCGCTGGAGACGCCGAACGACAGGTCCTTCCACTGCGTGCCCCACGAGGCCGCGACCTGCGGCAGCATGTTGTATGGCGGCGCGATCGGCTGCGTCGGGTCCTGCAGCGTCTGGAACGACTGCGCGCGCGCCGTCACCGCGACGGGCCCGATCATCGCGTTGACGCCGCCTTCGCGCGGCAGCGTCGACTGCGAGGTGATGGCGATGCGGTCGGCGAGGTCGGCGAAGTACTTGTCGTCGGAGACCTTGTTGAGGTTCAGGTAGCCCGACATCCACGGCGCGAGCTGCTGGCTGTGGCGGAACGATAGCGCGTAGCGGTCGCGGTCGGCGACGCGGTCGTTCGGCAGGTACTCTCCGTCGAACTCGCCGAGCATGGGCTGCGGCTCGTTGAACAGGTAGCGGAACTGCGCGCCGAACTGCATGCCGCGCCGGGTCATGAGGCGCGGCGTCAGTGTCGCGTCGTAGTTCGGCGCGAGGTTGAGGTAGTACGGCGTGGACAGCTCGAAGCCGCGCGCGCCCGTCGAACCCGCGGTCGGCGTCAGGAAGCCCGACTTGCGCTCGTTGGACAGCGGGAAGGTGAGGTACGGGAAATAGAAGACGGGCGTGTCGTAGAACAGGACGCGCGCGTCGCGCGCCTCGCCAACGTTGCGCATGCGGTCCAGCGTGAGCTCGCGCGACTGCACGAACCAGTCGTTGCGCGGCGCGACGCAGGTGGTGTAGCGGCCGTCGTCGACCTGGAAGAGGTCGGGGCCGAGGAACTCGATGCGCTCCGCGTCGCCGCGGCCACCCGATTCGCTGATGAAGAACGAGGGCTGGACGAAATGCCCCGTCTGCGTGTCGCGGCGGAACACCAGCTCGGGCCCCGTCACCCAGTCGTTGCCCTGGCGCAACAGCACGTCGCCGGTCGCCGTGATGGTCTGCGAATCGGGCTCGTAGAGGAGCTGCTCGGCGAGCACGGTTTCGGTGCGCGTGCGAAGCTCGACGTTGCCGCTCGCCTCGACGCGCGTGCGGCCGAAGGTCTGCACGCGGTCGGCGCGCAGGAAGATCGCGTCCTCGTCGCTGCCGGTCCCCGGCGTGAGGCGGGCGCCCGAGGGCGTCGCGCCTCCACGCGTCACCGACGCGGTGGGGTTGCCCGGGAGCGTCAGCCTGGTGGCCGGTGGCGCGCCCGGCTTCGGCGCCGGCGCGCGCACGGGCGGCGCGCCGATCTCGGGCGCCAGCTTGAGCTCGAGCGGCGTGTCCGCTGCCGCGGTCGGGACCGCCGGGGCAGCGGGCGCGCCCTGCGTTCCCTCCTCGGCCCGCGCGCCACCCGCGATGGCCACGGCGGCGAGCGCGGCCGCGACGACCAGCGTGCAGGGAAGGGGGCGGTGCGTCGGCAAGGGCTGCGGGATGGGCGGCGAAGGGCGCGGGACGGGGTGGCGGACGAGGGACGCGGCGAGGACTTCGGTAAAATGCCGCATTCTACCCAACGCCTCCGCGGTATCGCGTCGCGTCTCCATGCCGCCCGAGCCCCCCATCGACGACGCGCGCCTCGCGGGGCTCGACCGCTTCGTCGCGCACAGCATCGGCCACAGCGCGTTCGAGCGCAGCGTCGCCTCGGCCGACGCGAGCTTTCGGCGCTACTTCCGCATCGTGCCCGCGCGGCCGGCCTTCGGCGAAGCGACGCTGATCGCCATGGATGCGCCGCCGCCGCAGGAGGACTGCCGGCCCTATGTGAAGGTCGCGGGACTCCTCGCCGACGCCGGCGTGCACGCCCCGCGCGTGCTCGCCGGGGACCTCGGGCAGGGCTACCTGCTGCTCACCGACCTCGGCGACACGACCTACCTCGACGTGCTCGACGAGGCGAACGCCGGCGGGCTCTACGGCGACGCGAGCGCGGCACTGGTGCGCTGGCAGCTCGCCTCGCGCGAGGGCGTGCTGCCGCCCTACGACGACGCCCTTCTGCGCCGCGAGCTCGCGCTGTTCCCCGACTGGTACGTCGCGCGCCACCTCGAGCGCAGCCTTTCGGAGGACGAGCGCGCCACGCTCGAGCGCATGTTCGACCTCGTCGTCGCCAACAACCTCACCGAGGCGAAGGTGTTCGTGCACCGCGACTACCACTCGCGCAACCTGATGGTCGCGAAGCCCAACCCCGGCGTGCTCGATTTCCAGGACGCCGTGCACGGCCCGCTGTCCTACGACCTCTGCTCGCTGCTGCGCGACGCCTACGTCAACTGGGACGAGGAGCGCGAGCTCGACTGGGCGGTCCGCTACTGGGAGAGGGCGCGCGCGGCGAGGCTCCCGGTGCCGGCGGACTTCTACTCGTTCTGGCGCGACTTCGAATGGATGGGCGTGCAGCGGCAGCTCAAGGTGCTGGGCATCTTCGCGCGCCTCGCCTATCGCGACGGCAAGCGCCGCTACCTCGCCGACATGCCGCGGGTGTGGCGCTACGTCTACCGCACCTGCGGGCGCTACGACGAGCTCGCGCCGCTGCGGGGGCTCCTCGACGGCCTCGCGGGCGTGTCGACGAGCACCGCGCTGACCTTCTGAACCCGGCGGGCCGAGACTCGACCATGGGGCTCACTCGACGGGCGCGCGGCGCCGGGCGACCGTGCAGGCGATGATCCTCGCCGCCGGGCGCGGCGAGCGCATGCGCCCGCTGACCGACGCGACCGCGAAGCCGCTGTTGCGCGCGGGCGGCAAGGCGCTCATCGAGTGGCAGCTCGAGGCGCTGGCGCGCGGAGGCTTCGACGACGTCGTCATCAACGTCTGCCCGCACGCCGAGGCCGTGATGGGCACGCTAGGCGACGGCTCGCGCTTCGGGCTCGCGATCCGCTACTCGCGCGAGGCCGAGCCGCTCGAGACGGCGGGCGGCATCGCCACCGCGCTTCCCCTCTTCGCCCCGGGCCCGCTGCTGGTGGTGAGCGGCGACGTGTGGAGCGACTTCGACTACGCCAGCCTAGCGGCGCGGGCAACGCGCATGGCTGCCGGCCCCGACGATCGCGCCGCCCCGCGGGTGCACCTCGTCATGGTGCCCAACCCGCCGTATCATCCGGGCGGCGACTTCGCGCTCGAAAAGGGCCTTGTGAGGCTGGACGGGGGCCCCAAGCTGACCTACGGCAACATCGGCCTGCACGACACGCGGCTTTTCCGCGAACTCCCGCGCGGCGTGCCCCTCAAATTGCTTCCGCTGTGGCGCGACTGGATCGCGCAAGGCATCGTCTCCGGCGAGCTCCACTCGGGCCGCTGGAGCAACGTCGGCACACCCGCCGACCTGGCAAGGCTCGACGACCAACTCGTTCGCGCCGGCAACCGAGGAACACCATGAACGACCCGCACAACCCGCTGCTCGCCTTTCCCGGCCTCCCCCGCTTCGACGCCGTGCGCCCCGAGCACCTGTCTCCAGCCGTCGACGCCCTGCTCGATGCCGCGCGCGCCGTGCAGCGCCGCGTCGCCGCCGACACCTCGGCGCCGACCTGGGCGAACGTGGTGCTGCCGCTCGCCGACGCGCTCGACCGCCTCGACCGCGCATGGAGCGCGATGAGCCACCTCAACGCCGTGGTCAGCACGGACGCGCTGCGCGATGCCTATCACGCCAACCTCGACAAGGTCACGGCGTTCTTCAGCGAGCTCGGCCAGGACGAGGCGCTGTACCGCCGCTACAAGGGGCTGCGCGCGTCGCCCGCGTTCGCCGCGCTCCCGACCGCCGAGCAGCGCGTGGTCGACAACGAGATCCGCGACTTCCGCCTGGGCGGTGCCGAGCTCGACGAGGCCGGCAAGGCGCGCTTCAAGGCCATCCAGCAGGAGCTCGCCAAGCTGTCGGCCGACTTCGAGGACCACGTGCTCGACGCCACCAACGCCTGGGCGCTGTACGTCGACGAGGCCGAGCTCGACGGCGTGCCGCGCGACGTCGTGGCGCGCGCCCGCGAGGAAGCGAAGGCCGAAGGGCGCGAAGGCTGCAAGCTCACGCTGCGCTATCCCTCGTTCCGCCCGGTGATCCGCTATGCGACCAACCGCGCGCTGCGCGCGAAGCTGCACCGCGCCTTCTACACCCGCGCCTCGGCGCTGGGCGACGACCCTGCGTTCGACAACACGGCGCTGATCGAGCGGATCCTCGCGCTGCGCGACGAGGAGGCGAAGCTCCTGGGCTACGCCGACTTCGCCGAGGTCTCGCTCGTGCCCAAGATGGCCGAGTCTCCGGCCGAGGTGCTGGCCTTCCTGCGCGACCTCGCGAAGCGTGCGCGCCCCTTCGCCGAGCGCGAGATCGCCGAGCTCGCCGGGTTCGCGCGCACGCGCCTCGACCTCGGCAGCCTCGAGCCCTGGGACATGAACTTCGCGTCGCAGAAGCTCAAGGAATCGCGCTACGACTACGCCGACGAGACGGTGAAGCAGTACTTCACCGAGCCGCGCGTGGTGGAAGGCCTGTTCCGCGTGGTCGAGACGCTGTACGGCGTCGACATCCGCGAAGGCAAGGCCGCGACCTGGCACCCCGACGTGCGTTTCTACGAGATCCGCGACCACGCGGACGCGCTGGTGGGGCAGTTCTTCATGGACCTCTACGCACGGCCCGGCAAGCAGAGCGGCGCGTGGATGGACGACCCGGTGAATCGCCGCGCCCTCGAGGGCGGCGTGCAGCATCCCGTCGCCTACCTGACCTGCAATTTCTCGGCGCCGGTGGACGGCAAGCCCGCGCTTTTCACGCACGAGGAAGTGATCACGCTGTTCCACGAGTTCGGGCATGGCCTGCACCTACTGCTGACGCGCGTCGAGACGCCCGGCGTCTCGGGCCTGCAGGGCGTCGAGTGGGACGCCGTCGAGCTCCCCAGCCAGTTCATGGAGAACTACTGCTGGCAATGGGACGTGGTGCGCGGCATGAGCGCGCACGTCGACAGCGGCGAGCCGCTGCCGCGCGAGCTCTTCGACAAGATGCTCGCCGCGCGCCGCTTCCAGAGCGGGCTCGAGACCATGCGCCAGCTCGAGTTCGGGCTCACCGACATGCTGGTGCACACGGCCTACGATCCCTCCGGCGGGCGGCGCTTCCGCACCGTCGACGACGTGGCAGCCGAGGTGCGGCGCGAGGTGCGCGTCACCCCGCTCGCGCCCTACGATCGCATGCTGGCCTCGTTCACCCACATCTTTTCCGGGGGCTACGCGGCGGGGTATTACAGCTACCAGTGGGCGCTGGTCCTGGCCGCCGACGCCTTCAGCCTGTTCGAGGAGACCGGCGTGCTGTCGCCCTCGACCGGCGCCCGCTTCCGCGACGAGGTGCTGGGCCGGGGGGGCAGCCGGCCGGCCCTGGAGTCGTTCGTCGCCTTCCGCGGGCGACCACCCCAAATCGACGCGCTTCTGCGGCATAATGGCATGACGATGTCATCGTAGTGGAGCACGCCATGCACAGGACCTCGACGATCGCGCGGTGGATGGTTGCAGCCGTGGGGCTCGCCCTTGCGACGGGCGTCGCGGCGCAGGCCAAGGACGTCTATCGCTACACCGACGCGGACGGCCACACCGTCTATACCGACCGGCCGCCGCCGGCCAACGCCAAGAACGCGCAGACCAAGCGCGTGGGCGGCAACTTCATCGAAACCGAGCAGGCGACACTGGCCGAGCAGCAGGCCTCGCAGCGCTTCCCGGTGACGCTCTATACCTTCGCCTGCGGCGAGGTCTGCGACAGCGCCGTCGGGCTCCTCAATCGCCGCGGCGTGCCGTTCGCCACCGTCGACGCGCAAACGCCGGAAGGCGCGAAGCGCGTTCAGCTCCTCGCCGGCGAGATGGTGGCACCGGTGCTGACGGTCGGCGACAAGATGGTCGGCAAGGGTTTCAACGAGGCGCGCTGGCAGCAGATGCTCGACGAAGCCGGATACCCCAAGACGCCCGCACGCCGCACCGCCCAGGTGGGACGCGCACCCGGCGAAGCCCCGCCGCCCCCCCCGCCCTCCACCGAGACACGCAAGGCGGATCTGCCCGACGGCGGCTACCCCAAGCAGTAGCCGTCATCCCCGCGAAAGCGGGGATGACGGTTGGTGGGGATGACTGACGCCCGAATTCGGGCGCAAGCGCCGGAGTGTC
Organism: Casimicrobiaceae bacterium; assembly: GCA_044226535.1. Taxonomy (GTDB): domain Bacteria; phylum Pseudomonadota; class Gammaproteobacteria; order Burkholderiales; family Casimicrobiaceae; genus VBCG01. The sequence goes on along the minus strand of JBGAGT010000009.1, from coordinate 209,709 downwards.
GCGCCAGCGGCCATCCGCGACACTGGTAGCCTGTCGATCGACGGGATCCCGCCATGCGAACCGATACTCTTCCCTTCTCCACCGACGACGCCCGCTGGGCCGCGGTGCGCGCGCGGGACCGCGCCGCCGACGGCCACTTCGTCTACGCCGTCAGGACCACCGGCACCTACGCTCCGCCGAGCGCGGCCGCGCGCGCGCCGCGCCGCGAGAACGTGCTGTTCTTCGACAGCGCGCGCGATGCCGAGGCCGCCGGCTTCCGCCCGAGCCGCCATGCGCACGCCGACCGCGGCGCCCAGGACGCGCGCCGAGCGGCGCTGGTGGCGCAAGCCTGCCGTGCCATCGAGGCCGGCGAGGACATTCCGCGGCTCGACGCGCTTGCCGCGAGTGCGGGCCTGTCGCGCTTCCACTTCCATCGCCTGTTCAAGGCCGCCACCGGCGTGACGCCGCGCGCCTACGCCGATGCGCAGCGCGCCGCGCGCCTGCGCGACGGTCTCGCCGGCGCCGCGCGCATCACCGACGCCATCTACGACGCGGGCTTTGCCTCGAGCGGCCGCTTCTACGCGCAGTCGGATGCGCGGCTCGGCATGCGGCCCACGCGCTTTCGCGCGCGCGGCGCCGCCGAGTCCATCCGCTTCGCCGTGGGCCAATGCTCGCTGGGCGCGATCCTCGTCGCGCAGTCGGCGCGGGGCATCTGCGCCATCGCGCTCGGCGACGATCCCGAGGCGCTGGTACGCGAGCTCCAGGACCAGTTCGGCAATGCCGAATTGTCCGCCGGCGATGCCGGCTTCGACGCGCTGGTGGCGCGCGTGGTGGGGTTCGTCGAGCATCCCACGCTCGCGCTCGACCTGCCCCTCGACGTGCGCGGCACCGCGTTTCAGGAGCGCGTGTGGCAGGCGCTGCGCGACATCCCGCCCGGCACGACGCTCTCCTATACCGAGCTCGCCGCGCGCATCGGCGCACCCAGCGCCACGCGCGCCGTGGCGAGCGCCTGTGCCGCCAACCGCATCGCCATCGCCATCCCCTGCCACCGCGTGGTGCGGCGCGACGGCGATCCCTCCGGCTATCGCTGGGGCGTCGAACGCAAGAAGGCGCTGATCGCGCGCGAGGGCGGGACCGATGGTCGGCTGCGCGCGCGCCGGGAGGTTGGGTCCCCGCTCTCGCGGGGATGACGGCTGCTCGACGCTGCGCTGACGTACGATGGCGGGCATGAAACTCGCCACCTGGAACGTCAACTCGCTCAACATCCGCCTGCCGCGGCTCCTGGGCTGGCTCGCCAGGGCCGCGCCCGACGTGGTCTGCCTGCAGGAGACCAAGCTCGAGGACCATCGCTTCCCGCACGACGTGCTCGCCGAGGCGGGCTACGAGGCGCACTTCGCGGGGCAGAAGACCTACAACGGCGTCGCCATCCTGGCGAGGAAGGGACTTGCCGCCGGCGACATCGTGCGCGGCATGCCGGGCTACGAGGACACGCAGCAGCGCGTGATCGCGGCCACCGTGTCGGGTGTTCGCGTGGTCTGCGTGTACGTGCCCAACGGCCAGTCGGTCGGCTCGGACAAGTATGTCTACAAGCTCGGCTGGCTCAAGGCCGCGCAGGGCTACATGAAGGCGGCGCTCGACGCGCACCGCGACGTGGCCATGCTCGGCGACTTCAACGTCGCGCCCGAGCCCCGCGACGTGCACGACCCCGCGCTGTGGGAAGGCCAGGTGCTGTTCTCCGAGCCCGAGCGCGCGGCGCTGAAGGACATCACCGCCCTCGGCCTCGCAGACAGCTTCCGCCTCTTCGACCAGCCACCCAACACCTTCTCGTGGTGGGACTACCGCATGCTCGCCTTCCCCAAGAACCGCGGGCTGCGCATCGACCTCGTGCTGCTGTCGAAGGCGCTCGCCGCGCGCTGCACCTCATGCCGCATCGATCGCGAGGAGCGCAAGGGGGAGAAGCCGTCGGACCATGCGCCGGTGGTGGTCGAGATCGGCGAGGGTTAGCCATGCGGCTCGCTAGAATGGTCCCAGGGGGCACGCTTCCAGCCACGGAAGCCCTTCTGCGATGCGAATTCCCGTCCTGACCTATCACGCGCTGCATGCCAGCGGCGCAACGTACGAGGACAACGACCACGTTGCGCTCGCCGAAGACCTTTCCGTAATCCGCGCCTGCGGCTTCAGGGTGGTGCGGCTGCGTTCCGTGGTCGACGCACTGCTCGGTGAGGCGCCGGAACCCGAAGGCAACTGCGTCGCCATCACCTTCGACGACGCGCCCGATTTCGACTGGCGTGACCTGCATCGTCCGGAACTCGGCCTCGTGCCAAGTTTTGCGCGAATTCTCGAGGAGGCTGCATCGCCAGCCATGCCTCGCAGTCGCCTACCCCCCCCGACCGCGACCTCGTTCGTCATTGCCTCGCCCGGCGCGCGCGAAGTCATGGACCGGACGTGCATCGCCGGCCTCGGAGAATGGAACGACGACTGGTGGGCCGACGCGCACCGGCAAGGCACCGTCGAGATCGCGAACCACAGTTGGGACCACACGCACGAGTCGCTACCAGCTGTTGCCCAACGTCACCAGCAGAAGGGCAACTTCTACGGCGTGGACAACTATGATGATGCCGACGCCCAGATTCGCCGTGCGGAAGACTACATCGAGTCGAAGCTCGGCGGCGCCAGCGCGAGGATCTTTGCCTACCCCTACGGTGGCTTCGTCGAGTACCTGTGCCGGGAATACCTACCCAACTTCCAGCATGAGCATCGGCAGCGCGCCGCGGTGACGACACATGATGAGTTCGTCACCGAAGGCAGTGATCGCTGGAAGATCACCCGATTCGTGTGCAACTGGCACTGGAAGGATCCGGATGGTCTGCGCTACATCCTCCAGTCGGCGAAGCCCCGCATGGGATGGGGGGCCCGACTCGGCGCGCGCATCCGCGCCCTGGCCGGGACGGACTGAGATGGGAATCCTCGACCGCCTCAAGTCGACCTTTGCGCCTTCGACGAACGTACCGACGCCCGAGGCGCCGACCGCAGGTACGGAAGCTCCCGGGCCTGGGTCCGAGCCTCTTTCCCCGCCCGACATCCGCTCGATCCTGCGCGTCGAGGAGGTCGCCAACGCTCGGTTCTTCGTCAACGATCTCTTTCGGCGCCGCTTCGGCAGCGAGGCACCGGATTATCCACGCCATTTCGTCGCATTCCACGCCTCCTCGCCCGGGCAGGTCACGGCACTGGGCTACGTCCATTACTCACCCTTCGAAGACTCGTGGCTCTGTGGCGGCATGGTGATGGACGACCGGGCCTACCGCCGCATCCCCGCGCATCACCGCGTCGCAATCAAGGAAGCTGGCGGCGTCGCCGAATTCATGCTCCGCGAGACGTTTTCGCAATTGCGCGACGCGCCGGCCATCTGGGGATACGTCGGCGACCACCTCGCCGAGGTCGTCGACCTGCGCGCCGGGTTCGTGCACACCGGCGAGCAGTACCTGATGGTGGTCTGGAACAGCGACCTGCCCGATCTCGACAAGCGCGCCCGCATCGCCAAGGTGAAGGCGCTTGGCCCTTTCTGACGGGCAGCCCGGGTCCTCGACGCCCCGCTCGCCGCAGGCCCTGCGACGAAGTCCCCGCGCCGCGACCTCAGCCGCCCAACGCGCACATCGCGATACCCGTTCCGTAGCCCTCCGGGATCCATCCCGTTTCGACCATGCGTTGCCGCTCGGTGGCATCCGTCAGGAAGCGGTGGTTGGGCGCGCCGCCCTTGCCGTCGTTGTACAGGCGGTACACGGGGACGCCCGTCCCAGGACAGGCACCGCTCGACGGGAGCGGTTGCGCCTGGAACAGGGAATCCGATTCCAGCCGCCAATCGGGGAAATACTGCAGCGTGGCCTCGCAGCCCTGCCCACGCAGCGCGTAGAAATGCGAGCTTGGGGCGAAGCTGTCGTTGTAGAAGCGGCACACCTGCGCCTGCGCGGCGGCGGATACCGCGCTGTGCGATGCGCGGAAGGTGAAACCCGTCGGCATCCAGCCCGCACAGGGGACGGCGCCCGTGTCGCAAAGCCCGATCTCGACCGCGAGCGGCGTCATGAAGTAGTGATCGAAGCTCGCGTTGTAGTACTCGACGACGCGAACGTCGGGTGACGTCGGCGCTCGCCCCGCGAGGGTGACGGGTGTGAGGTAGGGAAAGGAATCGTAGAGGACGGTCGAACCGCCCGTCGCCCCGGAACCCAGGACCAGGACGGCGAGCTGGTACGAACCCGGCGGCGCCGGCATGAGGGGGACGAAGCCGGATTTCGCGTCGCTGCGCCCGGACGCCGGGTCGTAGCGGAAGAAGGTCGTGGATGCGAGCGCATGGCCATGGCTCAGGTCCACGGCGCTCGCTTGCCCGGGATTGGGCTGCGGCGGTGCCGTCTCGAACGCCCAGAGCTGAACCGATACGAGTCCGATGTATCCACCGCTGCTGCACGATCCCCGCGGATCGCAATCGCTCGCAAGGTTGCGGGCCACGATGGCGACCGCGGTCCCGTCGGCCGATGCCTCGAATGCGGGCGCTTCGGTGAAATGAACGAATGCGGCCTTGGCGTCCGCCGCAAGGCACGCGGCCAGGACGACCGCGAGATTCGCCCATCGCGCCCCGGGTCCCATCGGTCGCTCCTGACATGCACGCCTTCCGCAGCGTACGCCTGATCGGCCACGGTGCGCCAGCCTCGCGGTACGGCGGCGACGCGGAGTTATCATTAGGGCCCAATCGCACGGGTCGTGGGTCCGCGCGCATCGTTGATTCATTCAGAAGGTAGTCCTGGGAGACACCGGAAAGCGGATGAGGCTGCCCCCGATCGTGTGGCTCGGCGACGTCGCGCACGGGCGCGACAACAACGTCAGGCTGCTCCGGCACCTCGCGGCGCTCGCCGTCATCCTCTTCCACTGCTACGCGCTCAACCTGCGATGGGACGAGGATCCGATCGCGAAGCTCACGGGCGCGCCCGTCGATCTCGGCAGCATCGGCGTGCAGGTCTTCTTCGCGCTGTCGGGTTTCCTGATCGCGCAGAGCTGGTGCCAGCATCCGTCCGCGAGGCAGTTCATCGAGGCCCGCGTGCTGCGGATCTACCCGGCGCTCATCGCCGCGGTGATCTTCACCGTCCTCGTCGGCTGGCCGACGTCGCGGATGCCGCTCGCCCACTACCTGACGGATCCGCAGACGGTCTACTACCTCTGGCGCACGTCGACCGGCATCGAGGGCACGTTGCCCCTGCCGATATTCCCCGACAACCCCTATCCACGCGCGCCCAACGGCTCGCTGTGGACCCTTCCGGTCGAGCTGCGGCTCTATGTCGGGATGCTCGCCATGGGCGCCTTCGGTGTCCTTGCGCGGCCGCGCCTCACGCTGCCCATCGCGCTCGTCGCCACCGTGCTGCTGGTCTACGTTCCCGGCCCGATCTCGCTGTTGATCGACAGCGTGCGCATCAGGAGCCTGGCGATCATCTTCATCTGCGGCGCGCTCGCCTACGTGTGGCGCGACAGGTTGCCGCTGTCGATCGTCGGCGCGCTCGTCCTGCTCGCGTTCTACCTGGGCATGGGGATCACGTTTCTCCGTGCGGTGATCACCCTGCCGATGATCGCCTACATCACGCTGGTGCTCGCCTACCATCCCCGCCTGCGAATTTCGCGGCTCGCGAAGGGACCCGATTTTTCCTACGGCCTCTACGTCTACGCGTTTCCCATCCAGCAGCTCGTGCTGTGGCGATGGCCCGGCATCGGCATCGCGGGCCTGTTCCTCGCGGCCACGCCCGTGATCGCGGCCGTCGCCGCGATGTCGTGGTATGGGCTCGAAAGGCCGGCGCTGGCGCTCAAGCGACGCGTGCGCGCAACGGCGGTGGCCGCGGCGCGGCCGAGCCAGGCGATGCGCACCGCGGCGACCACCAGCCCGCACGCCGATGCGCAACGGCCACCTGCCTAGTGGGGCGTCGTCGCGATCACCCGCTTGACCCACGCAGGCACGACGATGGCAGCCGCGACCGCGGCCATCGCGACGCCCGCGTGGATGTAGCGGTAATCGGGCGCGACGCCGACGAAGAAGTAGGCGCCGACGTATCCCAGCGCACCGGCGCAGAGCGCCAGTGACATGGCGTCTTCCGGCTCCCCGCGGCGGCGCCGGGCCCAACCCCCAAGTGCGACGGCCGCCGCCAGCACGATCCATGGCAGGCCGTTGTAGAGACCCAGCGCGTAGCTGCCCAAGGCGAGCACGCCGACGGCATCGGTGACGACATTGGGCACGAACCCGAATCCATAGGGATTCGTCAAGGATGCAGGTACCCAGAACCACCGCCTTGGACCGTCGATTCCGAACCCGAGGATGGCGCCGAAGACCTTGGCGCGATGTGCGAAGTACGCACCGGGGTTGTCGAGGGTTACGCGCAGCCATTCGTCGCGCAACTGCTTCACGACGGCGGGGTCGCCCGAGGCGCCCACCTGGGGCGCGGCACCGAGATACAGGAAATCGACCTGCAGGGGATCGTAGACCCTGCACACGCCCGCAGGATCGTCCGGATGCACGAGGATCACCCGGGGCCACGCGACGGTCGCATCGCCCTCGCACTGTGCCGCGGCGAGGTCGTGGGCAACCAGATACTGGGAGACCCATGAGTGGCGAACCCCCATGACGCCATAGTCGAAGGCCGACTGCAGCACCATCGAGAGGGCCATCGCGAGCACGCCGATCGCCGCCACGGCGCCCAGGCGCGCTCGCGCAAAGGTGGCGTACGCCCAATAGAACCACAGCGGCAAAGTGGCGGCGGGCGCATTCGTGCGCACCAGTGTTGCATAGTAGAGCGCGAGGAACGCGACCAGCGCCGTGCCCGCGCCGATACCGCGACGCCGCGTGTCACGGGCAATGCGGTCGCGCGTCGAGGCCTCTATCGCCACGGCGCGATACAACCATCCAGCGCCCAGCAGCAGCGCCGAGGTCATGCCGATATCCTTCCAGATTTCGCCCGCGATGCTGAAAAGCGGGGGCAGGAATCCACAGGCCACCGGCAGCCAGGGCCAGGGAAGTTGCCTGCGTGCGGCACCGTCCGCGAACGCCCAGAGCCCCACCCAAGTCATGGCGGAATGCAGCAGCAACATGCCGAACGTACCCGGGATCAGGCGATCCAGCATCGTCCAGACCCAGACCATGATCGGCGGATGATGGTCGAAGTAACTCGCTTGCCTGACCTGCGTGTACTGGATGATCGAATCGGAGCTGACGAGTCCGGGATAGAACGCGATCAGCGTCAGCAGAAAGCCGGTGATCGCGAGCAATCGTGATATCCGCCCATCGCGTTGGACCATCGCGGCGCCGCGCGCGGCGCCCGCCTGCCATGCGGGAGAACGCCACGCCGCGGCGGCGCGCGCCGGCCACGACACCCACGTGACGGACGCCGCCACTGCCGACGCGAAGACGGTCCAATGCAGGTAGCGGAAGTCGGTGGCCACCGCAATGACGAAGTAAGCGAGTGCGTACGCGACCGAGGACCCCGCCAGGACGACGGCCGCCGGCTCGACTCTTCGTCCTTCGCGCGCCATGCGCCGGCCGCGCCAGGCGAGCGCAAGTGTCCCCAACGCCAGCAATAGCCAAGCGAACCCGCCGAAAAGTGCCAGCGAGGCACCGATGCCGACCCACACCGCGACGAGGTGCGTCAGCGAATTGGGCGCGAACGTGAAGCCGTACGGATTGGCGATGGAATACGGCATGAACAGCGGCCTCCGCAGCTCGTCGCGCGCCGGGACGCCCATCAGCGCCGCGAACACCTCCATGCGATGCGCGAGATAGATGCCGGGGTTGGCGACGATGGCATGCCACCACTGGCTGCGCAACGCGCGAACGAGGTGCCGGTCACGCGTCGGTTCGAGCGCCGCGTCCGAAGGTGCGAAGAGGAAGTCGACCTTGCGCGCATCGAACGACCTGCACAGCGGCAGCGCATCGAGCGAACCGCGTTCGAGCTCGCGAGGAACGCGTGCCTCGCCACCTGCGCACTCGATCGCGGCCAGGTCGAACACGTACAGGTATTGCGCGAGGTACGCGCGTTTCGCGTCCAGCAGACGGTGTTCGATCACGGACCCCAGCGCGAGGAACACCATCGACGCGCCCAGCGTGACCACGGCGCAGCGGCCTGCCGTGCGCACGCGCGGCCACGCAAGCCAGCAGCCCCACGCCAGCACCGGCATGACGGCAATCACGGCGTTGGCCCGGGAGACGATGGCGTAGAACGACAATAGCGCGACGAGCGCCACAATGCGTGGGTCGAGTCGATCGTTGCCGGTGGGGCCGCCTGTCGATGGTCCATGCCCGCCGCGCGGCGCCCCGGACCAGGACGCCGTCCGCCATCCCGCGCTGGCGCGGTACAGCAGCGCCGCGGCGAGCCCGAGTGCCCCTGTCATTCCGATGTCCTTCCACACCATCCCTTCGATCCCGATCACGGGCGGAAGCCATCCGACGAGCATCACGCGCCACGCGCCGGTCGCCCCGCGCCGCCTCGCGCCGTCGGCGAAGAGCACGAGCGCGGCCCAAATCAGGAACGCGTGCAGCCACACCACACCCACCGGCGTGGGCCAAAGCCGGTGCAACAGCCCCCAAGTCCATGAGACGACCGCAGGGTGGTGGTCGGTAAAGTGCCCGCCGATCGCCTCGGCGTACTGCCAGATCGAATCGACCGCGACGATTCCCGGATGGAAAGCGACGACGGTTACCCCCCACCCCGCGAGGGCCAACGCACACAACGACGTCGTCGGTGCCTCGGCACGCCACCACCCCCTGAAGCGCCGTACGACGCGCGCCAGCCACGGGCTCTGCGCCATCGCCAGCACCGCGCCGACCGAGGCCGCGACGATGCTCCAGTAGACGTAGCGATAGTCCGGCGCGATCGCCACCGGGAACAGCGCCAGCCCGTACAGCAGCGCCGACGTCGACAAGGCGAGCTCGGCGCCGCGCCGCCGGCGCGCGGCCCACGCGACCCATGCGGCGACGGCGAGCCACGCCACGCCGTTGTAGAGGCCCATCGACTCGGCGAGCGCGACCCCGACGCCCATCGCATCGCGCGCGGCCGAGGGCTCGAGCGAAAAGCCATGGCCATTGGGCGATGTATAGGGGGGCCAGATCAGCCGCGCGACTCGCGGAACGTCGAAGCCCAGCGCGCCGCTGTATGCGCCCCAGCGCGCGGCGAGCCACAGCCCGGGCTCGGCGACGATGGCACGGCGCCAGGCACGCCCGAGCTCGCGCAGGTCGCTGCGGTCGGTGGTCTGCGACACGGCGCGATTGAGCAGCGGATCGACGCTCTTCGGATGGAAGGCCTCGCAGACGGGAAGCGCATCGGGGTCGTGGCGCACGAACGCCTCGGGAATCGCCGCCTGTCCGCCGGCGCACCCGATCGACGCCAGGTCGAAAAGCTGCAGCACCTGCAGGCGATGCATGCGCTTGGCCTGCAGCAGGCGCGAATCCACGCCCCATTGCACGGCCATCATCACCGCGACCAGCGCAAGCCCCGCAATGGCGAGCCGTCGCCACGACGCGGCAGCGCGACGCGGCCCGAACACCGCGATCCAGTAGATCGCGATGGGCAGCACTGCAGCGGGGGCATTGCTGCGCACGCAGAGCGCGTAGAACAGCGCGAGCATCGAAAGCGCCGCTGCGACCGTCCCCGGTTTGCGGCCCTGCCCGGCACTCGCGCGATACGCGATCCCCGCCGCCACCAGCAGCGCCGCGGCGAGCCCCACGTCCTTCCAGATCATGCCCTCGATGCCCATCACCGGCGGCAGGAACCCGGCGAGCGGCACCCACATGCCGCCGCGGATGCCGCGCGCCAGCGCGCCGTCGGCGAAGAGCCAAAGGCCCAGCGACATCAACCCCGCGTGCAGAAGCAGCATGCCGAGCGGCCCCGGCACGACGAGCGCGACGCGCGACCACAGCCACGCCATCAACGGGGGGTGCGCGTCGTCGTAGCTGCGGGCGAGCGCCTGCGCGTATTGGTCCAGCGAATCGGGCGACATGCCGCCCGGGGCGAATGCCGCGACCACCAGCGCGAAGCCGGCGATCGCGATCAGCGCCGCGACGAGGCGGCGCCGTGAATCGGGCGTCAACCGCCCTTGCGCAACTCGGCTTCCATGCCGAGCTCCTGGATCTTGCGTGTCAGGGTGTTGCGTCCCCAGCCCAGCCACTGCGCGGCCTCCATCCGGTGCCCCGAGGTGTGCAGCAGCGCGCGGCGGATCAGCGCCTTCTCGAATTCCTTCTCGAGGCGGTTGCCGGCACCGCGCTCGCCGCGTGCGAGCGCCTGCGCGAGCTCGCGGTCGAGGGCCTGCTGCCAGCCGCTGTCGTCGGCGGGCGGCGGTCCCGACTCGCGCACCTCGGGCGGCAGGTCCGCCACGTCGACGCGCTGCCCCGGTGCCATCACCGTCAGCCAGTGGCAGATGTTTTGCAGCTGCCGAACATTACCGGGGAACGCGAAGGCCCGCAACGCGCCGAGCGCGGGCTCGGACAGCGTCTTGGGGTCGACGGCGAGCTCCTGCGCGCTCTTGCGCAGGAAATGCTGTGCCAGGGGCGCCACGTCCTCGGGGCGCTCGCGCAACGGCGGCAGGCGCAGCCGCACGACGTTGAGCCGGTGCATCAGGTCCTCGCGGAACAGGCCCTGGCGCACGCGCTCCTCGAGGTTCTGGTGCGTGGCCGCGATGATGCGCACGTTGGCCTTCATCCCCGCGTGGCCGCCGACGCGGTAGAACTCGCCGTCGGCGAGCACGCGCAACAGGCGCACCTGCAGGTCGGCGGGCATGTCGCCGATCTCGTCGAGGAACAGCGTGCCGCCCTCGGCCTGCTCGAAGCGGCCGCGCCGCAGCGACTGCGCGCCGGTGAAGGCGCCGCGCTCGTGACCGAAGAGCTCGGACTCGAGCAGGTCCTTGGGGATGGCCGCGGTGTTGATGGCGACGAAGGGGCCCGCCGCACGCGGGCTGTGCCGGTGCAGCGCGCGCGCCACCAGCTCCTTGCCGGTGCCCGATTCGCCGGTGATGAGCACGGTCGCGTTGGATTGCGAGAGGCGGCCGATGGCGCGGAACACCTCCTGCATCGCCGGCGCCTGGCCGAGGATCTCGGGCGCCTCGGCCGGCAGCGGCGCGCTCTTCGCCTGCGCCGGTGTTTCCGCCGCGGCGCGGCGGATCAGCGCCAGCGCGTGGTCGACGTCGAAAGGCTTGGGCAGGTACTCGTAGGCACCGCCCTGGAACGACTGCACCGCGCTCTCGAGGTCGGAGTAGGCGGTCATGATGATCACGGGGATGTCGGGATGCCGCTCCTTGACCTCGTTGAGCAGCGTAAGGCCCGAGTCGCCCGGCATGCGGATGTCGGAGACGAGCACCTGCGGCTCGCTGACGTTGAGCGCCTGCAGCACCTCGAAGGCCGAGCTGAACGACTTGTAAGGGATGCCTTCGCGCGCCAGCGCCTTCTCCAGCACCCAGCGGATCGATCGGTCGTCGTCGACGACCCAGACGGCGCGCCCGGTCGAGAGGCTGCGCGGCAGTTCGTGGTCATACGCGTACATCGTCATTCGCCTCTCTGCTGCGCGCCCGCGTGGTACCCGGCCGTGCACCGTGGGGTCATGCGTCGGCCTGCGTGCCGTGGGTGAGCGGCACGAGGATGGTGAAGCGCGTGCAGCCCGGCATGCTGTCGCACTCGATCGCGCCGCCGTGCTGCGCGATGAAGGTCTGCGCGATGGTGAGCCCGAGTCCGCTGCCGCCCTCGCGACCCGACACCAGCGGATAGAAGATGCGCTCGCGAAGCTCGGGCGCGATGCCTGGGCCGTTGTCCTCGATGCCGATCGCCACCGCCAACGGGTGGCGCTTCTTGGCGAGCGTCAGGTAACGCGCGATGCGCGTGACGACGGTGATGCGCGGCGCCGCCGTGGTGCCGGTCAGCGCCTGCGCGGCATTGCGCATGATGTTGAGCACGGCCTGGGTGAGCTGCTCGGGATCGGCGTCGAACTCCGGCAGCGAGGTGTCGAAGTCGCATTGCACCGGGATCGCCGGGAACTCGGCCTGCACCACGCCCTTCACGCGCACCAGCACCTCGTGGACGTTGATGCTTCGCACCTGCGGCAGGCGATGCGGCGTCAGCAGGCGGTTGACCAGCGACTGCAGCCGGTCGGCCTCACCGATGATCACCTGCGTGTACTCGGAGAGCTGCGGCGCGTCGAGCTCGCGCTCGAGGAGCTGTGCCGCGCCGCGGATGCCGCCGAGCGGGTTCTTGATCTCGTGGGCGAGGTTGCGGATGAGCTCGCGATTGGCGTGCTGCTGCTCGTTGAGCCGCTCCTCGCGCGCGATCTTGAGCTGCTGGTCGATGTGGCGGAGCTCGACCAGCAGCGTCGCCTCGCCCTGGTCCACCGGCGACACCGTGCAGGTGAGGTGCAGCTTGCCCTTGCCGGGCACCGAGAGCTCGAGCTCCTGCTCGGTGTACGCGGCGCCCGCCTGCTCGGCGCGCGCGATGCCCGCGTCGAGGCCGGGGCACTCGCCGAAGAGGTCGCGCGTGGTCTGCCCCATCAGCTTGGCGCGCGAGACCTCGAACAGGTTCTCGGCCGCGGGATTGACGTGCACGATGGCGTGCGAGGCATCGAGCACCAGCACCGAGGTCGTCAGGTGGTCGAGGCCCGCCCAGGTTTCCGCGGGCGCCGCATGCGAGCGGAACGGGAGGGGGAATCTCACGGGGCGCACATGCCCCCGCGGCGTTCAGCGCGCCATTTCCTTCTTGAGGGCGTCCACGTTTCGCTCGTGCAGCTGCACGGACTGGCGCAGGCGCTCGATGCGCTGGCGGTAGCGCTCGGCGTCGGCCTTCTCCTCGGCGAGCGGCGCGGGCGCGCCGTTGCCGTACTCGGCGCGCGCCTCGGCGAGCAGCTTCTCCTCGGCCTCGAGCTCGTCGCCGAGCACCTTGCGGCGCATGTCGTCGCGCGACTTCTGCGTGTCGGAATCGACGCGCGGGAACGACGAGGGCGACGACGCGCTGCGCGCGGGTGAAGGCGCGGCGGAGCCGCCCCCACCGTCACCGACGTTGAAGTAGGCCTCGCCGCCGCTGGCGGTCTGGCACTTGTACAACCCGCCACTGCCGGTGGCCACGGGCTTGGTCGTGCAGCCCGACTCGCGGGCCCGGTCGGCGAGCGTTGCGCCGAGCGCCGGCATCGCGAGGAGGAGCGCCAGCGCGAGGACCGGGACTGCTGGGCGGGGGAAAGGCATGTCGAGGCAGTGTAACCGTGGGCAAGGGACGAAGCAAAACGGGACGGCGTCCCGCCCCGTCTTGCCCTGGTTTCGACAACGCCCACGGACCCCGCCCGGTTTACAGCGAGTAATACATGTCGTACTCGACCGGATGCGTAGTCATCCGGAAGCGCGTGACCTCCTCCGACTTGAGCTCGATGTAGGCGTCGATCATGTCGTCGGTGAACACGCCCCCGCGCGTCAGGAAGGCGCGGTCCTTGTCGAGGTAGTCGAGCGCCATGTCGAGCGAGCTGCACACCGTCGGGATCTTCTTGTCCTCCTCGGGCGGCAGGTCGTAGAGGTTCTTGTCGGCCGGGTCGCCCGGGTGGATCTTGTTCTGCACGCCGTCGAGGCCCGCCATCAGCATCGCCGCGAAGCCCAGGTACGGGTTGCAGGTGGGATCGGGGAAGCGCACCTCGATACGGCGGCCCTTGGGGCTCGACACATAGGGGATGCGGATCGACGCCGAGCGGTTGCGCGCCGAATAGGCGAGCTTGACGGGGGCCTCGAAGCCGGGGACGAGGCGCTTGTACGAGTTGGTGCCCGGGTTGGTGATGGCGTTGAGTGCGCGCGCGTGCTTGATGATGCCGCCGATGTAGTACAGCGCGAACTCGGAAAGGCCCGAGTAGCCGTCGCCGGCGAACAGGTTCTTGCCGTCCTTCCACACCGACTGGTGGCAGTGCATGCCCGAGCCGTTGTCGCCGACGATGGGCTTCGGCATGAAGGTCGCGGTCTTGCCGTAGGCGGCCGCGGTGTTGTGGACGACGTACTTGAGGATCTGCAGCCAGTCGGCGCGCTGCACCAGCGGCGCGAACTTGGTGCCGATCTCGCACTGCCCCGCGTTCGCCACCTCGTGGTGGTGCACTTCGACTGGCACGCCCATGTCCTCGAGCGCCAGGCACATCGCCGAGCGGATGTCCTGCAGCTGGTCGACCGGCGGCACCGGGAAATAGCCGCCCTTGACGGAGGGCCGGTGGCCCATGTTGCCGCCTTCGAACTTCTCGGCGCTGGACCACGACGCTTCGCCCGAGAACACCTTGCAATAGCTGCCCGACATGTCGACCGACCATTCGACGGCGTCGAAGATGAAGAACTCGGGCTCGGGGCCGAAGTAGCAGACGTCGCCGATGCCGCTGGATTTCAGGTAGGCCTCGGCGCGCTTGGCCAGCGAGCGGGGATCACGCTCGTAGCCCTTGCCGTCCGAGGGTTCGATGACGTCGCAGGTAAGCAGCAGCGTCGTCTCGTCCATGAACGGGTCGAGGTTGGCGGTGGCCGGGTCCGGCAGCAGCAGCATGTCGGAGGCCTGGATGCCCTTCCACCCGGCGATCGACGAGCCGTCGAATGCATGGCCGTCGGTGAACTTGTCGGCGTCGAACATCTTGGCCGGCACCGAGACGTGCTGCTCCTTGCCGCGCGTATCCGTGAAGCGGAGGTCGACGAACTTCACCTCCTTGTCCTTGATCATCTTGAGTACGTCGGCACCGGTGGTCATGCGAATGCTCCTGAGTGGAAGTGGCGGGTCGATTTGGAATTGGACATGCGTGGAGGGCAGCGCGATGGCCCGCGCGCCCACGGCAAGCGCGACGCGCCCGAAGGCGCCATCGGCTGATGTTTAGCCAGAAGCATGCCATCGGGGTGGCTGATGTAACGCATTGATTATATGATTCAAAATCTCATTGTTTAGGGACTCTTGCACAAAGGCGCCCCATTATAGTGCCATCATCCAGGGGCACTGCCACAAAATGGTGCGAGCGGGGCGCCGGCTGCCTTCCCGTGGTGCCGGCGGCTTGCCGAAGCCGAACGAAAGGCGCGCTGCCTGGTGCCTGGCGGCGTGAGCGGCCACGGGCGTCGAAGCCCTGCGCACCATCGCGGTGCGCAGGGTCCCGCCTTGCTTGAAGGGGTCCGCGCCCTAGGGGTAGAACAGGTAGAGGCGGTAGCCCGCCTGCTGCGTCGCGCTGGCGTCGATGAACAGCTTGAGTGCGGCCTCGGCATTCCCGGCGAGGCCCGCCGCGACGTCGACCGTGCCGCCCATGTATTCCGCGGGGGCGAAAGCGCGCCGCACCACCACCTGGTCGTTGGTCGCGTCGGTGAGGGTGAGCTCGAGGTGCGGATAGGCGATGGCGTAGCCGGCGCGATTGCGCACCGTCGCCGCGAGGATCAGCAGGCCCTTGTGCGCGGGATCGATCTGCAACTCCGACGACTCGATGGACAGCGCACCGACGTCGCGCAGCGGGCGTACCTCGCAGCGCAGCGCGGTGCACATCGCCGCCAGCGCAGGGCGCGCGGCCGGCCAGTGCGCGGCGATGGCGTCGCGGAAGTGGTACGCCGCCTGCCCGACCAGCGCGATCGCCAGCACGACGATGCCCAGCACCCAGGCCCACTTGCGCTGCGGCCCGCGCGCCTTGGGCTTGTCCCAGGCGAAGCGGTGCTCGAAGTCGACCGCGGGCTCGTCCTCCTCTGCGGGGGTCGCGGTGTCGGGGCTGGGCGGCGAGCGCAGGTCACGCCCGCGCGTGGGCGCGGCCGTGGCGGGCGCGAGCGAATCGGGGCCCTGGCGATCGTCCACGCCATCGTGGTGGTGATCCTGGTGCTGGTCTTGGTCGTGGTCGTCGCCGCGGTCGTCGCCATGGCCGCGGTCGTCGCCGTGGCCGTGGCCGCGGTCCTCGCCGTCACGCGGCGCGAGGAGCTGCGCCTCGGCATCGGAGCGCTCGAGCGGCCGGGGCTCGATGTCGCGGGCACGGGGTGCCAGCGGTTGCGGCTCGATGTCCTGCCCGCGCCGGGACACCGTCGCCGGCTCGAGCGCACGCGCGCTGCGCAGCGTGACGGTGGGCGGGCCGAGCAGCGAATCGTCGGGGGCCGGGTCTTCCGGGGCCGCGGCCGGCGCGAGCGAGATCATCTCGGCGCGGCCATCGAAGATGGTCTGGCAATGCCCGCAACGCACCATGCCGTCGCGCAGCGCGAGCTGCGCATCGGTGACGCGGAAAACAGTCTTGCACGCGGGGCAGCGTGTGTATTGTTCTTGGCTCATCGACTGCCGCGTCTTCGGCGCGTGGCGTAGCCCGTCATTGGCGCGGGCCGGCGAGGAGGACCCAGCCCTCGGCGCGGCGCCACGGCGCGAGTGTAAACCACGGCGCGTAGGCGTCGATCACTTCGTCCGCCTGCACATCGAGGATGCCCGACAGCGCGATGCGCCCGCCCTGCCGCACGCGCGCGGCCAGCGCCGGCGCGAGGAGCTTGAGCGGGTTGGCGAGGATGTTCGCCACCACGATGTCGAAGGCCCCGGCGGGCAGGGCGTCGGGCAGCACGAAGCTCGCGAGCGCGCCGTTGTTCCGCGCATTCTCGGTCGACGAGACGATCGCCTGCGGGTCGACGTCGACGCCGGTCACCTCGCCCGCGCCGAGCCCGGCCGCGGCGATCGCGAGGATGCCCGAGCCGCAGCCGTAGTCGAGGACGCTTCGCCCCGCGACGCCGGTCTCGTCGAGCCAGGCGAGGCAGAGGCGCGTGGTGGGGTGCGAGCCGGTGCCGAAGGCAAGGCCCGGGTCGAGGGTCAGCGCGAGCCGCGCGCCGGCCGGCACCTGGTGCCACGAAGGCACGATCCACAGCCCCGGCGCGGGCTCGATGGGCGCGAACTGCGCCTGCGTCTCGCGCACCCAGTCGCGCTCGGCGACGGGCTGCGCCTCCACCGGAGGCAGCGGCAGCAGCAGCGCCTCGGCCGACGCGCGCAGCGCGCGCCCCGCCTCGTCGCCGTCGGCGAACAGCGCCTCGATGCGCGAGAAGGGCCACAGCGCCACGCCCGGCTCGCCGGGCTCGCCGAAGATCGGCGATTCGCGGTCGGTGCCGGCGCGCGGGTCCGAGAGGTCGACCGAGATCGCGCCTTCCTCGAGCAGCGCGTCGGCCCAGCGCTCGGCATCGCCGGCGGCGGCCTCGAAGCGCAACGTGATCAGGATGGTTCCCCCCGAAGCGAGCTAAGCTCGCCTCCCCCCAGGGGGCTGGCGCCTTGGGGCGGCCCGGCGGCGCCTGGCTCCCCCCGAAGCGAGCTAAGCTCGCCTCCCCCCAGGGGGCTGGCGCCTCGGGGCGGCCCGGCGGCGCTCATTGCGCCCGCTTGGCGAGCCGTTCCTCGAGATAGTGGATCGAGGTGCCGCCGCGCACGAAGGACGCGTCGATCAGGAGGTCCTGGTGCAGCGGGATGTTGGTCTTGATGCCCTCGACCACCATCTCGGACAGCGCGATGCGCATGCGCGCCAGCGCGTGCTCGCGGGTGTCGCCGTAGGCGATCACCTTGCCGATCATCGAGTCGTAGTTGGGCGGCACGAAGTAGTTCTGGTAGACGTGCGAGTCGACGCGGATGCCGGGCCCGCCCGGCGCGTGGTACGAGGTGATGCGCCCCGGCGAGGGCACGAAGCTGTACGGGTCCTCGGCGTTGATCCGGCATTCGATGGCGTGCCCGCGCCGCACGACGTCGCGCTGGCGGATCGCGAGCTTCTCGCCCGCGGCCACCTTGATCTGCTGCTGCACGAGGTCGATGCCGGTGGTCATCTCGGTCACCGGGTGCTCGACCTGGATGCGCGTGTTCATCTCGATGAAGTAGAACTCGCCCTCCTCGTACAGGAACTCGAAGGTCCCCGCGCCGCGGTAGGCGATCTTGCGGCAAGCCTCGGCGCAGCGCTCGCCGATGCGCGCCAGCACGCGAGCGTTGATGCCCGGGGCCGGCGCCTCCTCGATGATCTTCTGGTGGCGGCGCTGCATCGAGCAGTCGCGCTCGCCCAGCCACACCGCGTTCTTGTGCGCGTCGGCGAGCACCTGGATCTCCACGTGCCGCGGGTTGACCAGGAACTTCTCCATGTACACCATGGGATTGCCGAAGGCGGCCTGCGCCTCGGCACGCGTGAGCGCCACGGCCGACACCAGCGCGGCCTCGGTGTGCACGACGCGCATGCCGCGCCCGCCGCCGCCGCCGGCAGCCTTGATGATCACGGGGTAGCCCACTTCGCGCGCGATCCTCACCAGCGCCTTGGGGTCGTCGGGCAGCGCGCCCTCGGAGCCCGGCACGCAGGGCACGCCGCTCTTGATCATCGCGGCCTTGGCGCTGACCTTGTCGCCCATCAGGCGGATGGTCTCGGGACGCGGCCCGATGAACACGAAGCCCGACTTCTCGACCTTGTCGGCGAAGTCGGCGTTCTCGGACAGGAAGCCGTAGCCGGGATGGATGGCCTGCGAGTCGGTGACCTCGGCCGCGGCGATGATGGCCGGGATGTTGAGGTAGCTCTGCGCCGAGGGCGGCGGCCCGATGCACACCGACTCGTCGGCCAGCCGCACGTACTTGGCCTCGCGGTCGGCCTCCGAATGCACGACCACGGTCTTGATGCCGAGCTCGCGGCAGGCGCGCTGGATGCGCAGCGCGATCTCGCCGCGGTTGGCGATCAGGATCTTGTCGAAAAGCGCGGCCTGCTTGCGGGTCGCCACGTCAGCCGATGACGAACAGCGGCTGGCCGAACTCCACCGGCTGCCCGTTTTCGCAAAGGATCGCCTTGATCACGCCCGTCTTGTCGGACTCGATCTCGTTCATCAGCTTCATCGCCTCGACGATGCACAGCGCGTCGCCTTCCTTGACGCTGTCGCCGACCTCGACGAAGGGCTTGGCGCCCGGCGAGGCCGAGCGATAGAAGGTCCCGACCATGGGACTCTTGACGACGTTGCCCTGCGGCGTGGGCGAAGCCGGCGCGTCGGCGCCTGGGACGGCGGCGGCCGGCGCGGGGGCCGCGGCAGGCAGCGTGGCGACGATGGGCGCGGGCGCGGCCGCCGGCGCGGCGGCCGGGGCGACGGCGCGCGTGATGCGCACCCGCTCCTCGCCCTCCTCGATCTCGAGCTCGGCGATGCCCGAGGACTCGACGAGGTCGATCAGCGTCTTCAACTTGCGCAGGTCCATGGCGTCAGGCCTCCAGGCGGTCGAGCGCGAATTCGACGGCGAAGGCATAGCCCTTCGCGCCCAGGCCGACGATGGTGCCGGCGGCCTTGTCGGAGAAATAGGAGTGATGGCGGAAGGGCTCGCGGGCGTGCACGTTGGACAGGTGCACCTCGACGAAGGGGATCGCCACGCCGGCGAGCGCGTCGCGCAACGCCACGCTGGTGTGCGTGAAACCGCCGGGGTTGATGACGATGAAGCCGACGCCCTCGTTGCGCGCCGCGTGGATGCGGTCGATCAGCCCGCCCTCGTGGTTGCTCTGGAACGCCGCGAGCTTCGCGCCGCGCGCCTTCGCCTGCGCGACGAGCCGCGCATTGATGTCGGCGAGCGTGTCGGCGCCGTAGATCGCGGGCTCGCGCGTGCCGAGCAGGTTGAGATTGGGCCCGTGCAGGACGAGCAGCGATGCTGTCGCCGCTTGGCGACGTTTTTCCACGGCCTTGCGCGCGAGTTTGGCGCTCGCAGTGCTACCGGCTTTGTTCATGGGGGGGACTGATGCGGAAGATCACGCATTATCCCACAGCATTTAGCCGGCGTTCAGCGGAGTTGGGCGATTATCGCCTGGAAATCCGCGTCGACCAGTGGTCCCAGCTTGCGCATCACGACCTCGCCGCGTCGATCGACGACCACCGTGAAGGGTAGCGCCATGGCGGTGTTGCCGAAGGTGCGGGAGAGCTCCAGGGCGCCGTAACCGCCGACCAGCAGCGGATAGCCGACACCGGCTTCCATTGCGAATTGACGCATCTTACCGGCATCATCGATGCCGATACCGACGATTTGCAGTCCGTTCGAAGCATTTGCCTTTTGCGCGGCGGCCAGGGCAGGCATCTCCTCGCGGCAAGGCGCGCACCAGGTCGCCCAGAAATTGGCCACCAGCACCTTGCCCCGCCATTGCGCGAGCGGCTGCTCCGTGCCGTCGATCGAGGGCAGCGTGACGCCGAGCAGGGCCGCGCCCCCGGCGGCCTTGGCCTCGTCCACGCGCGTGGCCCAGCGGCCGGCCAGCCGGCCCGCGCCCCAGCCCAACCCGATCACCGAGGCGGCGATCGCCCCGTAAACCCAGACCCGCCGGCGTGGTGATGCCGGGGCGGTCGCCCGCGCGCCGGGGTGGCCTTCGGCAAGGTTGGAATCGGCTTCAGCCATGGGCGGTGCCCATAAGTCAGCAAGCGCTCACTTTAGCCAAGCGGGACGCCCTGCCGTGGCTTCGACCAAGGGCCCGGGCCCCGCGCCGGGCGCCGGCACCTCGACCTTCAGCACCTGCCGCTGCGGCGGATAGCACACGCCCGCCTCCGCGCAGCCTTGCGACTCCACGGTGAGCGACAGGGTACCGGGCCGGGCAGCGGGATCGAGCGGGATGCGGGCGACGACAAGGCCGTGGTAGACCTCGGAGTCGCCGAAGAACTCGTCGTGCTTCATGACCCCGGCGGGCAGCGTCGGGGGGCCCGCGACGGGCACGGCGGGCGCATCCGCCGCCACCCCGAACGCGAGCTTGTCGCGGTACAGGTAGTAGCCGTCGGCGACGTTGAAGCGCGCCTCCAGCGTGTGCTCGTCGAGGGCGCGCGCGGACAGCGCGAAGGCCTGGTGGGCGGGCAGCACGTCGACGGCCTGCGCCATGCCGGCCAGCAGGGACAGCGCGAGCGCCAGGCCGGCCGCCCGCGAAAGCGCCGGCACCGGCCCGGCGCGCCGCGCGCTAGGCGCTGCGCGGCGGCGTGGTTTCGGCCTCGATCCAGCGGAGGTAAGGGAGGTGGCCATCGGTGACGGGGATCGCGAGGATCTCGGGCAGTTCGTAGGGGTGCTCGGCGAGGATCGCCGCCTCGGCCTCGCGGTAGCGCGACGCCAGCGTCTTGGCGGTGAGCGTCACCTCGTCGGCGGTTTCGACCTGCCCGCGCCAGTGGTAGATTGACGCTGTCGGCGCGAGCCCGACGCAGGCGGCGAGCCGCGATTCGACCAGCCTGCGCGCCAGGCGTTCCGCGACCGCACGGTCGGGAAGCGTGGTGACGACGAGGACCACCGCGGGCGTCAAGGAGCCTTCATGCGTTTTCTGCTGTTCGTGATTCTAGCCGCATTGCCGGTGCTGGATCTGTACTGGAGCATGCGCCTCGCGCACTGGTCCGGCACGCCACTGTGGGCGATGCTCGGCGCGTCGACCGTGATCGGCCTTTCGCTGCTCTCCGCCGAGCGCGCCACGTTCCGTGCGCGCACCGTGGCGGCGCTGGGCGCGACGCCCGGCATGCGCGCGCTGCTCGACAGTGGCCGCAAGGTGCTGGCGGCGATGCTGTTCATCATGCCCGGCGTCATCTCCGACGCCGTCGCCGTGCTGCTGCTGCTGCTGCCGATCAACCAGACGTGGGCAGGTAGTTCATCCAGCCGGTGATGATGTACTTGTGCGCGGTGGGCGAGACCACCCCCGCGTGCGTGTGCGTGAAGTCGGTGGGCCAGATCAGCGTGCGCCCGCGCCGCGCCTCGATGGTCGCGTCCTGGTAGACGAAGCGCGTGCCACCGTCCTCGACGTCGTTCAAGTAGGTCATCCACACCAGCATGCGCGTGCACTGCGCATGGCCGGTGCGCTCGAAGTGCTCCATCCTGAAGCCGCCCCCCGGCCGGTAGTGCTGGATGGCCGGCGACTCGGTGACGCCGAAGCGGCCGACCTTGGCGAGGATCGGGTGCGCGGCGACGTAGCGCTCGAGGCACTGCTGCAGGGCCGCGTAGTACGCGGGCATCCCGTACTGGTCGTGCAGGTCGTCGGGGATCGCCGAGACGGTGACGTCGAACGAGTCCTTCTTCTCGACGTCGACCACGCGCGCATCGGCGCGCCCGATCGCGCCGCGCTTGACGAGGCCCCTGCGGTCGCAGGCGCGGTGCAGCTCGATCAGCCGGTCGCAGATCGCGCCGTCGATGGTGTAGTCGCCGATGAATTGCATGGCCTCGCGTCCTCAGGCGCGGGCGAGCGGCATGGCGCGCCCGGCGGTGTGCGACGGGCCTGCCATCACTTCAGCCGGTCGAGGATGGTGGGCTGGGTACGGCCGGCCCGGCGGTAGGCCCAGGCCATCATGATCACGCCGGCGAGGATCATCGGCAGCGACAGCCACTGCCCCATGGTGAAGCCCAGCGCGAGGAAGCCGAGGAAATCGTCGGGCTCGCGCGCGTACTCGCAGACGAAGCGCGCGACACCGTAGCCGATGAGGAAGAGCCCCGACACCGCGCCCATCGGCCGCGGCCGCTTCGAGTAGCTCCACAGCACGACGAACAGCACCAGGCCCTCGAGCGCCAGCTCGTAGAGCTGCGAAGGGTGCCGCGGCAGGCGGTCGACGTGCGGGAAGATCATGCCCCAGCTTCCGTCGGTGGGCCGTCCCCAGAGCTCGGCGTTGATGAAGTTGCCGAGCCTGCCCGCGGCGAGTGCCAGCGGCGTCAGGGGTGCGAGGAAATCCATCACGTCCAGCCAGCGCTTGCGGCGCGCGCGCGCGAACAGCCACATCGCGATCATCACGCCGATGAAACCGCCGTGGAAGCTCATCCCCCCCTGCCACACGGCGAGGATCTCGCCGGGGTGCGCGAAGTAGTAGGCCGGCTTGTAGAACAGCACGTAGCCGAGCCGCCCGCCGAGCACCACGCCGAACACGCCGTAGAACAGCATGTCGTCGACGTCCTGGGTGCGCCAGCCGGTGAGCATGCTGCGCTTCGCGCGGATCTTGCCCAGCGTCACGCACAGCGCGAAGCCCACGAGGTACATGAGCCCGTACCAGCGCACCGCGAACGGCCCGAGCGTCGTCCCGCCGACGGTGAAGGGACCGAAGGCGAAGGCGATGGGGTCGAAGCCGGGATGGGTGACGATCATGGGGCAGCGGGGTCATGTCCCGGGCGGTCGGCGATCATGCGTGCCTGCGTGAGCGCTCGCGCGACTCGGCGACGAAGGCGCGCGTCAGCGGGGCCTCGTCCCCGGCGCGCCGCGCGATGCCGATCTCGACGGCGGGACTCTTCTGCATCAGCGGCCGATATACCACACCGCTGCGGCGCATGCGGTGCAGCGACGACGGAACCAGCGCCACGCCCATGCCCGCGGCGACGAGGCTGACGATGGTCTGCATCTGGATGGCCTCCTGCTCGATGCGGGGTGTGAAGCCCTCCCGGCGGCAGAAGCCGACGATGAGGTCGTAGAGCGACACGCCGGCGTCCCTCGGGAACAGCACGAACGATTCGCCCGCGAGGTCCGCAAGCGAGACGCGTGCCGGCCAGCGCCGCGCGGCGGGCAGGGCGGCGACCAGCGGCTCCCAGGTGAGGGGGGTGTAGTCGAGCGCCGGGTCGGGCGGCCCGGGCAGCATGAAGCCCACGTCGAGCTCGCCGCTCTTGAGTGCCGCGGGGGTGTCGCCCGAGGTGAACTCGCGCAGCGCCAGCGTCACGCCCGGGCGGGCCTTGCGGAAGGCGCGGATCACCTGCGGCAGCACGCCGAAGATGGCGGTGCTGATGAACCCGACGGTCAGCGCGCCCACCTCCCCCTCGGCGAGGTGGCGCGCACCCTCCCGCAGGGCCTCGGCGTCGCGCAGCAGGCGCTTCGCCTCGGGCAGCAGCGCCGCGCCCACGGGCGTGAGGCGGACGCCCCGCGTGGAGCGGTCGAAGAGCGTCGCGCCGAGCTCCTCCTCCAGCGCCTGGATGGCGCGCGACAGCGGCGGCTGAGTGATGTGCAGGTCGCGCGCGGCCCGGCCGAAATTGAGCGTCTCGGCCACGGCGACGAAGTAGCGGAGGTGGCGAAGGTCCATCGGCGGGCAATTCTATACCTTATAGGTATCAGAACCGCACCATTAATGTATTGGACGGTATCGAAAGGGAGGCGGACAATCCGTTCCGCGAGGGATCTTGCGCCGCAAGGCCTCGGACCTCGCGACGCCACCGTGTCCCCGCCCTCCTTTACCCAACGCTTCCCGCTGTCGCGCCTCGCCCCGCGCCTGTCCGCCGGCGTGACGCGCCTTCGATCGCGCGCAGCGAGCCTTCGCTCACGCGCGGCGAGCCTGCCGCCCCGCACGCTGGCCTTCGTCGCGCTGGTCGCGACCTCGGTGCTGTGGGGCAGCAACGCGGTGGTGGCGCGCACGCTGCTCGACGGCATCGCCCCCACCTGGCTCTCGTTCCTGCGCTGGATCGTCGTGATGGTCGCGCTCACGCCCTTCGTTTGGCACGAGCGCGCGGCCATCGCCCGGGCCTTGCGCCACGACACGCGCTCGCTGGCGATCTTCGCCTTCCTCGGCTTCGCGCCGCAAACGCTCCTGGTCTACACCGGCCTCGCCGGAACCACGGCCATCAACATGGGGCTGCTCAACTCGGCGATCCCCGTACTGATCGTCGCGCTGGTCGCGCTCGCGCGGCGCCGCGCGCCCAGCCCCTTCGAGTCCATCGGGCTCGCGATCTCCGTGGCCGGGGTGCTGCTGATCGTCGCGCACGGGGACCTGCGCGCGCTGGCGCGGCTGGAGTTGAGCCCTTCCGACCTCATCGTGCTGCTCGGCATGTTCGTGTGGGCGCTGTACACGGTGCGCCTGGTCGAGCGCGACCCGCAACTGTCGATGGCCGCGTTCTGCTTCGCCGCGGCGCTGATGGGCCTGGTGTTCACGCTTCCCATGGTGGCGATCGAGCTCTGGCGCCACGGCATCCCGCACCCGAGCTGGGGGACGCTCGCCGGCGTGCTCTACATCGGCACGCTGCCGACACTGGTGGCCATGCTGCTCTACGGCTACGCGGTGGCGCGCGTCGGCGCCGTGCAGGCGGGCATCTTCACCCACCTCGTGCCGGTGTTCGCCGCGGTGTTCGCCACGCTCCTGATCGGCGAGCACCTGCACGCCTTCCACGCCGGCGGCTTCGCGCTGATCGCGGGGGGCGCGATCCTGTGTTGTCTCACCCCGTCGCCGGTGCTATCGTCGCCGCGCGCGCAAAAGCGCGTGGCAACCGTCTCGCGCGCCTGACCGGGCGCGAAGGCGGCCCGAGAGGGCACTGCCGGGGAGGACACCGCCGTCCCGGCCGCAATGCCCCGTTTTCCTCCCGAGGATTTCCGCCGTGGCCAACAATCGCCGTTCCAGCCTCATCACCGCGGGCGTCGCACGCTCGCCCAACCGCGCCATGCTGCGCGCCGTCGGCTTCGGCGACGGCGACTTCGACAAGCCCATCGTCGGCGTCGCCAACGGCCACAGCACGATGAACCCCTGCAACGCCGGCATCCAGCCGCTGGTCGACCGCGCCATCGAGGCGCTGAAGAAGGCCGGCGCGATGCCGCAGGTGTTCGGCGTGCCCACCGTCACCGACGGCATCGGCATGGGCACCGAGGCGATGAAGTACTCGCTGGTGTCGCGCGAGGTGATCGCCGACGCCATCGAGACCTCGGTCAACGGCCAGGCGATGGACGGCGCGCTGGTGGTCGGCGGCTGCGACAAGAACATGCCCGGGGGCATGATGGCGCTGACGCGCATCAACGTGCCCGGCATCTACGTCTACGCCGGCACCATCAAGCCGGGCCACTGGAAGGGCCAGGCGCTGACCATCGTCTCGCCCTTCGAGGCCGTTGGCGCCTACACCGCGGGCAAGATGAGCAAGGAAGACTACGACGGCATCGAGCGCAACGCCTGCCCGAGCGTCGGCGCCTGCGGCGGCATGTACACCGCCAACACCATGAGCTCGTCGTTCGAGGCGCTGGGCATGAGCCTCCTCGGCAGCTCGCAGATGGCCTCGCCCGATGCCGAGAAGGCCGATTCCGCCGCCGAGTCGGCGCGCGTGCTGATGAACGCGATCGACAAGAACCTCAAGCCTCGTGACATCGTCACGCGCGCGTCGATCGAGAATGCGATCGCGCTGGTGATGGCGACCGGCGGCTCGACCAATGCCGTGCTGCATTTCCTCGCCATCGCCTCGGCGGCCGAGGTCGAGTGGACCATCGACGACTTCGAGCGCGTGCGAAAGCGCGTGCCGGTGCTCTGCGACCTCAAACCCTCGGGCAAGTACGTCGCCACCGACTTCCACGCTGCGGGCGGCGTGCCGCAGGTGCTGCGCATGCTGCTCGACAAGGGCTTGATCGACGGCAATTGCATGACCATCACCGGGCGGCGCCTCGGCGAGGAGCTCGAGCGCGTTTCGCCCAAGCCGCGCGACGACCAGGACGTGATCCGCCCCATCGACAAGCCGATGTACGCGCAGGGCCACCTCGCGATACTCCGCGGCAATCTCGCCACCGAGGGTTGTGTCGCCAAGATCACCGGCCTCAAGAACCCCGCGATCACCGGCCCCGCCCGCGTGTTCGACAGCGAGCCCGCGTGCATGGAGGCGATCCTCGCCAAGGCGATCAAGCCCGGCGACGTGGTGGTGATCCGCTACGAAGGGCCCACCGGCGGCCCCGGCATGCAGGAAATGCTGGCGCCCACCTCGGCGCTGATCGGCCAGGGGCTCGGCGAGTCGGTCGGCCTCATCACCGACGGGCGCTTTTCCGGCGGCACCTGGGGCATGGTGGTCGGCCATGTCGCGCCCGAAGCGCAGGCCGGCGGCCTGATCGCGCTGGTGAAGGAAGGCGACTCGATCACCATCGACGCGCACAAGCTCCTGATCCAGCTCAACGTCGACGACGCCGAGATCGCGCGCCGCCGCGCCGCCTGGAAGGCGCCCGCACCGCGCTACACGCGGGGCCTCCTCGGCAAGTACACGCGGCTCGTGTCCACCGCGAGCAAGGGCGCGATCACCGACGGCGGGCGCTGAGCGTGCGCGCGCTGCTGGTCGCCAGCCTCTTCGCCTCCTGCGCCTTCGCCGCCGACGCCCCCGCGCCCGCGCGCGGCACCCCGATCCCGCTCGCCAACCCGGGCTTCGAGGAAGTGTCGCCGAGCCCCCGCCGCTTCGTCGGCTGGCAGACCTCGGTGCACGCGGTGCGCGATGCCTACCTGTTCGCGCTCGACGAGACGAAGCCCCATTCGGGCAAGCTCAGCATGCGCGTCACGCGCAACAGCCAGGAGCCCTGGGGCGCCGTGCACCAGAACGTGAAGCCGCAGGGACTCGCCGGCAAGACGCTCGAGTTCAGCGCGTGGCTGCGCATCGAGGGCAACACGGGGCCCGGCGCGGTGCTGACGCTGCGCAACTTCAAGGCGGGCGCCGTGGACCAGGTCGTCACGCTGTCGCCGCCGGTGACGGGGACCGTGGGCTGGAAGCGCTACAGCGTGCGCCTGGCCATCCCGCCCGGCACCACCGGCATCGAGGTCAATGCGATGCTTCAGGGCGACGGCACGCTGTGGGTCGACGACGCCGAGCTCGTCGTGCTCGACGCGACATGAGTCCACGCCTCCATCGCCCGCGCGGCACGTGCCCGAGCGTGGCGCGGGAGGCCTTGCGTTGAGCGATCTCTCCCCGTCGGCCGCGCGCGTGCAGGCTGCGCTCGCCGCCGCGGGTCTCGACAGCATCGTCACCGAGTATCCGGTCGCCGCGCGCACCTCGGCCGAGGCCGCTGCGGCGCTCGGCTGCACCATCGCCGAGATCGCCAAGTCGCTGGTCTTCCGCCGCGGCGACCCTGCCAACGGCGGGGCGGTGCTGGTGATCGCGAGCGGCGCCAACCGCGTCGACGAGAAGAAGGTCGCCGCGCTGATCGGCGAGCCGCTGTCCAAGGCCGACGCGGCGTTCGTGCGCGAGCTCACCGGCTATGCGATCGGGGGGATCCCGCCGATCGCGCACGCGACGCCTTCGCTGACGGTGATCGACGAGGACCTGCTGGAATTCGAGCGCGTGTTCGCCGCGGGCGGCACGCCGAATGCGATGTTTCCGATCAGGCCGCAGGACCTCGTCGCGGTGAGCCGCGCTCGCGTGGGTGACGTGCGCGTCGACGCCTAGGCCAGGAGCCGCGCCTCCAGGAAGTCGTACAGGTCCCGCCCCGTCATGTCGGCCACGGCGAGCACCGCGCCGCTGGTGGCGATCGACGCCGCGGTCGCCTCGGTCGACATGGCGATGACGTCGAGCCCGGCTGCGCGCGCCGCGGCGATGCCCGTGGCGGAGTCCTCGACGGCGAGGCTGCGCGCCGTGGACAGCCCGAGCGCTTTCATGGCCGCCAGGTAGGGGCCCGGGTGCGGCTTGCTCTGCCCGACCTCCTCGGCCACCACCACGGCGTCGAAGGCGCCGTCGAGGCCCAGCACGGCGACCATCAGGTCGGCGTTCTCACGGGGCGCGTTGGTGACGAGCGCGGTGGCGATGCCCCGGCTCCGCGCCCATTCGAGCAGTGCCGGCGCACCCGGCGTCGCCTCGATGCCGGCCGAGGCGAGCTCGCGGAACCAGCGCTCCTTGTCGCCTGCCGCACGCTCGCGGTCGGCGGAGCCCTGGTCGGGGAAAAGATACGCCGTGATGTCCTCGTTCGACCGCCCCGATACGTGCCGCAGGAAGTCGGCGTGGTCGAGCGATCGGCCGTACCCGGCGAGCAGCGCGTTGAACGCCGCATGATGAAGGTGCTCGGTCTGCGCGAGCGTGCCGTCCAGGTCGAACAGGAGGCCCGCTCGCGCCATTGCGCGCACTACTTCATCATCGAGCGTGTTTCGCTCACGAACTTGTCGAAGCCCGCGTCGACCGGCGTGGTGCCGCGCATCACCGCGTCGATGATGTCGCGCTGCGCGCGCCAGATGCGTACGGTGTCGCCGGGGTAGCCCTGCCAGGGCAGCGCGCGGTCGACCTGCAGCGACACGGTGCGGAAGTTCGGGTTCTTGTCGTAGAACGGGCCGAGGAACTCGGGTCCCGCCGCGCGCTTGTTGGTCGGGAGATACCCGGTGATCTCGACGACGATCTTCTGCGCCTCGGGGCCGGTGATGAACTTGGCGTATTCCCAGGCCGCCTTCTGCTTGGCCGCGTCCTTGGTGGTGATGATGATCGCGCAGCCGCCGGTGGGGATGCCGCCCTTGGCCTTGTCGTCGATGGGGAACACCGCGGTGCCGAGCGGGAAGCGCGTGCCCACGCTGTCGGTGATGAGCCGCATGCGTGCCGGCGTGTCGAAGAAGAGGCCCGTCTGGCCGGCGATGAACTGCTGGCGCGAGGCCTCGAAGTCGATCACCGGCATCTTGCCTTCGCTGACAAAGCTCCGCATCAGCCCGAACACCTTGCGGCCGGTGGCATTGTCGAACGCGATCTTGGTGCCGGAATCATCCAGCACGCGGCCGCCGGCCTGGTCGATGATCGCCTGGAACAGCCAGGTGTCGGGCCAGTTGTGGACGTCGTACGACATGCCCGCGACGCCCGGCGAGGTCTGCGCGATCTTGCCCGCCAAGGCGACGATGCCCGCGAAGGTGTCGGGCATGTGCGCCGGGTCGCCTCCCGCCTTCTTCACGAGGTCGGTGTTGAAGTACAGGATCGGCAGCGAGGCATTCACCGCCATGCCGTACTGCTTGCCGTGCACCTGGCCGAGCTTGATCATCGAGTCGGTGTAGTTCTCGGCGCGCCAGGCCGCGGGCTCGGCGGCGAGCTTGGGACCGAGGTCGACGATCTGGCCGCGCTTTTCCAGCGTGGCGGCGAGCTCGGCGATGAGGTGGAAGCCGGGGAAGTAGATGTCGGGCAGCTGGTTGGTCACCGCCGCGCGCATCATCGTCTGGTGGCCCTCGTCGTAGTCCTTGGCGGGCGCACGGAACTTGATCTCGATGTCCGGGTGCGCCTTCATGAAGGCCTGCGAGATCGGTTCGTGGTACTTGGCGAAGCCGGGTTGCGCGTAAAGGACGTCGAGCGTCACTTTTTGCGCCGACGCGGGCAGCGAGCCCCCGACCGCGAACACTGCTGCGGCGGCGCCCATCGCCGCGCTCTTCCACATCGTTTTCATCAAAGCTCTCCTCGAAGTCGAAATCCTGGACTGCAGCCCCCCATCGGCGAGGCCGGGCCGTGCGGATCTGCTGCCCGCGTGGCCGGGGACTGTAGCAAATGCGCCGTCGGTACGCCAATCCGCCCTGCGCTCACTTCAGCGCGGCACGCGTTTCCTTCACCAGCTTGTCGAATCCCGCGTCGGGGTCGAGCTGCCCGCGCATCACTTCGTTGAGGATGTCGCGCTGCATGCGCCAGATGCGCACGCCGTCGCTCGGGTAGCCCTGCCACGGCAGCGCGCGGTCCACCTGCATCGCCACGGTGCGGAAGTTCGGGTTCTTGTCGTAGAAGGGGCCGAGGAACTCGGGGCCGGCGGCACGCTTGTTGGTCGGCAGGTAGCCCGTGATCTCGACGATGATCTTCTGCGCCTCGGGGCCGGTGAGGAACTTGGCATATTCCCACGCGGCCTTCTGGCGCGCCGCGTCCTTGGCCGTCACGATGAGCGCACAGCCACCGGTGGGCAGGCCACCGTTGACCTTGTCGTCGATGGGAAACACCGCGGTGCCGAGCCTGAAGCGCGAGCCGACGGTGTCGGTGGTGACACGCAGGCGCGCCGGGGTCTCGAAGAACATCCCCGTCTGGCCCGCCGCGAACTGCTGGCGGGCACCGTCGAAGTCGATCACGTTCATGCCGCCTTCGGTGACGAAGCGGCGCAGGTTGTGCATGACCTTGCGCACGGCAGGCGTGTCGAACGCGATCTTCGTGCCTGTGGGGTCGAGGAGCCGCGCGCCCGACTGGCCGACGATCCCCTGGAACAGCCAGGTGTCAGGCATCACGTGCACGTCGAAGCTCATGCCCGCCGCGCCCGGTGACGTCTTGCTGATCTTCGAGGCCAGCGCGATCACGCCTTCCCAGGTGTCGGGCATGTGCGCCGGGTCGCCGCCCGCCTTCTTCACCAGGTCGGCGTTGAAATACATGATCGGCAGCGAGGCATTCACCGCCAGGCCGACCTGCTTGCCGTTCGCCTGGCCGAGCTTCAGCATCGACGTCGCGTAGTTGGCGTCGCGCCACGCCGCGGGCTCGGCGGCGAGCAACGGGCCGAGGTCGAGCAGCTGCCCGCGCTTGTCCAGTGCGCCCGTCAGCTCGGCGAGCAGATGGAAGCCCGAGAAATACACGTCGGGGAGCTGGTTGGTGACCGCGGCGCGCAGCATCGCCTGGTGGCCTTCGTCGTAGTCCTTGGCCGGCGCGCGGAACTTGATCTCGATGTCCGGGTGCGCCTTCATGAAGGCTTCGGCGATCGGCTCGTGGTACTTGGCGAAGCCGGGCTGCGCGTAGAGGACGTCGAGCGTGACCTTCTGCGCGGCCGCCGGAGTCGCCGCGACCGTGCACAATGCCATCGCCGCCGCCATGGCGACCTTCCATCCTGCTGTCATCACGCATCTCCTCCTGGTGTCATCGGCGGTTGCACCGCCCTCATTTCATCAGCGCCT
Organism: Casimicrobiaceae bacterium; assembly: GCA_044226535.1. GTDB lineage: Bacteria > Pseudomonadota > Gammaproteobacteria > Burkholderiales > Casimicrobiaceae > VBCG01. The sequence continues at coordinate 178,263 of JBGAGT010000009.1, read as the reverse complement.
GTGTTTCCCTGGCGAGCTTGTCGAGCCCCGCGTCCGGCGTGAGCTGGCCGCGCATGATCTCGTTGATGATGTCGCGCTGCATGCGCCAGATGCGCACCGCGTCGCCCGGGTAGCCCTGCCAGGGAATGGCACGGTCGGTCTGCAGCGCCACGGTGCGGAAATTCGGGTTCTGCTCGTAGAACCGGCCGAGATACTCGGGGCCCGCCGCGCGCTTGTTGGTCGGCAGGTAGCCGGTGATCTCGACGATGATCTTCTGCGCCTCGGGGCCGGTGATGAACTTGGCGTATTCCCAGGCCGCCTTCTGGCGGGCCGCGTCCCTGGCGGTGATGACGATGGCGCAGCCGCCGGTGGGGATGCCGCCCTTGGCCTTGTCGTCGATGGGGAACACCGCGGTGCCGAGCTCGAAGCGCGAGCCGACCGTGTCGGTGGTGACGCGGAGCCGCGCGGGTGTCTGGAAATAGATGCCGGTCTGGCCCGCGATGAACTGCTGCCGCGACCCCTCGGCCTCGAGCAGCGGCATGCCGCCTTCGGTCACCAGGCGGCGCAGGATGGTCATCGCCTTGCGCCCCGCGGGGGAATCGAACGCGATCTTCGTGCCCGACTCGTCGAGCACGCGCCCGCCTTCCTGGCCGATCATCGCCTGGAACATCCAGGTGTCGGGCCAGATGTGGACGTCGTTGGCGATGCCCGCGACCCCCGGCGAGCTCGCCTTGATCTTCGCGGCCAGCGCGATCAGGCCGTCCCAGGTATCGGGTATGTGCGCGGGGTCGCCGCCGGCCTTCTTCACGAGGTCGGCGTTGAAATAGATGATAGGTAGCGAGGCGTTGACCGGCATGCCGTACTGCTTGCCGCGCACCTGGCCGAGCCGGATCATCGCGTCGGTGTAGTTGTCGGTGCGCCATTGCGCGGGCTCGGCCGCCAGCAAGGGGCCGAGGTCGACGATCTGCCCGCGCTTTTCGAGCGTCGCCGCGAGCTCGGCCATCAGGTGGAAGCCCGGGAAGTAGACGTCGGGAAGCTGGTTGGTCACCGCGGCACGCAGCATCGCCTGGTGGCCCTCGTCGTAGTCCTTGGCCGGCGCACGGAATTTGACCTCGACGTCCGGGTGCGCCTTCATGAAGGCCTGCGCGATGGGCTCGTGGAATTTCGCGAAGGCGGGCTGGGCGTACAGCACGTCGAGCGTCACCTTCTCGGCGCGTGCCGCAGGTGCGGCGGCGAGCATCGACAGGGCGACGAAGCCGAGCACTGCCGTCCCCATTCGCAGGCGTTTCATCCTTGGCTTTCTCCTTGTGCCCGGCGCCCGCGGCGCCCGCCCCCTCGCAAGTGACCGCGTGGGTCGCGGCGCGGAACCAGCCGACGGTGTCCCGTTGACATATTCACTCTACCAAAGAGCTTTTGATCAAGCAACTGCGAAATTTGGCCGGGCAACGCACGGCGAGGTGTCGATGTTGCATTGCGGAATTGCTCAGCGGGAGAGCCAAAGCTATGATTCTTGTGTGCGTACCTGCCACCCCGTCATTCCCGCGAAAGCGGGAACCCCGTCCCTGGCTCCCCGCTTCCGCGGGGATGACGGCGTCCTCCGCGGGAATGACGGCACCCTCCGCGGGGATGACGGCGTCCTCCGCGGGGATGACGGCGTCCTCCGCGGGGATGGCGAAGCTGCTTTCGCGGGGATCGTGGCATGACCGATCCCAACGGCCGCTACGACGAGGCCGCACGCGCGGGCTGGCTCTACTACATCGCCGGGCGCACGCAGGACGACATCGCCCGGATCCTCAACGTCTCGCGCCCCACCGCGCAGCGGCTCGTTTCGCTGTGCCGGGCCGAGGGCCTGATCAGCTTCCGCGTCAACCACCCGATCAGCGAGTGCATGGGCCTCGCCTCGACGCTTCGCGAGCGCTACGCGCTCGCGCACTGCGACGTCGTCCCCTCCGACGGCAGCGACGAGACCTCCTTCGCCGGCGTCACCGAGGCCGCATCGATCGTCATCGAGCGCATGCTGCGCAGCACCGAGCCGCTGGTCATGGGGCTCGGCACCGGCCGCACCATGCGCGGCAGCGTGGCGCGCGTGGCACCCGTGGCGCGGCCGCTTCACCGGCTGGTGTCGCTGGTGGGGACGATCTCGCCCGACGGCTCGGCCAGCCGCTACAACGCGCCCGAGCGCCTCGCCGAGCTGACCGGCGCGCAGCATTTCCCCATGCCCCTGCCGATGCACGCGACCACGCCCGCGCAGCGCGAGCAGCTCCTGGCGCTCGACCCGGTGCGGCGCGTGTTCGCCATGGCGCGCGAGGCCGACGCGTGGTTCACGGGGCTTTCGCAGTTCGACAACGACGCCTTCCTGTACCGGGACGGCTTCATCACCCGCGACGAGCTCCTCGAGCTGATGCGCGAGGGCGCGGTCGGCGAGATCGTCGGCTGGGCCTTCGACGCCGAGGGCCGCATCCTCGAGGGCGGCCTCAACGCGCGCATCACCAGCGTGCCGCCTTCGCCCGGCAGCGACACGCTGCGCATCGGCGTCGCGCACGGCGCGCCCAAGGTCGCCGCGCTGCACGCAGCGCTGAAGGGCAAGCTCGTCAACGGCCTCGTCACCGACGAGGACACCGCGCGGGCGCTGCTCGCGCGCACCGACTGAGAACCATGGCAACAGCGATCAGCCTCGGGCGCTCGGCGCTCGGCCAGCTCCCCGCGCGCGTCGAGGGACCGCGCTACGACCCCGCGGGCCTCGCGCCCGGCATCCTGCACGTCGGCGTCGGCAACTTCCATCGCGCGCACCAGGCCGTCTACCTCGACGACCTCTTCTCGCTGGGGCTCGGCCATTCGTTCGGCATCGTCGGCGCGGGCATCCGCGCACAGGACCGCGCGATGCGCGACGCGCTCCAGCGCCAGGACTGGCTGTCGACCGTGGTGCAGCAGGAGGGCGATGCCGCGCAGGCGCGCGTGACGGCGTCGATGCTCGGCTTCGTCGACCCCTCCGACGCGCGCGCGCTGATCGGCGCGATGGCGGATCCCGCCATCCGCATCGTCTCGCTCACGGTCACCGAAGGCGGCTACTGCGTCGACGCCGCGACCGGGCGCTTCGACCCGGCTCACGCCGACATCGTCGCGGACGCGCGCGTGCTGGCCGCGCTGCGCGGCGACCCGCGCGCGGGCTTCGGAGCCGCACCGGGCAGCGGCGCGGGAACCGCCGACGCCGAAGGCGCCGCGACCGGCCGGGACGGCGCGCCCCTGCCCCACACCGCCTTCGCGCCCATCGTCGCCGCGCTCGCGCGACGCCGCGCCGAGGGCCGCGAGGCGTTCACCGTGATGTCCTGCGACAACCTGCCCGGCAACGGCGACGCCGCGCGCGCGGCGGTGACGGGGCTCGCCGAGCACATCGACGCCGGCCTCGCGCAATGGATCGGCCAGCACGCGAGCTTTCCCAACGCCATGGTCGACCGCATCACGCCGGCAACGACCGATGCACAGCGCGCGGCGCTGAAGGAGCGCTTCGGCATCGACGACGCGCGGCCGGTGTTCTGCGAGCGCTTCCGCCAATGGGTGCTCGAGGACCGCTTCTGCGCCGGCCGCCCGCCGCTCGAGGAGGCGGGCGTCACCTTCGTCGACGACGTGCACCCGTTCGAGCGGATGAAGATCCGCATCCTCAACGGCGGCCACGCGGCGATCGCCTATCCTTCCGCGCTGATGGACATCGTGTTCGTGCACGATGCCATGGCCGACACGCTGGTCGCGCGCTTCCTCGACCGGCTGCTGGCCGACGAGGTCGTGCCGGTGGTGCCGCCCGTGCCCGGCGTCGACCTCCTCGGCTACAAGGCGAGCGTCGAATCGCGCTTCGCCAACCCCGCGGTGGGCGACACCATCCGGCGCCTCTGCCTCGACGGCTCGAACCGCCAGCCCAAGTTCATCGTGCCGACGATCGCGGCGCGGCTCGCGCGCGGCGAAGGCGTCGAGGGCCTCGCACTGGTGTCCGCCGCGTGGTGCCGCTATTGCCTCGGCGCCAGCGACAGCGGCGCGGTGATCGAGCCCAACGACGACGCCTGGCCGCGCCTCGCGGCGACGGCGCGCGAGGCCGGGCACGATCCGCGCGCCTGGCTGGCGATGCGCGACATCTACGGCGAGGTCGGCGACCACCCGGCGTTCCGCAGCGCCTTCGCCACGGCGCTCGCCGCGCTGGCGCGCGACGGCGCGGCGCGCACGCTGGCCGCGTATCTCGACGGCGGAGTCCGCGCGTGAACCGCGGGTCTTTGCGGAACGTCATTCCCGCGCGGAACGTCATTCCCGCGCAGGCGGGAATCCACGGCCGGGTCCCCGTCCCCGATGACGGCCCTCGGGTGCAGGCCCCCTCGGGGACGACGTAGGTGTTCCTCGGAATCGACCTCGGCACCTCGGGGGTGAAGACGCTGGTGATCGGCGACGCCGGCGGCGTGCTGCACGAGGCCTCGGCGCCGCTCGAGCGCAGCGTCCCGCAACCGCAATGGTCCGAGCAGGACCCCGCCGACTGGTGGCGGGCGACGATCGCCGCCGTGCGAGCGCTGCCCGCCGACGCGCGGCGCGCGTTGCGCGGCATCGGCCTCGCCGGGCAGATGCACGGCGCGGTGCTGCTCGACCGCGCGTTCGCCGCACTGCGGCCGGCGATCCTGTGGAACGACGGCCGCGCCGCGCGGGAATGCGCAACCTTCGAGGCGCGCGAGCCCCGTTCGCGCAGGCTGTCGGGCAACCTCGCGATGCCGGGCTTCACCGCGCCCAAGCTCGTCTGGGTGGCCGCGCACGAGCCCGCGGTCTTCGCGCGCACCGCGCGCGTGCTGCTGCCGAAGGACTGGCTGCGCTGGCGCATGACCGGCGAGTGCGCGAGCGAGCCTTCCGATGGCTCCGGCACGCTGTGGCTCGACCTCGCGACGCGCCAATGGTCGCCGGCGTTGCTGGCGGCATCGGGGCTCGGCGTCGACGCGATGCCGCGCCTCGTCGAAAGCGCGGGCATCGGCGGCGCGCTCACGCGCGAGGCCGCCGAGGCGCTGGGTCTCGCGCCGGGCCTGCCTGTCGCCGGCGGCGGCAGCGACAACGCCTGCGGGGCCGCCGGCGTGGGCATCGTCGACGACGGCGACGCGCTGCTGTCGCTCGGCACCTCGGGCGTGATTTTCGTCGCCGACGGGGCCCCGCGCCCCGATCCCGCGCGCGCGGTGCACGCCTTCTGCCATTGCCTGCCCGACCGCTGGCATCGCATGGCGGTCATGCTGTCTTGCACCGCGACGCTCACCGCGGCGACGCGGCTCACCGGCCTCCCCGACGAGGCCGCACTGGTCGACGAGGCCGAACGCGCGGGTCCCGCCTCACGCTCGCGGCTGGTGCTGCTGCCCTATCTCGACGGCGAGCGCACGCCGCACAACGACGCCGCCGCCTGCGGCGTACTCTTCGGCGTCGACGGCGCGACCGCGCGCGGCGACGTGGCGCGCGCCGCGCTCGAAGGCGTCGCCTTCGCGCTCGCCGACGGCCTCGAGGCACTGGAGGCGGAAGGGCCGCCCATCGCCTCGCTGTCGGTGATCGGCGGCGGCTCGCGCTCCGCGCACTGGGGTCGCATCATCGCCGCGGCACTCGGCAGGCCGCTCGACTACGTCCGCCACGGCGACAAGGGCCCCGCGCTCGGCGCGGCGCGCCTCGCGCGCATGGCGGTCGACCGCGTGGGCGCGCACGAGGCGCTGGCGAAGCCGCCCGTCGCCGCACGCATCGAGCCGGATGCCGCGCTCGCCGCCACACTCGAGGGGCGGCGCGCGCTGTTCCGCTCGCTCTATCGCGATCTCGCGCCGCGTTTCGCCGCGAGCCTTATCATGACGCCATGACCCGCATCGTCCAGATATCCGATACCCACCTCTCGCCCGGCAAGCAGCACTTCGCCGCCAACTGGGCGCCCATTCGCGAGTTCGTGCTCGCGCAGCACCCGGACCTCGTGCTGCACACCGGCGACGTCACGGTCGACGGTGCCGACGTCGAGGCCGACCTCGTGTACTGCGCGGGGCTTTTCGCCGACCTCGGCACGCCGGTGCGCGCCGTCCCCGGCAACCACGACGTGGGCGACCCGCACAGCAAGCACCAGCCCATCGACGCGGCGCGCATCGAGCGCTGGCGCCGCCACATGGGCAACGACTGGTGGTCGCTCGACCTCGACGGATGGCGGCTGATCGGCATCGACAGCATGCTGGTGGGCGCCGGGCTGGCCGAGGAGCGCGAGCAGCTCGCCTTCCTCGACGCGGCGATGGCCGAGGCCGGCGCCAGGGGCCTCAGGCTCGCGTGGTTCATGCACAAGCCGCTGTTCCTCGAGGCACCGGACGAAGGCGACACCGGCTACTGGACGTTCAAGCCGGGACCGCGCGCCGAATGGATGGCGCGGCTGCGCGCGAACCATGTCGAGCTCGTCGCCACCGGGCACCTGCACAAGATGCACGAGCGCGTGCTCGACGGCTGCCGCTACGTCTGGGGGCCTTCGTCGGGCTTCGTCGTCGGCGAGCGGCTGCAGGAGGAGATGCCCGGCGAGAAGAAGCTCGGCGCCGTGGTATATGAATTCTCGCCGGGGGGCGCGGCCACGCGCATGGTCGAGCTGCCCTCGCTCGCGCGCTACTGGATCGACGACGTCGTGCACGAGGTCTACCCGCCGCGCGGCGCCGCCTGAAGGAACGTCATGGCCAGCATCGCATTGAAGGGCATTTCCAAGTCGTTCGGGACCACCGAGGTCCTCAAGAACATCCACCTCGACATCGCCGACGGCGAGTTCATCACATTGGTCGGGCCCTCCGGCTGCGGCAAGTCGACGCTGATCCGCATCATCGCGGGCCTCGAGCCGCAATCCGCCGGTAGCGTCGAGGTCGGGGGACGCGCGATCGACGACCTGCGGCCGCACGAGCGCCGCGTGGCGATGGTGTTCCAGAGCTACGCGCTCTACCCGCACATGAGCGTCGGCGACAACATCGCGCTGCCGCTGTCGATGCAGCGGCTTTCGCTGTGGGAGCGGCTACCCCTGGTCAAGCTCCTATCGACGCGCAGGCGGCGGGTGATGCGCGAGGTGATGGGCGAGGTGCGCGCGGTGGCCTCGCAGCTGCAGATCGAGCCGCTGCTCGGCCGCAAGCCCTCGCAGCTTTCCGGGGGGCAGCGCCAGCGCGTCGCGCTGGGGCGCGCGATGGTGCGCCATCCCGACGTGTTCCTGATGGACGAGCCGCTGTCGAACCTCGACGCCAAGCTGCGCGTGCACATGCGCACCGAGCTCGCCGAGCTGCACAAGCGGCTGGCCACGACGTTCGTGTACGTGACGCACGACCAGATCGAGGCCATGACCATGTCCGACCGCGTGGCGATGATGGACGCCGGCGACATCCTGCAGCTCGGCACGCCCTCCGAGCTGTACGCGCGGCCGGCCAACCTCAAGGTCGCCCAGTTCATCGGCAGCCCCGCGATCAACGTGCTGCCCGGCGTCGTCCAGCCCGACGCGCGCGTGTCGATCGCGGCGGCGATGCTCCCGCAGCGCACGCCACTGGCCCCGGGCAGCACCGTCAGCGTCGGGCTGCGCCCGGAGTCGATCACGCCGCGCGTACGCGGCAACCCGCGCCGTGACGGCGAGGTCGCGCTGCTCGCGCACGTGCGGCGCGTCGAGAACCTCGGCGCCGAGTGGCTGCTGCATTGCGACGTCGAAGGCCTCGACGGCACCACCGTCGCCGCGCGCGTCGCCGCCACCGAGCACCCGCCGCTCGAAGGCGCGATCGAGATCGCGTTTTCGCCGCGCGTCTGCCACCTGTTCGACGCGGCAGGCCTGCGCGTCGAGGCGCACGGCGACTCCGCCGGCGCGGCACCGCCGCCGCGGGCCGCCATCCCGGGGGCTGCGCGATGAGTGCAACGGCTGCGCTGCACGCGGCACCGCCCGGCGCGCGCCGCCGCGAATGGCTGGAGAAGCTCGCCGGCATCGGCTTCGTGTTCCCGGCTTCGCTGCTGCTGCTGCTGACCAGCCTCGCGCCGCTGGCCGTGCTGCTGGTGCTGTCGTTCACCAACTACGAGCTCGGCAACCTCGACCTCAACTTCATCGGCCTCACGAACTTCTCCAAGGCGATCGCCGACCCGGTGTTCCGCCGCTCGCTGTGGAACACCTTCATCTACGTGGCCATCGTGCTGCCGATGGCGGTGGGACTGGGGCTCGTCGTCGCCATCCTGGTGCACGGACGCAAGCGCAGCCGCGGTTTCTACGAGGTCGTGTACTTCCTGCCGGTGACCTCGACGCTGATCGCCATGGCCACCGTGTGGACCTTCCTCCTGCACCCCAAGCTCGGGCCGATCAACGCCCTGCTCGAAGCGGTCGGCCTCGAGCGCCATGCCTTCCTGTCCGATCCCGCGCTGGTGCTGCCGACGCTCGCGGTGATCGGCATCTGGCAGCTGGTCGGCTTCAACATGGTGCTGTTCCTCGCGGGACTCACCGCGATCCCGCGCGACCTGTACGAGGCCGCCGAAGTCGACGGCGTCGCCAACCCGGTCGACCGCTTCCTCACCATCACCTGGCCGCTGCTCGGGCCGACCACCATGTTCGTCATCGTCACCACCTCGATCACGGCGTTCAAGGTCTTCGACACCGTGGTGGTGATGACGCACGGCGGCCCGATGGGCGCATCGGAGGTCCTGCTGTACTCGATCTACCTCGAGGGCTTCCAGTACTTCCACACCGCCTACGCCGCGGCGCTGACCGTGGTGTTCCTGGCGTTCATCCTGGTGTTCTCGGTGATCCAGGCCTTCGTGCTCGACCGGCGTACGCACTACGGCTGACCATGCGCAAGATCCTTTCGCTCACGCTGGTGCACACCTTCCTGCTCGCGGGTGCGGCGTTCACGCTGCTGCCCTTCGTGTGGATGCTGGTAACCTCGATCAAGCCGCCCGACGAGATCTTCACCGCGACGCTGCGGCTCTGGCCGCACCGCTTCGCCGCGGCCGAGAACTACCGCCTCGCGCTCACCACCGCGCCGCTGCTGCGCTTCGCGCTCAACGGCTTGATCGTCTGCACGGGCATCCTCACCGTGCAGCTGCTGGTGGGGATCCCCTGCGCGTATGCGCTCGCCAAGCTGCGCTTCCCCGGACGCAACCTGCTGTTCACGCTGACGCTGCTGGCGCTGGCCATCCCCGTGCAGGTGCCCGCGCTGCCGCTGTACATCGCGCTCGCCAAGATCGGGCTCCTCAACACCTACGTGTCGATGATGGTGCCCTTCTTCCTGTCGGTGTTCGCGATCTTCCTCCTGCGCCAGTTCTTCAAGGGTTTCCCCGACGACATCATCCAGGCAGCGCGCCTCGACGGCATGAGCGAGCTCGAGATCGTCTGGCGCATCGTCGCGCCCAGCGCCTGGCCGGCGATCGCCGCGTTCGCGGTGTTTTCCTTCGTCGCGCACTGGAACGACCTGTACTGGCCGCTGATCGTGATCTCCGACGCCAACCTAGCGCCGCCGCCGCTCGGGATGATGTTCTTCGCCGACGCCGAGACGGGCTCGAACTACGGCGCGCTCACCGCGGCGGCGACGATCCTCACCGCGCCGCTGGTGATCGCCTTCCTGCTGGCACGCCGCCAGTTCATCGCCGGCATCACCATGACGGGCGTGAAGTAACGCCAGCGCGTCATCCCCGCTTTCGCGGGGACGCCGGGGCGGCGTAGAGTAGCGCCATGGACAGCTTCGACCCCGGCCGCCGTCGGTTCGCGATAGCCGCCGCGCTCGGCGCCTGCGGTGCCGGTCCCGCCCTGCTCGCGGGCTGTGCCGGCGGGCCGTTCAACACCGTCGGCGAGGACGGCCCCCCCGCGCCCGCCCCCGACCTTCGGGTGGGTGACCGCTGGGTCTACCACTGCAGCGACGGCTTCCGCTCGCCGGTCGTCTGGGACGAGACCCACGAGATCATCGCTGCGGGACCCGGCGGCTACAAGCTGCGCGTGGTCGCCAAGGGGCCGACCATCGACTTCACGCGCGTCGAGGACCTCGAGTCGCCGGGCGTGGTGCGCGTGGGTGCGGCCATGGACTTCGAGGTGCGGCACATGCGGCCGCCAATGATCCGCTTCCAGTTCCCGCTGACGCGCGGCGCGACCTGGAACCAGTGGATCGACAACGACAACGAGATGACGCGCCAGACCGGCCGCTTCAACCGCTTCGGGCGCGTCGGCGGCTGGCGCAAGGTCACGGTGCCGGCGGGAAGCTTCGACGCCATCTTCGTCAACATCCTGATGACCATGGACGACGAGACCTTCTGGCGCTGGCCGACGATGTGCAACTACGGCATCTGGTGGGCACCGGCCGTGGGCGCGTCGATCCTCGAGGACCGCCAGGCCGAGTACCGCGAGAAGGGCGGCATCGACGCCATCAGCGTGCGCGCGCAGAGCACGCGCATCGAGCTCGTGTCGTTCTCGCGCCCGCGCTGAACGACGGGCACCGTCCCTCGCGCCCGGTGGGGCGGCGCGACGGCGCCACACCGGCGGCGCCCGACCACCGGGCCCGACTACCCGCGGCCCACTACCGGCGTCTTCGGCTGCGCCGCATCCCGAGGGCCGCCATCAGCGCGAGCAGCGCCGCCATCGCAGCGAGCATCGCCGGCTGCAGCGCCGGGACGGCGAACGACGGCGCCGGAATGTCGTTGGCGAACACCAGCGTCGCCGACCCGTCGCCGTTGCACACGGCCGAGACCTGCGTGCCGAGGCCTGTCGGCTGCCCGTTGATCGCGGGGAACGCGAAGGCCGTCAGCGTGTAGGGCGGCGTCGCGGGCACCGGCAGCAGGACGGTGATGGTGCTGGCGGCCAGCGGAAAGCTGGTCGCGCCGCCGGGTCCGTTCTGGATCTGCACCAACGGCGCCGCGCCGTTCACGGAGTACGAGACGTACTGGTTGCCACCCGACAGCGGCAGGTTCGCCGAGTAGGTCCCCGTCGCGGTCGCGTAGACGCCATTGGCGTCGCAGGTGGGCGTGGAATCGAGGACGATGTCGTAACGGACGAAGTACTGGGCGGAGGCGGGGGCGGCGAGCGCGAAGGCCGCCAGCACGCACGTCAGCCAGGCATGGACACGAAGCATGGTTTCTCCCTTTGCGCGGATCCGCGCCACCGCGGCGTCGATGCCAGGTGGACGCCCGCACCTGGCCAGTCTAGTCTCCTCGCACCGATCCGGCGGCATCCGCGCCGCCCGGGCCGCGTTACGCCGGGGACGGTGTTGCGCCGCCGCATCACCCGGCCGCGCGCATCCCTGTTGCGCCGCGGCGGTCAGCCCGGCGCCGCGAGCCCGAGGCGCCGGGCGACCTCCAAGGTAAGCCCCGCGTGGTTGAGGGTGTAGACGTGCAGCCCGGGCGCGCCACGCGCGAGCAGGCGCTCGCACAGCGCCGTGACCACGTCGAGGCCGAAGGCACGGATCGACTCCGCGTCGTCGCCGTAGCCCTCGAGGCGCCTGCGGATCCAGCGAGGGATCTCGGCGCCGCAGTTGTCGGAAAAGCGCGCCAGCCCCGACGCGGTGGCGATGGGCATGATCCCCGGCACGATCGGCACCTCGACGCCGATGGCGCGCGCGTCGTCGACGAAGCGCCAGTACGCCTCGTCGTTGAAGAAATACTGGGTGATCGCCGAGTTCGCGCCGGCGTCGACCTTGCGCTTGAAATTGGCGAGGTCCTCACGCGGGTTGCGCGCCTGGGGGTGCACCTCGGGATAGGCGGCGACGTCGATGTGGAAGTGTGCGCCGGTCTCGGCGCGGATGAAGGCCACCAGCTCGTTGGCGTACCGGAAGGCTCCGGCGTCGACGCTGCCCGAGGGCAGGTCGCCACGCAGCGCGACCAGGTGCCGGATGTCGTGGTCGCGGTATTGCGCGAGCACCGCCGCGACGCCCTCGCGCGTCGCGCCGATGCAGGAGATGTGCGGCGCAACGGCATAGCCGTCGGCACGGAACGCCAGCACCGTCTCGAGCGTGCCTTGGCGCGTCGATCCCCCCGCGCCGAAGGTCACCGAGCAGAACTCGGGCGCCACGACGCGGAGCTCGTGTCGCGCGGCGGCGAGCTTGGCGACGCCCTCGGGCGTGCGCGGCGGGAAGAACTCGAGGGACAGGCCCGCACCCGTGGATCCCCGCCGGCGCGGAGACGACGGCGCCTGCGCGTCGCGCGCTCCGGTCACACGCGCTTCAGCAGGATCGACGACAGCGCCCACGAGATGATGCTGTAGACGATCGCACCGAACACCGCCGCCCAGAAGCCCGTCACCTGGAAGCCGTCGACCCAGTGGGCCACCGCCCAGAACAGGAAGCCGTTGACGATGAAGATGAAGAGGCCCAGCGTGATCAGCGTCACCGGCAGCGTCAGCAGCACCAGGATCGGCCGGATCAGGGTGTTGATGAGGCCGAGCACCAGCGCGGCGATGATCGCCGTCGTGCCGTCCTTGACCGTGACCCAGGGGAACACGTAGGGCAGCACGAACAGCGCGATGGCATTGATGATCCAGGCGAGGATGAAGCGCATCGGGGGCTCCTTGGCTCAGTAGCGGTAGGCGTCGCCCTTGTACGGGCCCTGCAGGTTGACGCCGAGGTAGCGCGCCTGCGCGTCGCTGAGCGGCGTCAGCTGCGCGCCGAGCGTGGAGAGCTGCAGCCGCGCGACCTTCTCGTCGAGGTGCTTGGGCAGCGTGTACACGCCGACGGGGTACTTCTTGGCCGCCGACTGCGCGTCGCCCCAGAGCTCGACCTGTGCCAGCACCTGGTTGGCGAAGGAGCTCGACATCACGTACGAGGGGTGGCCCGTCGCGCAGCCCAGGTTCACGAGGCGGCCCTCGGCGAGCAGGATGATGCGCTTGCCGTCGGGGAAGATCACGTGGTCGACCTGGGGCTTGATGTTCTCCCACGGGAATTTCTTGAGGCCCGCGACGTCGATCTCGTTGTCGAAGTGGCCGATGTTGCAGACGATGGCGTTGTGCTTCATCTTCTGCATGTGGTCGAGGCGGATGACGTCGATGTTGCCGGTGGCGGTGACGAAGATGTCGGCCTTGTCGCAGGCCCAGTCCATGGTCACCACGCGGAAGCCCTCCATCGCCGCCTGCAGCGCGCAGATGGGGTCGATCTCGGCCACCCACACCTGCGCCGACAGGGCGCGCAGCGCCTGCGCCGAGCCCTTGCCGACGTCGCCATAGCCGTTCACCAGGGCGACCTTGCCCGCGATCATCACGTCGGTCGCGCGCTTGATGCCGTCGACCAGCGACTCGCGGCAGCCGTAGAGGTTGTCGAACTTGCTCTTGGTGACCGAGTCGTTGACGTTGATCGCGGGGAAGCCCAGGCGCCCGTCGGCGTGCATCTGGTACAGGCGCTTGACGCCGGTGGTGGTCTCCTCGGTCACGCCCTTGATGTTGGCCTTGATGCGCGAATAGAAGGTCGGGTCCTCGGCGAGGCGCTTGGCGATCGACTCGTAGAGCGCGAACTCCTCCTCGTTGGAGGGCTTGCCGATCACCGAGCGGTCGGTCTCGGCCAGCGCGCCCAGGTGCACCAGCAGCGTCGCGTCACCGCCGTCGTCGAGGATCATGTTGGGCGTCAGGTTGCGCTCGCCCTTCCACTCGAAGATGCGGTGTGTGTATTCCCAGTAGTCCGTGAGCGACTCGCCCTTGTAGGCGAACACGGGGGTGCCACGCTCGGCGATCGCCGCGGCGGCATGGTCCTGCGTCGAGTAGATGTTGCACGAGGCCCAGCGCACGTCGGCGCCCAGCGCCTGCAGCGTCTCGATCAGCACGGCGGTCTGGATGGTCATGTGCAGCGAGCCCGCGATGCGCGCGCCCTTGAGCGGCTGCGAGGCCGCGAGCTCCTTGCGGATGGCCATCAGGCCGGGCATCTCGGTCTCGGCGATCAGGATCTCCTTGCGGCCCCAGGCGGCGAGCGCCATGTCGGCAACGCGGTAGTCCTGCTCGAGGTCCTGGATGCCCCTGTCGGTGACGGTGTTCATGCAACGCTCCTCATCATCGTTGCGGTGGAACGGGAAGCGGCGGCGAGGGGCGGGAGGCCCGTCGTGCCGCGGGCCGGAAGGTTCCACCGCGGTTCGACGAGCGCCGTTGCCAAAGGAAGCGTCTTCGAGCCTGGGCCGCGAAAGGCGCGCGGACGGCGCCGTTGGCGGATTGCAGCGCTCCTCGAAGAGCCCCGCCATTATAGCCAACGCGAGGCGCGCGGCCCGGCTATTCGCCCGTTCCGGCCGCCTTCGGCCCCGTGCGACGGGGCGCCGGCCGTTGCACGGGCTCGATCCCGGCCGCCGCGAACAGCGCGTTGGCGAGCGCCGACTCGCGCTTGTAGAAGCCCTCGGTGTGGAAGGTCTCGGGGAGCTCCCAGAGCTCGTAGTCGAGGTGATGGTTGAATTCGTGCGCCAGCGTGCGCAGGAAGCTGCGGAAGGCCACCACGCGGCGCTTTGCCGCCGTGCGCATCCACAGCGTGATGGTCGCGGGCGGGCGGTCCTCGCTGGGGTCGTAAAGGCCGTGCAGCTCGCCGTAGTCGTCCGAGGGCCGTTCGGCGAGCACGCGGATGGCGAGCGGCGGGACGCCGTAGCCCTGCGCGAGCATCGTGGCGAGCGCCTGGCAGTGGCGTTGAACGTCCGTGCGACGTTCGTCGGCCAGCGCCTCCTCGATGCCCCGCACCGCGTCGCCGGGGACGATGCCCGCGGGCAGCGCCAGGGTGACGATGGCGTCGCTCCTGCGGTAGACGGCTTGCTGGCTGCGGGTCAAGCGCGCGTAGTAGGCGAAGGGCATGGATTCGTCATTCCCGCGCAGGCGGGAATCCGTGGGTCCCCGCTTTCGCGGCGATGACGGCGCGGGGGCGATCGCGCGGGAACGACAATGCTGCGCGCGCCGTTGCCGGCGCCGGCGTGCGCGTTAAACTTGCGCGCTTGCCCCCCGACCCCATGTCACCCCGCGTGACCCCCCTCCCCCTCCCGTCCCGGCGCCAGCGACTCGCGTCGCTCGCGCTTTCCGCCTCGCTCGCCCTGCTCGCGCTGCCCTCGGTGTCGCAGGCCTTCGGCTTCGACGACGTCGAGCGCCGCGCACGATCGCTCGCCTCGCAGCCCTACAAGCAGCCGGCGTCGCAACTGCCCAAGCAGTGGCTCGACCTCGACTACGACCAGTACCGCGACATCCGCTTCCGCGCCGACCATGCGCTGTGGCACTCGCAGAAGCTGCCCTTCGAGGTGATGTTCTTCCACCCCGGCTTCCACTACGTGCGGCCCGTGCACGTGAACGAGGTCGTCGGCAACGAGGTGAAAGAGGTTCCCTACTCGGCGGACCAGTTCGACTACGGCAAGAACAAGCTCGCGCCGACCAGCACGCGCTTCCCGGGCTTCGCGGGCTTCCGCGTGCACTACGCGCTCAACACGCCCAGGTACAAGGACGAGGTGCTGGTGTTCCTCGGCGCCTCGTACTTCCGTGCGCTGGGCAAGGGCCAGGTGTACGGGCTCTCGGCGCGCGGGCTCGCGATCGACACGGCGCTCGCCTCCGGCGAGGAGTTCCCGAGCTTCACCGAGTTCTGGCTGGTGCGGCCCGCGCCCAACGCCAGCGAGCTCACCATCTACGCGCTGCTCGACTCGCGGCGCGTCACCGGCGCCTACCGCTTCATCCTCAAGCCCGGCAGCGACACCGCCGTCGACGTGCGCCAGCGGCTGTTCCTGCGCGAGCGCGTCGCCAAGCTCGGCATCGCGCCCCTGACCAGCATGTTCTTCTCGGGCGAGAACCAGCCGCCCTCGATCCCGGACTTCCGCCCCGAGGTGCACGATTCCGACGTGCTGTCGATCCAGTCGGGCACCGGCGAGTGGATCGCGCGGCCGCTGTCGAACCCCAAGCGCCTCCTGGTGAGCTCGTTCGCGCTGACCAATCCCGCGGGCTTCGGCCTGATGCAGCGCGACCGCGCGTTCCCGAGCTACGAGGACCTCGAGGCGCATTACGAGAAGCGACCGAGCGTGTGGGTGCAGCCGCGCTCGAAGTTCGAGGCGGGGCGCATCGAGCTCGTGCAGATCCCCACGCCGGACGAGACCAACGACAACATCGTCGCGTTCTGGGTGCCGGACAACCCGCCGGCGCCGAAGGAGCCCATCGACTTCGAGTACCGGTTGCTGTGGCAGTACGAGAACGAGACGCGCCCGCCGCAGGCCTGGGTGACGCAGACGCGGCGCGGCCACGGCTACCGCAAGGTGCAGGACAAGAGCCTCGACTTCGTCGTCGACTTCGAGGGTCCCGCGCTCGCCAAGCTGCCCGCTGACGCGCCCGTCGAGGCGGTGGTGACGCCGGTCGCCAACGCCGAGATGCTCGAGTCCAATGCCTACCGCAACGACGTCACCGGCGGCTGGCGCATGACCCTCCGCTTCAACCGCCTCGACGACGCCAAGCCGGTCGAGCTGCGGGCCTTCCTGCGCAGCAAGGGCACCACGCTCTCCGAGACGTGGAGCTACCTGCTGCCGCCTCCCTAGCGCGCGTGAACGCACCGCGCGGCAACCCCGACCCGGTCGGCCGCTACCTCGACGCGCTCGACCTCGCGCCCGCGGCGCGCAGCGCCATCGAGGCGCGCATCGCCGCGCGTGGCGACGCGCGCGCCGGCCTGGCCGCCGCCTTCGCGGCGATGCACGCCGAGCTCGCCGAGGCCGGCGCGGGCGCGGGCGCGGCGCTACACGACGCGCACGGCCCGCCCGCCGGGCAGAACCCCGCCGACCCCGCGCGCATCTCGGTGCGCGCGCGCCTTGCCCGCGCGCTGGCGGAACGCACGCTGGGCGCGCTGCCGCTCGCCCGGCGCGACTCGGGGCTCGCCACCTCGCCGCCGCTGGCGCGAACGCCGATGGCGCCTGCCGACTGGCTGGGCAACGCCTTCCCGCGCTGGCGTGAGCGCCCGCGCCGGGGCCGGGCCGCCATGCCGCCCGCCGCGGCGCCCGGCGCGAGGGCCGGCACGAGCGAGGCGGTGACCGCGGCTTCGGCCGCCGAGCCGGCCCGCGTGCCGCTCCCCGTGAGCTGGCACCGGCGCATCGTGCTGCTCACGCTGATCATCGGCCAGACGTGGATCGCCACGATGCTGATGAAGTCGGTGCTGCCCTACCACGGCCAGGCGCTGCTCGAGATTCCCATCCTGGTGCTGTTCGCCGTCCTGTTCGGCTGGGTGTCGGCGGGCTTCTGGACAGCCATCGCCGGTTACCTGGTGCTCGCGCGCGGCACCGACCGCTTCGCCATCTCGCGCACCGCCGCGCCCGACGCGCCCATCGGCGACGAGGTGCGGACGGCGATCATCATGCCCATCGCCAACGAGGACGTGGCGCGCGTCTTCGCGGGCCTGCGCGCCACCTACGAGTCGGTCGCGCGCACGGGCCTCCTGTCGCGCTTCGACTTCTTCGTGCTCTCGGACAGCGCGAACCCCGACGTGCGCGTCGCCGAGCTCGCCGCCTGGTTCGACCTCTGCCGCTCGGTCGACGGCTTCCGCCACATCTACTACCGCTGGCGCCCGCACCGCATCAAGCGCAAGAGCGGCAACGTCGCCGACTTCTGCCGCCGCTGGGGCAAGGACTACCGCTACATGGTGGTGCTCGATGCCGACAGCGTGATGACCGGCGACTGCATCACCACGCTGGTGCGCATCGCCGAGGCCAATCCCGACGCCGGCATCCTGCAGACCGCCCCCAAGGCCACCGGCCGCGAGACGCTCTACGCGCGCGTGCAGCAGTTCGCCACCGGCGTGTACGGGCCCGTGTTCACCGCGGGGCTGCACTACTGGCAGCTGCGCGAGTCGCACTACTGGGGCCACAACGCGATCATCCGCGTCGCGCCCTTCATCGAGTTCTGCGCGCTGGGGCGCCTGCCCGGCGGCGGCGCGCTGTCGGGGGAGATCCTGTCGCACGACTTCGTCGAGGCCGCGCTGATGCGCCGCGCGGGCTGGGGCGTGTGGATCGTCTACGACCTGCCCGGCAGCTACGAGGAGATGCCGCCCAACCTCCTCGACGAGCTGAAGCGCGACCGCCGCTGGTGCCAGGGAAACCTGATGAATTTCCGCCTGGCGCTGATGAAGGGCCTGCACCCCGCGCACCGCGTGGTGTTCATGACCGGCGTGATGGCCTACTTCTCGGCGCCGCTGTGGTTCGCCTTCCTGCTGCTGTCCACGGCGCTTCTCGCGCAGCACACGCTGATGCCGCCCGAGTATTTCACCCAGCCTTACCAGATGTTCCCGGTGTGGCCCGAGTGGCGGCCCGAGTGGGCGCTGCGGCTGGTGGTCGCAACGGGCACCATCCTGTTCCTGCCCAAGGTGCTGGCCGTGCTGCTGATCATGGGCAGGCGCGCGGGCGAGTTCGGCGGGCGCTCCAGGATCGTGCTCTCCACGCTGGGCGAGATCCTGCTGTCGATGCTCCTGGCGCCGATCCGCATGCTGTTCCATACGCGCTTCGTGGTGTCCGCACTCGCGGGCATCACGCTGTCGTGGAAAAGCCCCGCGCGCGACGACTCGGCGACGACCTGGGCCTATGCGCTGCGGCAGCACGGCGCGCAGACGCTGTTCGGGCTCGCCTGGGCGGGTTTCGTCGGCTGGCTCAACCCCTCGTTCCTGTGGTGGCTGCTGCCGGTCGCCGGCGCGCTGATCGTGTCGATCCCGCTGTCGGTGTACACGAGCTACACCTCGCTCGGCCGGCGCTCGCGCGCTGCCGGCCTCTTCCTCATCCCCGAGGAAGTGAGCGTCCCCCGCGAGATCCGCGCGATGAACGCGCACCTCGCCGACACGCCGCCCGCGCCGACCTTCGCCACGGCCATCGTCGACCCGGTGGTCAACGCGCTCGCCTGCGCGGTCGCGCTCGACCGCCGGCGATTCCCGCAGCAGGTCCGCGATGCGCGCGCGGGCCTCGCGCGCGATGCGCTCGAGGGCGACCCCTCGACGCTTGCTGCCGAACGCAAGACGCGGCTCCTCGGAGACGCGGGCGCGATGAGCTGGCTGCATTTCCAGACCTGGCTCAAGCACGGCTGAATTCCCTTGCGCCGCCGCGCGGCGACCGCGCCCTGGCAACGAAGCTCACGACAGGAGGAAACGATGGTGAAGGTACTGGGCAGGGCATCGTCGATCAACGTGCGCAAGGTGCTGTGGACGCTGGTCGAGGTCGGCGTCGAATTCGACCGCGAGGACTGGGGCACGGGCTTCCGGTCCACCGCCTCGCCGGAGTTCCTGGCGCTCAATCCCAACGCGCTGGTGCCGGTGCTGGTCGACGGGGAGCTCGTGCTGCGCGAGTCCAACACCATCTGCCGCTACCTCGCCGGCCGTGCGCAGCGGTTCGACCTGCTGCCCGCCGAGCCCGCGCCGCGCGCCAGGGTCGAGCAGTGGATGGATTGGACGGCCACCGAGCTCAACGACGCCTGGCGCTATGCCTTCATGTCGATCGCGCGGCAGAGTCCCGCGCACCGCGACCCCGCCATGCTCGCCGCGAGCATCGACAACTGGAACCGGCGCATGCGCATCCTCGATGCGCAGCTCGCTTCGACGGGCGCCTATGTCGTCGGCGACACCTTCACGCTCGCCGACCTGCTGCTCGGCCTCGCCGCGCACCGCTGGCGGCGCATGGCCATGGAGCGGCCCGAGCTGCCGGCCGTCGCCGCGTGGCTCGAGCGGCTCGCGCCGCGCGAGGGGTTCCAGCGTTACGCCGGCACGGCCTTCGACTGAGCGTCATCCCCACCCTGTCATCCCCGCTTTCGCGGGAATGACGATGCGCGGGGATGGCGCGGCATCAGCGCGGCCAGTCGTCGAAGGGATGGACACCGAGGAGATGCAGGTCCGCGGCCTCGATGCCGATGTCGCGGAGCTCGCGCGTGTTCATCGATGCGAGATCGCGCAGTGCGCGCGTGTCGCGGCGACGCGAGCGCCGCCATGCGCGCAGGGCCGCGGCGAGCGTGGACATGCGCCTCGCCAGCGCGTGCAGGGCGCGCAGGGCCACCAGCAGCCACGCCACGCGCGCGACGGACACGGTACCGCTTCCGGCGCTCATGCGGCCGCCACCGCGAGCGCCAGGCTGCCGACCGCCATCAACAGCATCAGCCCGGCGTACGAGACCGATTCGGCCCACGAGGGGCGCCGGTATTCGGGGTTCATGGTTTTCACCTCCGTCGATTGACGGTGGTAAGCCTAAGCGCCCAGAATCCCTCTTGTGAATCGCGAAGATTTGAACATGTTGGTCGGTTTTTATGACCAGTGGCGCCACCGATGCCACGCCTGAACCTGCACGCGCTGCCGGCGTTCCGCGCGGTCGCCGAGCGCGAGAACCTGCGCGCGGCGGCCGAGGTGCTGCACCTCACGCACAGCGCGATCAGCCAGCAGGTGCAGGCCCTCGAGGAATCGCTGGGCTTCGCGCTGTTCGAACGGCGGGGTCGCCGCGTGGTGCTGAATCCCGCCGGCCACGCGCTCCTCGCCAGCGTGCAGCGCGCGCTCGACGAGCTCGACCAGGGCGTCAACACCGCGCGTGCCGCCTCATCGGGTCCCGGCGACCGGCTGCGCATCACCGTGCTGCCTTCGTTCGCGCAGCGATGGCTGATGCCGCGCATCGGGCAATGGCGCGAGCGCCATCCTTCGATCCCGCTGGAGATCGAGGCCTCGATCGCCACCGTCGACCTCACGCGGGAGGGCTATCACGCCGCGGTACGCCAGGGGCGCGGTCCCTGGGCGGGGCTCGAGTCCGAGCGCCTGTTCGCGCAGCCGCCGATCGTGCTCGTGGCTTCGCCGGCGATGGCGCGCCGGCTGGCGGGCGCACCCGCGCAGGCCTTCACCACGGAGCCCCTGCTCGGCGACGCCGACCTGTGGCGCGCGTGGTTCGCCGCCAACGGACTCAACGTCAGGCCGAGGCCCGTGGCAGTGTTCAACGACGCGGGGCTGATGCTGCAAGCGGCCGAGCAGGACCTGGGGCTCGCGCTGTCGCGCGAGGTGCTCGCAGCCGACGCGCTATGCGATGGCCGCCTGGTGCAACTCTCGCCGGTCGCGATCACCCACGAGGATGCGCAGCCCTATCACTTCGTGTACCCGCCGGCACTGCGCGACTGGCCGCCCTTGCGCGCGCTGCGCGAGTGGTTGAGCGACGAGCTTAAACGCTCGGACGGTGCGTTGAGGGCGCTGCGGCGAGCGGGCGCGCAGCGCGGCGCGAACCCGCGGGCAGAGCGGAAGCGCGCGCCAGGCCGCACCCGCAAGTGACGCGGCGCGGGCCGGGCAGCCTGCGCGATCGAAGCCGCGCCGGCGATCGGTCCGATCGCTTGAAGCGCGTGGGCCGATCAGCCCAGCCAGCGCGCCGACAGCCTGCCGTACTCGCCCGAGGCCTTGGCGAGGTGGAACCAGGTGTCCATCCAGGCCTTGAACGCGACGTCGCCGCGCGGCAGCAGCCAGGCCATCTCGCCATACTGCAGCGGCTTGTCGGGATTGACCGCGCAAAGGCCCGGCCGCAGCTTCTGCTGGAGCATCGTCTCCGCCGATTCCGAGATCATCAGGTCGGCATTGCCCTTGAGGATCTCGTCGAAGATCGTCACGTTGTCGGGAAAGATCACGATTTTCGCGTTCTTGAAGTTCGCGCGCGCGAAGCGCTCGTTGCTGCCGCCCGGGTTCTCGATCACGGTGACGCCGGGCTTGTCGATGTCGGCGACGCTCTGGAACTTGCCGACGTTCTCGCAGCGCGTGATCGGCGCCTTGCCGTTGACCATGTAGGCATCGGTGAAGAACGCCGTCTTCTGGCGGTCGGTGCTGACCGAGATGCCGCCCACGGCGACGTCGCACTTGTCGATGAAGTCCTTCATCAGCGTCGGCCACGCGGTCTTGACCATCTCGACCTCGACGCCGAGCGACTTCGCGGCCGCCTGGACGAGGTCGATGTCGAGGCCCTCGTAACCACCGTCGGGGCGAAGGTAGCTGAAGGGCTTGTAGTCACCGGGCGTGCAGACGCGCAGCTTGCCGCTCTTGATGACCTCGTCGAGCCGCGAAGGCGCCTGCGCCTGCGCGAGCGGGGTCGCGGCGAGCAACGCAGCCAGCAGCGCCACGAGCCCGGCGGGAAGGAAGGAAGGGCGGCAATTCACCATGCGTGCACTCCAGGAAGACATAGGGAGGGGGACGATCGGGCGACCGCGAAATTCTACGCCGCGCTGGACTATCATCGGCGTTGCAGGTGCCGCATTCGGCACTGCTGATTCCCGACCGCGCCCGCGATGGACCTTCCCCGCCTCGCCCCCGACGAAATCGCGCAATACCACGCCGACGGCTACGTCGTGCCGCGCTTCCGCCTGCCCGCCGCCGAGGTTGCGGCGCTGTGCGAGGCGCTCGACGCGCTGATCCGCGACAACCCCGGCGTGCGCCCCGAGAAGCTCGTCTCGGCGCACATCGAAGGCGACAACGGCGAGGGCGTGCGCGGCAGCGCGGCGTTCCTCAAGCTCGCGCGCGACGCGCGCATCGTCGAGCTGGTGTCGGGCGTGATCGGCGACGACGTGGTGCTGTGGGGTTGCCACGTGTTCTGCAAGCCCGCGGGCGACGGCTACGAGACGCCCTGGCACCAGGACGGCCACTACTGGCCCATCCGCCCGCTCGCCAACTGCACGGCCTGGGTGGCGCTCGAGCCGTCGACGGCCGAGAACGGCTGCCTGCGCGTCATCCCGGGCTCGCACCGCGGCGGCGTGCTGCACCCGCACCTGCACGAGGACCGCAGCGACCTGACGCTCAACCAGCGCATGGCCGACGGCGCCTTCGACGAGGCCGACGCCGTCGACATCGAGCTCGAGCCGGGGCAGATGTCGCTGCACGACGTGTACATGATCCACGGCGCGGCACCCAACCGCTCCAGCAAGCGGCGCACCGGCGTGGCGCTGCGCTACATGCCCTCGAGCTCGCTGTTCGATCGGGATCTGCGGCCCGTCG
The DNA here is from genome assembly GCA_044226535.1 of Casimicrobiaceae bacterium. Classification (GTDB taxonomy): domain Bacteria; phylum Pseudomonadota; class Gammaproteobacteria; order Burkholderiales; family Casimicrobiaceae; genus VBCG01. The sequence goes on along the minus strand of JBGAGT010000009.1, from coordinate 155,410 downwards.
ACGGCAAGTCGGGCGTGCCGGTCGACTTCGCGCGGCGGCCGCTGTGGCTGGTCAAGGGCATCGACCGCAGCGGGCGCAACGACTTCGTCACCGGCCACGCGCAGGGCTGAAGCACGGCGCGGCACGGGCCATGGCGCCGCGCGCGGCGCGCTAGCCCTTCGCGATCACGCCCTTCGTGCCTTGCGGCGCCGCGCGCGCGTATTGCCGCGGCACCTGCACCTCCGCGCCCAGCGTCGCCGCGGCATGCCACGGCCAGCGCGGGTCCCACAGCATGCCGCGCGCCAGCGCGACCAGGTCGGCGTCGCCCGCGGCGACGATGGTCTCGGCCTGCACGGGATCGGTGATCATGCCCACGGCGATGGTCGGCATCGACGAGGCGGCGCGCACGGCGCGCGCCAGCGGCACCTGGTAGCCCGGGCCGACGGGCACCTTCTGCAGCGGCGAGATGCCGCCGCTCGACACGTCGATGAAATCGCAGCCCATGGCACGCAGCCGAAGGGCCAGCGCGATCGAATCCTCGAGCGTCCAGCCGCCGTCGACCCAGTCGGTCGCGGAGATGCGTACGCCGAGCGGCTTTCCTGCGGGCCAGGCCTCGCGCACCGCCGCGAACACCTCGAGCGGGAAGCGCACGCGCCCGTCGAACGATCCGCCCCAGGCGTCGTCGCGATGGTTGGACAGCGGCGACAGGAACTCGTCGAGCAGGTAGCCGTGCGCGAAGTGGAGCTCGACGGCGTCGAGGCCGATGCGCTCGGCGCGCTGCGCCGCGGCGACGAAGGCATCGCGCACCTCGTCGAGGTCGCGCCGGGTCATCGCGCGCGGCACCGGGTCGCCGGGCTGCAACGCCAGCGCCGAGGGGCCGACGACTTCCCAGTCCCCGTGACCTTTCGCGACCGGGCCGCCACCGTCCCAGGGGGGCGTGCGCGAGGCCTTGCGTCCCGCATGCGCGAGCTGGATGGCGACGGGGACCGGTGGCGCCGCGGCGCGCGCAATGGCGAGCCCGCGCGACAGCGCCTCCTCGCAGCCGTCGTCGTAGAGTCCGAGGCAGCCGGGCGTGATGCGGCCGGTGGCCGTCACCGCGGTCGCCTCGACGAACACCAGGCCGGCGTTCGATTGCAGCAGCTGGCCCCAGTGCAGGTGGTGCCAGTCGGTGGCGCGGCCGTCGACCGCCGAGTACTGGCACATGGGCGAGACGACGATGCGGCTGGCGAGCGCGAGCTCGCGCAGCGTGAACGGCGAGAAGAGGCGGGATCGGGTGGCCATGCTGTCCTGGACTTGCGGGGTCGGTGCGGGTCGCGCGGCCGCATCGTGCGAAAAAAAACCGCCCTTGCGGGCGGTCGGTGATCACTTTCCGGTCGAAAGCCCGATGGCGATCAGGCCTTCTTGATCTTCTCGAGCATCTTGAAGATGCCCTTGGGCGCGCCGACGAACATGCGCTTGTAGGTCTTGGGCAGGCAACGGCGCTCGAGCGTGTTGCGGCGGGTACGGCTGCGGGATTCGGCCATTGCAGTCTCCGGTTCGATGGATGTCGCCCGGGCGCCGAGGCTTCCGGCGGGGCGAAAGCGGTGATTTTACCCGATTCGGCCCGTGGCCCGCATTCGGCCACGCGGCCGGGCCGTCCGGGCGCTACCTCGGCTGCTTGGCCCAAGCCTCGGCGAATTGCCCGGGCCTCGGCACCACCGTCACGTCGAGGTGCACGGGTACCGGCGCAGGCGCCGGCGCATCGGCGGCCCAGGCGAGGTCGAGCGAGGTCGATCCCGTTTCCGCCGCGCGGAACCGGTACACGTTGTCGTTGGGATTGCCCACGGTGCCCGGCGCGACCTCGTTCGGCAGCAAGTCGACCACGCCGACCTGCTGCAGCACCGTGCCGTTCGAGGTCTGCGCGCGCCAGCGCCCGCGGTCGCCGGGCGCCACGGGAATGGCGACGACCAGCGTGTCGCCCTTGGCGAGCTGCACGGGACCCGAGTGCGCGGCGGTGACGACCTTGGGCGCCTGCGGGTCGAGCGAGGCGCAGCCAACGGCCAATGCCGCCAGCGAAACCGCCAGGACCGGGCCCCTCACGCCCCCACCTTCTCGCGCGAGGCCTTCGACGCGCCCAGCCCCGCGGCGTCGCGCAACGCCTCGGCGCGGTCGGTCGCTTCCCAGGTGAACTCGGGCTCGTCGCGCCCGAAGTGGCCATAGGCGGCGGTCTTCTCGTAGATGGGGCGCAAGAGGTCGAGCATGTTGATGATGCCCTTCGGGCGCAGGTCGAAGTGCTCGTGCACCAGCGCGGCGATCTTTTCGTCGGCGATGCGCCCAGTGCCCTTGGTGTACACGGTCACGTTCATCGGCTTGGCGACGCCGATGGCGTAGGCGATCTGCACCTCGCACTGCTTCGCGAGGCCCGCGGCGACGATGTTCTTGGCGACGTAGCGCGCGGCGTAGGCCGCCGAGCGGTCGACTTTCGACGGGTCCTTGCCGGAGAATGCGCCGCCGCCATGCGGGGCCGCGCCGCCGTAGGTATCGACGATGATCTTGCGGCCGGTGACGCCGGCGTCACCGTGCGGGCCGCCGATCTCGAAGCGCCCGGTGGGATTCACCAGGAAGCGCGCGCCGCCGAGCATCTCCTTCGGCAGCACCGGCTTGATGACCTCCTCGATCACCGCCTCGGCGAGCTCCTTCTGCCGGTCGTTCATCGACGGGTGGTGCTGCGTCGACAGCACCACGGTGTCGATGGAATGCGGCTTGCCGTCGCGATAGCGCACGGTGAGCTGGCTCTTGGCGTCGGGCCGCAGGAACGACAGGCGGCCGTCGCGGCGCACCTCGCTCTGGCGCTGCACCAGGCGATGCGCGTAGTAGATCGGGAACGGCATCAGCGTGGGCGTCTCGTCGCAGGCGTAGCCGAACATGAGGCCCTGGTCGCCGGCACCCTGGTTGAGGTAGTCGTCGGAAGCGCGGTCCACGCCCTGCGCGATGTCGGGCGACTGCTTGCCGTAGCACACCATCACCGCGCAGCCGTCGGCGTCGAAGCGCAGCGAGGGATCGTTGTAGCCGATGCGGCGGATGGTGTCGCGCGCGGTCCTCGCGAAGTCGACCGAAGCGTTGGTGGTGATCTCGCCGGCCATCACCACGAGGCCGGTGGACACCAGCGTCTCGGCGGCGACACGGCCCGTCGGGTCCTGCTTCAGGATCGCGTCGAGCACGGCATCGGAAATCTGGTCGGCGACCTTGTCGGGATGACCTTCCGACACCGATTCCGACGTGAACAGGTATTCGTTCATCGACAACCTTTCGAGGGAACGCCGCATCGGCCGCATCGCGCATCGTCGCGGCCGCGAATGCGGTCACGGCCCGCCTCGCGCGAAGGCGGCTTGCAAGCCGTTGTACAGTCTCGGGATTCTAGCAGAGCGCCCTTCCACGAGACGGCCTGCGATATGACCGCTTTTTCCATCGTCAGCGCCGACCGCGAGGCCATCGCGCGCGCCGCCGAGGCGCTCGCCGCGGGGCGCCTCGTCGCCTTCCCCACCGAGACCGTGTACGGGCTCGGCGCCGACGCCGACAACCCCGACGCGGTGCGCGCCATCTACGCGGCCAAGGGCAGGCCCGCGGGCCATCCCGTCATCGTGCACATCGACGGCGAGGCCGACCTCGCGCACTGGGCGCGCGAGGTGCCCGAGCCCGCGCGCAGGCTGGCGCGCGCGTTCTGGCCGGGGCCGCTGACGCTGATCCTGCCGCGCGCGGCGCGCGTCAACGACGTCGTCACCGGCGGGCAGGACTCGGTGGGCCTGCGCGCGCCCTCGCATCCGGTCGCGCGCGCGCTGATCGCCGCGTTCGCCGCGCGTGGCGGCCACGGCATCGCCGCGCCCTCGGCCAACCGCTTCGGCCATGTCTCGGCGACCACCGCGCGCCACGTCGCCGACGACTTCTGCGACGCCGTGTCGATGGTGCTCGACGGGGGCGCCACCGACGTCGGCATCGAGAGCAGCATCGTCGCCTTCGAGGACGGCGTGCCGGTGCTGTTGCGTCCCGGCGGCATCGACGCCGCGGCGATCGAGCGCGTCACCGGCATGGCGCCGCGCGCGCCGGGCGCCGCCGCCCCGCGCGCCTCGGGCACGCTCGCCTCGCATTACGCCCCGCACACGCGCGCGCACCTCGTCGCGCCCGCGGCACTCCACGCCGAGGCCGCGCAGCACCTCGCGCGCGACGAGGCCGTCGCGGTGCTGGCGCGCACGCTCGACGCGCCGGCGGGCTTCGAGGGCAGCTGGCACCGCGCCCCCGAGGACCGCGACGGCTATGCGCGCGTGCTGTACGCCGAGCTGCGCGCGCTGGACGCGCAGGGCGCCGACGCGCTGCTGATCGAGGATGTGCCCGGCGACGAGGCCTGGCACGCGGTGCGCGACCGGCTCGCCCGCGCGACGGCCTCGCGCTGATCGTCATCCCCGCGTTCCGTCATCCCCGCGAAAGCGGGGACCCCCCGTCGTCATCCCCGCGGCAGCGGGGATCCAGCGGTAGTGCGGCATCCGCGCAAACATGCGTCGTGCATTGCCCTCGGCGAAACGTGCGGCGGCCACCGGGAGCTCGGCCTTCGCGATGCACCCGCTCGGCGCCGAGCCCCCGGCGTCCGCCGCGCCGATGGCAACGCACGACGCAAGCTTTGCGGCTTCCGGCGATACCGTTGCCGGTGGGCTGCCCGCGAAGGCGCGGCGTTGGCTTGGTTGACGCGCTTCAGGCTCGGTCCCCGCTTTCGCGGGGATGACGGCACGATCGCCGTGATCTACGCGAGCAAGACCCGCGCGCGAATCGGCGGGAGCCGCAATCGTGGTGGCCCGAGCGCATCGGCGCGACGGACGTCGGGGGAGCGAGCCCGAGCGGGTGTATCGCGAAGCTCGCTTCCCCGAGGGCCGTCGCCGCTTGCCGATGCGCGACAGGCCGCTGCGATTGCGCAGCTGACGCCCTACCGCAACCCAAAGGCATGGGTCCCCGCTTTCGCGGGGATGACGCGCGGGGTGCGGGGATGACGTTCAGGTGCGGGATCGACAGCCTGCGCCGAACGCGCGGTCGAGGAAGGCCGCGATGACGCCGGCGAGCTCCTCGCCGCGGCCTGCGAGGTAGTGATCGGCGCCGGCGATGGTGCGCGAGCCGGAGCACGCGTCCTTGCCGAGCACCGGGGCGCGCTGCGGCGCCGCAGCCTTGACGGCATCGAGGTCGTTCTCGGCGACGATGTCGAGCACCGGTGGGAGCCGCGTGGCCGCGAAGGGCACGCCCATGCCGATGGGCACGAAGGCCGCGACCTTGGCGTGCTGCGGCCGCGCGAGCCAGGCGTTGGCCATGGCCGCGCCCATGCTGTGCGCAACCACGGCGACGGGGGCGACGCCCTTGGCGCCGAGCCATCGCACGGCCGCGTCGAGGCGGTCGCCGGCGACGGGAAAGAGCGACGGGTAGTCGCCGGCCGGCGCGTCGCTGCCGAGCACCGGCATCTGCACCGACAGCGTCGCGTAGCCGCGCCCGGCGAGCGCCGCGCGCAGCTCGCCGATCATGCCGAAGTCGGGCTGCACGCCGAGGCCGTGCACCACCACCACGCCGCCGCGCGCCTGGCCCTGCGCGGGTGTGTACAACGCCAGCACGCGATCGCGATCGGGCGCCTCGAGCCACACCGGATCGCCGACCATGACCGAGGGCGCGACCTGGTCGGCGAGGCGCTGCTCGCGCGCGTAGTCGGGGGTGACCGCGGCAGCCGTGGCGGCTGCCAGGGCCGCGAATGCGAGGACGGCTGCTACCATCGCCGCAGGCCACCTCGTGTCGTGTCCCTTTCGCGCCATGCGCCGATGATAAACGCTCCCGTCCCCGACGCAGGCCGCGCGCCGCTGCGCGTGGTGGTCGCCGTCGACTCGTTCAAGGGTTCGCTCGATGCACCCGATGCCTGCGCTGCCATTGCGCGCGGCCTGCGGCGCGCCTCGCCCGACATGGCGGTGGTCGAGCGCCCGATGGCCGACGGCGGCGAAGGCACGCTCGACGCGCTGCTCGCGGCGACGCCGGGCAGCGCGGCCCTCGCGCTGGACGTGCGAGGTGCCGCGGGCGCGCCGCGCCGCGCCCGCGCGGGCCGCCTCGCCGACGGCAGCGGCGTGGTCGAGGTCGCCGAGATCGTCGGGCTCACCGACGGCGAAGGCACGGCGGTCGGCGTCGAGCGCCGCGACACGCGCGGCGTCGGCGAGGCCATCGCCCGCTTGGTCGAGCACGGCATGCGCGACATCGCCATCGGCTTGGGCGGCAGCAGCACCAACGACGGCGGCGCGGGGCTTCTCGCCGCGCTGGGCGCGCGCTTCGTCGACGCGCAGGGCCGCGCGCTCGAGCCCACGCCGCAGGGGCTCGCCACCCTCGCCGCCGTCGACGCGCAGGCGGCACGCGAGCGCCTGCACGGCGTGTCGCTGACGCTGATGTCCGACGTCGACAATCCGCTGTGCGGCACGCACGGCGCCACCGCGGTGTTCGGCCCGCAGAAGGGCGTCGCGCACGGCGCGGTCGAGGCCCTGGACGGCGTGCTCGCGCGCTATGCGCGGCTCACGGAGCAGGCCTTCGGCACGAAGGCGGCCCTGCGTCCCGGTGCCGGTGCCGCGGGTGGCCTGGGCTTCGCGCTGATGCTGCTGGGTGCGCGCTTCGAAAGCGGCGCCGAGGTCGTCGCCGACCGCAACGGCCTCGACGCTGCGCTCGCCGGCGCCGACTGGGCGATCACCGGCGAAGGGCGCTCGGATGCGCAGACGCTGATGCGCAAGGCCCCGTTCGTGGTCGCCTCACGCGCGCGCCGCCACGGCGTGCCGGTGTCGCTGCTCTCCGGCGCCGTCGACACGGCCGCGCTCGCGCAACTCGGCACGGCATTCGACGGCGCCTTCGCGCTGCCTCCGGGACCGACGACGCTCGAAACCTCGATCGCCCATGCGCGGGGCTGGCTCGCCGACCGCGCCGAGGCGCTGGCGAGGCTTTTCGACGCGGCGCGGGCCGGCCGCAGGTCGGCCTAGCCCCCGGGATCGAGCGACAGCAACGCCTTGGCGATCGCGGTGTGAACGACCAGTGAATTGACGATCTTGCCGCGGATCGCCGCATGGACCGCTTCCGCCTTTGGCGCGCCGAAGGCGATCCCGATCACGTCGGGCACGCGCCTGAGAGCGTCGGCGCGGATGCCGATGCACGAGGTGCCGAAGTGGTCGTCGAGTGGCCGCCCGCTGCGGTCGAGGTAGATGCCGCCGCACATCTCGGCGACCGCCCCCGCCCGGGTGATCGCTTCGCGCAGCTCCGCATCGACAGCGCCCCACACGGTCGACTGGCCCTTCTTCCACGCGCCGATGGTGACCAGCGCCTTGGTAACGCGCGGATACATGCCTTCGGCGCGCGCGATGTCCGGCTGGCGTCGAAGCGCGTCGGCAGCGGCGGGATCGCTGGTGACCAGCGGCGCGTAGTAGAAGTAGGCGGGGCCGTCCACCGCACGCGCGACGTCGCGCACGATCTCGATCGACGTACGCCCGTCGGCCGCGCCGGGAAAGGCGCCGCAGAGCTGCACCACCGCCTTGGCCTTCAACCGCTTGAGTTGCCCGCTCATCGCTTCCATGGTGCGTGTCCAGGCGAAGCCAAGCACGTCATCCGGCGTGGATACGGCATGCAGCAGGTCCGCGGTGGCCTTGCCGATCGGCTTGACGATCGAATCGTCGGTGAGCCCCGCGTCGGAGACGACGATCGCATGACGCAGCCTGAACCTCGACTTCAGTGCAGCCGAAAGCTCGTAGTCGACGTGACTCCTGGGGTAGTGGAAGACGATCTCCACGAGACCGCTCTCGAGGCACTCGTCGATCACCCGCGCGACCTTGAAGCGGCTGAGGCCGAACGCCTTCCCGACCTCGCTCTTGGTCTTCCCCTCGACGAAATAGGCGCGCGCGATCGTCAACGCCTGGATCTGCTCCGATACGTCATCGCTCATCGCCACCCCCGCCGCTCCCGCTCCCCCGGCCATTTGACATGCACGCCGACGCGTGCTCACATGAATGATCACGCGCTCGTATGAGCATAGCAACCCGGACCCGGAACGGCAATCGCCAATGCGGAAACACCCCAACATCCTCGTGCTGATGACCGACCAGCAGCGTTTCGACTCGCTGCGCTGCTACGGCAACCCCCACGTGCACACCCCCCATCTCGACGCACTTGCCGCCGGCGGCGCGCTGTTCGAGACCTGCTACGTGCAAAGCCCGATCTGCAGCCCCTCGCGGGCCACGTTCGCGACCGGACTCTATCCCCATGCGCACGGCCTGTGGGGCAACGGTGCGGCGCTGCCCGCCGGGCTGCCGCTTCTTTCCAAGGCGCTGGCGACGTCGGGCTACGACTGCGGTATGGCTGGCAAGCAGCACCTCGCCCCCTGCGCCGACGGCGACGAACCGCGCCTCGACGACGGGTATCGCGTGTATCGCTGGTCGCACGACCCGATCCATGCATCGCCCAACAACAGCTATCACGTCTGGCTCGCGCGCGAGCATCCGGACATCTACCGCTCGGCCGTGCTCGAAAAGCCGATCGGCTCGGCCGAGGCGGGCAACCTGTCGAAGGGCGCGATGCCGCTCGACACCGTCCCCGTGGAAGCCCACTACAGCCACTGGATCGCCGAGGAGGCGATCGCCTTCATCGGCGACGAGGGCCGCGGCAAGGACACGCCGTTCTACTTCATGGCGAACTTCTTCGATCCGCACCATCCTTTCGGCGCGCCGGAGCGTTTTCGCTCGCTCTACGACGCGGCGAAGCTGCCGCTGCCGACGGGCTCGAAGGAGGAGCTCGCCGGCAAGCCCGCCGCCCAGCTCGAATACCACGCCAAGTCCTACGGCGGCCACGCGCCCGGCTTCGCCGAGTACTCCGAGGACGAGTTGCGCGAGGCCCGCGCGTCCTACTACGCGATGGTGTCGCTGCTGGACTTCGAGGTCGGCCGCATCGTCGAGGCGTTGAAGCGACGCGGTGAGCTCGACGACACGCTCATCGTCTTTTCCAGCGACCACGGCGAGATGCTGGGCGACCACGCGATCATGCTCAAGGGCCCCATGCTCTACGAGCCCGTGGTGCGCGTCCCGCTCATCCTTCATCGGCCCGGCGCCGTCCCGGCCGGACGCCGCGTCGGCGAAATCGTGCAGACGATCGACCTCACCTCCACCATTCTCGCCGCGGCCGGGATCGGCGACGCGTTTCCCACGCAGGGACGCGACCTCGTGCCGCTGGCCTGCGGCACGGACCGCCATTGGCGCGACTGGGCGCTCTGCGAATATCGCGACAGCGGCCACAGCGCCGACCCGCCGGTGCACACCACGATGCTGCGCCGAGGGCACCTCAAGCTGGTGACCTGGCACGGCGCGCCCGTGACGGCACGCGCGCGCGACGGCGAGCTCTACGACCTCGACGCCGACCCGGGGGAGCTCGTCAACCTCTATCATGACCCGGCGCACGCGCTCGAGCGCGAGCGGATGAAGGACCTGTTGCTCGACGTGCTGGTCGCGACCGAATGGCCTCGACCGCAGAGGACGGCCGCCTGGTAACAAGGCAACCCCACAGGAGGTAGACATGGTACGAGCCATTGGAACGGTCGGAAGTGGATCGCGGCTTGTCAGGCTGGTCGCCGCTTGCATCGCGCTGATCGCTGCGACCGGTGTTGCGCGCGCGCAGGACAAGGTCATCGTCGCGCACGCCGCGGGCATCAACGGCCAGGCGGTCGAAAAGCTGCTGCAGGCATTCTCCGCGGAGACCGGCGTGAAGGCCGAAGGCATCACGTTCTCGGACACCGACTACGGCGCGAAGATGCAGCTGGTGGCGCGCGCGGGCAATCCCGCGTTCGACGTGGCCCTCGGCGTGCCGCTCGACATCTACGAGCTGACGCGGCCTTCGAAGATCTACGCGCCGATGTCGACCGCCGGGTGGGACGCCGCGGCCGCCGCGGCAATGAAGGACGCCAACTTGCTGGGGCCGGACTACGCGGTTTCGCAGGACGCGGCCGCACTGCTCGTCTACAGCGCGAAGCTCGACAAGGCGCCCGCGACCTGGGCCGACTTCTTCGATGTCGCGAAGTTCCCCGGCAATCGGGGCATGGCGTCCGGCGGGCTCGGCGTGCCCATCAACATCGAGTACGCGATGGTCGCCAGCGGAGCGAATCCCGCCAAGGTCAATCCGCTCGACTACGACAAGGCGTTCGCCACGCTTTCGAGGCTCGGCGACAAGCTGGTGCTGTGGGACAACGCGCCCAAGGGCATCCAGGACGTGGTGAACGGCGACACGGTGATGACGTGGTCGTATGCGCCGGCGGCGCTTTCGGCCATCAAGGCCGGCCAGCCCGTCAAGCTCGTGGCCCCGCCCGGCACCGCCGTGACGCGGCAGATCGCCGTCGTCATGGCCAAGGCACCCGACGGCATCCCGGCGGCGGAGCGCTTCGTGGCCTGGTGGTTCAAGGTCGACACGCAGGTGAAGTATGCCGAGTACACGAATTACGGGATCGTCGTTCCGTCGAAAGCCGTGCTGGCGAAGTTCTCGCCCGAGCAGTCGCAGTTCATGCCGTTCTCAGGGCCCCATCCGGAGAACTTCCGCACCCTCGATTACCACTACTATGGCTCGAAGGGGCCGGGCGGCCAGAGCAACCTCGCCGAGGCCCTGAACCGCTGGGCCAAGTTCCGGGCCCGGTAGGACATGCCGGGTCGCGCACGGCGGCCGATGCCGGGGCTGCCGTGCAGCCCGCTGGTGCGCGCAGCCCGCGCGCACGCGTTCCCGATCGGGCTCACCTGGCCCGCGGTCGCGTTCGTCGCGACGCTCGGGCTGTGGCCTCTCGCCGCGTTCCTGCTGGGCAGCGTCGAGTCGACCGCCGGAGGATTGACGCTCGACCGCTACCGGCAGCTCCTTTCCGACGGGCTGTTCGCCGAGGTCGCGGCGCGCACGGTGCTGACGTCGCTCGGCGTCACCCTTCTCGCCCTCGTGCTCGGATATCCGCTCGCCTACGTGCTCGCGCGCGCGAAAGGCCACGCCAAGACGCTGCTCATCGTGCTGGTCGCGCTGCCGTACCTCACCTCGGTGCTGGTGCGCGTCTACGCATGGGCGGCCCTGCTCGCGCTCGACGGGCCGGTGAACCGCCTCCTGGTCGCGCTGGGGATCTTCGACGCGCCGCGCCTCCTCGGCCACAGCCTCACGGGCACGGTGATCGGCATGGTCCACATCCTGTGCCCGATCGCGGTGCTGACCCTCTGGTCGCAGCTCGAGAAGGTCGACCGCGGCCAGATGCTGACGGCGCAGACGCTCGGCGCCTCGCGCATGCGCGCCTTCCTGACCGTCTACCTGCCGCAGTCCGCGCCGGGCCTCAAGGCGGCGGGGTCGATCGTCTACGTCCTCGCGCTGGGCGCCTACGTGATCCCGGCGGCGCTCGGCGGGACCAAGGGCCTCATGTTCGCGCAACTCGTGGTCGAGCAGGCCACCAACCTGCTCGATTGGGAGACCTCGGGCGCCATGGGCGCGATGATGCTGGTCGCGGCGGCCGTGCCGATGCTCGCCCTGAATGCGCTGCGCCTGGTCGGCCGTCGCCGCCGGGCGAGCGTGACGCCGCTGCAGCACGCCCTCGCGCGCTACCTGCACCGGCCGCTCGACCGCGTGCCGCTCGCGGCCCTGCGCACCGCCCTGTGGATCGTGGTGGGCGCCACCTTGACCTTGCTCGCGCTGCCCGAGCTCGTGGTGCTGGTCTTCTCCGTCGGCGCGCCGCGCCAGGTCGTGCTGCCGCCCACCACCATCACGCTCGACGGCTATCGTGCCGTGCTGACCGATCCCGCGTGGCTGCGGTCCGGCCAACGCAGCCTGGTCTATGCGCTGATCGACGCGCTGATTGCAGCCGCGCTCGGCACCATGGCCGCCTACGGCTTCGCGCGCGGCCCGCGCGGCTGGGCGCGCATCGGCATCCTCGTGCTGCTTGCGCCGCTGGTGCTGCCCGAGATCCTGCCCGCCATCAGCTTCTTCGTGTTCGCGACCAAGGCGCAGCTCGCGGGAACGGACGCGGGCATCGTCCTCGGGCAGGCGGTCGGGACGATCGGCCTCGTCGCGGTAGTGGTCGGCGCCGTCATGCGCAGCATCGACATCAACCTCGAGCACGCCGCCCGCGCCTGCGGCGCCTCGCGGGCGCGCGCCTTGCGCGACGTCGTGTTGCCGCTTCTCGCGCCGGGCCTGCTGGTCGGCTTCCTCTACGGGTTCCTGCACGCGTTCGACAACCTGGTGACGCCCCTCTTCATCGCCGGCGCCAAGCCGACCATCACGGTGAAGATGTTCCTCACCATGCAGGAGGAGCTCACTTCCGCGCCAGCCGTCATCGCCTCGCTGCTGTTGCTGCTGTTGATCGCCGGGCTCGCGGTGGCGGCCTTCGCGCACCTGGCCGGGCGCCGTTGGGTGCCACTGCCGGCGCCAGCCGGCCCGACGGGGAACTTCGCGTGAACGGCGGCAGCGCGGTGCAGCCCATCGTGGAGCTGCGCAACATCCGCAAGACCTTCGGCAGGACCGTCGCGATCGCCGACCTTTCGCTGGCGATCGAGGCCGGCAGCTTCGTCGCCCTGCTGGGCCCGAGCGGCAGCGGCAAGACGACCTGCCTGCGCATCATTGCCGGCATCATCGAGCCGGACGGCGGGCGGCTCGACATCGCCGGCAGGGATGTCTCGTCCACGCCGATCCACCGGCGCAACGTCGGCATGGTGTTCCAGAACTATTCGCTCTTCCCCCACCTCGACGTCGCACAGAACATCGCCTACCCGTTGCGGGTACGCGGCATCGGCGGCGCGGAAGCGGACCGGCGCGTGAAGGCGGCGCTGGACCTCATCCGCCTGCCCGGCATCGGCGCGAAGCGCCCGGAAGAGTTGAGCGGCGGGCAGCAGCAGCGCGTCGCCCTGGCCCGTGCGCTGGTGTTCGATCCGAGCGTCCTGCTGCTGGACGAGCCCTTGTCGGCGCTCGATCGACTGTTGCGCGAGGAGATGCAGCTCGAGCTGCGCCGGCTGCACCGCGAGACCGGCAAGACGATGATCTGCGTGACGCACGATCGCTCCGAAGCACTGACGATGGCCGATCGCATCATCGTGATGCGCGACGGCGCGATCGTCCAGGATGCGCCACCCCGGGAAATCTACGAGCGCTCGAACTCGCGCTTCGTCGCCGAGTTCCTCGGCGAGACCAACGTCGTTCCGCTGCGCTTCCGCGAGGATGGCGGCACCATTGCCTTCGACGTCGCCGGCCGGCCCGTCGATCTCGCGGGCTGCCCCGGGCCGCGCAGCGGCGCGATCGACCTCGTCCAGCGCGTCGAAGGCGTCGGCCTCGCCGGCCGGGACGCGACGGCCACCCCCACCTGGGCCGGCGAGATCACCGAGGCGATGTTCCAGGGCGACAGCGTGCGCTTCACCGTCGCGTGCCCGCCGCATGTGCTGGTCGTGCGCGTGCCGATCGCCCAGGCACGCGGGCTGCAATTGGGTGCCCCGGTCGCCGTCGACCTGCTCGCGGCGTCGCCGATGGTGTTCGCGGCAACGTAGCCTGAGCCTAGCGCACGTCCTCCCGCCGTTCGACCAGCGCGAGCCCGCCCAGCGCGGCGAAATGCCGCGCCGGGTGGCCAAGCAACGGGTCGTGCTCGATCGCCTCGGCAAGCGCCGCGGGGTCGATGCCCGTGACGCTCGCCAGCGCGGCCGGCTCCATCGCCACGATGCGCGCGGCAGGCTGCGCATAGACACGATCGGCCTGCAGCGCGTTGGCGAAGAAGGCGGCGCTGTGCCCCGTGCCTTCGACGATGCCGGTGATGGACACGCCGCGCCTGCGCAGCGATGCGAGCACCAGCGCGTGGTGCGCGAGATAGCGCGACAGCACGAGGCATTCCGCCTCGACGCTCGCCGCGTGCCCGCGCGAGTCCTCGACGATGTCGAGTGCCATGGCCGCCGCGGGCAGCGCGAGCAACGCTTCGTCGACGGCGGCGAGCGAAGCGGCATCGACAACGCCGACGAACGGACCGAGCGTCGCGTGCGTGCCGTCGACCACGACCCGCGGCGCCCGCGGGGGCGCGCCGGCATTGGCCGCCAGCCGCGCCTGCGCGAGGCGCAGCCGCTCGTCGAACGGCACGCGATCGGCGGCGCAGCGTGCCAGGCGCTCGCCCAGCCACGCGCGTTGCGCGCCGGGCTCGTCGGGCACGACTTCGGCCCAGCCCTGCGCGGCGCGCGCGGCGGCGCCGAACACGCGCGCCACCGCCTCGCGGTCATCGGCGTCGAATGGCACGGCGCCCGCCGCGGCGATGACGCGCGGCCCCGACAGCCCGAAGCGCACCGCCGGCACCAGCGCCAGCGCATCGCAGGCCGCGACGAACACCGACATGCCGCCGAACACGTCACCGACGCCGATCGACAGTGCGGGCATGCCCGCGGCGCGCGCGTCGCAGAGGGCGCGCAGCGCGCGGCCGAGCGCGAGCTCGGCGGCATTGGCCTCGTGCAGGCGCACGCCCCCCGAGGCGGCGAGCACCAGCAACGGCCGTCCCGCGGCCCGCGCCCGCGCGATGGCGGCGGCGATCTTCCCGCCATGGCGCGCGCCGACGCTGCCGCGCAGGAAGCGCGCGTCCTGCGCCACGGCCTCGAAGACCGTGCCGCCGATGGTGAGCGTCGCGGCCACGACGCCGTCGTCGGCTTGCGGCTCGATGCCGAGCCTCGCGAGGTACGGACTCGGCGTGTCGACCTCGTGCTCGAGGTAACGGCCGTCGTCGGCGAGCCCCGCGAGGCGCTCGCGAGGCGTGCGGAAGGCGGTTTGCTGCGGCATCGGCGCGATCGGCGGGCGCCCGCGAGCGAGCGCGGCGCGTCCCCTGTGGAATAATCGGGCGACCTTAGCACGCGATACCATGGACGCGAACCTCTTCACGCTGTTCGAGCGGCACTTCCCCGACGAGCGATCGCAGGCCTGCGCGATCGTGCCCGACGGACCCCTGGTCGGCCACGGCGTCGGGCAGGCGGGCGGCACGACGGTCGGCTACGACGAGCTCGACCGCCTGTCCGCACGGATCGCGCACGCGCTCGTCGCCGCGGGCTGCGTGCCGGGCGACCGTGTCGCCGTGCAGGTCGACAAGCACTGGCAGGTGCTCGCGCTCTACCTCGCGACCTTGCGCGCGGGCCTCGTGTACCTGCCGCTCAACACCGCCTACCAGCGCGGCGAGCTCGCGTATTTCTTCGAAGACGCGAAGCCCCGCGTCATCGTCTGCCGCGACGAGATGCTGGGCGTGATCGCCACGCTGGCGGGAGGGGCGACGGTGCTCACGCTCGACGCGCACGGCGGCGAGCTCGTCGCGCGCGCCGAAGGCCTGCCCGAGGCCTTCACGACGGTGACGCGCGCGCCCGACGACCTCGCGGCCATCCTCTACACCAGCGGCACGACCGGGCGCTCCAAGGGCGCGATGCTGACGCACCGCAACCTCGCGTCCAACGCGCTGGCGCTGGTCGAGGCCTGGCGCTTCGGCCACGGCGACGTGCTGCTGCACGCGCTCCCGGTCTACCACGTGCATGGCCTCTTCGTGGCCGTGCACTGCGTACTGCTGTCGGGCTCGCACATGCTGTGGCTTTCGCGCTTCGACGCGCGCGAGGCGGCGGCGCTGCTGCCCCGGGCCACGGTGATGATGGGCGTGCCGACGTTCTACACGCGGCTCCTCGCCGAGCCCGCGTTCACGCGCGAGGCGGCGTCGAACGTGAGGCTTTTCGTCTCGGGCTCGGCGCCGTTGCTCGCCGAGACTTTCGCCGGGTTCGAGGCGCACACGGGCAAGCGCATCCTCGAGCGCTACGGCCTCACCGAGACCGGCATGAACACCTCCAACCCCTACGACGGAGAGCGCATCGCCGGCAGCGTGGGGCAGCCGCTGCGCGGCATCGAGGTGCGCGTGGTCGACGGCACGGGCGCCGCCTGTCCCCCGGGCACGGTGGGCGAGATCGAGGTCCGCGGGCCCAACGTGCTCGCAGGCTACTGGCAGATGCCCGACAGGACGCGCGAGGCCTTCACCGACGACGGCTGGTTCCGCACCGGCGACCTGGGCGCGTGGAACGACCGCGGCTACCTCGTGATCTCGGGGCGGGCCAAGGACCTCATCATCAGCGGCGGCCTCAACGTCTACCCCAAGGAGATCGAGGAGCGCATCGACGCGATGGAAGGCGTCGTCGAGTCGGCGGTGATCGGCGTCCCCGACGCCGACTTCGGCGAGGCCGTGGTCGCGGTGGTGGTCGCGCGCCAGGGCCATGCGCTCACCGAAGCGGGCATCATCGCGACCTTGCGCGCCGACATCGCGCGCTTCAAGGTGCCCAAGCGCGTGGTGTTCGCCGTCGACCTCCCCCGCAACGCCATGGGCAAAGTGCAGAAGAAGGAACTGCGCGAGCGCTACGCGCCACCGGCGGGCTGACGGGCCGCGGCGCCCCGCCCTGCCGAGGGTCGCGCTGGACCGACCGCGTGCGACAGCCTCGGCCCCTTGTGCCGAATCCGTGACCAATCGGTGGGGATACCCCGCCGAAGCTCTCTCCTGCCCGGCATGTGCCGGTCGACAACCAGGAGATTGCAATGGCCTCGACCCCCGACTTCCCCGTGCAGGCTGGCCCGTTCACCCGTACCGAAGCCCGGCGCTTCACGCCCGCCGACGAGGTTCGGCCCGACCAGGCCGCACCGCAGCCCCCGCGCCGCGCCGTCAATCCCAACCGCGCCGCGGCGATCGGCCTCGTACTGTCCTGCGCGCTGGTCGCGCTGGTGACGCCGACCTTGTCCTCGGTCTCGATGTTCGCGTCGACGCCCGTGGACGCGGCGAGCGAGGTCGACTGGATGGGCGACGCCGCCGCGAGCATCGGCGACGCGGCCGGTCCCGCCGGCGACGCCGGCGAGACGGTCGGCGACGCCCCGTCGATCGAGGTCTGCCCGCGCCACGCGGTCGAAGACGAGATCGACGCCGCGATCGGCTCGTCCACGGCGTCCTCGTCGAGCCTCGAAGGCTGGTTCGGAGGGTCGTGCTGATGGACGCGCGCGCGCTCGACGACGAGGCGCTGTCGAAGATCGTGCTTTGCGAGCGCTACCGCGTTCCCGCCTCGCGGGCCGCGGAGGCGCTGTTCGGGCAGCTGCCGGACGCGCAGCCCTTCGCTGCCGCGAGGGTCGGCGCGATGACGACCGCCTGCCTGGTCGCCGCGCTCGAATCGGCGTGCATCGCCGCCCTCGCGGCCGAGCTCGACGGCGAGCTGGCCACCGTGGTCGGCACGGGCGTCGAGTGCCTGCACCACGCGCCGGTGGCGGAAGGCGCGGAGCTCGCGATCAGCGGCTTCGTGGAGCGCATCGACGGCCACGAGCTGACGTTTCGCGTGGTCGCCAGCGACGAGCTCGAGCCGGCCGGCGAAGCGTCGATCCACGTGGCCGTGGTGGCGCGCGAGCGCATGGCACGCAGCCTCGCGCGCAAGCGCACGGCCGTCGCGCGGCGCGCGGTGTTCGCGGGCGCCTAGGCCCTGGTCGCGCGGCCGGCGCGGCGCGGGCGGGACGGCGGCGTGACGAACGCCACCGTCCCGAACGCGCGGTCGAACCACGCGGCGGGAAGCGCGAACACGCCTGCGGTATTGAGCACCACCTCGCGCACGCCGGTGGCGCCGGGGCCGGGACGCCAGCTCCCCTGCAGGTAGGCATCGGGCCCGGCGCGCATCGCCGAAAAACCGTGGGGATTGCGCAGCACCACGTAAGGGCGCCCGCCACGCTCGACGATGCCGAGCACCACGTAGGCATGGTTGGCGATCAGCCCGGTGGCACGCCAGGTGGCGTTGCCCATCGCCGGCACATGCGTCTCCCAGGTCCACGCCATCGTCGGCACGCGCGTGACGCCGCGCCGCGGCTCGCACAACCGATGCACGACCTGCGACGCCTCGGGGCGTCCTTCGAGCGCGCCGCCGCATGCGACCGCGCGACGCGTGCCGCCCGCGAGCCGCTGGCAGGCCACGTGCGGGAAGCTGCTCTCGTCGAGCGCCAGGTAATCGGCGGGCGTGGGGTCGGGGCCGCTGACCTTGCCGAACTGCATCAGGTAGGCCTTCTCGAGGATGCCGGGCCAGCCTTCGCGACGGTCGCTGGAATGCGCGTAGTACAGCCGCGGCCCGGTGTCGAGTCCGACCTTGGCCGCGGCGTCGCCGGGTGGGGGAAGCGTCGCCGCGACGCCGGGCCGGACCTCGATCGGAGGACGGCGCTCACGCACGCCGTGAAAGAACGAAAAGCGGCACGCCATGCCGCGCGCCCCGCCGCAGGCGGCGACCGCACGCGGCCACGCCTGCGGATACACCCACGCGAGCGCGTTCATCGCCGCGATCAGGTAGCAGTCCGCCGCCGCGCCCTGGGTCGCGTCGATGAACGAGGCGCCGGCGCGCAGGTAGTCGGGCAACGTGACGTAGATGCCGGCGTAACGATGGCCGGGCGGCGGCTTTGCGCCGATCGGCGCGAACACGCTTTGCGCGACCGGCACGAGGAACAGCAACGCGCGCTCGACGGCGGCCTCGCCGAAGCGCTGCTTGGCGCGCCGCACCTCGTCGAGCGCACGCAGCTCGACCAGCGGACGCGGCGAGGTGACCGCCCTCGCGACCTCGAACAGCAGCGCCAGCGCCGGCGGATCGCCTTCGACGCCGAAGAACAGCTCGTCGGCCGACTTGACGCGCAGGCCCTCGATCACCTGCCGCTGCGCCACCGTCCAGTCGGGGTCGAGCGCCGTGCCGAGGAGCTGCTCGACCAGCGCGTACGGGTTCGGCGTCCAGCGCGGAATGCGCGCCGTCGCCACGCGCGGGGCGCGCGGCGCCATCGTCAGGTGTTGATCTTGGGTGGCCCGCCCGGCGACGACGCGAGCGCCGCGGTCAGTGCCTTTTGCGCCTTGGCGAGCGCCTTCTGCGCGTTGGCGAGCGCCCTGGCCGCCTCGGCGAGCGCGGCCTTGGCGGCGCGGATCTGTGCCTGCTGCTTCGGCGTGGGCTTCGCGGCAGATGTCGTTCGGGTGGCCATCGTGGTCTCCTTGCGTGGCGGGTCGGGCTTCAGGAACGGGCGGGCGGATTGCTCGCGTCGAAGGCGGCGCCCGCTTGCGCCTTCGCATAGATGGCGTCGCGCAGCGCGATTGTCTCGCGTGCCGGCGGCAGCGACAGCACCATCGACAGCATGTCGCGCGTGCGGCGGAAGACCGCGAGCGCCTCGGCAGGGCGCCCCTGGCGCATGCGGATGCGCATCAGCGCGCGCGCGATGTGCTCGCTCACGGGATCGACGGCGGCGAGCCGCTCGAGGAGCTGCGCGAGGCGCTCGTCGTCGTCGCCTTCCAGCAGCGCGTCCGCCGCCAGCAGCATGGCGCGTACGCGGGTGGTCACGGCGTCGCGCCCGGCGAGCAGCCAGGGGCGCTCCTCGTCGTCGGGAAGGAACGCGCCGCGATAATGCTCGCAAAGCTGCGCGACGTCGTCGTGGGCCGCGGCGCGCGCGATCTCGCGGCCCGAGCGCAGGCGATCGTGGTGGCCGCCGACGCGCGCCTGCACACGCGCCAGCGCGGCCACGTCGGTCCAGACATGCCGGGGCGACAGCCCGAGCCTCCCCTCCTGCGCGACCAGCGCCTCGTCGCAGCCGAGGACGCGCCGCAGCCGCGAGGCGGCCATGTCGAGCGACTTGCGCGACTGCGGGGCCTCGGCGTCCGGCCACAACTGCCCGGCGATCCAGTCCTTCGCGGCGGTCGGCCGTCCCGAAGCCTGGCAGCAGGCGAGGAGCTTCAGCAGCTCGAGCGGCTTGTCCTGCGACTTGTGCGCGGGCGTGTAGGGCTTGCCGTCGATTTCCAGCTCGAAGGCGCCGAGCGTGCGCACGCGCACCGGCCAGGGCCAGCGCGAGCCGGCGTCTGCAGGCGGCACGAGTCGATGGGCATCGACCAGCCGCCTGCAGAACGCGGTTTCGATGCCCGCCTCGAAGGCACGGCTGCACACCCGCGCGAGGCAATCGCCGGCGCGCGCCAGCAGGTGGATGAAGCCGTGCGCGGCGGCGTGGGCGAGCCCTTCGCGCAACAGCACGAGGTCGGTCTCGCCGCCGGCGAGGAAGCGCAGGCAGTCGACGATCGCCACCGCGGCGTTGCGCTGCGCGCCCGCGAAGCCTTCGCTGAAGCCGGCGAGCGCGCGCACCGCCTCGTCCGGCGCGCCGCCACCGGCCAGCGCATACGCGTGCTCGAGCTCGAAGGCGCGCAGGTGGCTGCCGCTGTAACCCGACGCACGCGCGCTCGCCAGCGCATCGCGCGACCAGCGCAGCGCCTCGTCGAAGCGGCGCTGCGAGAGCAGCACGCGCGCCTGCAGGCGCGCGTATTCGGCGCGTTGCGCCGCCGTCGCCGACGGCAGCACCGCCGCGATGACGTCGAGCTGCCCGGCCGCGCCGGGGACGTCGTGGGACTTGAGCGCAGCGTCGATGCGCGTCATGCCGAGCTCGAAGGCCAGCCGGCGCGATCCGCTCGAGGCCGCGAGGCGCGCCGCCTGCGCCAACAGGGCGGCGGCGGGCGCCGCGGCGCCCGCCTCGAAGTACGCGCAGGCGGCGCTCAGGTACCAGCGGCCGCGCTGCAACGCGCCCGCGCGCGGGCTCTCCGCGTGCATGCGCGTCTCCGCCACCAGCGCCTGCGCCTGCTCGTGGGTGCCGATGATGCAGGCGTGGTCGACGAGCAGGCGCGCCGCCTCGACCTTCTGGTCGTCGTTCAGCCACGCGCCATCGGCGCCGAGCAGCGCACGCACGCGCGTGACGATCGCCTCGCCGTCGACGCCCGGAGCGTGCGCGCCCGTGCTCACTGCCACCGCCAGCGCGCCGGCAGCGTGCACCGCCTCGTGGGGACCGGGCCCGATGGGCTCGTCGCCACCGGCCTCGCGGTAGCGGGCGAGCCAGGCATCGAAGGCACGGATGTCGCCGTATTCCAGCACGAAGGCCGTCATCACCGCGGCGGAGGCGGTGCGCATCCCGCCGCGGTCCCCGGCGCAGGCGAAGGCATCGTGCGCGTGCTCGAACCAGCCGCGGGCCGCTTCCTCGTCGATGCCGAGCAGCGCACGGCCGGCGGCGAAGCACAGTCCGCCATGGGCGTGCACGACCTCGCCGGGAAGCGCGGCCAGCGCCTTCAGCAGCGACGCTGATTGGCCGGTGCGCGCATACACCGGCGCGAGCGCCTCGACGATGGCGAAGGTCTCCGGCACGCTGCCGTGCCGTGACGACAGCGCCAGCGCGTCGTCGAGCGCGCCATGGCGGACCAGCGCCTGCAGGGTCCGCGCGACGATCGCGGCGGCCGCGGCGCGATCGGCGAGCACGCGGCGCTCGAGGCCCGCGCGCAACAGTCCATGCGCCTCGAACGCCGCCTGCCCGAGGCGCTGTTGCCGGCGCAGCAGCCCGCGTGCCGCCAATGCCCCGAGCTCGACGCTGGCGGCCTCGCCCGCCAGGTCGGCGGCGATCGCGGGCGTGATCACCGGCACGAGTGCGGTCGCCTCGAGCAGCGCACGGCGCGGCGGGGCGAGGCTTTCGAGCATGCGCGCGAGCAGGTGGTCGTAGATCGAATCCACGCGGCCGCGCTCCGCCACGTCGTCGTCGGCGGGGGCGCGCAACAGCTCGCAGGCGAGCACCAGCGCCCCCGCGTGGCCCCCCGTCAACGCGCGCAGGCGCTCGCCGTCGGTGTCGCCGAGGCGAAGGCTTCGCGCCAGCGCGACGCATTCGTCCTCGTCCCACGCGAACGGCAGGTCGTTGCAGACGACGAGCTCGCGCGCGGCGACGGCGTCGAATAGCGCCGGCGGTGGAGGCGCCTGCGACAGGAACAGCCACTCGGTCGACGCGGCGCCCTCGCGCAGCGCGCGCGCGAGCGTCGCCAGCACCGCGGGCGATTCGAGCGCCTGCGCGTCGTCGACGACGACGAGGGCGGCGCGCGAACCGCACGCGCGGTCGAGCGCCGCGACGAAGCGCGCGGCGAACGCCGCCGGGTCGGCATGGTCCTCCGCGCAGAACGGCGGCAGGCGCGTGCGCGCATGGCCGCGTCGAAACGCGCCGGCGAACTGTGCATGGAAGAAAGCGGGGTCGTTGTCGCGGGCGTCGCAGCGGTACCAGGTCGTCGCGCAGCCCGTGGCGACGGCGTGGTCGGCGCCGAGCGCCGACTTGCCGCTGCCCGAGGGGGCGCTCACCCAGCGCGCACGCCCCCCGGCGCCGTGGAGCGCCGCGAGCAGGCGAGGCCGCGCGATGCTGCCGGCCATGCGCGGCGCTGCGGTCTTGAAGGCGATCCCACGCTCCACGCCAGCCCCCCGGGCGACGAGGTCGGGGCACGATAGGACGATTCGCGCGAGGCGTCAATGCAAGGCAGGACCGCGACGCGGTCCTGCCTCGATCGTGCTGCCGCCGACGGCGAAGTCCCGAAGCGGCGCCGCCGTCAGCCCGTTGCCTTGACCGCGCCTCCGCCCGGGCCGCGCGGCCCGCGCATCGCGCTGCTGATCTTCGACAGCAGCGGCCACAGCAGCATGATGATCGCCAGCGCGCAGATGGTGCCGACGAGGCCGTTGGACCAGAACACCGACAGGCTGCCGTTGGAGGCGAGCATCGACTGGCGGAACGCCGTCTCCGCCGAGTCGCCGAGCACCAGCGCGAGCACCAGCGGCGCCATCGGGTACTTGAGCTTCTTGAAGAGGTAACCGACGACGCCGAAGATCAGCATCATGTACACGTCGAACATCTTGTTGTGGACCGTGTACGCGCCGATGGCGCAGATCACCAGGATCACCGGCGCGATGATCGAGAACGGCACGCGCAGGATCGCCGCCCACCAGGGCACCGTGGTCAGCACGATGGCGAGGCCGACGATGTTGCCGAGGTACATGGAGGCGATGAGGCCCCAGACGAAGTCGGGCTTCTCGACGAACAGCAGCGGACCGGGCTGCAGGCCCCAGATCAGCAGGCCGCCGAGCAGCACCGCTGCCGTCGGCGAGCCGGGGATGCCCAGCGTAAGCATGGGGAGCAGCGCGCTGGTGCCGGCGGCGTGCGCCGCGGTCTCGGGCGCGACCACGCCCTCGATCTCGCCGTCGCCGAACTTGTCGCCGCGCTTGGACATGCGCCGCGCGATGCCGTAGCTCATGAACGAGGCCGGCGTCGCGCCGCCGGGCGTCACGCCCATCCAGCAGCCGACGAGGCAGGCGCGAAGCGAAGTCGCCCAGTAGCGCGGCAGCTCCTTCCAGGTCTTCCACACCACCGCGGGGTCGATGCGCCCGCTCTTGCCCTTGAACGCGAGGCCCTCCTCCATGGTGAGCAGGATCTCGCCCAGGCCGAAGAGGCCGATCACCGCGATCAGGAAGTCGAAGCCCTGCAGGAGGTCGGTGACGCCGTAGGTCATGCGCAGCGTGCCCGTCACCGTGTCGAGGCCGACGGCGGCCAGCGCGAAGCCCAGCATCATCGCCACGATGGTCTTGGCGGGCGGCTCGCGGCCCATGCCGACGAAGCTGCAGAACGTGAGCAGCTGGATGGCGAAGTACTCGGGCGGCCCGAAGCGCAGCGCGAAGCGCGCGATCAGCGGCGCAAGGAAGGTGATCATGACGATCGCCACCAGCGCGCCGACGAACGACGAGGTGAAGGCCGCCGTCAGCGCGCGGCCCGCCTCGCCCTTCTGCGCCATCGGGTAGCCGTCGAAGGTCGTCGCCACCGACCACGGCTCACCCGGTATGTTGAACAGGATGGACGTGATCGCGCCGCCGAACAGCGCACCCCAGTAGATGCACGACAGCATGATGATCGCCGAGGTCGGCGGCATCGTGAACGTCAGCGGCAGCAGGATGGCGATGCCGTTGGCGCCGCCGAGCCCCGGGAGCACCCCGATCAGCACGCCCAGCGTGATGCCGAGCAGCATGAACAGGAAGTTCTTGAACGTCAGGGCCACGGCGAAGCCGTGCATCAGGTTGCTGAGGTCTTCCACGCTGGAAAGCTCCGGGAGATGGGTTCAGGCTGCGCTCGGGACGAACGCGATCAGTAACCGAGCCACGACTCCAGCGGACCCTTGGGAAGCGGCACGAGGAACCAGACCTCGAACATGAAGAAAAGGCCGACGCAGATGACGGCCGCGATGATCACGGCCAGCCACCAGCGGTACTTGCCCTGCCACACCATGAAGCCCGCGATGAACAGGAACGACGCGACGTAGATGCCGAGGAAGCCGATCGCGATCACGTAGAAGATCGACGGGATCAGCATCTTCAGCACCGGGCCGAGCTCCTCGCGGTGCACGAACACCTTGCCGGCCAGCGAGCGCCACGCGAGCACCGTCTTCACCGCGATCCAGCCGCCCGCGACCAGCAGCGCGCAGCCGATGTAGAACGGGAAATACCCTGCGCGCGGGCCCTCGGCCTCCCAGCTGATGCCCACGCGCAGGCTGTCCTGCATCACCACGATGCCGGCGACGACCACGAGGAGGGCAACGACGAGCTCGACCCAGCGCGTCTCGACGTTGCCCTTGCGGTTGCCGGCGTCGCCTGCCGGCTCGGTGTGTGCATTCATGCGTCTACTTGGCGAGGAATCCGGCATCCTTCATGAGCGTGAAGTGCGCCTGCTCGGCCTTGGCGACCCAGTCGGCGAACTCCTTGCCGGTCATCGTCGTCTGGTTGAACGCAGCGTCCTCGCTGAACTTGGTCCATTCCGGCGTTGCACGGACCTTGTTCATCAGGTCGACGTAGAACGCCACCTGGTCGGGCGTGACACCGGCCGGCATGAAGATGCCGCGCAGCATCGTGTACTCGACGTCGAGGCCCTGCGACTTGCAGGTCGGGATGTCGGACCATGCCATGGTCGCGGTGACCTTGTTCGGATACGGCATCGGCTTCGCGTCGAACACGCACAGCGGGCGCAGCGCGCCCGAGCGCCAGTGCGCCACCGCCTCGATGGGGTTGTTGACCGTCGAGTCGACGTGCTTGCCGACGAGCTGCACCGCCACGTCGCCGCCACCCTTGTACGGGATGTAGGTCAGCTTCTTGCCGACGGCCTTCTCGAGCGCGACGGTGATGATCTGGTCCTCCTGCTTGGAGCCCGTGCCGCCCATCTTGAACTGGCCGTCGGCGCCGGCCTTGAGCGCCGCCATGTAGTCGCCGGCGGTCTTGTACGGCGTGTCGGCGTTCACCCACAGCACGAATTCGTCGAGCGCCAGCATCGACACCGGCGTCAGGTTCTTCCAGCTGAACGGCACGCCCGTCGCCATCGGCGTGGTGAACAGGTTCGACAGGGTGATGACGATCTTGTGCGGGTCGCCCTTGGCGCCCTGCACGTCGAGGAAGCCCTCGGCGCCGGCGCCGCCCGACTTGTTCACGACGATCATCGGCTGCTTCATCAGGTTGTGCTTGGCCACCACGCCCTGGATGAAGCGCGCCATCTGGTCGGCACCGCCGCCGGTACCCGCGGGCACCACGAACTCGACCGGCTTGGTCGGCTCCCATGCCGCCATCGCCGGCATCGAGAACGCGATCCCGGTCACGGCCGCAACCGCGGACGCCACGACTGTAGTACGAAATCCCACGCTCATGACTCCTCCTATCGGTACTTGTTGACGCCCGCGATCAGAGTCGAGCGGGTCGCTTTGCTGCAACGAGGACTATGCGTGACACCGGGCTTTCGGGCAACTCACTTCTTCACGAGGCCCGCGCCACGCGCCCACTGGTACTTCGCACCCAGGACCATCACCGGCGTCTCGGTCGAGTACGGATACGCCGGAATGCCGTGGTCGAACAGGAACTCCGCCGCCTCCTCGACCTGGACGTCGCCGGCGAGCGATGCCACCACGGGCTTCTCGATGCCCTTGGCGCGCATTTCGTCGATGACCTCGACCATCTTGTTCGCGAACACCATCGGCGGCGTCACGATGGTGTGCCAGTAGCCGAGGATCAGCGCGTGGATGCGCGGGTCCTCGAGGCCCAGCCTCACGGTGTTCTGGTAGGTCTTCGGCGGCTCGCCGCCGGTGATGTCCACCGGGTTCCCCGCGGCGCCGAAGGGCGGGATGAACTTGCGGAACGCCGCGTCGAGGTCAGGCGGCATGGTCATCAGGTTGAGCCCGTTGGCGACGCAGGCGTCGGAGAGCAGCACGCCCGAGCCGCCCGCGCCGGTGATGATCAGCACGTTCTCGCCCTTGGGCGTGGCGAGCTTGGGGATCGCGCGCGCCATCTCCAGCATGTCGCGCAACGCATTGGCGCGGATCACGCCCGACTGCCGCAGCACGTCCTCGTAGATCTTGTCGTTGCCGGCCAGCGCGCCCGTGTGCGAGCTCGCCGCGCGCGCGCCCATCGCCGTGCGCCCGGCCTTCAGCACCACGATGGGCTTCTTCTTCGACACGCGCTTCGCCACCTCGGCGAAGGCGCGGCCGTCCTTCAGGTCCTCGCAATGCTGGGCGATGATGTGGGTGTTCTCGTCCTGCTCGAAGAAGGTGAGCAGGTCGTCCTCGTCGAGGTCGGACTTGTTGCCCAGCCCCACGATCGCCGACACGCCCATCTTGGCCGAGCGCGAGAAGCCGATGATCGCCATGCCGATGCCGCCCGACTGCGACGACAGCGCGGCGTGGCCCTTGTAGTCGTACGCGGTGCAGAACGTCGCGCAGAGGTTCTTCCAGGTGTAATAGAAGCCGTAGATGTTGGGGCCCATCAGGCGCACGCCGTACTTGCGCCCGATCCCCTGGATTTCCTTCTGGCCCTCGACGTTGCCGGTCTCGGCGAAGCCCGAGGGAATGAGCACCGCGCCGGCGATCTTCTTCTCGCCGACCTCGACGAGCGCCTGCGCGACGAACTTGGCGGGGATCGCGAACACCGCGACGTCGACCGCCCCGGGGATGTCCTTGACGCTCTTGTAGGCCTTGTAGCCGAGGATCTCGGTGGCGCTGGGATGCACCGGGTAGATCTGCCCCTTGTAGCCGCCGTTGATGAGGTTCTTCATCACCGAGTTGCCGATCTTGCCGTCCTCGGCGGAGGCGCCGATCACCGCCACCGCGTCGGGCTTCATGATGCGGTTCATCGCGGTGACGATCTCGGCCTGCGTGTATTGCTGCTTCGCGGGCTTCTCGGCGAAGTCGACGACGACGCGCACGTCGGCGGCGACCGCGCCCCTGTCGCTGGCGAACACCGGGTTGAGGTCGAGCTCCTCGATCTCGGGGAAGTCGCTGACGAGCTCGGAGACGTTGACGATCATCGCCGCCAGCGCCTCGCGGTCGACGCCCTTGGCGCCGCGCACGCCCTTGAGCAGCTCGGCCGCCTTGATGCCGTCGAGCATCGACAGCGCGTCGTCCTTCGACGCGGGGGCGAGGCGGAACGTCGCGTCCTTGAGGACCTCGACCAGGATGCCGCCCAGGCCGAACGCCACCAGCTTGCCGAACGAGGGGTCGTTGACGGCGCCGATGATCACCTCGTGCCCGCCGCCGGTGATCATCTGCTGGATCTGCACCCCGACGATCACCGCCTCGGCCTTGTACTTGCGCGCGTTGGCGACGATGGCCTCGAAGGCCTTGTGCGCGTCCTCGGCGGACTTGACGCCGACGATCACGCCGCCCGCCTCGGTCTTGTGCAGGATGTCCGGCGAGACGATCTTCATCACCACCGGGAAGCCGACGGAGGCCGCCTTCTCCGCGGCCTCGTGCGGCGTGTGCGCCATCGCTTCCTTCGGGACCGCGATGCCGTAGGCGTCGCAGACGAGCTTGCCTTCGGGCGCGGTCAGCGACGTGCGCCCTTCCTTCTTCACCTTCTCGAGCACCTGCCGCACTGCATTCTTGTCGTGAGCCATCGTCTTCTTTCCGCTGAATGTTGTCGTGCGCCGGGTGCCGGTTGGCTTCGCGTCAGATCACGTTGGCCGCGCGCAGCGCGGCGACCTGTTCCTTGCCGATGCCGAGCTCCGCCATCACCTCGTCGGTGTGCTCGCCGAGGAGCGGCGAGCGCTTGACCTCGGTGGGGCTGTCGGAGAGCTTGATGGGGTTGCCCACCGACAGGTACTTGCCGCGCTCCGGATGGTCGACCTCGACGATCGTGCCGGTCTTGCGCAGCGAGGGCTCCACGGCGAGCTCCTTCATCGACAGGATCGGCCCGCAGGGGATGTCGTGCTTGTTGAGGATGTCCATGGCCTCGAACTTGGTCTTGGTCATGGTCCACTTCTCGATCTCGGAGAAGATTTCCATCAGGTGCGGCAGGCGCGCCTTGGGCGTGGCGTAGCGCGGGTCGGTCAGCCATTCCTCGCGGCCGATCACCTTGCAGATGTCCTCCCACACCGGCGCCTGGGTGATGAAGTAGATGTAAGCGTTGGGGTCGCCCTCCCAGCCCTTGCACTTGAGGATCCAGCCCGGCTGGCCGCCGCCCGAGGCGTTGCCCGCGCGCGGCACCGCGTCGCCGAACTGGCCGTTCGGGTACTGCGGGTATTCCTCCATCACGTGGTTGCGCGCGAGCCGCTGCTGGTCGCGCAGCTTGACGCGGCAGAGGTTCAGCACGCCGTCCTGCATCGCCGCGTCGACCTTCTGGCCGCGGCCGGTGCGGTTGCGCTGGTAGAGCGCCGTGACGATGCCGAGCGCGAGGTGCAGGCCGGTCCCCGAGTCGCCGATCTGGGCGCCGGTGACGAGCGGCGGGCCGTCGTCGAAGCCGGTGGTGGACGCTGCACCCCCCGCGCATTGCGCGACGTTCTCGTAGACCTTGCAGTCCTCGTACGGCCCGGGGCCGAAGCCCTTGATCGACGCGACGATCATCTTCGGGTTGAGCGCCTGGATGCGCTCCCAGGTGAAGCCCATGCGGTCGAGCGCGCCGGGCGCGAAGTTCTCGACCAGAACGTCGCAGTGCCTGACCAGCGTCTCCAGCACCTTCTTGCCCTCGGGGTGCTTGGTGTCGAGCGTGATCGAGCGCTTGTTGTGGTTCAGCATCGTGAAGTAGAGGCTGTCCACGTTCGGGATGTCGCGCAGCTGGCCGCGCGTGATGTCGCCGGCGCCCGCGCGCTCGACCTTGATCACGTCGGCGCCGAACCACGCCAGGAGCTGCGTGCACGTCGGCCCCGACTGCACGTGCGTGAAATCGAGAATGCGAACTCCGTCCAGTGCCTTGCCCATTGCCTTCCCCAGTCCATTGCGTTGTTTGGTCCGCCGACGCGCTGGCTATCCGGCGCGTCGCCGTCGTCGAGTCGTCAGGCCTTCTTCTTCGCCGTCGGGTTGAGGCTCGTGATGCGGCCGCTCTCGGTGCCGCCGCCCTCGTCGATGACCGCGTTGATCAGCGTGGGACGCCTGCTGCGGATCGCCTCCTCCATCGCGCGGCGCAATTCGTCGGGCGTCCTCGCGTGCGCGCCGACGCCGCCGAAGGCCTCCATCATCTTCTCGTAGCGCGCATCCTTGACGAACACCAGCGGCGAGGGGTCGGTGCCCCCCGCCGCGTTCTTCTCGTCGCCGCGGTACACGCCGTTGTTGTTCATGATCACGACGCACACCGGCAGGTCGTAGCGGCAGATGGTCTCGGTCTCCATGCCGGAGAAGCCGAAGGCGCTGTCGCCCTCGATGGCGATCACCTGCTGGCCGGTGACGACGGCCGCGGCGATGCTGTAGCCCATGCCGATGCCCATGATCCCCCAGGTGCCGACGTCGATGCGCTTGCGCGGCTTGTACATGTCGACGATGGAGCGGGTGAAGTCCAGCGCGTTGGCGCCTTCGTTCACCAGCATCGCGTCGGGGTTCGCCTTGACGATGTCGCGCACCACGTTGAGCGCGCTCTGGAAGCTCATCGGCGAGGGATTCTTCGCCAGCGTCTCCGCCATCTTGGCGACGTTCTTGTCCTTGCGCTCCCTGATCGCGGCGGTCCATTCGGCCGGCGGCTTCGCCCATTGGCCGTCGATGCCGGCGAGCAGCGCCTTGACGCAGGAGCCGATGTCGCCGACCACGGGCGCCTCGATGCGCACGTTGCTGTCGGCCTCGGTGGGCGAGATGTCGACCTGGATGAAGCGCTGTTTGCCCCAGGCCTTGGACGTCGCGCCGCCCCAGGTCTTGCCCTTGCCCTGCGACAGCAGCCAGTTGAGGCGCGCGCCGACGAGCATCACCACGTCGGCCTCGGGCAGCACGAACGAACGCGCCGCCGAGGCGCACTGCTCGTGCGTGTCGGGCAGCAGGCCCTTGGCCATCGACATCGGCAGGTAGGGGATGCCGGTCTTCTCGACCAGCGCGCGGATGTCGGCGTCGGCCTGCGCGTAGGCCGCGCCCTTGCCGAGGATGATCAGCGGCTTCTTCGCGCCCTTCAGGAGCTCGAGCGCGCGCTTGACCGCGTCGGGCGCCGGGATCTGCTTCGGCGCGGCGTCGACGACCTTGATCAGCGAGGCCTTGCCGGCAGCCGCCTCCATGGCCTGCGGGAAGAGCTTGGCCGGCAGGTCGAGGTAGACCCCGCCCGGGCGGCCCGAGACCGCCGCGCGGATGGCGCGCGCGACGCCCACGCCGATGTCCTCGGCGTGCAGCACGCGGAACGCGGCCTTGCACAGCGGCTTGGCGATGGCGAGCTGGTCGAGCTCCTCGTAGTCGCCCTGCGACAGGTCCACGATCTCGCGCTCGGACGAGCCGCTGATCAGGATCATCGGGAAGCAGTTGACGGTGGCGTGGGTCAGCGCCGTGAGGCCGTTGAGGAAGCCCGGCGCCGAGACGGTGAGGCAGATGCCGGGCTTCTGGGTGAGGAAGCCGGCGATGGACGCCGCATAGCCGGCGTTCTGCTCGTGGCGGAAGGCGATGACGCGCAGTCCATCCTTCTGCATGCGGCGCGTGAGGTCGGTGACCGGGATGCCGGGCAGCCCGAAGATGGTGTCGATGCCGTTGAGCTTCAGCGCGTCGATGACGAGCTGGAAGCCGTCGGTCTCGCGCGCCGGCTCACCCGCGGCCGTGGCATCGGACGCCCCTCCGGCGAGACTCGGTTGGGGCTTGGTGGCAACGTGATCCATGGTGTTTCTCCAGGCGATCGCAGCATCCCGGGCGTGCCACCCGGTGCTCGCGCATGCGATTCAATCGACGAGGAAGCGAACCCGCCGTTCCTCCGAACTCCAGCCACGCCATGCCGGGCCGCGGACTGCCGGAGCGTTTCGGCTCCGTAAGGTATGTGATATATCAGCGCCAAGTCAACGTTGCTTTGCAGCATCGCGCGCGCTGCCGCGGCCTCGCCGCGGTGCGTGCCCCAGCGGTACCTCGCGCGCCAGCCAGCGCGCGCCTTCCTCCAGCAGGAAAGCCTTGAAGGCCTCGGCGGCCGGGGGCAGGCGCTTGGTGCTGCGATGCACAACGAACCACTGCCTGCGCGCCGGGAGGCCCGCGACGTCGAGCACCGTCAGCATCCCGAGGTTGATCTCGTGGACGATGGCGTGCTCGGACATGAACGCGATGCCCATGCCGGCGATCACCGCCTGCTTGATGGTCTCGTTGCTGCGGATCTCCATGGCCACATTCACGCCGCGCATGTGCTCGCCGAACGCCTCCGCCATCGACATCCAGGTGTCGGAGCCGTGCTCGCGCGACACGAAGGGCTCGCGCAGCACGCGCTCCATCGGCACGCGCCGGCGCCCTGCGAGCGGATGCGAGGGCGGCGCGACGATCACGTAGGCGTGCGGCGCGAAGGCCTCGTGCACCACGTCCGCGCCTTCCGGCGGACGCACCATGACGGCGATGTCGGTGGTGTTCTCGGCGATCTGGTGCAGGAGCTCCTCGCGGTTGTGCACGGTGAGGTTGAGGGCGACGCCCGGGTGGCGCTTCATGAAGACCGCGAGCAGCCGCGGGAAGAAGTAGTCGCCGGCGCTGATCACCGCGATGTTGAGCCTTCCGCCCGCGACGCCCTTGAGCCGCGCCAGCGCCTCCTCGCCCTCGTGGAGCTGGCCGAGGATGTTGCGCACGTAGGTGCCGAGCGTCGCGCCCGCCTCGGTGACATAGGTCTTCTTGCCGACGCGCTCGAACAGGGGAAGGCCGATATGGCGCTCGAGCTCCTTCACCTGCGCCGACACCGCGGGTTGCGTGAGGTGCAGCTCCTCCGCCGCACGCGAGAACGACAGCTGCCGCGCCACGGTGTCGAACACCTTGAGCTGGCGCAGCGTGGCATTCCTGAGTGTCGGGCCATCCATAAATGATTATTTATACCAACAACAAAAAAATACTACTACACATTATGCTTCGACGGGACTACCGTGTCGACGCGATGCGCTTCGGCCATCGCCCAGGAGGAGACCGCGCGATGTGCCGGTCCACGCGTCCAACCACGATGTTTTTCGCTGCATTGCAGCACGACAGCCACGCCTGATCACCTGGCGCGCGTGTCACGCGCGCCTCATCCCCGTGCCGCATCGGCGGTCGCCCGCGAGCGACCCCGCGATGCGCGAAGGAGCTCCGCCAACCCCGAAGGCGGGCATTGCCCGGGGTCGTCTGGACGACGCGGTGGCTCCTGGTATATAAGGTTCCACGCGCATGCGTCCCCCGGCGTCGCCGGTGCGGAGGGCATGCCCGCACGCGCGAGCGCGCGCGCGCAGGCAGGAGGAACGACCCGCCGTGGCTTCCCCGAGTGCCGTCGGCCCAGCGACGCCGCTTGCCCTATCGCCGATCAACAGCGGCCCGAGCTTTCGCGACCAGGCGTACGCGGCGCTCAAGTCGGCGATCATGCAGACCGACATCTACTCGCAGCGCACCGAGATCCGCCTCGACGAGCGGCAGCTCTCGAAGTCGCTCGGCGTGTCGCGAACGCCGATCCGCGAGGCGATGACGCTGCTCGAGCAGGAGGGCTTCCTGCGCACGGTGCCGCGGCGCGGCGTGTTCGTGGTCCGCAAGACCAAGAAGCAGATCATCGAGATGATCGAGCTGTGGGCGGCGGTCGAGAGCATGGCGGCGCGGCTCGCCACGGTGAACGCCTCCGACGAGGAGATCGCCGGGCTGCGGCGCATGTTCGACGAGTTCCGCACCTCGACGCCCGCCGAGCACATCGACGAGTACTCGCAGGCGAACATCGCCTTCCACCAGGCGATCATCGGCCTGTCTGGGTCGCACCTGATGGGCAAGACCATCGAGAACCTGTTCCTGCACGTGCGCGCCATACGGCGGCTGACGATCTCGCAGTCGGACCGCGCCTCGCGGTCGATCGTCGACCACATGCGCATCATCGAAGCGCTGGAAAAACGCGACACCGAGCTTGCCGAGCGCCTGGTCCGCCAGCATTCGCTGGACCTCGCCGCCTACGTCGACAGGCACTGCGACTTCCTGGACTGACGCCGCCGCCCGGCGCGCGCGGCAGCCGTCGCGCGCCGCGGGCATTCTCGGCCGCGTCGATGAATCGTTTCAATAACACCGCGCCACCCCAGGGAGGGACGAACCACTGACATCCTTGCGGTCCGGCGCGTGTTCCCGCTTCGCAGGTTTCGCGGCCCCGGACCGAACCCACGCATCGCACGCCAGCGACACCGTCCCCCACGAGGGCCGGGCGCAGGCTGCCCCGAGGAGGAGCACCACAATGTCCCGAGCACCACGTTTCACGCCGACGCCGGAAGCGACCCAGCGGCGATACCTGCGCGCGAGCATCCTTGCCGCATTCGCCGCAGCCGGCACGTTCGCCGCGGCACCGCCGTCCGAGGCCCGCATCAGCCGCATCACCGTCACCGCGTACGAGTCGCCGACCTTCGGCGGCTACTCGTGGCCGGGCGTGGGCCAGTACGAGAAGGTCGCCGGCAAGGCCTACGGCGAGATCGACCCGAACAACCCGCTCAACGCGGTGATCACCGACATCCAGCTCGCGCCGCGCAACGCCAACGGCATGGTCGAGTACTCGTTCGACTACTACATCATCAAGCCCAGGATCCAGAGCCAGGGCAACCACAAGATGATGTACGAGCCGCCCAACCGCGGCCGCAAGACCTGGCAGTCGCTCGGCCGCATCAAGACCGGCGGCAACGACCCGGGCACCATCACCGACCCCGACGAGCTCGCCAATTCGTTCCTGATGCCGCGCGGCTACACGATGGTGTGGAGCGGATGGGACGTGTCGGCGGGGACCAGCACCACCGGCTTCAACACCACGTTCACCGCGCCGGTCGCGAAGAACCCCGACGGGTCCACCATCACGGGCCCCGGCTACGAGTACTTCCTGTCGGGCGGCACGTCGTACACGCTGTCGTATCCGGCGGCATCGCTCGACCAGGCGACGGCGACGCTCACCCACCGCGTGCACCTGGACGACGCTCCGGAACTGATCCCGGCGAGCGGCTGGGTGTACAACGCCGACGGCACCGCGATCTCGCTGGCCGGCGGCGCGAGCTTCGTCAGCAACGACATCTACGAGTTCACCTACACGGCGAAGAACCCGACGGTGAACACGGTCGGGTTCGCGGCGATCCGCGACTTCGTGTCGTGGCTGCGCTTCGAATCGCACGACGACATCGGCACGCCCAACCCGTTCATCGGCGATGTGCAGCGCGTCTACACCGAGATCTCCTCGCAGCCCGGCCGGATGTTCAACGACTACGACCGCCTGGGCTTCAACCAGGCCGAGAACGGCAGGAAGGTGTTCGACGGGCGCATGAACTGGATCGCCGCGGGCGACGGCCTCAACATCAACTACCGCTGGTCGCAGCCCGGGCGCACCAACCGCAACCGCCAGGACCTGCGCTACCTCGAGGGCCTGTTCCCCTTCGCGGGACCGTCGACCACCGACCCGATCAGCGGCCAGACGGCGGGGCGCTACGACAAGTGCGCGGCGACCAACACCTGCCCGCTGGTGATGCAGATCTACTCGGCCAACGAGTACTGGGTGAAGGCGGCGTCGCTCCTGCACACCACCCCCGACGGCAAGAGCGATCTCCCCGACTCGCCCAACTCACGCAACTACTTCATCTCGAGCCACCAGCACGGCGTCGGCAACGGGACGTCGAAGGGCAACTGCCAGCAGCTGCAGAACCCGCTCGACTCGGCACCGGTGCAGCGCGCGCTGTGGATCGCGATGGACGACTGGGTGACCAACGGTACCGCGCCGCCACCGAGCCAGGTGCCGAAGCTTGCCGACGGCACGCTGGTGAATCCCGACCAGGCGTCGACGGGATTCCCGCACATCCCGGGCGTGACCTACACGGGGCTCAAGACCACCCGCTACCGCTTCGACATGGGGCCGGATTTCTACACGACCTTCGTGCCGACCATCAACCCGCCGGTGTTCACCGCGCCCTACGAGGACAACCCGGCGAACGGGCCGATCTACCCGAGCTTCGTGCCCAAGACCGATGCCGACGGCAACGACATCGCCGGGGTGCGCCTGCCCGACGTGACCGTGCCGCTCGCCACCTACACCGGCTGGGCGTTGCGCAGCGGCGCATGGGCGAACGACGGTTGCGAAAGCTCCGGGCAGATGATCCCGTTCGCCAAGACCGCGGCGGATCGCGCCGCCACGGGCGACCCGCGCAAGTCGGTGCAGGAGCGCTATCCGACCTTCACCGCGTACTACTTCGCGGTGAACAAGGCGGTCAACGACTTCGTCGCCAACCGCTGGATGCTGCGCGAGGATGCGAACAGCGCCGTCACCCGCATGCTGAACGCGGGCACGGCGACCGGCGCGTTCCAGTGAGTCGCTGAAGCGTCGCAAGCCCGGGGCGGCGGCACCCGCCGCCCTGGGCTGCCGTGCTCAGCGCAGCGCCTTCCACCACATCCACGCACCCAGCACCAGCAGCAGCAGCGCGAAACCCTTGCGCAACCGCGCCACGGGCCACGCGTGCGCCACGCGCGCGCCGAGCGGCGCGAGGCTGATGCTCATCACCGCGATCGCCGCGAGCGCGGGAAGGTAGACGTAGCCGAGCGACCACGGCGGCAGGTCGCTGCTGCCCCAGCCTGCGAACATGAAGCCGATGGTCGAGGCGACGGCGATCGGCCAGCCGATGGCCGCCGACGTCGCCACCGCGGTGTGGATCTTCACGCCCCAGCGCGTCATCATCGGCACGGCCAGGAACGCCCCCCCGACACCGGCCATGCCGGCGACCAGGCCGATGAGGCTGCCGGCCGCGGCCATCAGCGCGAGGCCGGGACGCGGGCGCGTGAGCGCCTGCGGCCTGGCCCAGAGCATCCGCGCCGCGCTGATCCAGATGATCGAGCCCACCACCGCGGCGAGCACGCGCGTGGGCAGCGCGGAAGCGATCTGCGGCCCGAGCAGCGAGCCCGCGACGAGGCCGGGCGCGAACGCGCGCACGATCGGCCAGTCGACCGCGCCGCGCTTGTGGTGCGCGCGCGCCGAGGAGAAGGCGGTGAAGACGATGGTCGCCGCCGAGGTGCCGATCGCCAGCGGCAGCACGTGCGTGGTCGCGAAGCCCTGGTGCTCGAAGGTCTCCACCAGCACCGGGACGATGGTGAAGCCCCCGCCGATGCCGAAGAGGCCCGCGAGGAAGCCGACGAAGGCCCCCAGCGCGAGGAACAGCGCGACGACGCCCGCGGTCATCGGCGCATCGCCGCGCGTGCGGGCCGGGCGGGCGCGCGCCGCTCCATGCGGGAGGACCGGGCGTGCTTCACGCCCTGGCGAGGCGCGCGATCATGCGCTCGATGTGCTTCCATTCGGCGGCCGTCACCGGCGTGATCGACAGCCGGTTGCCGCGCTTCAGCACCACCATGCCGGCGAGCGCGGGCTCGGCGCGCAGCTGGTCGAGCCCGACCAGCAGCGTCTTCTCGCGCATCGTCACCTCGACGTTCACCCAGCGCGGCGCCTCGCGCGTCGACCTGGCGTCGTAATACGGGCTCTTCGCGTCGAACTGGGTGGCGTCGGGATACGCCGCCTTGCTGATCTCGACGATGCCGGCGATGCCCGGCTCGGGGCAGCTCGAGTGGTAGAAGAACGCAAGGTCGCCGACCTCCATGGCGTCGCGCATGTAGTTGCGCGCCTGGTAGTTGCGCACGCCGTACCAGGGGATTTTCCTGCCGGGCCTGCGGGCGAGGTCGTCGATCGACACGTCGTCGGGCTCGGACTTCATCAGCCAGTGGTTCATGTGACCGCGTACTCCGGCGCAGCCCTGCGCACGCCCACGTGAAAGCGCCGGCTCTCGCGAGCCGGCGCCTGGTGGAGGTCCCCGCCTGTGCCGTCGTGGCCGTTGGGCCTTGAACCGAAGTTCAAGTTGGCAGCCTGCCGGGACCTTCAGGTGCTTCCGCGTGGGAAGCGCACACCGGTCCGCTGGCGCGACCGCCTCGCGCTAATGGCATTGGTTCAAAGACACACTTGGCCCGTGTCGAACACCGCAGGGGATTGATCGAAAGCGCCTTCGTTCCCGTCGGCGCGGATGCGAGCAGGCTAGAACAGCTTCTCCTGGCTCGCGAGCAGGCTGTCGATCGCCGTGCCCATGTCGCGGATTCTACGCTGCGCCGAAGGTCCGTCAACCGGCGCGTCGACCGCGGGCGCGGCGTGTGCGGCCGCCGCCGGTGCGCCGCGCGGCTTCGCGGCCGTGCGCTCGCGCAGGAGCTCGTGGACGATGTTGAGCGCGGCCATCACCGCGATGCGGTCGGCGCCGCTCACCTTGCCCTGGTCGCGGATCTCGCGCATGCGCGCGTCGAGGAAGGCGATGGCGTCGCCGAGCTCGGCGCGTTCGCCTTCCTTGCAGGCGATCTTGTACTCGCGCCCGAGGATGTTGGCGTCGAGCGTGACGGTGCGGCCGCCGCCGTCCTTCGCGCCCGCGTCCCTCGGCGCCTCGCGCGCCCCCGCGTCGCGTGCCGTCATTCCACGCCGAGCCGCGCCATCAGCGTGTCGAGGCGCATGCTGGCCTCGCCCATGCGCGTGGCGAGGTCGCGGTTCTTCTGCTGCGCGGCCGCGAGGTCGCGGCGAAGCGACTCGTTGGCCGCGCGCATCGCGCGGGTATGCGCGATCAACGTCGCGAGCTTCTGCTCGAGCTGGCCGATTTCCGCGTCCATGGCTTCCACTATAGGCACGCGCCCGCGCGAGCGTCAACCGCGCCGCGGCGCCGCGGGCGCGCCGCCTGTCGGGGGGCCGCTGTCGTCCGGCACCGGCGCGCCGGTGTCGAGCGGGACATAGCGCACCTCAAGCACCTCGAGCTCCTCGACGCCGCCGGGCGTGCGCAGCGACACCACGTCGCCTTCGCGCGCCTTGAGCAACGCGCGTGCCATCGGCGACACCCAGCTGATGTAGCCCTTGGCGGCGTCGATCTCGTCGATGCCCACGATCGACACCGTCCGCTCGTCGCCGCGCGCGCCGGCGACGGTGACGGTCGCGCCGAAGAACACGCGGTCGGCACCCTCATCGTCGCCGCGCGCCGCGGGATCGACGACCTCGGCACGGTCGAGGCGCTTCACCAGGAAGCGGATGCGCCGGTCGATCTCGCGCAGGCGCTTCTTGCCGTAGATGTAGTCGCCGTTCTCGGACCGGTCGCCGTTGCCGGCCGCCCAGGAGACCGTCGCCACCAGCGCCGGGCGCTCGACCTTGTTGAGCCGCTCGAGCTCCGCCGCGAGGCGCGCATGGCCGCCCGGCGTCATGTAGTTGCGAGAGCCCTGCGGCAGCGGCGCGGCGAGCTCCAGCTCGTCGTCGTCGTCGCCGCCCGCATCCTCGCGGGTGAATGCCTTGTTCATCGTTGCGCCGGGATCCTGCGCCGATGGTACGCCAGCGCCCCAACCTATAATCGCCGGGCGATGCGCCGACCGCTCACGCCCGCCCTGCTCGCCGCCGCGGTGACGATCGGCGGCGTGGTCGCGCTCGCGGCCATCGTCGCCTCGACGCTGGCCGGAAGCGTCGGCATCGCGCCGGGCGAGGTGCTCGGCGCGCTCCTCGGCCGCGCGCAGGGCGGCGACGCCGACATCGTGCGCAGCCTCCGGCTGCCGCGCGCGCTGGCGGGCTTCGCGGTCGGCGGGCTCCTGGCGCTCGCAGGCGCGCTGCTGCAGGTCGTGTTGCGCAACCCGCTCGCCGACCCCTACGTGCTCGGCGTCTCGGGCGGGGCGGCTGCAGCTGCGCTGGCCGCGCTGCTCGCGGGCGCCGGCGCGTTCGCGGGCGTCGCCGCGTTCGGTGGCGCGCTCGGCTCCACGCTGATCGTCTTCGCGCTCGCCGGGTGGCACCTCGCCGAGCGGCGCAGCGAGCCCACGCGGCTGCTGCTCACCGGCGTGGTGGTCGCGGCGGGCTGGGGCGCGCTGATCGCGCTGATGCTGACGCTCGCGCCCTCGGCGCAGGTCAAGGGGATGCTGCACTGGCTGATCGGTGACCTCGCGGGGGCCTCGCAGCCACTGGTGCCGCTCGCGGCGCTGGCGCTCGCCACGGCGGTGGCGTTGGGCAAGGCGGGGGACCTCAACCAGCTCGCGCGCGGCGCCGACCACGCCACCGCGCTCGGCGTCGACGTGGTGCGCACGGCCTCGGTCGCGCACCTGCTCGCCGCGCTCGCCGCGGCGGCCGCGGTGATGCAGGCGGGCAGCGTCGGCTTCGTCGGCCTCGTCGTGCCGCACGCCGTGCGGCTCGCGCTGGGCAACGACCAGCGGCTCCTCATCCCCGTCTCGGTGCTCGCGGGAGGCGCGCTGGTGGTGGTGGCCGACACGGTGGCGCGCACGGCCTTCGCGCCGCTGCAGATCCCCGTCGGCGTGATCACCGCGCTCATCGGCGTGCCGGCCTTCCTGTGGCTGCAGGGGCGCGCCACGACATGAGCGCGCGCAGGTCGTCGCACGCCACGGGCGGGAGCGGGCCCACGGGACCCGGCGCGGCCGACGCGCCGCTGCTCGAGGCCCGCGCGCTCGCCGTCGGCGTCGACGGAAGACGGCTCTTCGAGGGACTGTCGTTCGTCGCGCGCGCCGGCGAGACCTGGGCCGTGGTCGGTCCCAACGGCGCGGGCAAGACCACGCTGATGCGCACGCTGGCGGGGTTCGCGGCGCCCCTGTCGGGATCGATCGACCTCGGCGGCCGGCCGCTCGCGGGCTGGCCGCTCGCCGCCCGCGCACGCATGCGCGCCTGGTTGCCGCAGGACGACCGCGACGCCTTCTCCGCGACGGTCACCGACAGCGTGCTCGCGGCGCGCCACCCGCACGTCGCCTGGCACGCCTTCGAGCGGGGCGACGACCGCAACGCCGTGGCCGCCGCGCTTTGCGCCTTCGACCTCGGGCACCTCGCGCAGCGCGACGTGCGCACGCTCTCGGGTGGCGAGCGCCGCCGCGTCGCGCTCGCCGAGCTCGTCGCGCAGGAGACGCCGCTGCTGCTGGTCGACGAGCCCTCGGCACACCTCGACGTCGCCCAGCAGGTGGCGGCGCTCGACGCGCTGACCTCGGTGGTGCGGGCGCGCGGTCGCACGCTGCTGATGGTGCTGCACGACCTCGCGCTGGCCGCGCGCTACGCGGACCGCATGATCCTGGTCGGCGGCGGCCAGGCCGAGGCGGGCGACGCGGCCTCGCTGCTCGAGGTCGCGAGGCTGTCGTCGCTGTTCGGGCGCGCGCTCGCCGAGCTGGGGGAAGGAAGGGTGCGCGCCTTCGTGCCGCGATAGCGCGCGGCCGCCCGCCGTGGGCGCCGTCCCGGCGCCTGTCGGCACGCGCGCTGCGCGTCAGCCCTTGATGGCGATGCAAAGCGCCGCGACGCCGCGCGCGAAGCGCGGGCCCGGGCGGTGCAGCAGGTCGGCGTCGACGGTGCGCAGGGCGCCGCGCGACACCGCCGAGATCCGCGGCCAGCGCTTCCACGCGTCGAGCCACGGCGGCGCCTTGCCGCCCTCGATGCCCGCGATGATCACCTGCGGATCGGCGGCGATCACCGCCTCGACATCGACCATCGGCGCCGGCACCGGCGAGGACGCGAACACGTTGACGCCACCGCAGCGCGCGATGGCCTCGGTGATGAGCTGCGTGCCGCCGATGGTGTAGATGGGATCGCCCCAGACTTCGTAGAACACGCGCAGCGGCGCGACCTCGCGCTGCGCGGGCGCCGGAGCGCCTGCCGCCGGAGCGCCCGGCGAGGCGCCTGCCGTGGCGACCGACGTGGCCGCCGCCAGCTCGCCGCGAAAGCGCGCCGCGGCCGCCGCCGCTTCGCCGGGGGTCCCGGCCAGTGTGCCCAGCCGCTCGATGTCGACGGCGATGCCGTCGATGTGCTTCGCGTCGGCGGTGAACACCGCGACGCCGCGCCGGCGCAGCACGTCGAGCTGCGCCGCCGTCGTGTAAGGCCAGGTCACCACGAGGTCGGGCGCGAGCGCCACCACGCGCTCGAGGTCGATCGCGTTCACGTCGCCCACGCGCTGCACGCCTTTCGCCGCCGCGGGATAGTCCGAGCCCGCCACCGTGCCGGCCAGCCAGCGGCCGGCCCCCGCGGCGAACACGAGCTCGGCGGCGTGGGGCGACAGCGCGACGATGCGCCGCGCGGGTTGCGCGAGCGCGACGCGCTGGCCCGCGTCGTCGATGGCCGCGACCTCGGCGCGCGCGAGGGGCGCCGCCAGCGGCGCTAGGAGCGGCGCCGCGATCAGCAACGCCGCGAGGACCGCGAGGCGCGGCATGCGTGGGCGCGGCGCGCCGCCTACATCGCCCAGCGGACACCTCCGAACCACCGCGCACCTCCCGTCGAGTAGTCGGCGACCAACTGGTAGTCGCGGTCGAACACGTTGTCGCCGCGCAGGAACAGCGTCACCCCGCGCGCGACCGTCCATTCCGCGGTGAGGTTGAGCATGCCGTAGCCGCCGAGCCGCACGGTGTTGGCCGCGTCGTCGAAGCGATGCGACGACGCGACGACCTCGGCGCCCAGCCGCACCGGCCCCAGCTCCTGCGCAAAGGCGATGCTGGCATGGCTGCGCGCGCGCCGTGGCAGCAGGTTGCCGTTGTCGTCGTTCTCGGGCCGCGCGAGGTCGAGCGAGGCGCGCAGCGAGCTCTGCCGCCAGGCGCCGCTCGCCGACAGCGTCACGCCGGTGATCTTCGCCCGCTCGAGGTTCTGCGGCGCGCAGTTGAAGTCGGCGTCGCAGACGAATAGGATGAGGTCGCGCACCTTGTTGTAGTACGCCACCGCACTGGCGTCGAGGCGGACGGCGTCGGCGTCGGCCGCCGCACCCGGCGTGCGCGCCGAGCCGTTCCAATACAGGCCGCCCTCGACGTTGCGCGAGCGCTCGGGCGCGAGGCCCGGGTTGGAATAACCCGGGTAGTAGAGGTCGTTGAAGGTCGGGGCCTTGAACGCCGTTCCGTAGCTCGCGGTGGCGCGCCAGGCCGGCGAGAACGCGTAGCCGTAGGCGACGGCGCCGGTGTTGCGGTTGCCGAACTGCGAGGAATCGTCGTGCCGCAGGTTGGCCTGCAGCGAATGCGGCCCCGCCCCCATCTGCCAGGCGCCGAACACCGCGTTGGTGTCGCGCGAGCTGACGTCGAAGGCCGTGTCGCCGTCGACGCGCTCCTCGCGCCGCTCGACGCCGATCGTCGCCAGCGCGCGCGTCAGGCCCGCGAGCGGCAGCGCGGACCGCGCGTCGAGCTCGTTCTGCCAGGCGTACTGGCGCTGGCGCGTGCGGAAGGGGTAGTTGCCGAAGCCCGTCTCCGACACCGAGCGGTCGCTGCCCTCGCCGATGGTAAGGCGCGAGGTCCACCACGGCGCGAGCGCGTTGACGCTGGTGATGCCGTAGCTCTCCAGCGTGGTTTTGGTACGGTCGTCGAAGCCGTCGCCGCCGTCGTACTGCGCGTTCATAGTGCTCCGGTAATACTGCGCCGACAGTGCCTGGCCCTTCGCCCAGTCGAAGCCGCCGTTCGCCGTGACGCCGTAGCTCTCGAAGCCGTCGCGGTCGGGGTCGTAGCTGAAGTTGCCGGGGTTGACGATGGCGTTGAAGCCGTCGCTGCGCGCGCCGGTCACCTGCAGCGCCGCGCGCCAGTTGTCGCCGCCGCCGGACACCCCTGCGCCGCCGTCCCAGGTGTCGTAGCGGCCGTAGCCGGCATTGGCGTTGGCGTGCAGGCCGTCGCTGCCCTTGCGCGTGAACACCTGCACCACCCCGCCGATGGCATCGCTGCCGTACAGCGACGACGCCGGCCCGCGCAGGATCTCGATGTGGTCGATGGCGTCGAGCGGGATCGCCTCGATGGCGGTCGCGCCGCTGGTCGACGAGGACACGCGCAGCCCGTCGACCAGCACCAGCACGTGGCCGGTGTTGGTGCCGCGCAGGAACAGCCCCGAGGTGGCGCCCCGCCCGCCGTTCTGCGTGATCTCGATGCCGGGTTGGCGCTGCATCAGGTCGGCGAAGCTCGACGCGCCGCTGCGCGCGATCTCCTCGGCGTCGATCACCGTGACGTCGGCGAGCAGCGTCTGGAAGGGCTGCGGCATGCGCTGCGCGGTGACGAACACCGTGGGCAGCGGCGCGCTGACGTCGCGCGCGGCGACGTCGGCGGCTACCGGCGCCTGCGCCGAGGCGCCGCCGGCGTGCAAGGCGACCGAGCCTGCCAGGGTGGTCGCGACCGCGGCGGCGATCGCGGTGCGGCGAAGGCGCGGCGCGGTGGCGATCGTGTTGCCGCGAAGGCGCGGCGAGGCGGTGCCGCGTGGCGCGGGGCGCACTTGCGCGCGAGGTTTCTGCGTGGACATCGTGTCTCCCTTCCTGCCATGCCGACCCGCATGGCGATGACTGCGACAGGCGCGGAAGGGAGCAGGACGACGTCCGGTCGGGCGGGAGCGCGCACGGCGAACGCCGCAGCGCCTCCCGCACCGCGTATTTCGCGCCGTTGCGCCGCCTTCGGGATGCGGACGCAGCGTTCGCGTGCGAGGCCGGTCTCCGGGCTCGCCGGACTTGATCACCCGCCTTCCCATCGCGTGCGCGACAGTGGCTTTCCCGGGTGAACCTCGCCGGCCTACCGTTGCGGGGGCAGCCGCGGCATGGCCTTCGCGCCAGGCGCGAGGCGGCACCGCATTCCCGTTTCATCCCCCGCGGCATGACCCGCGGCAGGACACCTGCCCCGCGATTCTAGCGCGTCCGGGGCTATAATCCGCGCCTCCCGAATCCACGCGCCCCCACGGAATCACCATCCGCCCCGGGGCGAAGCGCCGTGCCCAGCAAGCTCTACATCCGCACGTTCGGATGCCAGATGAACGAGTACGACTCGGACAAGATGGCCGACGTGCTCGCGCAAAGCGACGGCCTCGTGCCCACCGCGCATCCCGAGGACGCCGACGTCATCCTGTTCAACACCTGCTCGGTGCGCGAGAAGGCGCAGGAGCGCGTTTTCCACGACCTCGGCCGCGTGCGCGCGCTCAAGGCGGCGAACCCGCGGCTCATCATCGGCGTCGGGGGCTGCGTGGCCTCGCAGGAGGGCGCGGCGATCGTCGAGCGCGCGCCCTATGTCGACGTGGTGTTCGGGCCGCAGACGCTACACCGGCTGCCGCAGCTCATCCGCGCGCGCCGCGAGAGCGGGCGGCCGCAGGTGGACATCTCGTTCCCCGAGGTCGAGAAGTTCGACCACCTGCCGCCCCCGCGCGTCGAGGGCGCATCGGCCTTCGTGTCGATCATGGAAGGCTGCAGCAAGTACTGTACGTTCTGCGTCGTGCCCTACACGCGCGGCGAGGAGGTGAGCCGGCCCTTCGACGACGTGCTGACCGAGATCGCCGACCTCGCCGACCAGGGCGTGCGCGAGGTGACGCTGCTCGGGCAGAACGTCAACGCCTACCGCGGCGCCTCCGCCCCCGAGGACGGCAGCGGCGGCATCGCCGACTTCGCGACGCTGGTCGAGTACGTCGCCGAGGTTCCCGGCATCGAGCGCATCCGCTACACCACCTCGCATCCGCGCGAGATGAGCCAGCGGCTCGTCGACGCCTATGTGTCGGTGCCGAAGCTCGTCTCGCAGCTCCACCTGCCGGTGCAGTCGGGCAGCGACCGCGTGCTCTCGGCGATGAAGCGCGGGTACACGGCGCTCGAGTACAAGTCGATCGTGCGGCGCCTGCGCGCCGTGCGGCCCGGGCTCTCGCTCTCGTCGGACTTC
Source organism: Casimicrobiaceae bacterium (assembly GCA_044226535.1). Taxonomy (GTDB): domain Bacteria; phylum Pseudomonadota; class Gammaproteobacteria; order Burkholderiales; family Casimicrobiaceae; genus VBCG01. Next base: position 110,562 of record JBGAGT010000009.1, on the reverse strand, counting down.
ATCGTCGGCTTCCCCGGCGAGACCGACGCCGACTTCGCGCAGACCCTGAAGCTCGTCGCCGACGTGGGCTTCGACGGTGCCTTCAGCTTCCTGTACAGCGCGCGCCCCGGCACGCCGGCCGCCGAGATGGCCGGCGAGGTGCCCGAGGACGTGAAGAAGGCCCGGCTCGCGCAGCTCCAGTCGCTGCTGGACGCGCAGTACCGCGCCGCCAGCGAGGCCATGGTGGGAAGCCTGCAGCGCGTGCTGGTCACCGGGCACGCCGCCAAGGACGCCACCGAGCTCGCCGCGCGCACCGACAACAACCGCGTCGTCAACTTCCCGGGCGACGCCGCGCTCGTCGACCGCTATGTCGACGTCGTGATCACCGCGGCGCTGCCGCATTCGCTGCGCGCGGAACTCGCGCGCTGAGCGCGGTCCAACGCGCGCCCCTTCGCCACGCGGGCCGGGCGACCCAACGTTGCCCGCTCACGCAGCGGTTCCTCCCACCTCCCTCCGCCGGTACCTTCCGCCCCATGCGCCCCATCCCGCCTCTTCCGCCCACTGCGCGCGCCCTGCCTGCCGCCGTCCGGGCGGCCGTGCTGCTCGCCGCGTCGCTGCCGCTGGCCCTGGCCGGTTGCGCCTCGCTGCCCCAGGCCTCGGCCACGAAGCCCGACCCCGCGGCCACGGCGAGCGTCGCCGCGGCCGCGGCCGCCGGTGCCGTCGCGGGTGCGCAGAGCGTGCCGCCCCCCGCCGCCGCACCGGGGGCCGCGCCCGCCAACCCCGTCGCCGCGGCTGCGGCCGCGGGCGCCGCCGCCGCGACCGCCGCGGCTTCGGCGACCAAGCCCTTCGCCGAGGTGGTCAAGGGCGCGAAGGAGCAGAAGGGCCTCTTCACGATCTACACCAAGGAGGACAAGGTGTGGCTCGCGCTGCTGCCGGGCGACTTCGACAAGCCGCTGTTCCTGTCGGTGAACCTCGCGCGCGGCATCGGCGAGAACTGGCTGTTCGGCGGGATGATGGGCAACCCGTCCTTCGTCGGGGGGGCGCAGGTCGTGACCTGGCGCAAGGTCGGCAACAACGTGCAGCTCATCGCGCGCAACGAGCGCTTCTTCGCCAGGGCCGACACCCCCGAGGCGCGCAGCGTCGCCGACGCGTTCTCCGACAGCCTGCTCGGCGCCGCCGCGGTGGCCTCGCAGCCCGATCCCGCGACGCACGCGGTGCTGGTCGAGCTCAACGCGCTGGTGCTCACCGACCTCCCCGGCGCCAACGGCATGCTCGAGCGGACCTATCGCCAGTCGTATGCCTTCGACGTGCGCAATTCCGCGATCACGCGCACGCACCTGACCGACGATCTCCTCGGCGTGGCCGTCGACGCGCACTATGCGCTGGCGCGCGTCACGCAGCCGCCGGTGACGCCCTCGCCCAGCTACCGCGCGCCGCCCGCCACCCTTCCCGATGTGCGGAGCCTGTTCCTCGGCTTCTACTACAACTTCGCCAGGCTGCCCGAGGCGCCGATGCAGCCGCGCCGCGCCGACCCGCGCATCGGCTACTTCACCGCGTCGCGCTACGACTACTCGAACGACGGCCCGCTGACGCCGCGCACCGTGTACATCAAGCGCTGGCGCCTCGAGAAGAAGGACCCCGCGGCCGCGCTGTCCGAGCCGAAGCAGCCGATCACCTACTGGCTCGACCGCAACATCCCCATCGAGTACCGCGACACCATCGTCGCCGGCGTGCTGGAATGGAACAAGGCCTTCGAGAAGATCGGCTTCAAGGACGCCGTGGTGGTGAAGGTCCAGCCCGACGACGCCGACTTCGACACCATGGACCTGCGCCACGCCTCGATCCGCTGGATGGCGTCGGCCAAGCCGATGTTCGGCGGCATCGGACCCTCGCAGGTCGACCCGCGCACCGGCGAGATCCTCGACGCCGACATCCTCATCGACCCGGTGCGCATCCGCAACCGCCGCGCCGCCCACGATGACCTGCTGCGCGACTCGCGGCTGCCCGGACCCGTCGCCGACACGCTGTTCCCGCAGGCCTTCGCCTGCCTGCGCCAGGACCTCGCAGCCGAGGAGGAGGGCTTCGCGCTCGACCTCCTCGAGGCGCGCGGCGACATCGAGCCGGGCAGCGCCGCCGAGCAGCGCTTCATCCTCGACGACCTCAAGGACGTGGTGATGCACGAGGTCGGCCACACGCTCGGCCTCACCCACAACTTCCGTGCCTCGACGATCTACAGCCGCGCGCAGCTCGACGACGTCGCGTTCACGCGCGCGCACGGCATCGCCGGCTCGGTGATGGAATACAACGCCATCAACATCGCGCTGCCCGGCGAGAAGCAGGCGAGCTACTCGATGGCCACGCTCGGCCCCTACGACTACTGGGCGATCGAGTACGGCTACCGCGAGTTCGCGCCCGGCGACGAGAAGCCGGGCCTCGCGAAAATCGCCGCGCGCAGCACCGAGCCCACGCTCGCCTACGCCTACGACGAGGAGTCCGCCACCGGCCTCGACCCCGACGCGGCGATCAGCGACCTGTCCAACGACCCCCTGGCCTTCGCCGGGCGCCGGATGCAGCTCGCCGGCGAGCTGTGGACGCGCTGGGAGAAACGCGAGCTGCCCGAGGGCGAGAGCCTGTCGCGCTACCGCCGCAACATGACGCGCGGCCTCAACATGACCAAGGACGCGGGGCTCGCCGCCGCGCGCTACATCGGCGGCACCAGCGTGCTGCGCGATGCGGCGGGCTCTGGGCGGACGCCGCTCAACCCGGTGCCGCCGCAGAAACAGCGCGAGGCGCTCAAGCTGATCGAGAAGAACCTCTTCAGCGCCGACAGCTTCCGTTTCGAGCCCGCGTTCCTGCGCAAGCTCTCGACCGACTGGCTCGACCGCAACGACAGCTTCGACGTGGGCCTCAATACCCCCGGATTCGCCTACTCGCTGCCGGCGCAGGTGCTGATCGTGCAGCGCACCGTGCTCGACCTCGTGATGTCGGACGCCGTCGCCCAGCGGCTCCTCGACAGCGGCAGCGCCGTCGACCGGCCCGCGGAAGCGCTGCGTGTATCGGAGCTCTACGCCTCGCTGCACGCCGCGATCTTCAGCGAGCTCGGGAGCGGCCGCGACATCACGCTGCTGCGCCGCAACCTGCAGCGCGAGTACACGAGCAACCTCGTCGACGTGATGCTGCGACCCAAGCCGACCACCCCGCCCGACGTGCGCGCCGTCGCGCGCGCCGATGCGCGCGCGCTCCGCCGCGACATCATCGCCGCGCAGGGCAAGCAGGGCTTCTCCCCCGACGCGCGCGCGCACCTCGCCGAGACGCTCGACACGCTCGACGAGGCGCTCAAGGCGTCGGTGATCAAGAGCGCGATGTGAGCGAGCGACGGCACCGCGCCCGCACGCCCGGCGCAGGGCACGCGACGGGGCACGCGGCCGGCCGCGCCGACGCGCCCGGCCGCGCCCGCGTACCCGCCCGCCGCGGCGGCCTGCAGGTGCGCAGCCTCGTGCTCGAGCCGCTCGACAATCGCGCGCTGGCGAACCTCGCGGGACCACTCGACGCCAACCTGAGGCAGATCGAGTCGGCGCTCGACGTGTCGATCGCGCGCCGCGGCGGCAGCTTCACCCTCGAGGGCACGCGCGAGGCCACCGAGCGCGCCGCCCTGGCGCTGACGCGCTTCTACGCCAGGGCGCGCAAGCCGCTGTCGCTCGACGACATCCAGCTCGGCCTGGTCGAGGTCGCCAACGCCGCACCGGGCGCATGGTCCGGCGGCATGGCGGGTGGGGACGCCATGGGTCCCCGCTCGCGCGGGGATGACGGGGGACCGCTGCTGCATACGCGGCGCAGCGAGCTCTCCGCGCGCACGCCCAACCAGCTCGCCTACCTCGAGGCCATCCTCGCCCACGACATCAGCTTCGGCATCGGCCCCGCCGGCACCGGCAAGACCTACCTCGCCGTGGCCTGCGCCGTCGACGCGCTGGAGCGCGAGGCGGTCAAGCGCATCGTGCTGGTGCGCCCTGCGGTCGAGGCCGGCGAGCGCCTGGGCTTCCTGCCCGGCGACCTCGCGCAGAAGGTCGACCCCTACCTGCGGCCCCTGTACGACGCGCTGTACGACCTGATGGGCTTCGACCGCGTGGTCAAGCTCAGCGAGCGCCAGGCGATCGAGATCGCGCCGCTCGCCTACATGCGCGGGCGCACGCTCAACCACAGCTTCGTCATCCTCGACGAGGCGCAGAACACCACGCCCGAGCAGATGAAGATGTTCCTCACGCGCATCGGCTTCTCGAGCAAGGCCGTGATCACCGGCGACGTGACGCAGATCGACCTCGCGCGCGGGCAGAAGAGCGGGCTCGTCGAGGCCGAGCGCGTGCTGAAGCGCGTCCGCGGCATCGCCTTCTGCCGCTTCACCAGCGCCGACGTGGTGCGCCACCCCCTGGTGCAGAAGATCATCGACGCCTACGACGCGGACGCGGCGCGATGAGCGCGCCCGCGCGCACCACCGCGGCGCGTCCCGCGCCGCGCGGGAAATCGCCGGCCGGGAAGGCACGCATGGCGCCTGCGGCGCGCGTCGCGGTGCAGTACGCCGTGGCGCGCAAGGGCCTCCCCTCGCCGGCGACCGTGCGCAGGCTGGCGGCGCTCGCCGCCGAGCGCGCCTTCGAGGCCGGCGTGCGCTTCGTGGGCACGCGCGAGGGCCGCACGCTCAACGCGCTGTACCGCGGCAAGGAGTATGCGACCAACGTGCTCACCTTCGTGTACGATGAAGGCGGGAGATTGACGGGGGACGTGGTGCTGTGCGTGCCGGTCCTGCGTCGCGAGGCGAAGTCGCAGGGAAAGGCGCTGGCGGCGCATTGCGCGCACCTTTTGCTGCACGGTTTCCTGCACCTGCAGGGACACGACCACGTCCGCGAGCGCGAGGCGGCGCGCATGGAGCGGCGCGAGGCGGAGCTGCTCGCGTCGCTGGGTTATCCCGACCCCTACGCGGATGAGCGACGATTCCGATCCAGGCACTGACAAACCGGGGCTGCTCGAGCGCCTGACGGCCTTCCTGGCCCACGAGCCCGAGGACCGCGACGAGCTTCGCACGCTGCTGCGCCACGCGCACGAGCGCAAGCTCTTCGACGCCGACGCGCTGGCGATGATCGAGGGCGTGCTGTCGGTGTCGGAGTCCACCGTCGCCGACATCGTCATCCCGCGCGCTCAGATGGACTGCGTGTCCATCGACGACTCGCCCGCCGAGTTCATCCCGCTGGTGCTGGAGACCAACCACTCGCGCTTCCCGGTGATCGGCGAGAGCAAGGACGACGTGGTCGGCATCCTGCTCGCCAAGGAGCTCCTGCACTACTACGCCGACCCCGAGGCCTTCAACCTGCGCGACAGGCTGCGGCCGGCGGTGTTCGTGCCCGAGTCCAAGCGGCTCAACGTGCTGCTGCGCGAGTTCCGCGCCAACCGCAACCACATCGCCATCGTGGTCGACGAGTACGGCGGCGTCTCGGGGCTCGTCACCATCGAGGACGTGCTCGAGCAGATCGTCGGCGACATCGAGGACGAGTACGACTTCGACGAGAGCGAGGACAACATCATCGCCGAGGGCAACGGCCGCTTCCGCGTCAAGGCGCAGACCGAGATCGACGATTTCAACGCGCATTTCGGCACCGGGATCGAGGCCGACGGTGTCGACACCATCGGCGGCATCGTGCTGCGCGCGTTCGGGCGCCTGCCCAAGCGCGGCGAAGTGGTGTCGGTCGACGGGCTGCGCTTCCGCGTGGCGCGCGCCGACAGCCGCCGCGTGCTGACGCTCAATGTCGAGCGCATCGCGGCGCCGCCGCCGCCGCGCGAGGGCGAAGCCGAGGCGTGAAGCTCGTCGCCGCCGTGCTCGGCGTGGTCACCGTGCTGGCGTTCGCGCCGTTCGGTTTCCCGCTGGTCGCGATCGCCACCACCGCCGCGCTGTTCATGCGCTGGCTCGAGGCCGCTCCGGGCGCCGCGCGCGCCGCCGCGGGCGAAGGCTTCTTCTTCGGCCTCGGCCTCTTCGGCGCCGGCGCGTCGTGGGTGTACGTGGCGGTGCAGGCCTTCGGCGGCACGCCGCCCTGGGTCGGCGCGCTCGGCACCGCGATCTTCGTCGCCTGGCTCGCGCTGTGGCCCGCGCTGGCGGGCTGGATCGCCGTGCGCCTCACGCCGCCCGCGGGGCTCGCGCGCGTGGCGGCCATCGCCGGCGCCTGGGCGATCACCGAGTGGCTGCGCGGCGTCGTGTTCACGGGCTTCCCCTGGCTGGCGCTCGGCAGCTCGCAGCTTCCCGGCAGCGCGCTGGCGGGCTTCGCCCCGATCGGCGGCACCACGCTGGTCACCCTCGCCGTCGCGCTGTGCGCCGCGCTCGCCGCCTATGCCGCCGACCGCGTGGCACGCCAGCGGCCGCGCGAGGTGCTGCTCGCCGCGGCGGGCATCGGCGCGATCTTCGTCGCGGGCGCGCTGCTGTGGCGCATCGAATGGACCGAGCCCACCGGCCGCAAGCTCGCCGTCTCGCTGGTGCAGGGGAACATCCCGCAGCGACAGAAGTTCGACCCCGGCTACCGCGATCGCATCTTCGAGCGCTACGCGCTGATGGCCGAGCAGAGCCGCGGGCGGCTGATCGTGTTCCCCGAGAGCGCGCTGCCGGTGTTCGCGCACCAGGTGCCGCCGGAGATCTTCGAGCGCATCGGCCGCGCCGCCGATCTTCGCAACGGCGACGCGCTGGTGGGGGTGTTCACGCTGTCGCCCCCCGACACCGAGGGCGAGCTGCCGGGGATCCACAACAGCGTGATCAGCGTCGGCGCCAACCGCTCGCAGATCTACCGCAAGCACCACCTCGTGCCCTTCGGCGAGACCATCCCGCTGAAGCCCGTGCTGGGCTGGCTGCTCAACGACGTGCTGCACATTCCCCTGGCCGACCAGGCGGCGGGGCCGGCGCTCGCCGAGCCCTTCGACGCCGCGGGCGAGAGGGTCGCCGTCGACATCTGCTACGAGGACGCCTACGGCGCCGAGATCCGGCGCAACGCGCGCGACGCCACGCTGCTGGTGAACGTCACCAACGACGCCTGGTACGGCCATTCCATCGCCGCGTGGCAGCACAACCAGATCGCGTCGATGCGCGCGCTGGAAACGGGCCGGCCGCTGCTGCGCGCGACCAACACCGGCGTGACCGCGGCCATCGCGCCCGATGGCCGCGCCATGGCGAGCCTGCCCTGGTACACGCGCGGCATCCTCGAGGTCGAGGTCGAGGGACGCACGGGCCGCACGCCCTGGCTGCTGTTCGGCGACGCGCTGCCCCTCGCCTGTGCCGCCGTGCTACTTGCGGCGGGGGCGCTGGCGCGGCGCCGGCCGCGCGGCGCATGACCGGGCCCGCGCGGCGGAAACGCTAGAATTCACCCTTTGCGCCTCGCGCGCGCGGCGCCGCCCGCGTCCGACGCGGCGCCTTCGACCATGATCACCTTCCAGGACGCCATCCTGCGGCTGCAGGACTACTGGGGCCGCCAGGGCTGCGCGCTGCTCCAGCCCTACGACATGGAAGTGGGCGCCGGCACCTCGCACACGGCGACCTTCCTGCGCGCGCTCGGCCCCGAGCCCTGGCGCGCGGCGTACGTGCAGCCCTCGCGCCGCCCCAAGGACGGCCGCTACGGCGAGAACCCCAACCGCCTGCAGCACTACTACCAGTACCAGGTGGTGCTGAAGCCCTCGCCCGCGAACATCCTCGAGCTCTACCTCGGCTCGCTCGAGGCACTGGGCTTCGACCTCAAGGCCAACGACGTGCGCTTCGTCGAGGACGACTGGGAGAACCCCACGCTCGGCGCCTGGGGCCTGGGCTGGGAGGTCTGGCTCAACGGCATGGAGGTGACGCAGTTCACCTATTTCCAGCAGGTCGGCGGCCTCGACTGCGACCCCATCACCGGCGAGATCACCTACGGCCTCGAGCGCCTGGCGATGTACCTGCAGGGCGTCGAGAACGTCTACGACCTCGCCTACACGCCGACCATCAGCTACGGCGACGTGTTCCACCAGAACGAGGTCGAGCAGTCGACGTTCAACTTCGAGCACAGCAACGCACCCAAGCTCTTCGAGCTCTTCGGCTTCTACGAGGGCGAGGCGAAGCGCCTGCTCGAGGCGAAGCTCGCGCTGCCCGGCTACGAGATGATCCTCAAGGCCGCGCACACCTTCAACCTGCTCGACGCGCGCGGCGCGATCTCGGTCACCGAGCGTGCCGGATACATCGGCCGCATCCGCGCGCTGTCGCGCGCCGTCGCCACGGCGTACGTCGCCTCGCGCGAGGCGCTGGGCTTCCCCATGCTCGCACCCGAGCACCGCAAGGCGGCGGCATGAGCGCGCAGATGCTGGTCGTCGAGCTCCTCACCGAGGAGCTGCCGCCCAAAGCGCTGAAGACGCTGGGCGCCGCCTTCGCCGCGGCGCTGGAAAAAGGTCTCGCCGGGCGATCCTTCCTCGAGCCGGGATCGGAGACGACGGCGTTCGCCACGCCGCGCCGGCTCGGCGTGTCGATCGGCGGTGTACGCGCCGTGGCGCCCGACCAGGCGAAGGTCGACAAGCTGATGCCCGCCAAGGTCGCGTTCGACGCCTCGGGCGGCGCCTCGACGGCGCTGCGCAAGAAGCTCGCGGCGCTCGGCCGCGAGGCGCTCGCCGGCCGCCCGCTGCCCGTGCGCGAAGGCAGCGACCACCTGTACGTCGAGTCCGACGGCAAGGCCGACTACCTGATGCTCGCCAGTGTCGCGAAGGGCCAGCCGCTGGCGACCGGGCTGCAGGGGGCGCTCGACGAAGCGATCGCCGCGCTGCCCATCCCCAAGGTGATGGACTATGCGCACGACGGCGGCTACTACAACGACGTGCGCTTCGTGCGCCCCGCGCATCGGCTGGTCGCGCTGCACGGCCGCGAGGTCGTGGCCGTCACGGCGCTGCACCTCGACGCCGGCCGTACCACGCAGGGGCACCGGTTCATGAGCCGCGGCGCCCTCGAGATCGCCGGCGCGGAAGGCTATGCGCCGACGCTCGAGGCCGAGGGCAAGGTCATCCCCTCGTTCGCCGCGCGCCGCGAGGCGATCGTCAAGGCGCTGGACGTCGCCGCCGGCAAGGACCGCGCGCTCGCGCCCGACGCGCTGCTCGACGAGGTGACCTCGCTGGTCGAATGGCCGGTGGTGCTCGAGGGCCGCTTCGACGCGGCCTTCCTCGACGTGCCGCAGGAATGCCTGGTGCTGACCATGCAGCAGAACCAGAAGTATTTCGCGCTGGCCGACGCCGGGGGCAAGCTCGTCAACCGCTTCCTGCTGGTGTCCAACCTCGCCACCGCCGACCCGCGCGCCATCGTCACCGGCAACGAGCGCGTGCTGCGCGCACGGCTCGCCGACGCCAAGTTCTTCTTCGACTTCGACCGCCGCCTGCGCCTCGACGAGCGCGCGCTGAAGCTCGGCAGCGTGGTCTACCACAACAAGCTCGGCAGCCAGGCCGACCGCGTGGCGCGGCTTTGCGCCATCGCGCGCGCCGTCGCGCCGCAGGTGGGCGCCGACGCGGCGCGCGCCGAGCGGGCGGCGCTGCTCGCCAAGGCCGACCTCGTCTCCGACATGGTCGGCGAGTTCCCCGAGCTGCAGGGCACGATGGGCCGCTACTACGCGCTGCACGACGGCGAGCCCGCCGACGTCGCCGACGCCATCGCCGAGCACTACGCGCCGCGCTTCGCCGGCGATGCGCTGCCCGTGGGCCCGGTGGCGCAGGCCGTGGCGCTCGCCGACAAGCTCGAGTCGCTGGCGGGGCTGTTCGGCGTGGGCCAGCTGCCGACCGGCGACAAGGACCCCTACGGGCTGCGCCGCGCGGCGCTGGGCGTGATCCGCATCCTGGTGGAAAGGCGCATCGACGCGCCCATCGGCACGCTGGTCGACGCGGCCTTCGGCGCCTTCACCGCGGGCCAGGTCGACCCCGGCGCGCGCGGGGCGTTGCTCGACTTCCTCAACGAGCGCCTGCGCGGCTACCTGCGCGAGCGGGGCTACAGCGCCAACCAGGTCGCCGCGGTGATCGACGCGCGACCCGAGCGCTACGCGCCCATCCCCGACAAGCTCGCCGCGCTCGCCGCCTTCGAGGCGCTGCCCGAGGCGCCCGCGCTCGCCGCGGCCAACAAGCGCATCGTCAACATCCTCAAGAAGAGCGACGTCGCGGTGGTGACGGGCCAGCCGAGGAAGAGCCATGGCGTGAACCCCGCGCTGCTCACCCCCGGTGCCGAGAAGGCCCTCGCCGCGACCTTCGACGACCTCGCGCGCGCCGTGGATGCGCGGACGGCGGCCGGCGACTGGACCGGCGCGCTGGTGGCGCTCGCCGGCTCGCGCGCCGCCGTCGACAGCTTCTTCGACGAGGTCATGGTGATGGCCGACGATGCCGCGGTGCGCGCCAACCGCCTCGAGCTCCTGCGCCACGTGGCGGCGACCATGAATCGCGTCGCCGACATCGGCAAGCTGGCGCAATAGCCGGAGGAGCACGGGCGCGCAAGCGCGGTGGCCGTCGCCGCCGTCGCGCGGACCCGCGCAGGCCGCGCTTCCCCGCGCCGCGCGTTGCTCTTAGAATGCGCCCCGTGGTTCAGTTTTCCTCCGAAGCCCTTGCCGCAACGCGCCAGCCGCGGCTGATCGTGCTCGACCGCGACGGCGTCATCAACCACGACAGCGACCACTTCATCAAGTCGCCGGACGAGTGGCTGCCCATCCCCGGCAGCCTCGAGGCGATCGCGCGGCTCAACCAGGCGGGCTACCGCGCCGTGGTCGCCACCAACCAGTCGGGCATCGGCCGGGGGCTGTTCGACATCGGCACGCTCAACGCCATCCACAACAAGATGCACCGCGCGCTGTCGCTGGTCGGCGGCCGCATCGACGCGGTGTTCTTCTGCCCGCACACCGCCGACTCGCAATGCGAATGCCGCAAGCCCAGGGCGGGCATGCTGGAGGAGATCGCGCGGCGCTTCGGCGTCGACCTGCGTGGCGTCCCCGTGATCGGCGACGGGTTGCGCGACCTCGAGGCGGCCGCCTCGGTCGGCGCCCAGCCGATGCTGGTGCTCACGGGAAAGGGCGAAAAGACGCTGCGCGACGGCGGCTTCCCCGCCGACACCGTGATCTACCCCGACCTCGCCTTCGCCGCCTCGGCGCTGATCGCCGGCGTGGAGTGACGATGTCGACATTGCGTTCGCTCGCCTTCCTCGCCTTCCAGTGCGTCGTGACGCCGTTCTATGCGGCGCTGATGCTCGCGACCTTCTGGCTGCCGCGCATTCCCCGCTACAACATGGCGAGGAGCTGGTGCAAGGTGAACCTTTACGGGGCGCGCTGGATCTGCGGCATCCGCTGGCGTCTTGTCGGGGGCGAGAACATCCCGCATTCGCCGCACATCGTCATGTCCAAGCACAGTTCGACCTTCGAGACGCTGGCGCTCAACCTGTGGTTCCCGCCGCTCGCCTTCGTCGCCAAGAAGGAGCTCCTGTCGATCCCCTTCTTCGGATGGGGCTTCGCCCTCGCCTCGCCCATCACCATCGACCGCAGCGCGGGCCGCGACGCCATGGAGCAGATCGCCGAGCAGGGGCGCGAGCGCTTCGCGCAGGGCTTCTGGATCGTCGTCTACCCCGAAGGCACCCGCATCCGCGCGGGCACCCGCGCGCGCTACAAGACCGGCGGCGCGCGCCTCGCGGCGATGATGGACACGCCGATGCTGCCGGTGGCGCACAACGCCGGCTACCTGTGGCCCAAGGGCATCCTCGGCAAGCGGCCCGGCGAGATCACCGTGTCCATCGGCCCGCCCATCGCGCCGGCCGGCCGCGACATCGGCACGCTGACCCGCGAAGTCGAGGCCTGGATCGAGGACGAGGTCGCGCGCCTCGGCGTGCCGGGCGCGCGATGAGCTGGATCGCGCTGACCCCCGACGAGGTCGTGCCCGGCGGCAAGCTGCGCCGCATCGTGCTCGACGGCCAGCCCATCGACTACCGCCTCACGCGCACCCGCCGGCGCACCATCGGCATGCAGGTCGACCTCGACGGCCTGTCGGTGCGCGCGCCGCGCTGGGTGGGCATCGCCGAGATCGAGGCGGCCCTCGCCGAGCGCAGCGGCTGGATCCTGCGCACGCTGGGCGAATGGCGCACGCGCCGGCGCGAGGTGTTCCCGCGCGAATGGAAGTCGGGCGCGCCGATCTACTACCGTGGCGCCGAGCTCACGCTGGCGCTCTACCCCGCGCGTCGGCCCGCCATCCGCCACGACATGTTCGACCTGACGGTGCTCCACCCTGCGCACGGTGACGAGCGCAAGGTGGCGAGCTTCGTCGGCCACTGGCTGCGCGAAGAGGCGCTGCGGCTGCTCGCGCCGCGGGTCGCCGACTACGCGCGGCAACTGGTCGACGCGCCGCCGCCGGTGCGGCTCTCCAATGCGCGTAGCGAGTGGGGAAGCTGCAACCAGCGCGGCGAGATCCGGCTCAACTGGCGGCTGGTCCAGCTGCCCGACGCGCTGGCCGAATACGTCGTCGCGCACGAGGTCGCGCACCTCGCCGAGCTCAACCACTCGCCGCGCTTCTGGGCGGTGGTCGAGCGCCTGATGCCGGGCCATGCCCAGCGGCGTCGCGAGCTGGAGGAGTGGACCGCGCTGCTCGCGGCCTGACGATGGGACCGCCGCGCGCCGAAGTCGCGCGGATCACGACGGCGAAACGACGGGACCGCGCGCCGGGGCTGGGTGCCGGGGCGGCCCGCTCAGCCGGCGGGGAGCGCCGGCAGCCCGACCTCGATGCCCGCCTGCGTGCGCAGGAGCTCGCGCAGCGCCTCGGCCAGCTCGCGGCCGCTGCGCGTGTCGCGCCAGGCGCCCTCGCGTGCCGCGAAGTGGAAGCCCCCGCTCTTCGCGGCCACCCAGATCTCGCGGTTGGGCAGGTGGCGGTTGACGATCAGCTTGCTGCCATCCTCGCACTCGATCTCGAGCACCCCGCCGTTGACGCTCCAGTCGGCGTCGACGTCGGCGGCATCGAGAGCCGCGTCGAGCGCGTCGCCGATCGCCGCGAGCACGCGGTCGGTGGCGGCGACGAAGGCGGATTCGCTTTGCATGGCGTTCGCAATGGTAGGATCGACCCGATGTTACGCGAACCTCCGGTGACCCTGCTGCAGCGGCTCGCGCGCGGCGCGCTGGTGGCGCTCGCGGCCGTCGTGCTCGCCGGCTGCGGCATCAAGGGCCCCTTGCGCGCGCCGCCCGGCGCGCCACCCGGCGCGACGCCTCCTCCGCCGCCCCCCGGCGTCGAGCTTCCCTCCGCCAGCGAACGCCTCGAGTGAGCGCCTTCGCCCTGCGCAACGGCGAGCTCTTCGCCGAGGACGTGGCGCTGGCGCGCATCGCCGAGCGCTTCGGCACGCCGGTGTACGTCTACTCGCGGGCGATGCTCGAGTCGGCGTTCCGCGCCTTCGACGGCGCCTTCGCCGGCGTCCCGCACCTCACCTGCTACGCCGTCAAGGCCAACGCCAACCTCGGCGTGCTCGACGTGTTCGCGCGGCTCGGCGCAGGCTTCGACGTGGTGTCGGGCGGCGAGCTCGCGCGAGTGATCGCGGCGGGCGGCGACGTGCGGCGAACCGTGTTCTCCGGCGTCGGCAAGAGCGCCACGGAGATCGCGGCTGCGCTCGACGCGGGCATCCTGTGCTTCAACGTCGAGTCTGCCACCGAGCTCGAGCGGCTGGCCGGCATCGCCGCGCGCCGCGGCCGGGTCGCGCCGGTGTCGATCCGCGTCAACCCCGACGTCGACGCGCGCACGCACCCCTACATCGCCACCGGCCTCGCCGACAACAAGTTCGGCGTCGCCTGGGACGACGCGCCGGCGCTGTACGCGCGCGCCGCCTCGCTGCCCTCGCTCGCGGTCATGGGCATCGACTGCCACATCGGCTCGCAGATCACCGAGCTCTCGGCCTTCGTCGAGGCGGCGGGGCGCGTGTTCGGCCTGGCCGACCGGCTGGCGGCCTCCGGCATCGCCGTCACGCACGTCGACCTGGGCGGCGGGCTCGGCGTGCGCTATCGCGACGAGGCGCCGATCCCCGTCGAGGACTACGCGCGCGCGGTGCGCGAGGCCGCGGGCGGGCGCCGCCTCGAGCTGCTGTTCGAGCCCGGTCGCTCGCTGGTGGCGAACGCCGGCGTGCTGCTGGCGCGCGTCGAGTACCTGAAGCCGGGGCGGCGCAACTTCGCGATCGTCGACGCGGCGATGAACGACCTGATGCGCCCGGCGCTGTACGACGCATGGCACGGCGTCGATCCGGTGGTGCCGCGGCCGGGCGCGACGCGCGCCTGGGACGTGGTCGGGCCGGTCTGCGAGAGCGCCGATTTCCTCGCCAAGGACCGCCCGCTGGCGCTCGAGCCGGGCGACCTCCTGGTGATCCGCAGCGCGGGCGCCTACGGCATGTCGATGAGCTCCAACTACAACTCGCGGCCCCGCGCCGCCGAGGTGATGGTCGACGGCGATCGCGTCGTCGAGGTGCGCGCGCGCGAGCGCATCGCCGACCTCTTCGCCGGCGAATCGCGCCTGCCCGGCTGACGCTGCGCGTCAGCCGTCGCGAGCGCGCGCGAGCACGCGAACGCCGCGCGAACGCGTAGTGCAGATACGCAACAGCGCCGCGCGCGCGCGATACAACATCGCGCGAAATGTTGCAAATCGTTGAAATCTGGCTAGAATGCGAGCAGCAGGTGTCAGTGGATTTGTCAAGTGGCGATCGCTCGATTCAAGGATCGCCGCCGCCGACAAAGCAACAGTCGCCTGCCACACAGAAGCTAGATAACGGCAACTCAGACAGGAGAAACTCAATGTTGGCTGACATGATGTCGATGATGGCCCCCAGCGCCTCGGCGCCGGCGCCGAAGAAGAAGGCAACCAAGCGCAAGGCCAAGAAGGCCGCCAAGAAACCGGCGAAGAAGGCTGCGAAGAAGAAGACGGCGAAGAAGGCCAAGAAGGCGACCAAGAAGAAGGCCGCCAAGAAGACGGTGAAGAAGGCCAAGAAGGCGACCAAGAAGAAGGCCGCCAAGAAGACGGCGAAGAAGGCCAAGAAGGCGACCAAGAAGAAGGCCGCCAAGAAGACGGCGAAGAAGGCCAAGAAGGCGACCAAGAAGAAGGCCGCCAAGAAGACGAAGAAGGCCGCCAAGAGGAAGTAACCGTTCTTCGGCCGCTGGACGCGAAACGGGCGACCCGATGGTCGCCCGTTTTGTTTTGGCGGCGAGGTGCGCGCGCGCCGGTCAGCCCCCGGTGGGCCCCTTCGCCGACGTGCGGGCCTTTTTCGCCGGCGCCTTGGCCGGCGCCGCGGGCTTGGCGTGCGCCGGCTTCGTGGCCGCCTTGCCCGATGGCGATGCCTTCGCCGCGACGGGCTTGGCTGCGGGCTTGCCGCTGCCATGGCGCCGCGACGGCGGCGACGCGGGTCCTTCGCCGACGCGCAACAGGCTGCCGGCCACGACGGTGTTCCCGGAGATCTTGTTGAGGCTGCGCAGTTCGGCGACGGTGGTCCCGTGGCGGCGGGCGATGCCCGACAGCGTGTCGCCCTTGCGGACCTTGTAGAAGATCGCGCGGCCCTGCGGGACCTGGGTGAACACCACGTCGGTCAGCGAGGCGAGGGTGACGTCGCTGGGGTTTTCGGCGGGCACCAGCAGCGCGAAGCCCGCGGGGACGCGCGTGCGTGCGCCCAGGCCGTTGACGGCGCGCAGTGTCTCGACGGACGTCCCGTAGCGCGCCGCGACCTGCGCGAGGGACTCGTTGGGCTTGACCCGGTAGGCCTGCCACGACACCAGCGGCTGGTCGGAGAGCTCGAGCTTGGCGGCGAAGAGCTCGGCCTTGTCGATAGGCAGCAGCAGCGTGAACGCGTCGGCGCCCGCGATCACCGGGCGGTTGTGCTGGGGGTTCAGCATCACGAACTCGTCGAGCGGCATGTCGGCCAGCTCGGCGGCGCGCTTGACGTCGATGCGCCGGTCGACCTTGACCACCGTGAAATAGGGCGCGTCGGGGATGTCCTCGATGGTCAGCCCGAACTTCGACGGGTCGCGGATGATGTTCTTCATCGCCTGCAGCTTGGGCAGGTAGTTGCGCGTCTCCACGGGGACCTTGGTGAGCGCCGCGAACGTCGTCGGCAGTCCCTTGGCGGCGTTGCGGTCGATGGCGCGCTGCACGTTGCCCTCGCCCCAGTTGTACGCGGCCAGCGCGAGCTGCCAGTCGCCGAAGCGCACGTAAAGCACGTCGAGGTAGTCCAGCGCGGAGTCGGTGGCCGCGAGGATGTCGCGCCGGGAGTCCACCCAGAAGTTCTGCTGCAGGCCGTAGAGCTTGCCGGTCGAGGGCACGAACTGCCAGATGCCCGCCGCGCGCGCGGTCGACAGCGCCGTGGGGTTGTAGGCGCTCTCGACCATCGGCAGGAGCGCGATGTCGAGCGGCATGCCGCGGCCCTCGACCGCCGTGACGATGTGGTACAGGTAGCGCCGCGAGCGGTCGACCATGCGCGCCACGTAGTCGGGTCGCGAGGCGTAGAACTGCTCCCACTTCTGCACCAGCGCGTCGTCCTCGTCGAGGTCGGGCACGCCGTAGCCGTCGACGATGCGGTCCCACAGGCCGAGCCGCGGCATGGGCAGCGGCTCGAGCTCCGCCATTTCAGCCGGGGCGAAGGGCTTGAGCGGCGGTGGCGCCCGCACCTCGAAAGGCGGTGCAGGGGGCGGTTCGGCCGCCGGCGCGGCGGCCTGTGGCGCAGGCGGGGCGGCGGGCTCCGGCGTTCCCGCGCCCGGCGTCGCGCAGCCCCCGAGGACCAGGGCGAGCGCCGACGCGAGCGCGAAGGCGGCGAGCGACGGGAGCGAGGAAAACGGCGAATGCGGCAATCGAAGGGATCCGTGTCGTGGCCCCGGGGGGCCGGCGCATGGTAGAAGCGTTCGCGCCTGCGGTCAATCGAGGGTGCGACTCGATGCGACCGCGCGACCGGCCGAAAGGTTCACCCCGCAAGGCCGGGGTCACCCCCGCGAAGGCGAGTCACCCCCGCGAAAGCGGGGGTCACCCCCTGAAGCCGTTCTTCCATTCGCGCAGCACCGCGAAGCTTTCGACCTCGTCGGCGAGCGCGCGGCCCGCGTGCGCCTCGGCGGCCGCGCGCAACGGCGCGAGCCCCGCGCGGAGGAACGGATTGGTCGCACGCTCGTCGTCGAGCGACGACGGTACGGTGGGCTGGCCGAGATCGCGCTTGCCGCGCTCGCGCGCGATGCGCGCGGCGACGGCGGCGTTCGCGGGCTCGACCGCCCGGGCGAAGGCGAGGTTGGCGAGCGTGTACTCGTGCGCGCAATACACCCGCGTGCGCGCGTCGAGCGCTCCGAGCTTGCGAAGCGATGACCACATTTGCGCGGGCGTGCCCTCGAAAAGCCGCCCGCAACCCGCCGCGAACAACGTGTCGCCGCAGAACACCACGGGGCCGTCGATCTCGCCCGTGTAGGCGATGTGCCCCGCCGTGTGGCCCGGCACGTCGAGGACCGAGAGGCGCGCGCCGATCCCCGGCAGCTCGACGTGGTCACCTTCGGCGAGCGCGACGGTCCGTGCGGGAATGGCCTCGCGCGCGGGCCCGAATACGGGAACCTGGATCCCCGCTTGCGCGGGGACGACTGCGATCCCCGCTTGCGCGGGGACGACTGCGATCCCCGCTTGCGCAGGGACGACCGAGATCCCCGCCTGCGCGGGGACGACGGCGGTGGCACGGAGCAGCGCCTCGATGCCCCCGACGTGGTCGCGGTGGTGGTGGGTGGCGAGGATGGCCGTCAGCACGAGCCCCTCGCGTTCGAGCACACCGAGGACGGGCGCCGCGTCGCCCGGGTCGACCACCACGGCGCTCCGCCCCTCGCGGATCAACCATATGTAGTTGTCGCTGAAGGCGGGGATGGCGATAATCGAAGGCATGGAACCATGTTCGACGCCGCGGCCACGCGTGTCAACGACGCTCGCCGAGTGGCTCGCCACGCCGCTCGGCAGCTATCTCCGGGCGCGCGAGCAGGCGTACTTCGACCATACCGTCGCCGACATCTTCGGCTACTACGCGCTGCAGGTCGGCCTGCCGGAGTGCGACTTCCTGGCGCAGAGCCGCATCCCCTCGCGCTGGACGCTGGACTACGACCCGCCGGCCTCGGTGCAGGCCGATCCCCACGCGCTGCCCTTCCCCGAGAACAGCTTCGACCTGGTGGTGCTGCCGCACGCGCTCGAGTTCACCGACGACCCGCACCTGATGCTGCGCGAGGCCTATCGCGTCACGCGTCCCGAAGGCCAGGTCGTCATCGCGGGCTTCAACCCCTTCTCGCTGATCGGCGCCAAGCGCTATTTCGGGCGCCAGCAGACACCCCCCTGGAACGGCAGCTTCATCGCGCTCTACCGCGTCAAGGACTGGCTGACGCTGCTCGGCTTCGACGTCATCGGCGGGCGGCTCGACGGCTACGTGCCGCCTTTCGCCAGCGACAAGTGGCTGCACCGCTTCGCGTTCTTCGAGAAGGCGGGCGACCGCTGGTGGCCCATCGCCGGCGGCGTCTACTTCCTGCGCGCCGTGAAGCGCGTGCAGGGGATGCGCGTGATCATGCCGGCGAAGGCGCGGCGCGAGCGCCGCAACAAGGCCCTCGTGCCGGCCACGCCGACGCGCCGCGAACCCGAGACGCTGACGCCGCGGAGAGGGCGTTGAACGGCCCCGGTGCAACCACCGCGCGGGCCGGCACGTGAGCGGCACCGCCGGCGGGGTGCGGGCGCTGCCCGCGGTGGCCATCTACACCGACGGCGCCTGCAAGGGCAACCCGGGCCCGGGGGGCTGGGGCGCGCTCCTGGTGGCGGGCGGTCGCGAGAAGGAGATCTTCGGCGGCGAGCGCGACACCACCAACAACCGCATGGAGCTCACCGCGGTGATCCGCGCGCTGGAGAGCCTGACGCGTGCGAGCGAGGTCGCGCTCTACACCGACTCCCAGTACGTGAAGAACGGCATCGAGACCTGGATCCACGGCTGGAAGCGCAACGGCTGGAAGACCGCCGACCGCAAGCCCGTGAAGAACGCCGACCTGTGGCGCGAGCTCGACGCGCTGGCCGCGCAGCACCACGTTCGCTGGCACTGGGTGCGCGGCCACGACGGGCATCCCGAGAACGAGCGCGCCGACGCGCTGGCGAACCGCGGCGTCGACGCGGCGCTGGGACGCACGGCCGCCTGAAGGCCCGTGGTGCCCCGCCACCGGCGGGTGGGAAGCGCCGGGGCGGCACGAGCCCTGCAGGCCGCGGCAGCGCCCGTGTCGCGCGCCGGATCGATACGCTCTATAGTGCTGTCGTGCTTGCGTCCGGCGCGCGGCGCCGGGACCTTTTCACGCTCTCGAGGGGAACCCATGTCGAACATCGTCAAGTGGATCGTGGCCGCGGCAACCGCCCTCGGCCTCGCGGGCTGCATGACCGCGTCCAACATGCCGGGCGGACGCGTCGCCGAGGAGCCCGTCAAGTGCGGCGCCGGCGTCTGCCGGATCCCGGTCGGCTACCAGTGCTTCATCTTCTGTCGCGTGGTCGTCGCCGATGAGATCGTCGTCCAGGATCCCGCGCGGCGCTTCGACAATACCCTGGTGTGGGAGCTGCCTTCCGACTCGTCGCTGCATTTCGCCAGCGACGGCATCCGCTTCGAGGACACGGGCTTCCGCTGCACCGCGCAGCCGGTGAACGAGCGCGTCGCCGACGGCTACATCAAGTGGCAGTGCACCAACAACGGCAAGCCCGGGCGCTACAAGTACTGGGTGCACCTCGAGTGGCACGGCGTGCCCGTGCGGCTCGACCCGTTCGTATTCAACCAGTGATCGATGCGCGCCCGGGCGCCGCCTCGCGGCGCTCGAGCCAGGCGCGCAAGTCCGCCAAGGCGCTGGCGTCGTCCAGGGCGCGCCCCCGCGTTTCCTCGGCAGCGAAGCCTTCCTCCCCGAGTGCGCGCCGTACGTGCTGGATTCTCGGCGCGAGGAAGTCGGCGTCCACGGGGTCACGCCGAGTACCGAGATCGTCGAGTTGCGAAGCGGCTGTGCCGAGGAAGCGCGCGGCTGCTGCCGGCTCATCGAGCATTGACGCCAACCCTGCGCCGGCGTCGAAAGCTGCTTGAACCGCGGGGCGGTTGCCGGTTTCCACCGCCAGCCCAAGCGCTTCGAGCAGCATGCGGGCAACGCCGTTCACGCGCCCCACGGCCATCTCGACCATTGCCGCGTTGAGCAGGACGATCGCCACCAGCCCCGCGTTGCCGGCGACGCGCGCGAGCGGCAGCGCCTCGCTGAAGCGCGACGCAGCAGTCGGCGCATCGCCTCTCATGCGGTCGAGCTGTCCGAGCTGGTTGAGCGCACTGGCGATTTGCCGCGGATCACCACCCTTGCGCGCCAGTGCGAGCGCCTCCTCGAACAGCGGCGCCGCCGCTGTCGCATCACCGAGCGCCAAGGTGACGAAGCCGAGCGGCTGCAACGCAACCAGCGTCGCCGTGGGATCTCCGCCGGCGCGCGCGATGGCCACGCTCTCCCGAAGGTGGCGATCGGCTTCGGGGTAGTTCCCCTGCCAAAGCGCAAATTGCCCGGCTGCGAGCAACAAGGGGCCTCGCAATGCGGGCGGCGCCGACATCGGTGCACGCGCCAGCACTTCGACGGCGACGCGCTTGCCGAGCTCGAGCAATCCCCTGCTGAACCAGTAGAACTTGATCGCTTCGGCAATGCGCATGCGCGCCGCGTCGGCCGCCTCCCCGCCCTCATGCCAGCCCAACACCGCGAGGAGGTTGTCGTGCTCGAGGTCGAGGCGCGAAAGCCATTCGCCCTGGTGCGGCCCCATGAGCTCCGCACGTGCTTCGGACGCGAGCGCATCGTAGTGTTCCAGGTAGCGTTGGCGCACCTCGGCATGCTCGGGCGCGGCGCGAAGGCATTCCTCGGCGTACTGGCGCACGGTCTCGAGTAGCGCGTAGCGGCCTGCCGAGGTGTCGGCCATGACCAACGACTTGTCAGCGAGGTGCGCGACCAGATCGACCACGTCCGCGGCGTCGACGTCGTCGCCAGCCACCACCTGCTCCGCCGACTCGAGCGTGAAGTCGCCAGCGAACAGTGCGAGGCGGCGGAAAACGGCCTGCTCGGGCGCATCCAGCAGGTCATAGCTCCAGTCGATCAGCGCGCGCAGCGTCTGCTGGCGCGGCATCGCCGAGCGGTCGCCCCCCGTCAGCAGCCGGAAACGGTCCGACAGCCGCTCGGCGATGCGCGGCACGGGCATGGTGCGCGTGCGCGCCGCGGCGAGCTCGATCGCGAGTGGGATGCCGTCGAGGCGCCGGCAGATCTCGATGATGGCGGCACCGTCCTCGCCGGCGACTTCGTAGTCGGCGCGCGCCGCGACCGCGCGCTCGATGAACAGCCTCGCGGCTTCCGACCCGCGCAGGGCGTCGTCGAGGAATCGCCGCGACGCGCCCTCGTCGCGCGCACGGGAGCCCGGCGCGGGACCCGCGGGCAGCGACAGCGCGGGCACCGCGTAGACCTGCTCGCCGCGGATCGCCAGCGCCTCGCGGCTCGACGCGAGGATATGCAGCGACGCGCTCGCGCGCAGCACCGCCGTCGCAAGGTCGGCGCAGCCCTGCACGAGGTGCTCGCAGTTGTCGAGGACCAGCAGCATGCGCCGCCCGGCGAGGTGCTTCATCAGCGCCTCGACGACGGGCTTGCCGGCTTCCTCCTTGACGCCGAGCACCGTCGCGACCGCCTGCGCGACCAGCCTCGCGTCGCCGATGGGCGCCAGCTCCACGACGAACACGCCGTCCGGGAAGGCGTCCAGCATCGACGCGGCGGCCTCCAGCGACAGCCGGGTCTTGCCGATCCCGCCCGGGCCGACGAGGGTGACGAGCCGCGTGCGACGCGTGTGCTCGACGACCTCGGCCAGCGCCGCCTCGCGGCCCACGAACGAGGTCAGTTGCTGCGGCAGGTTGGTCGGCGTGGACGCGAGCGAGCGCAGCGGCGGGAACTGCGCGCGCAGGCGCGGGTGCAGGAGCTGGAAGACCTGCTCCGTGCCGGCGATGTCGCGCAGCCGCAGCTCGCCCAGTGCGCGCAGCGCGGCGCCGTCGCGCAGCCGCGTGCCCACCAGCAGCGCCACCGGCTGCGAGACCAGCACCTGTCCGCCGTGGGCGGCACCCATGATGCGCGCCGCGCGGTTGACCTCCGGGCCGTAGAAGTCGCCGTCGCGGCGCTCGCCCGGGCCCATGTGCACGCCGCAGCGGACGTCGAGCTGGAGCTGCGCCGAAGATTCCGTTGCGAGCGCGAACTGCAACGCCAGCGCGGCCTCGACCGCGTCGAGCGGGTCGTCGAACGCGGCGTGGATGCCGTCGCCCGTGGTCTTCACCAGCGTGCCGGCGTGCGCCGCCACCGCTTCGCGGGCCAGCGCGTCATGGCGCGCGAGCGCGACGCGCATGCGCTCGGGCGCCTCCTCCCAGAGCCGCGTGCTGCCCTCGATATCGGTGAAAAGGTACGTGACGACGCCAGCGGGCGATGTCATGCGCGGCTTCGATGAGTCTTCGCGCCGGGCCCGGGCGCTGGGGCTGCGTCTGCCGTGTCCCCGCCAGTATGCCGCGAATCCAGGCGCCGCTACAGCGGCTTGCCCGTCACGCAGTCGAGGCGGCGGAACGGGTAGACCACGGAGCGTTCCTCGCCGCCGACCTTGCCCTTCACGTAGACGAAGAGCTGGTTGTCGCTGGTCGGCGTGTACATGATCTCGCTGGGAAACTCGCGCGCAGGATCGGCGAACACGTGGCCCTTGTAGCCGCTGTCGTCGCGGATGCCCTGGAACACGAAGGCCTCGTCGGCCTTGCCCGCGGGACGCGCCACGTACTGCACCTTGCCTTCGGCGGTGAGCTCGATGCGCATGAACTCGAACGAGCTCGTGCGCCCGTCGATCACCGTCTGCCCGAGGCCCAGCATCATGCCGCCGGCGGGGCGCGTCCACTGCTCGGTGAACTCGCGCTGGTTGACCTTGCCGGCCCAGCAGCCCTGCAGCCAGGCGAGCGAGGCGAGCGCCTCGGGACCGGTCGACACGGCCGAGGCGACACCGCCGGTGGCGCTGCCCGTCCCCGGCACGGCCATCGCGGGCGCCGCCTCGACGGGCGCCGGCGGCGCGGTCGCAGCGGACGACGGGGCCGGGGGCTGCACGACAGGTTGCGGCAGGGGCTGCGCGATCGCGCCCGCCGGCCAGGGCGCGGCGGGAAGGGCGAGCACGGCGAGCAGGAGGGCTGCCCGTGAAAGCCTCGGGAACGTGCGCCGCGGAAGGGGCAAGAGGAGAGGCAAATGGCGGGAAGACGAAAGAGCGTTCAGGTGTCGCATGGGGATGGCCAGGGCGATATCACGGCGGCGCGCCGCAGGACGCGACGCGCGACGAGGCACGTCATTGTAGCGCCGCGGCATCGCCTCCCCGGGCGGCTGCGTGACGACCGGGCTTCGTGCCGCGGTCGCGCGGTGACACGCTGCCGCGGCGTCAGCCGCCCAGCAGCGCGCGCTTCAGGTCCGCCTGCACCGGCTTGTCGCCGAGCCAGATGCGCGCCAGCGCCTTCGCGAACGGCTCGCCGGCGATGGCGGCGCGCTCCTTGCCGTCGAGCACGATGTGCGTCGCGCCGTCGAAGAAGTCGAGCGTGACGACGCTGCCCTCCTTCACCTCGCCGAAGCCCTTCATCACCGATGTCATCTGGTCCACCCCGGCCTTGATGGCCGCGAGCTCGGCCTCGCTGTTGTTGTCGCGAAGGCCGTCCTGCAGCGCGTCGACGAACTGGTCGCCCGACAGCGTGCGCACGAGGTCGAGCCTGATGCGGCGCGGCGCCTGCGCGAGCACGGCTGGCGTGTCCTTCGCGGCCTGCGGGAGGTAGAGGCTCGCGACGTAGACCTTGAACACGACCTTGGTGCGGAGCCCGCCGCCGTTGAGCACGAGCTCGCCCCCGCCGACGCTCGCCTTGTCGGGCAGCTTGACGCCTTGCACCTCGAGCGCCGCAACCGGAAGCGCGGCGCACAAGAGCGCCATCCCGAGCCCTGCGCGAATCGTCTTCATCGCCGATCTCCTCGTCAGTCCGCCGAGCGCGCGCCACGTCCGGCACGCCGGCGGTCGCGCCGCGACCTCGTCACAACGCCTCGAACAGTCCCGCGGCGCCCATGCCCGTGCCGATGCACATGGTCACCATGCCGTATTTCTGCTTGCGCCGGCGCATGCCGTGCACCAGCGTGGCGGTGCGGATCGCGCCGGTCGCGCCGAGCGGGTGGCCGAGCGCGATGGCGCCGCCCAGCGGGTTGATCTTCGCCGCGTCGAGCTCGAGGGTGCGGATCACCGCCAGCGACTGCGCGGCAAAGGCCTCGTTGAGCTCGATCCAGTCGAGCTGCTCCTTGCGCAGGCCGGTGCGCTCGAGCACCTTGGGGATGGCCGCGATCGGGCCCACACCCATGACATCGGGGGGAACGCCCGCCACCGAGAAGCCCAGGAAGCGCGCCAGCGGTGCGAGCGCAAGCTCCTTCAGCACGCGCTCGGACACCAGCACCACCGCGCCCGCGCCGTCCGAGGTCTGCGAGCTGTTGCCGGCCGTCACCGAGCCCTTGGCCGCGAACACCGGCTTCAGCTTCGCGAGGCCCTCCAGCGAGGTGTCGGGGCGCGGCCCCTCGTCGGCCTCGATCGTGCGGCGCTTCACCGCCACCTCGCCGCCGGCCAGGTCGGGCTCGCGCGCCTCGATCGTGTAGGGGCTCATCTCGTCGCGGAACTCGCCCGCGGCCTGCGCGGCGAGCGCCTTCTGGTGCGAACCCAGCGCGAAGGCGTCCTGGTCCTCGCGCGACACCTTCCATTGCGCGGCCACGCGCTCGGCGGTGAGGCCCATGCCGTAGGCGATGCCCACGGTCTCGTCGTGTGCGAACACCGCCTGGTTGATCGCGAGGCGGCCGAGCATGGGGATCATGGACATGCTCTCGGTGCCCGCGGCGATCACGATGTCGGCCTCGCCCACGCGGATGCGGTCGGCGGCGATCGACACCGCGTTGAGCCCCGACGAGCAGAAGCGGTTGATCGTGGCGCCCGGCACGCGGTCGGGAAGGCCCGCGAGCAGGAGCCCGATGCGCGCGACGTTCATGCCCTGCTCGTACTCCGGCATCGCGCAGCCGACGATCACGTCGTCGAGCCGCCCGCGCTCGATCGACGGCACCTCGGCCAGCACGCGGCCGAGCACATGCGCCAGCAGCGTGTCGGGGCGCACGTGGCGGTACACGCCGCGCGGCGCCTTGCCCAC
Organism: Casimicrobiaceae bacterium; assembly: GCA_044226535.1. Lineage (GTDB taxonomy): Bacteria > Pseudomonadota > Gammaproteobacteria > Burkholderiales > Casimicrobiaceae > VBCG01. The sequence goes on along the minus strand of JBGAGT010000009.1, from coordinate 85,343 downwards.
CGCCACGCGGGTGGCGGCGACGATGTAGGCGTCGGAAACCTGTCGGGTCATGGCATCAGTTCCGCAGGGGCTTGCCGGTGGCGAGCGTATGGGCGATGCGCGCCTGCGTCAGCGGGTTTTGCAGCAGCGCCATGAACTCGCGGCGCTCGAGCGTGAGCAGCCACGCCTCGTCGACCTCGCAGCCCGCGTCGACCTCGCCGCCGCACATCACCCGCGCGATCGCGAGGCCGATGGCGAAATCGTGGGCCGAGATGAAGCCGCCGTCGCGCATGTTGACCAGCAGCATCTCCAGCGTGGCGATGCCGGTCTGCCCGCAGACGGCAATGGACGCGTGGGGAAGCGGCGGACGGTAGCCGCCCTCCGCCAGCGCGCGCGCCTGCCAGATGGCCACGTGCAGCACCTCGCCGGCGTGCATCACCACGGTGTCGGCGGGGCGCAGGAACCCCAGCGCACGCGCGTCCAGGGCGCTCTTGGACACGCGCGCCATCGCGACGGTCTGGAAATAGCTCTTGAGGAACGGGAAAGCGTCCTGTTGGCCGCCGACGCGCCCGCGCACCACCTCGTCGTGCGCGCGGATCGCGAACTCCTTGCTGCCGCCACCCCCGGGCAAGAGGCCGACGCCGGCCTCGGGCAGCCCGATGTAGGTCTCGAAGGCAGCGACGATGCGGTCGCAGTGCATCGACAGCTCGCAGCCCCCACCCAGCGCCATGCCGCGCGGGGCGGAGACGGTGGGAACGTTGCAGTAGCGCAGGCGCATCGAGGTCGCCTGGAAGCGCGCGATGACGTCCTCGATCACGCTCCACTGGCCCGCCTGCACCGCCGGCGTCAGCGAGGCGAGGTCGGCGCCGAGCGAGAAGGGCTCGCCCGCCTGCCACAGCACCAGCCCCGCGCACTGCGCCTCGGCGATGTCGAGCGCGCGCGCCATGCCGTCGAGCACCTCGCCCGAGATGGTGTTGCGCTTGGTCTTGAAGGACACGATGCCGACCTCGCCCTCGAGGTGCCAGAGGCGCAGCGCATCGCTCTCGAAGATCGTCGTGCCGGCATCGCCCGGCGTCGCCTCGCCCAGCACGGTATCGGGGAAGCGCTGGCGCGCGTACACCGGCAGCGCCGGGCGGCCAACGAAGGCGCCGCGCTGCGGCGACCACGCGCCCTCGCGCGCATGCACGCCGCCCGCCGCGACCACCGGCGGCGCGTCGACCCAGTCGGGCAGCGGCACGCTCGCCAGCGCCTTGCCGGCGGCGATGTCCTCGCGGATCCAGCGCGCGACCTCGGCGAAGCCGGCCGCCTGCCAGGTCTCGAAGGGCCCCATCGTCCAGCCGAAGCCCCAGCGGATGGCGAGGTCGACGTCACGCGCGTTGTCGGCGATCGACGCGAGGTGATACGCGGCGTAATGGAACACGTCGCGGAACACGCTCCACAGGAGCTCGGCCTGCGGGTGGGCGCTGGCGCGAAGCGCGGCCAGCATCTCGCGCGGGCCCTTCTTCGCCTTGGCGAGGATCGCGGCGACCTCGGGCGCGACCTCGGGCGCCGACGCGCGGTAGTCGGCCTTCGCGGGATCGAGCACCTGGATGTCGCGGCCGACCTTGCGGTAGAAGCCCGCGCCGGCCTTCTGCCCGAGCGCGCCCTTCGCGACCAGCGCCGCGAGCACCGGCGGCTCGGCGAAGGCGGCGTGCCAGGGGTCGTCGGGCAGGTTGTCGCGCATGGTGGCGATCACGTGCGCGGTGGTGTCGAGGCCGACCACGTCGACGGTGCGGAAGCTCGCGCTCTTGGGCCGCCCGATGGCGGGGCCCGTCAGCGCGTCGACCACGTCGAAGCCGAGGCCGAGCCGCGCCGTGTGGATCATGGTCGCGACGATCGAGAACACGCCGATGCGGTTGGCGATGAAGTTGGGCGTGTCGCGCGCGCGGATCACGCCCTTGCCGAGCGTGGTGGTGAGGAAGGCCTCGAGCGCATCGAGCAGCGCGGCTTCGGTTGCTGGTGCCGCGATCAGCTCGCAGAGGTGCATGTAGCGCGGCGGGTTGAAGAAATGGATGCCGCAGAAGCGCGAGCGCAAGGCGGCGGGCATCGCCTCGTCGAGGGCCGCCAGCGAAAGCCCCGAGGTATTGGAGGCGACGATCACGCCGGGCTTCAAGTGCGGCCCGATGCGCTCGTACAGCGCGCGCTTCCAGTCGAGGCGCTCGGCGATGGCCTCGATCACGAGGTCTGCCTCGGCGAGCCTCGCGAGGTCGTCGTCGTAGTTCGCGGGGATGATGGCCGCGGCGAGCTCGGGCACGCCGAGCGGCGCGGGCTCGAGCTTCGCGAGGCCCGCGATGCCCTTGGCGACGATGGCGTCGTGCCCGCCCTCCTTCGCGGTGAGGTCGTAGAGGCGGGTGCGCACACCCGCGTTGACCAGATGCGCGGCGATCTGCGCACCCATCACGCCGGCGCCCAGCACCGCCACCTCGCGGATGGCGAGGCGGGGCGCGGGGACCGGCGCGGAAGGCACGCTAGAACGAGTAGACGACCTGGCCCGAGGCGATGAACACGTTGCTGTCGTAATGGCCCTTGACGAGGCCGTACGACGCCGTGCTGCCCGCGTTCTGCTCGATGTCCGGGCTGTTGACCCAGATGTAGGTCAGGCCCACGTCGAAGCGCCACTGGTCGTTGAGCTTGTACTGGAAGCCACCCGACAGCCAGGTGCGGTTCGCGTCGGGCAGCCGCACCGTGCGGTCGGCGGTGTTGACCGGCGACTGGTCGTAGGCGACGCCCGTGCGGAACTTCCAATGGTCGTTGTACTTGTACGACGCGCCGACCGCGAAGCGCCAGCTGTCGTCGAAGTTCTCGGGCGTCGATTGAAGCACCGAGCCGGTGGTACGGACGAACTCGAGCTTCTCCACCGACGACCAGCCGGTCCACTGCAGGTCGGCCATCAGGTCCCAGCGGTCGTTGAGCGAATGGAAGACCGACACGTTGGCGCTGTCGGGGAGCTCGATGTCGGACGTGACGCCGCCGTTGTACAGCGCCTGCGAGTTGATCTGCTGGGTGAGCAGCCCCACCACCGGCGCGAGATCGGCAGGCACGGTCGGCGTCGGGTTGTCGAAGCTCACGTTGCCGGTGACGTGGTACTTGATCTTGGAGCGGTAAGCGAGCCCGAGCCGCGTGGCGTTGTTGATGTCCCAGAGCAGGCCGATGTTCCATCCCCAGGCGCTGTCGTCGCCGTCGACCTTGGAGCGCGACGAGAGTCCCGGCGTGGATGCGACGATGGACGGCACCAGCGACGAAGGGATGAGCCCTTGCGCGGCGGCCTGCTGCGCCGCCTGGGCGATGGCGCCCGAGTAGTTGACGTCGCTGGTGAACTCGGCGTTGATGCGCTGCCAGTTGACGCCTGCGCCGACCGCGAACTGGTCGTTGATCTTCCAGGAGATCGCGGGGTTGATGTTGATGGTGTTGACGTCGGACTTGATGCCCTGGAAACGGCCGATGAAGCCGTCGTCGTACTCGGTGACGAGGCCGAAGGGAACGTTGACGCCGAGGCCGAACACCAGGTCCTTGTTGATCGGCACGCCCACGTAGAAGTTGGGCACCGGCACCATGCTGCCCGCGTCGCCGCCGTTGCCGCCGAGCGGCTGGAAGGCCGCGGCCGCCGAGCCGTCGTCCTTGAACTTCATCGACGGCGTGATCAGGTGCACGCCGACTACCGCCTCGCCGCGCTTCAGCTTGGACAGCGTGGCCGGGTTCACCGACATCGAGCTCGCGTCATCCGCGCCGGCGGCGCCGCCCGCGAACGCGTTGCCGAGCCCGCTGGCGCTCTGCTCCTGCAGCGCGAAGGCCGCGCCCCAGGCCTGTTGCGCGCCGGCGGCCAGCGCCGCTGCGGCGATCGCCGCGGCGACGCGGCTCGAGCGATACCCATTGCGTGCTTTCATCAGACCCCTCCTGGTTTCGACCTCGAACGGGAATGCGGTTTTGGCGAGCCGGCAGCGACGGCCTGCGTCGTCCGCCCGCCTCGCGCGCAAGAGTGCGCGATGACTATACCAACGTGAAACTGCAGTGGCATCCTGCACTGCGGCACGGCAAGGCGGCGCGCGGCAGGCCTCATTGGGCGTGGATCGCGCGCGGGCGGCGGTCGGCGCCGACCGCGACATAGGTGAGGCTCGCCTCGGTCACGCGCACCGTGACGAGGTCGTCGGGATTGCGCTGCGCGTACACCTCGACGTCGACCGTGATCGACGTGCGCCCCACCCGCGACACGCTGCCGTAGAAGCTCACCACGTCGCCGACCAGCACCGGCTCCTTGAAGGTGAAGGCGTTGACCGCCACGGTGGCCACGCGGCCGCGCGCGCGCCGCGCGGCCAGCACCCCGCCGGCGATGTCGACCTGCGACATGATCCAGCCGCCGAAGATGTCGCCGTGCTGGTTGACGTCGGCGGGCATGGGCACGACGCGCAGCACCGGCGCCTCGGCGGGCAGCGTGGCCACCGCGCGGGGGACGGCTTCAGGCATGCGCACGCTCCCGCCGCGCCTCGTCGCGCAGCTCGCGGCGCAGGATCTTGCCGACGTTGGACTTGGGCAGCTCGCTGCGGAACTCGATGTCGCGCGGCACCTTGTACCCGGTGAGGCGGTCGCGGCAGTGCTGCGCGAGGGCGTCCTCGGTCAGCGCGGGGTCGCGGCGCACGACGAAAAGCTTGACGGCCTCGCCCGACTTGGCGTCGGGGACGCCCACCACCGCGCACTCCAGCACGCCGGGGTGCTCGGCGACCACGGCCTCGACCTCGTTCGGGTACACGTTGAAGCCCGACACCAGGATCATGTCCTTCTTGCGGTCGACGATCCGCACGAACCCGCGCTCGTCCATCACGCCGATGTCGCCCGAGGCGAAGAACCCGTCCGCCGACATCACCTTGGCGGTCTCGTCGGGGCGCTGCCAGTAGCCCGCCATGACCTGCGGGCCGCGGATGCAGATCTCGCCGGGCTGGCCGAGCGCGACGTCGCGGCCCGCGTCGTCGCGCAGCACGACGTCGGTCGACGATATCGGCAGGCCGATGGTGCCGTTGTAGTCGGGGATGTCGAGCGGGTTGATGGTCGCCGCGGGCGCGGTCTCGGTGAGGCCGTAGGCCTCGCAGAGCACCTTGCCCGTCACCGCCTTCCAGCGCCGCGCGACCGCCTCCTGCACCGCCATCCCGCCGCCCAGCGTGAAGCGCAGCGACGAGAAGTCGAGCTTCGCGAAGTCCGGGTTGTTGAGCAGCGCGTTGAACAGCGTGTTGACGCCGGTGATGGCGGTGAAGCGATAGCGGCCCATCTCCTTGACCAGCCCCGGGATGTCACGCGGGTTGGTGATCAGCACGTTCTCGCCGCCCAGCGTCATGAACACCAGGCAGTTCGCGGTGAGCGAGAAGATGTGATAGAGCGGCAGCGGCGTGATGATCACCTGGCGCTCGGTGTCGCCGAGGAAGGGGCGCACCCAGGCGCGCGATTGCAGCAGGTTGGCGATCACGTTGCGGTGCAGCAGCACCGCGCCCTTGGCGACACCGGTGGTGCCGCCCGTGTATTGCAGGAAGGCGATGTCGTCGTGGCCGATGGGCACGCGCGCCAGCGCCCGCCTGCGGCCGTCGGCCAGCGCGTCGGCGAGCCGGATCGAGCCCGGCAGCGACCACGGCGGCACCATCTTCTTGACGTGGCGCAGCACGAAGTCGACCAGCACGCCCTTCAACCCCAGCATCTCGCCGATGGAGGTCACCACCACGTGCTTCACCGCCGTGTGCCCGACGACCTCGGCCAGCGTGCGCGCGAAGTTCTCGACCACCACGATGACCTCGGCGCCGGAATCCTTGAGCTGGTGCTCGAGCTCGCGCGGCGTGTACAGCGGGTTGACGTTGACCACCGTGTAGCCGGCGCGCATCGTGCCGAACAGCGCCACCGGGTACTGCAGGACGTTGGGCATCATCAGCGCGACGCGCGCGCCCTTGGCGAGGCCCTGCGCCTGCAGCCATGCGCCGAACGCCGCGGAAAGGGCGTCGAGGTCGGCGAAGGTGATCGTCCGGCCCATGCAGGAGAAGGCCGGTCGCGTCGGGTATTGCGCGAACGACTCCTCCACGACATCGCGCACCGACGCGTACTCGTCGATGTCGATCTCCGCAGGCACGCCCGCGGGATAACTCGCCAGCCAGCGCTTGTTCAACGATCCCTCCAGCGCGCCCGCTCTCGGCCGGGTTGCGCGCAGTCGATAGTCGCATCCGATGCTACACGGTTTGGCCCTGCAATGGCCCCGCCGCACCCGCCGCCCCTGCGCGCCGGGCGGCATCGTAAAGCGGCCCGCCGCGGAAGGGCGCGAAACCGCTGCCGAAAATGGCGCCCGCGTCGGCGAGGTCGGCATCGTCGACCACGCCCTCGGCGACCGCCTTGCGGGCCTCCGCCACCAGCGGGTCGATCAGCCGCGCGGCGAGCCCCGCCGGCGGCGTCCCCGCCGCGGCCTTATGCGCCTTGCCCGACACCCAGCGGTAGTAGCCCTCACCGCTCTTCTTGCCGAGCTTGCCGGCCTCGACCAGCGCCATCAGGCGCCGCGGCGGCGGCGCGCCGTCGGCCAGCAGCTTGCCGACCGCGACGCAGATGTCGAGCCCCACGGTGTCGGCGAGCTCGATCGGCCCCATCGGCATGCCGAAGGCCAGCGCGGCCTCGTCGACGGTTTCCGGGGCGACGCCTTCGTCGACCGCGTGCATCGCCGCCATCAGGTAGGGCGCTAGGATGCGGTTGACCAGGAAGCCCGGCGCGCTCTTCACGCGCAGCGGCAGCTTGTCGATCCGGCGCACGAAGGCCAGCGCGCGCGAGGCGACGCCGGCGGCGGTCGAGGCGCCGACCACCACCTCCACCAGCATCATCTTCGCCACGGGATTGAAGAAGTGCACGCCGACGAGCCGCGAAGGGTCGGCGAGCACGGTGGCGATCGACTCCAGCGGGATCGACGAGGTGTTGGTCGCGAGGATGGCGCCCGGCTTCGCGTGCTTCTCGACCTTCGCGAACAGCGCGCGCTTGGCGTCGACGTCCTCGAAGATCGCCTCGATCACGATGTCGGCGCGCGCGACGGCCGCACCCTCGACGTCGGGGATCAGCCGGTCGCGCGCGTCGCGGGCGCGCCGCGGGTCCTTGAGGCGCTCGGCGAACAGCGCCTGCGCGCGGCCCATCGCCGGTGCCAAGCGCTTCGCGTCCTGGTCCTGCAGCGTGACGGTGAGCCCCCGCAGCGCGCACCAGGCGGCGATGTCGCCGCCCATGGTGCCCGCGCCGATCACGTGCACGTGCGCGACGTTCGCCGCGCTGTCCTTGCCCATGGACTTCAAGCGCTCCTGCAGCGTGAACACGCGCAGCAGGTTGCCGAACCAGGGCGACGCCACCAGCGACTGCATCGACGCCTTGTCGCCGGGCGGCGGCGCCAGCGCGTCGCCGTCGAAGCGCGAGAAGAGGCGGAGGATGGCGTAGGGCGCCGGGTAGTGCTCGGGGCGCGCGCGCGCCGCGACCTTCTTCGCGGCCTGTGCCGCGATGAGCCTGCGCACCGGCCCCGCCAGCGTCAGCGACAGGGGGAAGGGAAGCTGGCGCCGCGCGGGCCGCGTGCGCAGCACGCCGGCCACGGTGTTGTCCACGATGCGCGCCGGGACTGCCTCGTCGACGAGGCCGAGCTTCTTCGCGCGTCGCGCGTCGATCGTCCGGCCGGTGAGCAGCATGTCGAGCGCAGCAGGTGCGCCGACCAGGCGCGGCAGCCGCTTGATGCCGCCCCACCCGGGCAGGATGCCCAGCATCACTTCGGGCAGGCCCATGCGCGTGGCGGGCGTGTCGACGGCGACGCGGTAGCGGCAGGCCATGGCGAGCTCGAGGCCGCCGCCGAGGCAGAAGCCGTCGATCAGCGCCAGCGTCGCATAGGGCACGCGCGCCAGCCGGTCGAAGAGGTCGTGGCCGCGGCGCACGATCGCCAGCGCGTCGTCCACGCCCGTCGCGTGCCGGAACTCGTCGACGTCGGCGCCCGCGATGAAGCCGCTCGCCTTGGCCGAGCGGATCACCAGCGCGGCGGGCGGCGCGCGGTCGAGCGCGTCCAGCGCCTGCGCGAGCTCGGCCATCACCTCCGCGGACAGCGTGTTCACGGCGGAACCGGCCTTGTCGAGCGACAGCGTCGCGACGTTGCCGGCGTCGCGCGAGAGCGTCCAGTTGCGCAGCACCGAAGCGTCGTGCACGGGCGCGGTCATCGGAATGTCCTCCGCGCTGCGTGCCGCGGGCTCGATTCGCGCCTGGGGCGGCCCATCGCACTCATGTTTCCTCCACGCGCTCGACGAGCATCGCGCCGCCCAGTCCCCCGCCGATGCAGATCGCGGCGATGCCGCGCTTTCCGCCGGTGCGCGCGAGCACGTTGGCGAGGTGCAGCACGATGCGCGTGCCCGAGGCGCCCACCGGATGGCCGATGGCGATGGCGCCGCCGTCGACGTTGAGCTTCGACTCGTCGATCGCGCCCAGCGCGCCGGGGAGCCCGAGCGCGTCGCGGCAGTAGTCGTCGCTCTTCCACGCCGCGAGGCAGCCCAGCACCTGCGCGGCGAAGGCCTCGTTGATCTCCCAGGCGTCGATGTCGGCGAGCGTGAGCCCGTTGCGCACCAGCAGCGGCGTCGCCGCGTGCACGGGACCCAGGCCCATGATGGCGGGGTCGAGCGCGGCCCAGTGCACGTCGACGATGCGCGCCAGCGGCTTCACGCCTCGCGCGAGGAGGCCGTGCTTCTCCATGCCGCGCCGTGAGGCCAGCACCACCCAGGCCGCGCCGTCGGTCACCTGCGAGCTGTTGCCCGCGGTGACGTTACCGTACTTGCGGTCGAAGAAGGGCTTGAGCTTGGCGAGGTTTTCGGGCGTGGAGTCCTCGCGCACGCCGTCGTCGGCGAGGTACGCGTTGCCCCTGGCGTCGTACAGCGGCACGATCTCGCGGGCGAAGTGCCCCGCCTCGCGCGCCGTGAGGGTCCGCTGATGCGAGCGCGCGCTGTAGGCGTCCATCTCGGCGCGCGTGATGCCGAAGCGGTGCGCGACGTTCTCGGCGGTCTGGCCCATCAAGAGGCCCACGACCGGGTCGGTGAGGCCCTTCATCAGGCCGATCACGGGCGCCAGCATCGACAGCCGGAGCTTCGCCACCAGCGCAAGGCGCGCGCCAAGGCTCTTCGCGGCATACCACTGCGACAGCCAGTCGATCATGGCGTCGGAGAACAGGAGCGGTGCGCGGGACAGCGCGTCGGTCCCACCGGCCAGCACGAGGTCCGAGCGGTGCGTGAGGAGCTGCGCGATGCCCGAGTCGATCGACTGCATGCCCGAGGCGCAGTTGCGCATCACCGTCCAGCCCGGCACGCCGTTGCCGCAGCCCATGCGCAGCGCGGCGACGCGGCCGATGTTCACCTCGTCGGGCGAAGGCGCCGCGCAGCCGAGGATCACCTCGTCGAGCGCAGCGGGCTCGAAGGGCATGCGCGCCAGCAGCGCGCGGCCCGCGTCGGTGGCGAGGTCGGAGGCCGAGAACGGCCCGCGCCGGTTGCGCGCCTTGAGGAAGGGCGTGCGCGCGCCGTCGACGAGGTAGATCGGCTCGGCTAGCGCCATGGCGAGCGGGATTGGTTCGGCGATCGCATGAATCGTCGGCAGCCTCGCCGGCGCTTCAGGCCGCCGCCCGCACGCGCAAGGGCGGCGAGGTGGCGACGTCGTCGGGGTGCTGGGTGACCGGTGCGAGCGACACCGCGTCGGCGAGCCCCAGGTCCTGCGGGAAATCGTCGACGCGCACCAGCCGCGCCGCGAGGTCGTGCTGGCGCAGCAGCAGCGCGCGTCCGGCGGCGTCGATCACGCCGGCGGCCTCGGCGCGCGCATGCAGCGCCTCGGGTCCTTCGCCGGGCTCGCCCTGCGCCGCGATCGCGCCCGATTTCACGGCAGCGCGGATCTTCGCCTCCAGCGGCTCGCTGGCGATGGTCGCGGCCAGCGCGGCCTCGACGAGGCCGAGCGGGTCATCGTCGTCCGCGGGGATGAAGGCCCCCGCGGTGAGGCGGTCGCGCGTCGCTGACGGCGCGGTGACCAGCGCGGCGACCTCGTGGCCGAGTCGGTCGGAAGGCACCGAATAGGGCCGCCCGAAGGGGAACACCACGAGATGCACCAGCCCCGCGATGAAGCGGTTGGGAAAGTTGGAGATCACGCCCTCGAGCGCCGTCTGCGCGCGGAACATGGTGTCCCAGATCGCCCAGTGCATCAGCGGCGCGTCGTCCTGCTGGCGCCCCTCGACCTCGTAGCGCTTCAAGGTCGCGCTGGCGATGTACAGCATCGACAGCACGTCGCCGAGGCGCGCCGAGAGCTTCTCCCGGCGCTTGAGCGCACCGCCCAGCGTGCCCATCGACACGTCGGCGAGGAAGGCCAGCGCCGAGGCGAAGCGCGAGACGCGCTGGTAGTAGCGCCGGGCCTCGGGCGCGACGCCGCCGGGCACGCGGATGAAGCGCGAGCCCGTCAGGCCCGCCACCAGCGTGCGCGCGAAGTTGGCGAGCGCGAAGCGGAAATGGCCCAGCACCGCCTTCTCGAAGGCGTCGACGGCGCGCGCGGTGTCGGTGTCGCGCGCGGCCTCGATCTCCTTCAGCACGAAGGGGTGCGCGCGGATGGCGCCCTGGCCGAAGATGATCAGGCTGCGCGTGAGGATGTTGGCGCCCTCGACGGTGATCGACACCGGCATCTGCATGTACGCCGCGCCGAGGAAGTTCGACGGACCCATGCAGATGCCCTTGCCGCCGGCGATGTCCATGGCGTCGTTGATGATGGCGCGGCCGCGCTCGGTGACGTGGTACTTGGCGATCGCCGAGAGCACCGCGGGCTTCTCGCCCAGGTCCACCGCCGCCGCGGTCAGGCGCCGCACCGCATCCATGCAGTACAGCGTGCCGCCCATGCGCGCCAGGGGCTCCTCGACGCCCTCGAAGCGCGAGATCGAGGTCTTGAACTGGTTGCGCACGCGCGCATAGCCGCCGGTACCGCGCACCGCGAGCTTGGACATGCCGGTCGCGGCCGAGGGCAGCGAGATCGCGCGCCCCGCGGCGAGGCATTCCATCAGCATGCGCCAGCCCTTGCCGAGCATCGGCCGGCCGCCGATCACCCAGTCGAGCGGGATGAACACGTCGCGTCCCCAGTTCGGCCCGTTCTGGAACACCGCGTTGAGCGGCATGTGGCGCCGGCCGATGTGCACGCCGGGATGCGTGGTCGGGATGAGCGCGCAGCTGATGCCGATGTCGACGGTGTCGCCGACGAGGTGCTCCGGGTCGTACGCGCGGAACGCGAGACCGAGCAGCGTCGCCACGGGCCCGAGCGTGATGTAGCGCTTCTCCCACGTGAGCCTGAGTCCCAGCACGCGCTGGCCCTCGTGCTCGCCCCAGCAGACGATGCCGGTATCGGGGATGGCCGCGGCATCGGAGCCCGCGCTGGGGTTGGTGAGCGCGAAGCAGGGGATCTCCTCGCCGCGCGCGAGGCGCGGGAGGTAATGCGCCTTCTGCTCGGGCGTGCCGTAGTGCAGCAGCAGCTCGCCCGGCCCCAGCGAGTTCGGCACCATCACCGTCACCGCCACCGTGCCCGAGCGCGTCGACAGCTTGGTGATCACCTGCGAATGCGCGAAGGCCGAGAAGCCGAGGCCGCCATGCTCCCTGGGGATGATCATGCCGAGGAAGCCGCGCTCGCGGATGAAGGCCCAGACGTGCGGCGGCAGGTCGCGGTAGACGTTGGTCGTCTCCCAGTCGGTGACCATGGCGCAGAGCTCCTCGACGTCCTCGTCGAGGAAGCGCTGCTCCTCGGCGGTGAGCGCCGGCGCGGGCATGTCGACGAGCTTCTGCCAGTCGGGGCGGCCGGAGAAGAGCTCGGCGTCCCACCACACGGTGCCCGCCTCGATCGCGTCGCGCTCGGTCTGCGACATCGGCGGCATGACCTTGCGGAACATGGCGAAAAGCGGCTCCCCGACCAGCGTGCGGCGCAGCCGCGGCACGGCCATGGGCAGCGCGAAGAACAGGAAGAGCGCGGCGAGGACGAACACCAGCAGGCGCGGCACCAGGCCAAGGGCGCCGCCGGCGACGAGCGCGGCGGCGATCGCGGCGAACCACACGCGCCCCCGGACGTTGACGTAGGCGAGTGCCAGCGCCGCCACGGCGCACAGCAGGATCCAGGTGATGATTCCCATCAGCTTCTCCAGTCGCCCGACCCGTCGAGCGTCGCCACCGGCGAGGTGAGCCCGGCGAGCAGGAAAGGCGCGAGGCGCGCGAGCAGCGCCTCGTCGTCGTTGCGCGAGCGCGGCGTCAGCTCGGCGATGAGCTTCAGCGCATCGGTCGCGGCCAATGTGTAGGACAGCGCGCCCATGATGAAGTGCAGCCGCCACGACAATTCCTTCTTCGGCAGCCACGGCAACGCGCGGCCGAAGGCGGCCTTGAAGCGCGCGATCATCACGGCGTACTCACCGGACAGGAAGCTGCGGATGAAGGGCGCCGGGTCGGCGTAGGCGCGGCCGAGCAGCCGCAGGAAATTTTCCCCGCCGCGCGAGCGGTCGCGCGCCAGCGCCAGCGCAGGGATGAACAACGCCGCGAGGATGCGCTCGCAGGGCACGGGCTTCGGCGCGGACGCGCGCTCGTAGGCGGTCAGGAGCTCGAGCCGCTCGCGGTTCATCGGATCGAGCCTGCGCGTCAGCACGGCCTGGAAGAGCTCTTCCTTGCTGCCGAAGTGATAGTTCACCGCGGCCAGGTTGACGCCGGCCTCGGCGGTGATGGCGCGCAGGCTGGTCGCCTCGAAGCCATGCTCCATGAACAGCGCCTCGGCCGCGTCGAGGACGCGCTCCTTGGTCGCCGCCGGGTTGCGCCGCGCGAGCGGGATCACCTTGGCCTGCATCGTGCCTCCATCGACGCCGGCGACGGGCGCCGAGGCGCGCCGCCGGTTCGTTTAAACGTTTGTTTGAATTCTCGGCGCGCCGCGACCGCGGTGTCAACGACAGCTGCTCAAACTAGAGCTTGCCGCCTAGGACTGCTTTTCGGTCGCGGAGCCTTCGGTGTAGGCGCGCTCGATGGCGTCCTTGTAGCGCGCCAGCACCAGCGGACGCTTGAGCTTGAGCGTCGGCGTGAGGAGGCCGTTGTCGACGGTCCACGGCTCGCGCGTGGCGATCACGCGCCGCACGCGGACCCAGCGCGGGAAGTCCTTCAGCATGTCGTTGGCGCGCTTCTGCAGCGTCTTCTCGTCGCCGTCCTGTGAGACCGCGAGCAGGATCGGGTAGGGCTTGCCCTCGCCCACCAGCATCACCTGCTCGAAGGCGGGGTCGTGCATGATCGCGAGCTCGGCGTCCTGCGGCGAGAGCTTCTCGCCGTTGGACATCACCAGGATGTCCTTGGCGCGCCCGCGGATGTAGATGCGGCCCTCGCGGATCTCGGCGATGTCGCCGGTGCGCAGCCACCCGTCGGCGGTGAGCGAGGCGCGCGTCGCCTCCTCGTTGCCCCAGTAGCCGAGCATCACGTTGGCGCCGCGCGCCAGGAGCTCGGCATTCTCGCCGAGCTTCACCTCGACACCGGGCAGCGGCGGCCCCACCGACTCGGGGACGTTGTCGTCGTCGCGGTTGACAGAGATCACCGGCGACGCCTCGGTCATGCCGTAGCCCTGCAGCAGCGCGAGCCCGAGCCCGACGAACATGCGCGCGATCTCGGGCTCGAAGGCCGCGCCGCCGACCACGGCGATGCGCATGCGCCCGCCGAGGCGGTCGAGCACCGGCGCGGCGACCCGGCGGCGCAGCAGCGCCACCACCACGCGGTCGAGCAGCGAGGCCTTGCGCATGGCGAGGCGGTAGCCGCAGCCCACGACGTAGTCGAAGAGGCGCTTCTTCGCGGGCGACTCGGCCAGCGTCTGCTGCACGCGCGCATGGAAGCGCTCGAAGATGCGCGGCACGGCGAACATCGCCGTGGGGCGCTGCGAGGCGAGGTCGTCGGGGATCTGCGCGATCCCCCGCGCATAGATCACGCGCGCGCCGATCGCCAGCGGCAGGTAGTAGCCGCCGGTGCGCTCGAACATGTGCGACAGCGGCAGGATGGACAGGAACGCGTCGTCGGCGTGCGCGAGAGCGGTCGCGCGGCATTGCTCGACGTTGGCGACGATGTTGCCGTGCGACAGCATCACGCCCTTCGGCTTGCCGCTGGTGCCCGAGGTGTAGCAGATGGTGGCGAGCGTCGAGGGCGGGAGGTCGAGGCACTGGAACGCCTGCCCGCTTTCCGGGAGGAAGCGCGCGGCGCTGCGTACGTCGTCGTCCGCCGCGCGCAGCACGACCACGCGCGGCACCGCCGCTGCCGGCGTCGCAGCCGGCAGCGTCGCAGCCGGCGCCGCGACTGCCGGTGCCGCCGAAACCGGCGCCGCAGCCGCAGCCGCAACCGCCGACGCCATTGCGCCGGCGAGCGAATCGGCCATGCGCGCGTTCTCGACGATGAAGAGCCTGCTGCCCGCGTTCTGCGCGCACCACGCGACGTTCTCGGCGTTGTCGTCGACGTACAGCGGCACGACCACGAGGCCCATGCCCAGCGCCGCCTGGTCGATGGCGACCCAGAAGATGCCGTTGCGGGCGCACAGCGCCACGCGGTCGCCCGCGACCAGCCCGGCACGGCGGAAGGCTTCCTGCCAGCGCTCGGCGTAGGCGCGCACCTCGCCGACGGTCACGTCCACCCAGGCGTCGTGCGCGAAATGCCGGTGCAGCGCGCGCTCCGGCGTCGCGAAGTGCTGCGTGAAATAGCGCGCGATGTTGGTGGGGCCGGGGGTCGCGGCGCCGGTCGTGCCGCCGGACGCCGCGGCGGGCATGGTGGGGGCGGGCATCGCTTGATTCTGCACCCGTTCCCGCGGTCGCGCACCGTGCAGCGCAGCGGCGCTATAGTCTCGGTCCTCATGGCCACGATCCACGTCGAACGCAGGCACGGCCTCTCGCACGCCAAGGCCAGATCCGCGGCGGAGCGCCTCGCCAGGGACCTGCGCACGCGCTACGGGCTCGACTACCACTGGCACGGCGACGAGGTGCACTTCGAGCGCCCGGGCGTCACCGGGCTGATGCACGTCGGCAAGGACCGCCTGTCGCTGGACGTGTCGCTCGGCTTCCTGCTCACCCCCCTCAAGGCCTCGATCGAGCGCGAGATCCACGGCACGCTCGACAAGGTCGCGCCCCTGCGCAAGGCCTGAACGTCGCGGTCCGCGCCCGGCGCGTCGCTCGGGGCCGCCCGGGGCCCGTCAAGGCAGCGGCTCGGGAAAGGGCGCGTCGGAGCCCGCGTAGATCGCATCCAGGATCCCGCGCTCCCGCGCATCGACGGTGGCGAGGAAAGCCTGCGCACCCTTCATCTCGCGGAACGACGCGAGCCCGCGCTCGAGGAAGGCCTGCAACGCGCCGAAACCGGCCGCGCGTGCGGGCGCGCGCATCAGCGCCAGCGCATGGCGGATGCTGCGCTTGTGCCCGTAATGGTCGATGGCGCGGCCCAGCGTGCCGATCGACGCAACCTGCCGCTCGCGCAGCCTGCGGTCGCCGACCGCGCGAAACGCCGCCGTGTACTCGGCGACCGTGAAGGCGCGCGACGGCAGGGCGGCGGCCATGGCGAGGTCGAGTCGCATCGACAGCGCGTTGAGCTCGACCGCCTCGGCGACGACATCGAGCAGCGCCGAAGGCAGCATCCGCTTCATCACGGGCACGATGCGCTCGAGGTCCTCGTCGCGGCGGCTGTAGTCGCCGGCGCCGTAGAGCTCGCTGCGGAAGAACGCGATGGCGGCCGCATGGCGAGGATCTTCGGCGATGTCCGCGTAGGTCGCGGTGAGCCTCGCCGACTGCCAGGCGCGCAGCCGCGCGAGCGCCTGCGCCACGCCGGGCCCCCGCGCCGCCGCGTTTTGCGCGTGTTGCTCGCGAAGCGCGGCCTCGAGGCGCGCGGCGGGGGCGGAGACGGCGGGAAGGCGAGGATCGTCGCCGGTCGCGTTCATGGTGACGCCGACAGACCCGTCCGGGATGAATCCTGGAGCCGCCGCTGTTGGCCTGCGGATGACGCGCCCCCCTGTCGCATGAGCCGAAGCCTTAGGTGGATTGCTCTAGCACGGCGCATTATCGTCCCCGCCCAATGCTGCATCACCCCGACACCGCCACGAAACCCCTCGCGCGCCGTTCGCGGCACCGCGACGGGCAGCCGTGCCGGCCGGCGCGCCGCCGCTTCATTGCCTGCGGCGCGCTGTCGGCAGCACTGCTCGCCGCGGGCGGCTCGCTGGCGCGCGTCGCGCCCGCGGACCGCGCAGCGATGCTCACCGGCAACGCCGATGCCTGGAGCGTGGTGCGCGCCATCGCGCCGGTGATGCTCGGCGGCCTCGTGCCCCCCGCCGACGCGGCGTCGCTCGACCGGCTCACCCGCGACGCGCTGGCGGGGATGGACCTGCTGCCCCCGCACGCGCGGCGCGAGCTCGCGCAACTCTTTTCGCTGATGACCTTCGCGCCCACGCGCTATGCGTTGCTGGGCCTTTCCAGCGACTGGCCGGAAGCGGGCGCGAGCGCCGTCGACGAGGCGCTCGCCGGCTGGCGCGACAGCCGCATGGCCTTGAAGCGCGGCGCCTACGACGCGCTGCACGCGCTGGTGCTGGGCGCCTGGTACGCGAGCCCCGAGGCCTGGCCGGCGATCGGCTATCCCGGGCCGCCGGCACTGGGATGATCGACGACCCGATCCGCCAGGGCCTCGCGCGGGGCTGGCATGTCGTCGACGCGTCGACGCTCGAGCGCGACGCGGCCTACGAGTGCGACGTCGCCATCGTGGGCAGCGGCGCGGGCGGCGGCACGGCCGCCGAGATCCTCGCCCAAGCCGGCCTCAAGGTCGTGCTGCTCGAGGAGGGGCCCTTGCGTTCGTCGGGCGACTTCCGCATGCAGGAGCGCGATGCCTACCCGGAGCTCTACCAGGAATCGGCGGCACGCAAGACCAGCGACCGCGCCGTCACCATCCTGCAGGGGCGTTGCGTGGGCGGCGGCACGACGGTCAACTGGACGAGCTCGTTCCGCACGCCCGCGGCGACACTCGCGCGCTGGCGCGAGCGCCATGGCGTCACCGGCCTGGACGAGGCTTCGCTCGCGCCCTGGTTCGAGCGCATGGAAGCGCGCCTCGGCATCGCCCCGTGGACCACCGCGCCCAACGCCAACAACGCGGCGCTGGCACGCGGCGCGCAGAAGCTCGGTGTCGAGCACGGCGTGATCAGCCGCAACGTGCGCGGCTGCTGGAACCTGGGCTACTGCGGCATGGGCTGCCCGACCAACGCCAAGCAGTCGATGCTGGTGACGAGCATCCCCGCCGCACTCGACCGCGGCGCGACGCTGGTGACGCGCGTGCGCGCGCTGCGCTTCGTCGCCTCGGGCGACCGCGTCAGCGCGCTGGAATGCGCGGCGCTCGCTGCCAACGGCATCGACGCGACACTGCGTGCGGTGCGCGTCCACGCCCGTGCCTACGTCGCCGCCGGCGGCGCGATCAACACGCCCGCACTGCTGTTGCGCAGCGCCCTGCCCGACCCGCGCGGACTGGTCGGCCGCCGCACCTTCCTCCATCCGACCGTCGTCTCGGCGTCGCTGATGCCCGAGCGCGTCGACGCCTTCGCCGGCGCGCCGCAGACGGTGTACAGCGACGGCTGGCTCACGCGCGCGGCCCCCGACGGGCCGCTCGGCTTCAAGCTCGAGGCGCCGCCGGTGCATCCCGTGCTCGCCGCCATCACGCTGCCGGGACACGGCGCCGCGCATGCGCAGTGGATGCGCTCGCTGTCACACTGGCACGTGCTGATCGCACTGCTGCGCGACGGCTTCGACGCGCGCTCGCAGGGCGGCGTGGTGCGCCTGCGCGACGACGGCAGCGCCGAGCTCGACTACCCGCTCGACGCCTACCTGTTCGACGGCGTGCGCCGCGCCATGCACGCCATGGCCGAGCTGCAGTTCGCCGCCGGCGCGCAAAAGGTCATGCCGGTCCACGGCACCGGTCGCGCGTTCGGCACGCTGGCCGAGGCGAAGCGCGCCATCGACGGTTTCGTGCTCGCGCCGCGGCAGACGCCCATGGTCTCGGCGCATGTCATGGGTGGCGCGGCCTTCGGCGGCGACGCGTCGGGCAGCGTGGTGGGGCTCGATGGGCGCCACCACCACCTCGCGAACCTGTACGTGATGGACGGCTCGCTCTTCCCCACGTCGATCGGCGCGAACCCGCAGCTTTCCATCTACGCCATCGTCGCGAGGCTCGCGAGCGGCCTCGCCGCGACGCTCAAGGCCTGAGCCGCCCGCATCCGCGACCCGCGCGGCCGCGGGTTGAGGCGCGGGCCTGCCCGGACCACGTTTTAGTGTGCAGGCTCTAGCGGCTTGCGCCTAGATTGATCGTGATGGCTGCCGCGCACGCTCGCGCCGCGCGGCAGGCCCCGCCGAACCCTTGGACAAGGAGCCCACGATGCCCGCAACCTCGCAGACCCGAATCCCCTCGACCGGCCACAAGCTGGTCGCCGTCTATCGCCAGGCCTGGCTCGCGAGCCTCGGCGCCGCCGCCCGCACGCGCGACCTCGTGCAGCGCGACGCGCGCCCGATGCTGCGCGCGCTGGTCAAGGAGGGTACCGTCGTCGAGGCACAGGCGATGCGCGCCGTCGAGACCCGCGTCGAGTCCTCGTACGCGCTGGCGCGCAAGACCTGGCGCCAGGCGCAGCGCAAGGCCGGCACGCTGATCGGCGACGCGCGCGCGCGCATCCCCGCGGCCATCGCCACGGTGTCGCGCGACATCGGCGAGACCGTGGTGGCGGGTGGCCGCACCGCGGCGCGCAAGGCGAAGCGCGCGATGGCCGCCACCGGGGCGAAGCCCGCCAAGCGTGCCAAGCGTGGGACGCGCGCTGCGCGCGGCAAGGCGGCAAAGGCCGCCAAGCCCGCCGTGCGCCGCGCCCGCAAGGCCGCCAAGCGCGCGCGTTGACCGCGTCCCGCGCCAGGGCGCGCGCCGCGCGCGCACCCCGCATCGGGCTCGCGCTCGCCGGCGGCGGGCCGCTCGGCGGCACCTACGAGGTGGGCGCGCTGCTCGCGCTCGCCGACTCGCTCGATGGCATCGACCTGACCGCGCTCGACGCCTACGTGGGCGTGTCGTCGGGGAGCTTCGTCGCGGCGGCGCTCGCCAACGGCATCTCGCCGGCGCAGATGGTGCGCCTGTTCATCGAGGACGGCGCCGACGCGGCGCTCAAGCCCGAGCTCTTCCTGCGCCCGGCCCTGCGCGAGTTCGGGCGGCGCACGCGCGCGCTGCCCGTGCTCGCGCTGCGCGCCGCGCTGCAGTACACGCGCAATCCCCTGCGACGGCGCGCCTGGTCGTCGTTCGCGATGCTTTCGCGCGCGTTGCCGGCGGGCGTGTTCGACATCGGCGCCCTCGACCGATTCCTGTCGGCGCTGTTCGCGGCACCCGGGCGCAGCAACGACTTTCGCGCGCTCCCGCCCGGCAGGCGCCTGTTCGTGGTGGCGACGCACCTCGACACCGGCGCACCCGTGGTCTTCGGCAGCGCAGGCCACGACCACGTGCCGATCTCGCGCGCCATCGAGGCCTCGAGTGCGCTGCCCGGGCTTTTTCCCCCGGTGGTCATCGACGGCGAGGCCTATGTCGACGGCGCGCTCAACAAGACCCTGCACGCTTCGGTGGCGCTCGAATCCGGCGTCGACCTGATGCTCTGCGTCAACCCGCTCGTGCCCTTCGACGCGCGGCGCGCAGCGAGCGGCGCGCGCGCGCACCGCAACGCCGTGCAGAGCCTCGACCAGGGCGGCCTCCCGCTGGTTCTCGCGCAGACCTTCCGCGCGTTCATCCATTCGCGCATGCGCTCGGGCCTCGACAAGTACCGCCGCCAGTATCCCCACGCCGACGTGGTGCTGTTCGAACCCTCGCGCGAGGATTCGGACATCTTCTTCGCCAGCATCTTCAGCTACGCGCAGCGCAAGCGCCTGTGTGCCATCGCCTACCAGGCCACGCGCGAGGACCTGCGCGCACGCGCCGACACGCTCGCGCCGCTGTTCGCGCGCCGCGGCATCGCGCTGCGCGTCGACCGCCTGGCCGACGCCAGCCGCAGCGTCGCCGACGCCATCGACGACGCGCGTCCGCTGCACGCGCACCCGCGCCACCGGACGAGCCTCGCCCGCACGCGGCGCGACCTGCGCCACACGCTCGACGTGCTGGAGCGCCACCTCGCGCAGGGCGCCGCGACGACCTGACACGGCGAGCCGGTTCAGGGCACAATCGGTGCCCGGAGCCAGTCCGCCGCGAGGTAACCGCGCGCCCGCCGCGCCGCCGCACGCCATGTCGGAACGCAAACGCCCCCGCCGCACGCGCGAGCGCATCCTCGAGACCAGCCTCGCGCTGTTCAACCGCCTCGGCGAGCCCAACGTCACGACCGCCGACGTCGCCGACGAGATGAACATCAGCCCGGGCAACCTGTACTACCACTTCCGCAACAAGGACGAGATCATCGGCGAGCTGTTCGCCGCCTACGAGGCCGAGGTCGCCCCGCTGCTCGCCACGCCGGCGGCGCGCGCCCCCGGCATCGAGGACCTCTGGCTGCTGCTGCACCTGGTGTTCGAGCGCATGACCGCCTACCGCTTCCTGTTCCGCGACCTGGACGAGATCGCCTCGCGCATCCGGCGCATCGCCGTCGCGCACGCCGATCTCGCAGCGCGCGCGCAGGCGACCGTCATCGCGCTCTGCGAAGGCATGGTCGCCGCCGGAACCATGCGCGCGAGCCCCCGCGAGATCGCGGCGCTGGCGCACAACGTCGTCGCCGTCGCGACCTACTGGATGTCGTTCCAGCGGCTCGCGCACGCGGGCCGCCCGCCGGGCGAGCCCTTCGTCGCGCGTCCCGCGCTCGCCGCCTTCCAGGTGATGGCGCTGATCGCGCCCTTCACCGTGGGCGAGACGCGTGCCCTGATCGAGCACCTCGGTGACCAGTACCTCGAGGAGGAAACCGCATGAGCACCAAGGCCAGCCCCAAGTGGACCCCTTTCCCGCACGCCGACAAGCGCTACGCCTACGCGGGCGCCGCGCTCGCCAAGGCCTGGCCGCGCCTGCATCGCGGCGACTGCGAGCTGCTGCCCAAGGACGCGGCCGTCCTCGACGCCTGGCGCCACTACCATGCCGGGGCGTTCGCCGAGGCCGTGGCGGCGGGCCGCAAGGCGGGGGGCGCGGGGCTCAATGCCGCGATCAAGGCGCAGTCGATCCATGCGACCTACCTCGAGAAGAAGGACGCAACGCGCCTTGCGCTCTACGAGGAGGCCGCGGCCTGGGCCGACGCGCGCCGCGCCGACGCCCCCAAGGACGCCAACGCGCATTACCTCTACGCCTACGCGATGGGCCGCTACAGCCAGAAGCTCTCGGTGGCCAAGGCACTGGCCCAGGGCCTCGGCGGCAAGATCAAGGATGCGCTCACCACGGCGATCAAGCTTGCACCGAAGCACGCCGATGCGCACGCCGCCTTCGGCGCGTACCAGGCCGAGGTGATCGACAAGGTGGGCGCGCTGGTCGGCGGGCTCACGTATGGCGCGAAGAAGGACGCCGCGGTCGAGCACTTCGAGAAGGCGGTGAAGCTCTTCCCGGAAAGCGCGATCGAGAAGATCGAGTACGCCAACGGCCTGCTGCTGCTCCACGGCAAGTCGAAGATCGCCGACGCGCAGGCGCTGTACGAGGCCGCCGCGGCCTGCGAACCCGCCGACGCCATGGAGCGGCTGGACGTCGAGCTCGCCAGGTCGGAGCTCGAGTAGCTAAGGCATCTCCATCAGCGTCGCCAGCACCAGCGTCTCGAAGGCGTCGCTGAAGTGCGCGGCGACGCGGCCTGGGTCGGGGCAGAAGCCGTGGTCGGTCATCACGCCGATCTGCACGCCGCCGTTGTACGAGATCACCGAGATGCCGAGGCCGATGTCGCCCGACTGCGGCACCCAGAACATCAGCTGGTCGATGCGAGCGCCGGCGAGGTAGAGCGGCTGCTGCGGCCCGGGGACGTTGGTCAGCACGGCGCTGGCCTTGCGCGCCAGCGCGCCGAGCAGCACCTCCTGCAGCACGCGCGGGCCCGAGCCCATCGCGGCGAGGAGGCCCAGCGAAAGCACGGGCTGCTTGCTCTCGCGCAGCGCGCGCATGGTGGCGCGCATCGTGGCGAGGCGCTCGATCGGGTCGTCGATGCCGAGCGGCAGGTCGACGAACACCAGGCCGAAGCGGTTGCCGAGCTCGCCCGCGCGCTCCATCGGCCGCAGGTTCACCGGCACCAGCGCGCGCACGGTCTTGCCCGCGACCTTGTCGCGCTTGTCGCGCAGGTACAGCGACAAGGCGCCCGCGACGCTGCTCATCACCACGTCGTTGATCGACGCGTCGTGCACGCGGCCGATGGCCTTCATCTCGGCGAGCGACACCGGGTCGGCCCAGGCGATGGCCTTGCGCGTCCCGGGCTTGCCCTTGAATCGCGTGCGCGCGTCCTCGCCCATCAGCGCGAGGCGCGCGATCTCGCCGGTGAACGCGCTGCCCTCGTCGGCGAGCTTCACCGCCTCGAGGGGATTGGTCCAGATCTCGACGCTCTTGTCGACGATCGCGCCGCCGATGCGCATCGCCGTCTCGAGCACCTGCGGCAAGGCCGAGGCGCGACCGCGGCCCGGCTTGCGCGGCGCCGCGCTGAACGGCATCGCCGGCGGGCCGTCGGCAGCAGCGTCGGTCATCGCGAGCATCACGCGCACCAGCGCGATGCCGTCGGCGTAGCTGTGGTGGATCCTCAGGACCAGCGCCGACCTGCCGCCGCCGTCGTCCACCAGCTGGAACTGCCAGGCCGGGCGGTCGGCGGGCAAGGGCTCGTGCAAGAGCGCCGCGACGTGCCGCGCCAGCGCGCGTTGCGCCGCGGCCCCGCCGGCGACGCGGCCCGCATCGCCGGCGGCGCCCTCGCGGGGCCGCGCCGCATTCCTCGTGCCGGGCAGCCGGTGCGCGATCACCTGCCGCTCGACCGAGAAACGCGGATCGGCCTGCCATTGCGCGCCCCCCGCCGCCTCGACGGGCATCATGCGAAAGCGTTCGAAGCTCGCGAACCGCTCGCGCAGCACGGCGACGAGCCGCTTCCGCGTCACGCGGCGATCGAACACCAGCACGCCGCAGATCACCATCAGGTTGTGCGGCCGGTCCATGCGCAGCCACGCGGTGTCGACCGCGGACATCGCGCGCGTGCTCGGGTGGGATGTGCGCTTGGAGGGCATGCCGGCGTGTCGATTGCACGC
This sequence comes from Casimicrobiaceae bacterium, assembly GCA_044226535.1. Lineage (GTDB taxonomy): Bacteria > Pseudomonadota > Gammaproteobacteria > Burkholderiales > Casimicrobiaceae > VBCG01. The sequence continues at coordinate 62,113 of JBGAGT010000009.1, read as the reverse complement.
GCTCTGGCGTTCGCGCTAAATTAGCATGAAAGATCCGGTGGCCCGCGACCGCGACCGCCGACCCGACGCCCCAGGAGGAACGATGGCCAAGGCCGCCCCGCCCGCCGGCAAGCCCGCGGCGAAATCCAGCGCGAAATCCGCTCCCGCGGCCAAGGGTGCCGCCAAGCCGGCCGCGAAGTCGGGCGGCGACGACCTCGCGGCGCGCTTCGAAGCCGCCACCGTCGCCGCCAAGGCCACCAAGAAGCGCCCCGACAACGCGACGCTGCTCAAGCTCTACTCGTACTTCAAGCAGGCGACGGAGGGCGACGTGAAGGGCGACCGCCCGGGGGCGTTCGACTTCGTCGCCGGGGCCAAGTACGAAGCCTGGTCGAAGCTCAAGGGCACGAGCCGCGACGAGGCGATGACGAGCTACATCAAGCAGGTCGAGAAGCTCAACCGCGAGTAGCGCGGCGCGCCGCCGCGCGCGGCAGCCGCGCCCGCGCACGAGGTTCCAGCCGGCGGATTTCGTCTTGGCCGGCGGAATTCGTCCTAGCCGGCGGACTTCTTCGCGGCCTTGCGGGCCGGCTTCCGCGCCGGCGTGGCGGTCGCCGACTTCGGCACGGACGCGCCGGCACCGCGCCGGGCCGTCGTGGTGCGCCGGACCGCCGCGCGCTTGCCGGGTTTCGCGGCCGGCTTGCCGCCCGAGGCGCGCACCAGCTCGTTCACCGCCGCGGCGAGCGCGTCGACCCGCGCCGACAGGGCCTCGACGTCCTGCTGCGAATGCACGCCCAGTCGCGACAGCGCGCGGGCGACGCGGTCCTCGAACACCTTCTCGAGCTTGTCCCAGGTGTCGCCGGCCAGCGATTGCACGCGTGCGGCGCTGCCCATCGCCGCCTCGCGCGCGGCGCTGGCGGTGGAGGCCGCCATGCTGCGCGTCTCCTTCTCCAGCGCCTCGCCCTGGTGGACCAGCCCGTCGAACACCTTGCGGCCGCCGGCCTGGGCGCGCGAGAACGCGCCGAGCCCCGCAAGCCAGATCTGCCGAGAGGACTCGAGCACCGACTGCGCCCGGTCCTCGGCGCCGGGCTTGCCGTGGCCGCGATCGCCGCCGCCCGAATCCGGTTGCGCGGCCTCGCGCGCCTTGGCCTTGGCTTGCTTCAACATGCGGGTCTCCTCGAGCGATGAAGGGTACGAAAGGGCGATGTTTCGCGGACGCCCGGCGCCTGCGACGCGCCGTCGCCGCCTTCCCGGATTCTAGGCGCCGCGCCTAGGGGAGGCATTCTAATTCGGCGACCCTATAATCATGGACGGCGCGAGGCCCCGGGCACGCGGCGACCCTCGATCGCCCTCCCGCACCGCTCGGATCGCCCCCTGGAGGAGTCGTCATGGCGTACTTCGTCACCGGCGCGACCGGCTTCATCGGGCGCTATCTCACCGCGAACCTCGTCAAGCGCGGCAAGCCCGTCTACGTGCTGCTGCGCAAGGGCAGCGAGGCGAAGCTCGAGGCGCTGCGCGCGCAGGCGGGCGCGGGCGCCGAGCAGATCGTGCCCATCCGCGGCGACCTCGCCAGGGCGAAGCTCGGCGTCTCCGCGGCCGACCAGAGGAAGCTCGCCGGCAAGGTCGACCACTTCTTCCACCTCGCCGCGGTCTACGACCTCTCGGCCTCGGCCGAGGCGCAGCGCGAGGCCAACGTCGACGGCACGCGCAACGCCGTCGCGCTCGCGCAGGCCATCGGGGCGCGCTGCTTCGACCACGTGAGCTCGATCGCCGCCGCGGGCCTGTACGACGGGGTGTTCCGCGAGGACATGTTCGACGAGGCCGAGGACCTCGACCATCCCTACTTCCGCACCAAGCACGATTCCGAGCGCGTGGTGCGCGAGGCCGAGGGCTTGGTGCATCGCATCTACCGGCCGGGCATGGTCGTCGGTCACTCGAAGACCGGCGAGATCGACAAGATCGACGGGCCCTACTACTTCTTCAAGGCGCTGCAGAAGATGCGCAACGCGCTGCCGCCGTGGGTGCCGACCGTCGGCGTCGAGGGTGGCCGCATCAACATCGTGCCGGTCGACTTCGTCGCCGACGCCCTCGACCACATCGCGCACAAGAAGGGGCTCGACGGCAAGACCTTCCACCTGACCGACCCCCGGCCGCACCGCATCGGCGAGGCGCTCAACATCTTCGCCAAGGCCGCGCATGCGCCGCAGATGACGCTGCGCATCAACGCCAAGATGTTCGGCTTCATCCCCGCGCCCATCCTGTACGGCCTCGGCTCGCTGGCGCCGGTGAAGCGCGCGACGCGCGTGGTGCTGCAGGACCTGGGCATCCCGCGCGACGTGTTCGCCTTCATCAACTGGCCCACGCGCTACGACAACCGCGAGGCGGCGAAGGCGCTCAAGGGCTCGGGGATCGCCGTGCCGCCGCTCGAGGACTACGCGGCGAGGCTGTGGGACTACTGGGAGCGCAACCTCGACCCCGACCTCTTCATCGACCGCAGCCTCGAGGGCCGCGTGCGCGGCAAGGTCGTGCTGGTGACGGGCGGCTCGTCGGGCATCGGCCAGGCCACGGCGCAGAAGCTCGCCGAGGCGGGCGCCAAGGTGATCATCGTCGCGCGCGACCCGGAGAAGCTCGCCGCGACGAAGAAGCTCATCGCCGACGCGGGCGGCAGCTGCACCACGTATTCCTGCGACCTCGCCGACATGGCGGCCATCGACGCGCTGGCGAAGAAGGTCCTCGCCGCGCACGGCGGCGTCGACTTCCTGGTCAACAACGCGGGGCGCTCCATCCGCCGCGCGGTGATCAACTCGCTCGACCGCTTCCACGACTACGAGCGCACCATGCAGCTCAACTACTTCGGCGCGGTGAAGCTGATCCTCGCCTTCCTGCCCGGCATGGTCGAGCGGCGCAGCGGCCAGGTCATCAACATCAGCTCCATCGGCGTGCTGTCGCGCGCGCCGCGCTTCTCGGCCTACGTCGCGTCCAAGTCGGCGCTCGACGCCTTCGCCGAATGCGCCGCGTCGGAGTTCGTCGACAAGGGCATCGCGTTCACCAACATCAACATGCCGCTGGTGCGCACGCCGATGATCGCGCCCACCAAGATGTACGAGAACGTGCCCACGCTCTCGCCCGAGGAGGCCGCCGCGCTGGTGGTGCAGGCCATCGTCCACAAGCCCGTGCGCATCGCCACGCGCCTCGGCGTGTTCGGCGCGATCTGCCATGCGGTGGCACCCAAGGTCACGCAGGTGCTGCTCAACACCGCGTTCAACATGTTCCCCGATTCGAGCGCGGCGCAGGGCAAGGGCGCCGCCGAGCCCGCCAGGCTCACACCCGAGCAGATGGCCTTCGCGCAGCTGACGCAGGGGATCCACTGGTAGCGGGCGCCGCGCGCCCGGCCTGCGCCAGCGCGAGCTCGGCGCGCAACTCCTCGATCACGCGCGCTGCGACGCCCTCGTCGCGCAGCAGCGCGTTGTGCCCCACGCCGACGAAGGGCACGTTGTCCGCGCCCTCGAGCACGGCCGAGCGCTGCGGCGCCACCATCGAGTCGTGCGGCGAATACAGGGACACGAAGCGCACGCCGCCGGCCGGCGGCCCGGGCAGCGCGGCGAGCCAGGCGTTGCCCGGGCGCATCTGCGCGAGGCACGCGCCGGGGCAGAGCGACGCGAACCGGCTGCCGTGGTGCGGCGAGCCGATGGTCAGCACGCGCACGACGGGCCCCCGGCCGTAGCGCGCGAGGCAGGCGCGGACGACGAGCCCGCCCATGCTGTGCGCCACCAGCGTCACGCGCGTGGCGCCGGTGCGCGAAACGACCTCGTCGAGGCGCACGGCCAGCTGGCGCGCGAAATCGTCGATCGAGCCGAGCGGCGGCCCATAGGAGATCGCGTAGGCCGGACCCGCACCCGCGGCCTCGATGCGCCGCGCCAGCGTCGACCACACGCCGGCGTTGCACAGCACGCCGTGCACCAGCAGCAGCGCGTGCGCGCTCCGCGCGGGCGGCGGGTCGCGCAGCAGGCGGCGGTAGAAGAGCATGCGCCACGGCGCACCCGCCAGCGACACGAACTCCTGCACGACCATGCGCAGGCTCGCGAACGGGCCGATGCGCTCGGCGGGCTTGCGTGGCGTGCGCCACCACCAGGCCAGCGTGAAATCGACCAGCGTGACCAGCGCGGTGAGCGCGATGAACGCCGCCGCAAGGCCCGCGACCCAGGGCCACCATGGCTTGCCCTGCTGCATGGCGTGCCAGGCGCCCGCGCCCGTGATCGCGAGGGCAACGAGATCGGTGAGCGCGATGCCGAGGGCGGACCACATGGTGCGATCGTAACGTGCGTCGCCGCCGCCACCCCTCGTCATCCCCGCGAAAGCGGGGATCCAGTTGTCGGCCTGACGACAAGGCACGGATCCCCGCTTTCGCGGGGATGACGGGCGGAAGGCGCCTTGCCGGAGAGCCACGAAAATGCTATGATTTCAGGCTCTTGGCGAGCTAGCTCAGCTGGTTAGAGCAGAGGAATCATAATCCTTTGGTCGGGGGTTCGAGTCCCTCGCTCGCTACCAGGATGACGAGGGCCCGGGTCGCAAGACCCGGGCCCTTTGCATTGGGCGCCGCGCGGGCGCCCACCGGCCCCGCAGCAACCATGCTTCATGTCCTGCGGCTATCGCCGTCGCGCAGGCTGCGCGGCGCGCGGCGCACGTGTCTCGATGTGTCGGAACGTGATGCGGCCCTTGCCGAGGTCGTAGGGCGAGATCTCGAGCGAAACCTTGTCGCCCTGGATGATGCGGATGTGGTGCTTGCGCATCTTGCCCGCGCTGTAAGCAACCAGTTCGTGCCCGTTCTCGAGCGTGACGCGAAAACGCGCGTCGGGCAGCACTTCGTGCACGACGCCTTCCATTTCAAGAACTTCTTCCTTGGCCACGCAAGCCCCTTCTTAAGGATGCGCCGTGTCGGCGCGCGCGCCATACTGGGCGCGCGAAAAGGCGCCCGGGGTCGCCGGGCACCTTGGCTGTCGTCCTGCGGCGGACCCGGGGGCCCGCCGCCGGCCGTCACGCCACGTGGATGTTCGAGGCCTGCGGACCCTTGGGGCCGGCGCCGACGTCGAACGTGACGCGCTGGCCTTCCTTGAGGCTCTTGAAGCCTTGCGTCTGGATTGCGGAAAAATGGGCGAAGAGGTCGTTTCCGCCGTCTTCAGGCGTGATGAAGCCGAAACCCTTCGAATCGTTGAACCACTTGACGGTACCCGTTGCCATGTCTTGATCTTTCGTAAATGAAAAGGGGGCGTCCCGCCCCGCGAGGACGAAGATCAAGACAAAGGGGTTGCTGGAAAATGGACCCGCAGAACGCGGAAATCCGAGGCTTCAACAGCGCATGACCTGACGATCGCACCCGCAGCATACGCGCTTCCGGCCTGAAACGCCATCCATGGGCCGCGGTCCTGGGCGCTGCGTCCTACTTGGCCTTGCGGCCGGGGGAGGGCACGGGAATGTAGCCCGCCACGCGACACTGCAGCGATTCGGTGCGCTTGCCGCGCTCGAAGCGCGTCAGCTTGCAGGTGATCGCGAGACCCGTCGCCACGAGCGTGTCGAGCGAGCGGCGGATCTCGTCCAGGGGAAGCTGCGTTTCGCCGGCGATGTCCCGATCGAGGCATTGCCCATGCTTGCGCAGGCATTCCAGCACGACATCCATGTCAGGCACTCCTGCGAGAGCTCCCTGCGGTGTCGGGTCCGGGGACATGGCACGCGGCCGTGCCGTGGGCGCCAGCGCAAGGGCGGTGGGCGGCTTCATGGTCTGCTCGATCACATCCGCGAGGAAGGAGGCATGACCGCGGCGGACATGCGCGAGCACCGCCGCAGTATGCGCCCTCGCCGCGCATCCGGGCCGGCATTCGGTGCGCAGGTCAGCCAGCGGAAGATGGGCGAGCCCGAATGCCGGCCCTGGCGATCCAACGTGGCGCAATCCCGCGCTCGGGTGGCAATTCACCCACGTCTACATGTCGTACACCGCGTCCGTCACCACCCACCCGCCGTCTACGCCGCCCGGCAGCATCTGCCCCAAGTCCTCGCCCACCTCGACGTCGATCAGCGCGTTGAGCTTGGCGTTCATCGCCAGCATCAGCTCGCCGTTCTTGCGGGGATCGAGCGCGAGGTTGTGGAGCTCCAGCGGGTCGGCGACGAGGTCGTAGAGCTCGACGTCGTTGAGCGCGAGCAGCGACTCCATCGACGTCGGGCGGTTGTGCTGCCTGGGCGAGAAGTAGCGCGAGAAGCGGTAGCGCCCGTCGACGACGCTGCGGATGGCGCCGCGCTTGCGCATGTCCGGGGTCATCGCGCCGGCCCTGGCGGCGGCGACGAGCTTGGCCTGCCCGTCGGGCTCGGCCAGCATCGCCACGGCCTTCTCCATGAAGGCGCCGTCGATGTAGGCGAACATGTTGTAGCAGAAGAGCGACCCGTCGCGGGCCGCGTCGACGCCCGCCGCGGCAGGCGCGGCGAGCAGCCCCGAGAAATCCTTGCCCGGGAGCTTGCGCGCGATGGCGGCGCGCTTGTCTGGCGCGGCGCCGGTGAACGCGAGCAGCGTCGGCGCGAGGTCGAGGTGCGAGGTCACGGCCTTGCAGCGCTTGCCGCCGGCATGCGCGGGATGCGCGATGATCAGCGGGACGTTGTTCTGCTCGCGGTAGGCCGTCGCGCCCTTGGCGTGCATGCGATGCGCGCCGTCGAGGTCGCCATGGTCGGCGGTGAGCACGACGATGGTGTTCGACGCGAGGCCTTGCGCCTCGAGCTCGTCGAGCAGCGGCGCGATGTTGCGGTCGACGTCGCGCAGGCAGTTCAAGTAGTAGTCGTGGCGGTAGTGCCAGCGCGCGTCCTCGTCCGGGATGCGGCCCACCAGCGTGTCGTGCGCGCGCAGGAACTCGGCATGGGCGGGAGGGTGCGAAGGTTCGTCGAGCCGCTGCGCGTAACTCTTCGGTAGCGGGCTCCCCCACTTCCGCCGGTAGAAGGAATCGTCGGGTGCCGCCTCGATGCGGCTCAGGATGTTGCGCCCCTGCACGGGCTCGCCGGGGCGGTCCGTGTCGAGGAACATGATGTCGTGGGGGTTGACGAGGTTCACGGCGAGGAACCAGGGCTTGTGCTCCGCCGCGAGCACCCTGCCCTGGCCGCGGAGCCAGCTCACGCCCATCGCCGAGATCATGCCGTCGTGCAGATAGCCGCCGCGCGTGTGCGCGATGATGTCGCCGATGCCGAAATAGTCGCCGAAGCCGTAGGCCTCCATCTCGCGGGTGAAGAGCTTCTCGGGCGACTCCAGCGAATTGACGGTCTCGAACTCCTTGGTGAGGTGCCACTTGCCCTTGTAGGCCGTGTAGTAGCCGGCGTCGCGCAGCACGTGCCCGAGGGTGGGGATGTCGGTGGCGAGGCTCGTGATCCAAGGGAAGTTCGTGTTGTCGAACATCCGCGTGTGCTGGATGTGCTGGCCCGTATAGATCACCGAGCGCGAGGGCGTGCACACGCAGGAATTGATCTGGTGGTTGTCGAACACCGTGCCCGCCTTCGCGAGACGTTCGTGCGCGGGGAGCCGGTAGCCCGCGGGCAGCTCGCCCGGACGGAACATGCGTTCCTGGTCGGTGAGGATGAACAGGATGTTCCAGGGACCCTGCGCCGCCGCGCTGGAGGCGCCCGCGGTCCCGCCCGCGCCTGCGGCACCGGGTGGGTGAGCGGTGGGCGGGTGGGCGGCGGGCTGCCCCGAGGCTGCGAAGGCGTTGGTGAGCGCGCCGGCACCGACGGCGCCGACCGCGCCGGCGCCCATCGCCTTCAGCATGTCGCGCCGGCTGGCATCGTGTTCCATGGCGGGGCGAACCTTAGCCGGGGTCCCGGGGAAGCCGGTATCCGACCTTGGTAGGAGCCTTCCTGCGCAGGAGCCCTCCCCGGCAGGAGCCCGCATTCGCGGGCCGCAGGCCCCAGGCGGGCGACGCGCTGCGCGAGGATCAGCCGCCCTGCGCGCGCTCCGCACGCTGGGCGCTGCGCACCAGCTCCGCCACGGAACGCACGCCCATCTTCGCCATCACCTGGCCGCGGTGCTGCTTGACGGTCGCCTCGCGGATCCCGAGCTCGGTGGCGATCTGCTTGTTGAGAAGCCCCGTCACCACCCGCCGCATCACGTCGCGCTCGCGCGGCGTCAGGCTGTCCACGCGCGCCTTGAGCGCCAGGTCCTCGCGCAGCGCGTCGAGGCGTCGCTGGTGCCGCGCCACCGCGGTCGTGACGGCCTCGACCAGCAGGCGGCCGTCGACGGGCTTGGTGAAGTACTCGTGGGCACCGCCCTTCATGGCGCTGATGGCCGTGGCGGCGTCGGCACGCGCCGTGACGAAGACCGCGGGCGCGTCCACGCCCCGGCGCAGCAGCGCCTCGTGCAACGCGAGGCCCGACAGGCCGGGCATCTGCACGTCGACGACCAGGCAGTGCGCGCGCGCTGCCGCGCCGGCGGAGAGGACGTCTTCGCCCGATGCGAAGGCCTTCACCCGCCAGCCCGCGGCGGCCAGGAGCCGGGCAATCCCTTCGCGACTCGCCGCGTCGTCGTCGACCACGCACACGAGCTCGCGCGTGCCGGCCTCGGCATCCGTCCCATCGTCGCGAAGGACCACCGCGGAAACGTCACGCCCGCTGCGACGCGAGGCGATGCGCGGAAGCCGCACCCGGAAAGTCGCGCCGCCCGCGGGGTTGTTGTGCGCGCTGATGTCGCCGCCGTGCGCCTCGACGATGGAGCGCGAGATCGCGAGGCCCATGCCGAGGCCCTCGGCGCGCGTCGTGTAGAAGGGCTCGAACAGGCGCGCGAGCCCCTCGCGCGCGATCCCCGTGCCGCTGTCGCGCACCGATACGCCGGCGATCGCCCCGCGCACCGACAGCGCGACCTCGATGTGCCGCTCGCCGGCACCCGGCGCACCGAGCGCCGCGATGGCGTTGGCCAGCAGGTTCACGAACACCTGCTGGATCTGCGAGCGGTCGCCGGTGACGATCGCGCCGGCGGATGCGCGGGTCGAGACGCCGACGCCCTGCGCGGCGAGCTCGGCACGGAACAGCGCCAGCACGTCCATCACGGCCGCCCACAGGTCGAACGGTACCCTCGTCGTTTCCTCGCGACGCAGCAGCGCGCGCAGGTTGGTGATGACGCTCGCCGCGCGCGCGTCGTCGCGCACGATGGCCTCGAGGATCCCGCGCAGCTCGTCGCGCGGCAGCGTGCCGCGGTCGAGGCGCTGCAGCGCGGCCTGCGCGCTGGCGAGGATGCCCGTCAGCGGCTGATTGAGCTCGTGCGACAGCGAGGCGGCCAGCGCACCCAGGTGCGCCGTGCGGTCGACGTGGAGGAGTTGCGCGCGCAAGCGCCGCGTTTCCTGCTCGGACGCGCGCTGGTCGGTGACGTCCTGGAGGGTGCAGAGCGTCGCCAGCGGCGTGCCCGATTGCGTGAGGCTCGACTGCATGCTGCTCTTGATCGTCCGCACGGCGCCGTCGGCGCGGACGATGCGGTACTCGAGCTCGTGGGTGCTGCCGGGTTCCGCGAGGCTGCGGTCGACGCAGGCGCGCACGCCGGCGAGGTCCTGCGCATGGATGCGCTCGAAGATGTCGCGCGCCGCGCCGCCGAGCGCCGCACCGAAGATCCGCTGCGCGACCTCGGACGCGGTCAGCGTGTCGTCGCGCCAGTCGCACCGCCAGTTGCCGACGCCTGCGAGGCGTTGCGCCTCGGCGAGTCCCCGCGCGCTCGACTCGAGGGCGAGCTCCGTGTTGTGGCGCGCCAGCACCGCGAGGAAGGTCTCGGCGATGGTGGTGAGGGCCGCGAGCACGGGCGGCGGCCAGTCCGACCGCCGCCTGCGGCTCGTCAGGCACAGGACGTGGGACACCCGCCCGCCGGTGCCCACGGGAATGGTGACCAGCGTCTCGATGGCCATCGCCGCCGACGAGGCGCGATCGACCGCGGCGTCGTCCGGCAGGTCGTCGAGGCAGGTCTGCACGAAGGACTCGCCGCGGATCACGGTCTTGTCGTGGGTCCACGGGAACGCGGCGCCGTACTCGACCCGCGTCGAGGCGGGGATGAAGTCGGGAACGTGCGCGACGTGCCGCAGCCGCGCCTGCCGGACGTCGGGCTGCACCTCGATGATGCCGCACTGGTCGAGATCGAAGAGTCCCAGCAGCTCCTCGAGGCAGGCGTCGACCTCGCGCTCGACGTCGCGGCTCGCGGCGCGCGCGAGCCGCGCCGACAGGCGCGAGATGAATGCCGGGATGGCTTCGGGAGTCGTCGACATGGCGGCGGGCGGATGCGGGCGGGAGCCTCGTCGCCGCGCTCGGGACCGCAGCATACCCGCATGTCCGGCCGGGGTTGCAACGGCGGCCCAATGGCGCAATCATTGACCGCAGAGGATCCCCATGCCCACCAAGGAAGAAGCCGAAGCCATGGCCGATGCCATCCTGGCCGCGCACGCGAGGCCGGCGTCGCGCGCGCCGGCGGGCGTGCGCGAGCCCCTGCCGGGCAGCAGGCTCTTCCTCGTCGCGGGCGTGCTGTCGGGGGCGATCGCCGGGGCGATGCCTGCGCACAGCTGGCTGCCCGGCGCCCTCGTCGGTTTTGCATTCGCGGCCATCGCGGGCTTCATCGCCCGGCGGGTCTGACGGCGGGCGCGTCGTCGGTGAGAGGGGTGCAGCATCCCGGGGGCGCCGACACGCGGCGCTCGCCGACACCGACAACACCAACCCGACAGTCGCGATAACCTGGCGTTTCGCCCCATTTTTCAGTGTCCGTCCCGCGACGAGCGGGCCGGCAGCTTCGATCGAAGCAATTCCGCAGGAGAAATCATGTCCGCAGATGCGAACCTCGACCCCGACTTCATCCGCCGCCAACGTGCCGCGCTGGAAAAACTGCGCGCCGCGTTGCAGGCCGCCGCCCTGGCCGCCAAGGCCGAGCCGGAGGAGGAAGGCACGCAGGCCGCCGACGAGCCGCACGAGAAGGGGGAGGATGCCTCGCGCCTGCAGACGCTGGAAGTCGACGTGGGCCTGCTCGCCAACGACACGCAGCGCCTCGCGCGCGTCGAGCGTGCGCTGGCCAAGATCGACGAGGGCACCTATGGCCTTTCCGACGAAAGCGGACTGCCCATACCGCGCCCGCGGCTCGAAGTGATGCCGGAGGCGCTATACACCGTGGCCGAGCAGGAACGGCGCGAGGCGGCTGCCTAGGCGCGATGGCCCCAGGCACCGGCAGTTTCGCGCTCGACGTCGAGTCGCACCGGGGTTACCTGATGCGCGTGGCGCAGCTGCAGCTGCGCGACAAGGCGCGCGCGGAGGACGTGGTGTCCGAGACCATCGTCGCCGCGCTGGCGGCGCAAGGCAGCTTCGGCGGCAAGTCCTCGCTCAAGACCTGGCTCACGGGCATCCTGAAGCACAAGATCGTCGACGCCATCCGCCAGCGGCAGAAGGACCCCATCGCGTTCGCGTCCTTCGACGAGGAGCTCGACCTCGACGATTTCGATGCGCTGTTCAAGCGCAACGGCGCCTGGGAAACGCCGCCCGCGCCCTGGGGAGACCCCGTCGCCTCGCTCGGGCAGCGCCAGTTCTTCGACATCCTCGAGTTCTGCCTGGAAAAACTCCCGGCCAACACCGGGAGGGTTTTCATGATGCGCGAGGTCATGGAGCTCGAAACCGACGAAATCTGTAAGGAATTGCGGATCACCGCGAATAACCTCTGGGTGATTCTCTACCGGGCCCGGGTGTCGTTGCGCCAGTGCCTCGAGCAGAACGGCTTCGCCGCCGGCGCGACGGGCTGAGGGGACGCGATCGATGCCGGGACCGAAGCACTGGGTGGGCCATGTGATTTCCTGCAAGGAGGCCTCGCGCCTCATTTCACGCGCGCAGGACGACCCGCTGCCGCCGCTGCGGCACCTGTTGCTGCGCCTGCATCTCGCCGCCTGCGACAAGTGCACCCGCTTCAAGGCCCAGCTCGAGATCCTGCGCGAGGCCATGCTGCGCTACCGCAGCTGATGCCCCGGGTTTCGCACCCTGTTCATTCCGCCTCTCCACCTCCCATGGAAATCCGCATCAACGGCTCGCCGCACAAGCTCGAAGCCCCCGTGGCAAACGTGGCGACGCTGGTCGAGTCGATGCAGCTCACCGGCAAGCGCATCGCGGTCGAGCTCAACGGCACGATCGTGCCGCGCAGCCGGCACGCCGCGACCCTGCTGGCCGAAGGCGATCGCGTCGAGATCGTCGGCGCGGTGGGCGGCGGCTGAGGCCGGTGCGGCCGGTCGACCGGCATCGCGCGCGTTCCGGGATCGCGCATCCCTCGGCATCGCGCACGGACGGGGACAGGGGGCCGGCGCGCTAGAATTCCCCCATGAACGCCGTATCCGGCACTCCTTCGCTCGCCGATCCGCTGGTCATCGCGGGCCGCGCCTATCGCTCGCGCCTGCTGGTCGGGACGGGGAAGTACCGCGACTTCGGGCAGACGCGCGAGGCCGTCGTCGCCTCGGGCGCCGAGATCGTCACGGTCGCGATCCGGCGCACCAACCTCGGCCAGAACGCCGGCGAGCCCTCGATCACCGACGTGCTGCCGCCCGGCGAATTCACCTACCTGCCCAACACCGCCGGCTGCTACACCGCCGACGAGGCCGTGCGCACGCTCAAGCTCGCGCGGGAGCTCCTCGACGGGCACCCGCTGTGCAAGCTCGAGGTGCTCGGCGACAAGTCCTCGCTCTTCCCCGACGTGCGCCAGACGCTCGAGGCCGCGGAAACGCTCTGCGCCGACGGCTTCGAGGTCATGGCCTACACCTCGGACGATCCCATCGTGGCGCGCGAGCTGGAGGCGATCGGCTGCGTGGCCATCATGCCGCTCGCTTCGTTGATCGGCTCGGGCATGGGCATCCTCAATCCCTGGAACCTGCGCCTCATCCTCGAGCAGTCGCGCGTCCCCGTGCTGGTCGACGCGGGCGTGGGCACCGCCTCGGACGCCGCGGTGGCCATGGAGCTCGGCTGCGCCGGCGTGCTGATGAACACCGCCATCGCCGCGGCGCGCGAGCCGGTGCGCATGGCGCACGCGATGAAGCTCGCCGTCGAGGCGGGCCGTGAAGCCTTCCTCGCCGGCCGCATGCCCCGCAAGCTGTACGCCGCGACGCCGAGCTCGCCCTCGCAGGGCCTGATCGCATGATCGCTGTCGCTCGCGCGGCGCGTGTTGCCGCGCATCGCGCGCGGCCGGTGCCGTGCGGGGGCCGCGCCGTGGCGCGCAGCGGCGTGGCGCGCGGCAGGTTGGCCCCCTTCGTGTGGGCCTTGCTCGCGGCCACCCTGCTGCATGCCGCAGCGGCGCGCGCCGATCCCCCCGCGCGCGAGGACATCGTCAAGTGGTGCAACGACACCGAAGACACCGCGGAATGCCTGCGGGTGATCGAGTCGCACCAGCTCGCGAAGCTCCCGGGCCTCGCGACGCGCAACGGCGGGGAGCTCCGCGTCACGCTCTTTCCCAGCGGGAGCACGGTCTTCACCGACGCGCCGAGCCTCTCCGGCGGCCTTTCGTACAGCCTCTGGGACAACTGGAGCGCGATCAACGCCGTGGTGGTGGCCGCGACGCGCGACGACCACACGACCTACGACCTCCTGTTGCGCGGCAACGGCAAGCGCTTCGCCCTTCCCGCCGAGCCGGTGCTGGCACCCGACCGCCAGCACCTCGTGACCGCCGATTTCTGCGCGGCGGGCTGCAGCAACGAGCTCGTCGTATGGCGCGTGTCGCGCGACGAGGTCGCGAAGGCCGCGAGCTGGAAGCCCTCGCCGACCTGGTCCGACGTCGTCGCAGGATGGAAGGACGGGCAGACGCTGTCGCTGGAGTTCACGCCCATGGGCGCGAGCGAGTCGCGCACCGAGGCGCGCAAGCTCGACGACCCGGTATTCCGCGGCAAGTGACTTCCGCATTCCGCGTGCGCAGCTACGTGCTGCGCCAGGGGCGCCAGTCCGATGCGTCGAAGCGTGCGATGGTCGAGCTCGCGCCGCGCTACGCGGTCGAGTACGTCCCGCGCGATCCCGGCTGGGCGGCGCGGTTCGGGCGCGACGCCCCGCGCGTGCTGGAGATCGGCTTCGGCATGGGCGAGACCACGGCGCGCATCGCCGGCGAGCACCCGCAGGTCGACTTCATCGCCGTCGACGTGCACGGCCCCGGCGTCGCGAGCCTCTTGCGCCGCATCGACGCGATGGGGCTCTCCAACCTGCTCATCGTCCAGCACGACGCGGTCGACGTCGTCGAGCACATGATCGCGCCCGCGTCGCTGGGCGGCATCCATGTCTACTTTCCCGATCCCTGGCCGAAGAAGCGGCACCACAAGCGCCGGCTGATCAAGCCCGCGTTCCTGCGCACGCTGGCCGAGCGCCTCTCGCCCGGCGGCTACCTGCACCTCGCCACCGACTGGCCCGAGTACGCCGGGGAGATGCTGGCGTGCTGCGCCGGCGAGCCGTTGCTCGCGAACACCGCCCAAGGTTTCGCGCCGAGGCCGCCCTGGCGGCCGCTGACCAAGTTCGAGCAGCGCGGCCTGAAGCTCGGCCACCCGGTGAACGACGTGCTGTTCCGGCGCGCGGCGGTGGCCGCGGACGCGACGGGCGGGCCGTGAACGCCGGCATCGTGCACGTGACGGCCGCCGAAGGCGGCGGCGCGGACCGCTACATCCGCGACCTCGCGGCCGGCGTCGATGCGCGGCACTGGATCTGGCACGTGGGGCCCGAGGTGCTCGAGGACGTCGCGCGGCAACGGTTCTTCCGCGCACCCGGCGCGGCGCAGGCGGCGCGCTGGCTCGAAGCCGCCGGCATCGCGCTCCTGCACCTGCACGGCGTCGGCGAGGGCTGCCTCGCGGTGCGCGACCGCCTCGCGGCCGCCGGCGGCGGGCGGCTTCCCCACCTCGTCACGCTGCACGACGTCGGCTTCTGCGCGCCCCGCGCCTTCGCCGGCGACGGCGCGATCGACGCCGCCACCGTCGCGCGCAGCGCGGAGGCCCTGCGCCGAGCCGACGCCGTGGTCGTTCCATCGGGCTACATCGGCGGGCTGGTCGCGCAGCACGTGCCCGGGCTCGGCACGCTCGCCCGCATCGAGCCGGGCATTGGCCCCGGCGTGGTCGCGGCGCCCGCCACAGTGCACGTCGACGAGATGTTCACGCGGCAGGCGCGGCACCGGCGCATCGCCGTGGCGGGTGCCATCGGCCCGCACAAGGGCGCCGGGCTCCTCGGCTCCATCGCCGCCGCGCTCGTGCCGCTCGACACCACGCTGGTGGTGGTCGGCTACACCGGCGAGCAGCTCCGGCCGGGCTGGGTGGCCCCGAACCTGTACGTCCACGGGCCTTACGCGGACGGCATGCTCGCGCGCTGGCTCGACGCCTACGACGCGGGACTGGTGCTGTTCGCCAACCGCATGCCCGAGAGCTTCAGCTACACCCTGTCGGAAGCCTGGGCCGCGCGACGCCCGGTGATCGTGCCCGACGAAGGTGCGCTCGGCGAGCGCGTCGCGCGCCATGGCGGCGGCTGGCGCCTCGCACCCGGCTTCGAGGCCAGCGAGGTCGCGGCGCTGGTCGCGCGGCTCGCCACGACCGGGGGCCTGCGCGAGCGCGCGACGGTAGAATCCGCGCTCGATGGCGACGATCCCTTGCGCGTCCCCGCGCTGTCCCGCATGAACGAGCAATTCGAGGCGCTGTATGCCGGGCTGTTGCGGCAGGCGCAGCCGGCCGCCGGCGGCACGCCCGCACCCGCCATGAACCCGCTGGACGAGGCCGCGGGCCTCGCGCCGCTGGTGCTGGCCAACCTCGACGGCCGCGTGTTCCGCGCCGAGCTCGTGCGACTCACCGGCGAGCTCGCGGGCTCGCGCGCGTGGATGGACAAGCAGGAGGCCGACATCGCCGAGCTCAAGGCGGCGATCGAGTCGCTGGCCGACGAGAACCGCAAGCTGCGCGACACGCGCGACGCCTTCGAGCTCCTGCCCGCGTTCGTCAAGCGCCAGCTCTATCGACGGGCGTTCCGTGGACGCGATTGATGTCAGCGTCGTCACGTACCGCCCCGACCTCGATCTGCTGGAGCGGCTGTTCGCGAGCCTGGCCGAACAGGCCGGCGGCCTCGCGCTGAACCTCCTCGTCCTCGACAACACCGACGACGGCGAAGGCGGCGCGACGGCGGCGATCCGCGCGCTGCCGTCGCCCGGGCCGCGCGAGGACAGTGCCTTCGCGCGCGTCGACATCGTCCACTCGCCGCGCAACGTCGGCTTCGGCGCCGGCCACGATGCCAACGCGATGCGCGGCACGGCGCCCTGGCTGCTGGTGCTGAACCAGGACTGCATCGTCGAGCCCGGCGTGCTCGCGAGGCTCGCCGCGGCCGCGCGCGACGACGACGCGCGCGTCGCGGCCTGGGAGCTGCGGCAGATCCCCTACGAGCATCCCAAGGCCTACGATCCCGTCACCCTCGACACGCCCTGGGTGAGCGGCGCGGCCACGCTGTTCCGCCGCGAGGCCTTCGACGAGGTCGGCGGCTTCGACGCGAAGCTCTTCATGTACGGCGAGGACGTGGACCTCTCGTGGCGGCTGCGTGCCGGGGGCTGGCGGTTGCGCTACCAGCCCAAGCTCGCGGTCGTGCACCGCACCTACGCGGTGCCCGACGAAGTGAAGCCGCTGCAGGCGCTGGGCGGCGTGCGCACCAACCTCTGCCTGCGCGCACGCTACGGCAGCGCGACGACGGTGCTGCGCGGGCTCGCGCTGCTCACGGCCGAGGTGCTCGCGCCGCAGGACTTCCCCGGCCGCCGGCGCGGCATGCTGCGCGCCTACGGCGAGTTCGCGAGGCAATGGCCCTACTTCCGCCGCACGCGCGTCGCGCCGACGGCGAGCTTCGCCCCGCATTTCGCGACCTGGAACTACGAGGAGCGGCGCGAGGGCGCGTTCGTGCCCTTCCGATCGCTGCGCGAGGAGCCGCGCGCCGGGACGCCACGCGTGTCGGTGCTGATCCGCACCGTCGACCGCCCCGCCTGGCTCGCGCAGGCACTGGCGAGCGTGGCCAACCAGACCTGGCCCGAGGTCGAGGCGATCGTGGTCGAGGACGGGCCCGAGCGCTCGCGTGCCGTGGTCGACGCGTTCCGCGACCGGCTGGCCATCGACTACGTCGCCACCGGCGGGAAGGTCGGCCGTGCGAAGGCCGGCAACCTCGCGCTGTCGCGCGCGCGCGGCGAGTGGATGACCTTCCTCGACGACGACGACGTGTTCTTCGCCGACCACGTGGAGGTGCTGGTCGAGGCCGCGCAGAAGGCCGGCGTCAACGGCGCCTACGGGATCGCCTGGGAAACGCGCACCGCCGTCACCGACAAGGCCGCCGCGGTCTACGACGAGGTCGCGCGCACGGCGGTGCATCGCCAGCCTTTCGACCGCCTGACGCTGTGGCACCACAACTACCTGCCCATCCAGGCGGTGGTGTTCCATCGCAGCCTGTACGAGCGCCACGGCGGCTTCGCCGAGGACATGGACCAGCTCGAGGACTGGAACCTGTGGACGCGCTACACCCTCGACGACGATTTCCTGCTGGTCGAGAAGACGACGTCCAAGTACCGCGTCCCCGCCAGCGCCGCCGACGCGGCGTCGCGCCAGGCGCTGCTCGATGCCGCCTACCGCGACGCGGTCGCGCGCCAGGCGTCGATGCGCATGACCACCTCGCCGCGCACCGTCGCGCAGATGGTCGACGACTACGTGCGCTCGCAGTCGCTGCTGCACGTGTCGCGCGGCGACGTGCGCGCCTTCGTCGGGCGGCGGCCGTGGCTCGCGCGGATCTTCGCCTGGCGGGGACCGGTGATGCGCCGGCTGCGCCGCTTCGGCAACGCGCGCTGAGCACGCCGGCGCCCGGGGCAATGCCGGGCGCGACCCACGCATCGGCCGGGCGAGCCTGTCGCAATGTCGAGATTCGCGAGCCGGCGCCGCGGCGTTCGGCGGTATCCTGCGTCGATCGGCCGACCGCGTTTTCACCAGCGACAGTGACCTCATCCTTGGCGCGCGCCCTATGGCTCGCGGCGATCCTCCTGCTGTCGTCGGCCACGGTGCCCGCCGCCGTTCCCGCGGCCGGGGAAGCCGCGCAAGGCACCTCGCCGGTGGCGTCCTCGCCGGTGGTCGTCGACGGCCGCCCGCTGTTCAGCGTGCGCGGCATCTCGGCGCTGTCGGCGGACCAGCGGGCCGGCGAAATCGCCGCGCGCATCGGGGCCCTCGCGCGCGACCCGTCGTTCCCGGCCTCGGCGCTCCGCCTGGAGGAGCAGGACGACCGCACCGGCATCCTCGCCGGCACCCAGCGGGTGATGGCGGTGTTCGACGCCGATGCGACCTTCGAAGGCGTGGACGGCCACCAGATGGTCGGCGAGATCTATCTCGCCAGGATCGCCGCGGCAATCGACGGCTATCGCGCCGAGCGCAGCGACCCCTACCTGCGCGATCAGGGACTGCACGCGCTCGGCGCCCTGGCCGTGGTCGCCGCGTTGCTGGCATTGGTCGTCTGGTCGTCGTCGCGGATCGCCGCCCGGATCCGCAGGCGCTTCACCGGCGAGCTCGAGGCGGTCGAGGCGCGCTCCTACCGGCTGCTCACCGCCGAGCAGCTCGAGCGGACCATCGAGGGACTCGTCCGCGCGGTTCGCTGGCTGCTGGCCTTCGCCCTGCTGTTCGCGGGCGCCGCCTATGTGCTGTCGCTGTTCCCGTGGACGCGCGGCGCCGCCGCGCACATCGCCGGCCTGCTGGTCGACCCGTTGCGCACACTCTGGCAGGAGCTCCTTGCCGCGGTCCCCGGCCTCGTGTTCATCGTGGTGCTGGTCGTCATCGCGCGCTACCTGCTGCGGCTCTGCCAGGTGTTTTTCGCGGGCGTGGCCAGCGAGCGCATTCGCGTGCAGGGCTTCGCCGCGGAATGGGGCTGGCCCACCTATCGCCTGGTGCGCATTGCCGTGATCGCCTTCACGGTCGTGATCGCCTATCCCTACATCCCGGGCTCGGGGTCGGAGGCCTTCAAGGGCGTGTCGATCTTCTTCGGGCTGCTGATGTCGCTCGGCGCGGCATCGGCGGTCGCCAACAGCCTCGCCGGCTATGCGCTCATCTACCGCCGCACGTTCAAGGTCGGCGACCGCATCCGCGTGGGCGAGCTCACCGGTGACGTGGTCGAGATGCGCCAGCAGGTGACCCAGCTGCGGACCGTGAAGAACGAGATCGTCGCCATCCCGAGCGCGACCATGCTGACCAGCCAGCTGACCAACTACAGCATGCTGGAGCAGGGCGACGGGCTGATCCTGCACACCAGCGTCGGCATCGGCTACGAGACGCCGTGGCGCCAGGTCGAGGCGATGCTGCTGCTGGCCGCGGCGCGCACGGCCGAGGTGAAGCGCGAGCCGGCGCCGTTCGTGCTGCTGAAGTCGCTCGCCGACTTCGCGGTCGTGTACGAGCTCAACGCCTACTGCGGGCACGCGCAGGACATGGACAAGGCCTATACCGCGCTACACCGGAACATCCTCGACGTGTTCAACGAGTTCGGCGTGGCGATCATGACGCCGGCTTACGTCGCCGACCCGCCCGACGCCAAGGTCGTCCCGCGCGGCAAATGGCACCTCGCGCCGGCATCCCCGGATACTTCCAGCGAGGCGATGTCGGGTCGCGCGCCCGGAACCGGGGCGCCCGGCGGCTGACCGCAAGCCCCGGCGCGCGCGCGATCCCAGGGGAGCGGAGCCTAGCCGGCGGGCCGGTCCTCGAAGGCCTCGCGCGGCGGGTAGACCCCCGCGAGGCGGGCGATCAGGATCGCCACGAACAACGCGCCGGTGATCTGCTCGACCATGCTGATGCCGCGCGCCTGTCGGGACAGCGGCACGATGTCGCCGAAGCCCGTGCTGGTGAGCACGGTGACGCTGAAGTACAGGGCGTCGGCGTAAACCAGGCGTCCTGGCTGGCCTGCGACGAGGTACGACCCGGGATAGAAGAAGCCCACGATCGCATACACGTGCGCCCACAGCACGCCGAGCAGAAGATAGGTGGCGGCGGCGCCGAAAAGCTTGTCGGGTGTCATGATGCGCGGCTGGAACACGTAGCGCAGCAGGCAGGCGACCGCCATGAAGTAGAGGACCGCGCTGAACACCCAGGAGGCCGCGAGCAAGGCATCGTCGTCGAGCCACAGCCCGCGATACTGGAGCCACATCGCAGGGACCGAGAGCAGCATCGACGCGGCGAACAACAGCGTGGTGCGCCCCACGGCGGCGATCGTGGCGATCAGCAGGAACGTGTTGACGACGTTCAGCAGGAGCCTGCCGTGGTCCGATGCCGGCACGAACGACACGGCACCGATCACCAGGAGCAGGATCAGGAACAGCCAGAAGCACCGCTGGTGGAAGATCCTCGACGTCGCCAGTCTCGCTTCCTCGATCGGCATCAGCTTCCCCCTTGCGCTGCGGCAGCGGTCACGGCTCGCGACTGGTAGTGCTCGATGGCCTGCCGTGCGTTGAACAGCAGGCGCTCGCGCCCGAGACGCCGGTCGAACGCCGCGCGGCGGAACATCTCGAGGACAGCCGGGTTGAGCGCGACGAACCACACCTCGATGCCGCTGGCGGCCACGCGCGCCTCGCGTTCCATCAGCGCCTGGAGCGCCGAGTACTCGATGTCCGGCACGCGGCTCATGTCCACGGCGAGCACGCGCGGATGGTGCTCACGCACCAGTGCCTCGATGCGCTCGGCAACGTATTGCTCGTTGACGAAGTACAACCTGCCCTCGGGTCGCACGATCAGCAGGCCCCCGAAGGTCTCGTCGTCCGGGTGCTCGGCAGAAAGCGGCCGCAGCACGTCGGCGCCGCGCTTGCGCCCGATGATCGACACGCGCGGGTGCGCGGTCTGTGCGGCGAGCCCCAGCGTCGACACCACGATGGCGATGACGATGCCCTGCAGCGTGCCGAAGAGCAGCACGCCGAGGCAGGCCACCAGCGCCCAGCGGAACTCCATCGCGCGCACCAAGCGGATCGCGCGGAACTCCGGGGGCTGGATGAGGCCGAACGAGTAGACGATGACGACCGCGGCGAGGGTGGCGTTCGGCAACAGGCCGAGCAGGGGCGCGAACAGCGTCATCGTCGCCGCGGCGGCGGTAGCGGTGACCAGCGAGGCCCTTTGCGAGCGCCCGCCGGCCGCGCGCACCACTGCGGTCTGCGAGGTGCCCCCGCCGGCGGGCATCGCGCCCAGCAGCGCGCCGCCGATGTTGGCCGCGCCGGTGGCCACGAGCTCGCGGTTGGCGTCGATCGGCGCGTCGCCGGGCTGCCTGAAGGCGCGACCTGCGGCGATGGTCTCGGTGAAGCTCATCAGCGCGATGCCAAGGGCGCCGGGCAGGAGCGTTGCCGCCATGGCGGCGTCGGGCCAGGTCGGGCGCGGCAGCCCGGTGGGAATCGTGCCGACGATGGCCACGCCCCGAGCGCCCAGCACAAGGAACGCCGAGGCGGCAATCGCGCCGCCCACGGCCACCAGCGGCGCTGGCGCGCGCGGCCACAAGCGCTCCATGCCGACCAGCACCAGCAGCGTCGCCGCGGCCACGACGATGGTCGGCCAGGAGGCTTCCGGCAGGTGCCGGGCGATGCTCACGAGGTCCCCGAAGAAGCCCTGCTTGTCGATGTGGATGCCGAGGAGCTTTGGCAGCTGGTCGAGCACGATCACGAGGCCGATGCCCGCCTTGAACCCGGTCAGGACCGGCGCCGAAATGAAGTTGGCGACGAAGCCGAGGCGCAGCAGCCGCGCCGCGACGAGCACGAGGCCCACCAGCACGGTCAGCGTCGCGGTCGCCGCGACCAGTTTCGCAGGATCGGCGTCGGGGACCACGGCCGCAAGCTCGCTGCCCGTGAGGATCGCGATCGTGGTGGTCGAGCTGACCGACAACACCTGCGACGAGCCGAGCAGCGCGTACGCCAGCATCGGCACCAGCGCCGTGTACAGGCCGACGGCCACCGGCAGGCCCGCAACCGTCGCATACGCCATGGCCTTCGGCAGCACCACGGCCGCCGCAGTGAGCCCCGCGACAAGGTCGGGGCGGAACGCGTGCGCACCGCCGGCCACGGCGCAACTCAGTAGGCTTGCTTCACGTACTTGTAGGGATGGTCGAGCGCCGTGTAGTCGCCGGGTTTCTGGCGCTTCGGCAGCTTGATCTTCTCGCGGGGCACGCCCTGGTAGGGGATGCGCGACAGGAAGTCGGTGATGAGGTTCAAGCGCGCCCGCTTCTTGTCGTTGGAGGGCACCACGAACCAGGGCGCCCAGGGCGTATCGGTGGCCTTGAACATGTCGTCGCGCGCGCGCGAGTAGTCGTACCAGCGGCTGTAGGATTTCAAGTCCATCGGGGAGAGCTTCCAGATCTTTCGCCCGTCCTCGATGCGATCCTGCAGGCGCCGCGTCTGCTCCTCGGGGCTCACTTCGAGCCAGTACTTGAGCAAAATGATTCCTGACTCCACGATGGTCTTCTCGACCAGCGGCACGCCGTTCAGGAAGCGCTTCACCTGGTCCATGGGCGTAAAGCCCATGACGCGCTCGACGCCCGCACGGTTATACCAGCTGCGGTCGAAGATCACGACCTCGCCGGCGGCTGGCAGGTGGCGTATGTAGCGCTGCACGTACATCTGCGACTTCTCGCGCTCGGTCGGCGCGGGAAGGGCCACGACGCGGAACACGCGCGGGCTGACGCGCTCGGTGATCGCCTTGATCGTGCCGCCCTTGCCGGCGCCGTCGCGACCTTCGAACACGACGCAGACCTTGAGCCCGGCGTGCTTGACCCACTCCTGCAGGCGCACGAGCTCGATGTGCAAGGCCTTCATCGCCTTGTCGTAGTCCTTGCGCGACAGCGGCTCGGCGGCCGGCGCGCTCGATCCGGAGCGATGGGTGCGCAGCGCCTCGCGACCCGTCTTGCGCGGCTTTGCCGGCGCCGCGGACTTCGTAGCCTTGCCGGACCTCGTGGCCTTCGCCGATCGCGACGCCGGCGTGGTCCTTCCTGCACGTTTGCCAGTTGCCATGGCTTCTTCTCCGTTTGGGGCGCGGAACCGATGCGGCGCCGCGCGAATTCGACCGCGGCGTGGCCGCTCTTCGCGTACGCGTGGGCGAGGCGCTCAGCCCAGCCGGTCGCCGACCTTCGCCCGGAGCCTCTCCACGATTTCCGCGATCAACCGCTGCGTGGCGGGCTCGCCGATGTCCTCGACCGCTTTCACGCGGACGTGGTAGTGCATCATCAGCGTGGTGCGCAGCTTGTCGAAGGCGCGCGGGTTGGCGGTGCCGCACACGGAAGCGTCGTTCTTCAGCACGCGTTCGATGACGCCCGGCTCGAGCAGCCGGACCTTGCAGTTGAGCGCCTGGCGCGCGATTTCACGGTCGATCTCGCCGAGGTTCTGCAGCCACGCCGTGCCGAGGTCGGTATCTCTGGACATGAGGGGACGTTGACGCGAGGAATGCGGGTGGGCGCACGCACGATGACAGCCGCGACCTGCGCGGTCAAGGCAGTGTCGAGAAAGGCGAATTGCGGTGAATGCCGCGCGGGCGCCAAGCGCGCCACGCGTCAACGGATCCCCGCGCGCATGAACGACTGCACGAACTGGCGCTGGAACAGCAGGAAGGCGATCAGGAGCGGCGCCACCGAGAGCAGCGTGGCCGCGGTGATGATCGACCAGTCGATGCCCTGGTCGGTGGCCGAGAACACCTGCAGCCCCACGGTGACTGGCCGCGCGTCGGGCGTGTTGGTGATGATCAAGGGCCACAGGAAATTGTTCCAGTGGTAGCTCACGCTCACCAGCGCATACGCGAGGTAGGTCGGCTTGGCGAGCGGAACGTACACCTTCCAGAGCGTGGAAAGCGGGCCGCAGCCTTCGACGCGCGCAGCCTCGTCGAGCTCGCGCGGCACGGTCTTGAAGGTCTGGCGCAGCAGGAAGATGCCGAAGGCGCTCGCCATGTACGGCAGGCCGATGGCGAGGATCGTGTCCTTGATGCCGAGCGCGGTCATGGTGCGGTAGTTCTCGACCAGCAGCACGTCGGGCATGATCATGAGCTGCACCAGCACGAGCGCGAAGAGCAGGTTGCGGCCCGGGAACTCGAAGCGCGCGAACGCGTAGGCGGCGAGCGTCACCAGCACGAGCTGCGCGGCCAGCACCATGGTCACCAGCAGCACGGTGTTGAGGAAGTAGCGCGCGAACGGTGCCGCATGCCAGGCCTTGACGATGTTGTCGAAGGTCCAGGGCGCCGTGAGCACGAAGCGCGTCGAGTATTCGGGCGGGTGGAAGGCGGTCCAGAACGCGTAGAGCAGCGGCAGGATCCACAGGATCGCCAGCGCCCAGGCGGCGGCCGTCTCGACGGCGTGCGATGCGCCGCGCGGCGCGCCGGCCATCGTGGCGGCGCTCATGGGCGGCGCGGCCGCGCCGGTGCGGCGGGCAGGGTGGCGTGCGGAGACATGCTCATTGGTAGTGCGTCCGCTTCTCGAGGAACACGAACTGCGCGAGCGCGGCGAGCCCGAGCAGCACCAGCAGCACCATGGTCAGCGCCGCGGCATAGGACGAGTCCCAGAAGCGGAAGCCGATCTCGAAGATGTAGTAGAGCAGCAGCGAGGTCGCGTTGTCGGGTCCGCCGCGCGTCATCACCACGATGTGGTCGACGAGCCGGAATGCGTTGATCACGGCGTTGACCAGCACGAACAGCGTCACCGGCATCAGCAGCGGGAAGGTCACGCGCCGGAAGAAGTAGCGGCGCGAGGCGCCCTCGATGGCGGCGGCCTCGGCGAGGTGCGGCGACATCGACTGCAGCGCGGCGAGGTAGAAGATCATGAAGAACCCCGCCTCCTTCCACACCGCCACGATCATGATGCACAGCAGCGCCGTGCTCTGGCTGCCCAGCCAGTTGTGGCTGGGGAAGCCCATCGAGCGGCTCACCTGCTCGATCAAGCCGTACTCGGGCGTATAGAAGAACAGCCAGATGTTGGCCACCGCGATCATCGGCAGCACGGTGGGCGTGAAGTAGGCGAGCCGCAGGAATCCCTTGCCGCGGATGCGGCCGTTCACCCACAGCGCCATCGCCAGCGCCAGCACGATCGACAGGGGGATCGTGCCGGCGGCGTAGATCAGGTTGTTGGTCAGCGACTTCCAGAACACCGGGTCGTCGACGAGGTTGCGGTAGTTGTCGAGCCCGATGAACTTCGCCGGCCGCGCGCCCTTGGGCGTGGAGTAGAAGCTGTGCCAGAGGTTGGCGACGGCGGGGTAGTGCGTGAACAGCACCAGCAGCGCCATCGCCGGCGACAGCAGCAGCCATGCGGTGATCCAGGTTCGGGTGCGCGTCATCGGTTCGCCAATCGGCGGGGGCGGATAACCGCATCCGTCGCGCCGCACGGCACGCGAGCCGCGGCTCGCGCCGACTATATCGCAACGATTCCCCGCGGTGTCGAGAATGGGATAGCTCGCGGCACGGCGGAGTTGATATTGTTGCCGGTTACCGCGGCGGCAACCCCGTCGCGGATGTCGACGTGACGATGCCCATTCCCCGACTTCTGCTGCTTCTCGCCGCGCTGGCGGCCATGGCCGCCCGGGCGCAGACGTTGACGCCGATGCCGGCACCCGAAGCGATGGCCGTGCCGGCGACGGCCTCGGCCGCGGGCACCGCCGGCCCGGCCTCGTCGACGCCGGAGCCCGGCGCACCGCGCACGGGCATGGCGCGCTTCATCGACCGCGAGGATGGGCAGCTCGACGTCAGCGAGTTCCTCGAGCACGCGCGCGGTTTCCTGCCCATTCCCATCGTGATCACCGAGCCCGCCATCGGCTACGGCGGCGGCATCGCGGGCATGTTCCTGCGGCCGCGTCGCGAGGCCGGCGAGGAAGGCTGGTCGCGGCCCGACATCTCCGGTGTCGGCGCATTCGGCACGCAGAACGGCACCTGGGGCGCCTTCGCCGGCGACGCCAGCCGCTGGATGGATGGCCGGCTGCGCACGCTGGCCGGTGCCGGCACCGGCCGCGTCAACCTCGACTTCTACGGGCTGGGGTCGGACGCATCGTCGCTCGACCAGAAGACGCGCTACTCGCTCGAGTTCACCGGCGGTGTGGCGCAGGCGAATTGGCAGCTCGCGCCCGCTTCACCTTGGGCCGTGGGCCTGCGCTACGTCTACGCAACGGTCGACCCGGTGCTTCGCGACGAGCCGGCCTTCCCCAACCTCGCCGACCGCGTACGGGTCAAGGTCTCGGCCCCCACGCCGGTGCTGGAGTACGACACGCGCGACAACATCTTCACGCCCACGCGCGGTGTCTACTCCGAGTCGTCGTGGGTCGCTTCGCGCAAGTCCTTCGGGTCGACCGACGATTTCGACCGCTTCATGCAGGTGCTCATGGGCTGGCACTCGTTCACGCCCGACGTGGTGGTGGGCGCGCGCGGCAACTATTCCTGGTCGTCGAGCGGCACGCCGTTCTTCCTGCGCCCGTTCGTGCAGCTGCGCGGCGTGCCCGCCATGCGCTACCAGGGGGACCAGGCCGCCTCGATCGAGGTCGAGGGGCGCTGGCGCTTCAAGGGCCGCTGGAGCGCCGTCGCGTTCGCGGGTGGCGGCACCACGCGCAACGACCGCGACGCCTTCGCGTCGACACAGAGCGTCGGCAGCGGCGGCGTGGGCATTCGCTACACGGTGGCGCGCAAATTCGGCATGGACGTCGGCATGGACGTCGCCCACAGCCCGGGCACCACGGCGGTCTACCTCGTCGTGGGCAATGCCTGGTTCAGGCCCTGACGATCGAGGTGAATGACATGAAACGCATCCTGCGCATCGCACTGCTCGGCGTCGCCGCGTCGTCACTCGGCGGCTGCTACTACTACGGCCCCTATGCGTACGGGCCGTATCCACCGTATATCTCGGGCCCGAGCGCGCAGCAGCGCTTCGACCGCTCATGGGACGCCGTGGTGGGCGCGATGGCCGACCAGGGCGTGGCCATCGCCACGCAGGACCGCGGCGCCGGGGTGGTGCGCGGCACGCGCGGCACCGCATCGGTCACCGCGTCGGTGCAGACGCAGGCCGACGGCGACATCCAGGTGCGCTTCGACCAGTCGGGCCCGCCGGAAGCCGACCCGCAGCTGATCCACCGCATCTCGGCGAGCTACGACCGCCGCATGGGGCGCTGACGCCCCGCGGCGCCCTCCCTCGCCGCGCATGCCGGCCGAGGGAAGGCGTGCGCACCGCGGTCAGCGGAAGGGCTTGAGCAGCCGGTCGGCCTCGCGCTGCGCGTCCTTGAGCGCGGGCTCGGGCTGCTTGCTGCCCGTCAGCGCGGCCTGCAACGCGTCGTTCAGCGCCTTGGTCACGCGCTGGTTGTCGTGCGTGGAGAGCTCGGCCTTGGCATAGGGCAACTGGTCGCGCGCAACCGCCGCGGCCGGGAAACCCGCCACGTACTTCTTCATCGCCGGCGTGTCCCAGGCATCGGCGCGCACCGCGACGTAGCCGGTGTCGATGCCCCATTGCGCGGCACGCTCCGGCGTCGTCAGGAACTTGACGAACTTCATCGCGGCCTCGCGCTGCGCCGGCGTCGACTTCTTGAACAGGTAGAAGTTGCCGCCGCCGGTCGGGCTGCCGCGCTGCTTGTTGGACGCGAGCATCGCCACGCCGAAGTCGAACTTGGCGTTGTTCTTGACGTTGGTGAGGTTGCCGGTCGTGGTCCACATCATCGCGACCTTCTTCTCGAAGAAGTCCTTGGGCGTGGTGCCCCACTCGACGATGCCCTCGGGGTGCACCTTGTACTTCTTGACGAGGTCGAGCCAGTACTGCAGCGCCGCCACCACCTCCGGCTTGTCGTAGTAGGTCTCGGTGCCCGCCTGGTTCATCAGGTTCACGCCGTTCTGGATGGCGAGCGCCTGGAACAGCCAGTAGGGGAAGCCCGACGAGGGGATCTGGATGCCCCATTGCGTGACGTTGCCCGAGGCGTCGCGCTTGGTGAGCTTCTGCGCGAACTGGATCTGCTGCTGCCAGGTCTGCGGCGCGAGGTTCGGGTCGAGGCCCGCCTCCTTGAACATGTCCTTGTTGTAGAACATGACGATGGTCGAGCGCTGGAACGGGATGCCCCAGGTCTTGCCGCCGGTCTGGCTGTTCTCCATGAACGCCGGGTAGAAGCTCGCGAGCCACTTCTTGTCGTCGGCGGTCTTGATGAGCTCGTCGAAGGGCACGATGGCGTCCTCGTCGATCAGCGTGAACATGTCGGTCGACAGGAGGATCGACATCACCGGCGGGTCCCCGCTCTTCACGGCGGTGAGCGCCTTGGCGATCGACTCCTGGTAGCTGCCCGAGTAGATCGGCTTCAGCTTGATCCCGGGGTTTTCCTTCTCGAAGTCGGCGGCGTAGCCGTCGATGATCTTGGTGATCGGCCCGCCCACCGCCACCGGGTAGTAGAACGACACCTCGACGGGTGCCTGCGCGAACGCAGCCCCCGCCGCGAGCGCAAGCGCACCCGCGAGCGTCGCGACCAGTCGCTTCCAGTGTTGCATCATCGCTGCCTCCTCCTCGTTGAACCTGCGTTGCGGTCTCAAGCCAGCATGGTCGCGGCCGCGTCCATGCGCGGGCTGCGACGTCTTCCATCGCCGTCGAAAAAAGTCGTTGCGCCCGCCGCCCAGCGCAGCCACGTCGCATCGCCGCGCGTCAGCGCGCTGCGCCCCGCCACGCGCGCCTGCACGCTTGCCTCGCCGACGCGGCAGGTGACGAGCGAGTCGGCGCCGAGGTATTCGACGTTGGTCACGAGCGCATGCACCCCGTCCTCGAACGCGAGCGTGATGTGCTCGGGGCGCACGCCGAGCATGCCGCCGGCGCATTGCACGGGCAATACGACCGGCCCCGTCGTTCCTTCGATCACGGCGCCGCGGCCATCCGCGCCGGCGCCGGCGGGACCCCCGGCCGCGACCAGCTTCATGAGGTTCATCGGCGGCGTGCCGATGAAGCGCGCGACGAAGGTGTTGGCGGGCGCCTCGTACAGCTCGGCGGGCGTTCCGTCCTGCTCGATGCGGCCCCTGTTGAGCAGCACCACGCGGTCGGCCATGGACATCGCCTCGACCTGGTCGTGCGTGACGTACACCATGGTGATGCGAAGCCGCGTCTGCAGCGCGCGGATCTCCTGGCGCATCTCGGCGCGGAGCTGCGCGTCGAGGTTGGACAGCGGCTCGTCCATCAGGCACACCGGTGCGTGCGCGATGATGGCGCGTGCCAGCGCCACGCGCTGCTGCTGCCCGCCCGAGAGCTGCGAGGGCTTGCGCGCCAGCAGCGGCCCGAGGCCCAGCAGCGCCGCCACCTCGTCGAGGCGCGCGCGCTTCTCGGCCTGCGGCACCCTGCGCACGTCGAGGCCGAACACGATGTTCTCGGCGACGTCGAGGTGCGGGAAGAGCGCGTACGACTGGAACACCATCGAGATGTTGCGCTGCGAAGGCGTCAGGTTCGTGACGTCGCGCCCGCCGATCTCGATGCGGCCGGCGTCGGCCGTCTCCAGGCCGGCGATCAGCCGCAGCGTGGTCGACTTGCCGCAGCCCGAAGGACCCAGCAGCACGTTGAGCGTGCCCGGCTCGAAGGCGAAGCCGATGCCGTCGACGGCATGGACGGCGCCGTGGGCGGTCGTCCAGTGCTTGGCAAGCCCGGAGGCGGAAATGGCGGACACGATTCGAGGGCGGGGCGGCAAGGGCCGACATTGCCGGCGCGAGACGACGGAGCTGCCGCGGATGTTACCGCGAATCCCCGATTTCGAGTGCCAGCGCCGGCCCGGCGAGGCACAATCGCGGCCGGAGCGTTCGGCGACTGGCGCCGATGCTCGCGACTGCCGGCCTTTCGAGGGAGGGACGATGTACGTAGCCGACGACGCCGTGCGGCCGGTTTCGATGGCAACGCCCGCCCGCGGATTCGCCTGGGTGATCTTCGGCCTCGTGCTGGCGCTGATGGTCGTCAACTTCGTCGACCGCCAGGTCGTCGTGTCGATGTTTCCGCATCTCGCGAGGGAATGGGCGCTCAGCGACCGCGAGCTCGGCGCGCTCGCCTCGATCGTCGCGCTGGTCGTCGCGCTGCTGACCATCCCGCTGTCCTACCTCGTCGACCGCCTGCCGCGTCTGCAGGCGCTCGCGACGATGGGATTCGTATGGAGTGCGGCGACGATGGCAGGTGCGCTGGCGGCAAGCTACGCGCAGCTGCTCACGCTGCGCGGCCTGGTCGGCGTGGGCGAGGCCGCGTACGGTGCGGCGGCGGCGGCGCTCGTGGCGACGCTCTTCCCCGAGCGCCAGCGCAGCACGATGCTTGCGGCCTTCCTGTCCGCGGCCTTGCTGGGGTCCGTGCTCGGCGTGGCGCTGGGTGGCGTCGTGGCCACGCGCTGGGGATGGCGGACGGCGTTCATGGTCGCCGGCGCGCCGGGCCTCGCGCTTGCGCTGGCGCTCGCCGTCGCCGCGCGAAGCCGTGCAGGCCGCGCGGCAGCCGCGCTCACGGCACCCGCCCTTCGGGCGTCGGTGCGCCAAGCCCTGCGCGCCGTATCGTCCAGTCGCACGCTGCTGATGTCCAGCCTCGCGACCGGCGCGCAGCTCGTGATGGTGTCGTCCATCCTCGCGTGGACGCCGAGCTTCCTCGTGCGCTATCACGGGCTCGCGCCGGACATGGCCGCGCTGGTCGCGGCTGCGCTGGTGTCGCTGAGTGCCGGCGGCTCGATCGTCGTCGGCGCCCTCGCCGACCGTGCGACGGCGCGCATGCCGCGCGCCCGCCCGATCGCCGCGTCGCTGGCCGCGCTCGCGTCAGCGCTCTTCCTGTGGCCCGCCTTCCTCGCCGGAATCGCGCCGTCGTGGCAGCTCGCCGCGCTCGCGATGTGTGCGCTGGTGATGGGGGGAACGATCGGGCCTTCGGGCGCGATGGCGATCGACGTCGCACCCGCCTCGCTTCGCGTCACTTTTGCGTCGGTGGCCGCTTGCATCCAGGGTGGACTGGGGCTCGCCACGGGGCCGATCCTTGCCGGCGTGATCTCGGATCGCCATGGCCTCGCCGCCGCGTTCAAGGTACTGCCCTTCTTCAGCCTCCTCGCGGCCGGGCTTTTCGTCGTTGCTGCGCGCCACTACCTGCGCGACGTGGCGCGTGCACGCGGTTGACGGGCGGCGATTCCAGCGTCGCGCCATCGTTGCGGTCGCGGGTGATGCGAAAGGTGTCGATCTTGAGTGCGTCGAGGCCCAACACGCGCCCGCTGTCGAGCCGGTAATGCCATT
Organism: Casimicrobiaceae bacterium; assembly: GCA_044226535.1. Classification (GTDB taxonomy): domain Bacteria; phylum Pseudomonadota; class Gammaproteobacteria; order Burkholderiales; family Casimicrobiaceae; genus VBCG01. The sequence goes on along the minus strand of JBGAGT010000009.1, from coordinate 30,962 downwards.
CGCACCCGGTGCAAGCGACGTCGAGGCCATCCACCACGCCGCGGGAGAGCGAGCTCCCGCACCGCAGGCACGCATCCTCGAGCGCGAAAAGCTGGCCATCGACGTTGAACACGGCGATGTCCAGCTCGCCGATGGTCAGTGCCGTCGACTTGCCGGGCAGGGGCACCCGTGGCGGGACGAGCTTATGACGATATGACATGATCGAAACCGCTCGAGGATCGGCGCGGAATATGCGTGCAGTTGACTTTACTGGCGGCCTGAACAACCATCCCGCGACATCCGCTCGCCCGCACCCGACCCGTGAATGCGCCCAAGACCTCCAGCCTCGAACAGCGAAGGCGGGCGCTGCTCGCGAAGGGCGGCCCCTGGAACCAGCGGATCGGCGCATTTGCCCGGGTGCCCGAGCTGATCCGCCAGCTCGGCGGTGACGCAGCGGCGAGCCTCGCGGCGGTGGGCCTTCCCGCCGATGCGCTCGGCGACCCCCACAAGACGGTCCCCTATGCCTCGCTGGTGCAGCTTGTCGACGAAGCAGCACGGCGCACCGCCTGCAATCACTTCGGATTGCTCGCCGGTCGCATGTGGCACCTGTCGGACCTGGGCCTCGTCGGGCGAATCGTCCTCAACTCGCGCACGGTGGGCGACGCCCTGCAGGCGCTCACCGTGTACCAGCACCTCAACAGCGCCGGTGGGATGCCATTCGTGCTGCGTGGCGAACGGCATGTCGAATTCGGCTACGCGATCTACGACCCCGGTGTCGTGCACACGGCGCAGATGCACGACGTCGCGCTGGCAAGCGGCATGAACATCATGCGCGGCCTGTGCGGGCAGGGCTGGGCTCCCAGCGAGGTCCTGTTCTCCCATTCCCGCCCGGAGGACGCCTCGCCCTATCGCAACCTCTTCAAGGTCGCGCCCCGCTTCGATTCCGAAGTGAATGCGCTGCGCTTCCCGGCCACATGGATGCACCACGTGGTGGAGGGGGCGTCGCCCGGCGAATTGCGTTACCTGCTGGCCGAGGCCTCGCGCGCGGGTCGCTGCAATCTCGTGCAGCGCGTGTGCCGCGCGCTGCGCGTGCTGATGCTGCAGGGGCGCAATTCGGGCGACGACGTGGCGCAGATGCTGTCGATGCACCGGCGCACCCTCAATCGGCGCCTCAAGGAAGAAGGCACCACCTTCCAGGCGGTGCTCGACGAGGTGCGCTTCGAGCTCGCCCGCGAGCTGCTCGACGGCCAGAACATCACCCTCGATGACGTCGCGGCCGCGCTCGGCTACGCCGGCGTCAGCCCGTTCATGCGCACCTTCAGGCGCTGGACGGGAACCACGCCGGGACAGTGGCGCCGCGAGGCCACGGCGCCCGCGCGCGAAGGGAGCAACGCGACTGGCGGCTGAGGCAGGCATGGCGGGTCAGGCGACGAGCTTCACGATGACCATGCCCCACAGCGTCAGCAGGATGTGGCCGATGGCGACGGTGCCCGAGTAGCCGAGCACCGCCACGGGGCTGTCCGAGCGCTCCTGCACGCCGGCCATTCCCGCCGTCATCGTCATCGCGCCGGCGATGCCGCCGAGCAGCAGCACGGGATTGAGCTTCAGCGCGTAGCGCCCGAAATAGAGCCCCACCAGCAACGGCACCGTGGTGACCACGATGCCGCCGAAGAAGAGCGACAGGCCCGCCTCGCGCATCGCGTCGATGAAATGCGGCCCGGCACCCAGGCCGATCATGCCGACGAAGGCCGCGAGGCCCAGCGATATCATCAGCGAGATGGCGCCACCGGGGATGCGGCCGAAGGTGGGCCGCCGCGAGTGCAGGTATCCGACCAGCAGGCCCGCGATCAGCGTGCCGACGCTGGTACCGACCGAAATGCGCACACTGCCTAGCGGGATGATGACGGCGAGCCCCAGCAGCGCCCCGGCCAGGATGCCGAACGACAGCGCGACGAAATCGGTCGCGTCGCTCGGCGCCACCGTCGCCCCCATGACGTTGGCCGCGCGCTTCACCGCCTGCTCCGACCCGACGAGGCGCACGACGTCGCCGCGCTCGATCGTCGTGCCCGGCGCGATGAAGATCGCCTGGCCGGCCCGCGTGATCTGCCGCAGGAAGGCGCCCCGCAAGGGCAGGTCCGAGGCCGCGAGCTCGGCGAGCGTGCGGCCTGCGACCTCCGCCGAAGTCACGTACACGTCGAACGACGCGGCGGCCATGTCCAGCAACTCGCGGTCCTCGACCTCGACGACGCCGGGCGCGCCCGAGAGCTTGGTCAGGAGCTCGCGAGGGCCCGACAGCGCCACGACGTCACCGGGCGCGAGGACCATCTCCTGGGTCACGTCGACGAGGCGCCCGTCGCGGCGCAGGCGCTCGACGAAGATCCGCGCCCCCGGGACCATGGCCTCGACGCGCGCAACCGTCCAGCCCGCCACCTGGCTCGAGGGCTCGATGCGCATCGCGCGGAGCTCGAAGGCGTGCCACGCCGACACGACCCCGGGGCGCTCCCGGTCGATGCCGAGCTCGGCCTCGACCTTGCGTGCCTCGGCGACGAGGTCGACGCGCAGGAGCCGCGGCCCGAGGACGCTGCAGAAGAAGATCACGCCGAAGGCGCCGAACACGTAGCAGATCGCGTCGGCGACCGCCACATGGCCGACGAGGCGTGCGCGCTCCGCTTCGGGAAGCGGCAGCGCATTGATCGCCTCGGTCGCCGTGCCGATGGCCGGCGACTCGGTCAACGCACCCGAGACGAGGCCGCCGGCGAAGCCGGGATCGAGGTCGAGCGCGCGCGCAACGCCGTAGGCGGTCGCGAGCCCCGAGACGCCGACGACGACGGCCAGCGTCGCCCAGCGCAGGCCATCGCCCTTCATCGCCTGGAAGAACTTGGGGCCGACCGAATAGCCGATGGAGAACAGGAACAGCAGGAACAGCAGCGACTTGGCCATCGACGACACCGGGACGGTGAAATACGCCCCGACGACCAGCCCCACGATCAGCGACCCCGTCACCGGCCCGAGGCCGAAGCCCTTGATCTTGAAGCTGCCGATCCAGTAGCCGAGCCCGATGACCAGGAACACCGCGAGCTCGGGGTACTTCGCGAACGTCGTGGCGAACCAGGCCATCGTGTCCTCCGGCGGTCAGCGCTTCGAGGCTGCCGGCTTCTTCTTCGCCCGCGTGTTCCCGGCAACCGCGCCCGGCGCGGAGGCCTTGCCGGTCCTTCCCGTCGCACCCGCTGCCTCCTTCGAGGCCTCGTAGGCCTGCCGATAGCCCCGCGCGATGGCGCGCACCGCGCGGCCGATCTCGTCGTAGACGTGGTCGTCGAGGTTGGCGAACGAGATGCGCACCGACCAGTCGGGCGCCGCGAAGCCGCTGCCGTTGAGCAGCACGATGCCGTGGTCCTCGGCGAGGCGGAACACGATGTCGAGCGGGTGCACGTGCTTCTTCATCCACTCGACGATCTCCTCGCCGACGTACTTGCGCGCGAAGAACTCGAAGTCGATCAGGCCGTAGTAGTAGTCGAAATGGTCGTTCTCGCCGACCTCGATACCGAGGCCCTCGATCGTCGCCTGCACGCGCTTCTTTACGATGCCGAGGCAGGCCTTCTGGTAGTCCTTCTTCTCGTCCATCAGCTCGGACAGCGAGAACAGCGACATCATCACCTGCTGCGGCAGCGAGAGGCCGGCGGTGTGGTTGAGCGCCACGTCGCGGCTGTCGGCGACGATGCGGTCGATGAACTTGAGCTTGCGGGGCTCGAGCGTGAGCCCGCCGTAGCGCTTGTCGAGGACCTTCTTGAGGGACTCCGGGTGCCTCGCGATCATCTCGTCGAAGATGTTGTCCTCGTGCACCGCCACCGTGCCGAGCCGCCACCCCGTGCAGCCGAAGTACTTGCTGTACGAGTAGACGCCGATGGTGTTTTTCGGGAACGCGCCCATCAGCGAGCGGAAGCCGGGCACGAACGTGCCGTAGACGTCATCGGTCAGCAGGATCAGGTCGGGCCGCTTCTTGAGGATCGCGCCGATCTTGCGGATGGTGGCCTCGTCGAGCGCCACGGCGAAGGGGTTGCCGGGGTTGACGATGAAGAACGCCTTGACCTTGGGGTCGAGGAGCTTCTTCAACTCCTCGTCCGGGTACTGGAACTTCACCTCCTGCTTCGCCTGCACCTCGACGAACTTGAGGTCGTAGTCCTCGAGATGCGACATCTCGATGTAGGGCGTGAAGATCGGCGTGCCCAGCGCGATGGTGTCGCCCGGGTTGAGCAGGCGATTGCTCTTGAGCGACTTGAAGATGTAGCACATCGCCGCCGTGCCGCCCTCGACCGCATAGATGTCGAACTTGCCCCGCGGCCGCGGGTCGCCGCACATCGCCCACCCGAGGTATTCATGGACGATCCGCTCGTTGTGCACCAGCATCCGGTCGGGGACCGGGTAGTGGTCGCCGATGATCGAGTCGACGAGCTCGTGCACGAACTTGTCGGGGTCGAAGCCGAATTTCTTCACCGCCCACGGCACCATCTTCTGCAGGAAAGGCGCTCCCGGCATGTCGTCGTGCTTCGCGAGCCAGGCCTCGAGGCGGCCGGCGATCCCCGGTGCCCTGGGCATGCCGCCCACGCCCGGCGGCAGGTCGAGCACGCGCTTGCTTTCGACGACCGCGAACTGACCCAGCAGGAAGAACGCCTCGCGCGGCTCGGTCGCGACCCAGTTGGGGTTGCCGCGGCCCGCGTTCAGGTACGAGAGCGACTGGTCCGCTGCGGCCTTCGACGCCGCCTTCTGCAGGAAATCCTTGATCTCGAAAGGGCCCAGCTTCTCGTACTGCTTGAGTGTCATCTCGTCCATTCAATGCTCCTTGCGTGCTCGGTGCGTAAAGACCATCGCTTCAGGAAAGCAGCATGATGATGACCATGCCCCAGATGGTCAGCAGCGTGTTCCCCACGGCGTAGGTGACGGTGTAGCCCAGCGCGGGGATCTGGCTCTTCGCCTGGTCGCAGACGAGGCCCAGCGAGGCCGTGGTGGTGCGCGAGCCGGAGATGATCCCCAGGTTCAGCGCGTCGTGGAACTTGAACACGTATTTCGCGACGTACATGCCGAGCACCAGCGGGATCGTGGTGGCGGCCATGCCCCAGAGGAAGAGCCCGATGCCCTGGGTCTTGAGGCCGTTCACGAAACCGGGGCCGGCCGAGATGCCGACGATGGCGATGAAGATGTTGAGGCCGACCGAGTTCATGAACCACACGGTCGGCGTGGGGATGCGCCCGAACTTCGGCCGCACCGAGCGCAGCCAGCCGCCGATGATCCCGGCGATCAGCGCGCCGCCGGCCGTCGACAGCGTGAGCGGCACGCCCGACACCTTGAACATCAGCGCGCCGATCAGGCCGCCGACGACGATCGCCGCGCCGACGAAGGCCATGTCGGTGACGTCGGTCGGGCGGTCGGCGACGCCGAGCATCCGCGTCGCCGCAGCGACGTCCTGCGTCCGCCCCACGAGGGTGACGAGGTCCCCGCGGTTGATCTCGGTGCCAGCCATGATGGGGATGTCGGTGGCCGTGGCCCCGCGCGTGATCTTGCGCAGGAACACGCCGCGCGTCTCGGGACGCGCCGCGAGGTCGGCGAGCGTCTTGCCGTCGACCTCCTTCTGCGTCACCAGCACGTCGACGCCCTCGACCGGCACGGCGAGGAGATCGCGGTCGTCGACCTCCTCCGCGCCCTGCAGCGCCTTGACCATCACCTCGCGGCTGCCCGCGACCGCCACGACATCGCCCTCCTTGAGGACGAAGTCGGCGGTCGCCTCGACGAGCTGGCCGCCGCGGCGGATGCGCAGGATGAAGAGTCGCGAATCGGGCACCAGGGCCTCGGCCTCGGTGACGCGGAGGCCCGCGGCCTTGCCGCCGGCGCGGATCTTGTAGGCGCGCAGCACGCGCTGGTACCAGCCCGTGCCGGGGCCGCCCACCTCCTTCTTGCCGCCACCGAACTTCTCCTCGTAGTCCTTGCAGGCGGCGACGAGGTCGATGCCGAGCAGCTTGGGGCCGAGGATGGCGATGACGATCGCCGAGCCCATGGTGCCGAACATGTACGTGACCGCGTAGGCGATCGGCATCGAATCGAGCATGGCCTTGGTCTTGTCCGCCTCCAGGCCCAGCCGGTTGATGGCATCGGTCGAAAGGCCCATCGCCGCGGAAATCGTCTGCGATCCCGAGTACAGGCCGGCCGCGTAGCCGAGGTCGTAGCCGGCGACCTTGGCGATGACCACGACGGCGACCAGGCTGAACACGCACTGCACCGCGGAGAAGATCGCCTGCGGCAGCCCGCTGCTGGCGATGCCGCGCACGAACTGCGGCCCGACGCCGTAGCCGACGGCGAACAGGAACATCAGGAACGAGAAGGCCTTGAGCGGCTGGTTGATGGTGATGCCGATCTGGCCGATCACCACGCCCGCGATCAGCGTGGCGGTCACCGACCCTAACCCGATGCCCTTGAAGGTGAACTTGCCGAAGTAGTAGCCCAGTGCAAGCGCGAGGAAAATCGCGATCTCCGGGTACTGCTTGAGCGTGTCGAAAAACCACTGGATCATCTTGTCCTCCGTTGGTTCCTGGGATCTTGCGGTGATCAGCGCCGTGTGCCGGGAGCGCGGTGCTTCGCGAGCGCCTCGGGCTTCAGCAGCTCGAGGCCCTTCGTCGCGTTGAAGCCGTGGATCTCCTTGACGTCGAGCTTGCGCATGAAGGCGATCGTCTCGGGCGTGACCACCTGGCCCGGCACCATGATGGGGAAGCCGGGCGGATAGGGGATCACGAACTTCGCCGACACGAGCTCGGGGCCCTTCTTGAGGCGCTCGTCGATCGCCTTGTCATTGAGCTTGAGGTACTCGCAGGACGCCGCGTCGTAGGCCATGTAGTAGGCGTCGCGCATGTGGCCCTCGGCCGTCGCGCTCCTGGCGTTGTCGCGGAAAGCGTCGTGGAAGCGGCTGAAGTTCGGCAGCTCGGGCACGTCCTCGACCAGCGACTTGACGCGCGCCGCGAACGCGGCGCGCTCGGCGTCACCGCCGCTGGCGAGCCGCGACTCGATCTGCCGCGAGATGTCGGCCAATGCCTTGATGAGGTGCGCCAGGTCGCTGCGCGTGTTGTTGATGTTGATCTGCACCAGGATGCTGTTGCGCGAGGTCTTGTTGATCTGCACGTCGTAGTCGCTGGCGAGCAGCGCCTTGAACTGCGTGCCGTCGTAGCCGGCGTTGCCGCACAGCAGCGTGATGCGCGTCGGGTCGAGGAAGAACTCGTCCTCGCGCAGCGCCTTGGCGGTGTCGGCCAGCGTCCAGCCCGGCATCCCGTAGTCGGCGAACCCCGACTTCCGGTACTCGGCGGGGATCATCTCGGCGGGCGTCGCGGCCTTGAAGTACTTCGAGATCAGCGGGTGGTCGTTGATGTCGCGGCGCATCTCGATCGCGAGCTGCGTCATCTTCTGCACCAGCTCGTAGCCCTCGAGCTCCATCTGCCTGCGCGCGAGGTCGATCGACGCGATGATCTGCAGGTTGGGCGAGGTCGAGGTGTGCGTGAAGAACGCCTCCTTGAAGGGCGCCTCGACGGCCGCGAAGTCCTGGTCGGCGACGACGATGATCGACCCCTGCCGCAGCGACGACATCGACTTGTGCACGGAGTCGGTCTCGTAGACGCGCACCCTCACCTTGTCCGGATCCGGCAGCAGGAAGGTGTCGAGGAGCTTCTTGTTCTTCGGGTCGATCTCGCCGGTCGCCTTCCTGAAGGCCTCGTACTGCTTGCGGTACTCGGGCGAGCGCATCATCGCGCGCAGCTTCGCCGCGCCGCCCATGCCGGTGCGCCCGCGCAGGAAGGGCGAGAAGCGCGCATAGCCGAACCAGGCCTCGTCCCACAGGAAGACGAGGTCGGGCTTGATCGCGAGGCACTCGAGCATCGTCCGCTCGACGTTGGCGACGTGGCCGTCGAAGGTGCAGTTGGTCAGCACCAGCATCTTCGCGCGGTCGAGCTTGCCCTCGGCCTTGAGCTGCAGCAGCGCCTCCTTGATCGGCCGGATCGCGAGGCTGCCGTACATCGAGTACTGCGTCAGCGGGTAGGCGTCGATGTACAGCGGCTGCGCGCCGGCGAGCACGATGCCGTAGTGGTGCGACTTGTGGCAGTCGCGGTCGATCAGCACGATGTCGCCGGGCACGAGCAGCGCCTGGTGCACGATCTTGTTGGACGTCGACGTGCCGTTGGTGACGAAGAACGAGCGGTCGCCGCCCAGCGCGCGCGCGGCCTTGTCCTGCGCCACCTTGATGTTGCCGGTGGGCTCGAGCAGGCTGTCGAGGCCGCCCGTCGTCGCACAGGACTCGGCGAGGAACAGGTTGGTCCCGTAGAACTCGCCCATGTCGCGGATCCAGTTCGACTTGAAGATCGACTTGCCGCGCGCGATGGGCAGCGCGTGGAAGGTGCCGATCGGGCGCGCCGCGTACTTCTTGAGGTTGTCGAAGTAGGGCGTCTCGTAGCGGTCCTTGATGCCGTCGAGGATGGAAAGGTGGATCTCCATCGGCTCCTCGGTGCCGTAGAACACGCGGCGCACCGCGGCGCCCTGCTCGGAGCCGGCGATCTCGGCGACGTCGCGGTCGGTGACGATGAAGGTGTCGAGCTCGGGACGGATGTGCTTCAGCACGCGAGCGAGCGACGTCCCGAGCTCGCCCGTGGCGGGTGCGTCTCCCGGGAGGAAGGGCGCGATCATCTCGCGCAGCGCGGGCAGGCTGTACTGCGACTTGTAGCCGAAGCCGTCGAGGATCACCACCGATTGCAGGTTGTAGTTGACGATGCAGGCCAGCACCGCATCCTCGAAGCTGCCGACGACCACCGGCTCGTAGACGAAGCCGTCCTGCTCGAGGCGCAGCCCCCGGAAGGTCTCGCGTATTCCCGGCCAGGCGCTGCGGTCGGCTGCCGCGACGATCAGCACCTCGAAATACGGCTTGCGTGCCTGGCCGTGGCCCTGCGAGGGCGGGAGCACGTCGGGGCTGCGCGCCTCCTCGTCGTCGTCGGGATTCCACGTCGTGGCGTCGTCGCGGTAGCCGTTGGACAGCAGCGACATGCTGATGCGCTGCACGAGGCGCGCGAGCCCGACCCAGTCGGAGGCCTGCAGGCGCTGCTCGACCTGGCCCATGAGGCCCGGCCCGGGGTAGCCGTTCAGCTCCTCGAGCGGCGTGAGATCGGCCAGGATGCCGCGCGCCTCGCTCGAGGCACGGTCGCGCGCCGCCGCATCGGCGCCGCCGGCAAGCGACTTGGCGACCCGGTTCAGCGCGCGCCAGCGTTCGACGCGTACCTCGGCAGCCGACAGGAATTCCCTCGATTGTTCGGGCGCGGGTTGCGCGCCCTTCCGGGTGGTTGCGTTCATTGCGTCCTCGCCGTGAGTTGCATCGAGCCTCGACACGGGCCACCGCGCGATGCGCGGCCCCTTCGCGTCGCAGCGCTGGAAATCCTGTGCGCAGGCACACGTCGCGTCCTCGCAAATCTCGACACCGCAATCCGGCTACACTCGCGGCTGGCAACGCGCTGTCGAGATTTGCAAGGACGATGCACACCGCCCCCCTCACCATTGCCGGCACCCCACCAGCCCGCCCGCGCCACACGCGCAGCGCCCCTCATTTGCGATCGCGATCGATCACCGCCACCGCGGACACCGGCCGCCGGGCGCACGGCAACCGCCTGCGCATCGCCGCAGGCGGCGCCACCGTGCTCGCAGCGCTGGCGAGCACGGCCGCGAACGCGTCCTTCCTCTCCGGCGACGCCCTCGACGCGGTCGCCGACGTCATGGCCTGGGTGGTGATCGTGATCGTGCCGATCGTCGCCATCACGGTGTTCTGGCTGGTGCACGTGCTGCCGGAAAAGATCGCGCACAAGCGGCACCACCCGCAGACCGCGGCGATCCAGACGCTGTGCCTGCTGTCGCTGGTGTTCGGCGGCCTGCTGTGGCCCATCGCCTGGCTGTGGGCCTACACCAAGCCGGTCCTCTACAAGGCGGCCTACGGCACGGACAAGCACGAGGACCATTTCAGGGAATTCGAGCAGCGCCTGCGCGACGGCGAATTCACCGAGTCCGAGCGGGCGCAGCTGCGCAGCGAGCTCGACGCGATGCAGCGCCGTGGCGCCCTTGCCCCCGGCGCGGCCGCGGCGCGCGAGGCCGAGGCGACCGCGGTGCCGAAGCCCGCGGCCGGCGCCCCGAAGGAGGGCTGAGTGGAGATCATCCTCCTCGGGATCTACGCGGCCATCGTCTGGTTCGTCTTCATCAAGATGAAGTGGCTGCCGTGGAACATCGCCACGCAGGTGACCGTCGTCATCATCCCCATCGTCGGCCTCGCCGCGCTGATCCTGACGCTCAACGTCGTCGCGCCCTCCTCCAACGACGTGCGCGTCATCAAGTACGTCATCAACATCGTGCCCCAGGTGAAGGGTCGCGTGATCGACGTCCCGGTCGAGCCCAACCGCCTGGTGAGGAAGGGCGACGTGCTGTTCAAGATCGACCCCACGCCCTACGAGCTGACCGTGCGTTCGCTGCAGGCGCAGCTCGCGAGCGCGGTCGCTGGCGGCCGCGAGCTCGACGAGCAGCTCGCGGGCGCGGCCGGCAAGGTGACCGAGGCGAAGAGCGCCATCACCCAGGCCGACGCGCGCATCGCCGAGATCGTCGCGCAGTACGACCTCGTCAAGCTCCGCGTGCAGCAGTACCAGCAACTCGTCGCCTCCGGCGCGGGCGACCGCTTTGCCCTCGAGAAGGCGCAGTCCGACCTCCAGGCACTCGACGCCCAGCTCGCCGTCGCGCGCGGCGCGGCGGCGGCGGCGCGCGCGTCCGAGGTCCAGGCCAGGGCGGGCGAGCGGCAGCTGCGCGAGCGCCAGGCCGGCAAGCTCGGCACCGAGTTCGCGCCGGTCGCGCAGATCCGCGCCCAGCTCGCCAGCGCCGAGTGGGACCTCGCGCAGACCACGGTGGTCGCGCCCGCCGACGGCTACGCGATCAACGTGCAGCTTCGCCCCGGCTCGTTCACCACGGCCTTCCCGATCACGCCGGCGATGACCTTCGTCGAGGAAACCTACCAGGTCATCGCGCTGTACCAGCAGAACGAGCTGCGCCTCGTCGAGCCCGGCAACGAGGCCGAGTTCGCGCTCAACGCCTATCCCGGCCGCATCATCAAGGCCAAGGTCGACTCGATCGTCTGGGCGCAGGGCCAGGGGCAGGTCGCCAACAGCACGCAGCTGCCGACCACCGGGTACGGGCCGATGCCGGCCGGGCGTTTCCCGGTGCGCCTGACCGTTGACGCGCGCGACGCCGGGCTGTTCCTTCCGGCAGGCGCGCTCGGCGACGGCGCGATCTACACCGACCGCGTTGCGGCGATCCACATCATCCGCAAGATCATCCTGCGGGTCGGATCCAAGCTCGACATCCTGGTGCTGAAGCTCCACTGATGCGCATCCGGCGGCCTCTCGCGGTCATCGAAAACGCCACGTGCGCGCCGGGCTTGCGCGCGGCGCCCTGGCGGGCCACCGTCGCGCGCGCCGCATGCATTCCCCTTTTCGCCATTGCCGGCTGCGCGCTGCAGCCCGCGCCGCCCGCCGACGAGATCCGTGCCCAGTCGATGCCCAACGTCAAGGCGCCGGCGCGTTGGACCGGAGCCGACGCGCCGGCCTCGCCCGTGCGCGACGACTGGCTGCCGGTGGTCGACGACGCCTCGCTGCGCGCGTTGATCGCCGAGGCGCTGGCCTACAACACCGACCTGCGGCTCACGGCGGCGCGCGTCGAGGAAGCCGCGGCCTATGCCAAGCTCGCGGGCGCGACGATCTACCCGGCCGTCAACCTGCTCGCGCACGGGGGCGGCAAGCTCGGCGGCGATAACTCGGGCATCAACGGCGGCGGCCTGTTCGCGAGCTGGGAGCTCGACCTCTGGGGCCGCGTGCGCGCCGAACGCGCGGCGGGCGAGGAGCAGTTCCAGGCGGCGGAACGCGATGCCGAGTTCGCGCGCCGCTCGCTGGTCGCCATGGTGACCAAGAGCTGGGTGCTGGCGATCGAGGCGCGCCTGCAGCACGCCATCGCGGCCGACGTCGCCAGCGCGTCCGGGCGATCGCTCGGGCTCGCCCAGGACCGGCTGCGCATCGGCATCGGTGACGAGTACGACGTTTCGCTGGCGCTGGGTTCGCTCCAGGCGGCGCGCGACGCCGAGCGCCAGCTCGCGCTGGCGCAGGTGCAGGCGCTGCGCGCGCTGGAGCTGCTGGTCGGCCGCTATCCCGCCGCGACGATCGAGGTCGCCACGCGCCTGCCGGCGCTGCCGGGCCCCGTGCCCGCGGGCCTGCCCTCGGAGCTCCTCGAGCGCCGCCCCGACGTCATGGCCGCGGAGCGCCGCATTGCCGCCGCGTTCCACCGCGTCGAGGAGGCCAAGGCCGCCCGGCTTCCCAAGATCGCCCTCACGGCAGGCCTCACGTCGATGTCGAGCAACCTGTTCGTGCTGCAGGAACACTCCAACCCGGTCGCGAGCCTGGGCGCCAACCTAGCCTTCCCGATCTTCAACGGCAACGCGCTGCAGGCGCAGGTCGAGATCCGTACCGCCGAGCAGGCGATGGCCGTCGCCGACTACGGGCGAATCGGCCTGCGCGCGTTCAACGAGGTCGAGTCGGCGCTGTCGGCGGCTGCCGCGGCCGACGATCGCGAGGTGATCCTCGCGCAGTCGGTGGTCGTCAGCAGCCGCTCGCGGGAGCTTGCCGAGGTGCGCTATCGCGTCGGCTCGGGTGACCTGCGCGCGGTGCTCGGGCAGGATGTCGTTCTCTATGGTACCCAGGCCACGTTGCTGCGCGTGCGCGCCGACCAGCTGGTGCAGCGGGTGAACCTCCAGCTCGCCCTCGGCGGCAGTTTCGACGCGCCGCCTGCCGCGAAGCAGGGCGGTCTCGCCGACCCGGGCGCGCCGAAGCTCGCGCAGGTCGCATCGCGGCCACCCGGCACGACCGTCAACGATTCCAACGACACCCGGCGCACTCGAACGCCTTGACATCGAGGAGACCCAACGTGAACCCTCTCCGAACCGCATGGCCGCGGCGACGCATCGCGGTCGCCGTCGCGCTGTGTTTCGCCGTGGCAGTGCCTTCGGCGGCCCAGTCGCCTCCACCCGCCGGGTCGCCGGCGCCGGCCGCCGCGCCTGCCTCGGCCGCCGCGGACCGCGCCTTCACCCAGGAGGAGCTCGACCAGATGCTCGCGCCGATCGCGCTCTATCCCGATTCGCTGCTGGCGCAGGCGATGATGGCGGCCACCTATCCCATCGAGGTCGTGCAGGCCGATCGCTGGGTCAAGGCCAACCCCAGCCTCAAGGGCAAGGCGCTCGAGGACGCGCTGCAGAAGCAGCCTTGGGACCCGGCGGTGAAGGGCATCGCCGCGGTGCCGCAGGTGCTGACCATGATGAGCGAGAAGCTCGACTGGACGCAGAAGCTCGGTGACGCCTACCTGTCGCAGCCCAAGGAGGTCGCGACGACGGTGCAGGCGCTGCGCCAGAAGGCGCAGGACCAGGGCAATCTCAAGGACAGCAAGGAGCAGAAGGTCGTCACCGAGAAGGTCGAGTCGACCACCATCATCAAGATCGAGCAGGCGCAGCCCGACGTGGTGTACGTGCCCACGTACAACCCGACGGTGGTGTATGGATCGTGGTGGTATCCGTCGTATCCGCCGTACTACTACCACCCGCCGGGCTACTACCCAGGCGCGGGGCTCGTCGGCTTCACCGCGGGCGTGATCGTCGGCGGGGCGCTCTGGGGCAACTGGAACTGGGGCGGCGGCGACATCAACATCGACGTCGACCGCTACAACAATTTCAACCGCACCAACATCTCGAACACCAACCGCGAGTGGAACCACAACGCCGACCACCGTGGCGCGGTGCCGTACAAGGACCGGGCGACGGCGACCAAGTACGACCGCGGCGGCAATTCGCCCGGCGCGGGCACGCGCGAGGCGTACCGCGGCCGCGGTGAGGGAGGCGCTGGCGCGGGCACGCCGCGCGCCGGCAACATGGACGCCAATCGCGCGGGCAACCTGGATTCGGCTCGCACCGGCGGCGCTGCCGGCAACTACGGCGGCAATCGCGCCGGCAGCACCGATGCGGGACGCGCCGGCAACCTCGACTCGGCGCGCGCCGGTGGCGCGGCGGGCAACTACGGCGGCAACGCCGCGGGCAATCGTGCCGGCAGCATGGACGCCGGTCGCGGCAGCGGCGCCTTCAACAGCGGCAGCGCAGCGCAGACGCGCTCGGCCAGCCAGCGCGGCGCGTCGAGCATGCAGGGTGCGCGCGGCGGCGGCGGTGGCGGTCGCGCGGGCGGCGGTGGCGGACGAGGGGGCGGAGGACGGCGATGAAGAACATGAAGATTTCGATGGGCCGGTCGGCGGCGATCGCCGCGCTGGCCGTGGGCATGTCGTTGGCGGCCTTCAGCGGCAGCGCCTTCGCGCAGCGGGCGTTCGCCTCGGCCGACGAGGCGGCGAGCGCGCTGGTCGCCGCGGTCAAGGCGAGCGACCGCAAGGCGGTGCTGGGCATCCTCGGCGCCTCCGCGGAAAAATGGCTGTGGTCGGGCGACGCCGTCGCCGATCGCGCCGCGGGCGAGCAGTTCGTCGCCTCGTTCGAGAAGCAGCACGCGTTCAAGCGCGAGGCCGACGGCCGCAGCACGCTGGTCGTCGGCAGCGACGATTGGCCCTTCGCCTTCCCGCTGGTCGAGAAGGCCGGCAAGTGGCATTTCGACACCGTCGCCGGGAAGGACGAGCTGCTCGCGCGCCGCATCGGGCAAAACGAGCTCGACGTCATCAACGTGATGCTGGCCGTCGTCGACGCGCAACGCGATTACGCCTCCGCGGTGCGCGACGGCAGCGGGCTGCCGCAGTACGCGCGCAAGTTCGTCAGCACCGCGGGCAAGCAGGACGGCCTCTACTGGGCGACGGCCGCGGGCGCGCCACCGAGCCCGCTGGGGCCGCTGGTGGCGAGCGCCACGCGCGAAGGCTACGGCAAGGATGGCGCCGCGAAGTCGGGCATGCGCGTGCCCTACCACGGCTACTACTTCCGCATGCTCGAACGCCAGGGAGCGGCCGCCAAGGGCGGCGCGATGGACTACGTGTTGAAGGGGCGGATGATCGGCGGCTTCGCCGCCATCGCCTGGCCCGCCGAGCACGGCAACTCGGGCGTGATGACCTTCATCGTCAATCAGGACGGCGTGGTGTACCAGAAAGACCTGGGCGCCGAGACCGCCAAGCTCGCATCGGCGATCACGCGCTTCGATCCCGCCGCGGGCTGGAAGCCGGCGACGCTGCAGTAGCCGACCGTCGCGCCTTCCCGCGCGCAACGTCATCCCCCGGGGCAACGTCATCCCCGCCCGCAACGTCATTCCCGCGCGCAACGTCATCCCCGCGAAAGCGGGGATCCGCGGGCTGCGCCGGGTCCCCGCTTTCGCGGGAATGACGCAGGGATGGGTCCCCGCTTTCGCGGGGATGACGGCTAACCGAACAGCGCCGAGTACCCCGCGCCGGGGTCCTCGGCGCGCATGAACGCCTCGCCGACCAGGAACGCGTTCACGCCCCGGCTTCGCATCAGCGCCACGTCGCGTGGCGTGGCGATGCCGCTTTCGGTGACGACGAGGCGCCCCTCGGGGAGCTTGGGCAGCATGTCGAGCGTGGTCGACAGCGACACGTTGAAGGTCTTGAGGTCGCGGTTGTTGATGCCGATCAGCGGCGTCTTCAAGGCCAGCGCGCGCGTGAGCTCGCGCATGTCGTGCACTTCCACCAGCACCGCGAGGCCGAAGTCGATGGCGCGTGCCTCGAAGTCGGCGAGCTGCGCGTCATCGAGCGCGCCGACGATCAGCAGGATGGCGTCGGCGCCGATGGCGCGCGACTGCGGGATCTGCCAGGGGTCGACGATGAACTCCTTGCGCAGCACCGGCAGCGCGCAGGCCGCGCGCGCGGCGACGAGGTCGGCGTCCGAGCCCTGGAAGTAGCGCGCGTTGGTCAGCACCGACAGGCAGGCCGCGCCCGCGCGCTCGTAGGCCGCGGCGATGGCCGGCGGCTCGAAGCGCTCGCGCAGCATGCCCTTGGACGGCGAGGCCTTCTTGATCTCGGCGATCACCGCGGCCTTGCCCGCCGCGACGCGGCCCTTCAGCGCGCCGGTGAAATCGCGCGCCGCGGGCGCCGCGCGCGCCGCCGCCTCGACCTCCGCCATGGGCTGCGCGAGCTGCTGAGCGATCACGGCCTCGGCCTGGTCGGCGACGATCCTCGCCAGGATGTCGGCGCGCGCGTCGGGCTTCATGCCACCGCCCTGGGCGCGAGCTTCTGCGTGACCGCGACGAATTGCTCGAGCTTGCGCCGCGCCGCGCCGGAGGCGATGGCCTCGCGCGCGCGCGCGATGCCTTCGCCGATCGACGGCGCGATGCCCGCCGCGTACAACGCTGCGCCGGCGTTGAGCGACACGATCTCGCGGGGCGTGCCCTCGGCGTTGGACAGCGCCTCGACCAGCATCTCCTTCGATTCCGCCGCGCCGCTCACCTTGAGCCCGCGGTTGGATTTCATCGACAGCCCGAAGTCCTCGGGGTGGATCTCGTACTCGCGCACATCGCCGTCCTTCAACTCGCCCACCATGGTGGCGGCGCCGAGCGAGACCTCGTCCATGCCGTCGCGGCCGTAGACCACCATGGCGCGGCGGCTGCCGAGCCGCTGCAGCACGCGCACGTGGATGCCGACGAGGTCGGGATGGAACACGCCGAGCAGGTGGTTCTGCGCACCCGCCGGGTTGGTGAGGGGCCCGAGGATGTTGAAGATCGTGCGCACGCCGAGCTCCTTGCGCACCGGCGCGGCGTGTTTCATCGCGCCGTGGTGGTTGGGCGCGAACATGAAGCCCACGCCGGTCTCCCCGATGGCCTTCGCCACGCCCTCCGGCGGGAGCATGATGTTGGCGCCCAGTGCCTCCAGCACGTCGGCGCTGCCCGACTTGGACGACACCGAGCGCCCGCCGTGCTTGGCCACGCGCGCCCCCGCCGCCGCCGCGACGAACATCGACGCGGTCGAGATGTTGAAGGTCGACGAGGCGTCGCCGCCCGTACCCACGATGTCGAGCAGGCTGCCGGGGTCGGCCACCTCGACCCGGGTGGCGAACTCGCGCATCACCTGTGCGGCCGCGGTGATCTCGCCGACGGTCTCCTTCTTGACGCGAAGCCCCACGGTCAGCGCCGCGATCATCACCGGCGTCACCTCGCCGCGCATGATCTGGCGCATCACGGTGAGCATCTCGTCGTGGAAGATCTCGCGGTGCTCGATCGTGCGCTGCAGCGCCTCCTGCACGTTGATGGTCATCGCCGTTGTCCTTCTCGCATCGTCAGGAAATTGCCGAGCAGCGCCTTGCCGTGCTCGGTGAGCAGCGCCTCGGGGTGGAACTGCACGCCCTCGACCGCGTGCTCGCGGTGGCGCACGCCCATGATCTCGCCGTCGGGCGTCTGCGCGGTCACCTCGAGCTCGGGCGGGCAGGACGCGCGCTCGATCGCGAGCGAATGGTAGCGCGTGGCGGTGAACGGGGTCGGCAGGCCCTCGAACACGCCGCGGCCGTCGTGCGCCACCGGGGAGAGCTTGCCGTGCATCACCTCCCTGGCGCGCACGATGGTCCCCCCGAACGCCTGGCCGATGGACTGGTGGCCGAGGCACACGCCAAGGACGGGCACGCGGCCCGCGAAACGGCGGATCAGCGGCACCGACACGCCGGCCTCGGCGGGCGTGCAGGGGCCCGGCGAGACCACGATGCGCCCGGGCGCGAGCCGCTCGATCTCGTCGAGCGTCATCGCGTCGTTGCGCACCACGCGCACGTCGGCGCCGAGCTCGCCGAAGTACTGCACCAGGTTGTAGGTGAAGCTGTCGTAGTTGTCGATCATCAGCAGCATGGCGGACTCCGCGCGCTCAGGGTTTCGCGTCGGGCTTGGCGTCGAGCCCGCCCTGCACGAGGTCGGCGGCGCGCATCAGCGCGCGCGCCTTGTTGAGCGTCTCCTGCCACTCGGCCTCGGGCGTCGAGTCGTGCACGATGCCGCCGCCCGCCTGCACGTAGAGCGTGCCGTCCTTCACCACCGCGGTGCGCAGCGCGATCGCGGTGTCCATGTCGCCCTGGAAGCTCACGTAGCCCACGGCACCCGCGTACACGCCGCGCGCCGTGGGCTCGAGCTCGTCGATGATCTCCATGGCGCGCACCTTCGGGGCGCCGCTGACCGTGCCCGCGGGGAACGCCGCGCGCAACACGTCGATGCTGGTCATGCCCTCGGGCAGCTCGCCCTCGACGTTGGACACGATGTGCATCACGTGCGAATAGCGCTCGATGACCATCTTCTCGGTGACCTTCACCGAGCCGGTCCTCGCCACGCGGCCGACATCGTTGCGGCCGAGGTCGATCAGCATCACGTGCTCCGCGATTTCCTTGGGGTCGGCGAGGAGCTCGAGTGCCAGCGCCTCGTCGGCCTCGCGCGTCGCGCCGCGCGGCCGCGTTCCCGCGATGGGACGCAGCGTGATGTCGCGCCCCTCCTTGCGCACCAGGATCTCGGGGGAGGCGCCCACCACGTGGAAGTCGCCGAAATCGTAATAGAACATGTACGGCGAGGGGTTCACCGAGCGCAGCGCGCGGTACAGCGACAGGGGCGGCGACGCGAAGGGCCGGCGCATGCGCTGCGAGATCACCACCTGCATGACGTCGCCCGCCGCGATGTAGTCCTTGCAGGCCGCCACCGCCTGCATGAACGCCTCCTTGCCGAATTCGCTCGCGGCCTCGGTCTTCGGCGCGCCGGTCTCGAAGGGGATCGCCACCGGCTCGCGCAGCTTGCGGCGCAGCTCGTCCAGGCGCCGCACCGCCTGGCCGTAGGCGCCGGGGACGGAAGGATCGGCGTGCACGATCAGCGAGATCTTGCCGGCGAGGTTGTCGACCACCGCAAGCTCCTCGGTGAGGAGCAGCAGCATGTCGGGGATGCCCTCGAAGTCGGGCGAGGCGGGCGGCCGCGAGTCGCGCAGCCGCGGCTCGATGTGGCGCACCACGTCGTAGCCGAAGTAGCCCGCGAGGCCGCCGCAGAAGCGCGGGAGCTGCGGCAGCGGGGCGGCCCTGAATTGCGCGAGGTAGCGCTCGACGAAATCCAGCGGGTCGGCGAGGTGGCGCTCCTCGCCTTGCGGGCCCGAGACGGTGACCGCGGTACCCACCGCCGACAGCCGCGTCTTCGCCGGCAGCCCGATGAACGAGTAGCGCCCGAAGCGCTCCCCGCCCACCACCGATTCCAGCAGGAACGAATTGCGCGAATCGCCGCCCGCGCAGGCGAGCTTGAGGTACAGCGACAGCGGCGTGTCGAGGTCGGCGAACGACTCGAGCACCAGCGGGATGCGGTTGTGGCCGCGTGAGGCGAGTGCCTCGAACTCCTGTTGCGTCAGCATGGCGAAGCCTTTCGATCGGTGCCGCGGGCGCCGCCTTGCTGCCGCGGCGCGAGGGGTGGGTCCCCGCTTTCGCGGGGATGACATGGCGTCTAGCTGCGGGCGCAGCGACGCCAATCACCCGCGTGCCACCAGCGCGCCTGCGCACTGGCGGGCGCGGGCGAGGGCACGGAATCGAAGGTCGAGGAACGGTTCGTCATCGGCTTGGCGCGGCGGCCCAGGGCCTTCGCGCGAACGCCACTATAGCATCGCGGCGGACGCGCGCATCGCGGCGATGGTGGCGCGGTAGTCGCCGGCCCCGAAGATGGCGCTGCCCGCGACGAAGGTGTCGGCGCCCGCGCGCGCGATTTCGCCGATGTTGTCGACCTTGACGCCGCCGTCGACCTCGAGCATCACCTCGCGGCCCGTGCGCTCGCGCAGCGCGTCGATGCGCGTGCGCACCGCGCGCAGCTTGTCCAGCGAGTGGGGGATGAACGACTGGCCGCCGAAGCCGGGGTTGACGCTCATGACCAGCACGAGGTCGAGCTTCGGCAGGGTCCAGTCGAGCCATTCGAGCGGCGTGGCGGGATTGAGCACCAGCCCCGGCTTGCAGCCCGCGTCGCGGATCACGCCGATGGTGCGGTCGACGTGGTCGCTGGCCTCGGGATGGAAGCTCACGATCGACGCGCCCGCCTTGGCAAAGTCACCGACCAGCCGGTCGACCGGCGACACCATCAGGTGCACGTCGATGGGCACGCTGCAGTGCGGCTTCACCGCCGCGCAGACCATCGGCCCGACCGTCAGGTTGGGAACGTAATGGTTGTCCATCACGTCGAAGTGCAGGAGGTCGGCGCCGGCCTCGACCACCGCGCGCACCTCCTCGCCCAGCCGCGCGAAGTCGGCCGAGAGGATCGAGGGTGCGATGCGGATCGCCATGGCGTCGAACTATATAATGGATTCGCACGAGCCGGATTCGCACACGCAGGGGGCAGCGCACACGTGGCCAAGCAGTACGACATCCGGGTGGGCACCGAGGTCGCCTACCTGCCCGACCAGTCCGATCCGGCGAAGGACCAGTACGTGTTCGCCTACACGATGACGGTCACCAACCTCGGCAACGTGCGCGTGCAGATCGTCGGGCGCCACTGGGTGATCACCGACGCCGAGCATCGCGTGCAGGAGGTCGACGGCGAGGGCGTGATCGGCAGGAAGCCGTGGATCGAGCCCGGCGAATCGTTCGAGTACACCTCGGGCGCGAGCATCCCCACGCAGGTGGGCACGATGCGCGGCGCCTATCGCATGGTCGGCGACGACGGCCACCGCTTCGATGCCAACATCCCCGTGTTCACCCTCGCCGTGCCGCGCACGCTGCACTAGGCGCCGCGGTCGTCGTCGTCGCGCTTGCGCAGGCCCCGCGTCGTCCACCACACGATGACGATCGCGATGCCGAGCGCCACCCCCGCCTCGATGTAGAACCATGCCATCGCTATCGCTCCGTCCTCTCGCCGCGCTGGCGGCGATCGCCGTGGCGGCCTGCACGACCGTACCGCGGCCGCCGGCCCCGCCGCCCAAGCCCCCCGTCACGCCGGTCGCGCCGCCCGAGGCGCGCGTGCCCGCGAAGCTCCTTCCCGCGTCCTTCGCCGAGCTGCCCGGCTGGAACGACGACCGCGTCGACGAGGCCTGGCCCGCGTTCCTGGCGGGCTGCAAGCGCCTCGTCGCGATGCCCGCGCGCGCCGACGCGTTCCGCGAGCCCTGTGGCGCCGCCGCCGCGTTGCAGGCTTCCGCCGCGGCGCTCGCGCCCGCCGTCCCGCCCTCGACCGGCGACGCAGCGGCCACGATGCCGCCATCGCCGGGAACGGCCACGGTGCGCGCATTCTTCGAGGCCCATTTTAGCGTCTGGTCGGTGACCGCCGGCGACGGCGACGCGACGGGCCTCGCCACCGGCTACTACGAGCCCCTGCTCGCGGGATCGCGCGAGCGCGGCGCGCGCTTCACCACGCCGCTGTACGCGCCACCCGACGACCTCCTCACGGTGGACCTCGCCTCGCTCTTCCCCGAGCTCGCCGGCAAGCGCGTGCGCGCACGGCTCGAGGGTCGCAAGGTCGTCCCGTACTGGACGCGCGCGGAGCTCGAGCAGCGCGCGCCCTATCTCGTCGACAAGGTGCTGGTGTGGGTCGACGATCCCGTCGACGCGTTCTTCCTGGAGATCCAGGGGTCGGGACGCGTGAAGCTCGACGACGGCTCGGTGCTGCGCGTGGGCTACGCCGACCAGAACGGCCAGCCGTTCAAGCCCGTCGCGCGGGTGTTGATCGAGCGCGGCGCGCTCACCCGCGACAATGCGTCCATGCAGGCGATCCGCGCCTGGGGGCGCGAGAATCCCGCCGAGCTGCCGGCGCTGCTCGACGAAAACCCGAGCTTCGTGTTCTTCCGCATCGTGCCGCCGGCCGCGCCGGGCTCGCTCGAGGCCGCCATCGACGGGCCGATCGGCGCGCTGGGCGTGCCGCTGCTGCGCGAGCGCGCGATCGCCGTCGACCCGCGCTCGGTGCCGCTCGGCGCGCCGGTGTACATCGCCACCACGCGCCCGCTGTCGGACGCGCCGATGAACCGCCTCACCATGGCGCAGGACACCGGCGGCGCGATCCGCGGCGCGGTGCGCGCGGACTTCTTCTGGGGCTTCGGCGGCGACGCTCCGCGCGAGGCCGGCCGCATGAAGCAGCCGCTGCGCATGTGGCTGCTGTGGCCGACGGGCGCGGGCACGCCGCCGGCGCCGCGTTGAACGCCTGAGGTTGAAGGCCGCCGCGCGGCGGCGCACACTGGCCTTCCCTCGACGTTCAACTACGGAGGATCACGCCATGACGGTCGCACGTGTCACCGAGATTTCCAGCCTGTCGGCGAAGAGCTTCGACGACGCCATCGTGCAGGGCATCGCCCGCGCCCACAAGACGCTCAAGAACGTCGAGGGCGCATGGGTCAAGGACCAGAAGGTCGAGTGCCGCGACGGCAAGATCACCGGCTACAAGGTCCTGCTGAAGGTCACGTTCGTGCTGAAGGACTAGCCAGGGACGGGCCGTCATCCCCGCGAAAGCGGGGACCCATCGGTGGCGTCGCCAATGGGTCCCCGCTTGCGCGGGGATGACGCGTCAGGCCGGGATGACGCGTCAGGCGGAGATGACGCCTTCCGCCTGCTGGTCGGCGTGGTACGAGCTTCGCACCATCGCGCCCACGGCGGCGTGCGAGAAGCCCATGGCGTTGGCCTCGCGCTCGAACATCGCGAAGGTGTCGGGATGCACGTAGCGCGCCACCGGCAGGTGGTGGCGCGTGGGCTGCAGGTACTGCCCGATGGTCAGCATGTCGATCGAATGCGCGCGCATGTCGCGCATCACCGCGAGGATCTCCTCGTCGGTCTCGCCCAGGCCCACCATCAGCCCAGACTTGGTCGGCACCGCGGGATAGCGCCTCTTGAAGTCCGCGAGCAGCTTGAGCGAGTGCGCGTAGTCCGAGCCCGGGCGCGCCTGCCTGTAGAGGCGCGGTACGGTCTCGAGGTTGTGGTTCATCACGTCGGGTGGCGCCGCGGTGAGGATGTCCAGCGCGCGATCCAGGCGCCCGCGGAAGTCGGGCACCAGCACCTCGATGCGCGTCTGCGGCGACAGCTCGCGCACCGCGCGGATGCAGTCGACGAAATGCTGCGCGCCGCCGTCGCGTAGGTCGTCGCGGTCGACGCTGGTGATCACCACGTACTTCAGGCGCAGCGCGGCGATGGTCTTCGCGAGGTTCAGCGGCTCCTCGGCGTCGAGCGGCAGCGGGCGTCCGTGCCCCACGTCGCAGAACGGGCAGCGGCGGGTGCAGATGTCGCCCATGATCATGAACGTGGCCGTGCCCTTGCCGAAGCACTCGCCGATGTTGGGGCAGGAGGCTTCCTCGCAGACCGTGTGCAGGCGATGCTCGCGCAGGATCGCCTTGATCTCGTGGAAACGCGGCGACGAGGGCGCGCGCACGCGGATCCACTCGGGCTTGCGCAGGATCTCGGTCGAGACCACCTTGATGGGGATGCGCGCGGTCTTGTCGGCGGCCTTGTGCTTGACGCCCGCGGCGTTGGACGGTGGCGCCGCGGACGGCGGGGAAGGCGGCGCGAGCTCGCTCATGGCGCTTGCCCGGGCTTCGGCGCGTCCTCCGATCGCTGCTGCAGGGACGCGGGATTCGCGGCCCTCGCCGGCGCGGTCAGCGCGCGGGCGAGCGAGGCCGCGAGCTCGCGCCCCGCGACGTCGATCGGGACGCGGACGCCCAGGTCGGCGAGCTGCGTGACGGCGAGCCCCGGGTAGCCGCAGGGGTCGATGTCGCGAAACGGGGCGAGGTCCATGTCGAGGTTGACGGCGGCGCCGTGGTACGAGCAGCCGTTGCGGATCTTGAGGCCCAGCGCCGCGATCTTGGCTTCGCGGCCACCGGGCAGCGTCACGTAGACGCCGGGCGCGTCGACGCGCCCACGCGCGGCGACGCCCTTCGATGCGAGCCAGTCTATCACGCCCCCCTCGATGCGCCGTACGAGCTCACGCACGCCGATGCGCAGGCGCCGCAGGTCGAGCAGCAGGTAGGCAACGAGCTGGCCGGGCCCGTGGTAGGTCACCTGGCCGCCGCGGTCGACCTTGTGCACCGGCACGCCGTTGTCGCGCAGCAGGTGCTCGCGGCGGCCCGCGAGGCCGAGGGTGTATACGCCCGCGTGCTCGGTGAGCCAGATCTCGTCGGGTGTATCGGCGCCGCGCGCGTCGGTGAAGGCCTGCATGGCGCGCCAGGTGGCCTCGTAGTCGGTGCGGCCCAGCGCCCGCACGACGACGGCCGCGGCATCCGCGCCGATCGCGGCCGACGCGGTGGTCGCGATCTTCGTGCCGATTTCGCTCGGCGTGGCTGTCGCTGGCGCGCTCATCGCCATTCGGCGGCCTTGAACTCGAAGGCCTCGCTGCGTACCACGTGCGTGCGCTGCCACACCACGCGCTCGCGGAATACCGAGAGCTGCCAGGTCTGCTGCGCCAGCGGCGAGGGCCTCGCGAAGGCCTGGGGGTCCAGCACCGCGCCGCATCCGCCGTGCGCCGGGTCGCGCACCGATTCGTAGCGGATGAGCCCGACCTTCGCCTCGCGTGCCACGCGCGCGAAGGCCTGGCAGGGGCCGTAGTGGCTGCGATCGGTCCAGCGCGCGCGCTCGCGGACGAAGGGCCGGGCACGCAAGTCCACGCCGCGCGTGGCGACGCGCAGCTTGAACACCGTCTGCGCCTTCTGCGGCATGGCGTCGAGCGCGGGCGAATCCGCGAGGTGCCGCCATCGCCAGTAGCCGAGCTCGGCGCAGGCGGTGCGCACCTCGTCGGCGCCGTACAGCACGCCCGGGTCGTCACCCGCGCGGAATCGCGAGCCACCCGGCGGCGGCGGATACCGGAAGGGGGTGAACAGGAGGTAGTCGAGGCCGCGCGCCGCCGCCGGCACGGGGGGCTTTCCCGCCTCGATCAGGCGCTCGAGGAGGTGCTGCTCCTCCAGCGAATCCACCAGCGCCATGGTCGACGCCTCGTGCTGCGCCTCGACGGCGCGCCAGAGCTCGAGGCGGACGGCGTCGGCCCTAGAGGCGACCGCGCGCGGCGTCCAGGTAGTTGACGACACGGACCAGTCCTTCGATGGAGCCGAGGAGCTCGGCGGGCGCGGCGCCCAGCGCGGTGTTGGGGCTCGCGAGCCAGGCGCGCGCGCTGGCCTCGTGGCCCCACAGCGCGTCGAGCGAGCGGTAGAAACGCAGGAACAGCAGGGCGAGCTCCCACTCGTGGGGACGCGCGGGGTCGAGGCGGTAACGCCCCGCGAAGAGCCGCGACACGGTCGCCTCGGAAAGCCCCAGCGCGGCCGCGACCTGGCGCTGCGTGAGGCCGACGAGATGCGCGGCGCGCACCACCGCGCGCGACAGCACGCCTGCGGGATCCGGCCCCGAGGCGGGCTCATCGAGCGCGAGGTCGACCATTGCTGCGGCTCCGTGGGGCAGCACCGCGGAAGGACGGCCGGGCGCGGGGTCCCGCGCCGCGGAGCGATCCTTTCTGCTGAAACTATCTGCGTCTTATCTTTCCACAGAAAGTCGAAGGCGTCAAGCTCCCGGCGCGCGCCTAGAGGACGATCGACACCGCGGGGTGCGCGGAGAGCTCGCGATACAGCGCGTCGAGCTGCTCGCGCGACACCGCGTTGATGGTGGCCGTCAGCGAGAGGTAGTTGCCCTCGCGCGAGGCCCTCATCTCCAGCGTCGAGGCGTCGAAGTCGGGGGCGTGGCGGGTGACGATGGCGAGGATGGTCTGCGCGAAATCGTCGGCGTGCCTGCCCATGATCTTGATCGGGAAGGCGGTCGGGAACTGCAGAAGCGATTCGGCTTCGGCCATCGGGCGGTCCTGCAGGGCGGCAGCGGTATTCATGCCCCCGCATATGCGGACGATGCGCGTGCCGCGCAAGGGCGTCAATCCCGTCGCCCCCGCGAAGACCGTCATCCCCGCGAAGTCCGTCATCCCCGCGAAAGCGGGGACCCACGGTCGCGTCGGCACGGCTGGGTCCCCGCTTGCGCGGGGATGACCGTGGGGATGACGGTCAGGCGTAGATGTAGTCGCGCGTCAACGGGTGCGGCAGCGAGCCGTCGGGCAGGGGCTTGCCGGCGAGAAGCTGCCACAGCGACATCCATCCGCGGTCGAATGCGTGCGCCGACCCCGCCATGTAGATGCGCCACACGCGGAAGCGCTCCTCGCCGACCTCGGCGCGCGCCTTGTCGGCGTTGGCCTCGATGCGGTCGGTCCAGTGCCACAGCGTCCGCGCATAGTGCTCGCGCAGCGCCTCGGCATCCACGACCTCGAGCCCCGCCGCGGCCATCGCCTCCTGGACCTTCGACACATGGGTCAGCTCGCCGCCGGGGAACACGTAGTCCTCGACGAACTCGCTGATGCCGCTGCCGAGGCCGTGCTGGCCCAGCGCGTTGTGGGTGATGCCGTGGTTCAGCACGAAGCCGCCGGGCTTCAGGACGCGCCAGATCTTGCCGAAGTACTGCGGGAAGCGCGCGACGCCCACGTGCTCGAACATGCCGATGCTGCTGACCTTGTCGTACAGCACGTCCTCCGGCAGGTCGAGGTAGTCGAGCAGGCGCACGTCGACGCGGCCCTTCAAGCCCCTGCGCTCGATCTCGGACTGCACGTGCTCGAACTGGCGTTGCGACAGCGTGATGCCGCTCGCGCGCACGCCGTAGTTCTCCGCCGCCCAGAAGATCATGCCGCCCCAGCCGCAGCCGATGTCGAGCAGCGTCTCGCCGGGTGCCAGGCGCAGCTTGCGGCAGATGTGGTCGAGCTTCTGCGCCTGCGCGGTCTCGAGCGAATCGTCGGCATGCTTGAAGTACGCGCAGGAGTACACCATGCGCTGGTCGAGCCACAGACGGTAGAAGGCGTTGCTGACGTCGTAGTGGTGCGCGATGTTGGCGCGGTTGGCGCGCCGCTGGTGGAGGAAGGTCTTCCACCACGCCGACAGCGTTCGATGGCTGTTGGTGACGCCGTCGACCATCGAATCGGCGACCGCCAGCGCGCGGCGCGCGGTGCCGGTGAAGTCGATGTCGCACTTGACGTAGGCGCGCGCCAACCGGCCGAGCTCGGGCGAAGCCAGTGCCCTCAGCCCCGCCATCGTGCGGGTGACGATCTCGATCTCGGGATTGGGGGAGAGCGCGACGCGGTCGCCGTCGGGGAGCACCAGCGAAATCGGCAGGTTGCGCCCCTGGTAACGGCTCGCGATCAGCTTCTGCAGGGTTTCGGCCATGGCGGTACGGCGGCGTGGAGTGCCGCCAGGACGGCGGCGACAGACGCAAATGCTACCATCGCCGCGTGCGCGCGTCGCAAGCGCGGTTGCCACCGGATTCGCGCACGCCGCGACGCCCTCGCGACTCCACCCCCCCGCGCGTGACCCAAGCCCACTCCTCCACAGACCACGCCGCCGCGCCCCACCCGCCTGGCGAGCACGCCTTGCGCGACGCGCTCGCGCAGTTCGCCACCGGCGTCACCATCATCTGCGCGCACGCCGGTGACGGCCGCTACGTCGGCTTCACCGCCAACTCCTTCACCTCGCTGTCGCTCGCGCCGCCGCTGGTGCTGTGGACGCTGGCGCATCGCTCGCGCTCGCTCGCCGCGTTCGTCGCGGCCCCGCGCTACGCCATCAACGTGCTCGCCACCTCGCAGGTCGAGCTCGCCCGCCGCTTCTCGCGCCCGCACGCCGACCGCTTCGACGGCGTGGCCTACGAGCTCGGCTGGGCGAATGCGCCGCGCATCGTCGGCTGCGTGGCCTGGCTCGAATGCACGCACCATGCGCGGCATCGCGCGGGCGACCATGAGCTCTTCATCGGCGACGTGGTGACCTGCACGCGCGCCGCCGGGGAGGGGCTGGTGTTCGCGAACCACGGCTTTGCAAGGGCCACGCACCTGCAGGCGTGAATCAAGCGCAAGGACGCGGCCTGCGCTGCAAGGCGGGACAATGGGCTTTGGCGCCCGACCGCGAAGGCCGACGATGACGAAGCCCGATCCGCTACCCCTGCCGGCGCTGCCGGTGCACCCCGTCCCCACGGCGCAACCGGACGCACCGCGCCTCGTCGTCGACGGCCTCGTCCTGCGCCGCCTCGCATTGTCGCCCGCCGACCTCGCGGGCTTTCCGCTGGCGGAGGTCACCGACGACTTCCGTTGCCTCGAAGGCTGGAGCGTCCCGGGCCTGCATTGGCGCGGCGTCGCGCTCGCCACGCTGCTGGACGCCGCGGGCGTCGCTGCCGGCGCGCGCAGCGTGCAGGCGAGCGCGGGCGAATTCAGCGTGCCGCTGACGCTCGAGCAGGCGCGAAGCGCGCTGCTCGCGACGCAACTCGACGACAAGCCGCTCGCGCGCGAGCACGGCTGGCCGGTGCGACTCGTGGTCCCCGGCGCCGACTGCTTCACCAGCATCAAGTGGCTCGACCGGATCGAGCTGCGCGCCGAGCCCGGCCCGAACACGGCGCGCGAGATCGCGCTGGGGCGCCTGCGCTGACGGGCGGTCGCGCGGGACGCCGGCGCGCGATTGCCGGGAGGGACCGCGCCTGTGAAGGAAGGGCCGCGCCGCGCTACGCGGGCACGGCGGCCCTGGGCTTGTGCGCCTGGAACACCTCGTACATCCGCCGGAATACGGGCCCCGGCGCACCGCCGCCGAACGGCCTGCCGTCGACGGTGGTGATCGCGAGCACCTCCTTGGTCGACGACGACAGCCACAGCTCGCCGGCGCGCATGGCCTCGTCGCGCGACACCGGCCGGACCTCCATGGGCATGCCCGCGGCACGCGCGAACTCGAGCGTCGCGTCGTAGGTGATGCCGGGCAGGATCTGGTGGTCCTTGGGTGGCACGACGATGGTTCCGCCGATCACCGCGAGCACATTGGACGCCGAAGCCTCGGTGAGCTGGCCGTCGCGGAACATCACGGTCTCGACCGCACCCGCGTCGACGGCGAGCTGGCGCATCAGCACGTTGCCGAGCAGCGAGATGGTCTTCAGGTCGCAGCGCAGCCACCGGTTGTCCTCGGCGGTGACCACGGCCACGCCCTTGTCGACCTGCTCGCGCGAGGGCAGCGGCAGCGGGTTGCTCATCATGAACACCGTCGCGGGCACGCCCTTGGGAAAGGCATGGTCCCGCTTCGCGACGCCGCGCGTCACCTGGAAGTACACCGCCTGGTCGTCGAACGGCTGGCGCGCGATCATCTCGCCCACCAGCGCGCCCCATTGCGCGTCGCTCATCGGGTTGGCGAGGCGGATGCCGTCGAGGCTGTACTGCAGGCGCGTGAGGTGCTGCGGCATGCGGAAAGGCGTGCGCGCGTACACCGGGACGACCTCGTACACGCCGTCGCCGTAGATGAAGCCGCGGTCGAGCACGGGGATTCGCGCCTCGTCGGCCGGCATGAAGCTGCCGTTGAGGTAGACGATCGGGGATGGGCTCATCGATTTCTCCGTTTCGCGCACGCGGCACGGGCGCCGGCGCGCCGGTGCCGCGTGCGAGCGTTCAATTCGCGGGTTTCGCGTCCTTGCCGCTGCCGAACCACAGCCTGATCGAGTCCCAGGCCCGCGCGAAGAAGCCGCCCGAGGGGACCTCGGCCAGCGCGATCAGCGGGAACTCGGCGATGGACTTGTCGTCGAGGCGCACGTCGACGCTGCCGACGCGCTGCCCGCTCTGCACCGGGGCGACGAGCGGCTCGACTGCGTGCATCGCGAGCTTGAGGTCGGCGGCACGGCCCTTGGGCAGCGTGACGTAGCGGTCGGCGACGAAGCCCACCGCGACTTCTTTGGCGTTGCCCTTCCACACGCGCAGCGACGACACGGGCTTGCCGGCCTGGTAGAGCGCCACGGTGTCGAAGGCCTGGAAGCCCCAGTTGAGGAGCTTTTGCGTTTCGCTCGCGCGCGCCGCGTCCGTGGCGGCACCCAGCAGCACCGACACGAGGCGCCGCTCGCCGCGCTTGGCCGACGCGACCAGGCACCATCCCGCTTCCTCGGTATGGCCCGTCTTGAGGCCGTCGACGTAAGGGTCGGTCCACAGGAGCCGGTTGCGGTTGGTCTGGGTGATGTTGTTGTAGCGGAACTCCTTCTGCGAGTACAGCGGGTAGTACTCGGGGAAGTCGCGGATCAGCGCGGCGGAGAGCTTCGCCAGGTCGGCGGCGGTGGAGTAATGCTGGGGATCGGGAAGCCCGTCGGCATTCGCGAAATGCGTGCTGGCCATGCCGAGGCGCACGCTTTCCTTGTTCATCAGCTCGACGAATGCCTCGTGCGAGCCGCCCACGAGCTCGGCGAGCGCGATCGCGGCGTCGTTGCCCGACTGCACGATGAGGCCGCGCAGCAGCTCGTCGACCGAAACCGCCTTGCGCGGCTCGATGAACATGCGCGAGCCGGGCGTCTTCCAGGCGCGCGTCGACACGTTCACCATCTGCGACGGCGTCACCTGCTTGTGGCGCAGCGCGTCGAAGACGATGTAGGCCGTCATCAGCTTGGTCAGCGAGGCCGGGTCGCGGCGCTCGTCGGCGGCCAGCGAGGCCAGCGTCTGGTTGCTGGTGAGGTCGACCAGCACGTAGGAGGTCGCGGCCACCGCCGGCTGTGGCAGCTGGGGCTGCGCGGGCGCGGGGCTGGCGACGGCGAGGAGGCTTGCGGCGAGCGCCGCGAGGAAACGGACGGACATCGGGGAGCGCGACAGCGAATCGCGGTGCAACGGCAAACGGCGATTATACGGCGCGCTCGAGCGGCGCCCGGCCGGGGACGCGCGCGGTGTCATCCCCGCGAAAGCGGGGACCCAGCCTTCAGCGCGGCACGGCACATCCACGCAACGCCGCGCAATCCCGGGCAGCCCACCGGCATCGGTATCGCCGGAAGCCGCAAAGCTTGCGTCGTCGCCTCCATCGGCGCGGCGGACGCCGGGGCTCGGCCCGGAGTAACCGTGTTGATTGTCAAGCGCCGATGCGCCGCAGATGATCGCGAGCCATTGCGTTCAGATGGGTGATCAGCTTGCGCACGCAGGCGATCAGAGCGACTTTCTTGAGCTTGCCGGCCGCGAGCAACCGTTCGTAGA
>JBGAGT010000008.1:0-223933 GCA_044226535.1 Casimicrobiaceae bacterium | reverse complement strand
GCGTCCAAGGCCGCCGTGGCCGGCATGACGCTGCCCATCGCGCGCGAGCTCGCGCGCAGCGGCATTCGCGTGATGACCATCGCGCCCGGCACCTTCGAGACGCCGATGCTCGCGAGCCTGTCGCAGGAGGTTCGCGACTCCCTGGGCAAGATGGTGCCGTTCCCGCCGCGACTCGGCAGGGCTTCCGAGTTCGCGGCACTCGTGCGCGCGATCGTCGAGAACCCCATGCTCAACGGCGAGGTCATCCGCCTCGACGGCGCGATCCGCATGGCGCCGAAGTGACGGCTTGCGCGGGCAACGCCCGCGCAAGCCGTCATCCCCGCGCAAGCGGGGATCCAGCCTTGACCCCCGGGTGGACGTCACGCCTGGATTCCCGCTTGCGCGGGAACGACGGCGCGGTCAGTCGCGATCGACCAGCGCGAACGCCGCGAAGACCATCGCCGTGAAGAACACCAGCGACCACCCGGCGATGGAGAGGTTGAGGAACACCCAGGCCTTCTCGGCGCATTCGCCGGTGCCCTGCAGCGTGCGGGCGATGACGTCGAGGAAGGGCATCGTCTCGAACATGTAGCTGATGCCCATGCCGCAGGCGGGCACGAGGTCCTTGGGAAGTGCCTGCAGCCATACCTGGCGCGCGGCGAGCGCGGCACCCGAGCCCGCGGTGACGAGCGTCAGGAAGGCATAGACGGTCGCGCCCCAGCGCTGCGGGTTGTGGATGAAGGCCGCGAGGAACACGAGCCCCGTCAGGCACACGGCCACGCGCTGGAACATGCACAGCGGGCAGGGCTCGAGCTCCTGCGGGCCGAACTGCAGGTACAGCGCCCAGCCCATCAGTCCGGCGCACACCAGGAAGCCCAGCAGGTAGGCGATGCGCCGCGGCGGCAGCAGGATCACGCCGATCATCGAGAACAGCAGCGCCATCGCGCCGACGCTCAGGAACGCCGCCGACATGGTGCCGGGCAGCTCGAAGCCGAACAGCATGAACTGCTGCGCGAGCAGCGCGAAGGCGACGAGCAGGCCGACGATGGGCCAGGGGAGCGAGAGGTAGCGCATCATGCGGTGGCCTTGGCGAGCGCCTGGTCGATGTCCCAGGCGATGTCGTCGACGGCCTCCAGGCCGACCGACAGGCGGATCATTTCCGGCGAGACGCCCGCGGCGCGCTGCTCGTCCTCGTCGAGCTGGCGGTGCGTGGTCGACGCGGGGTGGATCACCAGCGTCTTGGCGTCGCCGATGTTGGCGAGGTGCGACAGGAACTCGACCGACTCGATGAAGCGCTCGCCGGCCTTCGCACCGCCGCGCACGCCGAAGGTGAGCACGCCGCCCGCGCCGCGCGGGAGGTAGCGCTGCGCGCGCGCGTGGTGGCGGCTTTGCGGAAGGCCCGGGTACTCGACCCATTCCACCGCGGGATGCGCGGCGAGGTGCCGCGCGATCGCCAGCGCCGACTCGCAGTGGCGCGGCATGCGCAGGTGCAGCGTCTCGATGCCCTGCATCAGCAGGAAGGCCGCCATTGGCGACAGCGTGGGCCCGAGCGTGCGCAGGGTCTCCATGCGCGCCTTCATGGTGAAGCCGAAGTCGCCGAAAGTCTCGTAGAAGCGCACGCCGTGGTAGCCGCGCGAGGGCTCGGTCATCTGCGGGAAGCGGCCGTTGTCCCAGGGGAACTTGCCCGACTCGACCAGCACGCCGCCCATGGTCGTGCCGTGGCCGCCCAGGTACTTGGTGGCCGAGTGCACGACGATGTCGGCGCCGTGCTCGAAGGGCCGGCAGAGCCAGGGCGAGGCCATGGTGTTGTCGACGACGAGCGGCACGCCCTGCGCGTGCGCCACCTGCGCGAGCGCCGCGATGTCGGCGACGTCGAGCTGGGGGTTGCCGATGGTCTCGGTGTACACGGCCTTCGTGTTGGCGCGGATCGCCGCGGCGAACGACGCGGGATCGGCGCCGTCGGCGAAGCTCACCTCGACGCCCATCTCGGCGAAGCTCACCGCGAGCTGGGAGTAGGTGCCGCCGTAGAGCGTTCGCGAGGCGACGATATGGTCGCCGTGCTTGGCGAGGGTGAAGAGCGCGAGCATCTGCGCCGCCATGCCGCTGGCCGCGGCGAGCGCGGCACGCCCGCCTTCCAGTGCCGCGACGCGCTCCTCGAAGGCCGCGACGGTGGGATTGGAGATGCGCGAATAGACGTTCCCGAAGGTCTGCAGGTTGAACAGCGAGGCCGCGTGGTCGGCGCTGTCGAACACGAACGACGTCGTCTGGTAGATGGGCAGCGCGCGCGCGCCGGTGGCGGCGTCGGGCAGCTGGCCCGCGTGCAGGCACAACGTGTCGAACGCATAGGTGTGGTCTCCCCCCGAAGGCGCTTCGCGCCCTCCCCCCTGAGGGGGGCGCCCGCCTCGGGGCGGCCCTTCGGCGGGATGGTCTCCCCCCGAGGTCGCTTCGCGCCCTCCCCCCTGAGGGGGGCGCCCACCTCGGGGCGGCCCTTCGGCGGGCTTGCTCATTTCGCGCGGGGCGGCGCGGGCCGTCTCGACGACACGATGCCCGTGTTCACGCCCGCCCAGTTGAGGCCGCCGAGGATGCGCGCGTGCTCGATCTTGACGCAGCGGTCCATCACCACGTCGAGGCCCGCGGCCGACGCGGTCGAGGCGGCCTCGTCGTTGCGGATGCCGAGCTGCATCCACAGCACGCGCGCGCCCTTGTCCACGGCGGCGCACGCCAGCGCGGGCATTTCCGCGGGACGGCGGAAGCAATCGACGACGTCGACATCGAAGGGGATGTCGGCGACGCTCGCGTAGGCGCGCTCGCCCAGCACCTCGTCGTAGGACGGGTTCACCGGCACGATGCGATAGCCGTGCTCCTGCATGTACTTCGCCGCGAAATAGCTCGGCCGGTACCAGTTGGCCGACAGGCCGACCACCGCGATCGTGCGCGCCTCCGCCAGGATGCGGCGAAGGCCCGCGACGTCGTCGACCGCCGCCATCAGCGGACGCGGCGCAGCGAGCTCAGCGTGCCGTTCAACCCGCCGAGGCTGTCGTAGCGCCCAGGCGGGAAGACCTGGCAGTTGTTGCGGAAGAACGCATCGCTGCAGAGCTGCCAGGTGCCCGAGCGCACGATCATCGAGCGCGCGCGGTCGTTCCATTGGGTGCGGTCGAGGTCGGGGACATCGAAGTCCACGCGGAAGACGTTGCCCGACAGGTTGAAGCCGTCGAACAGCGTCACCGCGGCGTTGCCGCCGGGGGCCGGCGGACGCCACGGACCCGGGCCGGGTCCCGGCATCGGCGGCGGCGGCGGCGGCATGCCGGCGCCGAAGGGCCGCGCCGAGGACACGCGGTTGCCGAGGCCCATCGACCACAGGTTGGGATAGGAGCCCGGGCGCAGGGTGACGCAGTTGCCGCGGAAACCCGCGTCCGTGCAGAGCTGCCAGGTGCCGCGGCGCACGATCACCGACTCCGGGCGGTCGTTGAAGCCCCAGCGGTTGAAGTTCGGAACGGCATTGTTCTGGCTGAAGCTGCGTCCCTGGAAGTTCTGGCGCTCGAAGAACGTGATGGACTGGGCGAGCGCGGCGCCGCTCGCCAGCGCCAGCGCGCCGAGAACGACCGTCTGGATGAGAATGGCTCGCAATTTCATGGCGTCTCCGGGAAGGGCTGGGATCGTGGCACGGCCACAGGCCGTGGAACCACCAGGGCGACAGTCTAGCGGAGGTGCCGGCGGCCGCACGCGCCGGAGATCGCGTCCGCGGGCGCGATCCTTGCTTTTCCCCCTGACCGCCCGGTACCGGCGGGGTTTGACGCCGCCCGCCCGACTGACGTAAGAAGGGGGGCGCGAACCCTGGCCGCGCCGAGCGCTTCGCCCATGCCCATGCCCAGGCCCCGTCCGCTGCCGCGCCTCGACGCCCCGACCGTGGAAACACTGGGGGAAACCCTTCGCTTCGACGCGCTGACGGCACTGTCCCAGCGCAAGCTCAACGCGCTGGGCGTCCCCATCGCCTACGTCGACCGCGATCAGCGCTACCGCTTCGCCAACAAGGCCTTCGCCGAGTGGCTGGGCAAGCGCATGGACGAGCTCGTCGGCCACGAGATCATCGAGGTCCTCGGGCGCGAGATCTACCAGCTTTACCACGCCTATGTCGAGGCGGCGCTGTCGGGCGAACGCACCGGCTACGAGCGGCAGCTGTTCTCGCGCAACGCGCAGGGCCTGTGGATCCGCGTCGACTTCTTCCCCGACCGCAGCCCGGGCGGGCACGTGCGCGGCTTCCTCGTCAGCTACACCGACGTCGACCAGTTGAAGCGCCTCGAGCTCGAGGCGGGCGAGCGCGAGCGCCGGCTGCGCCTCGTCACCGACAGCGTGGGCTCGCCGATCCTGTACTTCGACCGGCAGCAGAAGCTGCGCTTCGGCAATCGCCCGCTGGCCGAGTGGATCGGCGTGCCGGCCGACGACCTGATCGGCCACGCGCTGCGCGACTTCCTGCCGCCCGAGGCCTACGCCGAGATGCAGGGCTACATCGAGCGCGCCCTGGTCGGCGCGACGGTGTCCTACGAGCGGCGCGAGCGCAAGCACGACGGCGAGCCGCGCTGGATGCGCGTCACGCTGTTCCCCGACCGCGAGCTCGGCGGCCGCGTCGGCGGCGTGTTCGCCGTGCTGAACGACATCGAGGACGACGTGCGCGTGCGCGACGCCCTCAAGTCGCAGCAGTCGCAGTTGAAGCTCTTCGCCGACAACATCCCGGGGCCCATCGCCTACCTCGACCGCAACCTGCGCTACACCTTCGTCAACCAGGCCTTCGCCAACTGGGCCTGCCGGGCGCAGGGCGAGATCCTCGGCAACACGCCGGGCGACGTGCTGGCGCAGGACGTCGCGGGGTTCCTGCGGCCGATCCTCAAGCGCGCGCAGATGGGCGAGAACGTCGAGTACGAGCGCGTCGCCAAGACTTCCTCTGGCGACCGCCGCTGGATGCACGGGCGCATCGCCCCCGACCTCGACGCCACCGGCCGGGTGCGCGGGCTGTATTGCACCGAGTACGACATCCACGACCTGAAGCTCACCGAGCAGGCGCTGGCCTCGCGCGAGGAACAGCTGCGGCTGTTCACCGACAACATCCCCGAGCCGGTGATCTACCTCGACGCCGAGCACCGCTACCTGTTCGTCAACGAGTCGTTCCTGAAGCTATTCGGGCTCGCCTACACCGACGTCATCGGCAAGCGCACCGAGGAAGTCCCCGCGCTGGCGCCGACGATGGGGCTCGACCCGCGCCGCGACGTCGCGCACGCCGCCGAGGCGACGACCTACGAGCGCGAGGTGGTCGACGCCCAGGGCAAGCTGCGCTGGATCCGCGTGCGCTGCGTTCCCGACGTGCACTTCGACGGCACGGTGAAGGGCGAGTACATCGCCGGCCACGACATCACCGACTTGAAGGGAGCGCAGGACGCGCTCGCCGCGCGCGAATCGCAGCTGCGCGCGATCATGGACGGCGTGCCGGCGCCGGTCGCGTACATCGACCGCGACGAGACCTGCCACTACGTCAACCGCAGCTTCCTGCAGTTCTTCGGGC
This sequence comes from Casimicrobiaceae bacterium, assembly GCA_044226535.1. GTDB lineage: Bacteria > Pseudomonadota > Gammaproteobacteria > Burkholderiales > Casimicrobiaceae > VBCG01. The sequence goes on along the minus strand of JBGAGT010000008.1, from coordinate 218,400 downwards.
TGGTCGCGAGCAACATGGGCGAGCTCAAGCTGCGCGACGTCATCGGCCACGCCATCTACCAGAGCGCGCAGACCATGGTGGCGCGCGCGCTCAAGGGCGAGTCGACCTCGTTCGACCGGCTGGTGTCGGGCGCGCACGGCGTGCGCCGCTGGATGACGGTGCGCGTGGTGCCCGACGCGGGGCCCTCGGGGGAGATCCACGGCGCGTTCGTGCTGATGAACGACATCCACGGCCTCAAGCAGGCGCAGGAAGCGCTGCGCGCCTCGGAGGCCGAGCTGCGGCTCATCATGGACAACGTGCCCGCGCGCGTCTCGTACATCGACCGCGAGCTCCGCTACCGCTTCGTCAACAGCCACGACGAGGAGTGGATCGGCGAGTCGCGCAAGGAGCTCACCGGCCGCTACGTGGAGGAGGTGTCGGGCAGCGCGCGCTTCGCGCACCTGAAGCCGATATTCCAGCGCGTGCTGGCCGGCGAGACGGTGTCGACCGAGCTCGAGCTGCCGCAGCTCGACGGCACGATGCGCTGGGAGGCCGTGCACTACGCGCCCAACCGCGACCACGAGGGCAACGTCGCGGGGATCTACGCGGTGCACACCGACGTGCACGACGCCAAGGGCAACGAGGGCGCGCTCAAGCGCGCCAACTGGATGCTCTCGTCGCACATCAGCAACACGCCGCTGGCGGTGCTCGAGTGGGACCGCGATTCCAAGCTCGTCCGCTGGTCGCCGCAGGCGACCAAGATCTTCGGCTGGTCGGGCGACGAGGTGCTGGGCATGTCGCTCACCGACAACGTGCTGATCCACGAGAGCGACGTCGACGCCATGACGGGGCTCGCCAGCAAGATGATGTCGGGCCTCGCGCCGCGCGCCACCATCCTCACGCGCAACCACCGCAAGGACGGCAGCACCATCTGGTGCGAGTGGTACCACTCGGCGCTGATCGGCGACGACGGCGACACGCTGTCGATCCTGTCCTTCGTGCAGGACGTGAGCTCGCGCATCCAGGCCGAGGAGCGCCTGCAGCACATGGCGACGCGCGACGCGCTGACAGGGCTTCCCAACCGCCTGCTGCTGCACGAGCGCCTGGCGCAGGCCATCGCCCAGGCCAAGCGCACCGCGCGCCGCGTGGGCGTGCTGTTCATCGACCTCGACCGCTTCAAGAACGTCAACGACACGCTGGGGCACCGCATCGGCGACGAGCTCCTGAAGCACGTGACCTCGGCGCTTTCCGCGGCGCTGCGCGAATCCGACCTCCTCGCGCGCCTCGGCGGCGACGAGTTCATGGTGATCGTCGAGGACTTCGAGGACTCGGCGGTGCTGGGGCGCATCGCGCAGAAGCTGCTCGAAGCGATCGCCCAGCCCTTCCGGATCGAGGACCACGACATCTACGTCACCTCGTCGATCGGCATCGCCGTCTATCCCGACGATTCCGACGACCCCGAGGAGCTCCTCAAGCACGCCGACGTGGCGATGTACCGCAGCAAGGACCTCGGCCGCAACACCTACCAGTTCCTCGACTCGAGCCTCGCCGAGCACCGGCTGCGGCAGCACACGCTGGAGACCGCGCTGCGTGCCGCGCTGAAGGAGGAAACGCTCGAGGTCCACTACCAGCCGGTGGTGCGCATCGCCGACGGCAAGGTCGTCGGGGCCGAGGCGCTGCTGCGCTGGACCGACCCCGAGCACGGCAGCGTGCCGCCCAACGTGTTCATTCCCCTCGCCGAGGAGTCGGGGCTGATCCACCAGCTCGGCGACTGGGTGCTGCGCACCGCCGCGCGGCAGGCGCGCGCCTGGCGCGACGCGGGCCACGCGATCACGGTGTCGGTCAACCTGTCGGCGCGCCAGTTCTACCGCGAGGACCTCGCGCAGCGCATCGCGCAGGTCGTCGCCGAGGCGCAGTGCGAGCCCGGCTGGATCGAGCTCGAGGTCACCGAGACCAGCCTGCTGCACGACCTCGACGCCATCCGCAAGGTGCTGCACGAGCTTCGCAGCGGCGGCTTCTCCGTGGCGATCGACGACTTCGGCACCGGCTACTCGTCGCTGACCCACTTGAAGCACTTCCCCATCGACACGCTGAAGATCGACATCTCGTTCATCGCCGACCTCGAGACCGATCCGCAGGATGCGGCGATCACCGAGGCGATCATCGGCCTCGCGCGCGGCCTGGGGCTCAAGGTCGTCGCCGAGGGCGTGGGCACGCGCGCCCAGCTCGACTTCCTCGGCGTGCGCGGCTGCCACTGCTTCCAGGGCTTCTGGGCGAGCGCGCCGCTGCCGGTCGACCGCTTCGTCGCCTACGTCGGCGGCCACGCGGCCGCCGCCGACTGAGGCTTCGCGGGCCGGCGCGCCGGCCCGCGCCGGCCCGTTCCTTCGTCCATGCCGTTGCGAGCGGTCTTCGTCGACGCCAATCCCGCGCTGGCCGCGGTCGCCGCGTCGCTGCTGCACGCCGACGGCATCGGCTTCGACATCCACCGCGACCCCGACCTGCACCCGGAAGCGCTGCCCGCGCTGCTCGCCGACGCGGACATCGCGCTCATCGACCACACTGCGCTGCCCGAGGCCGTCGCACGCCGCTGCCCGCGGCTGCGCGACGTGGTGTTCCTGGGCACGGGCGCGCGCAGCTACATGGACCCCGAGGCGCTGGCCGCCATGGGCTTCGCGGTCCATACCATCAAGGGCTATGGCGACGCCGCCGTGGCCGAGTGCGCGATCGGGCTCATGTTCACCGCGGCGCGCGACTTCGCGCGCATGGACCGCGACATCCGCGCCGGCGCGTGGCGGCGTACCGAGGGCGTCGGCCTCGGCGGGCGCGTGCTGGGGCTGGTGGGTTTCGGCGGCATCGGCCGCGAGGCGGCGAGGCTGGCGCTGGGCCTCGGCATGCGCGTCGTCGCGTGGAACCGCAGCGCGAAGTCCTTCCCCGGCGTCGAGTTCCTGCCGCTCGAGCGGCTGCTCGCCGGGAGCGACGTCGTGTCGCTGCACCTCGCGCTCGACGACTCGACGCGCGGCTTCCTGTCGCGCGAGCGGCTCGCGGCGATGAAGCCCGGCGCGATCCTCGTGAACACCGCGCGCGGCGCGCTGGTCGACGAGCGCGCGATGATCGAGGCGCTGGAAGCGGGACGGCTGCGCCACGCCGCGCTCGACGTGTTCGCCGTCGAGCCGCTACCCGCCGGCCATCCCTTGACGCGCCTGCCCAACGTCACGCTGTCGGCGCACTCGGCGTTCCGCACGCCCGAGGCCGCGCACAACCTGATCGGCGCCGCGCTCGCGCATTGCCGGCGCATCGCGGAGCGGCGCGCGGGCGACGGGACGCGCCGCTAGAGCTTGTCCACGAAGCGGGCGACCTCGGCGGCCGCGCGCTCCCAGCCGGGGACGAGCATCAGCATGTGGGCGAGGCCGGGCACGATGGTGGCCGCCACGCCGTGCGCGCCGGCCGTCGCGCGCACGTCGTCGGGGTTGCAGATGCGGTCGCCGCCGGCGCCGATCACGCCCGTCGGCGTGGGCGCGACGTGGCGCACGCCCGGGAAGCGCATCGACAGGTCGAACAGCGCCCGCGAGGACTCGGGATGGAGGTGCCGCGTCGCCTCGCGCAGCAGCGCGGGATCGATGTCGTCGGTGAAGTAGAAGGGGCGCAGCGTGTCGAGGACGTCCGCGGCGATGCGCCCCTGGTCGAGGCGCGCCATCTGCGCGATGTATCCGGGGTGCGCGAACAGCAGCCGCGAGGCGACGGAGGCGAGGCCCGAGGGCGGCAGCGGCGCCAGCAGCACGGCGGCCCGCAACGCGTGCCGCTCGGCGATGTGCTCGATCACGGCCGCGCCCATCGAATGGCCGGCGAGCACGGCGTCGTCGCCGATGTCGCGCAGCGCGCGCAGCACGTCGGAGGCATAGTCGTCGAGGCTCGCGCCGAACAGCGTCTCGTGGCCGTCGCTGCCCCCGTGCCCGCGAAGCGACACCGCGTGGCAGGCGTGGCCGCGCGCGGCGAACCAGGGCATGAAGAACGGCTTCCAGCACCACGCGTCGCAATAGCCGCCGTGCACGAACAGCAGGGGAGGACGCCGGGCGCGGCCCTGCGCGGGCTGCGAGAGCACCTCGAGATGGGGAAAGTGGCGCATTGGAAAACCGCGGCGCGCGGTGCAGGGCGGCGAGCCGTGCGCCGGGGATGCGCCGTGCTAGGATTGCCCGGCGCGATGCACGCCCGCAGAAAAGCCGACATTGTGCCCGGGATCCCGGCGTCCGCCATCTACGACGCCGATTGCCGGCGCTGCCCGCGGCTGGCGAGGTTCCTCGACGAGGTCGCTGCCGGGCACCCCGGCTACTGGTGCAGGCCGGTCCCGCCCTTCGGGGACCCGGATGCGCGGCTGGTCGTGGTCGGGCTCGCGCCGGGCATGCACGGCGCGAATGCCACCGGCAGGCCGTTCACCGGGGACCACGCCGGCATCCTGCTCTACCAGACCTTGCACAAGTTCGGCTTCGCGAGCCGCCATGCCTCGGTGTCGCGCGACGACGGGCTCGTGCTCGCCGACTGCCGGATCAACAACGCCGTGAAGTGCCTGCCTCCGCATAACAAGCCCACGCCGGCCGAGGCCGCCACCTGCAACCACTGGCTGGCCGCGGACCTCGCGCACCTGCCCGCCGGAGGCGCGGTGCTCGCGCTGGGGCGCATCGCCCACGACGCGAGCCTGCGCGCGCTCGGCGAGAAGCCCTCGGCCTTCCCCTTCGCCCACGGGGCGCGCCACGACATCGGCGGACGGGCGCTGTTCGACAGCTATCACTGCAGCCGCTACAACACCAACACGCGGCGCCTGACCACCGGCATGTTCGAGGCGGTGTTCGACGACATCGCGGCCTGGCTCGGCACGCGGCGGCACGGGCACGGCGCGCCGCGCGCGCCATGACCAAGGTCTCGCGCCTCAACCAGCGCACCGTGCGCGTCGAGGAAGCGCCGCGCGCCTTCGACGCCGCCGAGCTCCTGCGCACGCTGCCCAGCCGCCCGGGCGTGTACCGGATGTTCGACGGCGCCGGCGCCGCGCTGTACGTCGGCAAGGCGCGCGACCTGAAGAAGCGCGTGTCCAGCTACTTCCAGAAGTCGGCGCACGAGCCGCGCATCGCCTCGATGGTGCAGCAGGTGGTGCGCGTCGAGACCACGGTCACGCGCTCGGAAGGCGAGGCACTGCTGCTCGAGAACAACCTGATCAAGGCGCTCGAGCCCCGTTACAACATCCTGTTCCGCGACGACAAGAGCTACCCCTACATCTGCGTCAGCGGCGATGCCTACGCCCAGCTGCGCTTCCACCGCGGCGCGCTCGACCGCGAGAACCGCTACTTCGGGCCCTTTCCCGGCGCGGGCGCGGTGCGCGAGGGCATCGCGCTCTTGCAGAAGGTGTTCCAGCTGCGTGTCTGCGAGAACACCGTGTTCGCCAACCGCTCGCGGCCCTGCATGCTGCACCAGATCCAGCGCTGCACCGCGCCCTGCGTGGGCCTGATCGGCGAGGACGACTACCGCCGCGACGTCGAGGACGCCGTGCTCTTCCTGCAGGGCAAGACCGATGTCGTGCTGGCCGAGCTGCAGCGCGAGATGGAGGCGGCCAGCGCGGCGCTGGCCTTCGAGCGCGCCGCGCGCATCCGCGACAAGATCACGCGCATCAACACGCTGCAGTCGCGGCAGTTCGTCGAGAGCACGACGGCGGGCGACGTCGACGTCGTCGCCGCAGTCGCGGAGCGGGGCCTGGTCGCGGTGAACGTGGTGATGGTACGTGGCGGGCGCCACGTGGGCGACCGCACCTGGTTCCCGCAGCACGCCGAGGGCCTCGCCACCGCCGACGTGGTCGAGGCCTTCCTCGCGCAGCACTACCTCGAGCGCCCGGTGCCGCGCACCATCATCGTCCCCGACGCGGGAGACACCGAGGCACTGGCGGAGATCCTGTCGGTGCAGGCGGCGCAGAGCGTCGACCTGGTGCGCAATCCCGGCGGCGAGCGGCGCGTGTGGCTGGCGATGGCCGTGCAGAACGCGACGCTGGCGATCGCCCAGCGCCTCGCGCAGAAGGCCACGCAGGAGGAGCGCCTCGCCACGCTGCAGCAGGTGCTGGGACTGCCGCCGACCGCGCAGCGCATCGAGTGCTTCGACATCTCGCACACCATGGGCGAGCGCGCGGTGGCCTCCTGCGTGGTGTTCGACCAGCTCGCCATGCGCAACGGCGAGTACCGGCGCTTCAACGTCTCGCCCGAGCAGGGCGGCGACGACTATGCCGCGATGCGCGAGGCGCTGACGCGGCGCTATGCGCGCATCGCCTCGGGCGAGTACGCCGCGCCCGACCTCCTCGTCATCGACGGTGGCAAGGGACAGGTCGCGGTGGCGGCCGAGGTGCTGATGGAGCAGGGCCTCGTCGGCGTGCCCATCATCGGCATCGCCAAGGGACCGGAACGCAAGCCGGGCGAGGAGGACATCGTGTTCGCGGGCCGCGAGGATGTGCTGAACCTCTCGCCCGACAACCCCGGGCTGCATTTGCTGCAGCAGATCCGCGACGAGGCGCACCGCTTCGCCATCCAGGGCCACCGCGCGCGCCGCGGCAAGGCGCGCACCACCTCGACGCTGCAGGACATCGCCGGCATCGGATCCACGCGGCGCAAGGCGCTGCTCGCGCATTTCGGCGGTTTGCGCGGCGTGCAGTCGGCGAGCGTCGACGACCTGGCGCGCGTGCCCGGCATCAGCCGCGCGCTTGCCGAGCGCATCTACGCCGAGCTCCACTGATGGTCATCCCCGCGCAAGCGGGGACCCACCCGTCATCCCCGCGAAAGCGGGGATCCACGCGGCGCCGTCACGCAGGTGCCCGCGTGGGCGTCTCGCGCGCGAAGGCAAGCGTGTGTTCGAACGACTCGACACCGGCCTGCGAGCCCAGGCCCGTGGAATTGAGCGCCGAGGTCGCCTGCGCGAAGCGCACCGTGTCCTCGATGCCGAAGCCCCTGACAAGCCCGACCGCGAAGCCCGCGTTGAAGGCGTCGCCGCAGCCGCAGGTGCATTTCACCGCGACGTCGAAGGCGGGCATGTGGAACGAGCGGCCGTCGCGGTCGAGGTAGTACGCGCCGTCGGCGCCGAGCGTCAGGACGCAGGCGCGCGCGCCGCGCTCGAGGAAAAAGCGCGCAGCGCGCTCGCGGTCCGGCGCGCCCGAAAGCGCCTGCGCTTCCTCGATCGAGGGCATGAAGTAGTCGGTCCAGGGAAGCACCGCCGCCACCGCGGGCAGGTCGTCGGGCGAGCCCGCGAACACGTCCACGGTCGTCGTCGCGCCCGCGGCCTTGGCCGCGCGCAGCACCTGTGCAGTGCGGCCCCTGTCCATCGCCTTCATGAGGCCGACGCCGCCGGCGTGCACGACGGTGGCGTCGACGACCTTGGCGAGCATCTCGTCGTCGACGAGGAAGTCGGCGGTCGCGCCGGCCCTGTGCAGCGCGGGCCGCGAGCCGTCGGCGCGCGTGGTGACGATCGACGACGAGGTCTTCCAGTGCGCGCGCCGCTGCATGCAGGACAGGTCGACGCCGAAATGCGCGAGCCGCTGCAGCACCCAGTCGCCCATCAGGTCGTCGCCGACGCCACCCACCGCCAAGGTACGAAGCCCCATCTTCGCCGCGGCGATGGCCGCCGTGCCGGCCGCGCCCGAGACCGCCAGCGTGAACTCGTCGAGCGGGAGGCAGCCGCCACCGGGCGGCACGGCCGTGAACGGCCAGCCCAGGCAATCGAAGGTGTAGAAGCCCATCGAGCTGTAGTCGCGACCCGCCATGGCAGCTCCGAATGTCAGCGGCCGAGCTCGGTCGCGGCGTTGTCCAGCGGCCGGCTCGACACGCCGATCACCCCGGCGTACGGGGTGTCGAGCTCGAGGATGACGAAGATCGCGCAGGCGAATGACAGCGCGGCGGTGACCATCACCACGGCGATCGAGCGGTTTTCCATCACGAACACGCCCATGCCGACGAAGATCAGCAGCACCCAGGCGGTGATGACGACGAGCAGCGGGCCGGGGATGGACGCATCGCCGCGCTCGGCGGTGAGCGCGCGCACGTGCCCCACGTCGCTGGTGAGGGTCAGCGCACGCGCCTTGAACCAGCGCTGTGCCTCCGACTGCGCGTCGAGCGCGAGGATGGTCTGCTGCAGGTGGGTGATGGCGCCCAGCGTCGACAGCGGCGCATGGAACACCGTCTCGGCCAGCGCGCCGCCGGGCGAGACGCGGTCGGTCACCGCCCGGTGGATGTCGCGCAGCTCGGCGCGCGCCGCCGCGGACTCGGGGCCATAGCCCGCCAGCGCGCGGTCGAGCAGCACCATCGACGCCGCGATGTCGATGATCTCGAGGTTGCGCAGGTCGAAGGAGGTCTTGGCCGAGGTGATCATCAGGCCGAGCACCAGCGCCGCGAGCGTGGCCAGCATGCCGATGCCGGCCTGGGCCGCGTTTCGCGACGAGGTCGCGAGATGACGGTCGGGCAGGCGGCGCGCGATCGCCCGCCCGGCCCGGAGGCCGCCACAGGCGAGCAGGAAGACGAGGAGGCTGATCCAGGACGCGGTCACGGCGCGTGATGCTGCGGCCTTGCACGACCGGCTGTCAACGGCCCCGCCACCGCGAGCTAGAATCGACCCGTGCCGTTCAACATCCCCATCGCGCTGACCTGGCTGCGGATCCTGCTGATCCCGGTGTTCGTCGGCATCTACTACCTCCCCGACACGCTGCTCTCGCCGGCTGCCAAGAACTGGACCGCGATGATCGTGTTCGCGCTGGCGGCGATCACGGACTGGCTCGACGGCTACCTCGCGCGCCGCTGGGGCGAGACCAGCGCCTTCGGCGCCTTCCTCGACCCCGTCGCCGACAAGCTGATGGTCGCGGCCGCACTGATCGTGCTGGTGCAGCTCGGGCGCGCCGAAAGCTGGCTCGCCATCATCATCATCGGCCGCGAGATCGCCATCTCGGCGCTGCGCGAGTGGATGGCCCAGCTCGGCAAGTCGCGCAGCGTGGCCGTGGCCTTCGTCGGCAAGGTCAAGACCGCCGCGCAGATGGTCGCGATCATCGCGCTCCTGCTTTGGCAGCCGGTGATCCCCGGCGTCTCCACCGCGTGGGTCGGCGAGGTCGCGCTGTGGGTCGCCGCGCTGCTGACGCTGTGGAGCATGTTCCACTACCTGCGCCTCGCCGCGCCCTTCCTGCACGAGGGCGCGCGCCAGCAGGGCGCCGCGCCGCCGCCCGCTTCGGTTGACCCCGCGCCGGGCAAAAAGCTATAATGGCAGGCTTGCTGAACCGGCGTGTGAATCGTCCGACGCGCCGCCCAGTTCCCCGATAGCTCAGTCGGTAGAGCGACGGACTGTTAATCCGCAGGTCCCTGGTTCGAGCCCAGGTCGGGGAGCCAAAAAATTCCTGTCGCAGCAATGGCTTGTATTACGACGCCACTTCGCTGCGATGGTGCAAAGTCGCACTGCCTATGGTTTCTGCCATAGCGAGTGTAGGCGCTCCCCGCGTCGACCATTCCGTTCGGGTAGAGAAAAACGCATAGTATTGCTGTCGCCCCATGAACTTAGTTGGAGCGACACATGGCGACTTACCGCAGGCACGGCGCCGGTTGGCAGGCGCAGATTATCCGCAAGGGATACCCGGCGCGCTATCGGACTTTCGATACCAAGGAAGCGGCTCAGAAGTGGGCTGTCCAGATCGAAGCCGACATGACGAAGGGGGTCTATAAGGACCCGACCATCGCCCTCAACACGACGTTGGGGGACGCGCTCGACCGCTATCAACGCGAGATCTCCGTCCGAAAAAAAGGCGCTCGCCAAGAGGCGTCGAGAATCCGAGCGTGGAAGAAGTCTGAACTGGCGAACAAGTCCTTGGCACGGCTCGAAACGGCTGATTTCGAGGCGCACGTCGATCGTCGCCGCGCCGAAGGCAAGGCGGAGAACACGATCCGGCAAGAGATTGCGATTGTCTCCAATCTCTTCAAGAAGGCGCGCAAGAAATGGCGGATGTCGGGGCTTGAAAACCCGATGAAGGAACTGGAATGGCCGGGCGGCTCGAAGCAGCGATCACGCCGCCTCAGCGCAGACGAGATCGAAGCGCTCGTCGAGGCATATCCGCATGGCGAGTTTGGCGCGGTACTTGAACTGCTCTGCGAAACCGCGATGCGACGTTCGGAACTCCTGAACGCCGATTGGTCCCAGGTCGATCTAGCTATCCGCGTGATTCATCTGCCGGATACGAAGAATGGACGCTCTCGTGACGTGCCGTTGTCGAAGCGAGCGGTCGAACTGCTGGCGAGCCGCCCAAGTCGCACGGGTCGAGTGTTTACCATCAAGCCAGACAGCGTGACTCAGGCGTTCGGTCGTGCCCGAAAGCGCGGACTTGCCAAGTACATTCGGCGTTGTTTGTCCGAAGAGAAGACGCCCGATTCGAAGTTCTTGGTCGACGTGCGACTCCACGATGGGCGCCATGAGGGGACGAGCAGGCTCTCCGAGAAGGGTTTCAACGTCATCGAGATCGCAAGCGTCAGCGGTCATGAGGATATGCGCATGGTCAAGCGCTACACGCATCCCGTCGCCGGCGATCTGGCCAAGCGGATGGACCTGGAACCATCGACCTGCACCTCCGGGCCACCGCCGCGGCCGGCCGATGTGCTGCGCCGCCACCTGCCTCCGCGCAAGACCGTTGAGCAGGCGGCCGCTTGGTTCGAGATTCCCACCGAAACGCTCCAAGGTCTAATCGACGGCTTGGTGAGAATTGATGTCGCGCTGGCCATTCAACTTGAACCTCTCGGTCCAAGTGCAGAGACGTGGCTCAACATCCAGTCGGCGCATGATCTCTGGTTACGGCGACATTCGCTCGAACCTCAGCCTCAAGTCGTAGGACCCGGAACGTCCACGACGCTGGTGGCAGGCGGAACCTAGTACAGGCTGCGCGCTCCAGGCCGCGGGTGGGGCCGTGACTTTAGTGCGTTCGTATCGGCGGGCCGATCATCGGGGCGGACGGCATACGACGCCGCTATGCTCAGATCGTATTCGGCGCTCCCCGCAAGCCATCTAGCCACGGCTCTTGCGTGCCATCTCCACACGCGTCCGAACTGTTTGCCTGGCGGCATCTGGTGGCGCTTTCGTAGATTCATGACATGCCGCTCAGTGAAATTGCAGACCCTTGCGATGTCGGCGGCAGCGATCATCTCTGATCCCTCGCTACGACACGTCAAAGCCTTCACGAGCTGGGATTCGAGGTCTTGTATCTGAGTCCCGTCTTGGATCGGACATGACGTATCCCGATCGACTGAAGCTTGAGACGAAGTAGAAGCACAGTGGTCCATGAGATAGGTACCCCAAGTTCGTTTGCGGGCGCGACGACTTGCCGCACATCTCCGCTCTAAACTCGGGTAGCCGTGATTTGGACCCGTTTGCCGTTCGCCGATGCTAATCAGCGAGGCCGCGTCGGTTTCCGACGTAGCTTGAGCTTACCAAGCAAAATGGATTGATGGGGGAAGTACGCGCAGTATTCCGGTCAGTGCTTCGCGTCATGTCGTCGGCCGGGATGGCCGTCCGACCCCGGCGCGCCTTGCGCTTGGGGCGAGCGACACATGCCGCTCGATCAGCGTGCACGCGAACCCCTAGCATTGGCGGTTTGCCAAGAATGGCCGATGGCTTCGATGAAACGCGCGGGCGATTGAGGCGGTTCACTCGAACAAGGAGCGCGGGCCAACGAGCCCGCGTACACAAGGTAAGTCGCGGAAGGGGAGTCATACCCTCGTTCCCATCGGTCCGCCTCTGTTGCGGGCCGTTGGGCGGGGGTTGACGCCCCGTGAGCGACCCACGCTCCGCCGTGGGAGGGGTCAGCTTTCCTGACCCCACCCCGAGCGTCCCGGGCGATCCCGGGCCGGTGTGGGGCGGAGCCCCACGGTCTTGATGTTGGATCGTTCCGGTGCTGGCGGTCAGCGAGGGATGGCAAGTGGCGGATTAGTTGACATTGGTCTTTGCCCTCTTGCCAGCGGACTTGCCGATTCGCGACTTCTCATCTTTGACCAGCGCGTAGAGGTCGTCGGACTTCTGCTTGACGGCCACCAGTTCCCGCTGAAGTCCGGCCGCAAGCTCGCCCTTTTCCCTGGCCTCGCGGCGCGCTTGTTCGCACTCGGCTGCCTGGGCATTGAAGCGCATGGCGGCGGCGGCCTCCACCGTCTCGATTCGTTCCCTGGCCTCTGCCGCAAGTACCCTTGCGTGGTTCGCGTCCCCGACCGCGTTCGCAAGCACCAACACATTCGCGTCGAGGTCGACACGCATCCGCGCAACCTCATTGCGAAGCTGATTGCTTCGCTCGCGCTCCTCATCGTGCATGCGGTGAGAGGTTGCCAGCTCGAACTTCAGATCCTCAGCGTGCTTACGCAGTTCCCCTTCACGCATTTCCGCAGCAGAAGCGCGAGCCTGGGCATCTCCGACCTGCTGCTGCAGCTGAGCGTTCAGAGTGATTATCTCGGTGCGCTCCTGCGCCAGCTGATCGCGTTGGCGCGCAGCATCCTTCAGTTTCTCCTCGACTTCCTCGCAATCCAAAATCGCCGATTCAAGCTCTGCAGCTGCAACGGCGAGCTTGCCCGCGAGGACGGTCGATGCCGCATCGATCTTTTCCTTGGCGTCCATGTACGCAGCCTGTCTGAGCCGCGTGGCCACCTCCTTCAATGCGTCCATTACCGTGTCAGGTAGAGGGGGCAGCTCCTGCGAAGATTCGGGTATGCCTGCCCTCAACTCACGCCACCGGCGGAGCAGTGGGCCGATTGTGCTTTTCGATCCACCACCAATGGCTTCCTGGATCGTCAGGATGCTGACGCGCTTCTTCAAAGCGGTTAGGCGGTCAGCCGCCTCAAAAACTGCCTTCTCGGTTGCGATTGTTTCTGACATCACATTCTCCTCGTGTATCGATTGCGGTGTAGCGGTACAGATGTGTACCGGTACGGTCGCGTACCGGTACAGTTGGTGTACTGGTAGAGTCACGTAACGGTACGGTCGCGTAGCGCCGTCCACCGATTCAATGCTGTGTACTGCCTTTGCTTCAAATTGGTACAAAGCCGCTGCTATTTCGATCTGGTCATCTCGCGCGAATGCAGCGGAGCGACCTTCAGGTCTTCCGAGGGGCCGCCCTGCAAAGGCAATTGCGGGAACCTGCAATTGACCCTTCGCAACACGCCGAATGTCCTCGGCACTTCACCTGCTATTTATGCCAACCTCATCGCGGCGAGACCGCGGGGTTAGCGCGCTGGAATCCATCGCAAGCGATGGTCAGCGGATCGGCTTTGTGATTTAAAAGTAGCATGGATCACGTACCCGTTACGGCATACCCAGTGGCGCTCACAACGATCAGAGTTAAGGTGTTGCGAGCGTGCTACGCCATAAGATTGTAGGAACGATGATCCGTTGTTCCCGCACGGGATGCGGGCGCTGATCGTTCAGCCTGAACGGACGAACTACACGAGCCGGTTGTTTGGCTTGCCGGTACGAGGGGGCGTCTATGGTGCGCCCGCCGACTGTCGCGGTCGCGGCATTGGAAATGCCTACTATCCAGCGGTTGCGACCACCTGGCGTTGGGCGACGTGGGGAATCATTTCTCCCCGAGATGAGCGACGAATCGAAAAGTGGCGGCTTGGCGCGGCTACTCGTCGACCTCGATCTCTACTTCCGCCTCGACTTCCCCGATCTGAGCTTGGAGCTCGGCAACCGCCGCTCGCAACGGTTCGTAGATGGACATCTCCCCACCTAGAATCTCGAATGTCACCGCCAGTGAGTAGCGAGCGACCGAATCGGGATCACGGCTCCATCCCTGATGGCCGACTACGGCGATGCAAAAGTGATCGGGGAGCGTGTTGGATCGAACGATCGCCCAATCCTTTTGCACGGTCCCGCTGTTACGCTTGTGCTCGCGGATGACACCCCATTGCGGCTTCTCATGCAGCGTCCATGGCAATGCCGACCCGGGTAGTGGATCGTCGTCGCTAACTGTGTCCTTCAATGCGCGCGCGCGGAAGTCGTTGAGCCCCTCGCCTAAATTGCTGGTCTTCCAGTCAACCCATGTGGAGAGGTACCGTCGGAGATTCCTCCTGGTCCGGCGCGGCTGCGCGACATATGAAAGAGTCACGTCAATCCGGATCTCAAACTCATCTGCCTGCTGGCGCAATGCGAGAGGGATTGGCACTTGATAAATGTGGCACTCGGCGGCCTTGATCTCGCCTTCGCCGCTCGTAATGAGGGTCGTGCGATGGTCCGTATTTGTAGTCGCGCGCTGTTCGTCGGGAATGCCATACCCCAGGCAGCGTAGGGCGTGCGAAGCGGAGGCGAGCAAGGCTTGCTTGTCGACCAACGGCAAGTTCTCAGGGGGATTGCGCAGCCGCGTGAGGATGTCTTCCGCCCACCCTGGCCAGTGCGCTGACTGCACCACGAGCGCTCGGTACAACAGCGCGGTCTCGTCGGGGAGAACGCGCTGCACATGCGCCGCAATACGTGCCACCTTCGGCGCAGCATATGAGGTGCCGGCTTCATCGCGGTCGACGGCCGGTCCCGGAGCGTGCAGCGTTGACCGAACCAGTTCAGGACAAGCGGCGGGAACGCGGCCGCCGCCTTGGATGTCTGGTGGATCATTCTGGGTTCGGACGGCGTCACCGCCATAGGCGACTACCTCCGGCTTAATTACGTTCCAGATGCCTGGGCCAGTACGCGAGAACGCGGAAGGGCCGTTCGCCTGCATTGCGAATGTCCGCCAAGCGCCGGATTCAGCAGCGTCGTAGGCCACGGAGCCAACCGTCAGAGCCTGCAGGCTTTGGCCGGGATTGGCGACGCGGCATGAGTTCTCGGAGAGGTAGGTCGGATACTCCCGTCCGGCGTCCAGGTGCTCCCGAATGCCAATGAACGGCGCATTACCAACTAGCGGCAGATTGCCGGCGCTTTGCACGATCAACACGTCGCGCTCATGGCAGAGCAGATCGATCTCCGCTGCCCACGAGGACATGTATCGCAAACGGCAATAGCCACTCGCGTTGATGGAATGATTGAAAATCCGGGTTTGCCGCTCTCCGTCATTGAAGCGCACGACAGCTTGCCGTATAGCCTCGGGCGGAAAGAGTTCGACAGGCATCAGGTTCTGCGCGTTGAGGACGCGGGCGTTCTGTACCCAGAATGGAAGCTTCGGGGTACCTGCTTTCGGCACTTCTTCGCCGTAGAGCACCGCCCCAGCCACTCTGGTGCCGTGTCCGCCCGGCGCAACCTCGTCGCCTACATCGGCGGGGGGCACACCGGGTAGGAAACTGTGCGACACCAGTTGATCTACGGCCACCTGTAGGAGGGCATGGCCTTCCTGAATGCCGCTATCGATGACGCATACTGCTGGCGCGCCGGCGTCTGGGGGCGTGGGCGCCGCTTGTTCTCCGACTTGACCCCCAGGAATCCCCGCGGCTTGTGGCAGCACAATATCCTCGGGCTCTACGACCTCGAAGATGTACGGATAGTTCAGGACGAAGTCTTTGAGCCCCTTGCCTATTATGCGAAGCCGAACCGTGAAACTGTCGGGTAATACGCCGGCATCGAACGCACCGCCATCGATGTTGTGAAGGATCTCTCCTTGGTAAAAGGCACGGAAGGATTCGATCTGGTCTTCGCGCTCGACTTTCAGCGCTTCCCACTTGTCGTAAGCCGCATTGCGTGCCTGCGACCAGTCGAGTTCCTTCGCTGCCCATGAAGCATCGGTGTCGCGTTTGCCTCGCTTCGGTTTGATGGGAATGTCGTGCGGACCGGTACAGGCGATACCAACATCGACAATGAACTCTTGATCATCGGCAATGGCGCCCCACTCAGCCTGCAATCGCTCCGAGAGAATGCGGCCTAACCTGTCGGCCTGATTGGGATCGTCGAACAAGCGATGAACGCTGGCGATCGTGGCGGAGCCGTGAACATTGACCGAGAAGGCGTCAAGCATGGCAAGAAACGGTGCCACGTCGATGTCTTCCGAAGCAACGATGACATAGCCTTCCTCCTGCTCGGCCACGATCTCAAAGTCGAAGCGCTCACGCAGCACGTCGAGATCAAGGCCGGGATCGACTTTGAGCAGAATCGGAATACCGTTCGGAATGATGGGTAGTGCCTGGCCCTGACGTTGAGCCTGCCTCTGCTTCCAGTTGCCGGAAATCGCCAAAGCGGCGCCACGTAGCGTGTTACTGTGGGCCTGTCGTGCGTTGCGGTTAGCAACCGTCTGCGGATTCGTCTTGCCCGCTCCGCGCAATCGTGCTCGGCCTTCAAAGCGCAGCAGGAGGGGCAGATGTTCGAAGTTATGCGCCCCGGGCATGCGCTAGGCCCTTTTGGTCGAATCGTGCAGTTGCAACTCTTCGATTGCCTGCAGCAGCATCGGATGCGTCAAAACCTTGCCGCCGGCAAGTACAGCGGCTTTCGCTGCGTCCTGCGCAGCCTTCACCACCATGGCCGCGGATGAGCCGCTCAGCTTGACAACAAGCTGGCTCCACTCCGGCTGTTCGAACCGAACCGCTGACAGCGTCATGCGCAGCAGCTTCTCAATCTCCGCTGGGCCAGGAAGCGGAAGCGAAAACACATCGTCAAAGCGCCGGAACAGGGCTGGGTCGAGCGCAGACTCTAGATTGGTTGTGGCCACGAGCAAACCGGGCGCGTCGTACTCCTCCATCAGCTGAAGCAAGGCGTTGACGATGCGAGACACCTCGCCGATGTCCTTTGACGCAGTGCGTGATCGGGCAATAAAGTCACATTCATCCAGCAGCAGGACGCACGGCTTCTCCTGCGCGGTGCTAAAGATGGAACGCAGGTTCTGTGCTGACTCGCCGAAGAACGATGAGATCAGTACGTCGAACCGTACCTTCATGAGCGGCAGGCCGGTGTTCCAGGCCAGTCGCTTTGCCCCCAGCGATTTGCCGCAGCCAGGCGGGCCGTAAAGCAGCACAGTCTTGCGCGGCTTCAGTCCGAAGATACGCAAACGGTCGCGGGCGGCGTACTCCGCTTCGATCCGCGCGAAGCGCTGCTCCACGGCGTCAGGCAACACCATGTGGTGCTCAAGCTGGTCGTTCGGAAAGAGTGTGGCGAGCGTATCGCCGTACCGGCGGCTCAGAGGTAGTTCTTTGAGCGTCCGATCGATATCAGGAAGCGATGCGATCGCTGCAGGTCGCTTGCTCCTTGGCTGCTTCAGGATAGCGTCAAGCTTATCGGCGAGCCGCACATGGCCGGTCTTCCGCTCGGCTTCGACGATCTTGCTTGCCAACCGGTCCAGGTCAGTCTGAGACCCATCTGCAATGGCTCGTACCACTCTCTTGAGAATATCGGCGTTCATACGGTGCCACCTTTACTTGCGAGCCGCCGGACGAGTAGTAGTACGCCGACAACCCAGATTCCATTGACCTCGGCGCGTTGGCATGTCCGGTCTCTTATCAAGTGCTGACTGCACACCACCGTCATGCGACAACCTCCAGGCCACGCTTCTGCACCAGATGCAACAACTTGAGGGCCGTACCCGCGGGCTTCTTCTGGCCAATCTCCCACTTCTGCACGGTTGAGAGACTGGTGTTGAGTAGGCGCGCAAAGACGGCTTGGCTGACGTGCGCGCTCTCTCGGATGCGCTTGATCTCCGCAGGCTCCAACGGCTCGATCGGTGACAGCCACAGCGGGTCGAACTCGCGCAACGTAACTTGATCGAGAACACTCGCCTTGTGCAGCCCGTTGGCGGTGTCGCGTACAGCTTCAATGATGGGTGACCTAGTCTTGCGCATTAGCTGAATTCCATCTGCATGCCCCCGACCGAAGTTAGAGACTTTATAGCACCGGGTGCTACGAACACGCTACCGGATCTCGCGTGAAGCCACGATACCCGGGTACCAACCGCGCGCCACGCGGGAGGGCTCCAGGTGCTACGCAGGTCGGGCCGTGACCCAGCCATGTGGTGGAGTGACGATAAGCGCCATAGGGCGCAGCGGTCCCCGCCACGATATAGGGACTCTTGTCTCCGGCCGAGCGGCGTTAGACGACTAAGTGTTTGAGTTGGAATACATTCCAGTATTTTCTCCAATATTCTCCAATTATCTCTTGTGCTCCGGTCCCGTGCGGCTATACTAACCATATGTCAGACAATATTCTCACCATCCGGGAGCTCGCGGACCTCCTAAAGATCAATGAGAAGACGGTCTACAAACTTGCCGCCGCTTTGAAGATCCCTGGCGTCAAGGTCGGCGGATCGTGGCGTTTTGACCGCGCGAACATCGAGGCGTGGATGCGGCGGGCACCGGCCGGGGGAGTTGCCGCTGGCGCTGAATTCGATAGCGAGGCAGATCAGGTCGCCGACTTAACCGCCACGTCGCCAAACGCGAACTACACCCCTCAGCAGGGTACGTTTTTCGCCCACCGCATCACGCTAGAAGGCACCGGCGAAGACGCGCTGGCGCAGTCCCTTTCGACCGCGCGCGTGGACATGAACCCGCACCAGGTCGACGCTGCGCTCTTCGCGCTAGCTTCCCCTCTGTCCAGGGGCGTGCTACTGGCCGACGAGGTGGGACTTGGCAAGACCATCGAGGCGAGCCTCGTTATTGCCCAACGGTGGGCCGAGCGCCGCCGTCGCATCCTGCTCATCGTGCCCGCGTCACTGCGCAAACAGTGGAGCCAGGAGTTATATGACAAGTTCTCGCTACCGTCGGTCATCGTCGAGCGGAAGAGCTACAACGACCTACGCAAGAAAGGTATTGCTAAGCCCTTCGATAACCCAAACCACGTTGTCATCACGTCCTACGAATTTGCTGCGCTCAAGGCCGACGAGATTCGCGGCGGTCAGTGGGATCTCGTCGTTTTCGACGAAGCGCACCGGCTCCGCAATGCTTACAGAAAGGATGGCGCGACCCGGGCAAAGCGCCTGCGAGACGCGACGCGCCCGTTCTTCAAGATTCTGCTGACGGCCACACCGCTGCAAAACTCCTTGATGGAACTCTACGGCCTCGTGTCGGTGCTCGACGAGCACTACTTCGGCGACGAGGATGCCTTCCGCGCCCAGTATGTTGTAGGGCCAGGCGCGCGCAACGGTCACATCTTCCTCCGCAAGCGACTGGAGCCAATCTGCAAGCGCACGCTACGGCGCCAAGTGCAGCAGGCGGGCCTTATCCGCTACACCGAACGCAGCCCGCTGACGATGGAGTACGCGCCTTCCGAATCCGAGTTGAAACTTTACGCTGACGTATCGGCCTACTTGCAGCGCAAGGACACCATCGCTTTCGGTAACAAGCCAAACCAGCTCGTAACGATGGTGGTGCGCAAGATTTTGGGTTCATCCACGTTCGCCATCGCCGACACGCTCAAGAAAATCATTGAGCGCCTGCGCGAAATGCTTCCGCCGACCGTCGAGACCGTCGCGGACTATGACGTGGTGGACGAGGAAGCCGAAGAATTCGAAGATGCTGAAAGCGACCAGACCAATGCCGCGCCGCCTATCGACCCTATAGCGCTCAAAGCGGAAATCGCGGAGCTTGAGGAGTTCCGCGATCTAGCCATGTCAATCGGCGAGAACGAGAAGGGCAATGCGCTCATCAAGACGTTGCCCGGTGTCCTCGACGAAATTGTCAAAAAGGGCGGACAGCGCAAAGCCGTCATCTTCACGGAGTCCGTCCGCACGCAGACGTACCTCGCCCAGCTTCTCGCTGCGAATGGTCATGCGGACGACATCGCCCTGCTCAATGGGCAGAACAGCGATCCCGCGAGCAAGTCTATTTATCAGGACTGGCTGACGCGCCACAAAGGCACGGACGCTGTGTCGGGTTCCAAGACGGCGGACATGAAGGCCGCTGTCGTCGAGGCGTTTCGCGAGCGCAAGACCATCCTGATTGCCACGGAGTCGGGCGCGGAAGGCATCAACCTTCAGTTCTGCTCCCTTCTCATCAATTTCGATCTGCCGTGGAACCCACAGCGCGTCGAACAGCGCATTGGTCGCTGCCACCGCTATGGCCAGAAGATCGACGTGACCGTCGTCAACTTCCTGAACCTCAAGAATCACGCCGAGCAGCGCATCCACCAACTTCTCGACCAGAAATTCAGTTTGTTTAAAGGCGTTTTTGGCGCGAGCGACGAGGTACTCGGCGTTATCGAGCGCGGTGTGGACATTGAGCGCCGCATCTTCGAAATCGTGCAGAGTACCCGCACCGAGACTGAGATCAACGACGCCTTCGACAAGTTGCAAGACGAACTCAAAGAGCGCATCGACGAGCAGATGCTCGATGCGCGCAAGCGGCTTCTGGAGACCGTCGACGAACGTGTCATCGACCGCCTCAAGACCCGCAGTGACGAAATCAAGAATCGGCTCTCGGAATTTGACAAGCAGCTTCTCTATGTCGCGCGGGCGGAGCTTCCCGATGCTCGCTTCCATGCCAACGACGAGCGCCGCTTCGACTACCGGGGGGAGACCTACACGACTGAATGGCCGCTGGCTGACGAAAGGAAATGGCGGTTCTTCCGGCTCCAGGAGGGCACTCTCGCGACCGATGTCGTGGGCAAGGCGAAAGACCGCCGCTTCGATGCCGCGTCCTGTCTTCGCTTCGAGATGTCGTCCTACCGCGGCGGACGCCTCACTGATGTCGAGCCCCTGCGCGGCAAGAGTGGGTGGGCGCGCATCGGCAAGCTCAACATCGTCACCAAGGCCATCACGCGCGAGCACCTGGTAGTCGCCGCCGTGACCGACGAAGGCGCGGCTGTGCACCCCGAAACCTTCGAGCGCATGTTCCGCGTCCCGGCGCAGAACGAGCCGCTAAAGGGAGCTGCTCCCGAAGAGGCTCTGCAGGCGAGCGCGGACGCGCGCCGTAAGGACCTGCTAGACGAGGCGGAGAAGCAGAACTCCGAATGGCTGGACGTGGAGAGTGAGAATCTCGATCACTATGCAGAAGACCTTGAGCGCGCCTTCGAGACCGAAATCAAGACGGCAGAGGCGGCCATCAAGGAAGCGAAGAAGGCCATGCGAGGCTCCCCGCTTCCTATGGCGGAGAAGTTGGCCGAGAAAAAGCGCATCAATGCTCTTGAAGCGCAGCGGGACAAGCTGAAGCGCGAATTCTTCGATAGGCGCGAGAAAATCCGTGCCGATGTCGAGGCGATGCTGGACGAGATTCAGGCGAACTTGCAGCTCCAGCCATCGCTGACGACGCTCTTCACCGTCCGCTGGGAGCTGGTATGAGTCGCGACCTAATCAGCAAGGCTACCCGCAATGAGTTCCGGGAACTCCTGGTCGGCTATACCCTGCGCGAAATCGAAATGATCTTCGACACAGGCGGGCTCACTCCGCGTAGCGATTACGACCCGCAGGTCGGCGGACAGCGGCGCGGCCTCGTCGAGTGCTACTACGCGAACATCGACTTCACGTCCGCCAGCCACATCAGAAACCTGCTGGCCGTCTACGAGGAAATCATCGAGAGCCTGCGGCAGTCTGCCGAGCGCACACCTGGCGCGCAGATTGACGCCACGATCAACGTATTGCTGCGTCGGATGGGACGCGATGGCTTCCGCTACGAAAGCGGGCGCTTCGTCGCGGGGCCGAATGCGGCCATCGTCCACGTACCGTCGCTCGTCCAACTGTCCGAAGAATCGATTCAGGAGCATGTCGAGAAGGCCCGTCAGAAGGTCTCCCATGGCGACTCAGCGGGGGCCATCGCCAACGCCTATACGCTCGTCGAGGAGTTCCTGAAGCAACTCCTCCGCAAAACTGGGGTGACCTTCAACGAAAGCGAAGGTGACATTCGCGCCCTGTACAAGGCGGTATGCACCCCCTTGCATCTTGACCCCAAGGGCGAATCACTTGAGAACTATCTCAAGGCAATACTGGAAGGGCTGCTGCGGCAAATAAGTGGCCTGTTCGAGGTCGCGAACAAGGCCAGCGACAGGCACGCACGACGCTACAATCCGGCGCCGCACCATGCCCGGCTCGCGGTCAATGTGGCCTTCACCCTCTGCGAGTTTCTACTGGAGTCAAATGAGTATCAACAGAAGAAAGAACAACGGCGGACCACATGAACAATCGCACACAACGCCTGGAACTGACCTGGGTTGGCAAGGAGGACCGCCCGCGCCTTGAGCCGCGCATACTTTTGGAGGATGCAGACAAGTCCTATCACGCGAAAGCGCGGGTCACTGACCACGACATCTTTGACAACATCCTCATCCGCGGCGACAACCTGCTCGCACTGAAGGCCCTTGAGCAGGAAAACGCCGGGAAGGTGAAGTGCATATTCATAGACCCCCCGTACAACACCGGGAGCGCCTTCGCGCATTACGACGACGGCGTAGAACACTCACTATGGCTCTCGTTGATGCGAGACCGCATTGAGACTCTTCGGCGGTTGCTGTCGTCTGATGGATCGCTTTGGATAACGATTGACGACAACGAAGCGCACTACCTGAAGGTGCTCTGCGACGAAGTGTTTGGTAGGGCCAATTTCGTGGCCACGGTAGTTTGGGAGAAGGCAGACTCGCCCAGGAACTCCGCGCGCCTCTTCTCTACAGACCACGACTTCATTCTTGTTTATTCCAAGAACCCCGAATGGACCCCGAACCGCCTGCCCAGAACTGATGCGGCCAACGCAATCTATTCAAACCCCGACAGTGATCCTCGAGGGAACTGGCTTCCCGGCGACCCATATGCAAACAAGCCGTATTCGAGAGGCCAATACACGATCAACGGGCCGACCGGCCGAACGTTCTCGCCGCCATCGGGGCGTTTCTGGCGGGTATCCGAGGAAAGGCTCCGAGAGTTAGACGCCGACGGCCGCGTTTGGTGGGGTCCGAACGGAGATGCGCGGCCAAGTATCAAGCGCTATTTGTCCGAGGTAGGCGACCTCGTTCCGAGGACTCTCTGGAAGAAGGAGGATGTCGGAAGCAACCGAACCTCAAAGAATGAGATGCGGAACCTCTTCCCAAACGCGCCTTTCGATACCCCGAAGCCGGAGCGACTGTTGGAAAGGATTCTGCTGCTTTCTACGGAACCTGGTGACATTGTTCTTGACTCCTTCGCTGGCTCAGGAACGACAGGTGCAGTCGCGCACAAAATGGGCCGCCGGTGGATCATGGTCGAACTTGGAGAGCACTGCGAGACGCATATCGTTCCTCGCCTCATGAAGGTCATCGATGGAGCCGACGAAGGCGGCGTGACGGAGGCTGTCTCATGGAAAGGCGGTGGTGGGTTCCGTTACTACTGCCTCGCACCATCACTGCTGGAGAAGGATGCCTGGGGCAATTGGGTCATTGCGAAATGCTATGACGCTGCAAGGCTTTCTCAAGCGGTCTGCAAACTAATGGGTTTTGTTCATCATCCGAGCGAAACCAACTACTGGATGCACGGGCGCTCTTCGGAAAGCGACTTCATCTACGTCACGACGCAGAGTCTGACGTACGAGCAACTCTCGGCGCTCTCTGAAGCCGTCGGCGACCATCGCACGCTGCTCGTCTGCTGTAAAGCTTTCCGCGCGAACGCGGATGCCTTCCCGAACCTGACCATCAAAAAGATTCCCCAAGCCGTGCTACGCAAGTGCGAATGGGGTCATGACGACTACAGTCTCAACGTCGCTAACTTGTCGGTGGTGCCGCGCTCGGCGGTCGTGGAGGACGTGCCCGCGCCTGCGCGGAGAGGGCGCAAAGCGGGCAATGGGAACGGGACGAAGCAGGACGACCTGTTTGGTCAGGGAGAAGACAAGTGACGGACCGCATCGCCCGCACGATCAGCCAGCGCCTCTCGCTACGCAAGCCGCAGTCCGAATCTCTAGAAATCCTCGCCGACGTGGTCGGCAGGATCGCGCTGTCCAAGGGCGGCGATACCGCGGCTGCGCTGGTCGCGATCCACGACCTCTATCCATCCGTTGAGGACTTCGAGCGCGACTTCCCCTCTCTGTGCTTCGCTCTTGCAACCGGCGTAGGCAAGACCCGGCTGATGGGGGCGTTTATTTCGTACCTCTACCTCACCGGCAAGAGCCGACACTTCTTCGTGCTCGCACCGAACAAGACGATCTACGAGAAGCTGATTGCCGACTTCTCTCCGGAGAGCCCCAAGTATGTCTTCAAGGGCATCGCCGAGTTTGCCGCGAACGCGCCCCTGATCGTCACGGGCGATAACTACGAGAGCGGTATTGGTGTCCGCTATGAAACCGGACGCTCGGCGGACATCTTTGGCTCGGACGTGCATATCAACATCTTCAACGTCGACAAGATCAACAAGGAAGAGAGCACCCGTGGCAAGCCGAAGATGAAGCGGCTTCAGGAGACCATAGGCGAAAGCTACTATGAATATCTCTCCAAGCTCGACGATCTCGTCCTTCTCATGGACGAGGCGCACCGCTACCGCGCGACCGCCGGTGCAAACGCCATCGACGGCCTCAAGCCCATTCTTGGGCTCGAACTCACGGCGACGCCAAAGACCGTCGGCACACGCTCGGTGCCGTTCAAGAACGTCATCTACAACTACACGCTCGGCCAGGCGATGGCCGACGGCTTCGTCAAGGAACCCGCCGTTGCCACGCGCAAGGATTTCGACCCGAAGTCGGTTGACGAGCGCGAGCTGGAGCGCATCAAACTCGAAGACGCGGTCCATCACCACGACCATGTAGCCGTCGAGCTGGACCGGTATCACCAGACGACGGGGGCGCCCAAGGTCATTCCCTTCATTCTCGTCGTCGCATTGGACACCAACGAAGCGAAGCGCCTGCGCGATTTCATCGAATCCGAGGAGTTCTTCAAGGGACGGTTCAAAGACAAGGTGGCCGAAGTGCACTCCGCCCTTCGCGGCGAGGAGAGCGAAGAAGCAACTGCGCGCCTCGTAGCGTTGGAGAAAGACGGTCGCACCGAGATCGTCATCCACGTCAACAAACTGAAAGAAGGTTGGGACGTGACGAACCTCTACACCATCGTGCCGCTGCGTGCCTCAGCATCGGAGATCTTGACCGAGCAGACACTGGGACGGGGCTTGCGTCTACCGTTTGGCAGGCGCGTTTCCAGCGGCGGCGACGACGAGTTTGCCGCCGTTGACCGCCTGACGGTGATTGCTCACGAGCGCTTCGACGACATCATTGCTAAGGCGCGGGAGCCAGGCTCCATAGTCATGAAAGAAGTCGAAATCGGGGAGGGTGGCGACATCTCTGTGACGGGTACCACGCTCGTCTCCGCACCTTCCATCGCTGAGATGATCGTCACCGGTCGGCAGCCGGACATCGCTGGCTTTGTAACGGAGCCGCGCGCTCAATACATCTTCAACACTGCGCAAGAGGGCAAGGCGGCGGAAATCACGCTGGAGGTCATCAAGCGCTTCGAACGGACGCTCGGGACGGCCGACGCGCTGCGCAACGTCGAAACGCAGAAGCGAATTGCCGACGAAGTGCGCGAGCTAGTGCGTCCCATGCAAGGTACGCTCGAAGGATTCATCGAAGAGCCCCGCATCGACCAGATCGTAGAGGCGGTCGCCGTGACGGTCGCCGACCGCGCAATTTCCATCCCACAGATCGTCGTCCTTCCGAAGAAGACCGTCACGTTTACCTTCGAGGATTTCGACCTCGACAATCTCACCTCTATCAACATGCGGCCGATTGAGGACGGACTGATCATCGAGGACTTGCGCACGCAGGCTCGCACCTACCTCGCACGTTCCATCGATGATCCGCGGGAAGGACGCTTGGAAGACTATCTCCTGCGCTATCTTATCGAGCGCAACGAACTCGACTACGACGCCCACGCGGGCCTACTGTACAAGTTGTCTGGACAGGTGGTAGCCCGCGTGAAAGTCTACGTCACCAACGACGCGGAGGTCGAGAACGTGCTCCTCCGGCACGGGCGCCAACTCGCGGACTTCATCTTCGCGCAGATGATGAACCACTACCGCGAAACGCCGCTCGGCGAGGACGACTACGAAGTCACGGTGCCGCGCGGTTTCATGCTGCTTCAGGCGCAGGCGATGAACGTGCCGGTGGGGATTCGCGTCCGTGATTGCAGGCAGGCCGTTACACCTCTTTCGGAAACTCGCAAGCACGCCTTCGGCGGCTTTGCGAAGTGCTGCTATTCGCTCCAGAAGTTCGACACGGACCCGGAGCGCCGGCTTGCCGTCATCATCGACGGCGACCTCACGACGCAAAAGTGGGTGAAACCTGCCCCAAGGCAGTTCCGGATCGACTACCGCTCGGGAGAAGCCTATGAGCCCGACTTCGTCGTCGAGACGAAAACGCGAATGCTCATCTGTGAAGTGAAGGCAAGCAACGAACTCGACGACATGACCGTGAAGGCGAAAGCCGCAGCCGCGACGAAGTGGTGCAAGACAGCGACGCAGCACGCGCCCGGTGGCGGTGCGAAGCCGTGGGTCTACCTGCTGATCCCTGACAACCAACTTCTTGCCAACGCGACGCTGGACGGCCTTGCGGCGAAGTTTGCGACCGCGTGAGGGAGCAAGCGATGTCGGGCGGTCAAGATCACAATGACGGCTTTCAAGGACTGATTGACCGTCGCCGCAGGTTCATCGACGGCCTGGATGCCAACCGCGGAGAAATCAACCTCGACATCTTCGAGGACTTCTACCCGGACCGCGCGCATTTCGTCTACGAGCTTCTCCAGAATGCGGAAGACGCAGGCGCGACGGAAGTGTCTTTCACCCTCATGGAAGACCGACTCGTCTGCGAGCATGACGGGCGCGCCTTTACACTGGAGGACGTGCGGTCGATCACCGGACTTCACGACAGCACAAAGGCCGCGGCGCAGGACAAGATCGGAAAATTCGGCGTCGGGTTCAAGTCCGTCTTCGTCTATACGGCAGCGCCCACCATCCGCTCCGGCGGCTTTGCCTTTCGCATCGTTCAGTTGATTCTTCCCGAATTGATCGCCTGCGACGCATCGCTCGGTCATCGTACGCGCTTCGAGTTTCCTTTCAACAACCCGAAGAAGTCGTCGGCAGACGCGTATTCCGAGATTGCAGCAGGACTGAACGAACTCGACGAAAAGACGCTGCTCTTCCTGTCTAGCATTCAATCGATCAAATGGCGGATCGGTATGGATACAGCCGGCGCGGTGCGCTGTCTCGAACATTCCGATTCTCATTTCGAGGTACTGAAGGAAGTGGGCGGCAAGACTGCCTCAAGCTCGCACTTCCTGAAGTTCGACGAGGCTGTCCGCGGACTTGAGAAGCAGCGTGTGGCTGTCGCGTTCCCGCTGGACTTCGTCCCTGGCGTCCCTCACTTCGAGCAAGGGAGGGCGCTCGCCGACCAGGTGAAGATCATCCCCGCCGAGCCGGGTAGCGTCGCCGTTTTCTTCCCGGCGGTGAAAGAGTCGTCCGGCTTACGGTTTCACCTTCACGGCCCATTCGTTCCAGAACTCAGTCGGGCCAGCATCAAGGACACGAAAGCCAATCTTCCGCTCGTCGAGCAGATCGCCACGCTCGCCGCGCGCTCGCTGCACCGGATCAAGGGACTTGGGCTCCTGACGCCGGACTTTCTGTCGGTACTGCCCAACCCGCAGGACCAGATTCCGCCGCGCTACCAAGGCATCCGCACGGCGATTGTGGAAGAGATGAAGTCCAATCCCCTGACGCCGACCCATGCACGGGGACACGCGCCAGCCAATCGCCTCGTCCAGGCGAGAGCTTCCCTGAAATCCTTGCTTTCCGGGGACGATCTCGAATTTCTCGTGGAGTATGAGGGCGAACCGCCGCTGTGGGCGGTGGGCGCCACGCAGAGAAACAGTCGCATTGACAATTTCCTGTCAGGGCTGGACATCCGTGAGTGGCCTCTGGAGGAGTTCATCGAGGTCCTGTGCGACAAGGTGAACGCTGATGCCTTTTTCCGCACTGAGGCGGATGAACAGTTCCTGTCCTGGCTTCGCCAGAAGCCCCCCGCATGGATGCAGGAGTTTTATTCGCTGCTGCATGCCGAGGCGAAGGACAAGTCGTATCGCTTCAAGCCCCTCCTCATCGTGCGGCTGGCCGATGGGAGCTTCAGCAATGCGAACGCAGCATTCTTCGCTACCGATACCACTGGCAGCAGCCTGCCCGTCGTGGACAAGGCTGCCTATAGCTCCGGGACGAGCAAAAACCAGCAAGAGGGCGCAAAGAATTTTTTATCTCTAATCGGAGTGCGCGAGATCGGCGAAGCCGAAGAGATCGAGATCGTCCTCAAGACCCGCTATACCAAGGACGCCGAGCTGCCGGACGACGAGACCTACGCCGAAGACCTCAAGCGCTTTGTCGCGCTGGTTGAGAAGCAGCCGGATAAGGCGAAATTGTTCGGGGAGTTCTACGTCTTTCAGGGGGAAGACGAGACCTGGTACGTGCCCGCAGACATGTATCTAGACAAGCCCTATCTCGATACATCCCTCTCGTCATATTTCGAGGCACTTGCGCCGGGAGCACGGCCACAAGCGCTTCATGGCCGCTACAAGACTGTCGGAATCGAAACCGAGCGGCTCGCGAGATTCGTGAGAGCCGTTGGCGCGAAAGTCGGATTGGGGATCGTGGCGGATTCTTGCATCAAAAATCCCGAATGGAACTACCTCCGGTTGGTCGGTGGCAGCCGCGCCGCGACCTACATTAACAGGGACTACTTCGTCCCGCACATGGCGGACTTGCTGAAAACACCGTCGCTTGAATTGGCTCGCCTGACCTGGCGGACCCTTCTCTCCCTTCCACGCTCTCCAGATTATTTGCAGGCGACCTATCAGCTAAACCGCGCTCACGGCCCTCGTTATGCGGCCTCTCGTCTGGTGCATGAACTCCGCGCCGCGAGCTGGGTGCCGCAGAGCGATGGCACGTTTGTCCGTCCTGCCGACGCGGCGCGTGAACTGCTGCCCAAAGGCTTCCCCTTCGACCCGGGTTATGCGTGGCTCAAGGCCATTCGGTTCGGCGAGACCGCAGTGCACAAGTCGGCGCAGGCACTCCAGAAGGAAGCCGCAGCAAAGAGTCTCGGCTTTGCCGACGCAGCGGCGGCAGAACGCGCGCGGCGCTTCAACGAACTACCGGAAGCGGAGCAGGAGCAAATCCTGGCAGGGCTTGAAAGTCGCAACCGGGCGGCGGTGCCGGACCGTCCGCTTGCAAACCCTGAGCGACGCGCGAGCAACACGAAGGAGCAAGCTCTCAAGGCTCCCTTCAAGGAAACCGAAATTCGCGAGCGTTCTGTGTCCGTAGGAAAGGAAGATGTCAAGGAGCAGGCGGACACGTTCCTGCGCGAGCATTACCGGAACACCGACGGCGAAGTGACGTGCCAGATTTGCAAGGGGCCGCTCCCATTCAAGATGGACGACGGGCGCGAGTATTTCGAGGTTGTGGAATTCCTCCCCGAACTTCGAAGACGGCACCTGCAGAACTATCTCGCCCTCTGCCCGAACCATTCCGCGATGTACCGGCTGGTAAATGGCTCCCGAAGCACAATGCGCAACGCGTTTCTCGCCTTGGACGGCAACGAACTTGCCGTGGTCCTTGCCGACCAGGACATGACGATCTATTTCAGTAGGACCCATATCATCGACCTGCGCGCAGTGCTTGATGCGGAAGATAGTCTTGCAAATGAGACGGAGTCGGGAGAAGTGTGTGACAGCAGGACGGAAGGAGGCAGCGCTTCGTCTAACACCGGCGGTCCATAGATCGAGAAGAAAAGTTGGCCGGAGGTAGGTGTTCCGGCGACGGTCCCAAAGGACTTCGACGACGCGCAGAGAGCTCGCTGGACTACCATCGACCGGGCCGTACAGGGGAATTTCCGGTCGCATCTTCAGGTGTTGATTAACCTTGCCCTGAAGGAGTGACGATGTGCGGCTACTCACCAGACATACAAGAGGCGCAACTCTGCTAGTCCTGGGCAGGCCGAGGTCCCCTTCGCCGCCTAGGCATGACGAGCGCCCGCATCGCAAGCCGTCTACCGTGAAGCGCTCATGCTCAGCCGATGGCACGCGCGCTTTTCTGGGCGAAGTAGAACCACTCGTTGCCGGCCAACGCGCTCGGATTCGGGAACACGATGTAACCATCGGCCGGGGCCGTCACGACGCGGCCATCATGGCGATGCCCAATCACCTGTCCGGCAGCTACCGGATCGAAGCTTTTCCACGGCTGGGCGAACCTATCGTTCTCATGCTCGCGGTCCAGGACATCCACGAGGCGCAACACCTGGAAATCTGAGGACGGCGCCTTCAAAGTCAAAGGTGCCAGGCCGAGCAGTGCGAGCGTCTGATGGATCGCCCGATACGCCACACCGACGGCGTCCGGGTCGTCATGCTGTCCACATTCCAGCGTCACTCCGTACCCGCCGCGCGAGCGCATGTACTCGGACGTGCCGATGCCATAGCCGGTGTCCAGTAGGCCAGGATTCGCCGAAGCCCGAGCTTGTTGTCGACGCTGAACGCCGCGCGCATACACCTCCATCCAGCCTTCGACGACCTGTCGAGGCCCGAGATGCGCAACCAGCCGCTCCTCTTCCTTCGAGTGCTGAAAGGGTTCCAGGCTTCCCGTGTTGTTGGTCGGGCCAACCATGATGAAGGGTTGCCCAGCAGAGTGAAACGAATGCAGGTCTAGCAGTACGTTGTGTTCATCCAGCAAGGGGCACAGCAGATTGGCAATCCGATCCTCGAAATCGACAGGTTGCGCAGAGACCCGCAGATTGCGGTTCAGATTGCGGTCCCCTTGTCGAGTGCGTCGCTGGTAGGCGAGTGGATTCGAAATCGGCACAAGGGTTAGAACGCCGCACTCAATCGCAAAGGCGCCGGTCGCCAGTTCTTCCAGCACCTGTGCGATGGCCTGCGTGCCGCAAATTTCATTGCCATGGACGGCGCCCAGCACGATAAGCCGCGGTCCTGGCTGCAGGGCCGTGAACCGGTGCATATGAAGATGGGCAGGGCGGGCGGACGTGCTCATGGAAGGGGGAACCTGGTCGCTGCCATGTTAAACCGGTCGAAGCTGCGGCTCATGCCCGCAGGGTGGCGACCTGATGGAGCCGAGGCCCTTTCGCCCGCTTGGCATGACGAGCGCCTTCATCGCAAGCCTCGACCGTCCCGATCAATTATTCCTGAAGACAGCGCTAGCCCCTCAGGGGGCGTCAGCGCAAGGGGTGGGGTAAACGTCTCGCATATCTGAACGCTTCCACCGCGCCGCCCAACGGCGCGGGGCGCAGACCACCGCAAGGCGTAGAGACCAGGGCGCTAGCGTCTTCCGAACCTTGCAAGATGTTCTTCGCGCTGTTGCAGGAACCATTTTTTCGCCTCGCGGAGGGCTTGCTCCGGGAGCCACTTCTGGTACGGTTCTTGGCGAATATCGATGTCGTGAGTATGGACTCCACCCGGATAGCCGTTCGCCGAACTGGTGCTGTCGAGTTCCATCCACGCCATAAACGTCCAGCCGTTGAATGAATCTTCGTCGACAGAATCGTAGTTCGAGATACGGAGCCAGGTCCCGCTGGGGATGTGCTTGAGGTCGTAGGCGTGGATTTCCGTGCCGTTCACCTGCTCAAACGGTTCCGACCAGTCTGGGTTCTTTGCCTTCGATTCCGAAGTGGTTCCAAGGGCCTGACGAAACTGCGGAACGAGTTCTCGGAGTTTCAGGATCTCGAAGCCTTGGAGGCACAGACGAATGTCGAAGCGCATCCTCATCAGACTGATATGGTCCAGCTCTTCCTTGGAGGATGCCCGAGCGTAGAAATTGCGCACCAGCCGACCTTCGTGGTTGATGGCCTTTGGCGTCTTAGTGGCGCGTTTCTTCTTGCCGGGCGGCGTATTGTGCTGATCCTTCCCTTTCGGAGCATATTTGTGACGCCGTTCGATCAGTGCCTTCTGCATATCGGGCGGATATACGTAGCCGATCATAAACTTTATGTTCTGGCCTCTTGCCTTGATGCATGAGGACACCTGGCCTCGCATGTCGTCGCTTTTCTTCTCACTCCACTCCAGTTCGACGGCAGCGGTGGCGGGTCTGTCGCCGCCTCTTAGGAGTATTCCGTCGGGGAATTTGGCAAGCAAATGCACGCCCAACGCGAGCAGGGCAGGTAGGTGGTCGGATGCACTGCCTCGATTGGACTTGAGTTCTCGAATGGCCCATTTCACTTCGCGGGCGAAATAGAATTCGAGTTTATATTGCCGCATCGCCACTGCCATGGCGATTGCCATGACGTGTTCGTGCCAACGCGGACCCACTTTCAGGTTGTGACTGCGCCCGATGATTTTGGCGCCGAGTTGTCGGGCGTAGCGATCACCGCGGTCGGTCAACATGTAGGCCAACTCGCCCGGGGTCCCCTCCAGCGGCTTCGAAACCAGGAGGCCATTGGCGACTGCCCATACACATAGATCCCGCACCACCTCCTCTGCCTGCTTCCCGGGCCACTGCGCGAAAAGAACGATGTCGCACGGGCGACCCCAGCCGATCTTTGCCAAGACGAGAATCAATCGTGGCAGGTTCAGTCGTGTTGCAGAGAGCTTAATTGTGGCCATGGTAGTCGCCGTTTTGTTGTGAACTAAGAAGCGCCCGCGTGCGAGAGGCGAATGTTGGTGGCGTAGGTTGTGAGTACGTACGGCCATGGGACGTGACCGCGGTGAGGAACTACGGTGTAGCGATGCCGTAGCCGCTTGATGTAGCCCGTCCGCGCCGGCGACCGACGCCCCTTATGGGGACCTCGGTCGCCGGCTGGCGGGCTTGTTGCCGACGCGTTCCAAACGTCCCCACTGGGGACGTTTTCACTCTCGGCAATTGAGTCGGTGGCGGCACTCGCTGGCGGGCGCGTTGCGCCCGTCCACGCTCGTGTCCTGCCACCTCCGCGCGCGCCACCCCGATTCGCCGTTGGCGAATCGCCCAAGGGCGCGAACCGGACGCGATGCGTCCGTTCCGCGGGGAGGCTACCCGGTGCCCGGGCAAGATGCCGGATCGACGCATGAAGCGCGTCGACCGGATCTTGGTCTCCCCAAAAGCGGGGGAGACTCTTCGCGCTTCCCCATCTCGCCGCTTCGCGGCGAGCGGGGGCCCGGCGCTCGACATGATGTGACTGATCCGTCCGAACTCGCTGGCGCTCGTTCGTCCCGATCATCCACATCATCCCGCGCAAGCGCGGGCCGGACACAGGGTAGCCTCCCCGCAAAATCGCGGGTCGGCGCGCGTGGGCTTCGCCCCCCGCGCATGTGTGGTGCCCGATGCGGACCGCGCTACCCCTTCTCGAACTCGGCTGGCCCCACCCGACGCTTCGCGTCGGTCGGGGACCCCGGCCGATTTCGAGCGGGGACCCCGGCGCAATCCGCGTCGGGCACCACACATGCGCGGCTCCCCCCGTCTCGCGTGTCCTGCGGCACGCGAGAGGCGTCGGGCGATGAGGCATGCCCTCGCCCCACCGCGATGAGTCCTTCGTCCTCATCGGGCGGCTCCCAGGCTGGGTGCATAGGGTGCTGTGTCGAGGAAGCGGCTGTGACCGACGGTTGGGTTACCGCGGCGCGAGACCACCGCGGTGTTGAGCGGCATCGCCGGAACTGCTTGGCAACTGCAGTCGCCGGCGTGGCGTTGGAGGCGGAGACGCGCGTGCAGGAACACGCTTGGGAGCCGCGCCAGTTCGCCGGCGGACGCCGCGGTGTCGGCCGCGATGAACGAGTGAATGTGAACAGATACTTGCACGACGACCGCCTAGTCGAGATTAGCGAGCAAGCGCGAGACGAGGTCGCGCCACCAACTAAACTCAGGCGAGGTGCAAGCCTGTTTGCTGCGTATCGCTTAGAGCACCAATGCGATACGAGCGTGCGCCGGTTTCCGACGTGCGGCTAGATTATCACCATCTTGCGTACACGAACAACGCCAGCGACAAATTCCGCGCTTGGCGTATGCACTTACTGCGGATCGCAGGAATTGTGGTGATGCTTCGCGAAGTTGCAATTCACGCGACGCGCTGTCCGTTGAACGTTACGCATCAATCCGAGCGGATTAGTCCGGGACCAAGAGATGTGCAATGTGCAACATGCACTATATGCAACATGCACTATGTGCAATGTGCATCAATTTCGGTAACTGATTGAATCCGTGGTCGATCGCGAAGCAAACCTATGTGCAACATGCGCATTTTCTGAGCGCGCAAATGGCACGATTGCAGTGTCCGAGGACGTGATTCCGCTACCGGTAGCGCGATGCGACGCAGCTTGGCCACGGGCGGCCTAGTGCTTCTTCAATAGCTCCGCGATGTCCATCTTGAGGGCGACCGCGAGGCGCTCGATATTGTCGAGCGAGATATTCCGTTCTTGGCGCTCAACGCTTCCAACGAAGGTCCTGTCCACCCCCGCCAAGTCGGCGAGCGCCTCTTGAGAGATTTGCAGCCGTTCTCTGGCTAAGCGCAAATTCGCTGCAAGTCGAATGCGTGCTGTCTGCGGGGCGGGCGTGCGAGCCTTCATCCAAACAAGTCTGCCCCCTTGACGCGTATACGACCACGGTGTATAAGTACCCGGTGTATAAGTACCTACGTGCTGTCATGCGCCAGCTTGTTCATGCGCGATGCGAAAGGGATTCTCGATGAAACAGAGCCTCGCCAAAGAAATATGGATGAGCCTCATCAATCGCTGGCGGAAGATGCTGGCGCGATGCCAAGACGAAACCAATGACGACTACGTCAACTATGGCGCCCGTGGCATCGAGGTGTGGTCGGGGTGGCGCGATCCGATCTCGGGAATGCACGCCTTCGTGGACTATGTCGCGAACAGCCTGCCTCGACCGGATGGCATGACCTTGGCGATGGTGGTGGCCACGACCGGCGCGGAGCGGCTCTCGATAGATCGAATCGACAACGACAAGGGCTACGAGCCAGGCAACCTGCGGTGGGCGAGCCCCGAGCAACAGTCTGCAAACCAGCGCCGAACGGCCTTCGTCGACGTGAACGGCGTTCGTCTTCCACGCACAGAGGCAGCGCGACGATTCGGTGTTGATCCTCGAACGGCCTCCCGTCGAGAAAATCTGGGATATAGCTCCATCGAGGCCGTCACGCTACCGGTCGGAGGGAAGACGGCGGAGAGCCGTCGTTACCGTGACCAACTGATCCTGGAAATGCTTCTGGCAGGCGACCTCCTCGTGGATGCCGACGGATTCGTTTTCGTGTCGGACGGTGATGGCTGGCATCTGGCACCGCTTGGGACGAGCCGCTCCGGCCGCTATCTCGGCGTCTCGATCACCGTCCCACGAGCACTTCTTCACCTCATTCCTCAAGAGGACCTTCCCGCCGTCGGGAGTTATCGATCCATGTTCCAGCACTCGCGGGTCGTCGCGTTAGCTCATCATCCGCTGCCGGACGACCTGTCCTACTACGAGGCCGACCACATCAACATGGACACCCGGGATGACCGGCCTGGCAATCTTCGCTGGCAACGTCCGCAAGACCATCGTGCTGATGCGCACCGCGGGCGCGAGAGTATCTCGGGATCAGCGATTACCTACGGCGATCCCCAGTTGCAGGAGGCCGCGCTGCGGAGGCTTGCAGAAGCGAGCGCCATGCGCTTGGCACCGAAGGTCGAAACCGACGAGCCGGCACTGCCGCACAATCATTCGGCGTTGCGAGTCGAGGAGCTTCTCGCCGCGGTGAAGGCGGACCTCGACTTCGCTGGAAGCCTGTGGGCCAAGGAACAGTATTTTCCGGTGCTGGGTTCGGTGCTGGCGGCATCCGGCAACAACTGCGTGCTCACGGCGGGGCGCGTCACCATCGAATGCATGGGCCAGACGAGTACCGAAGTGGTTCGGGTCTGCGTTACGGCACTCACCACAGCATCCCGAGTTTTTCAGTCATGCGTTCAATGCGGACGCCAATCCTTTGCCGTTCGGACCGAAATCCGCAACCGGGTGCGGTATCCAAACACGCTCTGCGTGAGCTGTCAGGCACTAGACCGCCTTCGGCCGGACTTGGCGGCGCTGATCGCGCGTGACCCAGTGACGGGAGTGAAGCGGCATCCATCTCGCATCAGCGTAGGAAGCAACCAGCACTGCCACTTTCATTGTCGGACGGAAGGGTGCCTGACCATCGTGGAGCGGAAGGTGAAGACACTCGCGCGCGACGGTGAGCTTCCGACCTGCGAAGCACATCGTCGGCGAGGGGCCAATTTCGTCAATGGAAGCGAGATGTAGCTCGGCCAAGGATCTTCCAACAATCGACGAGGGCAAGGATGGGCAGTGACGAGAGCGTGGCTAGTGAGATCAGTGTTGCGGCATGGCTCGCCGCCTACAAGCAGGACGAGCCGCTGTACAGCCACATGCCCATCGAGCTGAATAACGGAACGTCGGTCCCGGGTCTACACGTCGTTTGCAAAACCTGCGGCAGTAATATTTCTGGAGACCGGGTGCGAGGCCGCGTCATTCAGTCGTTGCCTCATGTTGTGACAATTGCGGCGAACGGATTTTGCGCCCCGTGCGATCGACTCACGCACATCGACTGTCGACTTCGAGCGAATACAGACGAAACATTGATCGAGTGGCTCGGCAGCAACGGGATATGGCAGGGCCGCGCATTCCGACCACCAACGCTGTCGGAAAAGCTCGCTAGGTGGATGCGCCGCATGTTGTTTCGGTGAGCATCCTCCCGTCCACCAGCGATTGGAATGACCTAGCGCGTCTCGCCGGGCTGCGCGGCATTCATCCACCTGGCGAGTTCGCGCTGTGCGGTGGAGCGGCATAGTTCCTCGAAGTCGACATTGGTGGTGGTGTCGACCACATTTGACGCCACCTCATTCCAAATGCCTTGGATGAGGAATCTAAGCTCCCCGACGTTGAACGGCATCGGAGCAAGTAGGCGTCCGAGGTCGGCGGCGGAGTTCTGGACATCGGAGTCGGACAGCGAGAGTCGGGCGAGATCTGGCGAATACCGCGTGTCGCGCCAATCATATGAATCAGTAGAGGGGCCGAGCCCACACCGAATGCGCATTACGTTGAGCATCACGAGGAAGGGCCAGGAATGCGCTTCACCGTTCGTAAAAATATGCGCCGCCTCGTGCAGGAACAGGTCCACTAGTGACAGGTGGGCCGGCATGTGATCGGGATCGATCATCACGATTGAGTGGGGGCTCAATTCCGGATATTCGTCGGGGGTGTAGCAGAACCCCGATTCGCCTCCAATCCACGCTTGACCACGCCCAACGAGGACCTGCGAAAGGCCCAACGCTTTCGCCTGCATTGAGAACTCGGTCGTCTGTGTCGCATGTTGCAGATATGGCAAAAGCTCCGCCAACGACTGGGGACCATCCGGGTGATCATCGGCGCGCACAAACGCGCGTTCGTCTTCGGAAGTGAGGGCCCAGGCGGGTGAGAATTCGAGCGCTGGGAGCTTGAGGAAGCTGCGGGTCATTCGAGTTGTATTAAGGGTCATGTTGTGTTCGGTCCGACGCTCGGAATCCAGTTGTATGGGAGATGTCTTATGACCTCGGCAGCTGCAGCTTTGGCAGTGAGACCGATTCCGAAAACACCGTCGACGCGGGCGAATGCTCGCACTATATTGGCGTCCGGATCATCGTCCTGATCGTCATCCGAATCCTCGTCGGGACCGTAGTCCGGATCGTAGTCGATGTAAGGTTCCTCCGCAGGTGCCACCGCAATGGCCACAAAGCGGGGTCCCAGAAGTTCGCCGCACTGGTGAACGTAGACGCCAAATCGGCCGGCGCTACCGCGGAAATCGAATTTGCGGAATGAAGCCTCTGGCTCAGGGTCATCTTCGTCGCGACCGAGCTGGTAAGCCATTTCCTCAACAATTGCGTCGAGATCGTTTGCGTCGAAATAGTCGGCTCGGTCCCACCAGGCCGGTGGTTCCAACAGCACAGTTGGAAATGCCAATGTGCGAGGTTCATCGATGCATGCAGAGCCTTGGCTCAAGTTGCACCTCTTTGTCGATTGATAGGTCCCGATCGGGGTAAGCCGATGGGAATTTTCTCGACGTGGGTGGAAGCCCCCGGCAGCGTCGAACATGCCTGCCCCGGCACAGTGGCCGATACCGGCCACGGTATGCCGGCTTTATACAATCACCTTTGGTGGTGATCACCGTCTGTAACGTCGACGGATTTGAGATGGGTTGCTGCGATGCTATTAAAGGCGAGTCCCGTCGGGCTTGTCAAGAAAGCTATGTCCGTTTCAGGGTGTATCTGTCGCAGATCGCGTTGTCCGTGGACGGGCCACGGACAAACGGGCTATAGCTAAAGCTGAATTTGTCTCGGATCGTCGAGCGCGCAAGCGGCCGGCGTGGACGCCTCAAGTCCACTGCCGGCCGCATGGCCATGTCACTTCACGGCGGTGATGACGTAGTCCTTATCGATCCGCTTGAACTGGACCTCGACCTTCTTTCCCTCGACGAGCTTGGCAAACGAGGCTTTGTCAGCGACTTTGAAGCCCATCGTCATTGCGGGCCAATTGAGGTCCTTTACCGGTTCGTGGCTAAGCGTCACGATGCCAGCACCGGAATCAATTTTCTTGACCACGCCAACAGTGGAATAGGTTGACGCGGCGTTTGCAGGCTGCATACCCATCATCCCCGTGCCCTTTCCCATATCCATTCCCTTTCCCATCGGCATGTCGTCCATTTTCTGCTGCGCGAGGGCGAGACCTGGAGATGACGAAAGTGCGAGAACTGCGATAGCGGCAAGTAGCTTGTGCATGGTTAGCTCCTCTTAGGTTGAATTCCGTTAAGGCAAGGCGCTACGAAGAAGCGCTTCATCGGGTTGTCCCCTTCGGTGCTGCCTCCTTGCAAGCCTTGTACTGGGCGGCAAGCGTCGCCTTACGCTGCTGATTCAAGTACGGTGTTGTTTGTGCGCGCGGCCCTTGATCCAGCGGCAATGCGCGGTACGCGGCGAGGTACTGGGCGTCGCATTTTTCCTCCGGCGTTCGCATGTCGAATTGAGTCTGTTCGGCACGCAGCTTTGCGCGCGCTTGGTCAAGGGCTTGTTGGTCTGGACCAGCAGAGGCTGGCAGCGCCACGCCTAGGGCGCTGGCGGCGATACACAGCGATGTCAACAGGGGTTTCATATGATCTCCGATGACGGATTGATTGAAAATCGTCGATGCAGAAAATGAGCGGCATCGTCGGATCAATCCAGCCACCGGCAGAACGCGATACGTATGGGCACGTGAGCCCGCCAACCTCCTGCGCCGAGGCGGCAGAGCGGGGCCGGGTACTCTGCCGACCGAATCCGACAGCGGGGTTCTAGGGAAGTCGGGCATTTGCCAACAAACCCATTCGCCGCTGGTGCCGGCGCGACGTAGCAACTCGCACAAGGCACGCAGTCCATCGCGTCGGGCATGGCGGGCGTGGACATTGCCGCCATCCCAAGCGACTCGATCTCCAGCATTGGTGACGGGGCGGCGCGCGCGGCACCAAGCGGGAGTGCCCAGCACAGAATCAGGGCGGCCCAGATGAGTGCCACGAATCGGTGCAGGCGTTCATGCGGGCGCATGGTGCCTCCGCCAAAACGCACGTCGTGGTGCCATATGCGTGCGGGCTCGCCGCATGAGCAGGTAGGCCGCCGGAATCACGAACATCGACAGCAAAGGGGCGGTTATCATTCCCCCGACCATGGGCGCAGCAATCCGCTGCATCACCTCGGAGCCGGTCCCGGTGCCCCACATGATTGGGAACAAACCAGCCAGGATGACCGCAACCGTCATCGCCTTCGGGCGCACCCGCAGCACGGCGCCCTCTCGAATGGCATCCAAGAGGTCTTCCGTACCGGTCTTGCCTTGCGCGAGCCGCGCATCCCATGCTTGCTTGAGGTACAACAGCATGATCACGCCGAACTCGGCCGAGACGCCCGCTAGCGCAATGAAGCCGACCGCGGCCGCCACCGAGAGGTTGTAGTCCAGCAGGTACAGCAGCCAGATGCCGCCGACCAAGGCAAACGGGAGCGTAGCCATGATCAGCGCCGCCTCGTCGAAGCGCTTGAACGTCAGATAGAGCAGCACGAAGATGATCAACAGCGTGAACGGCACCACGACCTTGAGCTTCGCTGTGGCGCGTTCCAGAAACTCGAACTGCCCGGACCACGAAATCGAGTAGCCGGCCGGCAATTGGACCTTCTGCGCCACCACGCGCTGCATGTCCTGCACTGCGGACTTGAGGTCGCGACCGCGGATGTCGACGTAGACCCAACCCGAAAGCCGCGCGTTCTCGCTGCGCAGCATCGGTGGTCCATCGGTGATCCTGATCTCAGCCACGTCCGAGAGCACCAGGCGCGCGCCGCGCTCGGTCACAATAGGCAGTGCCCGCAATTTTTCTAGCGAGTCGCGAGTCTCGCGCGGATAGCGCACGTTGATCGGAAAGCGCTGCAAACCCTCGACCGTCTCGCCGACGTTGTCCCCCCCGACGGCAGAGGCGATCACCGACTGCACGTCGGCGATGTTCATGCCGAAGCGAGCTGCGCCATCGCGATTGATCATCACATCGACATAGCGACCTCCGGTGAGGCGCTCGGCGAGCGCGCTGCTTACGCCCGGCACATCCTTCAACACGCGCTCGATTTCCCCCGTGACGCGGTCGATGGTGGCGAGGTCGGTTCCGGCCACCTTCACCCCGACTGGACTCTTGATGCCGGTGGCCAGCATGTCGATGCGATTGCGGATTGGCGGTACCCAGATATTGGTCAGTCCCGGGACCCTGACAATTCGGTCCAGCTCCTCGACCAACTTGTCTTGGGTCATTCCCGGTCGCCACTGCTCACGCGGCTTGAACTGAATCGTGGTCTCGAACATTTCCAGTGGCGCGGGGTCGGTTGCCGTCTCAGCCCGTCCCGCTTTGCCGTACACGCTGATGACTTCCGGGACCGTCTTGATGAGACGGTCGGTCTGCTGCAGCAACTCTGACGCCTTGCCAGCGGAGAGACCGGGCAGTGCCGATGGCATGTAGAGGAGGTCGCCCTCATCCAGCCTTGGCATGAATTCGCCGCCGATGTGCTGCAATGGCCAGAGGCTCGCGACTAATACAACGGCGGCGACTGCAAGCGTCAACTTCGGCGCGCGCAGCACCATGTCGAGCAACGGTCGATAGAGGGCGATCAGCAGGCGATTGAGCGGATTGGCTTTCTCGTCCGGAATGCGCCCGCGGATCAGGTACCCCATTAACACCGGAATGAGCGTGACCGCCATGCCGGCGGCGGCGGCCATTGCGTAGGTCTTGGTGAAGGCCAGTGGCGAGAACAGCCGCCCCTCTTGCGCCTCCAGCGTGAATACCGGGATGAACGACAGGGTGATGATCAGCAGCGAGAAGAACAGTGCTGGACCCACTTCGGCTGCCGCATCACCGATGACTTGCCAGCGGGTGTCATTGTCAAGCGTCTCGTCCGGATGGTCGTGTGCCCAGCGTTCGAGATGCTTGTGCGCGTTCTCGATCATCACCACCGCGGCGTCCACCATCGCGCCAATCGCGATAGCAATGCCGCCCAGCGACATGATGTTGGCGTTCACGCCCTGATAGCGCATGACGATGAACGCCGCCAGGATGCCGAGCGGCAGCGACACAATCGCCACGAATGCGGAGCGCAAGTGGAACAAGAAGATGAAACAGACCACTGCGACGACAATGAATTCTTCCAACAGCTTGTGGCCGAGGTTCTCGACCGCCCGCTCGATGAGGCCCGAGCGGTCGTAAGTCGGCACGATCTCGACACCCTTGGGCAGGCTGGCCTGCAGCAGTTGCAGCTTGTCCTTGACGGCGGCGATGGTCTCCAGCGCATTTTTGCCGGAGCGCATGACGACCACGCCGCCCACCGCTTCGCCCTCGCCATCCAGCTCCCCGATGCCGCGACGCATCTCCGGTCCCATCTGAATGCGCGCCACGTCACCCAGGCGCACGGAGACGCCCGCGTCGGTGGTCTTGAGCGGAACCTTGCGGAAGTCGTCGAGCGACTGCAGGTAGCCGGACGCGCGCACGACGTACTCCGCTTCGCCCAGTTCGAGCACCGAGCCGCCGGCTTCCTGATTGGCCTTCTGGATGGCCTCGATCACCTTGGCGTGAGGAATCGCGTAGGCCGCGAGCTTGTCAGGGTCGAGCAGGACCTGGTATTGGCGCACCATGCCGCCGACCGAGGCGACCTCGGCCACGTTCGGCACCGATTTCAGTTCGAATTTGAGGAACCAGTCCTGCAACGCTCGCAGTTCGCCAGCGTCATGGGTTCCGCTGCGATCTACCAGCGAATACTGGTAGATCCAGCCG
The DNA here is from genome assembly GCA_044226535.1 of Casimicrobiaceae bacterium. GTDB lineage: Bacteria > Pseudomonadota > Gammaproteobacteria > Burkholderiales > Casimicrobiaceae > VBCG01. Next base: position 176,290 of record JBGAGT010000008.1, on the reverse strand, counting down.
ACCCCTGTTGCATCCGGCCCCAGCGAAGCCTTCGCGCCGGCCGGTAACCGTGACTGCACCTGATTGAGGTATTCCAATACCCGCGACCGGGCCCAGTAGAGATCGGTGCCGTCCTCGAACAGCACATAGACGAACGAATCGCCGAAGAACGAGTAGCCACGCACGGTCTTGGCGCCCGGGACAGACAACATCGTCGTCGTCAGCGGGTAGGTGATCTGGTTCTCAACAATCCGCGGCGCCTGACCGGGATGGGAGGTGCGGATGATCACCTGCACGTCCGAAAGGTCGGGGAGGGCGTCGAGCGGCGTCTTCAGCACCGAATACACGCCCCAGCCGCTGACCATGAGCGTGGCCAACAGCACGAGGAAGCGGTTGGTGATCGACCAACGGATGAGTTGGGCGATCATGGCTTGCTCCCCGACTTCGGTGTGTTGGGTGAAGTGGGTTGCGGAGCCAGCGGCGTTATGGCCGTGAGCTGTGGAAGGTTGTCGGCACCCATGTAGAACTCGAAATGCACTTGGTCGCCGTCCGCCAACCCGTGCGGCAGCCCCCGCGCCGGCGGCTTGAAGTCCATGGTCATCGGTCCCCATTTGAGCGTCTTAATGGGCCCGTGCGACAACGTGACGGCGTCGGGGCCGATGTGCTCCACCTTGGCGTCGCCTTCGTGTCGCGGCGCGGCATTCGTGGCGCTGGGTTTGGGCTCATCGTTGAGACGCGCCTCGATGCCCTTGAGACTCGCCTCGGAGTCGATCAGGAACTGCGAGGAGACGACCACCCGTTGGCCGATCTGCAGACCCCGCTTGATCTCGGTCTGGCCGCCAGTCTCGATGCCGATCTCCACATCGACCGGACGAAAGCGCCCGCCGTCTTCCGCCAGCATCACGGCGGTGCGCTTACCGGTCTGGATGATCGCTTCCGTAGGCACGAGCATCGCTTTGCCAGCGTGCATGTCCATGAATTGCATCTGCACGAACATGCCCGGGACAAGCCGATTGCCGGGATTGGACAATTCGACCCGCGCCTTCAGCGTCCGTGTGGCCGCGTTGACCTCGGGGAGGATCGCCTGCACCTTGCCTTCGAAAGTCGTCCCCGGGACAGCGCTACTCTTTGCTTGCACCTTCGCGCCGGGCCGGATCAGGGCGGATTGACTCTCCGGCACTTCGGCGTTGGCCCACACTGTTGAAAGGCCGTTGATGCGAAACAGTGTGGCGCCAGGCGTGACGGTCATCCCTTCACGTACCGCCAATTCGGTAACGACGCCGCCAATCGGGGCTGTGAGCGTCATGCGCGGTTGGGTTCGACCCGTGGTTTCGACCAGCGCAATCTGCGCTTCGCTCATGCCGGCCTGACGCATGCGCAATCGTGCGCCGTCGACCAGCGATGCAAGGTCGGAACCCTGCATGCGACGTACGGAAAGAAACTCCTCCTGTGCCGCGATCCAGTCCGGCACGTAGAGTTCAGCCAGGACCTGACCTTTGGCGACGGCATCGAGCGTCGCCCGTACGGTCAGGCGCTCGACAAAGCCCGTGGCTCGGGCCTGCACAATCGCCTGATCACGTTCGTTGAATGCGATGCTGCCTACGGCCGCAACCTGCGGTGAGAGCGCGCCTTCAATGACCAACGCAGTACGCACGCCGAGGTTCTGCTGAATACGCGGGCTGACCGTCACCTTGCTCGCGTCACTGTCGCTGTCCGCGTAAACCGGGACGAGCATCATGTTCATGTACGGCGACTTTGCGGGCCGGTCGAACTTGTTACCCGGAACCATCGGGTCCTGGTAATAGAGGATTCGTTTGCCGGTTACGGGATCGACATCACCTGCCTTGATGCCGGCAGTAATGTGGCGACGAGTGGCTTCCTCACCCTGGGCGATGCTCGGTGGCGCCGCTTCTGTGGCCGCGCCTGGCGCGGCCGCTGGGCGCTCTTGGGCCCCGGGAGCGGTGTCCGCCATGCGCATGCCCTGTTGGACGCCCAACGCATAGAGACCGTACGCGACCGCGCCAAGGATGGTGGTCGCAATGAGACCGACGGCTAGATATTTGCGATTCATGATCACTTCTCCATCGCTGTGGCACGCGTCGCGGTAACGCGTTGGAGGATCGCAGTCGAATGCTCTGTCGGAATCAGGTATTCGAGTTGCGCCCATAGGCCGGCGGCCTCCATCTCGAGACGGAGCTGCTCCAGCCGGACATCGATCTCCATCCGGCGGGATTCCAATACCGACGTAAGTGTTCCGCCGCCGCCTCGATAGCCCGCAAGCGCGGCTCGCGTGCGCTCGCTGGCGAGCGGGATCAGCGTGCTGTCGTAGTACGTGAGACGCGCACGGTCTCCTTGCCACTGCTGCAGCCAACTTTGTACGTCGGAGATATGCTCGCGCGCGGCCTCCTCGCGCTGTGCGCGCAACTGATCAGCCAGTGCCAGTTTCGCGGCGAGTTCGCGGTTCTGGCGATTACCCTGATCCCACTGCAGCGGAATCGAGACATTGAGTGAAACGAAATTCGAATACGACGGGCCGCGCTGGCTGTAGGTCAACTCCACGCTCCAATCGGCCGATTTGTTGGCCTTCGCGACATCAGCCTCCGCGAGTGCAACCTGCTCCTGTTGATTCAAGACTTGGAGTTGTGGGTGATGCTTCAAACTCGCGTCCAGGCCCTCGGCGTCCAGGTGCAGGACCGCAAGATTCGGTGGCGCGGCTAACGGGCCGGTTCCTTCGTTGCCCACCCAACGCGCGAGCTTGGTCTTGGCGGTGAGAATGCGCTGTTCGGCTTGGCGAATGCGGTCTTCGAATTGAGCCACCGCTGAACGCGCAGCAAACACATCCGTCTGCGAACCTCGCCCGCCACGGTAGGCAGCCTCGGCAGCGTCGATCTGCAGCCGTGCTTCATCGCGCTGGCTCGACAGCACGTCAAGCACACGCTCTTGGAAGTAGCGATCCAGCCAGGCAAGTGCGGTGTCTCGCCGCAGATCGGCGAGCGCCGCCCGGCGAGCAGCATCGGCGGCATCCGCCTCGCGCTCGTAGCGGGTCGTCCGGGCGCGTCGCTTTTCAGAGCGCGTGAATTCCTGCGATAGGCCAATCGTGCCCATGGTGAAGGAGTCGCGCGTCAGACTGAACTGATCCGATCCATTCACCGGAACATCGATCAGTCCGAGCTTGAGCGTCGGATCAGGGAATTGCCCCGCGGCAACGGCCATGTCACGCGAAGCTGCGGCGGCCGCATCTTGCGCTACCAGTCTCTGCGACCGCTCCTGTGCGGCGCGAAGCGCCTGGTCGAGGGTCAGCGCGCGCTGGGCGTGAGCGTCTAGGGTCGGCAGGATCGAGCTGACCCCGATCACCAGTAGCGTTAGCTTGCGTACGCGCCGCGCGAGCGATGCGGATGGCAACGTCAAAGAAAGCATGGAACCTCCCGACAACGAAACGTGTGTTTCGTCGGCCCGTTACGCCGCAAACGCCTAACTGCGGACGAACGAACGCGACCGAGACGCCCAGCCGACCCAGTGGGTCGTGAGCGCGCGATCTAGGAGAGGATCAGATTCGGAAGCAGCAGTGCAGGATGGCGAGCGGTGGGGCCGCCTCAGCCAAGGCACTCAGATCAATTGCAGGCTGCGATGCCACGGAGGGTGGCGGCATCGGCGTTACTACGTAGAGCGGTGTCATCAGCACGGCAGGTAGCACCACACTTGCCGCTTGGTCGCTCTGGTGACCGTAATTGCAATGCTCCGCACAAAGCTTGTCGGCCGGTGGGTCCATCGCCCCAAGCATGCCATCACAGCCGGCAATCTGCGCGCTTGTGGGCGCGTCGGTCTGGTCGCCGGCCTTGTCGGCCGCGACCACGACCGGCTGGGTCGACATGACCATGGAGGATTCCGGGAGTGCTCGCGGACAGGCGTAGGCGGCGATGGCCACCTGGCCATAAAGAAGGGCGCCCACGAGGACCCAGCAGAGCTGACGGAGCGAGCGACGAGTCATGCCTGTATTGGCAGTGGTGCCACTAGCGCCGCGTCGCAAGCGGTGTGCGTGTCGTCGGGCTTGCGAAGGGCGAGTTGGCCATGGTCGTCGGAAACAGTCGGCTTCGAAACGTTGACCTGATAGGCACCATCATAGTCGGATTCGATGGGATTGCGTAGACCTGACCCGGCTCCAGGTTCCTGTGGGCTGACCGGCGGCCTCGCCGGTCCGACGGCTGCCCGCCAAATGTGCAAACGGCCAATTCCGGTCCGCGACCGCGAGATCGGAAGCAGGGATTAGCCGCAACATGGGTTTTGCACTTGTACTGGAGGGCATTTGACTGAACCAAACGAGCAGAACACGCAGCAATCGCCGCGGTTTGGACGTAAGAGCTTCCTACAGTGGCTGCACTCGTGGAAATACAGGCAGGCATCGGTCGGCATCTTCTCCTGCGAGGCAAAACCGCAATGCGGGCAGGTCAACACCGATTCGAGCAAGACGGTGGTCATTGCCAGGTACCGTAACGTGCCAGCTTGTCAGTGTTCATGGCGATGATGAATGTCAGGATAGTGGGCATGGGCGTGCCTTATCGGCTTGTGGTCATGGAGGTGCGAGTGGGGCTCCGTCCCGTCCCAGTTTGACTCATGCGAGTGTTGGTGATGTTCGTCGTGCGTGTGCGGGTGCAAATGACTCCCGACCATGTGCTCGTGATCGTGCACGTGGTGCTCAGTGACGTGCAGCCAGACGCCGCCAGCCATTAGCACTGCCGCCGCAATCAGCGTCAGAGTAACGGGCTCGTGCTGCAAGACAATGGCGAGTAGTGCGCCGAAGAATGGCGCCACCGCGAAATACGCGCCGGTGCGCGCCGTCCCCAGTTCACGCAATGCGACCACGAACAACGTAAGGCTGATGCCGTAACCCGCGAAACCCACTGTAGCCGCAGAGGCGATGGCGGTAAGGGATGGCGCATTGGCACCCATGGCGATTGCTATTCCGATGCTCACGGCGCCAGCCACCAAGCCTTTGATGCAGGCAATGGTCATCGCGTCATTGGCGGCAACCTTTCGCGTCAGGTTGTTATCCACGCCCCAGCAGAAGCAGGCAGCCGCCACGAGCAGTGAACCGGTCGACACCTGCAACGTGCCCGGTGTCCATGACAGCGCCAGTCCCCCCACGACGATCAACAGCATGCCCAGCGCAATGCGCCGGTCGAAGTTCTCGCGAAAGACGGTCCACGCCAAGAGTGCGGTAAACACCGATTCGAGATTCAGTAGCAGCGAACTGACCGACGCCGCAGTGGATTGAAGGCCAAGTAACAGGAATATCGGCCCGGCAACGCCTCCAAATCCAATGGCGCCAGCGAGCCATTTCAAATCGCTTCGTGCGGGCAATACCCAAGCGTCGCTGGCGCGGCCCGAGATCCCCTGTCGAATTGCGAGGACGAGTGCCAGTCCAAGCCCCGAGCCGGCGTAAAACAGTCCTGCAAGCAGGACGGGTGGCATTTCTTCGAGCAAAGTCTTGGCGATGGGCGTGCTTGCGCCGAACAATGCTGCCGCAAGCAGTGCAGTCCAAACGCCCTTCGGCATGCTCATGTTCCGGATTCCCGTTACCAGCTGACTCGGCAAAGACAATAGACAAACTGTTGGTGGGCGCCGGCCGGCGTCTGGTGAAGCTCGGTGGCGTGCTCGACCAATTGGAATCTGCCGCCAAACTCGCTGTGAAGTTGGTCGGCGTCGTAGCGAACCACGTCGAGTCCGCTGCATTGAAGCGGGCCTTCGGGGCCGAATGTAGCCACGATGACATAGCCACCCGGCTTTACCGCGTTCGCGACCTGGCGAACATACGCAGCACGTGCTTCCGGGTCGGTGAGGAAGTGGAAGACAGCGCGGTCGTGCCACAGGTCAAACTGATGGTGGCCCAGTGGGTAGGTTGTGACATCCCCGCATAACCAACTCACGCGAGTCGAGGCGGACGCAAGACGTTCTCGCGCAACCGTCAGTGCGGTCGATGAAATGTCCAGAACACTCACATTGCGATAGCCGGTGGCCACGAGGTCGTCCACCAACGTTGATTCTCCGCCTCCCACATCGATCAACGCAGCGTCCCGGTCGGGGACGACGCTTTCGATGAAGCGCAGCGACCGTTCAAGATGTGGCCGAAACCAGCTTACGGCAGTCGGGGCTTTTATCTGATAGACATGATCCCAGTGCGATTTGGTATTCATGGAGCTGCACCTCCCGTGGATGTCTCACAATGGCCTGTACGCATCGCTGCTTAGGCGGTCGAGGACCGCAACCGCAAGGCGTTAAAGATAACCGACGCCGAACTCAGGCTCATGGCGAGCGCGGCAATCATTGGCGACAGCAGCCAACCTGTCCATGGATAAAGTACACCCGCCGCCAATGGGACGCCGAGCGAGTTGTAGAGGAATGCGAACGCCAGGTTTTGCTTCATATTCGCGATGGTCGCGCGGGACAGGTTGCGTGCCCGGATGATGCCGCGAAGGTCACCCTTTACGAGGGTGACCTGAGCACTGTTCATGGCCACATCGGTTCCGGTTCCCATCGCGATTCCGACATCGGCTTTTGCCAGCGCCGGCGCATCGTTGATCCCGTCGCCGGCCATGGCCACAATGCGTCCCTCTTTCTGCAGTCGCTCCACAAGTGCCAACTTGTCCGCGGGTTTCACTTCGCCATGAACCTCGTCGATTTCCAGACGCTTGCCGACCGCGAGGGCCGTTGTGATGCCGTCCCCGGTGGCCATGACGAGCCGCAGGCCCGCGTCGCGCAGCGCTTGCAGCGCCTCTGGCGTGCTGGCCTTGATCGGGTCGGCGACGGCCACCAGACCGACCAGAGCGCGATCTCGGGCCAAGTACATGACGCTCGCCCCTTCTGCGCGGAGCGTTTCCGCCTCGGCGGTAAGTGTTCCAATGTCGACAGCCTCTTGAGCCATGAAAGCCGTATTGCCCAATACGAACGCCGCGTTGTTGACGTGGCCGCGCACGCCGATACCGGTCTCCGACAGGAACTCCGTCACCGGAAGGAGCGAGAAGCTCCGATCCCGCGCGCCGCGAACAATTGCCGCGGCCAGCGGATGCTCGCTGCCTTGATCGAGGCTCGCGGCCCATTGCAGCACTTGATCTTCAGTGAATCCCGGCGCTGCGATGGCGCGCTCGAACGCCGGCTTACCCTCCGTCAGGGTGCCAGTCTTGTCAATGATCAGAGTGTCCACTTCACGCAGCTTCTCGATGGCAGCCGCATCGCGAAACAGCACCCCTTGAGTTGCAGCTTTGCCCGTCGCGACCATGATGGACATAGGCGTCGCCAGGCCCAGGGCGCAGGGACACGCAATAATCAGGACCGCGACGGCGTTGATGAGGCCATAGACCCAGCGCGGCTCGGGTCCAAACAAACCCCACACGATCAGGGTGGCCAGCGCTATGCCGACGACGACCACCACAAAGTAACCGGCGACATGATCGGCCATCCGCTGCAGCGGAGCCTTCGAGCGCTGCGCTTGTGCCACCATCTGGACGATTTGCGCGAGCATCGTAGCGGCGCCGACCTTCTCAGCGCGCATGGTCAACGCCCCCGTCGTATTCATGGTGGCACCGATCAGCCGATCGCCCGCCCGCTTGGTGACCGGGAGAGGCTCGCCAGTAAGCATCGACTCGTCGACCGCGCTGGTGCCTTCGTCGACAAGGCCATCCACCGGCACCTTCTCGCCAGGCCGAACGCGAAGGCGATCGCCGATATGAACGTGAGTGAGCGGCACGTCTTCCTCTGCGCCATCATCGCGGATGCGACGCGCCGTCTTGGACGCGAGACCCAGCAGCGATTTGATCGCTGCGGAGGTCTGCGAGCGCGCCTTGAGTTCCAGCATCTGGCCGAGCAAAGTCAGCGAGATGATGACCGCGGCGGCTTCGAAATACACGCCGATGCGACCGTGAGCCGCAAACGAGTCGGGAAAGATCGAAGGGAAGACAGCTGCCACCACGCTGTAGACAAATGCCGCGCCCGTTCCCAGGGCGATCAGCGTCCACATGTTTGGACTGCGATTCCCCACGGACTGAGCGCCACGTACAAAGAAGGGCGCGCCAGCCCAAAGCACAATGGGCAAGGATAGAACCAGTTCCACCCAGCTTTGTGTCTGCGGCGAAAGCATGCCGACGCGATGTCCGAACATGGCCAGTAGCGTCACGACAATCGTCAGCGGAAGGGTCCACCAGAAGCGCCGGGTGAAATCCCGCAGTTCGGAGTTGTCGTCCTCCTCCAGCGTCGGCACGAGCGGTTCGAGGGTCATCCCACAGATAGGGCAGTTCCCCGGTTGATTGCGCCTGATCTGTGGGTGCATCGGGCACGTGTAGATCGTGCCGACAATAGCTGAAGCGGGCGAGAGAGTGTCGGGCGTCGCCTCATTCGCATCGACGGCGGTCGGCGCCCCTACCCCGATGGCAGCCATCGGCGCTGGTCCATTGTGATGGGTGTGATGCGCATGATCGTGATCACTGCTATTCGCCATTGGGGACCACTCGCTGTGCTCGAATACGAGCGGAAATCCGTTGCCGAAAAGTGAACCACAGCGACGCCAGCGTCACGAGTTGAAAGACAAAGTCGCCGCAAACGCTCATTTGACGACCTCGATTTCCATTACGGTGAACGCGCCATTGACCTTGTCGGCACGGAACCGCACTTTGTCACCCGCTTTTACCTGTTCGACCATTGCGGGGTCCTTCACCTGGAACACCATCGTCATCGCGGGCATGTCCAGATTCTTGAGTTCGCCATGCTTGATTGTGATCTTCTTCGCCTCTGGATCGACCTTGCGAACCTCGCCTTCGGACGGCGGTTCCTCCATGGCGCCGCGACTCGCAGGACTTGACGTAACGGCGCCCTCGGCGGTGTAGGCGGTAACCGAAACGGCGAGGGCCAGTGCGGCAACGATCAATCGAAGATGCTTCATCGTGTTACCTCATCCAGTGCAAGGCGCAATTACTCGGCAGGGTCGGTGCACCTTCGCCCACCATCACTTCGCACTCGCTACTACGATGCGGCCCTTCATGCCGGCCTCGAAATGACCGGCGACCAGACAGCCGTAGAGAAAGGTGCCTGCGTTGGTGAACTTCCAGGTCATCTTTTCTGTGACACCCGGCTTGACATGCGCCATATAGGGCTCGTCGTGTTCCATCGTCGGGTTGTTGCGCATCAGCTCTGCGTGCTTCTGCAACTCAGCTTCGGTACCGATCACCAGTTCATGCAGCAGCTTTCCTTTGTTGCTGATAACAAATGTCACAGTTTCGCCCTGCTTGATTCGAATCTGGGACTGCGAGTAATGCATGCTGTCGTCCATCGAAATCCGGATCGTTCGAACGGCTGATTTGGGATCGCCTTCCACGCCAAAGGCGTGTTGGTCCGTCGAGATCGCTGCACCGGCTGGCTTGGGATGATCTTCGGTGCCGTGCGCCTGGACCGCGAATGGCAACGCGGCCATAGCGACCATCGTCAGCTTGAGAAACTTCGTCATGGGTGAGTCCTTTTCGTGTCGACGGATTGAAGCTTGGCTCAATGAGCAGAGTGACCGGTTGGCTTCCGAACGGTAAGTTCCATCGCGGGTCCAACCGCCGGGTTGGGCGTTTGCGCCTGGGTCTCCAATGCCGCCGGCGCCACGCCCTTGTACTCGAATGCCATCGAATTCGCGGGCTGCTGATACCAGCCGGGATCTTTGTAGTCGCCCACAGGCTGATCCCGGCGAACCTTGACCACTGTGAACATGCCGCCCATTTCCAAGGGACCATACGGACCTTGACCGGTCATCATCGGCACAGTGTTGTCGGGCAACGGCATCTCCATGGCGCCCATATCGGCCATGCCGCTGGCTCCCATGACCATGTAGTCCGGAACCAGCTGGATAATCTTCTTCGCCACGTCGCGGTGATCGACGCCGATCATGGTCGGAACGTCGTGACCCATTGCGTTCATTGTGTGGTGGGATTTGTGACAGTGAAGGGCCCAATCACCTTCCTCGTCAGCCAGAAATTCGACCTGTCGCATCTGGCCCACGGCGATGTCAGTGGTGACCTCAGGCCAGCGCGCAGATTTGGGAATTGGGCCACCATCCGTGCCGGTCACCGTGAACTCGTGCCCGTGCAAGTGAATGGGATGGTTGGTCATTGTCAGGTTGCCAACACGGAGGCGGACGCGGTCGTTCTTGCGCACGATCAAAGGATCGATGCCTGGAAAGATGCGACTGTTGAACGACCACAGGTTGAAGTCGAGCATGGTCATGATCTTGGGCGTAGCGCTGCCGGGATCGATGTCGTAGGCGTTGAGCAGAAAGCAGAAGTCCCTATCCACCGGCTCGATGAGGGGATGCTTTGCCTTTGGATGTGTCACCCAGAAGCCCATCATCCCCATCGCCATCTGTGTCATCTCGTCGGCATGCGGGTGGTACATGAACGTTCCCGGACGACGTGCAACGAACTCGTAGACAAAGGTCTTGCCCACGGGAATCTGCGGCTGCGTGAGGCCACCCACGCCGTCCATGCCGTTCGGAAGCCGCTGTCCGTGCCAGTGAATGGTCGTATGCTCGGGTAGCTTGTTGGTGACGAATATGCGGACGCGGTCGCCTTCAACGACCTCGATGGTCGGCCCCGGACTCTGGCCGTTGTAGCCCCACAGACGCGCTTTCATGCCGGGTGCCATTTCGCGAATGACCGGCTCGGCCACCAGATGAAACTCCTTGACGCCGGCGTTCATCCGCCACGGAAGCGTCCACCCGTTGAGCGTTACGACAGGGACGTAGGGGCGGCCATTTGGCGGATGCCGAGGCGCCTGCGTGCCAGGAACGGTCATCACAGCCGCCTCTGGTACTGCGGCAATGCCTGACTTCGAGACTGCGGCCGCGCTGAGGAACGTGGCGCCGCCGGCGAGGAAATTGCGTCGGTTCATCCTTGCGGCCATGGTCAATGGCCCCCCGACGACGACGCGCCTTGCGGCGTGGCGGCGCGCAGGATTGGCCTAGCCTCTGGTGACGTTCCGCTTATTGCCAGTTGCAGATCTGTCTCGGCGATCCAGAACTCGCGCATCGCGCCGATGTAGGCGTTTATGCTCGCGATCTGGTCCCGTGCGTCGGCGAGCAACTCGAATACGCTGATCAGCATGCCGTTGTAGCGCAGTACGTTTTCGTCTGCGATTCGCTTGCGCAAAGGGACAATTTCGTCTCGATAGTGTCGAGCAAGATCGTAGGTCGTGCGATACGTCTGGTAACTCGCGCGAACTTCGGACTGTGCGAGCAGGGCGGTACTTTGCAAGCGATGGACGCTTTGCATGTAAAGCGCCTCAGCGCGCGCGAGCTTGGCGTCGCCCCAATCGAAGAGCGGAATCTCAATATCGACTTCGTACCCGTTCTGCCGCCTCTCTCCGGTGTTGTTCTCGTTGGTGTAGCCAATTTCTAGGACATTGATGAAACGCGTGACCTTGGTCAGCCCGAGATTGGCCGCCATTGCTTCCGTGCCGCGTCTGGCAACCAGCACGTCCAGCCGTCTCTCAAGTGCAGTCTGCTCGGCGTCCAATGGAGCGACGGCTCCATCCGGTAGATTGGGTAGTCGCTCGGGCAACTGATATTCGAGATCCGCGCCACTCAGGCCCAACAATCGCGACAGACGCTCTCTATCCAGCAATGCCGTGAGCCTGGCCTTCGCAAGCTGTCCGGTGGCATCGGCCAGGAACGCTTGCTCACGCATTTGGGACAGCTTGTTGAAGTTGCCCACCTTCGCCATGCGATTGGCCAGTTCGGCCCCGGCCTCTGCCGCGAGCTTCACCTGCTCGAAATACTTCGCAGACTCCTGGGCTGCGACGGCGGAGTAATACGCCCGTCGCGTTTCGGCCGCGAGCCTGACAACGTCGGTGGCGACTTGAAGTTGCGTCACTTCGTTCTGGCGTCCGGCGACCTGTTTTGCCAGAGGCATGGTGAGCAACGACATCACGCTTACCATCACCGTGCGGTCGATTGTGGTGATGTCGTTGTCGCGCTTGTTGCTGAAGGTGAAGCGCGGATTCGGGAGACGCGTTGCTTGGATCAGGTCGGCTTCACTGATCCCGAGTTCAGCGAAACTTGCCTTCAGACTCGCGTTGTTCAGAAGCGCAACTTGAACCGCGTCGTCAACGGCAAGTGGCTTCGACAACAGGTTGCGCGTCGTGTCGCTCGCCGCCGGGGCGGTTGCGCCGGTCGGAAGGACAACTTTGCTTCCGATGCGGTCTCGTGCAAGCGCTTGAACCCTGTCCATACCCGCGTCCGGGGAGACGGTTGCGCAGCCGGCGAGCGTGAGCAGGGCCGCTGCAATGCCCGCATTTCGCAGGCACGTCAAATGACGTGACAAATCCATGGTGAAGCCCCAAACATCGATTCGATACGGGCGCAAGAGCGCGCCAGTTCGCTGCAACGGATGCGCGCAAGCGAATGCGCGCGCCGTTTCAGCGCGTCAGGAGGCGGCCGACCTCGGTCGGCTACCTAGACGGCGATTGCTCGGGGAGGACGGAAGAGACCGTCGCCGGAACGCGAAACCAAGTGCGTGTCGACGGCCTGAGATACCCACGCTGGGGCATCCGGGGGGAAGGCGGAAATCGAGGAAGGAGGCATTGCGGCGGCAGAACAGCAGGATTCGCTGCAAACCTTGCACTTGCCAGTCGTGTCGTGAGGCTCATACGAGCCTGGCTGGGCGGCATCATCATGAAGCGCTCCGACCATCCCTGTTCCATGGCGATGTTCATCGACCGCAGCTGTACTATGGCTATGCGCAACCGTTGCCACACCATCGTCATGATGGCCACTCGGCGCGCAAAGCATGCCGGTTGCCCCAAGCGCTGCCTGGAAAGGCACCGTAAGGAGCAACAAGAGCAAGACACCGCGGCGGAACATACCCATCAAGTCAGCGTATCAGAAATTGCGGACAGTCGTCCAGACCGCCGACGCGACACGGAAGTTCCGTCGGTCGTTGCGATGAACTCATCCATGCGCGCGGTGTAACTTTTGATGGCCATCTATCAGTGACGAAGCATGGCCGGCGTCTCGCGCGAGGGACTTCATGATTCCGCAGTCCCTGGTCGCCCGAACTGCTTGGCATTGACTGCGCAGACCCCGTAGTTCCTTCTCAAGGGCGCGCAGCTCACGGATGCGCTGGGCGACGTGTCCAATGTGCTCGTCCAGCAGGGCATTCACGTCCGCACAATTTTGGTCAGGCGCATTCCTGAATGCCAGCAGCGTTCGAATCTCGTCGTGAGTCATGTCGAGCGAACGGCAATGGCGAAGGAAGCGCAATGCGTCGACATGGGCAGGCCCGTAACTGCGGTAATTCCCGGATGTGCGCGCAGGGAGCGGAAGCAGACCCTCGCGTTCGTAGTAGCGGACCGTTTCCACCTTGCAGCGCGCTGCCTTGGCGAGGTCGCCTATCTTCATTCCAGTGGCCATTTTGGGTTCAAGCAAGTAACGAACGTGAGTGATGGACCCTATAGTAACTTCAGGGTTCCAAATGTCCACTGCCTTCACTGGCCGCCCCTGCGTGGTCGAACTTCGCGGAGCAGGGCAAGCTGCGCTTACCCGGTGGGCATTGGAAAGGCACGCTGCCCGTAATTCTCGGCGAATGCATGTAATTTCAGTACAGGCGGATCAATCCACCGTAGGGGTCTTTGTCCGTCATCGTTCGACGATCAGGCACCAAGGCTCACGAGCCAACCCACAACACCGCAGCCCACAACAACTAGCCAAGGTGGCAACTTCCAGTACATCAGCGCGACGAATGCGAGGATCGCAATGCCGAGGTCTCGCGGTTGGAGAATGGCGCTGGTCCATACCGGGTGATAGAGCGCGGCCAACAGCAAGCCAACCACTGCCGCATTCACGCCCATCAGGGCCGCTTGGGTGCGCACATTGCCGCGCAGCCGCTCCCAGAAAGGCAAGGCTCCCATCACCAACAGAAAGGACGGCGCAAAGATCGCCACCAGGCATACGATGCCGCCGAGCCATCCAGTAGGCGGAACGTTCATGGAGGCCCCGAGAAATGCTGCGAAGGTGAACAGCGGGCCCGGAATGGCCTGCGCGGCACCGTAGCCCGCAAGGAAGGCGTCATTGCTGACCCAGCCCGGCGGCACGACAGCAGCTTGCAGCAGTGGCAAGACCACATGGCCACCACCAAAGACGAGAGCACCCGTTCGATAGAAGGCGCTCACCTCTGCGACGACTTGATACGGCAGTAGCGCGGTCAACAAGGGCAAGCCGACCAGCAGACCAAAAAACAGTGTCAACCACAGCACACCGGCGCGGTGGCTGACGGTGACGGGAAGTGGGTCGTGGTCTTTGGCCGGTGCCGGCTTGAACAGGAGAAGCCCCGCAACGGCTGACGAACCGATTATCCCCAGCTGGCCGAGAGCGGACGGAGCGAGTAAGGCGATACAAGCGGCAACCGCCATGATCGTCACGCGCGGCGTGTCCGCGCACAGGTTCTTCGCCATACCCCAAACCGCCTGTGCGACCACCGCAACCGCGACGACCTTGAGGCCATGCAGTGCGCCCGTGGGAATCGCCGCGGAGTGGCTTGAAATGCCGAGGGCGAAAAGGATTAGGGCAATGGCCGAAGGTAACGTGAACCCAGCCCATGCAGCGAATGCACCACTGTAGCCGTGACGCGATAGGCCCAAGGCGATGCCCACCTGGCTGCTGGCAGGTCCTGGCAGAAACTGACAAAGGGCCACCAGATCGGCATAGCTCCGCTCGCTAAGCCAGCGTCGTCGATTCACGAACTCTTCGCGGAAGTAGCCGAGGTGTGCAATCGGCCCACCGAAGGAGGTTAGGCCAAGGCGAAGGAACACCAGAAAGAGGCCCCACACGCCTTCTTTTCGGTCATCGTCTTCAGCGGCTGGCGAGATTGCTTTTCGTGTTGTAGTCATGGCCAGCGATCGAGACAGAATCTCGGTTTGAGCGGAGGAAAGGTTTCCGCAGCGACTCCAAATGCGGGGTGGGCACTGAAAGCTTATCGTACTTGGATACCGAAGTTCGACAACAATGCTCACCCTATTGACCCTCTAGTAAGTTCAGGGTTTCCAATGGTTGCATGCCTACTCCTGTTCCCTCGAAACCCGCGATCCCGTGTTGCGATGTCTCACGTCCGAAGGCAGTTGATGCAGCAGCGCACGCGCATGATCCTGACCAGTGCCAGGCTCACAAAAGTGCGCATCGAGACGGACAGGGGCACGAACACGACCACCGCGATACCCCTCACTCGGAATTTGTGAAGGCGGTCCCCCAGTCTGCAATCTCCGACGGGAGCGCCAGCGCCGTTTTCCTGATCCAGAAGATGGACTGTCCGACGGAAGAGCGGTTGATCCGGGACAAATTCGCGGGCGTGGCTGGGATCGACGCGCTGTCCTTCAATTTGATCCAGCGCGAATTGACCGTGGCGCATCGACTATCGTCGATTGCACCTTTGATCACCATTCTGAAGTCGTTGGACATGGAGCCGGCAGTGAAGTCGGACTCCTTGACTTCGGCGTCGGCCGCGGGCTTTGACGAGGAAGCGCTAGCCCGAAGTTTTGGAATTCCCAAGCGCCGCTGGATTCTGCTCGCGGTTTCCGGCGTCGCTGCCATTGGTGCGGAGGTCGTCGCCTGGACCACTGGCCAGGAACAGTCCTGGCCGGTCATCGCGTTGGCGACATTTGCGATTCTCACCGGCGGTCTCAACACGTTGAAGAAGGGCTGGATCGCGCTGCGCAATTTCGCGCTCAACATGAACTTCCTGATGTCGCTGGCGGTGATCGGCGCCGTCGTCATCGGGCAGTGGCCGGAGGCTGCGGTCGTCATCTTCCTGTTTGCGCTGGCCGAGACGATCGAGTCGCTTTCGCTGGACCGCGCCCGCAACGCTATCAAGGGGCTGATGGCAATGTCGCCTGAGTTGGCCACGGCGCAGACCCCTGATGGGTCGTGGCACGAGGTCGCAGCAAAGGATGTGGCCATCAACACTATGGTCCGGGTCAAGCCGGGCGAACGCGTTCCGCTCGACGGGACCATCGTCTCTGGGCAGACCACGATCAATCAGGCTCCCATCACCGGCGAGAGCATTCCAGTCACCAAGGAATCCGGCGACGTGGTGTTTGCCGGCACGATCAACGAACGCGGCGGATTCGACTACCGGGTCACCTCCGACCAAGGTCACTCGACACTGGCCCGCATCATCAAGACGGTGCAGGAAGCGCAGGGCCAACGTGCGCCGACTCAGCGTTTCGTCGATCAATTCGCGCGGTACTACATTCCCGCGGTCGTTGCCTTCGCCGTGCTGGTGGCCATCGTGCCGCCGCTGTTGATGGGCTTGCCTTTCCAGCCGTGGCTGTACAAGGCGCTGGTGCTCCTGGTCATCGCATGTCCGTGCGCACTCGTGATCTCGACGCCGGTCACCATTGTCAGTGGTCTCGCTGCAGCGGCGAAGCACGGCATCCTGATCAAGGGCGGCCTGTACTTGGAGCAGGGCCACAAGCTGCGTGCCTTGGCGCTCGACAAGACCGGGACCATCACGGTGGGGCGCCCGGCATTGACCGACGAACATGCTGTGGTGGAGGCGGACGCCGTATCGCTGCTGCGCCATGCCGCCAGCCTTGCCGTTCGTTCGGATCACCCGGTGTCATCCGCGGTCGCGGCCTACTGGCAGTCCCGGTATCCAGGCGAGTCACTGCTCGCTGTTGAAGCCGTCGAGTCCTTGACCGGTCGCGGCATCAAGGGTGTGATCGGCGGCGAGGCGGCATACCTGGGAAATCACCGGCTCGTCGAGGAGTTGGGCGTTTGCAGTGCATCGCTGGAGTCCGTCCTCAACCGGTTTGAGAAAGACGGCAAGACGGCGGTCGTACTGTGCTCCGCACAGGCGCCGCGACTTGTACTCGCGGTTGCCGACACCATTCGCGATACCTCTGTCGCTGCTATCGCGGACCTGAAGGCGTTGGGCGTGCATGTGGTCATGCTCACCGGTGACAACCCCCACACGGCCGCCGCCATTGCCGGATTGGCAGGAATCACCGACGCGCGCGGTGATCTGCTGCCGGATGACAAGCTCACCGCCATCAACGAGATGCTCGTGAAATATGGCGACGTTGGCATGGTGGGCGATGGGATCAACGACGCTCCCGCGCTCGCCCGCGCGACCGTTGGCTTTGCCATGGGCGCGGCGGGCACCGACACGGCGCTGGAGACGGCGGATGTCGCGTTGATGGATGACGATCTACGAAAGCTGGCCGACTTCATTCGCTTGAGTCGCAGAACCCGCGCGGTGCTATTGCAGAACATCACGCTCGCCCTAGGGATCAAGGCAGTCTTCTTTGTGCTGGCGTTGATGGGCATGGCGACATTGTGGATGGCCGTCTTTGCGGACCTGGGTGCAACTTTGCTGGTCGTGTTCAACGGGATGCGCCTGCTACGCGCCTTGGACGGTCGTCGCAAAGGTCAGCACGTTTAGTCGCGACAGAGAGTCGTGGCGCCGTTGAAGACGCGGCGCGCGGTGATCCTAGTGCAAGCGATACGCTGCGTGACACGCGACACACTGCTGCATCACCGCACCTAGCGCCGCGAGTGCCGGACGAACATCGTTCGCGACACTGGCGCTCTGCGCTTCGACCGCAAAGCGGCTCGCCGCCCGATGCATCTGAGTTCCAATTTCCTGCATTCCTTTTGGCATATAGGGCGCGATATGAGCGGCGCCATGGAGTTCCAGTGAACTCAAGCCTAGCCGTTGCTCGGCGATGCGTGCCGCTTGGTCGAAGTCGCTCTTCGATAGGGCCACATTGATCTCCTGTATCGCCAGCAAGTGATCGCGCATGCTGGTGATCGTGTGCAGGCGCATCGGTTCCGGAAACTTGACCAGTTGCCTCGCATCCCCTTGGACGGGTGCGCTTGAGGTCATGTTATGCTGATGCGTCTGCGCGCGTACCGCCAGCGCGAATGCGCCAGCGCCGACCGCTACCAGCGCCACGCCAAGAATCGCTTCGAATCGCACAATGCCTCCGCGGAAAATCCTCCAAGCGGACATTGTGGCGTTTACTCGGCGCGATGTGTATGACTCAGATCATATGGCTTTGAGGGGTCACGCGAGCCCCAGGCGATTGTCGCGCCGGACAACAACGCCGTCGCGCTGCATTCGCGCGAGCGTTCGATACAGGCTTTCGTGGCTCAGTCCCAACTCCGTGGCCAGGTCCTTGAGGCTTCCGGCCAGTGCCACTTCGCTTTGCGGTCCTTTCCCTTCGATGTGCAGGAAGTGCAATACCCGTTCGGCGGCCGATTTCATCGCGAGGCGCTCGACCCGCGCCCGCGCGGCGTGTAGCTGTCTGGCCAACAACTCCGCCCACTGTTGGGCGAACTCGGAGTCCTTGGCAAACTGCGCACGGACCTTGGATGCGGGGAAGATGAGCAACGTCGACGGCTGCGACGCTATCGCGCTGCACTGATAGCGTGGAACGTTGAGCGCCGCCTCTGCGAAGAAGTCGCCGCGGCCCGCGCGGTGCAATGCGATTTCGCTGCCGTCTTTGGCGAAGCGGGACAAGCGAACTTCCCCTTCGATCACGAGGAAGACCGCCGTTACCGCATCACCCTTGCGGAACACGCACGCATCTCTCTCGTAAGTCACGAGTTGGCCAAGCGTCCGCAACGCCGCGGGTAGGGTGGCGGGAAGACTTGGCGACGTTCTAGTCGGCACCGCCGTTCGCTATAGCTTGAGCCAACCGCGACGGGCGATCAGCAGAATCAGGCTGCCGACCACAAAGGCGATACCGACATTCCAAATCGCGAGCGCGGCGGTGACTACCGTGACGAACCGCTCCCCCTTGTTCTTGCTGAGGTCGCAAGCGCCGAGTGCCAACTGCGCGCCCGTGAGGAACAGAATGACGCCAAGAATTGCCGGCGGGAAAATGCGCAGGAACATCCCGACTGAACTACTGAATAGAACCGCCATCAGCAAGAGGAGCGATCCGAGAATGATTGGCGCACCACCGGTTCGTGCGCCAAAGCGTACGTGGCCCGCCATTCCGCCGGCGCCATGACACATCGGAATTCCGCCGAGCAATCCACTGCCCAAATTCATGAATCCGGTCGAAATGGCGACGCGCTGTTCAGTGACGGGGCGGTCCGGGAAAAGGTGATTGTTCTCGTCCGTGATCGCAATGATGGCGTTGCCAAGTGTCAGCGGCACTTGCGGCAAAGCCAGGAATACGGTGCCGATCAGCAGATCGTTCCAGCTGATGCTACCCAGGCTCAAAGAAGGTAAGCGCGGGTCGATGGTCAGGCCCGCAAGCCTTTCAGCCAAGGCCGGGTCGATGATGATCCCGCAGCCGGCGCCAAAGACCAACAGGATAAACATCGCTGGCACCTTCCGGCTGCCAAGTAACAGCAAGGTTCCACCGAGGGCTATCCCACCAATCCACCAGTTATCGGCCATCATTTTCACGCCGTTCAGCATGAACCCGAACCCGAGACCAAGAATGATGCCGACGACTACGGGGCGGCCGACGAGCTTCGCGACCTTTTGCGCGGTTCCTGTGAGGCCGAGTAGCAACCAGATGGCGCCGCTGGCCAAGCCTGCTGCGTATACGGCGCCTGCCGTCACAGTGAGGGTCTGAGCCGCCTGCGTTGTTGCGATGGCGCCGACGGCCTTCATCGGCTGTACGGGGAAGGGGGTCCTGTAGATCATCCCGCACGCGATCATCGCCACACCGAACGAGAAGAGGACGCCGAAGGGATCGAGGTTCAACATGCTGAGGTACGCGACCACAAAGGGGATCAGCGTGCCAAGGTCACCGAAGGCGCCTGCCCACTCCATACGGTCGAATCGGTTTCCCCCGAGGAGAGGTCGTACCGACTGCCGGAGAAATTGGGAGAACATCTTGGGTCGAGGGGTGACGATCAGCGTTAATGGTTGAAGTCATTCTAGCTCTGGCGCGATCGCCAGGGCGGCGGCACGACTAGAACGTGTTTGGGTAGGGGGCTTGACATTGGTCAACAATTCGATAAAACTAGAAACATGGAAAAGAAAGCCGCCCTGTCCGCATTGACCGGACTGTCGCAGGAATCTCGCCTGGACATCTTCCGCCTGCTCGTCGAGCAGGGTCCGGAAGGGATGCCTGCCGGCGAGATTGCCGACCGCCTGGGTATGGCCAACGCAACGCTGTCGTTCCACCTCAAAGAGTTGTCCCACGCCGGCTTGATCACGGGTCGGCAGGCGGGGCGGTTCATCTACTACTCGGCCAAGTTCTCCACAGTGAACGGACTGGTCGACTACCTGACTGAGAACTGCTGCAAGGGCGCGAGCTGTGTCGTGGCTTGCGTGCCATCACCTCAACGCAAACGGAGGGCATCATGAAGCGATTCCATGTGCACGTCGCTGTGAACAGTCTCAAAGAGGGCATCGCCTTCTACTCGAAGGTTTTCGGCACTGAGCCTACGGTGCAGAAGCCAGACTACGCCAAATGGATGGTCGAAGACCCTCGTCTCAACTTCGCAATCTCTTCGCGCGGCGGGAAGCAGGGTGTCAATCATCTCGGCTTTCAGCTCGACTCCGATGAAGAGTTCAAGGCCATGCACGCCCAGTTGGCGGAGGCCGACGCCGGACTGGTCGAGGAGATCGGGGCCAACTGTTGCTATGCGAAGTCCGACAAGTATTGGGTGACCGACCCAGCGGGTATTGCTTGGGAGACCTACCATAGCTTGGGCACCATTCCCCTGTTCGGTGCTGAGGAGCCGGGTGCGTGTGGCGTCCCGGAGACCTCCGGCACCGCAAGTGCTGCCGCGTGCTGCGCGCCTCAGCCGGCGGTCGTGAGCGCTGCGATTCCGGTAAAGGCGGCCGTCGGTTGCTGCTCGTGAGCGAGCGAATCTACAACGTCCTCTTCCTGTGCACCGGGAACTCGGCCCGCAGCATCATCGCCGAGGCATTGCTCAACGCAATGGGCAAGGGTCGATTCCGGGCCTACAGCGCGGGAAGTCACCCTAGCGGACACGTCAATCCCTACGTTGCTGAGTGTCTGGAATCGATCGGTGCGAGCACGTCCGGGATGCGCAGCAAGTCGTGGGATGAGTTTGCGCGCCCGGACGCACCGAAGATGGATCTGGTGATCACGGTCTGCGACCAGGCCGCCGGCGAAGCGTGTCCGGTGTGGCCGGGAATGCCGGCAAAGGCCCATTGGAGCGCGCCGGACCCAGCCGCGCACATGGGACATCCGGACAAGGTTCGTGAGGTTGCCCGCGACGTTTTCCATCTGATGCAGCGTCGCATCTCGCTACTGGTCAATCTCCCGATGACGACTTCGGATCGCATGTCCCTGCAATCGGAAGCTCGTCACATCGCCGACGAGACGCGCACCGCCGGCAACCCTGTTTGACGTGAACGCCGCCGCTGCTGCCGTGCCCGCGAAGCAGATGGGCAGTTTCGAGCGCAACCTGACGTGGTGGGTCTTCGGTTGCATCGCCGCGGGGATCGCCCTGGGTCAACTGTTCCCGCCGGTCTTTCAGCTCATGGGCAACCTGAAGCTGGCCGAGGTCAACCTGGCGGTCGCGGTGCTCGTATGGCTCATGATCGTGCCGATGCTGCTGAAGGTGGATTTTGGAGCGGTGCACGAGGTCAGGCGACATTCGCGAGGTATCGGGGTCACGCTATTCATCAATTGGGCCGTCAAACCGTTCTCGATGGCGCTGCTCGGGTGGCTGTTCGTCAGACATCTCTTTGCACGCT
Organism: Casimicrobiaceae bacterium; assembly: GCA_044226535.1. Classification (GTDB taxonomy): domain Bacteria; phylum Pseudomonadota; class Gammaproteobacteria; order Burkholderiales; family Casimicrobiaceae; genus VBCG01. The sequence continues at coordinate 154,598 of JBGAGT010000008.1, read as the reverse complement.
GGCTGCCTGCCGACCAACTCGATAGCTACGTCGCCGGTCTGATCCTGCTGGCCGCTGCGCCATGTACGGCGATGGTATTTGTGTGGAGCAACCTGTCGAACGGCGATCCCAACTTCACCCTGACGCAAGTAGCGCTGAACGACGCGATCATGCTGTTTGTATTCGCTCCGCTGGTCGGATTGCTGCTGGGTCTCTCGGCCATCACCGTGCCCTGGGAGACGCTTGCCACGTCTGTGGTGCTCTACATCCTCGTCCCGGTCGTCGCCGCCCAATGGTGGCGGCGCAGCCTTCTACGCGGTGGCGATCCATCCGCGCTCAATAGCGCTTTGGAGCGCTTGCATCCAGTCTCGCTGTCAGCGCTGCTCCTGACGCTGGTGCTTTTGTTCGGCTTTCAGGGACCGCAGATTCTCGGCCAGCCACTGATCATCGCGATGCTGGCCGTGCCGATCCTGATCCAGGTCTTCGTCAATTCAACCCTTGCGTATTGGCTCAACCGCCGCCTTGGCGTCGCGCACAGTGTGGCGTGCCCTTCAGCGTTGATCGGGGCGAGCAATTTCTTTGAGCTTGCCGTGGCGACGGCCATCAGTCTCTTCGGCTTCGAGTCCGGTGCAGCGCTCGCGACCGTGGTCGGCGTGCTGATCGAGGTCCCGGTGATGTTGCTCGTCGTACGCTTCGTAACTCGAACCAAGCGCTGGTACGAACTCCCGGTTGTAGCCAGATAGGCGCTTCTTGCGGCGTTCAGTGGAGCACAAGGCCATTGATGCGCTGCCTATAGTTGTGCCATAGTGGAACAGCCGCGATTCGTAGGAATGATGCTGAAAGGAGCGAATCAGGCGAACGCACGACAGCAATGCGGAAGCGTTTTTCGCGTCAATTCACGGCGTTACGCGAATCGACGGAATGAAGCGTACAAGAGTGGGGTCACGAGTGCGGGACTGTTAATCCGCAGGTCCCTGGTTCGAGCCCAGGTCGGGGAGCCACGACTTCCATGCAGTGTCGCAGCCGCGACGGACCGCGGCCGCCGAGGATCGACCGCCCTGCGTACCACGCCCCAACGTCCTACAGCGGTGTAGGATGTCCTCTGACTGCGGGATGACGCCGCATGGGCACATCCTCGCGGGATTCCCTGTTGCGCGGAGATGAGAATGCTCCCGTTCCGCCTGCTTGCCGTCGTCACCGCCTCCGCGCTGCTTTCCCTGTGCAGTTCCGGAGCGTCGTGGGGCGCGAGCTACAGCACGACCTTTCCGGTCGCCGAAAATCCCCTGCAGGAGGGCGGTGCCTGGATGGGCGGGAAGTCCGCGGGTCTCGCCTGGACGGACTTCCAGTCCGTCGGCAATTTCGCCTTCGGATTGCAACCCGGGACGAGCCAGAGCGTCTACGATGATTCGATCGCCCTGCTCGCCGGGACCTGGGGGCCGGACCAGACGGTGCAGGCGACGGTCAGGACGCTCAACCAGAACGACAGCATCTTCGAGGAACTCGAGATCCGCCTGCGCAGCACGCTGAGTCCCAACAGCAGCACGGGCTATGAGTGCAACTTCAGCGCGCGCAGTTCCGCCAACGCCTATGTCCAGGTCGTGAGGTGGAATGGACCCCTCGGCGACTTCACGCTGCTGGACAGTCGTGGCGGGACCGCCATGGCGTTGCGCGACGGCGATACCATCGCCTGCAGCATCAGCGGCAAGGTCATCACCGCCTATATCAACGGCGTGCAGAAGCTGCAAGTCTCCGACAGCACGTTCTCCGGCGGGAACCCGGGCATCGGGGCGTTCCTGCAGAACGGGTCGGGCGTCAATCGCGACTACGGATTCACCAGCGTCACCGCGACCGATGGCGGCCAGGCGACGCCGCCGCCTGCGGGCTCCGGAAGCATCTCGCTGAGCGCCTCCTCGTACACCGTCAACGAACCCGCGGGAAGCGTGCAGATATCCGCGGTGCGGTCGGGAGGCTCGGCCGGCGCGGTAGGCATCAGCTATTCGACGAGTGCGGGCAGCGCGCTCCCGGACCAGGACTACACCACGACGATCGGCAATCTTTCGTGGGCCGCGGGGGACACGGCCGCGAAGACGTTTTCCGTGCCCATACTCGTCGATGGAACCGCCGAGCCGAACGAGGCGTTCACCGTGAACCTCGCAAGCCCGACCGGTGGCGCCACGCTGGGAACCCCGAGCACGGCCACGGTCACGATCGTGGACGGCAGCGCCATCACCATCGGGCAGAAGAACGTGCTCGGCAGCCAAGGGCGGGGTGATGCCAACACCCTCCAGGGCATCAAGGCCTCGCTGGGCCAGGCCGCGACCCTCACGAGCCTCAGCATCTACTTCAAGGCCGCCGCGGGATCGGCCAGGTTGTCGATCTACGACGACAAGGGCAACTATCCCGGAGCGTTGCGCGCGCAGACGGCCGCGTTCACGCCGGTGGCCGGCTGGAACACCCAGAACGTCCAGTCGCCCGTGGTATTGGCCCCCGGCAATTACTGGCTGATGTGGCAGACCAACAGCAACTCCGCCGGCGTGGCCTATGCGCCCGGCGCGAGCCCCTACGTGGTCGCAGGCTATGCATTCGGCGCGCCGCCGGCCGCGTTCCCTTCCGGCGCATCGCCGAGTCCCGACGAGTCCCTCTACGCCACGCTCACCGTCGGCGGCGCCGCGAATGCTGCGCCCACGGTGGCGACCGCGGCGCGCGCCGACCCGTCGCCGGTTGCGGGGCGCACGGCGACGCTGAGCGTGCTCGGCGCGGACGACGGCGGTGAAGCCGGCTTGACATATACTTGGGCGACCACCGGATCCCCGCCCGCGCCGGTCACGTTCTCGGCCAACGGCACTAACGCGGCGAAATCCGTCGTCGCGACGTTCACCAAGGTGGGGACCTACGCCTTCCAGGTGACGATCCGCGATGGCGGCAACCTCACCGCAACCAGCGCGGTGACGGTGACCGTCACGCCGACCACGAGCACGATCATGGTGACGCCGGCAAGCGCATCGGTGTCGACGGGCGCGACGCAGGCCTTCGCCGCCGCAGCGGCGGACCAGTTCGGGGCGCCGCTCGCGGCGCAACCCGCGTTCGGCTGGACCGTGTCCGGCGGCGGCACCGTCAACGCCGCCGGCGTATTCACGGCAGGCTCCTCGGCCGGGGGTCCCTATGTGGTCGACGCCTCGAGTGCCGGCGTGCATGGAACGGCGAGCGTGATGGTGACGGCGTCTGCGCCGGCGCCGTTCACGGTCGGCAGCACCGCCGTGCTGTCGTCGACGTCGTCCAACGACGCGGGCGTGCTGCTGGCGTACAAGGTGAGCCTTCCCCGTGCCGCGACGATCCAGAGCCTCAGCATCTACACGAAGAAATCCGGCGGAACGCTCTACCTCGCGATCTACGACGACAACGGGGGCTATCCCGGCGCGCTGAAGGCCTCCACCGCGGCGTTCAGCCCGTCGACTGGATGGAACACGCGCGATGTGACCTCCAAGGTAAGCCTGCCGGCGGGCACGTACTGGCTGGTCTACGAGCCGAGCAGCAACAGCTACGGCACCGGCTACGACGCCGGAGGTTCCGCGAAGAGTTCCTACGAGGCCGCCGGGAGCTTCGGCGCGATGCCATCCACGTACCGTTCAGGGGCGCGCGCGAACTCGTATCGGTTCTCGCTGTACGCGTCGTTCCTGTAGCCGGCGTACGCAATGCTGCCGTAGCCGGGAGAGCAATATCCCGGCTTTGGTGTATCATTCGGCCTGCGGCGCTTGTTCCAGTCCCCTTGCCGCAGTCGCTTCCGACCTCGCAGTCCCATCCGTTTGGCTATGACTGGCCGCTCCGCAAGGCGCGTATGGCCGGGCATACGTTCGAGTATTCATGACCTTTTCCAATCTCGGCCTCGCCGATGCGCTGTTGCGCGCGGTCGCCGACCAAGGCTATTCCATCCCGACGCCCATCCAGGCGAAGGCCATTCCCGCCGTGCTGACCGGCAGCGACATCCTCGCCGCCGCGCAGACCGGCACCGGCAAGACCGCCGGCTTCGTGCTGCCCATCCTGCAACGGCTGGGCGCCGAGGCACGTCCGAAGGCAGGCCACGGCCGGCGCGCGGTGCGTGTGCTGATCCTGGTGCCGACGCGCGAGCTCGCCGTGCAGGTCGAGACCTCGGTGAAGGACTACGGCAGGCACCTGCCGTTCAGCTCCACCATCGTCATCGGCGGCGAGAACATCAACCGCCAGTCGGCCATCCTCCGCCGCGGCGTGGACATCGTGGTGGCGACCCCGGGCCGCCTGCTCGACCACCAGCAGCAGGGCAACGTCGACCTGTCGCGCGTCGAGATGTTCGTCCTCGACGAGGCCGACCGCATGCTGGACATGGGCTTCGTGCGCGACATCCGCCGCGTGATGGCGCTGTTGCCGAAGGTGCGGCAGAACCTCCTGTTCTCCGCCACCTTCTCGAAGGAGATCAGGGATCTCGCGCATTCGTTGCTCGACCGCCCGCTGACCATCGAGGTCGGCGCGGCGAACGCGACCGTCGACGTCATCGACCAGGTCGTGCACCCGGTCGACCAGGCGCGCAAGCCCGAGCTCCTGTCGATGCTGATCGGCCGCAACGACTGGCGCCAGGTGCTGGTGTTCACGCGCACCAAGCACGGCGCCGACAAGCTGACGCGAAACCTCAATGCCGACGGCATCGACGCGCTGGCGATCCACGGCAACAAGAGCCAGAACAACCGCAATCGGGCGCTCTCGCAGTTCAAGGACGGCGACATCCGCGTGCTGGTCGCGACCGACATCGCCGCGCGCGGCATCGACATCGCGGAGCTCCCGCACGTCGTCAACTTCGACCTGCCCAACGTGCCGGAGGATTACGTCCACCGCATCGGGCGGACGGGCCGCGCGGGCGCGTCGGGGCAGGCGATCTCGCTGGTGTCCGGCGAGGAACGCGAATACCTCCGCGACATCGAGCGGCTGATCCGCAAGACCATTCGCAGCGAGGTCCTCGACGGCTTCGAGCCGGACCCGCGTGCGCCGTCGAAATCACCCGCGGGGCGCGGTCATCCGTCCACGGGGCGTGGACATGCGCCTGCCGGCGCACGCGGCCACGCACCCTCGGGAGCTCGCGGCCATGCTTCCGCCGGGGCTCGGGGCCACGCGCCGGCCGGCGCGCCTCGCGCACGTCATCGCGACGGCGAGATCAAGCCGACGTCGCAGCGCGCGGATCCGCGACGTGGCCGCCCGCACGACGCGAGGTCGGGTACCCCGGGCCGCGGGAATCCGCGCGGGCCGTTTTCACGCAACACGACCAAAGGCACCTGATCGGGCGCCTCGTTATCGCGGGGCGGCGCGCCTGCCGGTGGTGGCGTCGGCCGGCGCATCGTCCTTCGGCCAATCGCGCGAGGCGGCCGGGAACACCGGGCGCGGCTGCGAGGTCACGTAGGCGGCGATGTCGTAGGCCTGCTGCGTGGTCAACGTCCCGCCAGCCCCGAGGGGCATCTTGGCCTGGATGAACGCAGCGGCGATGGAGATGCGCGACATGCCCGCGCCATTGTTGAAGCTGTCGTGTCCCCACAGCGGCGGAAAGGTGTAGCCGCGACCGCCGCCGCGTATCCCTTGGCCGTCGGCGCCATGGCAGGCGCTGCAGCGAGCGGCATACAGCGCCTTGCCGTTGGCCGCGTCGGGCGGGGTTGTCGCCGCGAGGGCCTGGAACCCGCGTCCCTTGACCTCGCTGCCGGCCGGAACGCCCTGCGACAGCCAGCCGATGTAGGCGAGCAGCCCGATCATCTCGGGGCCGTAGGCGGGCAGCGGCTTTCCGTTCATCGAGCGCAGGAAGCAGTCGTTGATGCGCTCCTCCAGCGTCTCGACGCGCCCGGTGCGCGCGCGGTACTCGGGGAACAGGCCCGGCAGGCCCGCGAAGGGTGCGGCCCAGGCGACGGTACCCGCGCCGATATGGCACTGGCTGCAGGCGAGGCCGTTGCCGACGAAGGCCGCCGCCGCGTTGGGCGTGTCGTTGACGATGCGCTGGCCGAGCCGGATCGCGTCGCCGAGCTCCCCGGCCGGGATGCTCGACGCGGCGGGAACCGTGAGCGGGGCCTGCGCGGGCTGCGCGGCTGCGGGTGCGCCCAGCAGCGCGGCCGCGATCGCCGGCACGAGCACCAACGCGAGCGCGAGACCGCGCGCAGTGCTCGCCGCGGCGACGCCCTCGGTCATCGCAACGAGGCGCGTTCCATCCGCCACGCGCTGGACGGCAGGCCGCCTAGACGCGATAGACGCGGTTGTTGACCACGCGAACGCGGTCGCCGACGCGCAGCTGTCCCTCGTCCACCTCGGACAGCGACAGCGTCCCGCCGTTGTCGAGGCGCACGATGATGGTGTAGCGGTCGCGTTCCTGGCTGCGCTGGATGGCGTTCCCCGCCAGCGCGCCGCCCACGGCGCCGGCGGCCGTCAGCAAGCCCTGGCCCACGCCGCCGCCGAACTGGTAGCCGATGACCGCGCCGGCGATCCCGCCCAGCACCGACCCGACGTTGATCGGGCCCGACTGGCCCTCGCGTTGCATCTGGATGTTCTCGATGGTGCCGTAGTAGGTGATCGTGGTCTGCGGCTGCGTCGCGCAGGCCGAGATCATCAACATGCCCGCGATCGCGATGATCAGGCGCTTCCAGGCGAGGTTCCGGTTCATGGGTCCTTGGTCCGGCGGTGGTCGAGGCGCGCATTGTAGTCCTTCCGTGAGCGGCACGCACGGCGCGTTCGCGCTCCTTGGCGCCATGCGCATGCACCGCGCCGCCGCAACGCCTACAGCCTTGCACCTACACCCGGACGTGGCCGTCGCCGACGCATCTTTCGCGGCCGCGCCGACGGAACGGCGGCACCGATTTGTCCACACTTCGATCCACCAACGGCATTGCGCCGTTCACCTCGGAGGAGCGGAACATGGGCAAGTACTTCGTGGCTTGGCTGCTGGGCGTGCCGGTCGTGGTGCTGGCGATCGTCTATCTCTTCTTCCACTGAGCCGGGCGTCGCCGTGCCTGCGCGCTCAGTGCTGCCCGTCGCGCGCCGGTGCGGGCAGGATGCGATCGACGGCGGCGATCGCCAGCGCCGAGAGCAGGAAGGCGATGTGGATCACCGTCTGGAAGACCAGCGTCTTCTCCGAGTACGAATCGGCGTTGATGAAGGTCTTCAGAAGGTGGATCGACGAGATGCCGATGATCGCCGTGGCGAGCTTGACCTTGAGCACCGACGCGTTCACGTGCGAAAGCCACTCGGGCTGGTCGGGATGTTCCTCGAGGCGCATGCGCGAGATGAAGGTCTCGTAGCCGCCGACGATGACCATGATCAGGAGGTTGGAGATCATCACCACGTCGATCAGGCCGAGCACCACCAGCATCACCATGGTCTCGGGGTTGGTCACCGCCGCCGACCCGGGAGGCGTCACGTTGCGCATGATCGCGTCGATCGCTTCGCGATGGCCGAACGCCGCCTCGACGAGGTGCAGCAGCTCGAGCATGAAGTAGTAGACGTAAACGCCCTGCGCGACGATCAGGCCAAGGTACAGCGGAAGCTGCAGCCAGCGGCTCATGAACAGCAACTGCGGAATCGCGCGGAGCCGCTGCGGCGGAAGCCGGGGGCGGGAATCGGGATCGTGGGCCATGTATGCGGGATATATGAAGGGAAAGACGGTTCGAGCACGGCTCCGCATGGGGGGCGTCCGTGCGAAAAGTTGTAGTCGACGAACCGCCCGGCGGCCGGGCGCGGCGGATTCTAGCATCGTGAAATCGTCATCCGACCGCAAAAAACAGCGGTTTGTAGGCTTTCGCCGACATATCGGTGCAAGGCGCCGGATTAGCATCCGCCCTGCGTACTCGTGGCGCCAAGCCGCGGGAAACGAAAGCATCCCGCTGCCATGACCCTGCCGAACCCGCCTTCGCTCGTCCCTGCCGAGGCCCGGTCGCTGTACCTCGGCGACAACGAGCCTTTCCGGCTGCTGGTCGAGGCGGTCAAGGACTACGCGATCATCATCCTCGACGTCGAGGGCAACATCGCGACCTGGAACGTCGGTGCGGAGCGCATCAAGGGATACCGGGCCGCGGAGATCGTCGGGTCGCATTTCTCGCGCTTCTACACGCCGGAGGACCTCGCCAGCGGCCTGCCCGAGCGTCTGCTCGCCGCGGCGCGCGCCAACGGCCGCGTCGAGGACGAGGGATGGCGCATGCGCAAGGACGGCGGCCGTTTCTGGGCCAACGTCACCATCACGCCGCTCTACGACAGCCTGGGGCTGCAGGTCGGGTATGGCAAGGTGACCCGCGACCTCACCGCGCGCCGGCACATGGAATCGCTGCAGGAAAGCACCAGCCAGCTCCACGAGTTCCTGGCGATGCTCTCGCACGAGCTGCGCAATCCCATCGCGCCCATCGTCAACGGCGTGGCATTGCTGCGCGCGCTCCCGGAAGCGCGGCGCGACGACGTGCTGGGGATGCTCGATCGCCAGGTCTCGCACCTGTCGCGCCTCGTCGACGACCTCCTCGACGTGGCGCGCCTGACGCGCGGCAAGATCGTGCTGAAGCGCGAGCGCGTCGCCCTGGCGCCGCTGGTGACCCAGGCGCTCGAGGCCTGCTCGGCGCTGGTCGAGTCGCGCAGGCACCGCATCATGGCCTCGACGCCTCCGGACGCCGTGGAGATCGAGGCGGATGCCACGCGCATCGTGCAGGTGATCGTCAACCTCGTCACCAATGCGGCGAAGTACACCTCGGCGGGCGGGGACATCGCGGTGCATGTCCGACGGGAAGGTGGCGAGGCGGTGATCGAGGTGCAGGACAGTGGCATCGGCCTCGCGCCTTCCCAGATCGACAAGGTGTTCGACCTCTTCGTGCAGGGAGACCGCGCGCTCGACCGCCCCGAGGGCGGGCTCGGCATCGGGCTCACGCTGGTGAGGCGAATGGTCGAGCTGCACGGCGGCAGGGTGGCCGCGCAGAGCGACGGCGTCGGGCTGGGCAGCCGCTTCGTCGTGCGCCTGCCGTTGGCCGGGGGCGCGACGTCCTCGCTCGCCACGCGACCTGCAGAGGCCGTTGCCGAGCCTGCGACCAAAGCGGCCGCCACGCCCGCGTCGCGCTTGCGGGTGCTGGTCGTCGACGACAACCGCGACTTCGCGTCGACACTGACCATGCTGCTCGAGCTCGAGGGCCACGACGTGCTCGCGGTGCACGACGGTATCGCCGGATACGATGCGGCGCTGTCCTACCGGCCCGACGTGGTGCTGATGGACATCGGGCTGCCCGGCGTCACCGGATACGAGCTCGCGCGCAAGCTCCGGCAGGTGGACGGCCTCGCCGGCCGCACGCTGATCGCGCTGACCGGCTACGGCCAGGCCGAGGACCGGCGGCGCGTGCGCGAGGCAGGCTTCGACCTGCACCTCGTCAAGCCCGTCGACCCCGACGCGTTGCTGCGCGCGGTCGGCGCCTCGCGCCGCCCGGCATGAGCCTGGCGCGCGACGGGGCCCGTGCTGCATCCCTCGGCACGGATGCGCCGGCGCGCGAGGCCGAGGCGGTCCGCTACCGGCTGCTCGGCCGCATCGCCGGCAGCATGCGCCACGCGGTCGCGGGCGAGATCCAGGCGTTGCAGTTCTCGGTGGAGCTCGCATTGAGGGCGGCGGGTGCGCAGGCCGATCCGCGGCTCGCGCAGTCGCTCGGCCAGCTGCGTCGCCAGACGCAGGCGGTGTCCAGCGCCTGCCGGGCGGTGCTCGAGCGGCTGCAGCCCGACGAGGCGGCGAGCGTGCCGGTGGCGGAGGCGCTCGAGCAATGCATGCACCTGGCCGGCGACGACTGGCCGCTTCGCGGCATCGAGGGACGCGCCCGCTGCGCGACGGGCGATGCGCGCGTGGCGCGCGCGGCCTTCGTCGAGCTGGTGGTGGCGGCGCTGTGCGCCGTCACCGAAGGCATGCGGACCGGCGCCGACGTGTCGGTCGAGGCGCGGCTCGAAGCGGGACGCGTGGTGGTCGAGGTGCGCTCGTGTACCGCGCAGCGCGACGGCGAGGCCGTCGTGGCGCCCGTCGCGACGCGCGTGCTGCCGCGTGACGTCGAGGCGCTCGCGCGCGAGCGGCGCATCGACTGCACGGCGACCGCGGAGCGCATCGTGCTGGCCCTCGACGCGGTGGCCGCCTAGCCGCTGTTGCGCAGGCCCGTGGCGATGCCGTTGATGGTGATGTGCAGCGCGTTGCGCGTCTGTGCGTCGTCCTGGCCGCCGCGCAGCCGCTTCAGGAGCTCCACCTGCAGGTGGTTGAGGGGGTCGATGTACGGAAAGCGGTTGCGGATGGCGCGCGCCAGCACGGGGGTGTCCGCGAGCAGGGCATCGCGTCCGGTGATCGTCGCCAGCCAGCGCAGCGTGCGCGCGTGCTCGTCGCGCAGCGCGCCGAAGATGCGCTCGCGGTGCACCGCGTCGGGGTAGAGCGCCGCATAGCGCGAGGCGATGGCGAGGTCGCTCTTGGCCAGCACCATCTCCATGTTGGACAGGAACGACTGGAAGAACGGCCATTCGCGCGCCATCGCCTGCAGCGTGGCGAGGCCGCCGGGGTTCGCCGCCATCCAGGCCTCGACGGCGGCGCCGAAGCCGTACCAGCCCGGCAGCATCAGCCGGCACAGCCCCCAGCTGAACACCCAGGGGATCGCGCGCAGGTCCTCGATGCGCATCGAGCCGGTGCGCGACGCCGGGCGGCTGCCGATGTTGAGCGAGCCGATTTCCGCCACCGGCGTGGTGGCATGGAAGTACGCGGCGAACTTCGGGTCGTCGTAGACCAGCGCGCGGTAGGCGGAGAACGCCAGCGCCGACAGCGATTCCATCACGGCGGCATAGCGCGGGTCGCCGTCGGGCCCGTCGGCGGGCGGCTCGACGAGGCTCGCCTCGATCACCGCCGCCAGCAGCGTCTCGAGGTTGTGCCGGCCGAGCTCGGGGTCGGCATACTTGCTGGCGATGATCTCGCCCTGCTCGGTGATGCGCATCGCGCCGGCGACGCTGCCCGGCGGCTGGGCGAGGATGGCCTCGTAGGCCGGGCCGCCGCCGCGCCCGACGGTGCCGCCGCGGCCGTGGAACAGCCGCAGGCGCACCGCGTGGTGCGCGAAGAGCTCGACCAGCGCGCGCTCGGCGCGGTACAGCGCCCAGTTGGCGGCGACGTAGCCGCCGTCCTTGTTGCTGTCCGAATAACCCAGCATCACCTCCTGCAGCGCCCCGCGCGACTCGACGATGCGCCGGTAGAGCGGGTGCGTGAAGGCCTCTTCCATGATCGATGCGCAGCGCGAGAGGTCGTCGATGGTCTCGAACAGCGGGACGATGTCGACCGCGGCGGCGAGGCCGTCCTGGTAGCTGACGAGGCCCACCTCGCGCAGCAGCAGCACCACCTCCAGCAGGTCCGACAGGGCCTCGCACTTGGAGATGACGTAGTGCGCGAGCGCCGGCTCGCCGAACTCGCGGTGGATGCGCGCGGCGATGCGCAGGATGGCAAGCTCGCCGAGCGTGGCCTCGCTGTAGTCGAGGTAGGGCGAGCAGAGGAGGCGCGGCTGCTCGAGCTCGGCGGTGAGCACGGCGACGCGCCCCGCCTCGTCGAGCGCGGCGTAGCCCTCGCAGGCGCCGACCTTGGCGAGGAGCTCGTCGACGACGGCCTCGTGGCGGATGGAGTTCTGCCGCAGGTCGAGCGTGGCGAGGTGGAAGCCGAAGGTGGCGACCGCGCGCCGGAGCTCGCGCAGCCTCCCGCGCGCCAGCGCCGACGCGCCGTGGGATTCCAGCGACTGCTCGATCACCGCGAGGTCGGCGGCGAAGCCCGCCGCGTCGTCGTAGCGCGGCAGCGCCACGCGCGGCTCGCGCGGCGCGGCGCGGCCCGTGAGGTCGCGCAGCGTCGCGGCGAGGCGCGCGTAGATGCCGATCAGCGCGCGCCGGTAGGGCTCGTCCTGGCGGAAGGGCGAATCGTCCTGCGCGCGTTGCGCCAGGTCCGCCAGCGCCTCGCTGGGCGGCGACAGCGAGGCCGACAGCGAGAGCTCGCTGCCCAGCGCATGGACCTCCTCGAGGTAGTGCGACAGCGCGACCTGCGCCTGCCGCGAGATCGCCTCGTCGAGCACCTCGGCGGTGACGTAGGGGTTGCCGTCGCGATCGCCGCCGATCCACGAGCCCATGGTCATCACCGAGGGCATGCGGTAGTCGCCGCCGACGCCCGGCAGCGCGCGCAGCGCGTCCTCGAGGTCGTCGAGCATCAGTGGCAGCGCGTGGAGCAGCGTGGTGCGGTAGAACGACAGCGCGTTGTCGATCTCGTCGATCACGCGCAGCCGCGTGCCGCGGATGGTGGCGGTCTGCCACAGCGTCAGCACGGCGCGGCCGAGGTCGGCGTCGATGGCGTCGGTGCGCTCGCTGTCGCGCGCGGCGCGCTCGCGGGCGCGCAGCAGCCCGGAGATGCGCGCCGTGAGCTCGAGGATGCTCTTGCGCTGCACCTCGGTGGGGTGCGCGGTGAGCACGGGGGAAACCTGCGCCGCGGCCGCGAGCGCGGTCAGGCGGGAAAGGGGGACGCGCGCCGCGGCGACGCGCGCCAGCGCGTGGCGCAGGCTCCCCTCGGGTGCCGCCCCGGGCGCCAGCCGCTGGGCGCGGCGGCGGCGGTGCTGGTTGAGGTCCTCGGCGATGTTGGCGAGCAGCGAGAACTGGCTGAACGCGCGCACCACCGTCAGCGTGGCGTCGGCGTCGAGGCCCTCGAGTTGCGCGTGCAGCTCCGCCTGGACGGCGGGCGCGTCGGCGGCGGAGGCGCGGTGGAAGCGCACGGCGGTCTGGCGGATGGCCTCGACGCGCGCGTAGCCGCCCTCGCCGGTCTGCATGCGCAGCACGGCGCCCAGCAGGCGGCCGAGGAGCCGCGTCTCCTCCCAGGGTTCGGCTTCGCGGGCGGCGTGTGGGGGGTCGTCGGGTGTCATGGCAAGGGCGATTGTGGCATGCCCGGTATCATGTCCTGCATCGCGCACCGCTTGCCGTGCACGCCCTTGCCGACCATGAGCTCCATCAAGCACCTCATCGAGAACAACCGCCGCTGGTCCGAGGCGATCCACGCGAGGACGCCGGACTTCTTCCAGCGCCTGGTCGCCCAGCAGACGCCGCGCTACCTGTGGATCGGGTGCTCCGACAGCCGCGTGCCCGCCAACGAGATCGTCGACCTGCTCCCCGGCGAGCTGTTCGTCCACCGCAACGTCGCCAACGTCGTCGTGCACAGCGACCTCAACTGCCTGTCGGTGCTGCAATTCGCGGTCGACGTGCTGAAGGTCGAGCACGTGATCGTCGTCGGCCACTACGGCTGCGGCGGCGTGCGCGCGGCCTGGCAGCGTCGCCCGCTCGGCCTCATCGACAACTGGCTGCGCCACGTGCAAGACGTCGCCGAGCGCCACATGGCCGCGCTCGAGGGCCTCGCCGAGGACGAGATCGTCGACCGGCTGTGCGAGTTCAACGTGCTGGAGCAGGCGCAGCACGTCGCGCGCACGACCATCGTGCAGGACGCCTGGCAGCGCGGCCAGGCGCTGACGCTGCACGGCTGGTGCTACAGCCTCGCCGACGGCATCGTCAACGACCTCGGGTTCGAGGTCGATGCGCCGGGGAAGCTCGACACCGGCTACGACGCCGCCGTCGCGCGCGTGGCCGCCGTCGCGGCCGCGGCGCGCGACGCGCAGGGCGGCGCGGCGAAGGCTCGCTGAAGGGCGCGCATGCGGAACCATCGCCCGGCAGGCGGCCGATGAGCGCCGAGCGCCTCGTGGCGGTATACCGCCTGCGCGCGACGCGGGAGTCGGTGGCGGCGCGCGCCGAGGCGCTGGCGCTCGAGCAGAGCGTCGAGCTGCCGCGTGCCGCGCTGCGCGACGAACGCGTGCGCGCGGAGGTGGCGGGGCGCGTCGCCGCGATCGACGAGCGCGGCGAGGACCTGTACGAGGCCCGCGTCGAGCTGGCCTGCGAGACCGTCGGCGACGACGCGGGCCAGCTCCTCAACATGCTGTTCGGCAACAGCTCGCTGCAGCCCGACGTCGCGCTGGTCGATGTGCAACTGCCGCGCTCGCTCGCCACGGCGTTCGGCGGCCCGCGCTTCGGCGTCGTCGGCCTGCGCGCGCTGGCCGGCGTGCAGGGACGGCCGCTCGCCGCCTCGGCGCTCAAGCCCCAGGGCCTCGACGCCGCTTCGCTCGCCGCGCTGGCCGCGACCTTCGCCGAGGCGGGCATCGACGTGATCAAGGACGACCACGGCCTCGCCGACCAGCGTGCCGCGCCCTTCGCGGTGCGCGTGGCGGCCGTGACGCGCGCGCTCGACGCGGTGGCGCAGCGCACGGGTCGGCGCGCGGTGTACGCGCCGAGCCTCACCGGCGATGCCGGCGCCCTCGCGCGCCAGCTCGAGCTCGCGCGTGCCGCGGGCGTCTCCATGGTGATGCTGGCGCCGATGGTGAGCGGCGTGTCGATGCTGTCGGCGCTGGCGCGCGGCAGCGGCATGGCCCTGCTCGCCCATCCGTCGATGGCGGGATGCACGGCGATCGCGGCGCCGGTCCTGCTCGGCACGCTGTTCCGCCTGTTCGGCGCCGACGCCACCATCTTCCCGGCCGCGGGCGGGCGCTTCGCCGCCGCCGGCGGCGAGGGCCCGCGCATCGCCGCCGCCGCGGCAGCCGCGCTCCACGGCCTCGAGCCGACGATGCCGGTGCCCGCGGGCGGCTTGAGCCTCGAGCGCGTGCCCGAGGTCCGCGCGCGCTACGGCATCGACGCGATGCTGCTGGCAGGCGGTGACCTGATCGGCGCGGCCGACGTGGCGGCGCGCACGCGCGCGTTCGTCGAGGCGCTCACATGAGCGCGCCGGGCCGCCCCAAGCGCGAAGCGGGCCCGGGGCGCGCAGCGCGGAGGGCATTCCCATGAGCCACGGCCCCATCCGCCGTTTCGGCGAGCACGGTGCCGCGTTCGGCTGGCAGGACGTCGACGTGACGCGCTACAAGGACGAGGGCAGCGCGCCGTTCCGCGACATCACGCGCCAGACGCTGTTCCGCCGCGACGACCTCGCCGGCGAGCTGCGCTACTTCGAGGTGGCGCCCGGCGGCCACTCCACGCTCGAGCGGCATGGGCACGTGCACGCGGTGATGGTGCTGCGCGGCCGGGGCCGCGTGCTGGTGGGCGAGGTGGTCGAGGCCATCATGCCCTTCGACCTCGTGACCGTCCCGCCGCGCACCTGGCACCAGTTCCGCGCCGCGCCGGAAACCCCGCTGGGCTTCCTCTGCATGGTCGACGCCACCCGCGACAAGCCCGAGCTCCCGGGGCCGGAGGTGCTCGAGGCGCTGGCGCGCGATCCCGCGATCGCCGCCTTCCTCGCGGGCTAGCCCAATTCCTGCCGGTAGCGCGCCTCGGCGAGGTCGAGGCCGCGCACCAGCTCGCGCGCGGTCTCGTCGGACAGCCGGTCCTCGCGCGCGAGCTCGTAGATGCGCGCCCGCTCGGCACGCAGCCCCACCAGCCGGAAGCCGTGCTCGGCCGCCTCGCCCTCGCGGAAGCGCGAGGCGTCGTCCTCGGACTGCGCCTGCCCCTGCGAGCGGCGGTACAGCGCGACCACGCGCGCCGCCGCGTCGCTGCGCACGTCGGCGCCCGGTTGCTCGGCACGGCGCGCGAGCTCGCGCTCGATGGCGGCGATGGCCGCCGCGCCGGCCTCGCGCTGCGCCAGGTCTTCCTCGCGATGGTGCCGGTCGTCGGGCGCTGCCGGCAGGTCGCGCAGCAGCGGCGGCAGCGCGGCGCTCGCCAGCACCAGCGAGATCAGGATGACCGCGCCGGCGACGAAGATCGCGATGTCGCGCGCGGGGAAGGGCGTGCCGTCGGGCATCGCCAGCGGCAGCGTCATGACGGCGGCCATGGTGATGGCGCCGCGCACGCCCGCCACCGACATCGCGGCCACCATGCGCAGCCGTGGCGCCGGCATCTTGTCCCAGTGGTCGCGCCGGATGCGGCGGGCGATGGCGAGCGAGACCCACACCCAGGCGAAGCGCAGCAGCACGAGGCCTGCGGCGATCGCCAGCGCGCGCGCCGAGAGGTCGAGCGCGCCGATCACGTTGCCGTTGCCGCCGACGCCGCTCTGGAAGGCGCGCGGCAGCTGCTCGCCCAGCAGCACGAACATGATGCCGTTGAGCGCGAACTGCACGGTGTCCCAGACCGCCGCGCGGTGCACGCGCGTGCTGGGCAGCGCGGTACCCGATAGCTCGATGCGGCTCATCGCGATGCCGGCGCCGACCGCCGCGAGGATGCCCGAGGCGTGCAGCGCCTCGGCGGCGAGGTAGGCGCCGAAGGGCAGCAGCAGGGAGAGCAGCACGGGCGCGCCCGCCTCCTCGCCGAGCCTGCGCGCGACGAAGCTGCGAAGCCGCCCGCCGCCGATGGTGACCAGCACGCCGGCAGCGATGCCCACGACCGCGACGTAGGCGAAGGTCATCGCCGCCTGCGACAGCGAGAACGCCCCCGTCACCGCGGCGGCCACCGCGAAGCGGAAGGCGACGAGGCCCGAGGCGTCGTTGAGCAGCGCCTCGCCCTCGAGGATGCGCATGGCGCGCGGCGGGAAGCTCGTGCGTGCCGCGATCGAGGTGACGGCCACGGGGTCGGTGGGGGAGAGGACGGCCGCCAGCGCGAACGCCACCGGCAGCGGCATCTGCGGGATCAGCGCATGGATCAGGAAGCCCGCGCCGATCACCGTGAACACCACCAGGCCGAAGGCGAGGTGCACGATCGCGGGCCGGTCCCGCTTCAGCGCGTCCTTGGGGATGCGCCAGCCGTCGAGGAACAGCAGCGGTGGAAGGAACAGCAGGAAGAACACCTGCGGCTCGAGGGTGATCCCATGGCCCAGCAGCCCGGCGATGACGGCGCCCAGCGCGATCTGCACCAGCGGCAGCGGCAGCGCGATGGGCAGTGCCCGCGCGATATAGCCACTCGCCAGCACCGCGAGCAGGAGGGTCAGCGCGATCTCGATCGGGGCCATGGGCTGCCGCCGATGATCGCACAGGCTCGCGAGGCCTCCGGGGGCCCGCGCCGATGCAGTCGCAGGCGTGGCGGTGCGGTGTGCCGCGCGATGCTACGCTTCGCAACGCCACAACCACTCCGACGACGATGGACGAAGCCCCGCACGTGCTCGATGCCGCAGTGGACCCGGCGCGCGACCACCTGCTCGGCCCCGGCCACGCCCCGATGACGCTGGTCGAGTTCGGCAGCTACGCCTGCCCGTACTGCCGGGCCGCCAACGAGGAGGTCGGCAAGCTGCGCGACCGCTTCGGCGAGCGCATGCGCTACGTGTTCCGCCAGCGCCCGATCACCGGCAGCGACCTCGCCCGGCGCGCCGCCGTCGTCGCCGAGACCGCGCGCGACGACGCGCAGTTCTGGAAGGCGCATGTCGAGCTGATGACGCGCTCGGAGTCGCTGACCGAGGACGACCTCGTCGCGGTCGCCCGCGACGTGAAGCTCGATCAGGGTGCGGAGGCGGAGGCGCGCGCGCTGGCGCGCGTCGACGCGGACGTCGCGAGCGCCAGGGCCTCGGGCGTGCGCGTGACGCCCACCTTCTTCATCAACGGCCGCCGCTACGACGGCGCCTGGGACGAGGTCTCGCTGTCCGAGGCGATGCTGGGTTCCCTCGGCCATCGCGTGCACGCGGCCGCGGTCGACTTCGCGAGCTGGGCACCCGCCACCGGCGTGCTGCTGCTGGCGATGTCGATCCTCGCGGTGCTCGCGGTCAATTCGCGCGCCGGCGACGCCTTCGTCGCGTTCTGGCAGACGCCCTTCTCGCTGGCGCTCGGCGGGCAGTCGTTCTCGCTGACGCTGCTGCAATGGATCAACGACGGGCTGCTGACGATCTTCTTCCTGGTGGTCGGGCTCGAGATCAAGCGCGAGCTCACCGTCGGCCGCCTCGCGACGCGCAGGCTCGCCGCGTTCCCCGTCGCCGCGGGCCTGGGCGGCATGCTGGTGCCCGCGCTGGTCTACACGCTGCTGGTCCCCGCCGGCCCGCTGGCGCATGGCTGGGGCGTGCCGATGACCACCGACACCGCGTTCGCGGTGGCGGTGATCGTCGCGCTGGGCCGGCGCGTGCCGGTCGAGCTGCGGGTGTTCCTCACCGCCGCGGCGATCGTCGACGACCTGGGCTCGATCGTCATCGTCGGCGCGTTCTACAGCGGCGCGCTCCATGCGGGGTGGCTGCTCGCCGCGTTCGCGGCCTGCCTCGCGCTCTTCGCCTATAACCGCGCGGGCGTGTACCGCGCGCTGCCCTACGCGGTGACGGGCGTGGTGCTGTGGGCGCTGGTGCACGCCGGCGGGCTGCACCCCACGCTGACCGGCGTGGTGCTCGCCGCCATGATTCCCACGCGGCCCCCGCCCAACCTGCGCGCGCTGCGCGCCCAGGCGGCGACCATCTTCGACGCCGAGCTCAACCGCGGCGGCGACCCGCTCGGCCAGGGGCCTGCGCTTCCCGCGCTGCGCGCCCTGGATGCGATCCACGACCGCCTCGAGTCGCCCGCGTCGCGTACCCTGCGCGCCATCGAGCCCTGGTCGAGCTTCGCGGTGCTGCCGCTGTTCGCGCTGGCCAACGCGGGGGTGGTGCTGTCGGGCTCGATGATCGCCTCGCACGGCGCGCTGTTCGTGGCGATCGCCGCCGCGCTGGCGCTGGGCAAGCCCGTCGGCTTCCTCGCAGGCTGTGCCATCGCCTCGGCGACGGGGCTCGGCCACAAGCCCGCCGCCTACAGCTGGCGACAACTCGCGGGGGCGGGGGCACTGGCGGGGATCGGCTTCACCATGTCGCTGTTCATCGCCGAACAGTCCTTCCCTGCCGCCGAGGACTTCGCCGCGGCCAAGCTCGCCATCTTCGCGGGCTCGCTGCTCGCGGCGCTCACCGGCATCGCGATCCTCTACTGGCCGCGAAGTGCGCGCGAACGCGCACGCGATCGCGCCGAGGCCACCGCTTCGGCGGGCTCCGCCGAAGCCGGGGGGACGCCTGTTTAACCCGCGGCCCCGTTGCGTTGCCAGCGCGGCGGCCCCATGTTCCAATCGTGGCAGTGGCATCGAACCCGGCGCGCGGGGAGCCCCGTGCCCGCGACGCGCCGCAGCCCGCATCGAATCCCCGCGAAAGGACCTCCCATGAAGAAACCGTCGAACAAAGCCGCCGATTCGTCGAAGAAGGTCGCCGCCCTCAAGGAAGTGCGCAAGGCGCCGCTGCGCACGCGCACCGACCTCGACAAGGGGGCCGTGAAGAACGTGGCTGCCGCCATGAACGGCATCCTGGCCGACACCTTCGCGCTGTACGTCAAGACCAAGAATTTCCACTGGCACATGAGCGGGCCGCATTTCCGCGATTTCCACCTGCTGCTCGACGAGCAGGCGACCGAGATCTACGCCATGACCGACGTGATCGCCGAGCGCGTGCGCAAGCTCGGGGCCACCACCATCCATTCCATCGGCCACATCTCGCGGCTGTCGCGCGTGCTCGACAACGACGCCGACTACGTCGACCCGATCGGCATGCTCGCCGAGCTCTGCGACGACTCGCAGGGCTTCACCGCGCGGCTGCGCGCGGCGCACGGGGTCTGCGACGAAGCCGAGGACATCGCCACGGCGAGCCTGATCGAGAACTGGATCGACGAGTCGGAGCGTCGCACCTGGTTCCTGTTCGAGGCGACGCGCAAGAGCGCGTGACCGGTACCCTGGCGGCCACGCCGGGCGCAGGACGGGCGGCGGTGCGGTACAGGCGGGCGGCGGCATGATGCAGTCGCCCGGCGGTGCGCGTGTCGAGGCGGTCGTGGTGCCGCGCACGAGCGACCTCGGTGACTTCGAGGTCCGCCGCGCGCTGCCCTCGGCGTCTCGCCGCACGCTGGGTCCCTTCGTGTTCCTCGACGCGTTCGGGCCCATGCGCCTGCCGCCCGGCAAGGGCATGGACGTGCGGCCGCACCCGCATATCGGGCTCGCGACGGTCACCTACCTGATGCAGGGCGAGATCCTGCACCGCGACAGCCTGGGCTCGGTGCAGCCCATCCAGCCGGGCGCCCTCAACTGGATGTCCGCGGGACGCGGCATCGTGCACTCCGAGCGCACGCCCGGGGAGCTGCGGGCCGGCGGCGCGCGCCTCGAAGGCCTGCAGGCCTGGGTGGCGTTGCCGCGTGCGTGCGAGGAAGGCGAGCCCACGTTCGCCCACCACGCCGAGGGCAGCTTGCCCGTGCTCGACGCGGCCGGCGCAAGGCTTCGCGTGGTGGCGGGCGAATGGGCCGGGGCGCGCTCGCCCGCCGCGGTCGCATCGCCGATGTTCTACGTCGAAGCCCGGCTCGACGAGGGTGCGCGCCTCCCGTTCGACGCCACGCACGAGGAACGCGGCTTCTACATCGTCGAAGGGACGATCGAGGTCGAGGGCGAGGAGGGCCGCCACGAGGCGGGGCGCCTGGTCGTGCTGCGCCCGGGTGCGGACGTGGTGCTGCGCGCCGCGAGCGCCGCGCGGGTGATGCTGCTGGGCGGGGAGCCGCTCGACGGCCCGCGCTTCGTGTGGTGGAACTTCGTGTCGAGCTCGCGCGAGCGCATCGAGGCCGCGAAGGACGACTGGCGGGCGGGCCGTTTCGCCGCGGTGCCCGGCGAGCACGAGTTCATCCCGCTGCCGGAACGCTAAGGCGCGGCGGGCGGCGTGCCGGCGGCCGGGAGCGGCGGGGGGACGTCGTCGCCGCCCGTGACGCGTCGCCGCAGCAACGCGGCACGTGCGAGCAGCGTGGTCGTCACCGGTGCGGTGATCGACATCAGCACCACGACGATCCACGGATAGAGCACGAGGCGGCCATCGCCCGCCGTGAACCACACGATGCTCGCCAGTGCGGCCAGCCAGGTCGCGAGCGTGCTCGCCAGCGCGGGGGGATGCATGCGCATGAAGAAGTTGCGCAGGCGCACGAGCCCGATCGCGGCGACCAGCGCGGCGAGGCCGCTTGCCACGACCAGCAGCGCGACGATGCCCTCGACCAGCGCCGTCATTCGATCACCTCGCCGCGCAGCAGGAACTTGGCGAGCGCCGCCGACGCGACGAAGCCGAACAGCGCGAGCAGCAGCGCGGCGACGAAGTACACGGGGCTCGCATGGCGGATGCCCAGCACCAGCATCGCCAGCATGCCGTTGACGGTGATGAAGTCGAGCGCGAGCACGCGGTCCTGGGCCGTGGGGCCGCGCAACAGCCGCCAGAGCGCGAGCGCCATCGACGCCGCGTACAGGAGCAGCGCGGCCTCGACCGCCCACGACAGGACGTTGCTCATTCGAAGATCTCCTTCAGGGGTTGCTCGTAGCGCGCCTTGAACCACGCCACGAACGCGGCCTCGTCGGGGAGGTCGAACACGTGCAGCCGCATCGCGCTGCAGTCACCTGCGAGCTCGCACCACACGGTGCCCGGGACCACCGTGGTGATCGTCGCCAGCGCCGCGAGCGCATGCGGCTCGCGTATGTCGAGCGGGATGGTCACGAACGCCGGGCGCAGCCGCCGGTTGCCGAGGCGCAGCACCCCCCAGGCCACCTCGACGTTCGACAGCAGCACGTCGTAGCCGACGACCCCGACGAGGCGCAGCACGGTCAGCGGGCGCTTCATGCGCAGGGGCAGCGGGCGCAGCGGCGCGCACAGCACCGGCACGCCGAACGCCAGCAGCGCCGCCAGCGCGAGGTTGGCGGCGTCCAAGGCCGGGACCAGCAGCATCCACAGCACGAACAGTGCCGCCGACAGGAGGGGTGCGGGCAGCAGCCGACGTGGCGTGCGCGTGCGGCGGCGGCTCATGTGACTGCCCGCCGCGTAGCACCCCGTTCGCGCTCGGGATGGCCTGTGGCGCTCATGGCTGCCTCCTCGGACGGGCGGGCGTCTCCAGCACGCTCTGGCTGTAAAGGCCCGGCCCGGTGGCGCCGGCCGCGGCCTGGCGGGTGAAGTCCAGGACGGCCCCGGCACCCACGACCAGCGCCGCGCAGGCGAGCATCAACGCCGCGATCGGCAGGCATTCGACCACGCGCAGCCGGGGTGCGGCGCGCCCCTGCGGCGCCCAGAAATAGCGGATGCCCGCGCGCGAGAACGCGATCATCGCGGCCAAGCCCGCGGCGATGGTCAGCACGAACAGCGCGGTGCGCGAGGGCGAGAGCTGCAGCGACGAGACGAGCGGCCCGCGGCCGCCCTCGAGCAGCGCGGAGAGCATCGCGAACTTGGCGAGGAAGCCCGACAGCGGCGGCAGTCCCGCCACCAGCAGCGCCGCGGCGATGAAGGCCGTGCCGAGGAAGGCGAGCGCCGCCGGGATCGCCTCGCCGATCGGCACCACGCCCTCGCCCGGATGCAGGCGCCCGCCCGGCTGGGCGGCGAGGTAGAAGGGCAAATGGTCGGCCTCCACGTCGTAGGCCTCGGTCACCTCGGACTCGCGCGCGCGGTCGACGAGCTCGGCGATCAGGAACAGCATTGCCGCGGCCAGCGTCGAGCCGACGAGGTAGTACAGCGCGGCACCGACCAGCGCCTCGCCGCCGATGCCGATGGCCGCGATCAGCGTGCCCGAGGACAACACGATGCCGAACGACGCGGCGCGTCGCAGCGTGCGCGCGGAGAGCAGCCCGATGGCGCCGAAGGCCAGCGTGGCGAGCCCGCCGACGATCAGGGCGTCGGCGCCGAACCACGCCGGCGAGGATTCGCCCGCTGCGAACAGCGACCACAGGCGCAGCACGGCGTACACGCCGACCTTGGTGAGGATCACGAACATCGCGGCGACGGGCGCGCCCGCCGACCCGTAGGCGGGCACCAGCCAGAAGTTCACCGGCCACATCGCCGCCTTGGCGAGCAGCGCAATGCCGAGGATCGCCGCGCCGGCGTGCAGCAGCCCGCGGTCGGCCGCGGCCACGTCGGCGAGGCGGCGCGCGATGTCGGGGTAGCTCAGCGTGCCGGCGATGCCGTAGATCACCGCGACGCCGATCAGGAACAGCGACGAGGCCAGCAGGTTGATGGCGATGTACTTGAGGCCCGCCCCGACGCGCGCGCGCCCCGAGCCGTGCAGCAGCAGGCCGTAGGAGGCGGCGAGCATCACCTCGAAGAACACGAACAGGTTGAAGAGATCGGCGGTGAGGAAGGCGCCGTTGACCCCCATCAGCTGGAGCTGCAGCAGCGAGTGGAAGTGGACCCCGACATGCTGCCAGCGCCCGGTGGCGAAGGTCGAGGCCGCGACCGCGACCACGGCGGTGAGCGCCAGCATCAGCGCCGCCAGCCGGTCGGCGGCGAGGGCGATGCCGAAGGGCGCCGGCCAGTTCGAGGGCAGGTACACGGCGACCGTCGCGGTGCCCACGTGCGAGGTCGACCACTGCAGCAGCGCGAGCGCGACGCCGAGGTTGGCGAGGCAGGCGGCGACGCTCGCCACCCCCTTGAGGCTGCGCCGCGTTTCCGGCACGAGCAGGAGCAGCGCGGCCACGCACAAGGGCAGCACGATGGGGATCACCACGAGGTGCGGCATCGCGGCCTCGATCCAGGCGCTCACCGGAGGGCCCTCCGCGCTGCGCGCCGCGCGAACCGTCCGTGCCCGGGGCGGCCCCGCGCGCTCACCGCGGCTCCTCCGGGGCGTCGTCGGGGTCTTCCTCGCCGTCGACGTGGTCGCTCCCCGTCAGGCCGCGCGAGGCCATCAGCACCACCAGGAACAGCGCCGTCATGGCGAAGCTGATGACGATGGCCGTCAGCACCAGCGCCTGGGGAATGGGATCGGTGTAGTGCGCGAGGTCGGTGGGAAGCCCCGGCTTGACGATCGGCTCGTCGCCGATGGACAGGCTGCCGATGCTGAAGATGAACAGGTTGACGGCATAGGCGATCAGCGACAGCCCCATGATCACCTGGAAGGTCCGCGGCCGCAGCAGCAGCCACACCCCCGAGGCGGTGAGCGCGCCGATCGCCAGGGCGACGATGAGCTCCATCAGTGTCCGCCCCCCGGCGCGTTTGCGGCTGCGTCGCGCAACTCGTCCTCCATCTGCCGGCGCGCGCGGATCGACTGGTGCGCGAGCGCCACCAGGATCAGCAGCGTCGACCCCACCACCACCGCGAACACGCCGAGGTCGAACGCCGCCGCGCTCGGCACGTGCAGCTCGCCCAGCAGCGGCAGCGCGACGTGGAAGGCATGCGTGGTGAGGAAGGGGTAGCCCACCATCAGCGAGCCGAGGCCGGTCGCGGCCGCGCACAGGAGCCCGAAGGCGATCCAGCGCGTCGGGCGCAGCGCGATGCGGTCCTCCACCCATTCGGCGCCCGCGACGAGGTACTGCGCGAACAGCGCGATGGCCACCACCAGCCCCGCGACGAAGCCACCCCCCGGCTCGTTGTGGCCGCGCACGAAGAGGAAGACCGCGACGACGATGGCGATCGGCAGCAGCAACCTCACCAGCACCGCGGGCACGACGAGGTAGGTGTCGCCGCCGCGGTTGTCGGCGTCGGCGAGGAGGTCGCTGCCGCGGCGCAGGTTCTCGACTTGCTGCTGGCGCGGGACGCTGCTCACCTCGATGGGCGGGCGGAAGCGGCGCAGCAGCGCATAGACCGTCAGCGCGGCGATCGACAGGACGGTGATCTCGCCGAAGGTGTCGAAGGCACGGAAGTCGACCAGGATCACGTTGATGACGTTGTGGCCGCCGCCGCCGGGGAGCGCGTTCTCGAGGTAGTAGGGCGCGATGCTGTGCGGGGCCGGGCGGGTGAGCAGGGCGTACGACAGCGCGGCGACGCCGCCGCCGGCGAGCACCGACACCACGAGGTCGCGTCCGCGCCGCAGGCGCGCGCGCAGGTTCGCGCGCGGCTCGTCGTCCTCGACGCGCTTGGGCAGCCAGCGCAGGCCGAGCAGGAACAGCGCGGTGGTGACCACCTCCACCGTGAGCTGGGTCAGCGCGAGGTCGGGCGCCGAGAACCACACGAAGGTGAGGCAGTTCACCAGCCCCGTGACCGACAGCAGGACCAGCGCCTCCAGCCGGTGGAACTTGGCCTGCCGCGCGGCGCCCAGCGCGGCGACCACGCCGATGCCCCACAGCAGCGCGAACTCGGGCGTGGCGGGGAGCCGCGTGCGCTCGCCCGAGCCGAGGCCGGTGGTCCACAGCGCCGCGGTGGCGGCGCCGAGCGCCAGCACGATCATCGCCAGCAGCTGCGGCTGCAGCCGCGGCATGTCGAGGACGCGCAGCAGGCGCCTGGCGGCGCGGTTGGCGGCGACCATCGACCATTCGAAGCCGCGCCGGCCATCGAAGCGGTCGACCACCGGAGCCTGCCGCAACGCGCCGCGCACGAAGGCGCGGCGCAGCAGGAGGTAGAGCAGCGTGCCCGCGCCGAGCGCCACGAGGCTCATCACGAAGGGCGCGTTGAAGCCGTGCCAGATCGCGAGGTCGTAGTACGGCAGCACGCCGCCCACCACCGGCCGCGAGGCGACGTCGAGCAGCGTGCCCACCGACCACGCCGGGAAGATGCCCACGACCAGGCAGGCGAGCACCAGCACCTCGATGGGGATGCGCATCACCCGCGGCGGCTCGTGCGGCTTGCGCGGGAGGTCGGCGGGCAACTCGCCGAACAGGACGTCGACCGAGAAGCGCAGCGCATAGACGACCGCGAACACGCCGGCCAGCGTGGCCACCAGCGGCAGCCCGCGCTCCACCCAGGGCCGCGACGAGACGTACACGGTCTCGGCGAAGAACATTTCCTTGGACAGGAAGCCGTTGAGCAGCGGCACGCCGGCCATCGCCGCGCTGGCGACGATGGCGAGCGTGCCGGTGACGGGCATGGCGCGGATCAAGCCGGAGAGCCGGTCGATGTTGCGCGTGCCGGTCTCGTGGTCGATGACGCCGGCGGCCATGAACAGCGAGGCCTTGAAGGTCGCGTGGTTCATCATGTGGAACACCGCGGCCACCGCGGCGAGCGGGCTATTGAGCCCGAGCAGCAGCACGATCAGGCCGAGGTGGCTGATGGTCGAGTAGGCCAGGAGGCCCTTCAGGTCGCGCTGGAACATCGCGGCGAAGGCCCCCATCACCAGCGTGACCACGCCGGCGCCGCCCACCCACCAGAACCAGGTCTCGGTGCCCGCCAGCACGGGCCACAGCCGCGCGAGCAGGAACACGCCGGCCTTGACCATGGTCGCCGAGTGCAGGTAGGCCGAGACCGGCGTGGGCGCGGCCATGGCATGCGGCAACCAGAAGTGGAAGGGGAACTGCGCGCTCTTGGTGAAGGCGCCGAGCAGCACCAGCGCCAGCACCAGCCCGTAGCGCGGGCTCGCGCGCACCACGTCGCCGGCGGCGAGCACGTGGTCGAGGTCGTAGCTGCCGGCGATGTGGCCGAGCAGCAGCACGCCGGCGAGCAGCGCGAGGCCGCCGGTGCCGGTGACCACCAGCGACATGCGCGCGCCGCGCCGCGCGTTGCGCTCGTTGTGCCAGTAGCCGATCAGCAGGAACGACGCGAGGCTCGTCAATTCCCAGAAGAACGCGAGCTGCACCAGGTTGCCCGAGAGCACCACGCCGAGCATCGCGCCCATGAAGGCGAGCAGGTACGAGTAGAAGCGCGGCACCGGGTCGGCCGCCGACATGTAATAGCGCGCGTACAGCGCGACCAGGGCGCCGATGCCGGTGACCAGCAGCGCGAACATCCACGCGAAGCCGTCGGCGCGCAACACGAAGTCCACGCCGGCGGCCGGCATCCAGGCCCAGGCCTCGCGCACGACGCCGCCGTCGCGCACCTCGGGGAACAGCGTCGCGCAGAGCGCGAGCGAGCCGAGCGCGACGACGCCCGCGAGCACCGCGGCGGTGTTGCGCGCATGGGTGGGCAAGGCCGCGGCGATCGCGCTTCCGGCGAAGGGCAACAGCAATGCGATCGCAAGCGTCATCGACGCATGGGTTCCGGTCTGGTCCTTGCAAGGCGGGCGCGGCCCCGGCCGCGGGTGGCGGCGGGCGGGCCGCACCCGCTCAGGGTCCGAGTCTACGCGAGGAACGCGCGACGGGCCCCGGCGCGCGGCTCCGCGTCCGCGCGGGCGGCCCGTGCGCGAACGCGGACGCGGGCCGGGACGGCAGCGTCAGTGGAGTTCGCTGACGAGCTTGGTGGTGAGGTAGGCGTCGAACGTCTCCTGGCCGCCCTCGCTGCCCCAGCCGCTGTCCTTGACCCCCCCGAACGGCAGTTCGGAGAGGGCGATTCCCCAGTGGTTGATGCCGACGTTGCCGGCCTCGAGGGCCGCCGCCACCGCCTGCGAGAGGTGCGCCGAGCGCGTGAACGCGTACGCGGCAAGCCCGTAGGGGAGCCGATTGGCGCGTGCGACGACCTCGTCGAAGGTCTCGAACACGCTGATCGGCGCGATCGGGCCGAACGGCTCGACGTTCATCACCGCCGCCTCGTCGCTGACGCCGGTCAGCACCGTCGGCGCGTAGAAGAAGCCCGGGCCCGGCAAACGCTCGCCGCCGAGGTCGACGCTCGCGCCGGCCGCGCGCGCATCGGCGACCATCGACTCCACCGCGGCGAGGCGCCGCTCGTGGGCCAGCGGTCCCATGGTGGTCGTGGTGTCGAGGCCGTCACCGACCTTGATCGCGCGCGCCTTGGCGAGGAAGCGCTCGAGAAAGCGCGCGTAGGCGCCCTGCTGCACGAAGAAGCGGTTGGGCGCGACGCAGACCTGCCCTGCGTTGCGGTACTTGAACGCCACGCACAGGTCGGCGGCGCGGTCGACGTCGGCGTCGTCGAACACGATCACCGGCGAATGGCCGCCGAGCTCCATCGTCGAGCGCTTGAGGTGGCGCCCCGCGAGCGCGGCGAGCTCGCGGCCGACCGGCACCGAGCCGGTGAACGAGATCTTGCGCACGATCGGCGATGCGACGAGGTGCTGCGAGACCTCCTGCGGGACGCCCCAGACGACGTTGAGGCAACCCGGTGGAAGGCCGGCGTCGGCGAAAAGGGATGCGATGGCGCACACCGCGCTCGGCGCGTCCTCGGGCCCCTTGATGACGACCGTGCAGCCGGCGCCCAGCGCCGCGCAGATCTTGCGGATCGCCTGGTTGAAGGGGAAGTTCCAGGGCGTGAACGCCGCGACGACACCCACCGGCTCGCGCCACACGGTCTGTCGCACGCCTTCGGCGCGCGCCGGGACGACGCGCCCGTAGATGCGCCGGCATTCCTCGGCGTGCCAGTCGGCGTGGTCCGCGCAGTTGACGACCTCGGCGCGCGCCTCGGCGAAGGGCTTGCCCTGGTCGAGGGTGATGTTGCGCGCGATCGCATCGGCGCGCTCGCGCGCCAGCTCGGCGACGCGGCGCAGGATGCGCGAGCGCTCGAGGGGCGACGTGCGCTTCCAGCGCGCGAACGCGCGCTCCGCCGCGGCGAGCGCCTCGTCGAGGTCGGCGGGCCGGGCGTGCGGCAGCGCGCCGATCACCTGGCCGGTGGCGGGATTGCGCACCGGCTGCTCGACGCGGCCGCCACCCTCGACGGTGCGCCCGTCGATGAAAAGCGCAAGCGCGCAATAACTCGGCTCAGCCATGGATTCCACCCTTCGCAATCGATCGTCCAGTGCCCCGGCCGGGCGTCACGCGCCCGCGGGTGTCGCCCGCGGTTGTGGTCACGCGCCCGCGGGTGCCTCGTCGGCCAGCGCGTGCCCGGCCCGGGACCGCACGCGCGGCACGCCCGCGGCGGGCGGGCCTTTCAACAGCTCCGCTGCCCGCTCGCCGATCATGATGGTAGCCGCATTGGTGTTGCCCGACACCAATGTCGGCATGATCGACGCGTCGGCCACCCGCAAGCCCTCGATGCCGTGCACGCGCAGCGCAGGGTCGACCACGGCGTCGGGGCCGAGGCCCATGCGGCAGGTGCCGCTCGGATGGAATACCGTCGCGGCGACCGAGCGCACGTAGCGCAGGAGGTCATCGTCGGAGCGGAGCTCCGGCCCCGGCTGCCATTCGTCGACGACGTGGCGCGCGAGCGCCGGCGCGGACGCGATATCCCGTGCGATCCGCAGCCCGGCCACCAGCGCGCGCGCATCGCCGGGGTCGGCGAGATAGTTGGCACGGATGACCGGCGTTGCGCGCGGGTCACTCGAACGCAGCGCGAGGCTACCGCGGCTCGTGGGCCGCAGCTGGCAGCCCGACAGGGTGAATGCCGAGAAGGGATGCAGCGGGCGATCGAACCCGTCGAGGCTCAAGGGCTGGAAGTGGAACTGGATGTCGGGACGCCCGAGCGACGGGTCGGATCGCACGAACGCCCCGGCGAGGCTCGCGCCGAAGCTCAGCGGCCCGCGGCGGCGGAACACGTAGTCCGCGCCGATGCGCATGCGGCCGGCGAAGCTGCGGGCCTCGTCGTTGAGCGTCATCGGGGTGCGCACGCGGAAGATGGCCTTCGCCTGGAGGTGGTCCTGCAGGTTCCTGCCGACGCCGGGCAGGTGCTGCACGACGTCGATGCCGAGCCCGCGCAACGCGTCGCCGTCGCCGACACCCGAGAGCATCAGCAGTTGCGGGGTATTGATCGCGCCGGCGCAGACGACGACCTCGCGCAGCGCGCTGGCGCGGTGGAGCACGTCGCCCTTCAGGTATTCGATCCCGGTGGCCCTGCGCCGGTCGAAGCTGATGCGGTGTACCAGTGCCGTGGTGGCGACGTCGAGATTGGGGCGCCCGCGCGCGGGCGAGAGGAATGCGCGCGCCGCGCTGCACCGGCGGCCGTCGCGTACGTTGAGCTGGAAGTGGCCGGCCCCTTCCTGCCGTTCGCCGTTGAAATCGTCCTGCCGGGGATACCCGGCCTCGACCGCGGCGCGCACGAACGCGTCGACGATCGGCAGGCGGAAACGTGGATCGGACACGGCGAGGGGGCCCGCGACACCGTGGTAGTCATCCGCGCCGCGCTGCTGGTCCTCGCTGCGACGGAAGTACGGCAGCACGTCGTCGTACGCCCAGCCCGCATTGCCGAGCGAGGCCCAGTGGTCGAAGTCCTCGCGCTGGCCGCGGATGTAGACCATGCCGTTGATCGAGCTCGATCCGCCCAATACCCTGCCGCGGGGCCAGCGCATGCGCCGGCCATCGAGGCCGGGCTCGGGTTCGGTCTGGTAGCACCAGTCGACCCCGGGGTTGTGGATGAGCTTGAAAAGGCCGCCGGGCACGTGGATCCACGGGTTGCGGTCGGCCGGCCCCGCCTCGACCAGCAGCACGCGGATCCCGGGGTCCTCGCTCAGGCGGCTGGCGACGACGCAGCCCGCGGAACCCGCGCCGACGACGACGTAGTCGTAGGCCGCTCGCTTCATCGCCGCGCGCCGGCCGGGCCGCCTCCGCCGGTACCACGCGGACGCAGCACCGTGGCGCGCGGTGCAGCCATCAGCGCGCCTTGACCAGCGGCTCGATGCGGCGCTGCATCGAATTCGCC
Source organism: Casimicrobiaceae bacterium (assembly GCA_044226535.1). Classification (GTDB taxonomy): domain Bacteria; phylum Pseudomonadota; class Gammaproteobacteria; order Burkholderiales; family Casimicrobiaceae; genus VBCG01. The sequence continues at coordinate 124,312 of JBGAGT010000008.1, read as the reverse complement.
GCCTCCTGGGGTGACTTGATCCCGATGACGGCCGCCTGCGATTCCTCGCGGAAGATCGCCAGTGCCTGCAGCGACGCGTCGAACGAGGAGGGCACGATCAGCGCGGCGGCGATGGCCTTCGCCTCTTCCTGCGTATACGGAAGGCGCTGCTTGAGCTGCTCGTCGCCGTACACCGAGGGGCGCACGGGCCCGTTGCCGTTGAGCGCGATCAGCAGCGTGTTCTTCGGCGCCGACAGCGTGCGGATGAAATCCCATGCCAGCTCCTTGTGCTTCGAGTTCTTCGGGATGACCATCGACCAGATCTCGGTCATCGCGGTGAACGCGCGCCCGGTCTTCGGGTCGACGGGGATCGCGATGACCTGGATCGCGCCCGGATACTTGGACGACTTCGGGTTGTTGTACACCGTGTAGCGCGCGAACGGGTCGACGGCCATCGCGGTGCGGCCATTCTGCATCGACGTGATCACGTCGTCGATGCTGGTCGACGCGTAGTTGGTCGGCAGAACGCCTTCCTTGTAGAGCTGGGCGAGCGTCGTGAGGCCCTTGACCATCTCGGGCGAGTTGGCCTTCACGTTCAGGTCCTTGTCGATGAGCTCGGCGCCGAACATGTTGAGGATCGACAGCACCGCGAGGTGCTCGTCGCCGGAATTGGCGGTGAGCCCGTTGACGCGCGTGCCGTCGGCCCGCGTGTAAGTGAGCTTGCGCGCGTACTCGACGACCTCGTCGGCGGTGCGCGGGGGATGGTCGAGGCCGCGCTCCTTGAACAGCGCCGAGTTCCAGTGCAGGCCCGTGGTGGCGTGCCGGAACGGGATCGCGACCAGCGAGCCATTCCAGGTGTCGCCGGCGACGAGGTTCGCGGGGATGCCGGTGAAGTCCTCGATCGGCGCGCGGGCCTCCCACGGCCCCAGCGGCTCGAGCAGCGTCGCGACCTTCGGGACCAGGAACTTGTTGATCACGAACGCGACGTCGATCGAGGTCTCGCGAAGCGAGAGCTCGCGGAAAAGCCGGTCGTGCATCGGCTCGATGTTCGCGGTGATCCAGTTGAGCTTGACGCCCTTGCGGGCCGCCCATTCGCCGGCGACGTCGCCCCCGGTGGTGCCCGGGGTGAGGCCGCGCGACACGGTTTCGTGAACCTTGTGCGAGAGCACCGTGAACGTGACGTCCTCGGCGTGCAGCGGCGCTGCGAGGCACAGCACGGCCGCGCAAACGCCCGCGATGGTGGATTTCTTCATGGGTTCCTCCTTCGATGATGGGCGCTCGTGCGCGCCTCGATTGTGTTCAATGGGTTCCGTCGAGGATCGCGCCGTTCGCGGCGAGCCTCGCCCTCAGTGCCTGCACGTCGACGGCGTGGAAGTCGGCGGGACCGTCGCGCTCGAGCAGCATCGCCGCAGCGGTGCCGATCGCCTCGCCCATCGCAAGGCAGGGTCCCATCACCCGCGCCGAGCCGTGCGCCTCGCGGTCCGCCGAAAGGATGCGGCCGGCGGCGGCGACGTTGGCGACGCCGGTGGGCAGCAGGCAGCCCCAGGGGATGTCGTACGAGCCTCCGTCGCGCACGGGGATGCGCACCTGGCCCGTCCCGGACTGGTGGATGTCGACGTGGTGCGAGCCCTTGGCGATGCCGTCGTCGCGCTTGCGCGCGTCGAGCACGTCCTGGCCCGACAGGCGGACGGCACCCTCGATGCGCCGCGTCTCGCGGATCCCGAGCCGCGTCGACACGCCGCTCAGCGCGGCGCGCGCGAAGCCGGGCACGTGGCGGCGCATGAAATCGCCGCATTGCGTCACCTGGCCGGCGAGCGTGGCCAGCGTCGCGCTGAGGTCGCGCGTGCGCATGCCGTCGATTCCTCCGACGCGCGTGGTGTTGAGGCAGACCTCGCCGCGCTGCGCCGACGTCGGCTGGATCATGATCAGCGCGGTGGGATAGAGCTCGCCCCGCGCGATGGCTTCGGCCAGCAGCGGGCCGTTGCCTTTGAGGAACACCGTCGGATGCCCCTGGTCGATCGCGCATTGCGCGAGCTCGCGATCGGTGCGTCCCTGGCGGATCGCGTCGCTCTCGCCCAGCGCGAAGTGCTCGGGATGGTCGCGCTGGAAGCCGAGCAGCGGCATCGTCTCCACGCCGGCCATGCGGAACATCAGCGACACGGGCTGCAGCTGGCCGTCGGGCCCGCCGTGCTCGACGCGCCCGCCGGCGGCGCGCACGATGTCGGCGTCCCCGGAGCAGTCGAGGAACATCGGTGCGCGGATCTCGGTGCGGCCTTCCTTGTTCACCACGTGCAGGGCGTGGACGCGGCCATCGTCCGCGCCGATGCGCAGGGCATAGGTGTGCAGCAGGAGCTCGACGCCCGCGCTCGCGAGGCAGTTGGCGATCGCGAGCTTCATCACCTCGGGGTCGATGCAGACGTACCAGATCAGGCGCCAGTCGTTCAGCGGCCCGATGTACCCGCCCAGGCGGTCGCATTCGGCGAGGACGTCGCGGCCGATGCCGCCGAGGATCCACTCGCCGCGCGCATTGAGCGCACCGTCCAGCGCCATGCCGCTGATGAGCTCGCCGCCGGGGATCGCGCCGGCGTCGATCAGCAGCGTGCGTGCGCCCGAGCGCGCCGCCGCGATCGCGGCGGCGATCCCCGAGGCGCCTGCGCCGAGCACGACGACGTCCCGCTCGATGACCCGAGTTCCCCCCGCCAGATCGACATCCATTGCCGCGCGCGCTCCCTTCGTCCAGTGCGGCCATTATTGGCGCCCGGCGGCGCCCGCCCGCCGCCGGCGGCGCCAAAATGTTCGCATCGTGAAATAATAGGGGATGGGCCGCGGTGCGCGCCCCGCGCGACTCCTGCGCGACCGCCGCGATTCCGTCTACATTCACGCCTGCAATGCCCGTGGCACCGACCTCGTCCCCGCGAAGCGCGACCCTGCGTCGATGAAGCGTCCCGGCTTCGCTGCCTACGCGCTGCTCGCGCCGGCGCACGCCATGCTGCTCCTGGTGATCGGGCTGCCGTCGGCCTACGTGCTGTGGCTGAGCCTCAACGCCTCGAGCTATGGCACCGGGCTCGAGTTCGTCGGCCTCGCCAACTACGCCAAGGTCCTTTCCGACCCGTATTTCTGGCGCGCGGCGATCAACACCTTCGCCGTCGTCAACGCGGTGGTCTACGGCGAGATCGTGCTGGGCGTCCTGCTCGCGCTGCTTTTCGTGCGCGGCGTGCCCTTCCCGCGCGTGATGTTCGCCATCGTGCTGATGCCTTACGCGATCTCCGAGGTCGTCGGCGTGCTGACCTGGAAGATCCTGATGGACCCCAACATCGGCGCGATCAGCCGGACGCTCGAGGCCATCGGCCTCGGGCGTTTCAACTGGAGCGTGTCCCCGGTGCAGGGGCTGTCGCTGGTGTCGGTGATCAGCATATGGCTGCACCTGCCCTTCACCTTCCTGCTGCTCTACGCGGGCATGTCGGCCATCCCGAGGGACGTCTACGAGGCCGCGAAGATCGACGGCGCCACGCCGTGGCAGGCGTTCTGGCGCGTGACGCTCCCGCTGCTGATGCCGACGATCCTGATCTCCATGATCTTCCGCCTCGTGTTCGCGTTCCGGCTGTTCTCCGAGGTCTGGCTGCTGACGCGCGGCGGCCCCGCGCGGCTGTCGGAGGTGCTGGCGGTGTACCTGTACCAGTCGGGATTCCGCTATGGCGACTTCGGCGTCGCGTCGGCGACCGGCTGGATCATGGTGGTGGGGTCGCTCGGCATCGCGTCGCTCTACCTCTACCAGATGCAGCGGCGCATGGGGCGCGGCCATGTTTGATCGCCTGCCTGGACGCATCGGCCGCGGCCTGGCGCTCGCGCTGATGGTGGCGTGGTCGGGGTTCCCGATCGCCTTCATCGTGCTGTCGTCGCTCAAGCGCCAGCAGGACATCTTCACCTACCCGCCGGTGCTGCTGTTCCGGCCGACGCTCGACCATTACGTGACGCTGTGGAACCAGTGGGACGCGTTCTTCAGCGGGCTGCGCAGCAGCCTGGTCGTCGCGGTCGGCGCCACGCTGCTCGCCTCGCTGGTCAGCTTCCTCGCCGGCTACGCGTACTCGCGCTACACGAGCAAGCTGCTCACGCGCAGCGCCGTCTACATGATCGCGATCCGCGTGCTGCCGCCGATCGTCATCACGCTGCCGCTGTTCCCGCTGGTCGACTTCCTGGGCCTCAGCGACACGCACGTCGTGCTGATCGTCCTTTACGCGACGTTCTGGGTGTCGCTTTGCACCATGATCATGAAGACCTTCATCGACGAGGTTCCGCGCGAGCTCGACGAGGCCGCGCACATCGACGGCGCCTCCGAGATGCAGACCTTGCTGAAGGTCATCCTGCCGCTCACGCTGCAGGGGATGACGGCCGGCGCGATATTCGTGTTCATCTACTCGTGGAACGAGTTCCTGTTCGCCCTGATCTTCACGACGCAGCATGCCAAGACCGCGCCGCTGGTGATCAGCGAGGTGATGGGGGCGATCGACGGGACGGAGTGGGGCGTGCTGTTCGCGGGCGTGACCGTGCAGCTCCTCCCGGTGGTGGTGCTGGTGGCGCTCGCGCAGCGCCTGCTGGTGCGCGGGCTCACGGCCGGCGCGGTGAAGGGCTGACCGGGGCGGCCCCGGCGGGGCCGCAGGCGCGCTCACAGGCGCAGGCGCGTGATCAACGCCTCCACCCGCGAGGCCTCGCGGCGCAGCTTGTCGAGCAGGGGGAGCCGCTTCGCCCCGTCGAGCGCGGCGCGCGTGGTGGCGAGGCTGAGCGATGCCACCGGCACGCCCTCCGCGTGGATCGGCACGCCGATCGCGGCGATCCCCGGCACGATGTCCTCGAGGTTGAGGCCATAGCCGAGCTCGGCCGACTGGCGAAGCATGCGCCGCACCGCCAACGCTCGCGCCGGGGCGCGGCGGCCGATGGCATCGATGTTGGCCGCGACCACGGCGGCCTGCTCGCGCCGCGGCAATGCGACGACGATCGCCGCGCCACCGGCCGAAAGGCAAAGCGGCCGGCGCGTGCCGACCTCGACGGTGTAGGCCTTGAGGGCATGGCGCCCCTCGTGGCGCGCCACGCAGACCGAGTCGTTGCCGCTGCGGAAGTTGACGAAAACGATGGTGCGCGTGCTGCTCGCCAGCTTGGCGAGCCCCGCGCCCGCGAGCTCGTCGACGGCGAAGTACGGCGCCGCCGCGAGCCCGAGCTCGTAGGCCACGCTGCCGAGCGAATAGCGCAACGTGCCGCGCACGCGCGTGACCAGGCGCTCCTGCACGAGGCAGCCGAGGATGCGGTGGGCGGTCGCATGGTCGAGACCCGTGTCCTCGGCGAGGTCGGTCAACCGCCACCCCGCGGCGCCATGGGTCGACAACGCGCGCAGCAGGCACACGGCACGGCGGATGCTTTGCGTTCCATCGGCGAGGTGCCCCGGCGCGGCCGCGCCGGGCTCGGGCGACGTGGAGGTGTTGGCCGTGGCAGGCTGCTTCGACGCGTGCATGGCGAGCGTCGCCCTGCGGGCACTCAGGCGTGCCCGTACACCGGCACGGCGGCGCCGTGGATCACGTCGGCGGCGTCGCTGGCGAGGAAGGCCACCACCCGCGCGATCGCCTCGGGCCTGGGCCAGCGAGCGGGGTCGGCACCCGGCATGGCCGCCCGGTTGGCCGGCGTGTCGATGATCGAGGGCAGCACCGAGTTGACGCGCACGCCGCTTCCGGCCAGGTCGGCGGCCAGCGATTCCATCAGCGCGATCGCGGCGGCCTTGGAGGCGGCGTAGGCGCCGGCACCCGCCGGCGGCACGAGGCCCGCCCGTGCCGCGATGTTGACGAAGGCGCCGTGCCCGCGCAGGCGCATGGCGGGGATGAAGGCGCGCGCCAGCACGTAGCCTGCCGTGAGGTTCTGCGCGAGCATGGGCGCCAGCACGTCGGCCTCGTCGGTCCACAGCGGCGCGCCGCCGCGGTAGCCGCCGATGGCGTTGACGACGATGTCGAAGGGGCGCTGCTCGGCTGCGCGCTGCGCCGCGAGTGCCGCGGCCGCGGCGGGATCGGTCGCGTCGAGGACGTAGTGCGTGAAGCGGCCGGGGTCCTGCGCCGCAGGTTCCGGCAGGCTGCGGCCGGTGACCGCGACCTCGGCACCGGCTTCGGCGAGCGCGTCGGCGATGGCTCGCCCCAGTGCGCCGGTGCCTCCGGCGACCAGCGCATGGCGGCCGGTGAGGCCGGCTATCGGCACCCGCACTTGAAGCGGCAGTAGCCTTCGGCGTAACCGCGCATGCAGTCGCGGTAGCAGAACGGCTCGGGCTCGCAGGTCGAGGGAGGCTTCGCGGCCGCGTCGGCCCCGGGTGCGGCGGCCGGCGGGGGCGCGGATCCGGTGGCGCAACCCACCAGGGACACCATGAGCAGCAGCACGATCGCGTTCAGGACTAGGCCGGGCATGGTCGTTGGCGGGTTTTCGAAAGCGCTGGCATCGTCGCACAAATCCGTGTTGGCAGCGAGCCGATGTCGGGTTTGCGCCGACAGCGCCATGGCAGCGGCGCTGGCAACCTTGCAGGGCCGCGGCGCGGTAGGCTTGGGAGCCGCGCGCCCGCGACCGTCGCCAGGAAGCCATCCCGATGCACATCTGCCCCGTCGACTGCCACGAATGCATGGACCCCGGTTGCCGCGCGGAGGGCTGCCGGCTGGCCGCGACGCTCGTGCCCGTGGTCGTGGAGGGCGTGCTGGCGCCCTGCGAGGACTGCGGGGTGCTGGTGGTCGTGGCCGCGCGCCACGTGGCCTGCGTCGAGTGCCGCGTCGCGGCCGGCTGGCCCCTTTCCCTCGAGGAGCATTGACCCATGGCAAGGGCTTTGTGGAGCGGGGCCTTGAGCTTCGGCCTGGTGAATATCCCCGTCGAGATGTATGCCGCCGAGGACCGCAAGGCCTTCAGCTTCTCGATGCTCGACAAGCGCGACTTCTCGCCGGTCGGCTACAAGCGTTACAGCAAGAAGAGCGGCCGCGAGGTCGAGTGGAAGGACGTCGTCAAGGGCTACGAGTACGAGAAGGGCCAGTACGTGGTGATGAGCGACGAGGACTTCCGCCGTGCCAACGTCAAGGCCTCGGAGACCATCGACATCGTCGCGTTCGTGCCCGCGGGCGAGATCCCGCCGCCGTTCTTCGAGACGCCCTACTACCTGGCGCCCGGCGCGCGTGGCGCGAAGCCCTATGCGCTGCTGCGCGACGCGCTCGCCGCCAGCGGCCGTGTCGCCGTCGCGCAGTTCGCGATGCGCGGCACCGCGCACCTCGCGGCCATCCTGCCGGCGGGCAAGGCCCTGGTGCTCAACACCTTGCGCTACGCCGACGAGCTCCGCGATGCCGGCGGCCTCGACCTCCCCGCCGACAACGCCAGGTCGGCGGCGGCCGGCAAGGAGCTCGCGCTCGCCCGGCGGCTGATCGACGACATGGCGGGCCACTGGAAGCCCGGCGATTTCCGCGACACCTATCACCAGGACCTGATGAAGCGCATCCACGAAAAGATCAAGCGCGGCGAGACGCACGAGCTCACCGCAGCCGAGCCCGCCGAGGGCGCACCGCGGCGCAGCGCCGAGGTGATCGACCTCGCCGAGCTCCTGCGCAACAGCCTGCGCGGCGGGCACGGCGGCAAGCGCGCCGCCGGCACCGGCGACGAGTCGGCGGCACCGCGCGCCGCTGCCCGCAAGCCCGCCGCGCGCACGCGCAAGCACGCGGCACCGGCCAGTGCCGCGCGGACGCGCAAGCGCGCCTGAGGCCGCGATGTCCCTCGCCCGCTACCAGCAGAAGCGCGACTTCAAGGCCACGCCCGAGCCGCGCGGCCGCGTCGGCAAGCGCAAGGCCGCGGGCCTCGCCTTCGTGATCCAGAAGCACGCCGCCAGCCACCTGCACTACGACTTCCGCCTCGAGCTCGACGGCGTGCTGCTGTCGTGGGCGGTGCCCAAGGGGCCGAGCCTCGACCCCGCCGACCGGCGGCTCGCCATGCACGTCGAGGACCACCCGGTCGAGTACGGGGGCTTCGAAGGCACGATACCCAAGGGCCAGTACGGCGGCGGCACGGTGATGCTCTGGGACCGCGGCACCTGGACGCCGCGCGGCGATGCCGCGCGCGACTACGCCGCGGGCCACCTCAAGTTCGACCTCGACGGTGAGAAGCTCAAGGGCGGCTTCATGCTGGTGCGCAGCCACGGCGGCAAGTACGGCGGCAAATACGGCGGCAAGCGCGCGGGCGACGTGTGGTTCCTGATCAAGGAGCGCGACGCCTTCGCGCGCCCGGGCGCGTCGATCGTCGACGAGGCGCCGGACAGCGTCTCCACCGGCCGCTCGATCAGGGAGATCGGCGGGGACACCCAGGCGCGCGTGTGGCAGAGCAACCGCTCGGTCAAGGACAACGTCGAGGCCGGGGCGGTCGCGCCTGCGGCGAAGCGCGCGAACGGCAAGGCCTCGCGCGCGCCGGCGCCCACCGCCAGCGCAGGTACCGGCGCGCTGCCGGACGGCGCGCGGCGCGCCGCGCTACCCGCGACGCTGTCGCCGATGCTCGCCACGCTGGTCAAGTCCACGCCGGTGGGCGACGGCTGGCTGCACGAGGTGAAGTACGACGGCTACCGGATGCTGGCACGCGTCGAGCGCGGGCGCGCGCGCCTCTACTCGCGCAACGGTCGCGAGTGGACCGCGGTGCTGCCCGAGATCGCCGCGGAGCTCGCCTCGCTGCCGCTGCGCGCGGGCTGGATCGACGGCGAGATCGCCATCGCCGACGCACGCGGGCGCACGAGCTTCCAGAAGCTGCAGAACGAGCTCGGAACCGGCGACGCCGGGCGCATCACCTATTTCGTCTTCGACCTGCCGTATTGCAACGGCTACGACCTGCGCGCCGCGCCGCTCGTGCAGCGCAAGGCGCTGTTGCGCGCGCTGCTCGACCCGCCGCCCCCGCACCTGCGCTACGGCGTGGAGATCGAGGCCGAGGGCGCCAAGGTGTTCGCGCAGGCCTGCTCGCTGGGGCTCGAGGGCATCGTGTCCAAGCGCGCCGATTCGCACTACGCCTCGCTGCGCGGCCGCGACTGGATCAAGGTGAAATGCGGGCATCGCCAGGAAATGGTCATCGTCGGCTTCACCGACCCGGGCGGGTCGCGGACGGGCTTCGGCGCGCTGCTGCTCGGCGTGCACGACGCCAAGGGCGTGCTGCGCTACGCGGGCCGCGTGGGCACCGGCTTCGACGACGCGACGCTCGCCGCGATGGCCCGGCGGCTGCGCAAGCTCGAGGTCGCCTCACCCGCGGTCGCCGATCCGCCGCGCGGCGCGCAGGCGCGCGGGGTGCACTGGGTGAAGCCCGAGCTCGTGGGCGAGGTCGCCTATACCGAATGGACCGACGCCGGCACGCTGCGCCACCCCTCGTTCCTCGGCCTGCGCGAGGACAAGGCGGCGCGGGAGGTGGTGCGCGAACGACCGGCGACGGCCCCGGACGTCGCGGATCACGGCGAAGATGCCGGGGCCGGCGCCGGCGATCGCTCGCCGCCGCCGCGCAAGGCCGCGCGCAACGCCGCAGGCCCGGGCTCGGCGTCGCGTGGCCGCAAGCGCGCCGCGGCCAAGTCCTCCTCGCGCACCGCCACGGCCGCGAAATCGCCCACCCAAGGCAGCGACGGCACGATCGAAGGCGTGCGCTTCACCCATCCCGACAAGCTGCTCTTCCCCGATGTCGGCGTCAGCAAGCGCGACGTCGCGCTGCATTACGCCAAGGTGGCGCCGCGGCTCCTTCCCCATATCGCCGGCCGCCCGCTGTCGCTGGTGCGTTGCCCCGACGGCTGGCAGGGCGAGTGCTTCTACCAGAAGCATGCGCCGGCTTCGCTCGACGCCGCGGTGTCGCGCGTCGAGGTCGACGAGTCGGACGGCAAGGCGACGTACGCGGAGGCGCACGGCGTCGAGGCGCTGGTCGGCCTCGCGCAGTGGGGCGTGATCGAGATCCATCCCTGGGGATCGCGCGTGCCAAAGCTCGACCGGCCCGACCGGCTGATCTTCGATTTCGATCCCGATGCGGGCGTCGCGTGGCCCGACATCGTCGACGCGGTGCGCGCCTTGCGCGGCATGCTGGAGGAAATCGGGCTCGTGCCCTTCCTCAAGACCACGGGTGGCAAGGGCCTTCACGTGGTGACGCCCATCCGGCCCAGCGTCGACTGGACCGCCGCCAAGGGATTCACGCGTGCCGTGGCCGAGCTCATGGTGCGGGCCTCGCCCGAGCGCTTCATCGCGACGGCGACCAAGGCACGCCGCAGCGGCCGGATCTTCATCGACTATTTGCGCAATGCGCAGGGTGCGACGGCGATTGCGCCCTACGCCTTGCGCGCGCGCGCCGGCGCGCCGGTGTCGGTGCCGCTCGCCTGGAACGAGCTCGATGCCGCGCGTGATGTGCGCGGCGCGCATTTCAACCTTCGCAACCTCGAGGCCCGCCTGCGCGAAACGCGGGTCGACCCTTGGGAAGGCATGGCGGCCGCCGCGGTGACGCTGACGGCGGCGATGCGAAAGCGCGTGGCGTGAAGCGAGGGCGGGACCGTGATCGGTCCCGCCCTCGCTCGAGGTTGCGCCTGCGATCAGTCGCCCTTCAGGCTCGCGGGGCCGTCGACGTCGGGCAGGCTGCGCGCCTCGTTCGGCACGACCCAGCCCGCGCCCACGGGCGGATAGACGTAGCCCGGCGTGGCGAGGTACGCGGGGGGCGGCGGCGATGCCGGCGCGGGTGGCGCGACCGGCGCCAGGCTCGTCGTGTCGCCGGGCACGACCACCACCACGGGTTGCTCGACGATCGCCGCTTGCGGCGCCGTGTAGGTGGCGAGCGGCGTCACGTAGCGCGCGTTCGCGCCCGCGGGATCGACGGCGGGAGCGGGCGAGTGCACCACCCCGACACCCCACACCAGCGTGTAGCTGTCCTGCGTGGCGACGAAGCTCTGCTGGCCGTCGCCGTCCGCGGCAACCGCGAGCGGGGCCGAGAGCGGCAGGGCGATCGCCGCGGCCACCAGCGCCTTGCGCAGCGCGAGGGCCTGCCGGTGGGAAAAGCTCGAAGCACGGGTCGATGCATCCATCGGTTCTCCTCGGGAGTACGTCGTGCGTGCATGATCGCAGCGGGTTGCTGCCTCGACGATCGGCGGAACACGCATCGTGCTGTCGGACGACGCGGGCAGGGACGCCCCACCGATGCAGGCGTCGGCCGTCCTCCGACGGCCGGCGCGCGCGCCTAGAGGCGCGCGGCGAGCTCGCAGGCTTCGCGGATCGCGCGCTCGGCGTCGAGCTCGCGCGCCTCGTGCGCGCCGCCGATCACCGCGACGCTGGCGCGCCCATCGGCGAGCGCGCGCTGCGATTCCTGGCCCGCGCAGACGACGATGGTGTCGACCGCCAGCGTGCGCTCGGCGCCGTCGACGCGGATCGTCAGGCCCGCGTCGTCGATGCGCAGGTACTCGACGCCGGCGATCATGGCGACGCCGTTGCGCTTCAGCGCGAGGCGGTGCGCCCATCCGGTGGTCTTGCCGGGGCCGGCGCCCATGCGCCGCGCGTCGGGGCGGCGCTGCAACAGGGTCACCTCGCGCCGCGGCGGATGCTTCGCCGGCGGCACGAGCCCGCCGGGCTCGCGCGCGGCGAGGTCGACGCCCCACTCGGCGCACCACTGCGCGCTGGTCTCCTGCGGTGTCTCGAGCAGGTAGGCGCAGACGTCGACGCCGATGCCGCCGGCGCCGATCACCGCGACGCGCGCGCCCGCTTCCCGTCGCCCGGACAGCAGGTCGGCGTAGCTCGCCACGCTGGGGTGCCCGATGCCGTGGATGTCCGGCATGCGCGGGGCGACGCCGGTGGCGAGCACCGCCACGTCGAACCCTTCGAGCTCGCTCGCTTGCACGCGATGACCCACCCGCAGGTCGACGCCGGTCGCTTGCACGCGCCGGCGGAAATAACGCAGCGTCTCGGCGAAGTCCTCCTTGCCGGGGACCTGCATGGCGAGCCTGAACTGGCCGCCGATGTCGGGCGCTGCCTCGAACAGCGTCACCGCGTGGCCACGCTCGGCGGCGACGGTCGCGGCCGCGAGCCCCGCGACACCGGCGCCGACGACCGCCACGCGTCGCGGCGCGGAGGTCTTCGCGTACACGAGCTCGGTCTCGCGGCAGGCGCGGGGATTGACCAGGCAGCTCGCGCGACGGCCGCTGAACGTGCGGTCGAGGCAGGCCTGATTGCAGGCGATGCAGGTGTTGGTGTCCTCCGCGCGGCCCTCGCGCGCCTTGGCCACCAGCGCCGCGTCGGCGAGGAAGGGCCTCGCCATCGACACCATGTCGGCGTCGCCCGAGGCCAGGATGTCCTCGGCCAGCGCGGCGGTGTTGATGCGGTTGGTGGCGATCACCGGCAGCGCGAGCGCGGCCTTGAGGCGCGCGGTGGCGGCGCGGAAGGCTCCGCGCGGCACGATGGCGCCGATGGTGGGAATACGCGCCTCGTGCCAGCCGATGCCGGTGTTGAACAGCGTCACGCCGCAGTCCTGCAGCGCCTGCGCGACCGCGATGGTCTCGTCCATGGTGTTGCCGCCCTCGACCAGGTCGAGCAGCGACAGGCGGAACATGACGACGAAGTCCTCGCCCGTGGCGCGGCGCACGGCGCGCGCGATGGCCAGCGCGAACTGCATCCGGCCGTCGATGCTGCCGCCCCAGCGGTCGCCGCGGCGGTTGGTGCGCGCCGACAGGAACTGGTTGATCAGGTAGCCCTCGCTGCCCATGATCTCGACGCCGTCGTAGCCGGCGCGCTTGGCGCGCCGCGCGGCACGCGCGAAGTCGGCGATCACGCGCCGGATGCGCGCCTCGCTCATCGCGCGCGGGGCGTAGGGCGAGATCGGCGAGCGCAGCGCGCTGGCCGACTCGACCAGCGGGTGGTAGCCGTAGCGCCCCGCATGCAGGATCTGCATCAGCACGCGGCCCCCTGCCTCGTGCACGCTGCGGGTGACCTTCGCATGCCACAGCGGCGCCGTGGCCGACATCGTGCCCGCCAGCGGGGTGAGGCGGCCGCGCAGGTCCGGCGAGAACCCGCCGGTGACGATCAGCGCGGCGCCACCCTCGGCGCGCTCGCGGTAGAACGCCGCGAGCTTGCCGAAATGCCAGGGACGGTCCTCGAGGCCCGTGTGCATCGAGCCCATGACGATGCGGTTCGGCAGCGTCAGGTGCGCGAGCGTGATGGGCGTGAAAAGGCGGGGATAGGCGTTGTCCATGGCCATGCCTTGTCATCCCCGCCCGAGCGGGGATCCACCGCCGCGTCATCCCCGCGAAAGCGGGGACCTCGCTGTGGATCCCCGCTTTCGCGGGGATGACACCTGTAGATCCCCGGTTTCGCGGGGGTGACGCGGGCGGTGGCGCATTGTAGCGGGCGGGCCATTGTGTAAAGTCGCGCTTCCCCCTCACCCGTCCGCATCCCGGAGTTGCCATGCCCACGCTCGACCTCGCGCCCGCCGCCATCCTCCCGCACGACCACGCGCGCGCGACGCTCGTCGGCCGTGCCTTCGTGCCCTCGCTGCAAGGCCCCGTGCCGGTGCTGGTGCGCGACGGCGCGCTGCGCGACTTGAGCGCGATCGCCCCGACGGTGAGCGAGCTCTTCGCGCGCGAGGATGCGGTGCCGGCGATCCAGGACGCCGCCAGGGCAGGGTCGCTGCCCGTCGTGACCGCGCTCGACGCGGCGCTCGCCAACAGCGACCCGCGCCGGCACGATGCCGCCAGGCCCTGGCTCCTGGCACCCTGCGACTGGCAGCCGATCAAGGCCTCGGGCGTGACCTTCGTGCGAAGCCTCCTCGAGCGGGTGATCGAGGAGGCGACGCGCGGCGATCCCTCGCGCGCCGAGGCGACGCGCGCGGCCATCGAGTCGGCCATCGGCGACGACCTCGCCAGCGTCGTGCCGGGCTCGGAGCAGGCGATGGAGTTGAAGCGCGTGCTGGTCGCGCGCGGCCTGTGGTCGCAATACCTCGAGGTGGGCATCGGCCCCGACGCCGAGATTTTCACCAAGTGCGCGCCGCTCGCCTCGGTGGGCGTGGGCGCCGACATCGGCGTGCTCGAGCGCTCGACCTGGAACAACCCCGAGCCCGAGATCGTGCTGGCGGTCGACCCCACCGGCCGCACCGTCGGCGCCACGCTCGGCAACGACGTCAACCTGCGCGACCTCGAGGGCCGCAGCGCGCTGCTGCTGGGCCGCGCCAAGGACAACAACGCCTCGTGCTCGATCGGCCCCTTCGTGCGCCTGTTCGACGCGCACTACGGCATCGACGACGTGCGGCGCGCCGACATCGCGCTCGCCATCCACGGCGAGGACGGCTTCGTGCTCGACGACGTCTCGTCGATGTCGAAGATCAGCCGCGACCCGCTGGAGATCGTGCGCCACGCCATCGGCCCCAACCACGCCTATCCCGACGGCCTGATGCTGTTCCTCGGCACCATGTTCGCGCCCAGCAAGGACCGGCACGCCAAGGGCCAGGGCTTCACCCACGACGTCGGCGACGTGGTGCGGGTGTCCACGCCGACGCTCGGCGCGCTGGTCAACCGCGTCGACCATTGCGACCGCATCGCGCGCTGGACCTTCGGCGGCGCCGCGCTGGCGAAGAGCCTCGCGCGCCGCGGCGTGCTGGCGCAAGGCCGCTAACGGTCCTCCGCCCGTTCCGCCACGGGCCGCGCGCGCGGCCGCAGCCAGGGCCGCTCGGTAAAACGCCAGGATAGCGCCGCGACACCGGCGACCAGCCCCAGCACGGCGAGGTTCTGCAGCGGCGAGCCGCGGTTCCACAACCGCGTCGCGTCGACGACGTGCAGCACCGGCAGGTGCCAGAGGTAGAGGCTGAAGCTCACCGTGCCGATGCCGAGCGCGACGCGATTGGCGAGGAGCGCACGCGCAACGGGCCCGCAGCCCGCGGCGCCGAAGACCAGCGCGGCGAAGGCGAGTCCCACGACGTCGTAGTGGACGAACAGCCACGGGAAATCGCCGCGCGAGTAGACGTCCCCGCGCGCGGCGAGCCAGGGCGCGAAGGCGAGCAGGAACAACGCGGCGGCGCCGCCGGCGAGGGCGCGCGAGCGGTGCGCGAGCGGCAGGCGCAGGTGCAGCCACGCCGCGGCGATGCCCAGCGCGAACTCGTCGAGCCGCGCGCGCAGCAGCAGGATGTTGGAATAGGCGCCGATGTCGCCGCTGCGCAGCCAGTGCCAGCACAGCACGCGAAAGCCCACGCCGAGCCCGATGAGCAGCGCCAGCGCGACCGCGAGGCGCGTGCGTCCCGCGAGCCAGGCGATGGGGGGAATGAGCGCGTAGAACCACCATTCCACCGGCAGCGACCAGTACACCGGGTTGATCGTCCCGTTGTGCGGCAGGGTGTTCTGCAGGAACAGCGCGGTGGCCGCGACCGCGCGCCAGTCGAAAGGCAGCGTCGCCCCCAGCGCCGTGCCGACGGCAGCGAGGATCGCGAGCTGGATCCACAGCGCGGGGACGATGCGACGCACACGGCGCATCGCGTAGCGGCCGAGGCCGGGCCAGGGCAGGGCACCCGCGGCGGCGGCGAGGAAGGGCTGCGAGAGCAGGAACGCCGACAGCACGAAGAAGAGGTCGACGCCGAGGTAGCCGCAGCGCGCCAGCGCGTCGAGCGGATAGCCCGCCAGCGTGCCGAGCGGCGCGCCGATGTCCAGCCAGAAGTGGTAGGCCAGCACCAGGCCCGCGGCCAGCGCGCGCACCCCGGTGAGGGGCGGGAACTCGCGGCCGAGCACCTGCGTGTCGATGCGCTGCATCGGCCGAAGACTAACGCGTGGCGGGCGTCGCGCCGCCGAAGCGCCGCGCGACGTCGTCCCCCGCGAGCCGGTAGTCGTCCTTCAGCACGCCGGCGAGGTGGCGCTCCGCTGCCGCCGACACGCGCCGGTAGGCGTCGCGCGTCAGCGCATAGGCCGCCGCGCCCGGCCAGTCGAGCGGCAGCAGCGAGGCGGGCAGCAGCGGGTCGGCGAGCAGCACGCGCCGGAAGGCGTGGATCAAGAGCGTGCGCGCGACGAAGGCCTGGCGGTCCGAGGGCGGGTGCCGTGGGTCGCGGAAGCGCTCGACGGCGCGCCCGAAGCGCGTGAGGAAGGCGCGGTAGCGGCGCGCCAGCGCGGCGAGGTCGTGCTGGGCGGGCACGCGCGTGGCGAGCGAGGGGCCGCCGTTTCCGGCGGAGCCGCCGCCTGCTCCGCTGGCGCCTGCTCCTCCGCTGCCGCCGGTGCCGTCGCGCGCCTCCACCATCGTGAGCCGCGCGCGGACGGCGGCGTCGATCGCCGGCTCGGCGCCCCAGGTGGTGAGCGGGCGCGCGTGCACGCCGGGGCCGATCGCCGCGAAGCCCGCCCAGCGCAGCGTGTCGCGCAGGGCCGCGCGCTCGCGCGGCCGCAGCGCCTCGGGCGGCGCGAGCAGGAGCTGCCAGCGCCCGTCCCAGTCGTCGACGTGCGGGTCGTAGATGCGCCGCGACGCGTCGGCGAAGTCCTGCGCACCGCGCGGGGTCAGCCGGTAGCGCGCCTGGCGCCCGGCCGCCTCGGCGGCGAGCCAGCCCTCGGCGGCGAGGCGGAACACAGCCGTGCGCACCGCGCGCTCGTTGACGCCGAAGGGCGCTGCCAGCGCGATCAGCGCGGCCAGCCAGACCTCGCGCGCATGCGGTGCGATGGCATCGCCCCACAGGGTGACGATCAGCGAGCGCGCGCGCGGCGGGTCGGCGGCCAGCGTGTGGGCGATCCAGCGCGCGAGGGCCGGGTCTTCCACCGAACGTGATACGGAATTTGCCATCGGTATCGCAAAAGTGTATCGTAATCGCCCGGTGCTGCCGAGGAGGAGAAGGCCGATGTATGCCCAGATGGTCGACACGGGCCTCGCCAGGGTCCAGGAGCTCGCGTCGCTCCCCCCCGAGGAGCGCGCGTTCCAGGAACGTATCGACGCCGACGTCAGGATCGAGCCGCGCGACGACATGCCGGAGGCCTACCGGCGCACGCTGGTGCGGCAGATCCAGCAGCACGCGCATTCCGAGATCGTCGGCATGCTGCCCGAGGGCAACTGGGTGACGCGCGCGCCGAGCTTGAAGCGCAAGGCCATCCTGATGGCCAAGATCCAGGACGAGGCGGGCCACGGCCTCTATCTCTACTCGGCCGCCGAGACGCTCGGCGTGTCGCGCGACCGCATGACCGAGGACCTGCTCGCCGGCAAGTCCAAGTACTCGTCGATCTTCAACTATCCGACGCTCACCTGGGCCGATATCGGGGCCATCGGCTGGCTGGTCGACGGCGCGGCGATCATGAACCAGATCCCGCTCTGCCGCTGCTCCTTCGGGCCGTACGCGCGCGCCATGGTGCGCATCTGCAAGGAGGAGTCGTTCCACCAGCGCCAGGGCTTCGACATCATGATGGCCATGTGCAAGGGGACGGCGGAACAGAAGGCGATGGCGCAGGACGCGCTCGACCGCTGGTGGTGGCCCTCGGTGATGATGTTCGGCCCCTCCGACGCCGCCAGCGTGCACAGCGCGCAGTCGGCGCGCTGGAAGATCAAGCTCCTGTCCAACGACGAGCTGCGCCAGCGCTTCGTCGACCAGACCGTGCCGCAGGCGGAATACCTCGGCCTGCGCATCCCCGACGCGGACCTGCGCTGGAACGAGGAACGCGGCCACTACGACATCGGCGCCATCGACTGGGACGAGTTCTACGCGGTGATCGCCGGCAACGGACCCTGCAACCGCGAGCGCATCGCCACGCGTCGCAAGGCCTGGGAGGACGGCGCCTGGGTGCGCGAGGCCGCGGTCGCGCATGCGCGAAAGCGCGCGGCGCGCGAAGCCGCGTCGGCGGAGGCGGCATGAGCGGCGGCGAGGCGAAGGCCGCCGGTGCCCCTTCACCGGGTGGCCACGGCGCGAGCGGGTCGGGGTTCGCTCCACGCGCCGAATGGCCGCTGTGGGAGATCTTCATCCGCAGCCAGCACGGGCTCGCGCACAAGCACGTCGGCAGCCTGCATGCCGCCGACGCGGCGATGGCGGTGAAGAACGCGCGCGACGTGTACACGCGCCGCAACGAGGGCGTTTCGATCTGGGTGGTGCGCTCGGCCGACGTGCACGCCTCGGCGCCCGGCGACCGCGAGGCGCTGTTCGATCCCTCGAACGACAAGATCTACCGCCATCCGACGTTCTTCCCGATGCCCGACGAGGTCAAGCACCTGTGAGCGCCGCGTCCGGTCATCCCCGCGCAAGCGGGGACCCATCCGGCCCGCACGACCGCGCGCCGGCGATCGACCTCGACGAGGCCCGCCTGGAATTCGTGCTTCGCCAGGCCGACTCGCCGCTGGTGCTGGCACAGCGCCTCTGCGAATGGGTGGGCAAGGCGCCCGTGCTCGAGGAGGACATCGCGCAGACCAACGTCGGTCTCGACCTCGTGGGCCAGGCGCGGCTCTGGTACGCGTATGCCGGCGAGATCGAGGCGCGCCTCGGCCGGCCGCCGCGCGACGAGGACGCGCTGGCCTTCCGCCGCGACGCGCCGGCATTCCGCAACCTGCTGCTCTGCGAGCAGCCCAATGGCGACTTCGCGCAAACGGTCGTGCGCCAGTACCTGTTCGACGAGGCGCAGCTCGGCCTCCTCGAGGCACTGGCGGCCTCGCGCGACGCGCGCATCGCCGAGATCGCCGCCAAGTCGGTGAAGGAGGTCGCCTACCACGTCGAGCGCTCGCGCGACTGGGTGGTGCGGCTCGGCGACGGTACCGACGAGTCGAAGGCGCGCACCGCGCGCGCGCTGGAATGGCTGTGGCCCTATACCGGCGAGATGTTCGATGCCGACGCCGTGGACGAGGCACTGGCCGACGCCGGCATCGCGCCCGACCCGCGGTCCTTGCGAGGCCGCTGGATCGTCGCCGTCGAGGAGACGCTCGACGAGGCGACGCTGCCGCGCCCCACCGACGGCTACGTGCAGCGCGGCGGGCGCAGCGGGCGCCACAGCGAGCACCTGGGACACCTCCTCACCGAGCTGCAGTTCCTGCAGCGCGCCTATCCCGATGCACGCTGGTGAGGCCCCGGCCTGCGCGGGCTTCGAGCCCGACGCCTGGCGGATCCTGTCGGGCATTCCCGACCCGGAGATCCCGGTGATCTCCATCGTCGAGCTCGGCATCGTGCGCGGCGTCGAGCAGGGACCGCGGGGCGTGCGCGTCGCCATCACCCCGACCTACTCGGGCTGCCCGGCGATGGACGCCATCGCCGAGGACATCCGCGCGGCCTTCGCGCGCGAAGGCGTCGACGCCGAGGTCGAGCGCGTGCTCTCGCCCCCGTGGACCACCGACGGCATCGCGCCCGAGGGCCGCGAAAAGCTCCGCGCCTACGGCATCGCGCCGCCGGCCGCGGGCGGCACCGTGCTGCCCGCTGCACGCGGTGGCGGTTCGGCGACCTCGACCATCGACGTGTCGCGGCTCGCCCCGCGCCCGGCCTGCCCGCGCTGCGCCTCCACGCGCACCGCGCGGCTCGCGCAGTTCGGCTCGACCGCCTGCAAGGCGCTGTACCGCTGCGAGGACTGCGGCGAGCCTTTCGACCACTTCAAGGCCTTGCGGTGATTCCCTGTGCGGTGATTCCCCCTGGGGTAAAGCCATGAGCCGCTTCCACCCGCTGCGCATCGCGCGCGTCGAGCGCGAGACCCGCGACGCGGTGGCCGTCACCTTCGACCTGCCGCCCCCGCTCGCCGAGGCCTTCCGCTGGCAGCCGGGGCAGCACCTCACGCTGCGCGCCGACGTCGGCGGCACCGACCTGCGGCGCTCGTACTCCATCTGCACCGCGCCGGGGGACGCCCTGCGCATCGGCATCAAGCGCGCGCCGGGCGGCGCCTTTTCCAACCACGCCAACGACCGCCTGAAGGCGGGGGACACGCTGGACGTGATGCCGCCGATGGGGCATTTCGCGCTGCCGGCCGACGCCGCGCGCGTGCGGCATTTCGTCGCCTTCGCGGCCGGCAGCGGCATCACGCCCATCCTCGGCATCGCCGCCGCCACGCTGGCGGGCGAGCCGCGCTCGCGCTTCACGCTGTTCTACGGCAACCGCGCCTCGTCCTCGGTGATGTTCCGCGAGGCGCTGGCCGCGCTCAAGGACCGCTACCTCACGCGCTTCAACCTCGTGCACGTCTTGTCGCGCGAGCCGCAGGACCTCGCAATCCTCAACGGCCGCATCGACGCCGCCAAGGCCGGTTCGCTGCTCGACCACTGGATCGGCGAGATCCCCGTCGACGCCTATTACGTCTGCGGCCCCGAGGGCATGATGCAGTCGGTGGCCGACGCGCTCGCCGCGCGCGGCGTGGAGCCTTCGCGCATCCGCGTCGAGCGCTTCGCCGCGAGCATCCCCGAGCACGTGCACGTGCCGCGCCCGCTGCCCGAGGCGGGCTCGCAGGAATGCGAGGTGACGGCGATCCTCGACGGCACGCGCCGGACGTTCATCGCGCGAAAGGGCGTCGACAACCTCGTCGATGCCGGGCTCGCCGCCGGCATCGACATGCCGTATTCCTGCAAGGGTGGGGTGTGCTCGACCTGCCGCTGCCGTCTCACCGACGGCGAGGTCGACATGGACGTCAACTTCGCGCTCGAGGACTACGAGGTCGCGCGCGGCTTCCGCCTCGCCTGCCAGAGCTATCCCGTGTCCGACCGCGTCGTGGTCGACTTCGACCAGACGGGAACGGGCACCGACTGACGGCTGTTGGCGTCGCGCACCCGGCGCCGGCATTACCGGCCGGGTGTTACCCTTTTCCGCGAGGAGGCGAGAAAACCCGTGTCACATTCGTTCTTCGACAAGCATCGCGCCACGCTCGATCGCGCGCTGCAGGCCATCCACGAGCGCAGCTACTGGAGCGCCTTCCCCGAGTCGGCAAGTCCCAAGGTCTACGGCGAAGGCGCGGCCGAGGCGGGCAAGGCCGCGTTCGACGCGCTGCTCGGCAAGCCCTTCGACCTGCCGGCGCGCGTGGCTGCGGGCACTGCCGGCACCACCGCCGCCGTACCCCCGCCCGCGGCTGCGCCGCGCAAGGGCCGCGAGCGCTCGCCCTTCGGCTTCGACCTCGGCATCACCTACGAGGCGCAGGACGTCGACGCGCTGCTGGCACGGGTGCAAAGGGCGCGTGAGGCATGGCGCAAGGCGGGCCCCGAGGCCTGGGTGGGCGTGTGCCTCGAGACGCTGGCGCGGCTCAACCAGAAGAGCTTCCTGATCGCGAATTCGGTGATGCACACCACCGGCCAGGCCTTCATGATGGCCTTCCAGGCCGCGGGCCCGCACGCGCAGGACCGCGGGCTCGAAGCCGTCGCCTACGCCTGGGATGCGATGAAGGACGTGCCGGGCGAGGCGCACTGGGAGAAGCCGCAGGGCAAGCACGAGCCCATCCGCATGAAGAAGCATTTCCGCATCGTGCCGCGCGGCATCGACCTCGTGATCGGCTGCTCGACCTTCCCCACCTGGAACGGCTACCCCGGGATGTTCGCGAGCCTCGCCACCGGCAACGCGGTGATCGTCAAGCCGCACCCGGGCGCGATCCTGCCGCTGGCCTTGAGCGTCGCCGTGGCGCGCGAGGTGCTCGCCGAAGCCGGCTTCGACCCCGACGTGGTGACGCTGTTCGCGCACGACGCGAGCGACGACGTGGTGAAGGCGCTGGCGCTGCGCCCGGAGGTGAAGCTGATCGACTTCACCGGCAGCGCCGCCAACGGCAACTGGCTCGAGGCCCATGCGCGCCAGGCGACGGTGTTCACCGAGAAGGCCGGCGTCAACCAGGTGGTGATCGACTCGACGGCCGACCTCCCGGGGCTCGCGCGCAACCTCGCGTTCTCGCTGGCGCTGTACACGGGCCAGATGTGCACGGCGCCGCAGAACCTCTACATCCCCGCGGGCGGCATCGACACCGAGGCCGGCCACACGTCCTTCGACCAGGTGGTCGACGCCATTGCCGGCGCGCTGGCCAAGCTGCTCGGCGACCCCGCGCGCGCGGTCGAGGTGCTGGGCGCCGTGCAGAACGACGCCACCGCGGCGCGCATCGACAAGGCGCGCGGCCTCGGCCGCGTGGTGGTCGACTCGAAGGCGCTCGACCACCCGCAGTACCCCGGTGCGCGCATCCGCACGCCGCTGGTGGTGAAGCTCGATGCCAGGGACCGCGACGCGTACCTCGACGAGTGGTTCGGGCCCATCGCCTTCGTCATCGCCACGCGCGACACCGCCGAGAGCCTCGCCATCGCGCGCGACGCGGTCGCCACGCGCGGCGCGCTGACGCTGTCGCTGTACTCGACGCGCGAAGCCGTGGTGGAGGATGCGATCGAGGTGGCCGAGGACACCGGCGTCGCGCTGTCCATCAACCTCACCGGCGGCGTGTTCGTCAACCAGTCGGCGGCCTTCTCCGACTTCCACGGCACCGGCGCCAATGCGGCCGCCAACGCCGCGCTCACCGACGCGGCCTTCGTGGCGAGCCGCTTCCGCGTCGTGCAGCACCGCATGCACGTGTAGCGCGGCCATGGCCTACCAGAACCTCCTGTTCGGCATCGACGGCGGCGTCGCGCGCCTGACGCTCAACCGCCCCGACAAGCTCAACAGCTTCACCGCGGCGATGCACGCCGAGTTGCGCGACGCCCTGTCGCTCGTCGCCGACGACGAGTCGGTGCGCGTGCTGGTGCTCACCGGCGCGGGGCGTGGCTTCTGCGCGGGGCAGGACCTCGCCGACCGCGCGGTCGCGCCGGGCGAGAAGCCCGTCGACCTGGGCGAGTCGATCGACAAGCACTACCGCCCGCTGGTGCTGGGCCTTCGCGCGCTACCCATCCCCGTGGTCGCCGCAGTCAACGGCGTGGCGGCGGGCGCGGGGGCCAACATCGCGCTGGCCTGCGACATCGTGGTGGCAGCGAGGAGCGCGAGCTTCATCCAGGCGTTCAGCCGGATCGGCCTCGTCCCCGATTCGGGCGGCACGTACTTCCTGCCGCGGCTCGTCGGCGAGGCGCGCGCCATCGGGCTCGCCATGCTCGCCGACAAGCTGTCCGCCGAGGACGCCGTGGCCTGGGGCCTCATCTGGCGCTGCGTCGACGACGCGGCCTTCGCCGGCGAGGTCGACGCGCTGGCCGCGCGGCTGGCGGCGGCGCCGACGCGCGCGCTGGCCGCCATCAAGCAGGCGATGCGCGCCACCGCCGGCATGACGCTCGCGCAGGCGCTCGACCACGAGCGCGACCTGCAGCGCGAGCTCGGCGCCTCGGCCGATTACCGCGAAGGCGTGGCGGCATTCGTCGCCAAGCGCCCGCCCGTTTTCACGGGACGCTGAAGCCCCGCGATGGCGCAATCCCCGGGACAGCCGCTGCCCAAGGGCGCGCTCGTCGCCGTCGTCGGTGCCGGCGCGATGGGCGCGGGCATCGCGCAGGTCGCGACGCAGGCGGGCCACGCGGTGCGGATCCACGACCTGCGGCAGGGTGCGGCGCGCACCGCGGTGTCCACCATCGGCCAGCGCATCGCCGACCTCGCCACGAAAGGCAGGCTCGCGCCCGAGGCGGCGCGCGACGCCGCCGCGCGCCTCGCGGCCTGCGACTCGCTCGCCGATTGCGCGGGCGCCGCGCTGGTCGTCGAGGCGATCGCCGAGGACCTGGGCGCCAAGCGCGCGCTGCTGAAGGACCTCGACGCGATCATCGCCGACGGCGCGGTGTTCGCGACCAACACCTCGTCGCTGTCCATCACCGCCATCGCCGCGGGCTCGAGGAATCCTGGCCGCGTCGCCGGCATGCACTTCTTCAACCCCGCGCCGGTCCTGCCGCTGGTGGAGATCGTCAGCGGCCTCGCGACCGATCCCGCGGTGGCCGGGCTGCTCTACGCGACCGCCGCGGCCTGGGGCAAGTCGCCGGTGCATGCGCGCTCGACGCCGGGTTTCATCGTCAACCGCTGCGCGCGCCCCTTCTATGGCGAGGCGCTGCGCCTGCTCACCGAGCGCGCGGCCGACGTGGCCACGCTCGACGCGGTGTTCCGCGACTGCGGCGGATTCCGCATGGGCCCCTTCGAGCTCATGGACCTGATCGGGCTCGACGTGAACTACGCCGTCACGCAGAGCGTGTGGGAAGCGACTTACCGCGACCCGCGCTACGCGCCCTCGTTCGCCCAGAAGGAGCGTGTCGACGCGGGCCTCCTCGGGCGCAAGAGCGGGCGCGGCTTCCACGACCATGCCGCGGACGCGAAGCCCGCCGCGGCGGCGCAGGAAGCGCCCGCACCGCGTCCGTCGCGCCTGCGCGTGCACGGCGAGGCGGGGCTGCTCGCGCCGCTTTGCGCGCGCATCGAGGCGGCCGGCGTGGTGGTTTCGCGCGCCGAGGCCCTGGCGGGGTTCGACGACGGCGTGCTCGAGGCCGACGGCACGCTCATCGCGCTCACCGACGGCCGCACGGCGACCGCGCGCGCGCGGGCGAGCGGCCTGCCGGCGTTGTTGACCCTCGACCTCGCGCTGGACTACGCGGGCGCCGCGCGGCTCGCGGTCGCCGCGGCCGACAGCTGTCCTGCTGAAGCGATTTCGCGCGGCACGGGACTGCTGCAGGCGGCGGGCGCGACGGTCACCCGCCTCGACGACGTCGCGGGGCTCGCGGTGATGCGCACCGTGGCGATGCTCGCCAACGAGGCCGCGGAGGCGGCGAAGGAAGGCATCGCCGAGCCCGCCGCCATCGACCTCGCGATGCAGAAAGGCGTCAACTACCCGCGCGGCCCGCTCGCCTGGGGCGAGGCGATCGGCCTTCGTCGCGTGCGCGCGGTCGTCGCCAACCTCGCCGCGCACTACGGCGAGGACCGCTACCGCGTGTCGCCATGGATCGCGCGCCGCGCCGACATGCAGGAGATGCTCGATGAGCGCGCCTGAGCAAGGACGCGGGCCCGCGCCGCGGAAGACGGACGCCGAACCGCCAGCCGACGGGTTGGCGCAGGGCCCCGCCGTGGCGAGCAGCGGGAACCCGCGGGATCCTGCCGCCGCGCCCGCGCAGGCGCTGGCCGAGCGCGTCGCCGCGTCGATGTTCGCCGCCGACCCCGCCTCGCGCGCGCTGGGCATGCGCATCGACGCGGTCGGCCCGGGGCGCGCGCGGCTTTCCATGACGGTGCGCGGCGACATGCTCAACGGCCACGCCATCTGCCACGGCGGCTTCATCTTCACCCTGGCCGACAGCGCCTTCGCCTTCGCCTGCAACAGCTACAACCACGTGACCGTAGCCTCGGGCTGCTCGATCGAGTTCGTCGCGCCCGCGCGCGAGGGCGACCGCCTGACGGCCGACGCGCGCGAGCGCAGTGCCGCAGGCCGCACGGGGGTCTACGATATCGACGTGACCAACCAGCGCGGCGAGACCGTCGCGCTGTTCCGCGGCAAGAGTTACCGCATCAAGGGCGAAGTCGTGCCCGGAGCGTAGGGCCAGGCTCCATTTTTTCGGTGAAGCGCATGCAAGAGGAGAAGCGAATGCCGGCGAAGCATCCGCGCCCGGAGGACCTGGAGCCGATCGAGCGCGCGAGCGCCGACGAGCTTCGCGCGCTGCAGCTCGCGCGCCTGAAGGAGACCGTCGCGCACGCGTACACCCATGTGCCGCACTACCGCCGCGCCTTCGACGCCGCGGGCGTCGCGCCGGGCGATGTCCGCAGCCTCGACGACCTGGCGCGGCTGCCCTTCACCACCAAGGCGGACCTGCGCGACAACTACCCCTTCGGCATGTTCGCGGTGCCGCGCGAGCGGATCGCGCGCATCCACGCCTCGTCGGGCACCACCGGCAAGCCGACCGTCGTGGGCTACACGCAGCGCGACATCGACACCTGGGCGACGGTGATGGCGCGTTCCATCCGCGCGGCGGGTGGGCGGCCCGGCGACATCGTGCACGTCGCCTACGGCTACGGCCTCTTCACCGGGGGACTGGGCGCGCACTACGGCGCCGAGAAGCTCGGCTGCACGGTGGTGCCGATGTCGGGCGGGCAGACCGAGAAGCAGGTGCAGCTCATCGCCGACTTCAAGCCGCGCGTGATCATGGTCACGCCCTCGTACATGCTGGCCATCGCCGAGGAGATGGAGCGCCAGGGGCTCGACCCGCGCGCCTCGTCGCTCGAGATCGGCATCTTCGGCGCCGAGCCCTGGACGCCGGCGATGCGCGAGGCGATCGAGGCGAGGCTTTCGCTCGACGCCATCGACATCTACGGGCTTTCCGAGGTCATCGGCCCCGGCGTCGCGCAGGAATGCATCGAGACCAAGGACGGCCTCACCATCTGGGAGGACCATTTCTACCCCGAGATCGTCGACCCCGAGACCGGCGCGGTGCTGCCCGAGGGCGAGAAGGGCGAGCTCGTGTTCACCTCGCTCACCAAGGAGGCGATGCCCGTGATCCGCTACCGCACGCGCGACCTGACGCGCCTCCTGCCGCCCACCGCGCGATCGATGCGGCGGATGGAGAAGATCACCGGCCGCAGCGACGACATGATGATCATCCGCGGCGTCAACGTGTTCCCGACGCAGGTCGAGGAGCTGATCCTGCGCGAGGCCGAGCTCGTCGCGCACTACCAGCTCGAGATCACGCGGCCCTCGCACCTGGACGAGCTCACCGTGCTGGTCGAGCGCGCGCCTTCCGTCGGCGCGGCCGACGGCGAGGGCGCGGGGCGGCGGCTCGGGCAGGCAATCAAGAACCTGATCGGCGTCAGCGCGGTCGTGCGCGTGGTGCAACCCGGTGGCATCGAGCGCTCGATGGGCAAGGCGCGGCGCGTGGTCGACAAGCGGTCAAAATCGTGAGCGCGGCCCGGTCGCGCGAAGGGGGGATGGGACAATGAGCGACATCGCGGCGCTGCAGGCGCGCTTCGGCAGGCCACTGCGCCTCGCCGTGATCGGGGGCGGCCCGTCGACCTGGATCGGGCCGATGCACCGGGATGCCGCCGAGATGGACGGCTGCTGGCGCGTGGTGGCCGGCGTGCTGTCCTCCGACCCGGCGCGCTCGCGCGCCGCCGGCGAAAAGCTGGGCTTCGAGGCCTCGCGCAGCTACGCCTCGGTCGAGGCCATGCTGGCCGCCGAGCGCGCGCGCGGCGACGGCGTCGACGCCGTGTCGATCATGACGCCCAACGACACGCACTACGCCTACTCGCACGCCGCGCTCGACGCCGGGTTCGACGTGATCTGCGACAAGCCGGTGACGCTCACCCATGCCGAGGCCCTCGACCTCGTCGCGCGCACCAGGGGCGCGGGGCGCGTGTTCGCCATCACCCACGGCTACTCGGCCTACCCGATGGTGCGCTATGCGCGCCGGCTGGTGCGCGACGGCGCGCTGGGCGCGGTGAGGCTGGTCCAGGTCGAGTACCTGCAGCCGAGCCACGCGGGCCGCACCGAGGACCACGAACTGAGCAGCAAGCTGCGCTGGCAGTTCGATCCCGAGCGCAGCGGCCCCGCGCTGGTGCTGGCGATGATCGGCTGCCACGCCCAGCACCTCGCCTGCAGCGTCGCGGGCGCGCCGGTCGCGCGCGTCTGCGCCGACCTGACGAGCCTCGTGCCGGGAAGGCGCGTGGTCGACCACGCCTCGGCGCTGATCGAGCTCGCCTCGGGCGGCATGCCGGGCGCGCGCGGCACCTTCACCGCCACGCAGGCCGCGGCCGGCAGCGAGAACGACATCCGCCTGCGCGTGGTCGGCGAGAAGGGCATGGTCGAGTGGTCGCATCGCGAGGCGAGCTACCTGCGCCTCGCGCTCGACGGCGAGCCCTTGCGGATCGTCGGACGCGGCGACAAGTACCTGCCGGCCGAGATCCTCGCGCTGGGCCGTACGCCGCGCGGCCATCCCGAAGGCCTGCTCGAGGCCTTCGCCAACCTCTACCGCGAGGTGGCCGGCGCCGTCCTCGCGCGCGAGCTCGGCGTCGAGCCGGGGCCTGCGGAGTTCCCGCGCGTCGAGGATGGCGCGCACACCATGGCCTTCATCGAGGCCGCGATCGCCTCGCACCGCGAGCGGCGCTGGGTCGACGTCGCGGCCGGATAAGGCCGACGGGCGCGCGGGACGCGCGCCGCGCCAGCGGCCTTGCAGCCGCGCGCCGGTCAGCGTGCGACGTCGACGACGTCGGCGGCAGGCGCTTGCGCCTTCGCGAGTAAATCGATACAGTAAACCGATACACCTCGCCAGGCCCCCTGGCCGGCGGGTGGCCAACGAGAAGGGCCCGGCCGAGATGCAGCGCATCCGCGACAAGGCGAAGGCGGTCGACGACCCGCACGGCACGGCGATCGGCGACGACGCGCTGGCGGTGGCGTTCGGCGAGCTCGAGCGCATCCGCGGGGGCTGAGCGGGTGGCGGCGGAACGCTCACGCAAGGGGCCGGCGCAGGGCGGCGGGCCCGCGCCCACGATCGCCGACGTGGCGCGCCGCGCGGGCGTGTCGGCGAGCACGGTGTCCAACGTGCTCAACGGGCGCGTCGACCGCATGCGCGCGCAGACGCTGCAGCGCGTCGAGGCGGCGATCCGTGCGCTGGGCTTCCGCCCGAGCGCGCTGGCGCGGCAGCTCAAGACGGGCGAGACGCCGCTCATCGGCCTGCTCGTCCCTTCGCTCACCAACCCGATGTACGTGCACATCGCGCGCGAGGTCGAGGCCGCCGCGCACGAGCTCGGGGGACGCAGGCTGCTGATCGGCAGCACCTACCGCGACCGCAAGCGCGAGGCCGCGTTCCTCGACGACCTCTCGTCGCTCGGCGTGCGCCGCGTGATCGTGATCTCGGCGCTCACCGACGAGCGCCATTTCGACCTCGCGGCGCAGCGCGGCATGGCCATCGTCAGCTACGACCGGCTCGCGGACCCCGGGCGCCCCGGCGCGACGCGCCACGTCACGCCCGACAACTTCGAGGCGGCGCGGATGGCCACCCAATACCTGATCGACCGCGGGCATCGCAGGCTCGCGTTCGCCACGGTGGCCGGCATGACGCTGAGCCGCGCCGCCAAGATCGCCGGCTTTCGCGCGGCGGTCGACGGCGCGGGACTGCGGCGCAATGCCGCCGTCATCGACGGCGGGGCGCTCGACGAGTACGGGGACTCGGTGATCGCCGACGTCGGCCGCTCGCTGGGCGTGCGCATCACCGCCACCGCCCGCCCGCCGACGGGCGTCGTGGCGCTCAACGACCTGATGGCGCTGGGCCTGATGGCGGGGCTGCGCGAAGGCGGCCTGCACGTGCCCATGCACGTGTCGATCGTCGGCATCGACGGCATGTCGCTGTCGGCATTCTCCGCGCCGCCGCTCACCACCGTGCGGCTGCCGGTGCGCGCGATGGCGCGTGCCATGGTCCAGGCGGTCGAGGCGCGCGACGTGGGCCGCGCGGGCCCGGGGACCGAGCGCGTCTTCTCGCCCGAGGGGGTGATGGAGCGCGCGTCGGTCGCCGTGCTGCCCGGCAAGCCGGTCGACCGCGCCCTGCGCCTGCGCCGCGCGCGCTGAGCGGCGCGGCGCGCGAGCGGGGTGGCGCGCGAGCGGGGTGGCGCGCGAGCGGGGTGGCGCGCGAGCGGCGCGGCGCACGCTCCGGCGGCGGCCCGCGCCGGACCGCTAGAATCCCTTGTTTGAAGGCCGCTCCGACCGCGATGAAACTGCCTGTCCTTGCCCCGGGCCTGCCGCGCCTTGCCCTGGGCGCGATCCTCCTTTCGCTGCTCGTCGTCCAGCCCTCGGCTGCCGCGACGCGCGACGCGGTGCCCGCCGCCTCCGCCGAAACCGAGGCCGATCGCTGGCGGCTCGACGACCTCTATTCCGGCGTCGCCGCCTGGCAGGCCGACGCGGCCGAGATGGACAAGGCCTTCGCGCGGTTCGCCGCCTGCCGGGGCACGCTGGCGCAGGGCCCCGCGCGCCTCGCCGACTGCCTCGCGCAGCACGACGCGCTGGTGCGCCGCTACTACCGCATGGCGGTCTACGCGGGCGAGCTCTATGCCGGCGACACCTCGTCGCAGGAGGCGCTGGCGCTCGACCAGAAATCCGACCTGATCGGCAACGCCGTGAGCGACGCGACCGCCTGGGTCGATCCCGAGATCCTCGCCATCGGCGCGCCCAAGGTCGAGGCCTGGCTCGCCGCCGAGCCGGCGCTCGCGACCTGGCGCTACCCGCTGCGCGAGGTGCTGCGCCGTGCGCCGCACACCCGCAGCGCCGACGAGGAGACGCTGATCGCGGCCTTCGGGCCGATGGCCGACGCCGGCAAGTCGGTCAACCGCATCCTCGCCAACGCCGAGTTGCCCTGGCCGACGATCGAGCTCGCCGACGGCCGCAAGGTCCGCCTCGACGCGCAGGGTTACGAGTCGGCGCGCCAGTCCGCCGACCGCGCCGACCGCAAGCGCGCGATGGACGCGTTCTTCGGCAGCTACAAGGGGTTCGAGGGCACGTTCGGCGTGACACTCTACGCGCAGATGAAGCAGGAGAGCGTGTACGCGGGGGTGCGCAAGTACCCCGACTCGATCAGCGCCGCGCTCGACGCCTCGGGTGTCCCGGTCGCCGTCTACGACACGCTCATCGCCGAGACCGACCGCGCGCTGCCGACGCTGCACCGCTATTTCCGGCTGCGGGCGCGCATGCTCGGCGTCGAGCACGCGGCCTACTACGACATCTACCCGCCGCTGGTCCAGGGCGACTTCCGCTACACGCTCGAGGACGCCAAGCGCCTCACGCTCGACGCCGTGGCGCCGCTGGGCGCCGACTACGTCGATGCGCTGCGCCGCGGCTTCGCCAGTCGCTGGATGGACGCCTACGCGCGGCCACACAAGCTCTCCGGCGCCCACATGGCGGGGGCGGCCTACGACGTCCATCCCTACGTGCTCGCCAATTTCGCCGGCGATTACGAGGGCGTGACGACCATCGCGCACGAGTGGGGCCACGCGATGCACTCGTACTTCTCGACGCGCGCGCAGCCCTTCGCGACCGCGGACTATGCGACCTTCGTCGCCGAGATCGCCTCGACCTTCAACGAGTCGATGCTGCTCGACCGCATGCTCGCGCAGGCGAAGACCGACGACGAGAAGCTCTACTACCTCGGCACCGCGCTGGAGAACCTGCGCGGGACGTTCTTCCGCCAGGCGATGTTCGCCGAGTTCGAGCGCCAGGCGCATGCGCGCGTGGACCGTGGCGACCCGATGACCGGCGCCGATTTCACGAAGCTGTATTGCGAGATCCTCAAGCGCTACCACGGCGCCGCCGAGGGCGTGATGGCCATCGACGACGCCTACTGCGTCGAATGGGCCTTCATCCCGCACTTCTACAACGCGTTCTACGTCTACCAGTACGCCACGTCGATCGCCGCCAGCGCGCTGTTCGCGCAACGCGTGGGCGGCGGCGACAAGGACGCGCTGGCGCGCTACCGCGCGCTGCTCGCCGCGGGCGGCTCGGACAACCCCTACGAGCTCGTCAGGCGCGCCGGCGTCGACCTCGCTTCGCCCGAGCCGTACCGGGCGCTGGCCGCGCGGATGAACGACATCATGGACCGCATCGAGGCCATCCTCGACGCCCGCAAGAAGCGCTGACCGTCATCCCCGGACCGGTCATCCCCGCGAAAGCGGGGACCCACCGCGAAGGCATGACGCTGGAAGCGCCGACAAGTCATTCCCGCACCTGCGGGGACCAGGAGCAAGCCCATGTCCGACAAGCAATTCGCCTCGCAAGCCGACCTCGCCGAGAAGTCGGTGAGCTTCGACAAGCTCTCCGACCATGCCTACGCCTACACGGCCGAGGGCGACCCCAACACCGGCATCGTGGTCGGCGACGACTGCTGCATGGTGATCGACACGCAGGCCACGCCGGTGATGGCGCAGGACGTCGTCCGCCGTATCCGCGAGGTCACCGACAAGCCGGTGCGCTACGTGGTGCTGTCGCACTACCACGCGGTGCGCGTGCTGGGCGCCTCGGGCTACGGCGCCGAGCACGTCATCGCCAGCCGCGACACCTTCGACCTGATCGTGGAGCGCGGCGCGCAGGACATGCAGAGCGAGATCGAGCGCTTCCCGCGGCTTTTCCGCGCCGTGGAATCGGTGCCGGGCCTCACCTGGCCGACGATCGTGTTCGAGTGCGCGATGACGCTGTGGCTCGGCAAGCTGCGCGTCGACCTGATGCAGCTCGGCCGCGGCCACACCAAGGGCGACACGGTCGTGTGGCTGCCGGACGACAAGGTGCTGTTCTCGGGCGACCTGGTCGAGTTCGGTGCCACGCCCTACACCGGCGACGCCTACCTCGGCGACTGGCCCGCGACGCTCGACCGCGTCGCGGCGCTCGGGGCCGACAAGCTCGTGCCGGGCCGGGGCCGCTCGCTGATGGACCCTGCCGAGGTGAAGGCCGGGCTGGACGGCACGCGCGACTTCATCACCGCGATGTTCGAGTCGGTGAAGAAGGGCGCCGCCGCGGGCAAGGACCTGCGCACCGTCTACCGCGAGACCTACGACGCGCTGAAGCCCCGCTTCGGCGAATGGGTGATCTTCGACCACTGCCTGCCCTTCGACGTGACGCGTGCCTACGACGAGGCCACCGCGCACAAGGACCCGCGCATCTGGACGGCCGCGCGCGACAAGGCGATGTGGGAGGCGCTGGAAGGCTGAAGCGGCGCCGGCGATGGACGCCCCCGCGCAGCCGCGCTTCGCGCCCGCGCCGCGCGCGGGCTGCGAAGGCGCTCGCGTGCCGGTCGCGATCGTGGGGGCGGGACCCGTCGGGCTCTCGCTGGCCATCGACCTCGCGCAGCGCGGCATCGAGGTGGTGCTGCTCGACGACGACGACACCGTCAGCGCCGGCTCGCGCGCCATCTGCTGGTCGAAGCGCACGCTCGAGATCTTCGACCGCCTCGGCGTAGGGGAGGCGGTCACGGCGCGCGGCGTGCGCTGGAACACCGGGCGCGTGTTCTTCGGCGACGGCGAGGTGTTCGCCTTCGACCTCCTGCCCGCGCCGGGCTACCGGCGCCCCGCCTTCGTCAACCTGCAGCAGTTCCACGTCGAGGCGATGCTGGTCGAGCGGGCCGCGGCGCTGCCGCGCTGCACCTTGCGCTGGAAGCACCGCGTCGAGCGCGTCGAGGCGGGCGAGGGCGGCGTGCGCGTCGAGGTCGCCACGCCCGAGGGCGCGTATGCCTTCGATTGCGACTGGCTCGTCGCCTGCGACGGCGCCCGCAGCACGGTGCGCCACGCGCTCGGCCTCGAGTCCCAGGGTCAGGCGTTCAACGACCGCTTCCTGATCGCCGACATCCGCATGCGCGGCGACTTTCCTGCCGAGCGCTGGTTCTGGTTCGACCCGCCTTTCCACCGGCGGCAGTCGGCGCTGCTGCACCGCCAGGCCGACGACGTGTGGCGGCTCGACTTCCAGCTCGGCGCGCAGGCCGACGCCGAGACCGAGCGCGATCCCGCGCGCATCGCCGGGCGGGTGCGGGCCATGCTCGGCGATGGCGTCGAGTTCACCCTCGAGTGGGCGAGCGTCTACACCTTCCAGTGCCGGCGCATGGCGCGCTTCGTCCACGGGCGGGTGGTGTTCGCGGGCGATGCGGCGCACCTCGTCTCGCCCTTCGGCGCGCGCGGCGCCAACGGCGGCATCCAGGACGCCGACAACCTCGGCTGGAAGCTCGAGGCGGTGATCGCGGGCCGCGCGGGCGACGCGCTCCTCGCGAGCTACGACGTCGAGCGCGGCGCCGCCGCCGACGAGAACCTGCGGCATTCCACGCGCTCGACCGATTTCATCACGCCGCGCAACGCCATGTCGCGGCGCTACCGCGACGAGGTGCTGTCGCTGGCACGCGGGCACGCGTTCGCGCGGCCCTGGATCAACAGCGGTCGGCTCTCCACGCCCTGCGGCTACGCGGCCTCGCCGTTGACTACGGCGGACGGCGAAGGCTTCGACGCAGCGAGCGGCGAAGCGGCTCCAGGGAAGGTCGCGCCCGACGCCCCGCTCGCGGGTGGCGGCTGGCTGCTCGAGCGCTTCGGCGACCGCGGCTTCACGCTGCTCGCCGCCGCGGGCGCGGTCCCGGCGGCCGCGGCGAAGCGCCTCGCGGCGCGCGGGGTGGGGCTGTGCGAGATCGCGGAGGCGGACGATGCCGAGGGCCTTGTCGCGCGGCGCTACGGACTCGCGGCCGGGACGTGTTACCTTGTGCGTCCCGATCAACACGTTTGCGCGCGCTGGCGCCGCTACGACGCCGGCGCCATCGAAGCCGCCCTCGAGCGCGCGATGGGGCGCACCTGACGCGATGGCTTCCCTGGTCCTCGAACCCCACACCGATGCACCCGACGAGGTGTACGCGATGCTCGTCGACGCGCACCGCGACCTCGACGCGGCGCAGAGCGAGCGCGTCAACGTGCGCCTGGTCCTGCTGCTCGCCAACCACATCGGCGACGGCGAGGTGATCGCCCAGGCCATCGCCGCGGCGCGCGAAGGCGTGGTCGCTGCGCCCACCGACGAGGCGCTGCACTAGCGAGCCGCCGTGGTCGCGCCGTCGCCCGCGTCGAAGCTCCCCCCGGCGTCACCGGCCGCCGCGACGGTTCCTGCCTTCGGCACGGCGGGGCAGCAGCGCGGCTTCGCCCACGAGTTCGCCAGCGAGGCGCTGCCGGGTGCGCTGCCGGTGGGACAGAACTCGCCGCAGCGCGTGCCCCACGGGCTGTACGCCGAGCAGATCTCCGGCACCGCGTTCACCGCGCCGCGCCACGCCAACCGCCGCAGCTGGCTGTACCGCATCCGTCCGTCGGTGCTGCACGCGCCGTTCCGCCGCATCACCGACGGCGGCATCGCCTCGCGCTTCGGCGAGGTGCCGACCTCGCCCGACCAGCTGCGCTGGGACCCGCCGCCGCTGCCCGCGACGCCGGCCGATTTCATCGACGGGCTCACGACCATGGCAGGCACCGGCTCGCCCGCCGCCATGGGCGGCTGCGCGGTGCACGTGTACGCCTGCAACCGCTCGATGGAACGCTTCTTCTACGACGCCGACGGGGAGCTGCTGGTGGTGCCGCAGCAGGGTCGGCTGCGGCTCGCCACCGAGCTCGGCCTCGTCGACGTCGCCCCCGGCTCGATCGCCGTGCTGCCGCGCGGGATCCGCTTCCGCGTCGAGCTCGCAGACGGCGAGGCGCGCGGTTACGTCTGCGAGAACTACGGCGCGCCGTTCAGGCTGCCCGACCTCGGCGTTATCGGCAGCAACGGCCTCGCGCATGCGCGCGACTTCGAGGCGCCGGTGGCCTGGTACGAGGACCGCGAGGGGAGCTTCGAGCTCGTCGCGAAGTTCGACGGCGCCCTGTGGGCCGCCGCCATCGACCATTCGCCGCTCGACGTGGTGGCCTGGCACGGCAGCCACGTGCCGTACCGCTACGACCTCGCGCGCTACAACGCCATCGGCTCGATCAGCTTCGACCATCCCGACCCGTCGATCTTCCTCGTGCTGCAGTCGCCCTCAGACACGCCGGGCGTGGATGCCATCGACTTCGTGGTGTTCCCGCCGCGCATCCTGGCGATGGAGCACACCTTCAGGCCCCCGTGGTTCCATCGCAACGTCGCCTCCGAGTTCATGGGGTTGGTGCATGGCAGCTACGACGCCAAGTCGGGGGGCTTCGTGCCCGGCGGCGCGAGCCTGCACAACTGCATGAGCGGGCACGGCCCGGACGCCGCGAGCCATGCGAAGGCGGTGGCGGCCGACACCTCGAAACCCGACTACATCCGCGACACCCTGGCCTTCATGTTCGAGACGCGCACCGTCCTGCATCCCACCGCCGCGGCGCTGGCGATGCCGGGCCTGCAGAAGGACTACTGGCGTTGCTGGCAGGGGCTCGAGAAGCGGTTCGACCCGGCGCGGCGCTGAGGCGAAGCGAGCAGCCCGGAAAGCATGGGTCCCCGCTTGCGCGGGGATGACGAAAGAAGATGGGTCCGCGCTTGCGCGGGGACGACGAAGGAAGCGAGATGGCCTACGAGAACATCCTCACCGAGACGCGCGGGCGCGTGGCGCTCGTCACGCTGCACCGGCCTGCGCGGCTCAACGCCCTCAACGACCCGCTCGCCGACGAGCTCGGCGAGGCGCTGCGCGGCTTCGACGCCGACGCCGGCATCTCGGTGATCGTGATCACCGGCAGCGAGAAGGCCTTCGCCGCCGGCGCCGACATCGGCGCGATGGCCGAGTGGACCTATGCCACCGTCTACGGCGACAACTACATCTCGCGCAACTGGGAGGCGATCCGCGCCGTCCGCAAGCCGGTGCTCGCCGCGGTGGCGGGCTATGCGCTGGGGGGCGGCTGCGAGCTGGCGATGGCCTGCGACACCATCATCGCCGCCGACACGGCGAAGTTCGGGCAGCCCGAGATCACCATCGGCACCATGCCGGGCTTCGGCGGCACGCAGCGCCTGCCGCGCGCGGTGGGCAAGGCGAAGGCGATGGACTGGTGCCTGACGGGCCGCATGATCGACGCCGCCGAGGCCGAGCGCTCGGGCCTCGTCTCGCGCGTGGTGCCGGCCGCCGCGCTGATGGACGAGGTGATGGCCATGGCGGAGAAGATCGCCTCCTTCTCGCTGCCGGTGATCATCAAGGTCAAGGAATCGGTGAACCGCGCCTTCGAGAGCTCGCTCGCCGAAGGCCTGCTGTTCGAGCGGCGCGAGTTCCACGCGACCTTCGCGCTCGACGACCAGAAGGAGGGCATGCGCGCCTTCGTCGACAAGCGCAAGCCCGCGTTCCGCAATCGCTAGGCGCCCGGGAGAAGGGCGCGGAGGACGACCATGCCAGGCATGACCCCGATCGAATCGCTGCGCGGCCGCGCGGCGCGTGCATTGCGCCGGCCGATGCTCGTCGCGGCGGCGGCCGCGGCGCTGCTCGCGGGCTGCGCCTCGACGACGCTGCAGGACCAGTGGGGCGACCCGGGCTTCAACCAGGGGCCCTTCCGCAAGTGGCTGGTGGTGAGCGTCGGCGGGGGACCCGCGGCGACGCGCACCTTCGAGGACATCATGTCGAGCCACCTGCAGGCGCGCGGCGTCGAGGCGTCGGCTGGCTGGCGCTACCTGCCGGAGCGGCAGGCGACCGAGTCCGAGCTCGACAGCGCCGTGGCTGCGTCGGGCGCCGACGGCCTGATGATGGTGCACCTGCGCCGCGTCGAGACGCGCACCCAGGTCACGCAGGTCGCGGTGCCCATGGGCGGCCCCGGCTTCGGCTGGTGGGGCGCCTACGGCGGCTGGTGGGGGACGGTGCCGGAAGTGCGCCAGTACGACATCGCGGTGGTCGAGACCATGGTGTACGCCGTCAAGGGCCGGCGCCTCGTCTGGTCGGGCGTCACCCAGACCTTCGATCCCTCGTCGGTGGCGCGCGAGGCGCCGGGCTTCTCCGAGGTGATCCTCGAGGCACTGGCACAGCGCAACCTCGTGCCGCCGAAGAAGTCGTGACCGCGCTGCTCCGCAACCTCGCGCTCGCCTGCGCCTGCGCGGCCCTCGTCGCCGCCTGCGGGACCGCCGCCACCACCGAGGTGGTGACGCTCGAGGCCTCGGTGACGCACAGCTATCGCAAGATCGCAGTCATCGCCATGAGCGGCTCGAAGGACGAGCGCCGCGTGTTCGACGACGCGATGGTCACGCGGCTCGTGGCCGCGGGCGTCGAGGGCGTGGTGGGCGACCGCTACATCGAGGATGCCGCGGTCGCCAACGGCATCGAGCCGATGATCGCGGTCCGCGCCACCGGGGCCGACGCGGTGATGTACGTCTGGCTGCGCCGCAGCAACGAATCGCGCGTCGATCCCTCGCCCGGGTCCTGGGGCTGGACGGGCACGCAGGCGGCCTGGTACCCCTCGCCCGGCCAGACCGCGGAGATGATGTCGCGCTTCGAGGTGCGCCTCTACGACCTGGCCTCGCAGCGGCTCGCGTGGTCGGGTTACACGGCGACGTTCTACCCGCGCTCGATCGGCGAGGACGCGCCGCGCATCGCCGACCGCGTGGTGGTCGAGCTCGGCAAGCGCGGGCTGGTTCGTCCCGGCGGTTGAGGCCGGGCCGCTGGACGCGAGTGTCGGGTCCGGCTGACGGTCATCCCGATCCGCTGAGCCACAGCGTCATCAGCGCCGCCCGGCTGCGCACGCCGAACTTGCGGAACACCGCCACCACGTGCTGATGGGTGGTGGACACGGCCAGGCCCAATCGGGCGGCGATCTGTTTTTCCGTGGCTTCGGTCAGCAGCAGCGCAAGCACCTTGCGCTCGGTAGGGGTCAATGCGGACCTGGCCACCAGCGGGCCGCAGGTGAGCATGACTTGCCGATGGAACCACTTGATCCCGCGCAGCGCATAGGCCAGCAGCGCATAGTCGCGCCCGGTGAAGACGTTGCGTGAATAGAACCCGAAGTGCGATTCGGCGTCCGCGTTGATCGGGAAGCCCACCCACAGCGAATCCACCGTTCCGTAGCGCGCGCTGAAGGCCCGGTAGACCGGGCCGTCGAACCACTCCGGCGGCATGTCACGGCGATGCCCGTAGGTCCTGAACTCGCCCACGTTGCGCATGGGCTGCAGGAAGGAAGGGTCCATCTCGCGATCGTTCCAGCGCGACTGGAGCTCCTCGAACGGGCCATCGTCGTCGGGCGCCTCGAACGGGTGCAGCACCCGCGTGACCGCGACGCGCCAGCCTTGCAGCGGGTCGCCGCCGCCGGGGCGGGGATCGACGCGGATCGCGCCGCCCCAGGTCGAATTCCAGGCATCGACCATGCGGCACAGCCGCGTCTGCAAATGCCGGAGGGCGATGTCGGTCCGGCTCACGTCGAAGTCGCTGAGCTCATCCCACAGGCAATGGATGTGTTGCAGCGTGTCGGGGTCGAGTTCGTGCATCGTGCCGGCGTATGGACAGGAAAAATCCTCGCGCCGCAACCCTACGGAATAGAGGATAGGCACCGATCGCGGTGCTTCCTACACTCGCGCAGGCAAGTTCGGAGCCGCCGCATCGGCACATGGTTCGCAGTGTAGCCGGGCCTCGCGCGGGACGCCTTGCGCGAGATCGGGACGCCGCATCAAGCGGCCGACCCGTCGGCGCGACGCCTCTCGCCAGGTCCCTCGCGTGCCCCGGTGCCCGCCCGAGCGGGCGATTCGTTTCGAGGTTCCGGGGATCAATCCATGCGCCCATCCATGCGCGCCATCGCCGCCGCAGCCGTGCTGCTGGCCGCTCTGTGTCTGGCACTGCCCGCGCGCGCCGCGCTGCCGGTCGCGTTTCCGCAAAGCGTGGACGTGAGGTTCGAGACGCCGACGCCGATCACGCTGGATGCCGAGGCCGGCGCGGTCAGCATCACCTATGCGATCGCCACGCCACCGGCGCATGGCAGCGTTCAGCTCCTCGGCAGTTATGCGACCTACACGCCAACGGCTGGCTTCGTCGGCAGCGACAGCTTCACGTTCACGGTGACGACGGTGAATGGAACGTCCGCGCCGGCGATGGTGAGCCTGAACGTCCTGGCCCTGGTGCCGCCGACCGTCCCCGACGCCAGCGCCGTCGTGCCCTACAACACGAGTTGGGACATCACGCTGCTCTTCGGCGACACCAACCCCGGCGGGCCGTTCCAGGTCAGCTTCGCGATCGTGACGCCGCCGGTGCATGGCAGCGTGGTGGCGCACGGCAGGACCGCAACCTATGTGCCGACGCTCGGCTATTCCGGCGCGGACAGCTTCACCTACACCGCGTCGACGATAAACGGCACCTCCAGCGCCGCCACCATGAGCCTCACCGTGGCGCCCGGCGTGTTGCCGGTGGCGCAGGCGGGCAGCACCTCCACGCCTTACGAAACGTCCGTGCCGATCGCGCTCGCCGCCAGCGACGCCAACCCCGGCGGCCCGTTCGCATTCGCCTACGCCATCGCCACGCCGCCGCAGCACGGCACCATCGGCGATTTCGACGCCGGCGCCGGCACGCTGACCTACACGCCGGACAGCGGCTATTCCTGTTCCGACGTTTTCAGCTTCACCGCGACCACGATCAACGGCACGTCCGCGCCGGCCGCCGTGAACCTCATGGTCGTCCCGCCGCCGTCGCGCCTCGCGTCGTGCGGGCTGACGCCTTCTTCCGTGCAGATCAACGACAGCGGCCAGACGTTCTGCACCGACGCCACGGGCAGCACGGTCAGTTGCAAGGATCCTTCCGCTGCCCAGGGCCAGGACGCCCAGCGTGGCCGCGACGCGCTCGCCGCTACGGGAGCACTGGCCAAGGCCGGCGGCGGCGCGGCGGGCTTCGACTTCGATGCGCTCGATGCAACGGGCGCCGTCACCGCCCAAGGCGGCCACGCCTGCGTGGCGGATCACGTCACCGGCCTGCTCTGGTCCACCGAGACGCTCGGCGCGCGCAGTTGGGATGACGCGATGAGCGCCGCGGCCGGCTACAGCCGTTGCGGCGTCGACGCGGATTGGCGCCTGCCGACGCGGCGCGAATTGCTTTCCATCGTCGATCACGGGGCGAGCGCGCCGGCCATCGACGGCAGCGCGTTCCCGGGTACCGCGAGCGCCCCCTACTGGAGCGGCGACGGCTACGCGAACGACGCAACCCAGGCCTGGGCCGTCGATTTCACCGACGGCGATACGCAGCGCGCGGACAAGGCCCGGGCCCGCGCCGTGCGTCTCGTCACCGCACCCGCGGCCAACCACGCGCCGCGCATCACGCCGGGTGCCGACATCGTCGTGCCGCGCGAGGACCGCCCCGTGCCGCTGAGCTTTCCCGGCTGGGCCACCGGCATCGCACCGGGACCGGCGAGCGAGTCGGACCAGCATCTCACGGCGACGCTGCGATTGCTGCCGGTGACGGGCCAGAAGGCGCTCGAATTCGACGTGCCGCCCGCGCTCGATCCCGCCACCGGCACGCTGACCTTCACGATCAAGCAGCGGACCTATCCCGACAACGGGCAGGTCGGGGACGATCCGAACCGCGACATGTGGTATTCCTCCGCCGGTCTCGCGCGCGTGGAACTCACGCTCGAGGACGACGGCGGCACCGCGTGCGGCGGCGTGGACACCACCACGGCGGTGTTCACGATCTTCCTCGACCCCGTGCCCGCGGCGCGCGATCTTGCCATCAAGCATCCGTGGAAGCCGGCCTGCATTCCCGTGACCTTGGCCGGGATGGATGCCGACACCGACCCCAACGCCAAATTCGTCTGGCCGAACGATCCATGGCCTTGGCCGCAAGCCGCGATCGTGACGTATCCCCGGCACGGGTTTCTCACCGACTACGTCGCCAGCAAGCTGCGCGCGAAGGAAGGCGACGGCGATATCGACGATAACGACGGCGCCGCCGTCGACGACGACTTCGCGTTCATGTTCCCCACGACGCCGATGCAGCACTACGGCTCCATGGATCACCTGCGCTACAACTGGGACGCCACCGTCTGCTACGTGCCGTTCAGTTCCACCTTCGTCGGCTCGGACACCTTCACCTATCGCGTCCGCGACGCGGACGGCAACGTCAGCAATGAAGCGTCGGTGTCCATCGAAATCTTCGAAGTGAACTAGCGGGGAGCCTGGCCATGAACACCGCCACCCTTCGAGCAGGCGCCCGACCGTTCACCGAACGCCGTCGGGTGCGCGCCCTGTTGTCCTGCCTCGCGTTCGCCGCGCTGCCAGGCCATGCCGCCACCGTCACCGACGGCACGAACGGCCTGCAATGGGACGCCTGCGCCTGGGGCCAGACCGACGACGGCGGGGCCTGCACCGGCGGCGCGACAGCGCTGACCTGGACGCAGGCGCTGGCCGCCGCGCAGCAAGCCAACGCCGCCCACTACCAGGGCTACACGGACTGGCGCGTGCCGAACCGCACCGAGCTGGAATCGACGGTGGACATCGCCGCCGCAGCGGAGGGTTCCGGCGGGCGGTTCTGGTCGTCCACCAGCTATCAAAGCGACGCCGCGCGCGCATGGATGGTGGATTTCGGCGACGGCGCTTCGCACCCGGCGGACAAGGCCGCGACGTCGACGCTGCGCCTCGTGCGCGCGGGCTCGGGCGCGATGCCCTACGAGCTGCCCGCGCGCGCCGCGCAGTCGATCACCTGGCCGGATCCGGTTCCCGCCAGCCACGACTTCGTCGCGGGTGGCACCTTCGAGATCGATCCGCTCGCCGTGGGCAACGAGCCGAATTCGGGCAACCCCATCGTCTATTCCTCGACGTCGACGGACATCTGCGCGGTCACCGGCACGACCGTCACGATGATCGCCCCCGGCGTCTGCACGCTCGCTGCCGACCAGGCCGGCAACGACGACTATTTCCCGCTCGCGCGAGTCACGCGACGCGTGACGATACGGGCGGCGCCGCCGCCGCCGCCACCGCCACCACCGCCTCCGTCACCATCGTCGGCGCCGATCGAGCCGG
Organism: Casimicrobiaceae bacterium; assembly: GCA_044226535.1. GTDB lineage: Bacteria > Pseudomonadota > Gammaproteobacteria > Burkholderiales > Casimicrobiaceae > VBCG01. The sequence goes on along the minus strand of JBGAGT010000008.1, from coordinate 82,128 downwards.
TACCGGGATTGTCGGAACGGTGGCTGGTCCTGCTGTCCGCGTTGCTGGGGCTCGCTGGCGTCCGATACGGCCCCTGGTCAGGCCGCAACTAAGCTGCGTCGGGCGCGATGCCGCCCAACGTGCGCGTGACCGTGCGCGCGGCATCGCGCACCATCGCCCCGAGCGCCGCGACGCGAGCCGCCGGCAGGCGCGAGGTGGGGCCGGCGAGCGACAGCGCGGCCCAGGCGCGGCCGCGCTCGTCGAGGATCGCCGAGGCGACGCAGGTCAGCCCCGGCGCATGCTCCTCGCCGTCGATCGCGTATCCGCGTGCGCGCGTCGCCGCGAGCTCGGCGACGAGCCGTTCGCGCGAGGTGATGGTCTGCGGCGTGAAGCGCGCGAGCGCCGCACCGCGCAGCGCTTCGCGCACCTCCTCGCCGGTCATCTGCGCGAGCATCGCCTTGCCCACGCCCGACGCATGCAGCGGCACGCGCGCGCCGAGCCGCGCGCTCATGCGCATCAACTCGGCGCAGGGCGATTGCGCGACGAACACCGCTTCGCCCTGCTCGATCACCGCGAGATTGGCCGTTTCGCCGGAGGCGCGCATCAGCGCGTCCAGCGCCGGGAGCGCGCGCGCGAGCAGGTTGCGATGGGCGAGGAAGGCGCTGCCCGCGCGGTAGGTGCCGACGCCGATCCGCCAGGCACCCTGCGCATCGCTTTCGACGTAGCCCGCATGCGCCAGCGTGGCGAGCAGGCGATGCACGGTCGGTACCGGCAGCGCGAGGGCGCCCGCCAGCGACGACAGCGACGCACCGTGCTCGGTGGCGGCGATGGCATCGAGCACCGCGATGCCGCGCGAAAGGGCCTGCGTGTGGCCGGCGCCGTTGCGCGGCCTGCGCGGCGCGGAAGCACGCGAGGACGCCGCGCGCGGCGCAGTGGGCGATCGGGCCATCGCCGGCGAGTTTAGCATCGGCGTCGGGGATTCGACGTGCGAGAATCGATGCGATGCACCCGGCGCATTCGCGGCGATCGCTCTACCTGCGCGTCACCTTGCTGGGCGTCGCGCAGATCGTTTCCTGGGGCACGCTGTTCTACGCCATCGGCGTGCTCGGCGAGCCCATGCGCCTCGGGCTCGGCGTCTCGGAGGTGTTGCTGTTCGGCGCGTTCTCGGCGGGCATGCTGCTGTCGGGCGCGCTCGCGCCGGCGATCGGCCGTGACATCGATCGCCATGGCGGGCGCCGCGCGCTGTGCATCGGCTCGCTGGTGGGCGCCCTGTCGATGGCGGTGCTCGCGCTGGCGCAGGGCCCCTGGTCGATGATCGCCGGCTGGTTGCTGGCCGGCGCCGCGAGCGCGGCGACGCTCTACGACGCCGCCTTCGCCGCGCTGCACGTGCTCGCCGGTCGCTCGTTCCGCCGCGCGGTCACGGTGCTGACGCTGCTGGGTGGGTTCGCCAGCACGGTGTTCTGGCCGCTGTCGCGCTACGTGCTCGAGGTGGCCGGCTGGCGCGAGGCCTTCGCGCTCTATGCGCTGGTGCATCTCGCGCTGTGCCTGCCGGTCCACGCGTATTGCCTGCCGGCGAGGCGCGGGCCCGTGGGGCCGGCCACCGCGCGCGATGCCGCATCCGCCGCTCCCGCATCCGCCGCTGCCGCGTCCGCGAAGGCCGGCGCGGCGGCGCCCGATGCGCGGGTGTTCGCATGGCTCGCCGTCGCGCTGTCGCTGGTTTCGTTCGTGGCGGTCGCCGTCTCGGCGCACCTGATGACCATGCTCACCGCCGGCGGCGTCGGTGCGCGCGATGCCGTGCTGATCGGCTCGCTGATCGGCCCGATGCAGGTGGCCGGACGCCTGGTCGAGTTCGGCCTCGCGCGCGACGTGCGCGCGACGACCACCGGCAGCTTCGCGCTCGCGCTGATGGCGATCGCGCTCCTGATCTTCACGCAGGTGCGCGGCACCTGGATCGTCGCGCTGGCCTTCGTGATCGCCTACGGCTGGGCCAACGGCGTGTTCACCATCGCGCGCGGCACGGTGCCGCGCGCGCTGTTCGGCAGCGAGGGTTACGGCGCGGTGCTGGGCAGGCTTGCGCGCCCGCAGTTCGTCGCGCGCGCGCTCGCGCCACTGGCCACGTCGCTGGTGCTCGCGCTCGACGCTTCGAAGCGTGCCGCGCCGTGGGCGCTGGCCGCTTTCGCGCTGGTCGCGCTCTTCGCCTATGGCCGCGCGTTGGCGCTCGCCGCGCGCGTGCGCGCGGCCCCCGCGATGGGGCGTGCCGGGCCATCAGCCGCGTCCGCCGAAGCGGCGCCACAGCCAGCCGACCAGCACGCCCGCGAGCCCGAGCCATAGCAGCAGCGGCACGTCGGAGCGGCGGAAGGCGATGCGCGGCAGGTCGGGTTCGCGCAGCGCGTCGGGGAACGCGCGCGGCGGCACCGGCACCGTCTGGCGCTGGGCGGGATCGCGCGGCACGCGGTCGAAGTACTCCCAGGGCGTGACGACGGGGGGATGGCCGAAGGCCCGCGACGAGGGCCACTGCGGAATGCGCAGCAGCTCGATCGCCTCGATGTCCTCGGCCAGCATGCGCGACAGCAGGCCGTCGTCGCGCGACTCGCCCTGCGCGAGCGCGACCAGCTTCGCGACCGTCTCCTCGAAGGCGGCGGCGGGCAAGAGGCGCGTCACGTCCTCGGAGAGGTATTCGTAGTTGGTGCGCGCGTCGGCCACCGAGCGCGACAGCGCGAGGGTGACCGGCACCGAGAAGAACGCGGCCACGCGGCTGCTCGCGCCGCGCGCGGGTACGGCGAGGCCCAGCGCGCGCAGCACGTCGACGGAGATGCCGGCGCAGTTCATGGTGGCGTGGCCGTAGGGGATGCGGTGCCGCCAGAACTGCAGGTAGATGCGCGCGAAGGCCTGCTGCACGGCGAGCGCCGCGCGCGGCTTGTCGAGCAGGGCCACGGCGACGAAGCTCGGCCGGTACCATCCCTGGCCGCTGTTGAGGTCGGCGAGGTAGCGGTCGAGCGGCACGGGCGCGGCGAGGATGCCCTTTTCGCTGACGAGGTCGAGCGAGTAGAAGTTGTTGACCAGGAAGTCGCCGATCGCGCCGCCTTCGCCGACGATGCCGGTGGCGACCGCGAAGTGGCCGCCCCAGGCCTCGTCGTCGTCGCCCTGCGCGCCGTTGACGATGATGGCGAGGGCGGGCCTGCTGGCCCAGTCGGCCGAGGTGGAGGGTTGCGAGGCTTCCGCGCCCCCGGCCGCGGGCGGCGGCGCGCCGCGGCGCGCGAGGAGGCGGGTGGCGAAGGGCTCGCGCGCGCCGCCATCGGCCGTCGCGCGCATCAGGGCGCGCAGCGCGAGCTGAGGCGACTCGCCGGCCAGCGGCTCGACGGTGCGCGAATCATCGAGCGCGAAGTCCTGCGGCCAGAACGAGCGCGCGACGAAGCGCCCGCCGTCGGCCTCGCCGCGCACCACGAGGGGCCGCTGCGCCAGGAAAGCCGCCGAGCTCGCGTCGAAATACGAGCGGTTGAGGGCGAGCTTCGGGGCCAGCGCCAGCACGTAGCGGCGGCCGTCCGCTTCGACGGCCGTTCCCGCGGCGTCGATCCTGGCGCCGCGCAGCAGCAGCTGCGAACCGGCCCAGACGAGCGTGGGGCGCTCGATGCCGCCGGCAGGGGCTCCCGCGCCGCGCACCGCGTCGGCAAAGGGCTCGGCCCCGGGCGTGATGCGCGCCACCGGCACACCCGGCCGCGGCACCGCGATATACTCGTCGGCGAAATACAGGGCGGCCGCGGCAGGCAGCGCGGCCCCACGTCCGGTGGTGATCGCGAAGTCGGCCGAGCTGAAGGGCCCGACATGGTCGCCGGACGACAAGCGCGCCGCATCGCCGGTTCCGGCGTCGGCACCTCGCGCCACGGGTGACATCGTCATGGCCAGCGCGCTCCACGCCACCAGGAAGGCGTGGGCGCACGCGCATGCGCGTCCCCGTTGCGCGACGCGGCCCTGGGGCCGCGCGCCGGCAGTGCGTCGGTGGGCGCGAACGCACCCCATGGTGCACGACATGCTCGGTTATCCCGGGGAGGCATCGATGAAGCGACGCGAATTCCTGCAACTATCCACGATTGGCGCGGCGGCAACAATGCTGCCGGGTGCGGCGCGTGCGGCCGAGGGCGGCACGGCGGCCTGGCGCGTGTTCGAGGTCACCAGCACGGCCGAGATCCTGTTCCCCGTCGGCGCGACGCGCGTGTGGCTGCCGTTGCCTCTGGCGGTCGACACCGGCTGGCAGAAGTCGCTGGGCGACCGCTGGGACAGCGCGGTCGACCTCACCGCGGTCGACGGCGGCGAGCGCGGCGCATCCTACGTGGCGGGCCGCTGGGCCGAGGGTACGCCGGCGCGCATGACGTTGGTGTCGCGCGTCGCGACGCGCGACCGCGCGACCGATTTCTCGCGCAAGACCAGCGCCGCGCTGTCGGCGCAGGACGCGCGCTTCTACACCCGTGCAACGCGACTCATCCCCACCGATGGCATCGTGCTGGCGACGGCCCGCGAGGCGACCAAGGGGGCGAAGGGCACGCGCGCGCGCGCCGAGGCACTCTACCAGTGGATCTGCGAGAACACCCGCCGCGACCCCAAGGTGCGCGGCTGCGGCACCGGCGACATCCGCTTCATGCTCGAGTCGGGCAACCTGGGCGGCAAGTGCGCCGACCTCAACGCGCTGTTCGTCGGCATGGCGCGCGCGCTGGGGATTCCTGCGCGGGATGTCTACGGCATCCGCGTCGCCGATTCGCGCCGCGGCTACAAGAGCCTCGGCAAGGCCGGCGACATCACGCGCGCCCAGCATTGCCGCGCCGAGTACTTCGAGCAGGGCCTGGGCTGGGTGCCCGTCGACCCGGCCGACGTGCGCAAGGTCATCCTCGAGGAGGACGGCGGCAAGAAGGAGGACGACCCGCAGGTCCTCGCCGCGCGCCGCACGCTGTTCGGCGCCTGGGAGATGAACTGGATGGCCTACAACTTCGCGCACGACGTCGAGCTCTCGAACGCCGCGCGCGGTCCGCTGGGGTATCTCATGTACCCTCAGGCCGAGACCGCGGACGGAAGGCTCGATGCGCTCGACCCCGACAACTTCAAGTACGCCATCGCCTCGCGCGAGCTCACGGCGACCTGACGGGTGCCCCGAGGAGCGGCCGATGCGCGGCGCGGCGCGCGCGGCCGGTGACGGCCGCCGCGGGCGTGCCGCGGGCGGCACGCGGCTGGGGCGCGCGCTGCGCCTGGCGATGGCCGTGGTCGCGCTCGTCGCCTGTGCGCGCGCCGCGGCGCTGGAATCCGAGCTGCTGCTGCCGTGGAAGGGCGGTGCGACGCCGCGCCTCGCCCTTGCCGGCCTCGACGGCGGCCGTGTCGACATCAAGGCGCAGCGCGGGCGCATCGTCATCGTCAACTTCTGGGCGACGTGGTGCGCGCCCTGCCGCGAGGAGATGCCCTCGCTCGCGGCACTCGCCCGCGCGCACCCCGGCGACATCGTGGTCATCGCCGTGAACGTCGGCGAGTCGCTGCCGCGCGTGCGCCAGTTCGTCGAGGCGCAGAAACTGGACTTCCCCGTCGCGCTCGACGCCAACGGCGAGGCGGCGAAGGCCTGGCGCGTGGCCGCCTATCCCTCGAGCTTCGTCGTCGGGCGCGACGGCCGCATCAAGCGCTATGTCGCCGGCGCGATCGACTGGTCGGGCGACGACGTCGCGGCGCGCGTGCTCGGCGCGTCGCCGCCACGATGACCGTGGCGCGCGGGCTCGGGCCCCGCATGCGTGCTCGCGAACCCGCCCAGGCCGAAGGGCAGCCGCGCATCGCGGTGCGCCTGCGCAGCGACCCCGCCGCGGAGCGCGCCGCGCTCGTCGCCGGCCTGCGCGCGCGCCCCGCCTCCATCGCCCCCAAGCACTTCTACGACGACGCGGGTTGTGCGCTGTTCGCGCGCATCTGCACGTTGCCGGAGTACTACCTCACGCGCACCGAGGCGGCCATCTTCGCGGCGCATCGCGCCTCGATCGCGCGCGCGGCGGGACGGGGACGGACGCTGGTCGACCTGGGGGCCGGCGATTGCGCCAAGGCCGAAGGCTGGCTCGCGGACCTCGCGCCTCGCCGCTACATCGGCGTCGACATCGCGGCGGGGCCCCTCGCCGCGGCGCTGGCGGGGCTCGCGGAGCGCCATCCCGCGGTCGCGGTCGAGGGCGTGGTCGCCGACTTCACGCAAGGCCTCGACCTCGAGCACGCGCTCGGCGGCGACGCGGTGACGTTCTTCTATCCCGGCTCGTCGATCGGCAACTTCACGCCGCAGGCCGCCGCCGCCTTCCTCGCCCTGGTCGCGGATCATTGCGCGGCCCGCCCCGGCAGCGGGCTCCTCGTCGGCGTCGACCTCCGCAAGGACCCCGCGCGCCTGCTGCGCGCCTACGACGACGCGTCGGGCGTCACGGCCGCGTTCAATCGCAACGTGCTCGCGGTGGTCAATCGCCTCGCCGGCGCCGACTTCGTGCCCGCGCGCTTCGCGCACGTCGCCTGCTACGACGAGGCCGCGGGCCGCGTGTCGATGCACCTCGAGGCGGCCCGCACCGAGCTCGTGTCGCTGGACGGCATCGCACGGCGCTTCGCGAAGGGCGAGCGCATCCACACCGAGGACTCGTTCAAGTACGAGCGGGACGGCTTCGCCGCGACGCTGCGCGCGGCGGGCTTCGCCGGCGTGGATTGCTGGCAGGACGCCGCGGGCGACTTCGCGGTGTTCTACGCGTCGCGCGCGAGCCGGATGCCTCCGAACTGCCAGCGCGCCGACGGCGGGAAGAAGTTGCGGTAGGTCGCGCGGATGTGCGAGCGCGGCGTGGCGCAGCTCCCGCCGCGCAGCACCATCTGGCCCGACATGAACTTGCCGTTGTATTCGCCGATGGCGCCTTCCCCCGCGCGGAAGCCGGGGTAGGGCAGGTAGGCGCTCTGCGTCCACTCCCAGCAGTCGCCGTAGAGCTGCGCGGGCACGCTGGCCGGCGCATCGCCCGCCGGCAGTGGCGCGAGCACGCCGCTTTCGACGAAGTTGCCCTCGACCGGGATGGCGCGTGCGGCGAGCTCCCATTCCTGCTCGGTGGGCAGGCGCGCGCCGGCCCAGCGCGCGTAGGCGTCGGCCTCGTAATGGCTGACGTGGACCACCGGCGCGCAAGGGTCGAGAGGCGCTTCGCCGTGCAGCGTGAACGCGGTCCATCCGCCCTCGCCATGGCGCCAGTACAGCGGTGCCTCCCAGCCCGCGCGTTGCCCCTCGTCGAAGCCCGCCGACAGCCAGAGCTCGGGCCTCCGGTAGCCGCCGTCCTCGACGAAGGCCATGAACTCGGCGTTGGTGACGAGCCGCGAGGCGAGCGCGAAGGGTGCGACGAAGGCGCGGTGCCGCGGCCCCTCGTTGTCGAACGCGAACCCGCCGCCGTCATGGCCGAAGTCGTGGAGCCCTCCCTCGTGGGCGATCCAGCGCAGCGCGCCCGTGCTCCCGCCCCCACCCGCCTGCGCCACGCCCGCCGGCGCCGCGGTCGCATAGCGCGGCGCCAGCGGGTTGTGCGACAGCAGGTGCTTGACGTCGGTGAGCAGCAGCTCCTGGTGCTGCTGCTCGTGATGGAGGCCGAGCTCGATGCGCGCCGCCGCCGCGGGATCGGCGGTGCCGAGCGCCGACACCGCCTCGTCGACCCATCGCCGGTACGCGAGCACCTCGTCGAGCGAAGGTCGCGACAGCAGGCCGCGCTGCGGCCGTGGGTAGCGCTCGCCCAGGGCCGTGTAGTAGGAATTGAACAGCATGCGATACGCGGGTTCGATCGGCCGGTAGCCGCGCGCGAAGGGCTCGAGCACGAAGGCCTCGAAGAACCAGGTGGTGTGCGCGAGGTGCCATTTCACCGGGCTCGCGTCGGGCATGGACTGCAGCGCGCAGTCCTCGGCCGACAGGGGTCGCGCGAGCGCGAGCGTGGCGGCGCGGACGTCGCGGAACCGCGCGTCGAGCGCCTGCGGCGCGCCGACGGCCGCACCGAGGCCGGGGTCCTGCACATCGGCGCCGCGCCGCGCGCCTGGTGCGGGGTCGCGCGCGCCGGCCATCGCGCTACACCACGCCGACGCGCGCCGGCCCCGCGTCGAAGCGGCCGATGATCGCGGCCTCGGCGAAGCCCTGGCGGCGGAACAGTTCGACCACCTCGCCCGCGCTGGCGCTTTCGCAGGCGACCAGCAGGCCGCCCGAGGTTTGCGGGTCGGTGACGAGCGCGCGTACCACCGGCGGCAAGGTCGCGGCGATCGACACGTCGGCGCCATAGCTCGTCCAGTTGCGCGCCGACGCACCGGTGACGAAGCCCTTGTCCGCGAGCGCCGCGACGCCGGGCCCCAGCGGCACGCGCGCCCACTCGACCTCGGCCGACATGCCCGAGGCGCGGCAGATCTCGAGGAGGTGCCCCGCGAGGCCGAAGCCCGTGACATCGGTGAGCGCGTGCACGTCCTCGCGCGCGCCGAGCTCGATGCCCGGGGTGTTGAGGCGCGTCGCCGCGTCGATCATGGCGCGGTAGCCCTCGGGCGCGAGGGCGTCCTTCTTGAGCGCGGCGCCGTAGACGCCGACGCCGAGCGGCTTGCCGAGCACCAGCGCGTCGCCGTCGCGCGCGCCGCCGTTGCGCTTGACGCGCCGCGGGTCGACGAGCCCGATGACGACGAGCCCGTAGATCGGCTCGACGGAATCGATGGTATGGCCCCCCGCGATGGGGATGCCGGCCTTGCGGCACACCGCCTCGCCGCCCTCGAGGATGGCGCGCACCGTCGCCGCAGGCAGGCGGTTGACGGGCATGGCGACGATGGCCAGCGCGAACAGCGGCGTGCCGCCCATGGCGTACACGTCGGAGATGGCGTTGGTCGCGGCGATCATGCCGAAGTCGCGCGGATCGTCGACGATGGGCATGAAGAAATCGGTGGTCGCGACGATGGCCTGCGTGTCGTTGATGCGGTAGACGGCGGCGTCGTCGGAGGTCTCGATGCCGACCATGAGCTCGCGCGGGACGAGGCCCGGGGCGGTGCGCGCGAGGAGCTCGGAAAGCACGCCGGGCGCGATCTTGCAGCCGCAGCCGCCGCCGTGGGACAGCGAGGTGAGGCGCGGCGCCGCGGCCTCGGCGGCCAGCGGGGGAGGGGTGGTGAGATCGTTCATGGCGTGTCCTGTCGGGCCTCGCGTGCCGTGCGCGGGGAACCGCGGGCGCAAGGCCGGTATGCCGACGATTCTACTGCGCAGTGCCTGCCGCGCTCGCCGGCGCCCGCGGCCGGGGCCGCCTCACTGTGCGCTGCACAATGCCGACGCGGCCCGATGGGGGTAGCATCGCGGCCATCGCGCCCGGAGGATCATTGAAGCCCACGGATATCGCAGCGCCCCAGTATTTCCACAAGGTGGTCGACTGCCAATGGGCGTGCCCGGCGCACACGCCCGTCCCCGAGTACATCCGCCTCATCGCCGCGGGACGCTACAGCGACGCCTACCTCGTCAACTGGCGGTCGAACGTGTTCCCGGGGATCCTCGGGCGCACCTGCGACCGTCCCTGCGAGCCGGCCTGCCGGCGCGGCCGCGTCGAGGAGGGTGCGCCCGCGCGCGCCGGCGACGCGCATCCCGAGCCCGTCGCCATCTGCCGGCTGAAGCGCGTCGCCGCCGACTTCAAGGACGACGACATCGGCGCGCGGCTGCCCAAGGCGCCGGCGACGCGCAACGGCAAGCGCGTGGCGCTGGTGGGCGCGGGCCCCGCGTCGATGACGGTGGCGCGCGACCTCGCGCCGCTGGGCTACGACTGCGTGGTGATCGACGAGAACGCGCGGCCGGGCGGCATGATGCGCACGCAGATCCCCAAGTTCCGCCTGCCCGACACCGTGATCGACGAGGAGTGCGGCTACATCCTCGACATGGGCGTGACCTTCCGCGGCGCTCGCCGCGTCGGCTCGCTGAAGGCGCTGCTCGCCGAGGGCTTCGACGCGGTGTTCGTCGGCAGCGGCGCGCCGCGCGGGCGTGACCTCGACGTCCCCGGGCGGCGCGAGGCCGCCTCGCACATCCACATCGGCATCGACTGGCTGTCGTCGGTGTCCTTCGGCCACGTCGAGCGCATCGGCAAGCGCGTGGTGGTGCTGGGCGGCGGCAACACCGCGATGGACTGCTGCCGCAGCGCGCGGCGCCTGGGCGGCGAGGACGTCAAGGTCATCGTGCGCTCGGGCTTCGACGAGATGAAGGCCTCGCCCTGGGAGAAGGAGGACGCGATGCACGAGGGCATCCCGATCCTCAATTACCTCGTGCCCAAGGCCTTCACCCGCGAGGGCGCGACGCTGACCGGCGTGACCTTCGAGAAGGTCGAGGCGCGCAAGGATGCCAAGGGTCGCCGCGTGCTCGCGCCCACGGGCGAGCCCGACGTGCACGTGCCCTGCGACGACGTGCTGGTCGCCATCGGCCAGGAGAACGCCTTCGGCTGGATCGAGCGCGACATCGGCCTCGAGTTCGACCCGCAAGGCATGCCGGTGCTGGACCGCGTGACGCTGATGTCGACGCTGCCGGGCGTGTTCTTCGGCGGCGACGCGGCGCTCGGGCCCAAGAACATCATCTGGGCGGTGGCGCACGGCCACGAGGCGGCGATCTCCATCGACCGCTACCTCGAGGGGCGCGACCTGCACGACCGGCCGCCGCCGCACATGAACCTCGTGTCGCAGAAGATGGGCATCCACGAGTGGAGCTACGACAACGCGGTCGCCAACGACGCCCGCTACCGCGTGCCGCTCGAGGACCGCTTCGTGGCGCTCAAGAGCATCAAGGTCGAGGTCGAGCTGGGCTTCGACCCCAAGCTCGCCTTCGCCGAGGCGCAGCGCTGCCTCAACTGCGACGTGCAGACCGTGTTCGCGGGCAAGCTCTGCATCGAATGCGACGCCTGCGTCGACATCTGCCCGATGGACTGCATCACCTTCACTGCCGACCGCGACGACGAGGCGGTGCTGCGCGCCTCGCTCAACGCCCCGGCGCACAACCTCGCGCAGGACCTCTACGTGTCGGCACCGCTCAAGACCGGCCGCGTGATGGTCAAGGACGAGGACGTGTGCCTGCATTGCGGGCTGTGCGCCGAGCGCTGCCCGACGGGGGCCTGGGACATGCAGAAGTTCCTGCTCGACATGGCGCACGCCGATGACCGCTCGCCGCGGCCCGCCGTGCACGTGGGTGCAACGGCGATGAAGGCCCCGGCGGCGTTGGCGGAGATTCGATGAGCGAGGCTTCCCGCGCGCCGCGCCGGCGCATCAACGATTTCGTCGTCAAGTTCGCCAACGTCAACGGCTCGGGCTCGGCCTCCGCCAACGGACTCTTCGCGCGATCCATCCTGCGCATGGGCGTGCCGGTGGCGGCGCGCAACATCTTCCCCTCGAACATCCAGGGCCTGCCGACCTGGTACGAGGTGCGCGTGGTCGAGGCGGGCTGGCGCGGCCGCCGCGGCGGTGTCGACCTGATGGTGGCGATGAACCCGCAGACCTGGGACAAGGACGTCGCCGAGGTCGATGCGGGCGGCTACGTGTTCCACGACTCGACGCGGGCGATGCCGGCCGAGCGCTTCCGCGCCGACGTCACTGCCATCGGCATGCCGCTCACGGCGATCTGCAACGCCGAGTACGCCGACCCGCGCCAGCGCCAGCTCTTCAAGAACATCATCTACCTGGGCGCGCTGTCGTCGCTGCTGGGCATCGAGCCCGAGGCCATCGAGCGGCTGCTCGGCGAGCAGTACGCGGGCAAGGAGGCGCTCATCGCCTCCAACCGCAAGGCCTTCCACATGGGCCGCGACTACGCTGCCGCCAACCTGCCGCCGATCGAGCTCGCGGTGGAGCGCCGCGACAAGGTCGGCGAGCGCATCTTCGTCGACGGCAACAGCGCCGCGGCGCTCGGCGCCGTGTACGGCGGCGCGACCGTGTGCGCCTGGTACCCGATCACGCCTTCGTCGTCGCTGGCGGAAGCGTTCACGAAGCACTGCAAGGCGCTGCGCCGCGGCGAGGACGGCAACCGCTACGCCATCGTCCAGGCCGAGGACGAGCTCGCCTCGATCGGCATGGTGATCGGCGCCTCGTGGAACGGTGCGCGCGCCTTCACCGCCACCTCGGGGCCGGGCGTGTCGCTGATGCAGGAGTTCCTGGGCCTCGCCTATTTCGCCGAGATCCCCGCCGTGCTGTTCGACATCCAGCGCGGCAGCCCGTCGACCGGCATGCCCACGCGTACCCAGCAGGCCGACCTCCTGTGCGCGGCCTACGCCTCGCACGGCGACACGCGGCACGTGATGCTGTTCCCCGAGGACCCGAAGGAGTGCTTCGAGCACGCGGCGCTGGCGCTCGACCTCGCCGACCGCCTGCAGACGCCGGTGTTCGTGATGTCCGACCTCGACATCGGCATGCAGGACTGGGTGTGCGAGCCGCTCGAATGGGACGACGCGCGCGCGCTCGACCGCGGCAAGGTGATGACGCGCGAGGCGCTCGACCGCGGCGTGGAGTTCGGCCGCTACCTCGACGTCGACGGCGACGGCATCACCTGGCGCACCTGGCCGGGGACGCATCCCTCGAAGGGCAGCTTCTTCACGCGCGGCACCAGCAAGGACCGCTACGCGCGCTACACCGAGGAAGGCCCCGCCTACGTCGACAACATGCAGCGCCTGCTGCGCAAGTTCGAGACCGCCAAGGAGCTCGTGCCGCCCCCGGTGATCGAGCGCGTGCGCGCCGGTGCCGGCGGCGCGTCCGGCAAGGGCGGCGCGAGCGCCGGCGTCATCTGGTTTGGCTCGACGGGTGCCGCGATGGCCGAGGCGCTCGCCGCGCTGGAAGGCGAGGGCATCCACCTCGACCGCATGCGCCTGCGCGGCTTCCCGTTCAACGACGAGGTCGCCGATTTCATCGCCTCGCATTCGCGCGTCTTCGTGGTCGAGCAGAACCGCGACGCGCAGCTCAAGATGCTGCTGGTCAACGAATGCGACGTCGACCCCGCGCGGCTGGTGTCGGTGCTGCACTACGACGGCACGCCCATCACCGAGCGCTTCATCACGCGCGAGATCGCCGAGAAGGCGCGCCTGTTCAACCTGGTTCCCGCGCCCACCTCCGCCGAACGCCGATGACCTACCTCGCCAAGCCGCGCATCCACCATCCCGGGCTGCCGCGCAACGCCGCGGGGTTCACGCGCCGCGACTACGAGGGCGCGATCTCCACGCTTTGCGCGGGTTGCGGGCACGACTCGATCTCGGCGGCCATCATCCAGGCGATGTTCGAGCTCGCCATCGAGCCGCACCGCGTCGCCAAGCTGTCGGGGATCGGCTGCTCGTCGAAGACGCCGACCTATTTCCTCGGCAACTCGCATGGCTTCAACAGCGTGCACGGCCGCATGCCCTCGGTGCTGACCGGCGCGGCGCTCGCCAACCGCGACCTCGTCTACCTCGGCGTCTCGGGCGACGGCGACTCGGCGTCGATCGGGCTCGGCCAGTTCGCGCACGCCATGCGCCGCGGCGTGAACATGACCTACATCGTCGAGAACAACGGCGTGTACGGGCTCACCAAGGGGCAGTTCTCGGCGACGGCCGACCGCGGCAGCAAGAGCAAGCGCGGCGCGGTCAACGCCGACGAGCCCATCGACCTCGCGGAAATGGCCATCATGCTCGGCGCAAGCTACGTCGCGCGCGGCTTCTCCGGCGACAAGGCGCAGCTCGTGCCGCTGATCCGCGCGGCCGTGGAGCACCGCGGCGCGGCCTTCATCGACGTCGTGAGTCCCTGCGTGGCGTTCAACAACCACCCGGGCTCGACCAAGAGCTACGACTACGTGCGCGAGCACAACGAGTCGGTGAACCGCCTCGACTTCATGCCGCAGCGCGAGCCCATCGTCGCCGGCGCCGCGCCCGGCGAGACCATCGAGGTCACGCTGCACGATGGCGGAACGCTGCGCATCGCGGCGCTCGCGGAGGCCTACGACCCGCGCGACCGCGCGACCGCCATCGCCGAGCTCGAGGCGCGCCGCACCGCCGGCGAGGTGATCACGGGCCTGCTGTACGTCGACCCCGCCGCGCACGACCTGCACGACGCCTTGTCGACGACAAGGCGCCCGCTGAACGCGCTCGACGACGCATCGCTGGTCCCCGGCAGCGCCGCCCTGCAAGCCTTCAACGCCTCCCTGCGCTGAACGCCGCGCGCCGCACGCGGCGCGCCGTTCGCCCGTTGTCGCCCAGGACATCAACCGGCTGCGCGGGGCGCAGGGCCGCCGCGCGGCGCCGTGCTATCGTTGCCGCCACCCACAACCCTGCCGGCGTTCCCCTGTGGTCCGCCCGCGAGCGGCGACCCCGTCGACCCCATGGCCGACCTGCCTGCCGTGACTCCAGCTTCCTGCCTCCTGCGTGCGCGGCGCGGCGCAACGATGCCCGCGAGGCGCCCGCATGCGCGGACCCCCTCGCGCGCCGCGGTGGTCGTGCGCGCGGCTGTGCTCGCCTCCCTGCTGGCCGCCTGCGGCGCGCAGGCGAGCGACGAGGACGCGCGCGCGCTCTACGTGTTCGGCACGCCGCATCGCTGGAACGGGACCGTGCCGTGGAGCTACAACGACACCGGCCGCAACGCGTCGCTCGATCCCGCCGAGGTGGTCGCGCGCATCACCGGTGCCGCACGGCAGTGGACGGACGCCTGCGCGGTGACCATCCAGCGCGGCGCCGACACCGACGTCGCGCCGCAGAGCATGGATGGCGCGGTCCCTTCGCCGGGGATCGACGTGATCGGCTGGGGCGACCTCGCGCAGGGGCCCGCCGGCGACCCGTCGGCCGCCGCGATCACCTGGACGTACAGCGCCGCGGACGACGGCTTGAGCGGCTTCGACATGACCTTGTCGGCCGCAGGCGTGGAGACCTACGACCAGCTCACGCGCGTGGTGCTGCACGAGTGGGGACATGCCATCGGGCTCGCCCACTCGAACGTCCCGGGCACGGTGATGGCGGGCCCGGCGAGCATCGCCAATCCCGGCGTCCCGCCGACCGGCTACACGTCCCTCACCGCGCTCACCGACGACGACCGGCACGGATGCCTTTGCCTGTACGGAGCCGGCCCGGCGACGCAGGGGCAGGGCTACCTCTGCGGCCTGCCCCCGGTGCTGGCGATGGACGCGACCCCGCTCGGATCGAGCTCGGCGCCGCGCAACGTCACGCTGACCAACGCCTCGCCCGCGCACGCGCTCACCGTCACCGGCGTGACGACCGGCAGCGACGAGCTCCTGCGCAGCGGCGCCGGCTGCGGCGCGGGCACCACGCTCGGGCCCGGGGCGAGCTGCAGCTTCAACCTGGTGTTCCGCCCGTTCGGCGCATCGGGCCGGCGCGACACCGCCTGGCTGCGCATCGACACCAGCAATGGCGTCGGGAGTTACGCCGTGCCGGTGACGGCGTACGCCGGTGATTCCACGCAGCTGCCGCTCGCGAGCCTGTCGCCGCGCACGCTGGCCTTCGGGTTCGTCGACCTCGGGACGACGAGCCCCGTGCGCGTGGCCACGCTCAGCAACGTCGGGGGCGGGATCCTGACGGTGAACGACATCACCGCCAGCGGCCCGGGCGCCGGCGACTACCAGCGAAGCGGCGACTGCCGCCCGGGCACCACGCTGGCCGCGCAGCGCTCCTGCACGCTGGCGGCGGTGTTCGCCCCCAGCGCGATCGGCACGCGTGCGGCGACGCTCACGCTGTCGACCTCGCGCGGGGCGCTGATCCTCGACCTCGCCGGCACCGCGCAGCTTCCGACGGACGGCACCGGCCCGGTCGTCGAGTACTACAACGCCGGGCTGGACCACTATTTCATCACCGCCAATGCCGGCGAAATGGCGGTGCTCGACCAGGGGCAGCTCGCCGGCTGGACCCGCACGGGATACGGGTTTCGCGCGTTCACCTCCGCCAACGCGCTCGCCTCGCCGGTGTGCCGCTACTACATCCCGCCGCCGCTCGGCAATTCGCACTTCTACTCGGTGTTGCCCGAGGAGTGCGCGTCCATCCCCCAGCAGTTCCCCATGTTCGAGCTGGAGAGCACCCGGGTCATGTACATGGCGATCCCCGACGTCGGCACCGGCGCCTGCCCGCAGGGCATGGTGCCCGTCTACCGCCTGTGGAATGCGCGGCCGGATTCCAACCACCGATACACCACCGACGCGGCGCTTCGCGATGCGATGAAGGCGCGCGGCTACATCGCCGAGGGCTTCGGCGCCGAGGCCGTGGCGATGTGCGCGCCGCGCTAGGCGAAGAGGTCGTCGTCCAGCGGCGCGATCAGCGAGGCGTCGTCCAGCGGCGCGATCAGCGAGGCGTCGTCGTTGCGCGTCGCGTTGACGCGCGTCGACACGCGCACCACGGCGAGCAGGTCGTCCGGCGCCGGCGCCAGCAGGTCGCGCGGCGAAGGATCGGCGGCCGCGTCGAGCCAGCGCTCGAAGTCGCCGGGCGCGACGATCGCCGGCATGCGCGTGTGCCACGGCCGCAGCGTCGCGTTGGCACCGGTGGTGACGATGCTGCAGGAGTCGACGACCTCGCCGTCGGACGACATCCAGCGCTCGGCGAGCCCGGCGAACGCGAGCGGCGCGCCGTCGCGTCGCGCGACGTGCAGCGGCTGCTTGCCGCCTTCGCGCGCGGCCCATTCGTAGAAGCCGTCGGCGGGCACCAGCACGCGGTGGTGGGCGAAGGGCCAGCGGAACGCCGCCGAGGTCGCCACGGTCTCGGCGCGCGCATTGATCATGCGCGTGCCGATCGACGGGTCCCGGGCCCAGCGCGGCACGAGCCCCCAGCGCATGGTGGCGAGCTCGCGCGCACCCTCGGCGTTGCGGCGCACGACCAGCACGTCCTGGGTCGGCGCGATGTTGTAGCGGGGCACGAGCCCGTCCGGAAAAGGCAGGCCGAACACCAGCGCCAGCGCGGCGGGATGGGTGTGCAGTTCGTAGCGGCCGCACATGGCCTTGCGCCTAGCCTTTGGCGAGCAGCACGCGCGCCGATTTCGCGACCTGGCGCGTGTCCCAGTGCGCGTAGGCGGCGACCGCGGCCGCGCCGATCGCCGGCACCAAGCGTCCCGCGCTGGTGCCGATCACGCGGGTCGACACCGCGTTGGCGAGCGGCCCCAGCGTCGCGCGCATCGCGCCCGACGAGAGCTCGCGCACCACGAAGCGCTGGCCGGCGCGCACGGCGACGTCGCGCAGCACCTGGCTCGCCGCGTGGCGGAACAGGCAGTACAGCATGTGCGTGCGCGTGAGCTCGCCGCTGCGGCCTTCGAGGGCGAAGAGGTCGGCGACCATCTGCCGCTGGATGCGCCAGATGAGGTAGATGTCGGGCAGCACCGTGACGATGCCGAGCGGCCCCGGCGGCAGCGCCAGCGAGCCCGACACCAGCGCCGCGCGCCGCGCGGCGCTGCGCACCACGGCCTCGGCATCGCCCGCCTGGAGCGACGAGGCGGGGATCTCGGTGATGATGCGCTCGATCACGCCGCCGATGTCGCGCTCGGTTGCCGCGGGCAGGGAAAACGTCGCCATGGCCTGGATCCTCGGGAGCGTTGCCTGGAACGAGCTTAACGTCTCGCCGATATGGCGCCAATGGAGCGCCATTACAATCGGCCGCAGGATCGAGGATGACAGGGCAGCGCATGCGGGTGTTCGGGTTCGCCGGCTGGTCGGGCAGTGGCAAGACGACGCTGATCGAGCGGGTGATCCCCTGCCTGACGGCGGAAGGGCTGCGCGTGTCGCTGGTCAAGCACGCGCACCACCGCTTCGACATCGACCAGCCCGGCAAGGACAGCTACCGCCATCGCATGGCGGGCGCCAGCGAGGTGCTGCTGTCCTCGTCGATCCGCTACGCGGTGATGCACGAGCTGCGCGGGGCGCCCGAGCTCACGCTGCCGCAGGCGCTCGCGCGCCTGGCGCCCTGCGACCTGGTGCTGGTCGAGGGCTTCAAGGCCGATCCGGTGCCCAAGCTCGAGGTCCACCGCCCGGCGCTGGGCAAGCCGCTGCTGCACCCGGACGACCCGCATGTGGTGGCGCTGGCGACCGACGAGCCCGGGCGTTTCGCGGGCCTGGCCCTCCCCGTGTACGCCCTCGACGACCCGGTCGCCGTTGCCACACTCGTCCGCAAGGCCGCTGCGGAAATACCCGGAGCGGTTTGACTTTGCCTGCCCGCGCGGGTAGCTTGAACCTCGGAGGTGTGGGCATCATCTGGCGATTCGGGGAGGGTGCGTGAGAACCCCCCGAGTTACCGGGCAAGTCGTTGATTAGATGAATAAAATCATAAAATCACGGGAAGCGCCGGCGCGCCTGCGACCGCCCGTCGCGCGTGCCTTCGGGCTCGTCCTCGCGGGTGCAGCGCTGCTGGCCGGCCCCGCCCTCGCGCAGGACGCCCCTGCGCCGGCCCCCCGTACCGGCTTCTATGGGGGCGTGTCACTCAACGAGCGCAGCCAGCACGGCCTCGATTTCTCCTCGGTGTCGTCGGCCTGGATCAAGTTCGGCTCGGCGACGCTGGACGACAGCAGCGGCCCGTCTGCGCTGCTCTATGGCGGGTACCGCTTCACGCCGCGAGTGTCGGTCGAAGCCGCGTTCGCGCGCAACGACGGCCTCGCGCTGATGGTCGACGGCCCCGGCATGGGCCTCAACCTCGGCAACGCCACCGAATCGGCGCAGCGCCGCTGGAACGCCGACGTCTACACCGCCTACAACCTGTGGCCGGCCGTGGCGGTGTATGGCCGCCTGGGCTATCGCCAGAGCGAGGCGCTGCTGCTCTATCCCGGCCAGGCGAGCGCGGTGCGCCCGCTCGAGGGCGTGAACGTCGGCGTCGGGCTGCGCTACGACATGTCGCCGTCGCTCGGCCTCAAGCTCGAATACGCGCGCTTCGGCCGCGCGGCCTTCGACAGCTTCACGGGCGCATTCCCCGAATCGGACCAGGTCCAGTTCGGCGTCCAGTACCGCTTCTAGCGGAAGCCGTGTCGATGCAAGGCGCGCCCATGGTGCGGCTCGTCTACCTCGCGCGCCTGCGCGAGGCGGTGGGCCGCGCGTCGGAGGATTGGCCCCTCGCCGGCGCGGCCGACGTCGGCGCGCTGCTCGAGGCGCTGCGGCGCCGCGGCGCCCCGTTCGACGAGGTCCTCGCCGCGGGCCGCGCGCTGCGGGTCGCGGTCAACCACGACATGGCGAGGCTGGACACGCCGCTGCGCCACGGCGACGAGGTCGCCATCTTCCCCCCGGTGACGGGAGGCTGAGCATGCGCTCGAGCGTGCGCGTGCAGGAGGCGGCCTTCGACGTCGGCGCGGAGATCGAGGCGCTGCGCGCGGGCGACCCGCAAATCGGCGCCGTCGCGACGTTCCTCGGCACGGTGCGCGACGTCAACGAGTCGCGCGGCGTCGCGACCATGACACTCGAGCACTATCCCGGCATGACCGAGCGTGCGCTCGCCGCGATCGTCGACGAGGCGGCAGCGCGCTTCTCGCTGCTCGGCGCGCGCGTGGTGCACCGCGTGGGGCGCCTCGAGCCATCGGAGGTCATCGTGCTGGTGGCGGTGGCGAGCGCGCATCGCCACGACGCCCTCGAGGCCTGCAGCTTCATCATCGACTACCTCAAGACGCGCGCGCCGCTGTGGAAGAAGGAAGCCGGCCCGGCGGGCGAGCGCTGGGTCGAGGCGCGCGACAGCGACGACGAGGCGATGCGGCGCTGGGAGCGAAGCTGAGGACGATGGCGGCGGTCCTGATCGGCGTCGACTGGGGCACCTCGAGCGCGCGGGCCTACCGCATCGACGCGCAGGGCGGGATCATCGACACCCGCAGCGCGCCGCTGGGGCTCGCCGCCGTCGCGGACGGCGGGGCGCCGGCCTTCGCGCGGGCGCTCGACACGCTGCTCGGCGACTGGCGCGCGCTGCCGCTGCCGCGCATCGCCTCCGGCATGGTGGGAAGCCGCGCCGGCTGGGTCGAGGCGCCTTATGTCGAGGCGCCGGCGACGGTGGCGAAGCTGGCGGCGGCGCTGGTGCGCACGCCCGGCGGCGAGCTCGCCATCGTGCCCGGCGTGCTGAACCGCGGAAGCGGCGGCGGCGGCGACGCGCCGGACGTGATGCGCGGCGAGGAGACCGAGATCGCCGGGGCGCTCGCCGGCGTGCAGGGCGGCGCACACGTGGTGCTGCCCGGCACGCACTCCAAGTGGGTGCACGCGGTCGACGGCAACGTCGTCGGCTTCGCGACCTGGGTGACCGGCGAGCTGTACGGCCTGCTGCGCCACCAGTCGACCATCGGCGCGCTGGCGCGCGATCCCGCGCAGCGCGACGCCGCGGCGTTCGCCGAAGGGCTCGCGCGCGGCCACGCGGTGCCGGCGCTGATGCACGCGGTGTTCGCCGCGCGCGCGGGCGTGCTGGCGGGCTCGCTCCCGCCCGAGCAGGCGGGCGACTGGCTGTCGGGCCTGCTGATCGGCCGCGAAGTGGCCGAAGGACTTGCATGGGCGCGCGGGCGCGGCCTGAGCGACGGCGACGAACTCGTGGTCGTCGGCAGCGACGAGCTGGCGCAGCGCTACCAGCAGGCATTGGCCGCCGCCGGGTGGCGAGCGAGGCGCGCCGCAGGCGCGGCGGCGCGAGGGCTACTGCGCATCGCGCAGGCGGCGCAACTGACGAGGACCGGACCATGAGTGCCATCGACCCCTATCTTTCACCGCTGCCCTTCTGCGCGGTGCTGCGCGGCATCACCCCCGAGGAGATCGAGCCCGTCTGCGGCGTGCTCGCCGAGGCGGGCTTCCGCATCCTCGAGGTGCCGCTCAACTCGCCGCGGCCCTTCGAGAGCATCGGCATCCTGGCGCGGCGCTTCGGCGCGCAGTGCCTCGTCGGCGCGGGCACGGTGCTCGACCCCGCGGACGTGGCGCGCGTCGCCGACGCGGGCGGGCGGCTGGTGGTGATGCCGCACTGCGACCTGCGCGTGATCGCCGAGTCGCGGCGCCTGGGCCTCGTGTGCATGCCCGGCGTGGCGACGCCCACCGAAGCCTTCGCCGCGCTCGGCGCGGGCGCGGATGCGCTCAAGATGTTCCCCGCGGAGGCGCTCCCGCCGGCCGCGCTCAAGGCCTGGCGCGCCGTCCTGCCGCGGGGCACGCGCGTGCTGGCGGTGGGCGGCATGCGCCCCGACGCGTTGCGCGCCTACTGGGATGCGGGCGCCGACGGCTTCGGCACCGGCTCGAACCTGTACAAGCCGGGCGCACCCGCGGCCGAGGTGCGCGAGGTCGCGACGGCGTATGCTCGCGCCGTGGCGGCGCTGCCGGCGCGCTGATGCGCCGGCTCTGACGAGGGGGGCTTCGATGAGGACAATGCCGGGGGACGGAACGCGCGGCGCGCGGCAGCGCGGGCTCGGGGGGGCGGCGCCATCGGCGCGCGTGCGTGCGGCGTTGTGCGCCGGCCTGGCGCTGGTGCTGCTGGTGCCCGCGGCACCCGCCGAGGCGGCACGCGGCCGCATCGTCTGCGAGAGCCGCAACCGCAACTTCAACGAATGCCGCGTGCGCACCGACAACAACGTGCGCCTCGTGCGCCAGCTTTCGCGCGACGAGTGCCGTCGCAACCGCAGCTGGGGCTTCGACAGCAACCGCATCTGGGTCGACCGCGGCTGTCGGGCCGAGTTCGAGTTCGGCCGCGACAACCGTGGCTCGTCGGGCAGCAACAACGCCGCGATCGCGGCCGGCGTGATCGGCGCGATCGCGCTCGGCGCCGCCATCGCCGGCAGCAACCAGCCGCCTCCGCCGCCTCCGCAGTTCGCACCGCCGCCTCCGCCGGCACCGCCGCCGCAGTTCACGCCGCCGCCTCCGCCGCCCCCGCAGCCGAACACGGGCACGCTGCCGGTACCTTCGTGGGCGATCGGCTCGTTCCGCGCCTGGGACGGCGAGGCCGCGCAGACGGTGCAGCTCGTCATCCAGGCGAACGGGCGCGCGACGCTGCGCGACCAGGGGGGCCAGACCATCAACTGGGGCGACGTGCAGGACGGCTTCATCGTCTGGAGCCAGGGCTCGCGCTCGTGGCTCGGCCGCGAGGGCGACGATTTGGTGATCGGCGACGTGGGCACGGCGCGCGTGTTCAACTTCGTGCGCTCGTGACCGAAGCCGCGAGGCTCGACGTCCTCGCCCTCGGCGAGGCCATGATCGAGTTCAACCAGGCCGACCGCGGCGACCCGCGCCGCTTCCTGCAGGGCTTCGGCGGCGATACCTCCAACATGGCCATCGCCGCCGCGCGCTTCGGCGCGCGCGCAGGCTACGCCACGCGCGTCGGCGACGACGTGTTCGGCCAGTGGCTGCTCGCGCTGTGGCGGCACGAGGGCGTCGACACGCGCGCGGTCGCGGTCGACGCGGGTGGCGAGACCGGCATCTACTTCGTCTCGCATGGCGCGGGCGGCCACGAGTTCAGCTACCGGCGCAGGGGCTCGGCGGCGGCGCGGATGCGCCCCGACCAGGTCCCGCGCGAGGCGCTCGCCTCGACGCGTTTCCTGCACCTGTCGGCGATCAGCCAGGCGATCTCGGAAAGCGCCTGCGAGGCCTGCGGCGAAGCCGTCGCGCTGGCGCGCGCGGCGGGCGCCTCGATCGCCTACGACACCAACCTGCGGCTCAAGCTGTGGTCACTCGCGCGTGCACGGGACGTCATCCGCGCGACGCTGCGCCAGGTCGACTGGGCGCTCGCCGGCCTGGACGACGTGCGCCAGGTCTATGGCGAGGACGACCCCGACAGGCTGGTCGACGCCTGCCTCGCCGACGGCGCGCGCAGCGTGGTGCTGAAGATGGGCGCCGAAGGCGCGATCGTCGCGCACGCCGGCGCGCGCATCCGCATCCCCGCGCACCGCGTCGATGCGGTCGACGCGACCGGCGCGGGCGACTGCTTCGACGGCGCCTTCGTGGCGAGGCTCGCACGCGGCGACGAGCCCGCCGATGCGGCGCGCTATGCCAACGCCGCGGCGGCGCTGTCGACGCAGGGCTACGGCGCCGTCGACCCGCTGCCGCGCGCCGCCGACGTGGACGCGCTGCTGCGACGCGCGGCATGAGGTCGACGTTCACCCCCGGCCTGTTCGAGGGTCGCGAGGTCCTCGTGACCGGCGGCACCAGCGGCATCGGCGCGGCCATCGGGCTCGCCTTCGCCGCGCTGGGCGCGCGCGTCGTCGTCACCGGTGCCACCGAAGGCGAGGCCGCGGCGGCGCGCGAGGGGTTCTCCGCCGAGGGCAATGCGCCCGAGGCCCGCGTGCTCGACGTGCGCGACGACGCGGCGGTGCGCGCGCTCATCGGCGGCTTCGCGAGGCTCGACGTGCTGGTCAACTGCGCGGGCGTGATCCGGCGCGACGCCGAGCACGACCCCGAGGTGTTCGCCGACACCGTGGCGATCAACCTCACCGGGACCATGCGCTGCTGCGCCCATGCGCGCGGCAAGCTTGCGGCGACGCGCGGCTCGGTGCTGAACATCGCGTCGATCCTGTCGATCTTCGGCGGCGGCCGCGTGCCGGGCTATGCGGCGTCGAAGGGTGGCGTGGTTCAGCTTACGCGCTCGCTGGCCATCGCCTGGGCGGCGGAGGGCGTGCGCGTCAACGCCATCGCGCCCGGCTGGGTGCGAACGCCGCTGACGCGCGCGTTGCAGGACGACGCGCCGCGCAGCGACGCCATCGTCGCGCGCACGCCGCTGGCGCGCTGGGCCGAGCCCGTCGACGTCGCGGGCGCCGCGGTGTTCCTGGCGTCGCCCGCCGCGGCCTTCATCACGGGCGTGCTGCTGCCCGTCGACGGCGGCTACCATGTGAGCTGACGGGATGGGGACGGGATGGCGCTGAACACGGCGATCCGCCACCTGCGGTCGGGGGACTGGCAGAAGGCGCACGATGCGGTGCAGGACGATCCCAGCGACTTCGGCTGCTGGGCCCACGGCATCGTGCACATGATCGAGGGCGACTACGGCAACGCGCGCTACTGGTACCGCCGCGCCGGACGCAGCTTCCCGCGCGAGCGCGACGCCTCGGCCGAGATCGACGCGCTGGTGATGGCCTGGAAGGAGAAGACGCAATGAACGCAGCCGACGGCTCGCTGCCGCCCTCGATCGCCGCCGAGATCGCCGAGGCGGCCATGCCCGCCGACGAGCGCGTGTGGGTCCCGCAGGCGCCGGGCGTCTGGTTCCGCCCGCTGCTGTTCAACACCGTGTCAGGCGGCTGGTGCAACCTGCTGCGCGTGCGGCGTGCCGGCGTGCTGTCGCGGCACCGCCACCCGATGGCGGTCACCGGCTACGTGATCGAAGGCCGCTGGCGCTACCTCGAGCACGACTGGGTGGCGGAGGCGGGGAGCTTCGTCTATGAGCCGCCGGGCGAGGTGCACACGCTGGTGGTGCCCGAGGATTGCCTGCAGATGATCACCTTCTTCAACATCCAGGGCGCGATGATCTACGTCGACGCGCACGGTGCGACCACCGGCTACGAGGACGTGTGGACCAAGGTCGAGATGTGCCGGCGCCACTACGCTGCCGTGGGGCTCGGCGCGGGCTTCGCCGACCGCTACCTGCGCTAGAGCCCGCTCGCGGTGCGCGGCGCGGGCCGGCGCGATTGCGCGCTTCGCGCGGCGCGATGCCGCCCTTCGTATAATCGGCGCAAGGAGGAACACCATGGCCCACGCAATCAGGATCCACGCGCCCGGCGGCCCCGAGGCCATGCGCTACGAGACGGTCGAGGTCGGCGAGCCCGGGCCCGGCCAGGCGCGCATCCGCCAGACCGCGATCGGCGTCAACTACATCGACACCTATCACCGCAGCGGCCTGTACCCGCTGGCGATGCCGTCGGGCATCGGCAGCGAGGGCGCGGGCGTGGTCGAGGCGCTCGGCGCGGGCGTCGACCACCTCGCGGTGGGCGACCGCGTCGCCTACTGCGGGGGACCGATCGGCGCCTACGCCGACGCGCGCGTGATGCCGGCCGAGCGGCTGGTGAAGCTGCCCGCGGGCATCGCCGACACCACGGCGGCGACGCTGATGCTCAAGGGCCTCACCGTACAGTACCTGTTCCGCCAGACCTACCGCCTGCGCGAGGGCGAGACCATCCTGTTCCACGCCGCCGCGGGCGGCGTGGGGCTCATCGCCTGCCAGTGGGCGCGCGCGCTCGGCGTCAACATGATCGGCACCGTGGGCTCCGACGCCAAGGCCGCGCTGGCGCGCGAGAACGGCTGCGGCGAGACCATCGTCTACACGCGCGAGAACTTCGTCGAGCGCGTCAAGGCGCTGACGGGCGGCAAGGGCGTGCCGGTGGTGTACGACGCGATCGGCAAGGACACGTTCCCCGCCTCGCTCGACTGCCTCGCGCCGCGCGGCCTCTTCGTCAGCTTCGGCAACTCGTCGGGGCCGATCGCCGCGTTCAATGTGGGCCTGCTCGCGCAGAAGGGCTCGCTGTACTGCACGCGGCCGACGCTGTTCAACTACGCCGACACGCGTGCCAACCTGACGGCAATGGCCGAGGAGATGTTCGCGCTGGTGTTGTCGGGCAAGATCCGCTCGGAAGCGCGCCAGACCTACGCGCTCGAGGATGCGGCCGAGGCGCACCGCGCGCTCGAGTCGCGCGCCACCACCGGCGCGACGGTGCTCATTCCCTGACGGCGGGCGGTGCGCGCGTCGCGCGGTTGACGAGGTCGCGCGCCGCGTCGGCGAGCATCGAGGCCGGCAGGCCGACCGGGCCCGTGCCGCGCGCGACGAGGTCGTCGGCCGCGGCGCCGTGCAGGCAGACCGCGACCTCCAGCGCCTCCGCGGGATCGACGCGCTGCGCGAGCAGCGCGCCGGCCATGCCCGCCAGCACGTCGCCCGTGCCGGCGCTGGCGAGCGCGGCGCTGCCGCTGGCGTTGATGGCATAGCGCCCGTCGGGATGCGCGACGACGCTTCCCGCGCCCTTGACCACCACGTGCGCGCCGAAGGCCGAGGCGAGCTTGCGTGCGGCCGCAAGGCGGTCGTGCTGGATGGCCGCCACCTCGGTATCGAGCAGCCGCGCCGCCTCGGCGGGGTGCGGGGTCAGCAGGCGCGTCGCGCTGCGCGTGCGAAGCGCGGCCCGAAGCGCCGCGTCCTGGGCGACGAGGTTGAGCGCGTCGGCGTCGAGCACCAGCGGCAGGTCGCCGTCGAGTGCGTCGGCGAGATGGCCGCGCGCGGCGTCCCCGCGGCCCATCCCCGGGCCGACCACCAGCGCGTTGGCCGCGCCGAGCGCGGCGCCGGCGTCGCCGAGCATGAGCTCGGGGCAGGCGAGGTCCACCGCGGGGTGCGATGTCGCGACGAAGCCGACCACCACGCGACCCGCACCGAGGCGCAGCGCCGCGCGCGCGGCGAGCAACGGCGCACCGAGCATGCCGTCGCCGCCGCCCACCACGCCGAGCGTGCCGAACGAGCCCTTGTGCACGTTGACCGTGTCGCGTGCCAGCACGTGCGGCAACGCTTGCGCCACGGCCGCCCAGCGCAGGCAACGGCCCTGCACGGCCGCGGCATCCGGCGCCACGCCCAGCGTGTGAAGCTGCACGCGCCCGCAGAGCTCGGGACCCGCGGCGGTGAGCATGCCGGGCTTCAGCGCGAGGAAGGTGGCGGTGACGTCGGCGCGGATCACCGGCGCCATGGCGATGCCGGTGTCGGCGTCGAGGCCGGTGGGGACGTCGAGCGCGAGGATCGGGGCGCCGCAGCCGTTGGCCCATTCGACGAGCCGCGCATGGGAGGGCGCCAGCGCGCGCTTGAGCCCCACGCCGAACAGGCCGTCGACCACCAGCGCGACCGGGCTGCCCGCGGGCGGCGGGTCGGCCTCGGTGGCGCCGCCCGCCGCGACGAAGGCCTGGTGGGCGGTCGCGGCCTCGCGCGGCAGGCGCGACGCGTCGTCGCGGAACACCACGGTCACCTCGTGGAACGCCGCGCGCAGCAGGCGCGCGACGACCAGGGCGTCGCCGCCGTTGTTGCCCGGGCCGGCCAGCACGACGATGCGACCGCCGCGCTCGCCTGCCATGTCGCGCGCGGTGGCCGCGGCGGCGGCGCCGGCCCGCTCCATCAGCGGCGCGTGGCGGTGCGCGCGCTCGAGCTCGCGCAGCGCGGCCACGTCGAGGATGGTTTCGAAACGGGGATCGGGGAATGAACCGGACGGTGCCTGCATCCGCCGATTATAGGGAGATGCCATCGGCCGGGGTGTAGACTTCGACCCCCTCATCGCACCCGTTGCAGGAGAAGGCCCCATGCCAAAAGCGAAGGCCCGCACCGGCGTCCGCAGCGAGCATGACCTGCTCGGCGAACGCGACGTGCCGCAAGACGCGTACTGGGGCGTGCACACGCTGCGCGCCGTCGAGAACTTCCCCATCACCGGCCATCCCATCTCGGCGTGGCCCGAGTTCATCCGCGCGCTGGCGCTGGTCAAGCAGGCCGCCGCGCAGACCAACTACGAGCTCGGCCTGCTCGACGAGCCCAAGGCGCGCCTGATCGTCGCCGCCTGTCGCGAGATCGCGTCGGGCGCGCTGCATGACCAGTTCGTGGTCGACGTCATCCAGGGCGGCGCGGGCACCTCGACCAACATGAACGCCAACGAGGTGATCGCCAACCGCGCGCTCGAGCTCGGCGGCCGCGGCAAGGGCGATTACGCCTTCCTGCACCCCATCGAGCACGTCAACATGGCGCAGAGCACCAACGACGTGTACCCGACGGCGCTCAAGCTCGCGCTGCGCTTTGCCATCGTCGACCTGTGGGGCGCGATGGACGAGTTGAAGCTCGCCTTCGACGCCAAGGCGCGCGAGTTCCGCGATGTGCTGAAGATGGGCCGCACCCAGCTGCAGGACGCCGTGCCGATGACCCTCGGCCAGGAGTTCTCGACCTTCGCGGTGATGCTCGGCGAGGACCAGGAGCGCCTCACCGAGGCCGGCGCGCTGATCGAGGAGATCAACCTCGGCGCCACCGCCATCGGCACCGGCATCAACTCGCACCCCGGCTACGCGCCGCTGGTCTGCAAGCACCTCGTCGAGCTGTCGGGGGTGCCGGTGAAGACTGCCGCCAACCTGGTCGAGGCGACCCAGGATTGCGGAGCCTTCGTGCAGCTCTCCGGCGTTCTGAAGCGCATCGCCGTCAAGCTGTCCAAGGTGTGCAACGACCTGCGCCTCCTGTCCTCGGGCCCGCGCGCGGGCCTGGGCGAGATCAACCTGCCGGCGGTGCAGGCGGGCAGCTCGATCATGCCGGGCAAGGTCAACCCGGTGATCCCCGAGGTGGTGAACCAGATCGCCTTCGAGGTCATCGGCAACGACGTCACCGTGACCATGGCGGCCGAAGGCGGGCAGATGCAGCTCAACGCCTTCGAGCCGATCATCGCCTACAGCCTGTTCCGCAGCGTTCACCACCTGCGCCAGGGCTGCCGCGTGCTGTCGCGGCAGTGCGTCACCGGCATCACCGCCAACAAGGCGCGGCTGGCCGAGATCGTGCGCAACACCATCGGCATCGTCACGGCGCTCAACCCCTACATCGGCTACGAGAAGAGCTCGGCGCTGGCCAAGGAGGCCCACGACACCGGGCGCGGCGTCTACGAGCTGGTGCTCGAGAAGGGGTGGCTCACCCAGTCCGAGCTCGACAGGATTCTTTCCCCCGAGAACCTCACCCAGCCGCGGCCGCCCGTCAGGGTCTGACGCGCGAGTTGAAGCGCACAATCGCGGGGCGCCGGGCGCGCCGCAGGATGGCATTTCCGCCCGGCTTGGACTTGGCCCCCGGGCAACGTACAATCCCGCCCGTCAGACCGTGGCGTTGCCACGGCTGCGGCAGCCTGCCGCAGGCGGGGCACGAGGGCGTTTCGCCTTTCCGGGGGACGGTCGTCAACGAACCACTCAAGAGGTCATACATGCGTCACATCCAGTTTTTCGCGGCGATCGCCATCGCTGCCTGCGCGGCGGCACCGGCCCAAGGCCAGCTGACGGGCACGCTCAAGAAGATTTCCGAAACGGGCACGATCAACGTCGGCCAGCGCGACGCGTCGATCCCGTTCTCCTACTTCGCCAAGGACGGCGACCCGCAGTCGGTCGGCTACGCCATGGACATCTGCGCCAACGTGGTCGAGGCGATCAAGGCCGAGCTGAAGCGCCCCGACCTCAAGGTCGCCTACACCACCGTGACGTCGGCCACGCGCATCCCGCTGATCGCCAACGGCACGATCGACCTCGAGTGCGGCTCGACGACCAACAACGCCGATCGCCAGAAGCAGGTCGCGTTCACCAACACCTACTTCGTCACCGCGAACCGCTACGTCGCCAAGAAGTCGTCGGGCATCAAGACGCTCAACGACCTCAAGGGCAAGACGGTGGTGTCGACGTCGGGCACGACCAACATCAAGTGGCTGACCGAGACCAA
Source organism: Casimicrobiaceae bacterium (assembly GCA_044226535.1). Lineage (GTDB taxonomy): Bacteria > Pseudomonadota > Gammaproteobacteria > Burkholderiales > Casimicrobiaceae > VBCG01. Next base: position 52,858 of record JBGAGT010000008.1, on the reverse strand, counting down.
CGGCGCGCAGAACCTCGGCATGAACATCATCCCCGCCAAGGACCACGCCGAGGCGTTCCTGATGGTCGAGACGGGCCGCGCGGTGGCGTTCTTCATGGACGACATCCTGCTGTACGGCCTGGTTGCCAACGCCAAGGCGCCCGGCGACTTCGAGGTCGGCAGCGAGGCCTACAGCGTCGAGCCCTACGGTGCGATGATGCCGAGGGATGATGCCCCGTACAACAAGCTCGTCAACGACGCGACCGCCAAGTTCTTCACCAGCGGTGCGATCAACGCGCTGTACGACAAGTGGTTCCTGAAGCCCGTCCCGCCGAAGGGCATCACGCTGAACGTGCCGATGAGCCCGCAGCTGAAGCGCGTGCTGGCGAGCCCGACCAACAGCCCGGACCCCGCGGTCTACAAGTAGTCACGCCGGGAACGCCCTCGATGGCGTCACAAATAGCAGCACGACGGGGAGCCCTGGGGCTCCCCGTTTTGTTGCCGGCCCCGAACCCGAGCTGACGGCGGTGCGATGAACTACCACTGGAACTGGCACATCTTCTTCGAGACCTCGGAGAACGGCAAGGACACGTGGCTGACGCTGCTGTTCAACGGCCTGGGCTGGACGCTCGCGACGGCGCTCTGCGCGGCGATCATCGCGCTGCTGGTGGGTTCGGTGGTCGGCGTGGTCCGCACCACGCCCAGCAAGTGGGCCGTGCGCCTCGGCAATGCCTACGTCGAGATCTTCCGCAACGTTCCGCTGCTGGTGCAGCTGTTCCTGTGGTTCTTCGTCATGCCCGAGCTCGTGCCCAAGGGCCTCGGCGATTCGATCAAGGCGATGCACCCGCCGTGGGCGTCGTTCGTCCCCGCGGTGCTCGGGCTCGGCCTCTTCACCTCGGCGCGCGTCTCCGAGCAGGTGCGCGCGGGCATCCAGTCGCTGCCGCGCGGGCAGGGGATGGCCGGCACGGCGCTCGGCCTCACGCTGCCGCAGACCTACCGCTACGTGCTGCTGCCGATGGCCTACCGCATCATCCTGCCGCCGCTGACCTCGGAGACGATGAACCTGATCAAGAACACCTCGGTGGCGCTGACCATCGGCCTGATCGAGCTCACCGCGGCGGCGCGCTCGATGCAGGAGTTCACGTTCCAGGTGTTCGAGGCGTTCACCGCCGCCACCATCATCTACATCGTGGTGAACCTCATCGTGGTGACCGTGATGCGCAGTGTCGAGCGCAGGGTGTCGGTGCCGGGCTTCATCGGCCCGGCCGCCACCGGCGGAGGCCACTGACATGGGCGCATTCGACTTCGGCATCATCGAGCGCTCGCTGCCCTACCTGTTCCTGGAGGGCATGGCGTTCACGCTCAAGCTCACCGCGCTGGCGGCGCTGGGCGGCATCGTCTTCGGCACGCTGCTGGCGATGATGCGCCTGTCCTCGCACAAATGGCTGTCGGTGCCGGCAACGGCCTACGTCAACCTGATGCGCTCGATCCCGCTGCTGCTGGTGATCTTCTGGTTCTACTTCCTGGTGCCTTACATCGCCGCCTGGATCACCGGTGCCGACCGCCCGATCCGCGTCGGCGCGTTCCTCTCGTCGGTGGTGACCTTCATCATGTTCGAGGCCGCCTACTATTCGGAGATCATGCGCGCGGGGATCCAGTCGATCCCGCGCGGCCAGGTGTGGGCCGGCTATGCACTCGGGCTCAACTACTGGCAGTCGATGGCCAACATCGTGCTGCCGCAGGCCTTCCGCAACATGCTGCCAATCCTGCTCACGCAGACCATCATCCTGTTCCAGGACACGTCGCTGGTGTACGTTCTGTCGATCACCGATTTCCTGGGCGCCGCCAGCAAGATCGCGCAGCGCGACGGCCGCCTGGTCGAGATGTACATATTCGCGGCGCTGGTCTATTTCGTGGTCAGCTTCGGTTTGTCGTACCTGGTGAAGCGGCTGCAGCGGCGCATCGCCATCGTGCGGTGACGGGCGCCGACCCCATGCCGGATCGAACGAAACGCAACGGAGCACGCTGACATGCCGATGATCGAGATCAACGACGTATCCAAGTGGTACGGCGAGTTCCAGGTGCTCACCGACTGCACCACCGGCGTCGACAAGGGCGAGGTGGTGGTGGTGTGCGGGCCCTCGGGCTCGGGCAAGTCGACGCTCATCAAGACCGTGAACGCGCTCGAGCCCTTCCAGAAGGGGGACATCACCGTCGACGGCATCAAGGTCAACGATCCCAAGACCGACCTTCCAAAGCTCCGCGCGCGCGTGGGCATGGTGTTCCAGCACTTCGAGCTCTTTCCGCACCTCACCGTGCGCGAGAACCTCTCGCTGGCGCAGGTCAAGGTGCTGAACCGGCCTGCCGCCGAGGCCACCGAGCGGGGCCTCAAGTACCTCGACCGCGTGGGCCTGCTGGCACACAAGGACAAGTTCCCCGGCCAGCTCTCGGGGGGCCAGCAGCAGCGCGTGGCCATCGCGCGCGCGCTGTCGATGGATCCGATCTGCATGCTGTTCGACGAGCCCACGTCGGCGCTCGACCCCGAGATGATCGGCGAGGTGCTCGACGTGATGGTGCAGCTCGCCAAGGGCGGCATGACCATGATGGTGGTCACGCACGAGATGGGCTTCGCCAAGAACGTCGCGCACCGCGTGATCTTCATGGACAAGGGCGCCATCGTCGAGGACGCCACCAAGGACGAGTTCTTCGGCAAGCCGCGCAGCGCGCGCGCGCAGGACTTCCTCGCGCGCATCCTCCATCACTGACACGGGCGTCGAGGCCCTGGGGAGGGGACCGGCGTGTTCGCGCGTGATCGCAGCCGCGCCCCCGCGCTCGGGCGCGAGGAGTCTCGTCGCATCTCGGCGCGCATCCGCGCCGTCGAGGCCTCCACCGGCGTCGACATCGTCGTAGCGCTGGTCGGCCGCAGCGCGCTCTACCACGGCCTGCGCTGGCGCGCCTTCGCCTTCGGCACCGTCCTGGCGGCCGTCGCGGTGGTGCTGGCCGATTCGCTCTACCCGGACTGGCTGCAGCACGACACCGTGCTGCTCGCGGTGCTGGGGGTCATGGCGGGCGGCTTCGGCTTCCTGTTCCTGGCGAGCTTCTCCGCCGGCTTCGAGCGCCTCTTCCTGCAGCACTCGCGGGCGCATGCCGCGCTCAACCAGCGCGCGCGCGTGCTGTTCCTCGAGCGCGAGCTCTTCGCCACGCCTTCGCGAAACGCCGTGATGCTGGTCGCCGGGGCGTTCGAGCACGTGTTCGCCGTGCTGGGCGACACCGGCTACCACGGCAGGATCGCCGACGCCGAGTGGCAGGCCGTGGTCGACGCCGCCACGCCGGCGATGGCGCGTGGCGACTGGGCGGCGGCCTTCGAGGCGGCGCTCGGTGCGCTGCAGTCGCTGCTCACCTCACGCGGCTTCGCCGGCGACGCCGCGGACCTGCTCGACGACACGCCCATCGAGCTCGACGGCGAGCCATGACCTCGCTCGTGCAACGCGGCCGCCGCGCGCCATCGCCACGCCCGTTGCACCTGCGCGCCCTCGCGATCCTCGCCTTCGCCGCCGCCTCGGCCTTCCTGGCCGTTTTCGCCTGCCTCGCCGGGCCGGCGCGCGCGGCTGACGTGCCGTACCTCACCGGCCGCGTGGTCGACAACGCCGAGATCCTGTCGGCGCAGGCGCGCGCGGCGATCGAGGCCGCGTCCAGGGCCCACGAGGACGCCACCGGGGACCAGGTGGTGGTGCTCACCGTGCGAACGCTCGACGGCGAGAGCATCGAGCAGTACGCGCAGGACGTGTTCGGCGCCTGGAAGCTCGGCCAGAAAGGCCGGGACAACGGCATCCTGGTGCTGGTCGCGCCCGCGGAGCGGAGGATGCGCATCGAGGTCGGCTACGGCCTCGAGGGGACGCTGCCCGACGTGCTCGCCTCGCGCATCATCCGCGACGTGATGACGCCGGCGTTCAAGGCAAACGATTTCGACGCCGGCGTGAAGCAGGGCGTGGACGCGATCATCGGCCAGCTCGAGGGGCGCGGCGAGGCCTACCTGCCGAAGACCGTCGAGGAACGGAAGGGCGCGGCGCCGCACATGATCAGCATCAACGGCGGCCCGCCGCAGGAGATGTCGTGGACCATGCGCATCCTGCTGGGGCTGTTCATCTTCTCGATCATCGGCATCTTCACCGTGGTCGGCGTGCTCACGCCGGGCATCGGCTGGTTCCTGTACTTCTTCCTCATCCCGTTCTGGGCGATGTTCCCCATGGTGGTGGTCGGCGAGCGCGGCGCGCTGTGGATCGTCGGCACCTACCTCGTCGGCTTCCCCGTCGCCAAGCTCTGGGCGCGTGCGCAGCCCTGGTATGCAAAGGCCGCCGCCGACCTCAAGAAGAACGGCAAGGCCGACGTCGGCGGCTGGGTGATCACCTCCGGTGGGAGCTCGTCGGGCGGAAGTTCGTCGGGCGGCGGCGGGTTCTCGGGTGGCGGCGGCAGCTCGGGGGGCGGAGGCGCCTCGGGCAGCTGGTAGGCCGCGCATGCCGACGCGCCGGGCGGCGGGCATCGTGCGCAGCGCCGCACACGGCGGCGCCGCCCGGGTTTGCTAGCATGACGCCATGCGCATCGAATCCGACGTCAAGCTCGACTTCAAGGATGTCCTGATCCGTCCCAAGCGCTCGACGCTGACGACACGCTCGGACGTCGACATCTCGCGCGAGTTCCGCTTCCGGCACACCGGCACCGCGTACGCGGGCATTCCCATCGTCGCCTCGAACATGGACGCGACGGGGACGTTCGAGATGGCGCGCGCGCTCGCCGCGCACCGCATGACCACGGCGCTGCACAAGTACTACGAGGCGCCCGAATACGTCGAGTTCTTCCGCGCGCTGCAGGAGAAGAGCGCGGCGTTCTTCTCCATCGGCATCGCGCGCACCGACGAAGCCAAGCTGGAGGCGGTGATGAAGGAGGCGGGCACGGGGCCGGACAGCGCCATCCGCTACGTCTGCATCGACGTCGCCAACGGCTACACCGAGGGCTTCGCCAAGTTCGTGGCGAGGATCCGCGAGCGCTACCCGCACCTCGTGATCATGGCGGGCAACGTCGTCACCGGCGAGATGACCGAGGAGCTGATCCTGTCGGGCGCCGACATCGTCAAGGTCGGCATCGGGCCCGGCTCGGTATGCACGACGCGCAAGATGACCGGCGTGGGCTACCCGCAGCTCTCCGCGATCATCGAGTGCGCCGACGCCGCGCATGGCCTCGAGGGCCACATCTGCGCCGACGGCGGCTGCACCACGCCGGGCGACGTCGCCAAGGCCTTCGGCGGCGGCGCCGACTTCGTGATGCTGGGCGGCATGCTGGCGGGCCACGACGAATCGGGCGGCGAGCGCGTCCTGCGCGACGGCAAGCCCATGCGCCGCTTCTACGGCATGAGCAGCAAGGCGGCGATGGACAAGCACGACGGCGGCGTCGCCAAGTACCGTGCCGCCGAAGGCAAGGACGTGTGGCTGCCGGACCGCGGCCCCGTCGAGGGCACGGTGCAGGAGATCCTCGGCGGCGTGCGCTCGGCCTGCACCTACGTCGGCGCGCGGCGCCTGCGCGAGTTCTCCAAGCGCACGAGCTTCGTGCGCGTCACGCAGCAGCTGAACGAGGTGTTCGGAAAGTCGTGAAGGCGGCCTCGTCGCACCGCGACGAGGCCGTTTTCAGCCGCGGGAACGCCCGAGGGCTACCGTAGTCGCCGCGCGGGGAAGCTTGAGCACTTCCGCCGAGGCGTGCTTGCCGCGTTGCGACGAATGCCAGGGAAGCGATCGACGCTCCAGCCACTCGACGCAGTTGAACAGCAGGGTGCCTAGCACCGCGAGCAGGATCAGCGCGACGAACACCCGAGTGGTGTCGAAGTTGCCCTGTGCCACGAGGATGGCGTGGCCGAGCCCGGTATCGCCGGCGACGAACTCGCCGACAATGGCACCGACGAGCGCCAGGGAGATGCCGACCTTCATGCCCGCGAAAATTCCCGGCAAGGCGTTGGGGAGACGGATCTTCATCAGGATGCGCAATGCCGAGGCGCGGTTCGAGCGCGCCATGCTGATCATCTCGGGGTCGATCGACTTGAGCCCATGGACCGTGTCGATCAGGATCGGGAAGATGGCGATCAGCGTCGCGATGGCGATCTTCGGTGCCGCTTCGGTGCCCAACCAGATCACGAACAGGGGCGCGAGCGCGACCTTCGGCACCGCGTTGAAGGCGACCAGCAGCGTGTACAAGGTGCGGTCGAGGAAGCGCGAGTAGACGATGCCGACGGCCGAGGCCACGCCCAGCACGAGCGCGATCAGGAAGCCGACCATGGTAGTCAGGAGCGTGAAAGCCGCTTCTTTCAGGAAGTAGCGCGGCGAATGCAGGAATTCGAGGACGATCTTCGACGGTAGCGGCAGGATGAAATCGCGCACCGCGAGCAGGCGAACGGCGACTTCCCAGATCACCACGAGCGACGCGACCAGCAGCAGCATATCGCGACTGCGTTCCGACCGCGCCCAGAGGCCGCGCTTCATGTCACTTTCCCTTCAGGACGCCGAGGGTGTTGAAGATGCCTCGAATATGCGCGACGTAGTCGCCAAAGTGCGGCGTTTCGCGCACCGCGAGGCCTCGTGGCCGCTCGAGCTCGATGGACATGTCTTCGGCGATCCGGCCGGGGTTTCGCGACATCACCACGACCCGGTCGCCGAGGTACACCGCCTCGGCAATCGAGTGGGTGATGAAGACCACGGTTTTCCCGGTTTCCATCCAGACCCGCTGCAACTCGAAGTTGAGCTCGTCGCGGGTCATCGCGTCGAGTGCCCCGAATGGCTCGTCCATCAGCAACAACCTCGGTTCGGTCAGCATGGCACGGCAGATCGCCGCGCGTTGGCGCATGCCTCCGGAAAGCTCCCAGGGATAGCGCTCGCGGAAATCGGCCAGGCCGAACGATTCGAGGAGCGACAACGCGCGATCGCGGAAATCCGACCGCGCGAGGCCCCGGAGTTCGGCCGCCACCAGCACGTTGTCGAGGATGTTGCGCCAGTCGAGCAGCAGGTCCCGCTGGAAGACCACGCCCATGTCGGCCGGCGGGCCCGAGACGGGCACGCCCTTCAGGGAAAGGATGCCGCTACTGACCGGCTCGAGGCCCGCGATGCACTTCAGCAGGGTGCTCTTCCCGCATCCGCTGGGACCGAGGACGCTGACGAACGCGCCTTCGTCGATGTGGAGCTCGATGTCCTTGAGCGCGTACACCGGCTCCCGTGCCGACTCGTAGACCTTGTTCAGTCGCTCCAGGGCGAGGTAGCTCGACATTCGACGGGCCTCGGGGCTTACTTGGTCACCAGGGCGTTCGTGAAGTAGTCGGAGGGCTTGTGGCCCGGCTTGATGAGATTCAGGCGCTCGAGCGTCTTGATCGCCGCGGCCCAGTCGGCCTCGGCCTGCACCCCCGTGGGCAGCGAAGGCGTAGTCGGGCTTGGGAAGAACGGCCGATACACCTCGATCTGGTTCCGCAGCACGACGGGATCGAGCTTGACGTTGGGCCGCTGCGCGATGATGGCGGCGACGGCCTCGTCGATGTGACCGGAATAGATGTAGTCCCAAGCGCGAACCTGGATCTGCGCGAGCTTCTTCAACGCCGCGCCCTGCTTCTCGAGCGTGCCGGCCGTGGCGACCAGGCCATAGCTGGGGAACGTGATCCCGCTGTCGGCCAGGAGCACCGAGGACACCGGGCGCGTGCCGCGAACGCGCGGTTCGCTGTCGGGCATGACCGAAAGGAACCCGTCGCCCTCACCGGTCAGGTAGGTCGCGACCACGGCCGTAGGCGCGACCATGACCACGTTGACCTGGTCGGGCGTGATGCCGTTCGCCTCCAGGAAGGGCTTGATGAACGGGGCCCATGGGCTCGTGGTGAAGCAGAACAGCTTCTTCCCGATGAGGCCCTTCGCGTCCGACACGCCGAGCTTCTTGTCGACCATGGCAGCGAGATCGCCCTTGCGCACGAATCCGGCAAAGGAGATGAGATCGGGAAAGCTTTCCTTGGCGATCGCCATCGGCCCAAGCTGCACCTGGCCGACATCGACACGCCCCGATCCAACCAGCTGGAGGGTCGAGATCGTACCGGTGCCGTCCTGGATCTCGACGTCGAGCCCGGCCTCGTCAAACCACTTCTTCTCCTTGGCGAGCTGCATGGCGGCCTGGACGCCCCAGGGCGAAAGGTCCATGCGCACCACGAGGCGGTCCGCCGCCTGCACCGAGGTCGAGGCGATCGCTGACACTGCCAGGACGCTGGCGATACGACGGAGAATGCTGCTGACGTTCATTCAAGTCTCCTCTGCTAGGGTATACCCATGGAATGCCAAGAGAATTCCAAGTGAGCCAAATTGGTGCTACCATCGCCTTACATGCTTGACAACAACAACAATAGAAATCCGTCGCTAAAGGCGCGTCGATCGCGCTCGCGGCAAGCCGCTCCGCCACCCATCGCGCCGGACGGCAGCAAGAGCCTCGGCGAGTGGGCCTACGAAGTGATACTCGACCGCCTGCTGTCGCGCGAGATCGCTCCCGGGGCGACATTGCAGGAGCGCACCCTTGGAGATGCCCTGCGGATTTCGCGGACACCGATTCGCGAGGCCCTGACGCGCCTCGAGGCCGAGGGCTTCGTCACGCGGCACGCCGGACGCCTGCTGATGGCACGCGAGATCCCGGCGCGCGAGCTCATGGAAATCTTCCAGGTGCGAATGATGCTCGAGGTCGAAGCCGTGTCGCTGGCGATTCCCAACATCGATTCCGGCAAGCTCGTGATGTTGCGAAAGCTCTTCGAGTCGCAGCGCAAGCGCCCGCTTCCTCACGGTGGGTTGCACTGGGACGCGGACGACCTGCTGCACGGAACGATCGCCGAAGCCGCGGGCAATGCGACCCTCGCCGACATGATCGTCAGCTTGCGGCGCAAGACCCGCATGTTCAACCTCAAGCGCATGCCGGACCGCTTCGACGCGGGCACCGAGGAGCACCTCGCGATCATCGACGCCCTCGAGCGGCACGACGAGCGACAGGCCCGCCGGGCGATGGTCACGCACATCGAGAACAGCCGGCAAGGCGTCCTCAAGGTCCTCGGCGCAAGCTAGCGTCACCATCAGAACACGCCCGGATACGCGCCGCCGTCGATCAGGATGTTCTGACCGGTGACGTACCCCACGTGCATGCTGCAGTAGAACGCACAAATCGCCCCGAATTCGGCGGGATCGCCGAATCGCCCCGCCGGGATGCGTGCGCGTCGCGCCGCGAGTGCCGCCTCGACGGCCGCCGCATCGCCGGCGCCGAACTGCGCCGCAGCCGTGGTACGCAGGCGCTCCGTCTCGACGGCGCTCGGCAGGAGGTTGTTGATGACGACATTCTGCGCGGCATGCTTGCGCGCGATGCCGGCGATGAATCCTGTCAACCCCGCGCGCGGCCCATTCGACAACCCCAGGACATCGATCGGCGCCTTGACAGCCCCCGAAGTGATGTTGACCACTCGACCGAATCGGCGGGCGATCATGGAATCGATGGTCAACCGGATCATCTCGATCGGCGCGAGCATGTTGGCGTCGATCGCGCGCAGCCAGTCGTCGCGCGTCCAGTTGCGAAAGTCTCCGGGAGGAGGCCCACCCGCGTTGGTGACCAGAATATCGGGTTGCGGACAGGCTGCCAGGATAGCCGCTCGGCCATCCTCGGTCGCGACGTCCGCCGAGACCGAGCTGACCTGACCCGCTCCCAGCGCCTTCAGGCGTTTCTGCGTGGCGTCCAGGGAGTCGCGCGAGCGCGCCGCGAGCAGCACGTCGACGCCTTCGCGGACCAGGGCTTCCGCGCATGCTGCGCCGAGGCCTCGGCTGGCGCCGCACACGATGGCCTTTCGGCCGGCAATTCCGAGGTCCATCAGCGCTTGCCTCCCTGGCGGGCGCGAACGCTTGCGTCGGCGCGGGGATAGGTGGTCATGCCGTCAGGGCCGCGCGGGCGCGCTTCGGTGACGTCGCCTGCGCATGCACGGGACGCTCCACGCGTATACCCAGTTCGCGGACACGATCCTGCGTATAGATGTCGTTCCAGTTGGCCCATGAAAGATCGGTGACCTTGAAAGGGTTGTAGCTGCGCGCGGGGATGCTCATCTTGCGGCCCGCGAGGTGCACGCCGTGGATTCGCGACTTGTCCTGCAGGATGGACACATCGTCGAGCGGCGAGCCGTCCACGGCGATGAAGTCGCCCAGCATGCCGGGCGCCAGGACGCCGACCTGATAATCCTGCGGGAGGAAGTGCGCGGACACCTCGGTCGCGCTACGCAGCGCCTCGGCGGGCGTAAAGCCCAGGTCGTGCACGAAGATCTCGATCTCGCGGGCGTGCCATTCACCATAGGGCGTCACCGCGAAGCCGGAATCGGTGCCGGTCATCATCGGCACGCCGGCTTCACGCGCTCGCCTGAGGTTGATGCACGCGGTCTCGTACTCACGCACGTTATCGTCGACCCGCCCCTTGCGCGCAGCCGCGTCGTGCGGCTGCGTGAAGTCGATGATGTTCCGCGGAAACGTCATCGTGGGCCCGATGGCGCTGCCGCTGGCGAGCATTGCTTCGATGCACTCGTCGTCCAGGTAGTAGGCGTGGAAGATCAGGTCCACACCGGCGCGTGCGGCGTACAGCGTTGCCTCGCGGCCCCGCGCGTGCACGACGACCTTCTTGCCCTGGCGGTGGCTCTCCTCGACGATGACGTTGGTCTCGTCCTGGGTGAATGCCGCGACGAGTTCACCGTCGGGCCGCCGATGGAAGCCGTCGAGGGCGACCTTGATGCAATCGACACCGTTCTTGACCTGTACGCGGACTTCCTCGATTGCTTCGTCCTTGCTGGTGACGAGCCGCCCGATCGATGTGTCGGGGACGCCGATCCAGGTGGGATACCAGTCGGTCAGGCCCTGGCGGGTCGTGAGGTAACGGCCGGCAGCCGCAACGCGAGGTCCATCGAACAGGCCGGCGTTGATTGCGTTACGCACCGCAAGGCTGAGCTGGCCGGCGTCACCGGGTGCGCACATCGACGTGTAACCTGCGGCCAGCAGCTTTTGTGCGAAGAACAGCCCGCGCAACGAGCGGAATTCCAGCGGCTGGTAGAGGTCGATATCTTCCTCGGTCTTCGCGTTGCCGTACGCGAGGTGCGTGTGCAGGTCGATGAGTCCCGGCATCACGAAGAGCCGGGAATAGTCGATCGTGGCGGCGTTGGGGTCCGTCCTCGGCGCCCCCGCGACGGGGCCCGCATACGTGATCCGCCCGTCCCCATCCAGCAGGAGGACGGCATCGGCGATCGCTTCGTTCGCGTTTCCGCTGAACAGCTTTCCACATTTGACAAGGGTCTGCACAGGGTCCTCCTAGGACACGGTGTTCGGGACTCGGGCCGCGCCGGCAAGGGTGGGCGCGGCCTTCCTGGCAACGATGGCATCGACGATGGGGCGCAGCGCCCGCAGTGCTTCATCGCCGAGATCGAGCAGGGGTGCGCGCACATGCCCGCCGCGCCAGCCGCGCATTTCCATCGCCGCCTTGACCGTCTGCGGCTGGCCGTGCGCGCGCGCGAACTCGCGGTAGGCAAACCAGGACTGGTTGAGTTCACGACCACGAACTCCGTTTCCCTGGCGGAATGCGTGATAGATCTCGGCGATCAGCTCGGGGAACGCGCAGCTGTTGGTGCTGCTGAGCCCGTCGAATCCGGTACCTACCGGGCCGGAGATCGAAAGGTCGGACGCGGCGATGAGGCGGATGCGTCCGCCGAGGTGGCCGACCAGCCGATCGACGACTGCCGGCGCGAGCTCACCCTGCTTCAGCCCGACCACGCCTGGAATCGCCGCGATGTCGACGATTTGCTCGACACTCAGCGTCGCGCCGACGCCGGGCGCGTTGTAGATGATGACACGGTCCGAGCAGGTAGTGGCGATGTCGCGGAAGAACGCTTCGACCTGCGCCTTCGTGACCTCCGACACGTACGGGGGAGTCAACATCGGAAACCCACCGACGTCGTGTGCCACCTTGGCGAGCCGCCGAGCCGTAGGGGTGTCGGCAGCCGCCGCGCACAGCAGCAGGGGAACCTTGCGGGACACGCGGCGCGCCGCGAGCTCGAACAACTCGATGCGTTCATCGGCCGTCATGGTCGCGAACTCGCCGTAGGTTCCACCGATGAGGATGCCGTCGTACCCCGCGCGGAGCGCGCGGTCGATGCCGTCCTCGAGATCGGCGTGACGGACCGATCCGGTGGCACCGAACGGCGTCACCGTGATGTTGATCAGCCCTTCGGGAAGGCGCATGGCAGCGTCCTTGCGATCCATGGGATTGCTCCAGATTCATTGGTGCGGGCCCAGTATAGCGAGCGCTTCACGAATTGTGAACACCAATCGAACACCAATGGTATACCAAGTGTACGCCGAGATGCCAATACTGGCATAATCGCATCCGTCTCCACCTGATCGCCATCCACCATGACGTCTCCCGTTGCCAACCCGACCGCCCGCACCCGCTTGCCCTGCGACGTGGCCTTCTGTGGGGGAACCGTGATCGACGGCACCGGCGCCTCGGCGAGGCGTGCCGACGTGGCGGTTCGCGGCGATCGCATCGTTGCGGTGGGTGACTGCGGGGATTGGGAGCCCGCCGACCGTGTCGACGCCACGGGCAAGGTCGTGGCGCCGGGATTCATCGACACGCACACACACGACGACCACGCATTGCTTTCCGATCCCCAGCACGCCTGCAAGACGAGCCAGGGCGTGACGACCGTCATTACCGGCAATTGCGGGGTGAGCCTCGCGCCAGTCACCCTCGGCAGACCGTTGCCGGCGACGTTCGACCTGCTCGGCGGCAGTCACGGGTTCCGCTATCCGGATTTCGCGAGCTACGCGGACGCGTTGACCGAGGCGCCACCCAGCGTGAACGCCGCCTGCCTTGTCGGCCATTCGACGCTGCGCTACGGCGCCATGGACGCGCTCGACCGACCCGCCACCGATGCCGAGGTCGGCTCGATGCGCGCCACCTTCCGAGAGGCATTCGACCAAGGTGCAATCGGGCTGAGTACGGGGCTCTACTACCCGACGAGCCGCGCCGCGACCTCGCTGGAGGTGATCGGAGTCGCCGACGTTATGCGCAGCTCGAACGGCATCTACGCCACGCACATGCGTGATGAGTCGGATGGTGTCGAGGAGGCGCTCGAGGAAGCTCTGCTGATAGGCCGCGAGGCGGGCGTGACGGTTCTTGTGTCACACCACAAGGTGATCGGTCCCGCGAATTTCGGGCGCTCTGCGAAGACGCTCATGCGCATCCGCGAAGCCTCGCACTCGCAGCGCGTGGGCATCGATGTCTATCCCTATGTCGCGGGGTCGACGGTCCTCGATCCGGGCCGCTGCAAAGGCCAGATGAAGGTGCTGGTGACATGGTCGCGGCCCCATCCGGAGCAGGCCGGACGCGACATCGAGGCGATCGCCGCAGATTGGGGGTGCGATGCCGTCGCCGCCGCGCAGCGCCTGCTGCCCGCAGGGGCCATCTATTTCATGCTGGACGAGAAGGACGTGCGCAGGATCATGGTCCATCCGGAGACCATGATCGGCTCCGACGGCCTGCCGCACGACCAGCATCCGCATCCACGGCTGTGGGGAACGTTCCCACGCGTGCTTGGACACTACGTAAGGGAAGTGGGCCTGTTCCCGTTGGAGGAAGCGATTCACCGGATGACGCAAGTTCCGGCGCGGTTCTTCGGGCTGGAAGATCGCGGGCAGGTACGCGAGGGTGCGTACGCCGACCTGGTGATGTTCGATCCCTCCTCGATCGCCGACCGGGCCACGTTCGACTCTCCGATGCAGGTGTCCGATGGCATCGACCTCGTCATGGTGAACGGCGAGGCCGTGTCGTCACGCGGGCGGCCGCTGCCTTCACGACCGGGCCGCGTGCTGCGCAGGCAGGGCGCGCGGTACTAGACGCCAGCGGCGCCGGGACGTCCGGCGCGACGCCTCGGCTATAATCGCTGCTCCGCGCGCCGCATCGGCGCGTTCATCGCCTCCCGCGCGCCCCCCGCCCGATGGCCGAAATCCTTTCGCTTCCCGGCCGCACGGCGCTCTCGCCGTTCCGCGTCGCCAAGCTCGTCGCCGCCCTTGCCGACGCGCGACCCGGCCATCGCGTCCATTCACTGACCGCGCGCCATCGCCATTTCGTCGAGCTCGAGCGTACGCTCGCGCCGGCCGAGTTCGCGGTGCTCGACAAGCTCCTGACCTACGGGCCGCCCGGAGACGGCGCCGAGGAGCGCGGCACGCTGCTGCTGGTGGTGCCGCGCCCCGGAACGATCTCGCCCTGGTCGTCCAAGGCGACCGACATCGTGCACAACTGCGGCCTCGATGCGGTGCGCCGCGTCGAGCGCGGCATCGCGTTCCACGCCGGCACGCGCGAAGGCCGCGCGCTCGACGCCGCCGATGCCGAGGCGCTGGCGCCGCTCCTCCACGACCGCATGACCGAGGCCGTGCTCGCCGACGTGGGCGGCGTCGAGGCGCTGTTCGCGCACTACCCGCCGCGGCCGATGACCACGGTTCCGCTGCTGCGCGAAGGTCGTGCCGCGCTGGTGCACGCCAACGCCGCGCTGGGGCTCGCGCTGGCCGAGGACGAGATCGACTACCTCGAGGCGAATTTCCGCGCGCTCGGCCGCGACCCGACCGACGTCGAGCTGATGATGTTCGCGCAGGCGAACTCCGAGCACTGCCGCCACAAGATCTTCAATGCGTCGTGGCGCATCGACGGCGTCGCGCAGGACAAGAGCCTGTTCGGCATGATTCGCGACACGCATGCTGCGCACCCGGCGCGCACGCTCGTGGCCTACTCCGACAACTCCTCGGTGATCGAGGGCGGCGATGCGATGCGCTTCCATCCGCGGGAAGGGCGCCGCTACGGCGCGGCGCGCGAGAAGACGCACATCCTGATGAAGGTGGAGACGCACAACCACCCGACGGCGATCGCGCCCTTCCCCGGCGCAGCGACGGGCTCGGGCGGCGAGATCCGCGACGAGGGCGCCACCGGCACGGGCGCCAAGCCCAAGGCGGGGCTGGTCGGCTTCACCGTGTCGCACCTTCGCATTCCCACGCTGGTGCAGCCCTGGGAAGCGAGTTGCGGCAAGCCCGACCGCATCGCCTCGGCCTTCGCCATCATGCAGGAAGGCCCGATCGGCGCGGCGTCGTTCAACAACGAGTTCGGCCGCCCGAACCTCGCCGGCTATTTCCGCACCTTCGAGCACGCGTTCCGCTATCGCGTCGAGGATGCCGGCGCGGGCAGCGGGGCACGCGAGGCGAGTGCCGAAGGTGGCGACGAGCGCGTCGAATGGCGCGGCTACCACAAGCCCATCATGATCGCGGGCGGCGTGGGCAACATCCGCGACCTGCACACCGCGAAGAAGCCGCTCGCCGAAGGCACGCTGCTGGTGCAGATCGGCGGGCCGGGCCTGCTCATCGGCATGGGCGGCGGCGCGGCCTCGTCGATGGCGACCGGCAGCAACGCCGCGGACCTCGACTTCGACTCGGTGCAGCGCGGCAACGCCGAGATCGAGCGGCGCGCGCAGGAGGTGATCGACGCCTGCTGGCAGTTGGGTGAGGCCAACCCCATCCTGTCCATCCACGACGTTGGCGCGGGCGGTCTTTCCAACGCGCTGCCCGAGCTGGTGCACGGTGGCGGCGTCGGCGGGCGCTTCGACCTACGCGCCGTGCCCTCGCAGGAGTCGGGCATGTCGCCGCGCGAGATCTGGTGCAACGAGGCGCAGGAGCGCTACGTGCTGGCGATCGCACCGCAGGACCGCGCGCGCTTCGACGCGCTGTGCCGCCGCGAGCGCTGCCCCTATGCGGTGGTGGGCCGCGCCAACGCCGAAGGCATGCTGGTCGTCGACGACCCGCGCTTCGCCGACAGGCCGGTGGACGTGCCGCTGGACGTGATCCTCGGCAAGCCGCCCAAGATGCAGCGCGACGTGGTGCACGTGTCGCGCATCCTGCCGCCCCTTGACCTCGCCGGCGTCGAGCTCGGCGAGGCGCTCGCGCGCGTGCTGCAGCTTCCCGCCGTCGCCGACAAGACCTTCCTCGTGACCATCGGCGACCGCACCGTCGGCGGCCTGTGTGCGCGCGACCCGATGGTCGGGCCCTGGCAGGTGCCGGTGGCCGACTGCGCGGTGACGCTGCGCGACTTCGAAGGCTACGCCGGCGAGGCGATGGCGATGGGCGAGCGCACGCCGCTGGCGCTGATCGACGCGCCCGCCTCGGGCCGCATGGCCGTCGCCGAGGCGCTCACCAACATCGCCGCGGCCTCGATCGACACCCTCGCCGACGTCAAGCTCTCGGCCAACTGGATGGCGGCCGCGGGGCAGCCCGGCGAGGACGCTGCGCTCTACGACACCGTGCGCGCGGTGCGCGACCTCTGCATCGCCGTCGGCGTTTCCATCCCGGTGGGCAAGGACTCGATGTCCATGCGCACCACCTGGCAGGACGAGGGCAAGGCGCAGGCGATCAGCGCACCGGTGTCGCTCATCGTCTCGGCCTTCGCGCCTTCGCGCGACGCGCGCGAGTGCCTGACGCCGCTTTTGCGCGACGACGCCGGCGACACGGTGCTCGTCCACCTCGACCTCGCCAACGGCAGGCGCAGGCTCGGTGCATCGGCGCTGGCGCAGGTGTACGGCCAGCTCGGCGACGAGGCGCCCGACGTCGACGAGCCCGCGAGGCTCGCGTCGTTCTTCGCGCTGGTGCGCAGGCTCGCGCACGAGCAGCGGCTGCTCGCCTACCACGACATCGCCGACGGCGGCCTCGCCGTCGCGCTGCTGGAGATGGCGTTCGCGTCGCGCCGTGGGCTCGATATCGACGTGCCGGGTGGCGAGGACGCCGCCGTCATGGCCGCGCCCCCGGGCGTGGCCACGCGTGGCGGCGCTGGCTTGTCGGCGCGCGCGGAGGCATCGACGCCCGCGCTCCTCGCCGAGCTCTTCGCCGAGGAGCTCGGCGCGGTGGTGCAGGTGAAGCGCGGCGACGCGCAGGGCGTGATCGAGGCAGCGCGCGCGGACGGCATCGACGCGCGCATCGTCGCCGTGCCGCGCGCCGACGAACGGATCGTCTTCGCGCAGCGCGGGGCCGAGTGCTTCGCCTCGACGCGCGCCGCGCTGCAGGCGCTGTGGTCCTCCACCAGCCACGCGATGCAGCGCCTGCGCGACAACCCCGCGCTGGCGGACGAGGAGAACGCGCGCATCCACGACGCGTCCGACCGCGGCCTCGCGGTCGCACTGACCTTCGACCCCGGCGAGGATGTCGCCGCGCCGATGATCGCGCGCGGCGCGCGGCCCGCCGTCGCCATCCTGCGCGAGCAGGGCGTGAACGGGCACACGGAGCTCGCCGCGGCCTTCGACCGCGCGGGCTTCGACGCCTTCGACGTGCACATGACCGAGATCGCGTCGGGCGAGGTGTCGCTCGCGCGCTTCGCGGGGTTCGCGGCAGGGGGCGGCTTTTCCTACGGCGACGTGCTGGGCGGCGGCGCGGGCTGGGCCAAGTCGATCCTGTACGTCCCGCGCGTTCGCGACGCGTTCGCGGCCTTCTTCGCGCGCGGCGAGGTGTTCGCGATCGGCATCTGCAACGGCTGCCAGATGATGGGCAACCTGCGCGAGATGGTGCCCGGCGCCTCGCACTGGCCGCTGTTCGTGCGCAACGCCTCGGAGCAGTTCGAGGCGCGCGAGGTGTCGGTGGAGATTCCCGAGTCCCCGTCGCTGTTCTTTCGCGGCATGGCGGGCAGCCGCATCCCCGTGGTGCTCGCGCACGGCGAGGGCTACGCGCAGTTCGACGACGACGCGCAGCGCAGGGCCGCGCAAGGCCTCGTCGCCATGCGCTTCGTCGACCCGCGTGGCGTGTCCACCGAGCGCTATCCCCACAATCCCAACGGCTCGCCGGGCGGCATCACCGGGCTCACCACTGCCGACGGACGCTTCACCATCGTGATGCCGCACCCCGAGCGTGTCTGGCGCAGCGTGCAGATGTCCTGGCACCCGCGCGGCTGGGGCGAGGCTTCGCCCTGGCTGCGCATGTTCCGCAACGCGCGCGTGGCGCTGGGCTGACGAGGAACGAGCCATGGCACTGACCGTCTATTCCATCAACGGCGTCACGCCGGTGGTCGACCCCACCGCCTACGTGCATCCTTCCGCGGTGCTGATCGGCGACGTCATCGTCGGCGCGGGCTGCTACGTCGGCCCTTGCGCCTCCTTGCGCGGCGACTTCGGCCGCATCGAGGTGCGCTCGGGCGCCAACCTGCAGGACGGCTGCGTGATGCACGGCTTCCCGGGTACCGACACCATCGTCGAGGAGGACGGGCACATCGGCCATTGCGCGGTGTTGCACGGATGCGTCGTGCGGCGCAACGCGCTGGTGGGCATGAACGCGGTGATCAACGACAACGCCGTGGTGGGAGAGTCGGCGATCGTCGGCGCCATGGCCTTCGTCAAGGCCGGCTACGAGGTGCCGCCGCGCACGCTGGTCGCCGGTATGCCGGCGCGCGTGGTGCGCGCGCTCACGGAGCAGGAGCTCGCGTGGAAGGTCGAGGGCACGCAGAGCTACCAGGAGCTCGCGCGCCGCTCCATCGCGACCATGCGCGCCACCACGGCGCTCGCCGCCGTCGAGCCCGATCGTCCGCGCATCGACGTGGGCGAGCTTCTGCCGCTGTCGACGCTCAAGGCGCGCACGCGCTGACCCTGGTCAGGGCGCCGCGGACGACGATCGCGCGCGGCGACCCACGTCGACGGGCGGCCACCGCCGGCGTTCGACGGGCCGTCAACACCTTTTCCAGCTGTCGTGGACAAACGCCCGGATTTGGGTGCAAGGTAATCCATAGCAGGCGCAGAGCCGCCGGGAGCGACGCCCGGTTGCCGCCAGCCGCTGCAGCAGCGCTTTCGCACATCGACAACCCACGTTGGAGGACCGCATGGCGACGAACTTGCTGGACCTGGCGAAGCAGGCAATTCCCCCCAGTTTCACCGACATGGCCGCGGGGCTCATCGGTGAATCGCCCTCCGCGACGGGCAGCGCGCTCGGCGCGGCGCTCCCGGCCCTGATCGCGGGCATCGCCCAGAAGGGCAGCAGCACCGCCGGCGCCCAGTCGGTGATGGCGTTGCTCGACAATCCCACCGTCGATACCTCGTTGCTGTCGAACCTCGGCGGCATGTTCAGCGGCGCCGGCGCCAAGGCCCCCTCGGTGATGTCGGCCGGTTCCTCGCTGGTGTCGAGCCTGTTCGGCGACCGCGCGGGCGCGCTCGGTGGCGCGCTTGCGTCGATGTCGGGCATGCGCAGCCCGCAATCCGGCAACAACCTCATCGCGCTGGCCGCGCCGATCGTGCTGGCGGTGATCAAGCGCTTCCTGTCGTCCTCGGGGCAGGGCGCCTCGGGGCTTGCCTCGCTGCTCGGCGAGCAGGGGCAGTTCCTGCAGGGCGCGCTGGACAGTCGCCTCACCGGCGCGCTGGGCTTCGCGAGCCCCGCGGCGATGCTGTCGTCCCTGGGCTCGAAGGCCGCAGGCGCGGCGCAGGCGGCCTACGGCGCGGCGGCGGGCACGGCGTCCGCTGCCGCGGCGCGCACCAGCGCGGCGGCGGACGCCGCTGCCGCGCGCGGCGGGTCGTGGATCGGCCGCTGGTGGCCGTGGATCCTCGCGGCGCTGATCATCCTGTTCCTGCTGTACCGCTGTACGGGCGGCGAGCCCACGACGCAGAACGCGGTCCCGCCGGCCCCGGCGCCGGCACCCGCCACCCCGCCGACGCCGGCCCCGGCCCCTGCGCCGACCGTGGCGATGCCCACGTCACTGCCGGCCAAGGTGTACTTCGATGTCGGCTCGACCACGCTGGGCGACAGCGGCAAGGCCACGGTCGCGGCGATCGCCGGGTTGGCCAAGGCGGCCGGAGGC
This sequence comes from Casimicrobiaceae bacterium, assembly GCA_044226535.1. Classification (GTDB taxonomy): domain Bacteria; phylum Pseudomonadota; class Gammaproteobacteria; order Burkholderiales; family Casimicrobiaceae; genus VBCG01. The sequence continues at coordinate 32,956 of JBGAGT010000008.1, read as the reverse complement.
TCGGTCGACGTGACGGGCTACGCCGATTCGACCGGCGACCCGGCGCAGAACGCCGAAATCGCCAAGAACCGCGCGATGGCCGTGCGTGACGCGCTCGAGGCCAGCGGCGTCGCGGCGGCGTCGATCAACATGAAGCCGCCGGCGAATTTCACCGGCACGGGTGGCGATGCCGAAGCGCGCCGCGTCGAGGTGTCGAAGACGCCCTGACGCCCTGACGCGATGACGGGCCTGCGGGCACGAGCGGCCCGCGGGATCGGCGAAGGAACGAGAGCGGGGCGCGCCTTCGGGTGCGCCCCGTTGCATCCGGAAGGCGTGGGTCCCCGCTTGCGCGGGGATGAGGGGTCGCGTGGGTCCCCACATTCGCGGGGATGACGGTCAGAAGCCGGCGGCCTGGCCGTCGCGGCGCGGGTCGGAGCCGCAGATGTAGCCGGCCTCGCCGCGCACGATGAACTGCCCGGCGCCGAAGTCCATGTACGCGTCCGCGCCGTTCTCGAGGCGATGGCCGAGCGCGGCGAGCCCTTCGCGCAATTCGCGCGTGGCCGAACCTTCGAGGTCGAGGGTCGTGCCGTCGATCTTCCAGCGCGGCGCGTCGAGCACCGCCTGCGGGTTCATGTGGTGGTCGACGAGGCGCACCAGGGTTTGCACGTGGCCGGGCGGCTGGATCGGCCCGCCCATCACGCCGAAGGCGGCGAGCGGCGCACCGTCTCGCGTGACGAATCCGGGGATGATGGTGTGGAAGGGCCGCTTGCCACCCTGCACGAGGTTGGGATGGCCCGGCTCCAGCGAGAAGCCCGCGCCGCGGTTCTGCAGGCTCAAGCCCGTTCCCGGCACCACCACGCCCGAGCCGAAACCCATGTAGTTCGACTGGATGAGCGACACCATGTGGCCCTGCGCATCGGCGGCGGCGAGGTAGACCGTGCCGCCGCGCGGAACCGCGCCGGGACCGAAGTCCTGCGCGCGAGAAGGGTCGATGAGCCTGGCGCGCGCCGCGAGGTAGTCGTCGTCGATGAGGCTCGCAGGCGGGCACTCCATGGCGCGCGGGTCGGCGACGTAGCGATACGCGTCGGCGAACGCGAGCTTCATCGCCTCGACCTGCAGGTGCTGGCTTTGCACCGAGTCGGGGGGCAGCGCGGCGAGGTCGAAGTGATCGAGGATGCCCAGCGCGGCGAGCGCCGAGACGCCCTGGCCGTTGGGGGGGATCTCGTGCACGGTCACGTCGCGGTAGCGCTTCGACAGCGGAACGACCCAGTCGGCGGTGTGAGCGGCGAAGTCGGAAAGCGCGTGCACCTCGCCATGGGCCTGGGCGTGGCGCACCATCGCCTGCGCGAGCTCGCCGCGGTAGAACGCGTCGCCGTCGCTGGCCGCGATCTTCTCCAGCGAGTCCGCGAGCGCGGGGATCGCGAAACGCTCGCCGGTGCGCGGCGCGCGCCCGCGCGGCAGGAAGTGCTCGGAGAATCCCAGGTCCTGCGGCAGGAGGTCCACCGCGCGCTCCCAGTAGCGCGCGACGATGGGCGTGACCATGAACCCGTCGCGCGCGTAGCGGATGGCGGGCTCGAACAGGTCGCCGAAGGGCAGGCGCCCGAAGCGCTGCGACAGCGCCACCCAGCCCGATACCGCACCGGGAATGGTCACCGCGCTCCAGCCGCGCGGGCCGATGGCGTCGCCGCGCGCGGCGAAATGCGCGGGCGTCCACGCCGCCGGCGCGCGGCCCGAGGCGTTGAGGCCGTGCAGCGCCTTGCCGTCCCAGACGATGGCGAAGAGGTCCGAGCCCGCGCCGTTGGAGCAGGGCTCGACGACGGTGAGCGCGATGGCGGTGGCGATGGCAGCGTCGACGGCGTTGCCGCCCGCGGCGAGCATGGCGATGCCGGCCTGCGCCGCCAGCGCGTGCGAGGTGGCGACGGCGTTCGAGGCGAAGAGCGGCGAGCGGCGCGACGGATACGGCTGCTGCCAATCGAAGGCGGGGGGCGAGCCGCTCATGCCGGCGCCACCTTCGGGGCACATGGCAAGCGCCTGCCCGCGACGGGCCGTGCCTCCCGGGGGCTCAATTCGCCTCCTCGCGGAAGGTCTCCTCGCGCTTGCGGCGAATGGCCGGCGACAGCACGACGATCAGCAGCACGGCTGCGAGGACCAACATCGTGGCCGACAGGGGGCGGGTGAAGAAGCTGGTCGGGTCGCCGCGCGCGAGCAGCAGCGCGCGCCGCAGGTTCTCCTCCATCATCGGCCCCAGCACGAAGCCCAGCAGCAGCGGCGCGGGCTCGCACTCGAGCTTGACGAACACCACGCCGAGGAAGCCGAAGATCGCCGTCAGCGTGATGTCCATCGAAGTGTTGTTCACGCTGTACACGCCGATGGCGCAGAACAGCAGGATGGCGGGGTAGAGCAGGCGGTAGGGCACGGTGAGGAGGCGGATCCAGATGCCGATCAGCGGCAGGTTCAGCACCACCAGCATCAGGTTGCCGATCCACATCGAGGCGATCAGGCCCCAGAAGAGCTCGGGGTTGCTCGATACCACCTGCGGGCCGGGCTGGATGTTGTGGATGGTCATCGCGCCGACCATCATCGCCATCACCGCGTTCTCGGGGATGCCGAGCGTCAGCAGCGGGATGAACGAGGTCTGCGCGCCGGCGTTGTTCGCCGACTCGGGCCCCGCGACGCCCTGGATCGCACCCTTGCCGAACTGCGAGGGGTCCTTGGCGATCTTCTTCTCCAGCGAGTAGGACGCGAACGACGAGAGCATCGCGCCGCCGCCGGGCAGCAGCCCCAGCACGGAACCGAGCCCCGTGCCGCGCAGGATGGCGGGGAAGGCCGCCTTGAGCTGCGCGATCGAAGGCAGCAGCCCCTTGACTTTCCTGGCGATGAGCTCGCGTTTTTCGCGCGACTCGACGTTGGTGACGATCTCGGCGAAGCCGAAGAGGCCCATCGCCACCGACACCACGCCGATGCCGTCGACGAGCTCGGGCACGTCGAACACGAAGCGCTGCGCGCCCGAGTTGACGTCGGTGCCGACGATGCCCATCAGCAGGCCCAGCACGATCATGGCCAGCGCCTTGACGATGGAGCCGTGCGCGAGGATCACCGCGCCGATCAGGCCCAGCACCATCAGCGAGAAGTACTCCCAGGGCCCGAACTTGAGCGCGAACTCCGACAACGGCGGCGAGAAGGCGGCCACGAACACCGTCGCGACGGTACCCGCGAAGAACGAGCCGATGGCGGCGATGGCGAGCGCCGCGCCGGCGTGCCCGCGTTTGGCCATCTCGTAGCCGTCGAGGCAGGTGACCACCGACGACACTTCGCCGGGCATGTTCACCAGGATGGCGGTGGTCGATCCGCCGTACTGCGCGCCGTAGTAGATGCCGGCCAGCATGATCAGCGCCGACACCGGCGGCAGCGCGTAGGTGGTCGGAAGGAGCATCGCGATGGTGGCCACGGGGCCGATGCCCGGCAGCACGCCGATCAGCGTGCCGAGCAGCACGCCGACCAGCGCGTACAGCAGGTTGATGGGCGTCAGCGCGACACCGAACCCCAACGCGAGGTGCTGCAGGACGTCCATCGCTCAGTTGCTCCAGGGATAGGGCCAGATGGGGAGCTGGAGCTTCAGTCCCACCACGAACACCAGCACCGCGGCCACCGCGAGGATCACGCCGGAGATCAGCGCCTCGCGCAGGCGGAACTCGTGGCTCGCGTAACTGGTGGCGACGATCAGCGCGACGGTGCCGAGCAGGATGCCGGTCCACGACACCACGAGGCCGAACACGATCACGGTGCCCAGCACCAGCAGCATCGACCGCAGGTGGAAGCGCGGAATCGGCCGGCCCGGCACGCGCAGGCCGCGCAGCGCGACCAGCGCGCCCAGCACCACCAGCAGGCCGCCAAGCATGCGCGGGAAGTAGCCGGGGCCCATGCGCGCGGCCGTGCCCATGGTGTAGCCGCTGCCCACGATCATCGCGAACGCACCGAATGCCATGAACAGCACGCCGGCCCAGAAATCCTTGGGTCCCCTGATCGCACGCACGCCTGCCGACCTCCTTCTCTCGCAGCGGGCGAAGATACCATCCTTCGCAGGGCCGCGGAATGCGAAGCGGATGTGCAAACGCCGCATCGCTGCGGCGTTTTGCATTCGTGCATCACCCTGTGGGGGGATGATCCGCGCGCACGGCAGCGCGCGGCGGCCAGGAGGCCCTCGCGCCTTGCGCGGCGCGAAAGCCCCGGAGCGTCACACGCCGTTCTTGGCGCGCAGCTCCTTGAAGTACTTGTCGAGGTAGACGGGCTGCATGCGCTGCACGAGCTGCGGCTTCACTTCCTCGAACGTCGGCACCTTGGCGGGACGCACGTCGTCGATGTAGATCACGTGCCAGCCGAACTGCGTCTGCACCGGCGTGGCGGTGAACTTGCCCTTGGGCGTGGCGACCACGGCGTCGGCGAAGGGCTTGACGAAGTTGGCCGGCGGGTTCCAGTCGAGGTCGCCGCCCTTGTCCTTCGAGCCCGGGTCCTTGGATTGCGCCTTCGCGAGGTCGGCGAACTTCTGGCCCTTCTGCAGGTCGGCGATGATCTGCTTCGCCTCGTCTTCCTTGTCGACGAGGATGTGCGAGATCTTGTATTCCTTGTCACCGATCTGCGCCTTGATCTGGTCGTATTCCTTGTGCAGGTCGGCGTCCGGGATCGGGTTGTTCTTGATCCAGTCGGCGACGTAGTAGCGCACCAGCACGGTCTGCGCCGCGAGGTCCATCTGCGTCTTCACGTCGGGCACCTTGTCCTGGCCCTTCTTGCGTGCCTCGCGCGCGAGCAGCTCGCGCGTGTTGAGCTCTTCCTTCACCGCGGCGCGGAGCTCGGGCGTGTCGGGCGTGCCCTGCGAGGTGCGCTCCTTGAGCAGCAGGTCGAACTGCGCCTGCGGGTAGAGCGCCTTGGTGGTCATCTCCTTGGCGACGGCCGAATTGTCGACCGGGGCCTTGGCGGGCGCGACCGGGGCCTTGGCGGGCGCGGCCGGCGCCTTGGCGGGCGGCGTCTGCGCGCCGGCTGCCGTGACCAGCGCGATCGCCGCGGTGGCGACAGCCATACGAATTGCGTTCATGCGGTTTTTCCTTTGCATCATGACGATGGGAATTCTTCGGGCGCCAGGGCCTTGATGGCCAGCGCATGAAGAGGGTGGGGAATCAGGTCGCCGACGTGCTCCATGACCACGCGGTGGCGGGCGAGCCGGGACAGCCCCGAGAACGCCTGTGACACGATGAACAGCGAAAAGTGCCCTGCGCCGTTGCGCGCCCCGGCATGGCCGGCGTGCTTGGCGCTGTCGTCGGTGAGCTCGAGGTGGGCGGGATGGAGCGGCGCCAGCCTTTCGCGCAGCATGGCGTCGAGGTTCACGGGGGTCGAAGCCGCGGCGTTCATGGGCAGTGCCGTCGCGGCGCTCACGGGCGTTGCTGCGGCGAGGCCGGGTCTTCGCCCATGTGCTTCGCCAGCAGGAAGGCCTGGGCCACCGCGAAGGCGAGGCACAGGCCCGTGGCGCCCCACACCTTGAAGTTCACCCAGGTGGAGAGCGGGTAGTTGAAGGCGATGTAGAGGTTCGCCACGCCCATGAGCGCGAGGAAGCCCGCCCACGCCCAGGTGACGCGCGTCCATACGGGCGGCGGAAGCTCGATGTTGCGCAGCACGGCCGAGATGAGGTCGCGCCTGAACAGGAGCTTGCCGCCGGCGAGGATCACGGCGAAGGCCCAGTACAGCACCGTGGGCTTCCACTTGATGAAGGTCTCGTCGTGGAAGAGCAGGGTGGCGCCGCCGAACACCACGATGATGGCGAACGACAGCCAGTGCACCGTGGTGAGCTTGCGCTTCCACGCGAACCAGGCGATCTGCGCGACCGACGCGGCCATGGCCACGCCGGTGGCGACGAAGATGCCCGCCACCTTGAACGCGACGAAGAACAGGATCAGCGGGAAGAAGTCCGCGACGATCTGCATAACCTCTTATTATAGCAGGGAAATTGCCCGGGGATTCGATGAAGCCGCTGCCCTGATGCGCGGTTTTCACTGCGTCAACGCGGCGTCCACGCTGCGGCGCACAATTCAGGCGTCATTTGGCAAGGCGCTGGATATGCAGCTCGGCATGATCGGCATGGGACGCATGGGCATCAACATGATGCGCCGCCTGACGAAAGGTGGACACCAATGCGTCGTGCACGACCTGCGCGCGGACGTCATCGAGAACCTGCAGGATCAAGGCGCCGTTGGAGCACGGTCGCTCGATGACCTGGTCGCCCGGCTCGCCAAACCGCGTGCAGTCTGGTTGATGGTGCCCGCGGCGGTGGTCGATCAGGTACTGGCGCAGTTGGCGCCGCTGCTCGCAGCCGGCGACATCGTCATTGACGGAGGCAATTCGTATTACCGCGACGATATCCGGCGCGGCGCGGAGTTGGAACCGCGAGGAATCCGCTACGTGGATGTCGGGACGAGCGGCGGCGTGGCCGGATTCGAGCGTGGCTACTGCCTGATGATCGGAGGCGCAGCGGACGTTGTGCAACATCTTGCGCCGATCTTCGCCACGCTGGCCCCGGGCGTCGATGCGGCCCCGCCCACGCCCGGGCGACACAAGCGCGACAGCACGGCGGAACAGGGCTACCTGCATTGCGGGCAGCAGGGCGCCGGCCACTTCGTCAAGATGGTCCACAACGGCATCGAATACGGCTTGATGGCCGCTTATGCCGAAGGGCTGAACATCCTGCGCAATGCCGACACCGGCAAGCGAGCGCGCGACGCGGACGCCGAGTCGACGCCGTTGCGAAACCCCGAGGATTATCAGTACGAGCTGGATCTGCCGGAGATCGCCGAGGTCTGGCGCCGAGGCAGCGTCATCGGCTCGTGGTTGCTGGACCTCACCGCCGCCGCGCTGGCGCACGATCACGACTTGAACGACTGCGTGGGTCGCGTGTCGGATTCTGGCGAGGGTCGATGGACGATCGTGGCCGCCATCGACGAGGCGGTGCCGACGCCCGTTCTCAGCGCCGCCCTCCATGAGCGCTTCAGCTCCCGCGGCGATGCGAATTTTGCCAACCGGGTGCTGTCTGCGATGCGCAAGGAGTTCGGCGGGCACGACGAGAAGAAGGGAAAGAGCTGAGATGAACAAGACCGGGCGCGGCGGGGCACAGTCCGACGCGCTGGTGCTATTCGGCGTCACCGGGGATCTCGCGCATAAGATGATCTTTCCGGCGCTCTATGCGATGGCGAAGCGTGGCGCCCTCGACGTTCCGGTCATCGGTGCCGCTTCTTCGAAGTGGAGCCTGGCGCAACTGCGCAAGCGCGCCGAGGACGGCATCAGGAGATCAGGAAGAGTCGATGACCGACAGGCCCTGCGCCATCTGCTCTCGGTCCTGCGCTACGTCAGCGGCGACTACAACGATCCGGGCACCTTCAAGGCGCTCAAGGAAGCGCTTGGCGATTCCCGGCGCCCGGCACACTACCTCGCCATCCCGCCCGCGCTCTTCGCGACGGTCATCAAGGGACTGGGCGCTGCCGGCTTGGCCGATCGTGCACGCGTCATCGTCGAAAAGCCGTTCGGACGGGACCTGGCTTCGGCGCGGGAGCTCAATCGCATCGCCCGATCGGTGTTTCCGGAAGACTCGATCTTCCGCATCGATCACTTCCTCGCGAAGGAGGCGATCATGAACATCCTGTATTTTCGCTTCGCAAATTCGTTCCTGGAGCCGATCTGGAATCGCAACTACGTGGCGAGCGTCCAGATGACTCTGTCCGAGGATTTCGGCGTCGACGGCCGCGGCGCGTTTTACGAAACCGCCGGCTGTCTGCGCGACGTCGTCCAGAACCATCTCTTCCAGGTCGTCGCGTTGCTGGCCATGGAGCCGCCGGCCTGTCGGGGTTTCGGCGCCGTGCATGGCGAGACAGCCGATGTCTTCCAGGCAATGCGTCCTTTGGAGCCCGACGACCTGGTGCGTGGCCAATACGCTGGCTACCGCGATGAACCGGGCGTGGCGAAGAATTCCGACGTCGAGACGTTCTGCGCCCTGCGCCTTTTCATCGACTCATGGCGCTGGGGCGGGGTGCCGTGGTACCTGCGCTCGGGCAAGTATCTGGCCGAAACTGCGGCCGAGGTGCTGGTCCGGTTGAAGGCGCCGCCGCAGGAGCTGTTCGCTGACTCGGCCCCCCCGGCCGGCGCGACCAACTACCTGCGCTTCCGCCTTTCTCCCAGTTCCTCCATTGCCCTCGCCGCACGCGTCAAGCGGGCAGGGAAAGCGTTCGTTGGCGACCAGCGCGAGCTGTACCTGCTCGATGAACAGCCCGACGGGAAAGGGCCGTACGAACGGCTTCTCGGCGACGCCATGGCTGGAAATGGCGCGCTCTTCACCCGCGAGGACTCGGTCGAGGCCGCTTGGGCGGTGGTCGACCCGGTGCTGAAGAACCATCATCGGGTTCGCCGCTACAGGCGCCATGGCTGGGGACCGGCCGAGGCTGACGCGCTCATTGCAGGCGACGGAAGCTGGCACAAGCCGCGAGCGACGGAAGCTGGCACAAGCCGCGAGCGACAGGAGACAACATGAATGCGACCCGGCAACTGCGTGATCTGGGCCAGAGTCTATGGCTCGATAACATCACGCGCGGGCTGTTGATGGACGGCTCGCTGAGGCGCTACATCAGCGAGTTTTCGGTGACGGGGCTGACCTCCAACCCCACGATCTTCGACAAAGCCATCCAGGAGGGAGGCTTCTACGACGCTGCGATCCGACAAAAGACAGTCGAGGGCAAATCGGGCGAAGCGTTGTTCTTTGCCCTCGCGCTCGAGGACCTGATCCAGGCCGCCGACCTTTTCCGTCCGATCCACGACAGCACAGGCGGCGTCGACGGCTGGGTGTCGCTGGAGGTCTCCCCCTTGCTGGCCAACGATACTGCGGGGACCATCGACGCGGCGGCGCAACTGCATCGTCGCGCGCAGCGCCCCAATCTGTTCATCAAGATTCCGGGGACGCCCGCGGGCGTTCCGGCGATCGAGGAGTCCATTTTCGCAGGGGTACCGGTCAATGTGACGCTGCTGTTTTCCCGCGAGCAATACATCGCCGCGGCGGAGGCGTACATGCGCGGCGTCGAGCGGCGGATTGCGGCGGGACTCGACCCGCAAGTCGGTTCCGTTGCGTCGATCTTCGTCAGCCGCTGGGACGTGGCGGTGAAAGGCAAGGTGCCCGAGCGGCTGCGCAATCGCCTCGGGATCGCCATCGCCAAGCGTGCATACAAGGCCTATCGTGAGTTGCTTGCCTCGCCCCGCTGGCAAGGACTTGCCGCCGCCGGCGCCCGGCCGCAACGCCTGCTCTGGGCCAGTACCGGAACCAAGGACCCGAATGCGCCGGATACGCTCTACATCGAAGCGCTGGCGGCCCCGGACACCATCGACACCATCCCCGACAAGACGTTGCACGCGTTCGCCGACCACGGCGAGCTGACGGGCGTATTGCCGGTCGACGGAGGCGACGCCGAAGAAGTGCTCGCCGAATTCGCGCGATCGGGTGTCGATGATGCGACGCTCGCCGCCCAGCTTCAGCGCGAGGGCACCGAATCCTTCGACAAGTCGTGGCACGATCTCATGACCCGCATCGCCTCCAAGAGCGCGACACTCGCGACGGTCGATCAAGCGGCTGCGGGACGGCCGTGACCACCAGGCATGCTGCCGGGATCCAGCCGCTGACCGAGCGCCCGTCGTGGAAGGCGCTGAAGGCGCATCATCGGTCGGTGCGCAATCTGCATCTGCGCGGGCTGTTTGCCGATGACATCCGGCGGGGCGAGCGCATGACGGCGGAAGCCGCCGGTCTGTACCTGGATTATTCGAAGAATCGGGTGACCGACGAAACGATCGGACTGCTGCTGCGGCTGGCCGACGAATGCAGCCTCGCCGAGCGCATCGACGGCATGTTCAGCGGCACGAGGATCAACGTGACCGAGCGACGCGCGGTGCTCCATGTCGCGCTGCGGGCGCCGGCAGACGAGCGGATTCTGGTCGACGGCGTAAACGTCGTGCCGGAGGTGCACGGGGTCCTCGAGCGGATGGCAGCCTTCGCGGACGAGATCCGCGCCGGCCGCTGGCTCGGATATTCGGGCCGGCGCATCCGCAACGTCGTCAACATCGGCATCGGCGGCTCCGATCTGGGTCCGGTGATGGCGTACGAAGCCCTGCGTCATTACAGCCGGCTCGACATGACGTTCCGTTTCATCTCCAACGTGGATGGCACCACGTTCGTGGAAGCCACGCGCGACCTCGATCCGCATGAGACGCTATTCATCGTCTGCTCCAAGACGTTCACGACGCAGGAGACGCTGACCAACGCCCACGCAGCGCGCGCCTGGATCTTGGCCAAGCTTGGCGACGAGCGCGCCGTGTGCCGGCATTTCGCCGCCGTATCCACCAACGCCGAGGCTGTCGCGAAGTTCGGCATCGATGCCGCCAACGTGTTCGGCTTCTGGGATTGGGTCGGCGGCCGCTACTCGATGGATTCCGCGATCGGCTTGTCGACGATGGTCGCCGTCGGGCCGGAGAACTTTCGCGCCATGCTTGCCGGTTTCCATGCGATGGATCGGCATTTCCGGACGGCGCCGTTCGGGCGCAACCTGCCGGTATTGATGGGACTGCTTGCAGTCTGGCACAGCAATTTCTTCGGCGCGCAGACGGTCGCGGTGCTGCCGTACGAGCAATACTTGAAGCGATTTCCCGCGTATCTCCAGCAGTTGACGATGGAAAGCAACGGCAAGCACGTCACGCTCGATGGTGCGCGCGTCGACTACCAGACGGGGCCCATCTACTGGGGTGAGCCGGGCACCAACGGCCAGCATTCGTTCTACCAGCTCATCCACCAGGGAACCCGGCTCATTCCCTGTGATTTCATCGGTTTCTGCCGGACATTGAATCCGCTTGGCGACCAGCATGACCTGCTGATGGCAAATCTGTTCGCGCAGACCGAAGCGCTGGCGTTCGGCAAGACGGAATCGCAAGTCGAAGCCGAGGGAACCCCGCCCTGGCTGGCGCCGCATCGTGCCTTCGAAGGCAATCGGCCAACCAATACCATTCTGGCCGAATGCCTCACGCCGGAAACGCTCGGGCAGCTGGTTGCGCTGTACGAACACAGCGTCTTTACCCAGGGAACGATCTGGAATATCGATTCGTTCGATCAATGGGGCGTCGAGCTCGGCAAGGCGCTGGCGCAGCGGATCGTCCCCGAGCTCGATCGCGCGGACGTTCCCGAGCTTGCCCACGACAGCTCGACCAATGCGCTGATTCGACGCTACCGCAGGCTGAGGGATGCGCCATCGTGAGCCCGGCCCATCGCGACTCGTGCGCAGCGCCCTGAGGCCGTTGCGCAAAGGCAATGCCACGGGCATGAGCCCGCTCGCGGGCAAGCTGCCTCCCCCGGCGATGCTGGTCAACGTACCGCGGCTCATCACGGCGTATTACAGCGAGTTGCCGGACCCCTCCCTGGCGGGACAACGGGTCGCGTTCGGCACCTCGGGGCATCGCGGCTCCGCCTTCGAAAGGAGTTTCAACGAATGGCATGTTGTCGCCATCAGCCAGGCGATTTGCCGGTATCGAAAGCGGCAGGGCATCGATGGTCCGCTTTTTCTCGGCATCGATACCCACGCGCTCTCGGTTCCCGCGTGCACCACCGCGCTGGAGGTGCTCGCCGCCAATGGCGTCGAGGTCATGATTGCGAGCAACGACGAATACACGCCGACCCCTGCGGTATCGCACGCGATCCTCAAGTACAACCACGGCCGTGCTTCGGGCTACGCCGATGGCATCGTCGTCACGCCTTCGCACAACCCGCCGGACAACGGCGGTTTCAAGTACAACCCGCCGAACGGAGGGCCGGCGGACGAGACTGTGACCGCGTGGATCGAAGCCATGGCAAACACATTCATCGAGCGCAAGCTGAGAGGCGTGAAGCGAATGCCCGTCGAAAGGGCGTTGAAGGCATCGACGACACATCGACATGACTTCCTGCACGCCTACGTCGGTGATCTTGGCCGGGTCCTCGACATGGACGTGCTCCGCGGAGCGAGCGTCCGCATCGGCGCCGATCCGCTCGGTGGCGCCGGCGTGCACTATTGGGCACCGATCGCCGATCACTACGGCTTGAATCTCGACGTCGTCAACGACGCAGTCGATCCGACGTTCCGTTTCATGACAGTCGATTGGGACGGTCGCATTCGCATGGACCCTTCCTCGGCCTGCGCGATGCAGGCGCTGATCGATATGAAGGACCGCTTTGACATCGCGTTTGCGTGCGACACCGACCACGATCGGCACGGGATCGTAACCCCCAGCGAGGGACTGCTTCCACCGAATCACTATCTGACGGTGGCGATCGACTACCTGTTTCGGCATCGGCCGCGATGGCCCCGCCGGGCGGCCGTGGGCAAGACCATTGCGAGCAGCCAGATGATCGATCGCGTGACGGCGAGGCTGGGCCGCGGGACCTACGAGGTTCCGGTAGGGTTCAAGTGGTTCGTCGACGGCTTGCTCGACAGCTCACTGGGCTTCGCGGGCGAAGAGAGCGCGGGCGCCTGTTGTCTTCGGCGGGATGGCACGGTGTGGACGACGGACAAGGACGGCATCGTCCCGGCGTTGCTGGCGGCGGAAATGACGGTACGAACAGGCCGGGATCCCGGCGAAACCTATCGAGCGCTGACCCGCGAGCTCGGCGAGCCCGCGGAGCGGCGCGTGCAGGTCGCGGCCACGCCGAAACAGAAGAAATTGCTGGCGCGATTGTCGCCCCGGCAGTTTCGCCAGACCCGGCTGGCTGGCGAAAGGATCGAGCGCGTGCTCGACCGCGCGCCAGGCAACGATGCTCCGATCGGGGGCCTCAAGGTCGTCACCAGGAACGGATGGTTCGCCGCCCGTCCATCGGGAACCGAAGACATCTACAAGATCTATGCGGAGAGCTTCCGTGGCGAGGATCATCTGGAGCGCATCCTGAAGGAAGCGCAGGCGATGGTCGACGAGGCTCTCGGGAAGAAGGGCGAACGCGGAGCGGTGTGACGCGAACGTGAGCACCGATAAACCCGGCGTCGATGTCGAACTGGAGTCGCTCCAGCGCGAAACGTTTCGTTACTTCCTGCACGAGACCAGTCCGCGCAATGGATTGGTGCGGGACAAGACGGCGACAGACTGGCCCTCCAGCATTGCCGCCACCGGACTTGGCTTGGCGGTGTATCCGGTCGCCGTCGAACGTGGATTCATGACGCGCACTGCGGCAGTCGAGCGAATCCTCACTGCACTACGGTTTTTCTGGAACAGCTCGCAAGGCCCTGAGCGGGATGCCACCGGCTACCATGGTTTCTACTATCATTTTCTGGACATGCACTCCGGCCGGCGTGCCTGGCAGTGCGAATTGTCGACGGTCGACAGCACCATTCTGTTCGCCGGAGCGTTGACGGCCGCTGCATATTTCGACGCGGATGCGACCGGGGAAAAGGAAATTCGTGCCCTCGCCGACGCGCTCTATCGTCGCGTCGACTGGCCGTGGGCTCAAAACGGTGGCCTGACGGTCACGCACGGCTGGAAGCCGGAAAGCGGGTTTCTTCCGTATCGCTGGGAAGGATATGACGAGGCGCTTGTGCTGTATATCCTGGGGCTCGGCTCACCCACGTACCCGTTGTCGAAGGAAAGTTACGCGGCGTGGGCTTCCACATACGAGTGGAAAAGCAGTTACGGATACGACTATCTTTATGCGGGCCCTTTGTTCACCCATCAGATTTCGCATGTCTGGATCGACTTTCGCGGCATTCAGGACGCGTTCATGCGCGATAGAGGTATCGACTACTTCGAGAACAGCCGTCGCGCGACGTATGTGCAGCAACAGTATGCGATCGACAATCCGCTCAAGTTTTGGGGTTATGGCAAGGATTGCTGGGGGATCACTGCGAGCGACGGCCCCGGCCCCGAAACCATCAAGGTGAACGGCATCCAGCGGCAGTTCTTCGACTACCTGGCGCGTGGGGTGCCGTATGGACCGGACGACGGCACCGTCGGGCCGTGGGCGGTGGTGGCGTCGCTGCCGTTCGCGCCGGAGATCGTGTTGCCGGCAATCGACTACCTGGTGCGCAAGGTCGACCTGAAAAAGGGCAACCCTTACGGCTTCAAGGCGACGTTCAATCCGACCTATCCGGACAAGTCCGGAAACCCCTACGGCTGGGTATCGCCGTGGCATTACGGGATCAACCAGGGGCCGATCAATCCGATGATCGAAAACTATCGAACGGGCTTGTTGTGGCGCCTGATGCGGAACTGTCCCTATGTCGTCACCGGGTTGCAGCGAGCGGGATTCACGGGCGGCTGGTTACCAGCCGGCTCCTCATGCCTCTCATCCGATTGAAATCATTGCCAATGCCGGGAAGTCCGCTACCAAGCGCTACTGCGCGTTAAGACATGGCATTCGTTGAAAGGCAGCGATGCCGTTGGCGTGCGCTGTCCGATCGGTCGGCGCTGGATCGTGCCGCCACGGTGACGATTCTCGCAGCGGCCGACCGTGCCATAAGGGCGCGCGGGCAGTTCCATCTCGTCCTCGCCGGCGGAGACACCCCGCGCGGTGCGTATCGAAGTCTGTGCGAGGCCGGCGCCGACTGGCCCATGTGGAACATCTACTTTGGCGACGAGCGATGCCTGCCTGCGGCCGACCCGGCACGCAACTCGCGCATGGCAGGAGAGGCCTGGCTTGACCACGTTTCCATTCCCGCCGTGCAGTTGCACGCCATTCCGGCGGAACTGGGGGCCGTCCAAGCGGCTCGAGCTTACGTCGAGATCTTGCGCGCGGTCGGCGAATTCGACCTGGTGCTCCTCGGCTTGGGCGAGGACGGCCACACTGCAAGCCTGTTCCCCCGCCACGAGTGGGGGACCGCCGCTGGTTCGCCCGACGCGCTGGCGGTGCTCGATGCGCCGAAGCCGCCGCCGCAGCGCGTGACGCTGAGCGCAGCACGGCTGAGTCAGGCCCGGCAAGTCCTGTTTCTGGTCAGCGGTGAACAGAAGCACGCAGCGATTGCTGCTTGGCGCGCCGGCAACGACATTCCCGCGCGGGCGATTGCGCCGGTCGGCGGTGTAGACGTGCTGGTCGAAGCTGCACTGCTCTCGCCGATGAAGGATTGACGGCAAGCGGGTGCCGCCACGGAGCAGCCCGACGATGTTGCATGACGTGCCGGCTGGGACTCGCGCCCAGGGGCTACTGCAGCAACGCCAACGCGCGCGTGCAGACGTTGTCGACGGTGAGGCCGTACTTGTGCAACATGACACTGCCCGGAGCTGAAGCGCCGAAACGTTCCACACCGAGCACATCGCCGCGGTCGCCGACGTAGCGATGCCAGCCCTGCGGCACGCCGGCTTCGACCGCAAGTCGCGCGCCGATCCCCGGGGGGAGCACCGCATCCCGGTATTCGCGCGGCTGGGCATCGAACAATGTCCAGCTTGGCAGCGAGACGATGCGCACCGCGATGCTCCGTGCCAACAGCTTCTCCCGCGCCGCCACGACAAGCGCGACTTCCGAGCCGGTGGCGATCAGGATCAATTCCGGTTTGCCGCCAGGCGCGTCGACAAGGACGTACCCGCCACTGCGCAGTCCGTCCGCCGCGGCAAACTGCGTACGATCGAGCGTCGGCACGTCCTGGCGCGTCAATATCAGTGCCACGGGCCCGTCGCGCGTTTCCAGCGCCACGCGCCAGGCGACGGCGGTTTCGTTGGCATCGGCGGGGCGAATGACATTGAGCCGAGGAACCGAACGCAGGCCGGCAAGCTGCTCGACCGGCTGATGCGTCGAGCCATCCTCGCCAAGCGCAATGCTGTCGTGGGTGAACACGTAGATTACGTGCAGTCCCATTAGCGCGGCGAGGCGCATCGGCGGGCGCATGTAATCCGAAAAAACCAGGAACGTCGCGCCGAACGGTATGGTCCCTCCATGGGCTGCCAGTCCATTCAGGATCGATCCCATCGCGTGCTCGCGCACGCCGAAGTGCAGATTGCGGCCGGCGCGGCTCCAGCCACCACCCTCCGATCCCTGTCGATCGCGGGCACTCACGCCGGGAGGCTCGAAGTCGCCCAGGCCTTGCAACGCGGTGTAGGTCGATGGATCCAGGTCGGCCGAGCCGCCGATCAACTGCGGCAAGCGAGGCGCGATGGCGTTCATCACCTTGCCCGAAGCGACGCGCGTGGCCATGCCTTTGGCGTCGGGTGGAAAGAGGGGAATGTCCTCGCCCCAAGCGGCGGGCAATCGGCCGCGCGTGCCTTGTTCAAACTCCTCCGCGAGTGCGGGGAACGCCTTCGCGTAGGCGGCGAATCTGGCGTTCCATTGCGCCTCGGCACGCTCGCCCTTGGCGATCGCCTCCCGAAAATGCAATGCTGCCGCCTCGGGGATGTAAAACGCGGGCTCGGGCGGCCACCCGAGGTTTTGCTTGGTCAGGCGCACTTCTTCCTCGCCGAGCGGCGAACCGTGCGCCTTGAACGTGTCCTGCTTGTTGGGCGAGCCGTAGCCGAGATGCGTACACACCAGAATCAGCGACGGGCGGGCGGTTTCGGCGCGAGCGCTGGAAAGCGCCTGCTCGATCGACAACAGGTCGTTCCCGTCGTCGATCAATTGGGTGTGCCAACCGTAAGCCTCGAAGCGCCGTGCTCGGTCCTCGGTGAACGTGATGCCGGTGCCGGCGGATAGGGTGACCTGGTTGTCGTCGTACAGATAGATCAGCTTGCCAAGCTGCAAATGGCCGGCCAGCGACGCGGCTTCCGATGCGACGCCTTCCATCAGGTCGCCGTCGCTGACGATTCCGTAGGTGTAATGATTGATGATCTCGAAGCCGGCGCGGTTGTAGCGTGCGGCCAGGTGCGCCTCAGCCATCGCCATTCCCACCCCGTTGCCGAAACCTTGACCCAGCGGTCCGGTCGTCGTCTCGACGCCGGGCGTAAGGCCGCGTTCGGGGTGACCGGGTGTCGTGCTTCCCCATTGGCGAAACTGCTTGATCTGTTCGAGAGAAAGATCGTAGCCGGTCATATGCAGCAGGCTGTACAACAGCATCGATCCGTGCCCGGCGGAAAGAACAAAGCGATCGCGGTCCGCCCATGCCGGATTCGACGGATGGTGCTTGAGGAAGCGCATCCACAGCACGTACGCCATCGGCGCGGCGCCAAGCGGCAGGCCGGGATGGCCGCTGTCGGCCTTCTGCACAGCGTCGACCGAAAGAAAGCGCAGGGTATTGATGCACAGGGCATCCAGGCTGGAAGCGGAACTCAGGGTGGAAGGCGGGTCGCTCATTCGGAATGTCCTTGGTTCGTGGCGGCATGCCTGCTCGTGCGCCGTGAGATGCCTGGCACCGTACCGGCCAGAGGCGGCACACGCAGTTGGACAGATTCCCGGCGGCGCCGTGCCCCAACGCGGCAGGGCGTTGGCGGGGTGGACGAAGGACGTCGCGCGTGGCGCCGCGACTGCCGGTCAGAGCGGCTGTCGGGTGCCGATGAGCGAGAGGAATTCCTCGCGCGTCGTGGACGACTCGCGGAAGGTGCCGAGCACGCTGGACGTGACCATCACCGAGTTCTGCTTCTCCACCCCCCGCATCATCATGCAGAGGTGGCGGGCCTCGATCATCACGCCCACGCCGGCCGCGTTGATGGTCTCCATCACCGCCTTGGACACCTGCTCGGTGAGCCGCTCCTGGAGCTGCAGGCGGCGCGCGTACATGTCGACGATGCGGGCGAGCTTGGAGACCCCGAACACCTTGCCCGTGGGCAGGTAACCGATGTGGCAGCGGCCGTAGAAGGGCAGCATGTGGTGCTCGCACATGCTGTAGATCTCGATGTTCTTCACGATGACCATGCTGTTGGCGGTCTGCGTGAAGACGGCCTCGTTGACCAGGGTCTTGAGGTCGGTGCGGTAGCCGGAGGTGAGGAACTCCATGGCCTTGGCGACGCGCAGCGGCGTCTTGACGAGGCCCTCGCGGGTCGGGTCCTCGCCGATGGCGATCAGGAGTTCACGGGTGAGCGATTCGATTTTCGGGAGGTCCACGGGCATTGGTCGGACATTCGGGGTGTTGCCGGAAGGCCAAGCATAGCCGACCTCCCCCAATTCCCGCTAATTGGATACCCATTTCACGTTTGTGGGAAATGGGAAGCGGTCGTCGCCTTGAAGTGGGCTGAGCGAGTCCTCGAGGCCTCCGATGCAATCGGTGTCCGCGTCCTTCGAGCTAACCCCGGTTTCGGCGTCGAACATGATCGCCACGCTATCCCACGTTCGGATGGACCGCTCCGGCACAAAGATGTCGTGGTTCTGCTCACCCGGCGTGGTCCTCGACAGATGTGCACGATATGGAACCACGTCCATGTCGACGAGCTTCAGGTAACTGGAAAATTCGGGCTGCTGAAGATAGACGTGTAACTTGAAGCCCTTGTCCTTGTCGGTCAACGCGGCAAATCTCGCGAAGCGCGCCGGGGGGATTCTCTGGTCACTGTCGGCGGTATAGGCATTCGAGATCGAAAAGCGAGGTGCGTCCGACGAGGCGTCATCGAGCCGGAAGCCAAGCTTCGCGTTGTAGCACGCCGCGCTCATGATGTCCTCGGGATGGGCTGCGTTCTTGCAGATGCTTGTGACCAGATTCCACAACGACGGGTCCGCCCGAATCTCTTGTGGCTTGTAGCAACGCCCACGCAGGTAGACGTAGTCCGTATTGTTCTGAATTGAAAGGAAGGTCGGCTCGGAGATGTCGATCGTGGAGACCGCGATCTTGTTCTCCTCCTGGCCGAGCGTCCCGCGGAACACGACCTGGAGCAACACGTTCCAGGCGTTGATCGGCAGTTCCCGGGTCAGCTCGAACTTCAACTCCTCACCGAGCGGGGCATCGGCCGTCGGCATCGGTAGCACCTGGATCCCCTTGCCGGTCCTGTCGATCGGATTCGAAGCGACGATTTCTTCGGTCGGATCGATGCAGCCGTCGAGGACCACCATGTCCGTGGCCATGGTGCTGAAGTCGTCGGTGAAGCACTTGTTCCGGTGATAGCGAAGCACCAGCCAGAGCTTGCCATCGGTCATTGGCTGGTCAACGGCCCCTTCGATGCGGGTACCGTCGTCGTTGAGGGAGGTCGTGTTCGCCAGTGCGACGCGGACGGTCGGGAACCCACGAAAGCCGGCCGCAACGTCGGTAGGATTCGAAGGCGAAAACGGGCTCTCATCCACAATGGCGTAGGCACCACCCTTCGGCGGATTGATGCTCATCTTTCCACGGAAGTAGAAGTTGAGGAAGCCGGTTGTGTAAGCGAGAGCTTTGGGGATGAGATATTGATAAGCTCGATCTACATTGAAGCGATTGATTGCTGGGGCCGCATATGCATTCCTGTATAGATCCACGCCGGTTGTCGTTAGCTTTGCAGAAAAGGACCTTCCATACAACTGAAGGTCCTCATCAAAGATAGAGTCAGTTGACGCACGGTCGTTGATCGTCTCGTCTGAGGCAAAGGGTTCAAGCACCCTTGCGCCAATCATTTTCAGCTTGCACCCGCGCAAATCACTTCCACACTGAGTGGCGAGAAAGGTTGACTTGAGGTCTATCGGATGGGGATCGAGGTCCGAGAGAACAACATAATGTGGATCTACGGGTCGGGGGTATTCATATGATGCGCTTGGTGCGTAACTTCCATCGGAATTGCGATGAAAGTTGTTCAGCTGCGTAGGGAAGCTGCGCGAGGTCACCTGGGCAAGACCATAGCCCTCGCGCGCCTCCCAGAAGAACCTCGGCGTTAAGAACGCATTGCCATGTGCCGGAAACACCGGCATGTCAACAGCTAAGGGTTCACCATGCGAACAATCAATGCCTGGTATGCGCGCGATAAGGCAGGCATTGATCCAGGCAAGCGCCGATGCATTGAGTCCCCTTTGCTCGAACCGGCTCTTTTGGGAAAGGAAGCCAAGGTCGTGTTGGTCGAAATGATATTCACTCCGTGTGTGCTGCGGCGACGCTGCGTCTTGAAGCAAGTGGGCGATTTGTCCTAGCGCTCTGAAGAATGTGGCTCTTTGCTGCTGCCGCGCACTGTCAGCCGCTGCAAGAGAATCGCCACCTACCTTCGTAAGCGAATTGAAAAGAGCGTCCTCAGCATCGCGGTAGCTGTAGTCTTGATGAAGAAGGTTGGTTACCCAGAGTTCGGGATGATCGTGTAAGCCCCACTCGGCTGAGGACATAGTGGAAAACGGAAGCAACGGCATCCCTCGGCCATCCAAGTCGGTGTGTTGGCCATCAAGAAAGTGGCGAACGGGGCGCAGTCCGTCGTCCTCGTACATTGCTCCGCATGCCGCATGGTCGATTGGCGTTCGCCGTAAGCGACGAGCACATTGTGGAATTAATGCGGAGTCCTCCCGGGAAAGCTTGGGGGACTGAAGTGTTGGCAACATTTCAACTAACGAGGCTGCTCCGAGTCCGAGCTGGAGTCGTACTGCATCCGTCAGGCTAGTTGCAATTGAACTTGCGGTAAGCGCGTAGTGCACGGGTGTTTCAAATGCTTGCGTTGTTGAGGCGAGGAGGATCCCGCAGCATGTGATGAACGTGTAGAGTATTTTCATTGCATGAATGGCGCGATGGCGTCGCTTAACGATGAATGACATGCCGGAGTTTGGTACAACGCCAAGTTCTCTGGTGCCAGATAAGCTAAGCCCGCTTCGGATTCCGGCATGAGTCGTCGATATTCTTTCGTCGCTTCCGCATACAAGCGTGGGAAGGATTCATATGCGCACTCGCCAACGCGAAGTGGAAAGAGGAGATGGAGATAGCGGACGTAGTCCGATCTGCTACTCGTGAAACGTGTCAACTCGAACGTGTGATCGGCGGTACATGCAGCACGTTTGTGATCCCCTTCGCCGTAACCGCGTGCTGGATCGAGATAGAGCAACAGATCCCCGCAGGTCTCCACCGCGATTTGGTAGCCGCTCTTGAAGACGTGCACCGTGGGCTGGTTAGGGTTCATTCGCGTACTCCTTCCCCGTTCCGAGTTAGGAGGGTTTAAAGGTCCCCAAGGCGGAAACTGAAATGCTCCGACTGCATCTGTGTAAGTTTCGGAAGCGTGGATTGGCGGATATGAGCGTGTGCCTGAGTAATCCTCGACGTCCCAGATGACCACTACCAGAGCCTTGGATATTGGGTTGCCAGTGTCCTTGTCGACTACGCGCCCGGACCAACCGTCGGCCGAGTATTGATTCGAAGTGCACGCGCAGAGCGCTAGCGCGGCAAGCGGCGCGATGTGCGATCGAAAAGGCGCAAGGAGAATGTGAACGACCCGTTGCCATTTCACGTTCCTAAAACGAATCAATCCGCCAAACCCCATCGTCATCTTTGATCCCTTCGATCAGATAGACGTATCGCTGGCCGTCGCGGTCGCGGATGGCAGCGGCCTCGAAGTGATTGAGGCCATGGCTCGTGGTTCCGACGGCCGCGATTGACTGGACGATTTCGGGCCAGCGATCGCTCAGGGCATCGTAGACCTGTCCGAAGACGAGTGCCATACCGCCCGTTAGGGTCGACAAGGCGCGTTCCTTGCGCTGCTTGGCGAGGGCTCCGAAGAAGCGGTCGATGACGGCGACGTGCTGCGCCTTCAGGTCGGATGCGGTGATCACCTGGGCGTTGACGGAGCGCAGCGAAACGCGGCCCTTCCTGTCGGTGACCTCGAGGGTCTGGCGGTAGAGCCCCGGGGCTGCATAAGATGCTGTCGTCAGCGTTCCATCGCTGGTGGTGCCGCCCTGCGCCATCTGCGCTCCATTCGCATCGAGCAGTCGCCAGCTCGCCACGGATTCGGGGTTGGCGACCATCAGCGGCATCGACAGGGTGTCGACGCCTTCGCTGATGACGTCCAGCACGTCCGGCGTGTCGTCGTCGACCGTCGAGGCCATTTGCACGGACACCGATGTCGACTCGCGCGAGCCACCCGCCGAGGTGATCTCGGCGGTGAGCGTGGTCGTTCCCTCGGCGAGCGCGACCGCATTCATGAAGAACCGCCCGTTGGCACTCCGCGTCGCGACGCTGCCGTTGATCCGCACTCCGACATTGCTCGGGCCGTCGAAGACGCCTTCGACGAAAGCCGACCGCGCACCGATGATGGCGCCGTCGACAGGCGACGTGATCACGATGGTCACGGGCTTCACCGTCACCGGAACGGCGGCCGACGCGGGGCTCGTCCCGAGATCATCATGGACGCGAATCGAAACGTTGTAGGTGCCTGGCCCCGGCGCATCCCATTCGAAGAGGTACGGAGCTCCAACGGTACCGATCGCGACTCCATCGACCAGATACTCGACGTAAGCGTTGCCGGTGACGTGGAGCTCAGATGGCTTGAGCACCACGGTGTCGCCGGCGAAAAAGACTGCACCCGCAGCAACCGGAGCAACCGAGGCCCACGAAGGCGGATAGGCGACGTCGATCGAGATCTGCTTCGACACGGCCGAGCGGCCGCTGGCGGAGCTCGCCGTTGCCGTTACCTGGTAGCTGCCCACCGACGGCGGCGTCCAGCTGTATCGATACGGGCTGGCGGCGGCTGATCCGACAACGCTTCCGTTCACCGAGAAGTCGACACGCTTGATGCCGTATCCGTGCCCATCGGCAGTTGCGACGAGATCGACCGGGCTGCCGAGCAGCAGGCTTGCGTGATCCGCCGGCGCGGTGAGCGTCACCGTGGGAGGCGGGCCGGTGGGCTGATCGCCGATGGGTGGCTTGCCGTCCTGCGTGACGAAGAAATGGACCGTCTCGGTGCTCACGAATCGACTGAGCGTATCGCGCGCCGTTGCGTGCAGCGTGTGCTTGCCCGTCCAGGAAGGCACGAAGCTGTAGGCGAAGGGGGACGTTCCCACCGACGTGAACTCCCCGTCGATCGCATATTCGACGGTTGCGGGAGGCGCATCGGGCGCGTCGAACGCGAGCTCGGCCCTGACGGTCGCGCCAAGCGCATGGACCGACTGGTCGAGGGGAGACTTGACGATGGCACGAAATGCCCTCGGCTCGCCAGCGGTCATGATATAGGCGGCCCGCGAGGCGGTTGCGTTGCCCAGCGTGTCCCACGCGCGCGCACTGATGGCATGCATACCGTCGGACGGCATGGGCCACGAAGCCTCGTAAGGCGGCACGGTGGCCGTTGCGATGACCTCGATGCCGTCCAGGTATTCGACGCGCTCGATGTGTCCCCGGGCGATGCTGGCCGTCGAACGCAACGTCACCGGGACACGGTAAGCGTAGGTCGTGCCGGTGATGGGGGAATCGAGGGCGATGCTGATCGGCGCCGGCGGCGGCAGGACGTACAGGGTCGCAGAGTCCGTTTCCGTTTCGCGTCCCTGGGCATCCACGACCCGCATCCAGATTTCGTGCGCGCCCTCGGGGACGTTCGTCCAGGTCCATGCGTAGCCGGAAGGTGAAACATTGGCTTGGCTGACCTCGCCAAGCAAGTCCATGCCATCGAAGAACTCGATACGTTGCACCGACGTATTCGATCCGTCGACGAACGAGGCCGTACCCCACAGGACCGCTGTTGCAGGAGCCAGGAGCGTCTGTCCGTCCTGCGGAAACCGTAGCGTGATGGCACTCGCAGGGTTGTAGACATAGGAGAAGGGCACGATGGCCGAAGGCGAGGACGTGCCGTCGGCGAGGGTAAGGAAGACCTGGACGAGGATGCTTGTCGAGCGCTCGGTCGACCGCGCCCCGGCGGCGGGCGGATTCCAGCTCACCCGATAGGGGCCCCCGGCGGGCACGGTCAGGGTTGATGTCGGCAAGTAGCTGGTGTTGCACCCTCCAGACCCCGGGTCTCCGCAGACGACCACCTGGATGGCGGCGATCGCGTCCGTCCCGCTGATATGGAACTCGATCGGGACCTGCGCGAGCGACGCTTGCGTGATCGTGCTGCCGGCGACCGGGAAGTCGATCGTCGCCTGCGTCGCCGGTGCGGCGCGGAGGTCCGTGCGCCGTGGTGCCTCTGGCGATGCAGGGACTGCGGATAGCGCCGGCGCCGATGCCAACGTGCCCACGCCAGCGCTCCAGGCCAGTACCATCATTGTGAAGGCGCGGGCGGGTCTCACGGCAGCACCATCTGCGAAACCTGCACCATCACGCCGGTGCTGGACAGCCCCGACATGTCGCTGCTTCCGGCATATTTCGCGGTGTAGTGATGGAATCCGAATCCCGGCGTGAGGGACAGCGAAGCCGTGCCATTCGCCAGGGGAGCGCTGGCAGCGGCGAGCCCGTCGTCGTAGATCTCGATCGTCCCGGTGGCGGTGGAATCGGCGACCCGTGCCGTCAATGTGATCGATGCGCCGACGAATATCTCGCTTGACGATGTCCCGAGCACCACCGGCGCCTCCAGGTCGCTCACCTTGACCAGGAACGGCGAGGCGCACTGGCTCATGTAGCCGATGGCGCAATCGGCCTGAGGGGTCCCGATCGTCGGCATCACCCCGAAGGAATCACCCGCGACATATGCGTTGCCCTTTCCGTCGAGCGCGAGACCCGTGGCCCGTCCTTCGCCGACGATCACCGAGTAGTGCTGATAGGCGCCGCTGGGCGTGATCTTCATCAGGAACACGCCCTCGTCCGGCATGCCTTCGAGCAGGTTCTTGGTGGGCAACGATCGATCGTAGGATGTCCTGCCGGCGAGATAGATGTTTCCCGTGGCGTCCACTGCGACGCGCAGGGGATTGGGGATGCGCTCCATCGCCGTCCTGACGAGATCGCCTCCCCAGGTACCGACGCCGGCGAGGAACGACCATGTCGATCCGGACGCATCGAGCTTTCCGACAAAGCCGAACTCCCGATCCATCTGTGTCGTGACCGAGTGGTTCTGGCTGAACCTGACCGCCGACTGGAACGACCCGCCGCCGACGAAGTCGTCCGCCGACGCCGACTTGCCGGCAAACACCACGGTGCCGTCGGGCGCGAGGGCGAGGCTGGTGATACGGTCCTGGTCCCGGAATCCCAACCGCGCGACGTAGGCAATCGCGTTGCCCGACGGCGCGACCTTCATGATGAATCCGTCGTCGTTATTGTGATCGGCCGAATCGAGCGCACCCGGCGTGGCGGGAAGGTCGCGTGCGGACGCGTGGCCGCCGACGTAGGCGTAGCCGGATGCGTCGACGACCACGCTCCTGCTGGTTGTTCCCGCATCGTTGGTGCCCTGGTCCCCGTCGGGATTTCCCGCACCCGGGCGCGAGCCCGGCACGCCGAGATAGGTCGAGTAGACGACCGAGCCTGCGGGCGAGAGCTTGAGCAGGTAGGGTGCTTCCGCCGACACCGCCGCCGTGCCGATGGCCGCACCGGCCGTGGTCGTGAGGCCGGGTGCGGCGACACCGGTGAGATAGAGCGCCCCACCATCGTCCGCGGCGATCGCGCGCACGGTCTTGATCGCCGGGTCGAGCCCGGAGACCAGCCGCATGACGTTGCCAATGCCGTCGACCTTGAAAACACCGAAGGGTCCGTACTGCCGGTAGGTGCCACCGGTCACCGGGAAATCGGCGCCGCCCTCGTGGCCCGCAGCGAAGACCTGGCCCGTACGATCGATGGCGACGGCGTTGAGCCCGGCCAGCTCGACGATGCTTCCCCCGCCCGCCTTGCTCCAGGTGGCGGCGACGGCGGATGAATAGTCGATCGCCGCGGTTCCGGGCTGGAGCTTGCTGACGAAGATCATGTCGAGCCCACCGTCGGTGAACTGCCGTGACGACAGGCCGGGCAAGTTGCTGGAGCCCGCCGTGCCGGCGACCACAGGCCCGCCATCACGCGCCGCCACGAGCCCGAACGCATGGTCGGTGGACCAGCCGCCCAGGTAGGTCGCGTAGACGATGTGCGGGACGTTGCCTTCGAAGGCACTCGAATTCCCGGGCGGCTTTCCGGCCGTGAACGACAATCCCCTCTCCGTCGGCTCGAAGCGCTCGTCACCGGGCTGCGAAATCGTCAGGGTGCACCAGCCCAATCCCGCATTGGAATCGCTCCCGAGCCTCATGAGGTTGGGTGGATCGACCACGCAGATGGCGGGCGTGTCGGAGGTGATGATGACTGGCAAGCCCGACGTGGCAGACGCCCACACGAAGGGGTAATCGGCCAGGTGCTGGTCGATGATGGGCGGAAGGTTGATCGATTGAGCTGCGCCGCGGACCGTGACCGAGACCGAGGCACTCGAGGGTGCATAGGAAGCGTTTCCCGCCTGAGAGCCGACGATGGTGCAGGTGCCACGGGCAATGCTGACGACACGGTTTCCGGCGATGCTGCAGACGGCCGGTGTCGCGGAATCGAGCGCGACCGGCAGTCCCGACGTGGCGCTCGCCGAGACCTCGAAAGCTGGCCAATCGACGCGCGTTTCCGTCGTGGTCGTCGAAACGACGACCGATTGCGAGCCTTTGCCGATTTCGAAGGCTCTTTCCACGGGCATGGCGGCCCCATAGGTCGAATTGCCCGGTTGAGTGGCGCGGATGGTGCATCGCCCTGCCTTGATGAGCCCGATGGTGTTTCCACCTGCCGAGCAGACGTCGGGCGAAGTGCTGGTCAACGTGACGGGAAGCCCGGAGGAAGCGACCGCAGACACACTGATGGCGACTCTGTCCAGCGGCTGGTCTGCCATCGGAGCGAAGGTGATCGTCTGCGGGTAGGCGGCGATGGCGATGGAAAACGGCACCGTCGCATCGGGGGATATTCCGTTCGCAGCGCGCAGCACGCCTGCGTAAGTGCCTCCGGCCGTGGGCGTCCCCGTCAATGCGCCCGTGGACGAGAGCGCCAGGCCGGGCGGCAGCGTCCCCGAGTCGAGTGTGATCCTCGGCAGCGGGGAGCCGGTCGCGACGAATGCGTAGTCGTACGGCGCGGCGAGGGTGCCCGACGGTGGCTGGAATTGCGTCCACTGCGGTGCGATGCCCACGGCCGAGTTGACGAGCGAGAACGAGACGGAGGTGTTGCCGGCCCTCGCCACCGCCACGTGGCTTCCGGCGACCCGTCCTGCGCGCAGGCGCGGCGACTGCGCCTTGCCGTCGACGCCCGTGAGCACGATGGCGATACGCTGCCCGTTGCCGAACATCCCGCTGGGTGTGTCTGCAGCGAGCTCGAATCGAACTTCGACGCCGGGTACCGGGTGGCCCGTGGCGTCGGACGCGATCACGGCCAGTGGCGCGGAGAACGCTTCACCGAGCGCTGCGGTTTGCGACAAGGGCGTAGCGGGCACCAGTGCCGCCACAGCGGGTATCGCGGCCTGGTTGCGCAGGACCCAGATGGCGCGATCGGCTGCACTCGCCACGGCCAGGTCGACGTGGCCCTTGCCGTCGAAATCGGCAGCGAGCACGTCGTTGGGCGGGACCGTAAGCGGAATCGTCAGTGCCGGCGAGAACCTGCCGTCGCCGCCACCGCTCATCACCGCCACGCCCTGGCCCAGGTAGTCGACGGTGACGATATCGAGGTGTCCATCGCCGTTGACGTCGGCCACCCTTACCACACCGTCGCCGCCCGGCCAGAGTGTCGATTCGACGTCGAATCCGGAAGCGACGTCGCCGGCGAGCACATACACCGCACCCATGCGCGACCCGACGAGCAGCTCGGGCTGCCCGTTGCCGTCGACATCGGCGACGGCGATCGACTGCGGCATGAAGAGATCGGGAATGATCGCGACGATGTCGTAGCCGAGTCCCGTGCGATGCCTTGCCACGGCGACGCTGCCGTCGCGCGTGCAGGCGGCGGCGAAGTCCGGCAAGCCGTCGTCGTCGAGATCGGCGACGGCAAGATTCACCGGATTGCCGCAGAGCCCGTAGCTCGCACCGCCCGAGAAATGGCCATCGCCCTGGCCATACAGGATCGCGAACGAAGATCCCTGGACGGACGCCGCATCGGCGAGGCCCGCGATGATGTCGGCGTTGCCGTCGCCATCGACGTCGGCGATCGCGAGGCCCGCGGGCATGCCCAGCTCCACCGTGTTGGAGACGCCGCCGAACGTCCCATCACCGCGGCTGAGGAACGCATTGATGAACCCCGTCGGCGGCGAGATCATGGACGCTGCGGCGAAATCGATGCGGTCGTCGGCGTCGATGGTTCCCGCCGCCAACCCGCGCAGGAAACCCTGTGCAGACGCGATACCAGGGCGGACCGTGAAGGCCCCGTTGCCGTCGGGCGTCAGCTCGTCGATTTGCGGGGTCCCGCCGGCCAGGAGGGTAAAGCCGCTTGCCGCGACGCGCGGGACGGCGACCAGCCGCGCGGCGTCGGTCTCGACCCCGACGCGCGAGGGAGCCTGCAGCTGCGGCGTGCGAAGCACGGCGAACGATCGATTGAGGCCCGTACCCTGCGGATTGGCTCCATCGGGGGATTCGTAAGCGGTCACGTCGCAGGTACCGGCCGCGAGGAGTTGCAGCGTCGTGCCGTCGGCGTTGCAGACGGCCGGGCTCGCGGTCCGGTAGACGATCGCCATGCCGGCCAGGCTCGTGGCGCCGGGATCGAGCGGCGACTCCGCAACGACGTGCGGACCCGGGTCGTCGAAGCGGAGAGAATCTGGCGATGCGCCACCCTGGATGACGAAGCTCAACACGACGTCCGCCGCCGGATCGTAGCGGGCATCGCCGCCTTGCGAGATGCGGATGCTGCAGGTGCCGGCGGACAGCAGTGCGAGGAAGGGCGGCGACTGGAACGCACAGAGCGAAGGCGTCAGCGAGGCGTAGGTCAACGGCAGGCCCGAGGTCGCCACCGCGTTGACATAGACCGCGCCGTAGGCCAGTGGCACATCGTCGATCGCGGCGAAGCTGATCTCCTGCCATTCCCGTGTGACGCGGAAGCTCCGGTCGACGGGCGCGGCAGCGGGATAGCTCGCATTGCCCGCCTGGGATGCACGGATGGTGCAGGTCCCGGCGGCGAGTAGCGTGGCGTTGCTCGCGCTCGTCGAGCAGGTTGCCGGCGTCATCGACGCGAACGAGACGGCGAGGCCCGACGTAGCGCTGGCATGCAGGCCGATGCTGCCGGTGGACAGCGGCCAGTCGGCGATGGCGTCGAAGCTGATGGACTGTCCCCGCTGGGCGACGGCGAAGCTCCGGTCGACGGCGGGAGCGGCGAGGTAATTCGCGTTTCCACCCTGCGTGGCGTGCAGGCTGCAGGTGCCTGCGGCGACGAGCTTGACGGTGAGGCTCGAGATCGTGCAGACAGCCTTGGTCGTCGACGTCACGGTGACGGCGAGCCCCGAGCTGGCTTTCGGGGCGATCGTGAAGGCGGGGTCGCCGTAAACGCGAGGCGCGGGTGTGTCGAAGGCGATGGCCTGTGCTGCCTTGGCGATCGTCACGCCCTGCGACACCGCGGTCGCCGCGGCATGGTTCGCATCCCCCGCCTGCGTCGCCTTGAGCGTGCAGGTGCCCGCCTTGACGATGGTCACGACGCCACCACCCAACGTGCACACGCCCGTGGTGGTGGACGCGACGGTGACCGGGAGGCCCGAGCTCGACGAGGCGGTTGCGGCGAAGGGAGGATCGCCGAACGTCCGGCCGGGTATCGCGGGAAAGGTGATCGACTGTGCCGCCTTGGCGATCGTGACGTTGCGCGAGACGTTGGCTGCCGCGGCCCAGGTGGCATCGCCGGCCTGCGAGGCGCGCAGCTTGCACGTGCCGGCGATGAGCGGCGTGACGAGCTTGCCGTCGACTGCGCACACCGTGGTCGCGAGCGACTCCACCACGACGGGAAGCCCCGACGAGGCCGTCGCCGATATCGCGAACGGTGCCGCTCCGTAGCTGCTGGCGGCGGGTTGCGGGAAGGAGATCGTCTGCGCGGCGCGCGCGGCGAGGGCGTCCCCGGCCCCGACGGAGAGCCACGCGACGAACACGAGGACGAGTGGTAGGGTCGGCAACCGCCCGATCGCGGCGAACACCGTTGGCACGCTCGCACCGATGCACCATGGCGCATCGAGCCTCGCTCGTGTGCAATGCACTTCCATTCGCACGTAGACCCCGGATGGTCGTCGACGGACGGAAGCTACGGAGTGCGCACCGTGCCGGTCAATCATCCAAACGGACGATGGCGCGCTGTTCGGTCGCGCGCGACCATTGCGCACGGCGAACGACACCTACGCGATGCCACGCATCTCCACGCGGCCTGCGGCGCGCTGGCAGTCTTCGCTTGCCGGCTTTGCCGTCGGCGTGGTGTGCGTGCAGTTCGCCGCATCGCTCGAACATGCGCTGTGGGTATCAGCTGTGCTGTCGATCGTGGCGATCGCAGGCTGGGCTCTCGTTGCACGCCCGCGAACCCCGGGAAACCTGGCTGGAGCAGGTGCGTTCCCGCCGCACCGCATGCGCGTCGTGCTACGCGCACGGGCTTCGAGGCACGCGCCCGACGCCATCGCCCTGTTCGCATCCGCCGTCGTCGGTGTCGCCGTCGCTTGCGCCCACGGCGGTGCACGCCTCGCCGACCAGCTCGCGCCCGAGCTCGAGGGCGTCGATCTCCTGGTGACCGGCGTCGTCGAAAGCCTGCCTGCGGTCAACGACACGTCGACGCGCTTTGCGTTGCAGGTGGAACGTTCATCCGCCGCTGGACAGCTGCCGTCGCACCTCGCCCTTTCGTGGTTCACGCACGGGGGCGATCCACCCGACATCCAGCCGGGCGCGCGCTGGCAACTGGCGGTGAAGCTGAAGCGAGCGCATGGGACCCTCAACTTCGCCGGGTTCGACCCGGAGGCATGGTTGTTCGAACGTGGCTGGCGTGCGACCGGCTACGTTCGCGAAAGCATCCGCAACGAGCGGCTCGACGCCTTCGTCTGGCGCCCATCGACGCTCATCCAGCGCATGCGCGCATCGCTGCGAGCGCGCTTCGAGCGGGTGCTCGGAGACCGGCCCTACGCCGGCGTGATCACGGCGCTCGCGATCGGCGACCAACAGTCGGTACCTGAAGCGCAGTGGGTCATCTTCAATCGTACCGGCATTGCGCACCTGGTCAGCATCTCGGGGCTGCACATCACCGTCTTCTCCGCCATCGTCGGGGCGCTCGCGATGCGCGTCGCGCGCTGGATGACCTGGCTCACGCGACGCTGGCCCGCAAGGAAGGCCGCCATCGTCGTCGGCGCGCTGGCCGCCTTGGTTTACACGCTCATCGCGGGTGCCGAAGTGCCCGCGCAACGGACACTGATCATGCTGATGACCGGAGCCTTGGGCCTCTGCCTGAGCCGTCCACCCCCGTTGTCGGTCATCTGGCTCGCCGCGCTGGCGGTCGTCCTGGCGCTTGATCCGCTCGCCGGCATCGCGCCAGGGTTCTGGCTGTCGTTCGGGGCGGTAGGGCTGCTGCTGTTCGCCGGCTCTCGGCGGCACGGGCCATGTCCGGCTGTGGGAGTGAGTGGCATCGCAGGGCGTGTGCTCGGGGCAGTCCACGCGCAGTGGGTCGTGACGGTGGGCCTCACACCCCTCACGCTCGCGCTTTTCCAGCAGGTTTCGCTGGTGGCGCCTCTTGCCAATGCGGTCGCGATCCCCGTGGTCACGTTTGGCGTCGTGTCGCTCGCGCTGGCATCGATCGTCCTTCCCGTCGATGCCCTGCTGCTCGCGGCCCATGCGGTCTTTGCCCTGCTGATGCGCTATCTCGAGTGGCTCGCGGGTTGGAATGCGGCGACCTGGCAGCAGCATGCGCCGGGCGGGATCCCGACCGTGCTTGGCATGGTCGGCGTGGCGTGGCTCGTCGCACCGGCGGGCGTGCCCGGGCGTTGCCTGGGTTGGGTCTGGATGCTGCCGGCGATCCTGCTGCTACCGGAGTCCCCGGCACCGGAGCGGTTTCGCGCAACCATCCTCGATGTCGGGCAGGGCCTTGCTGCAGTCGTGCAGACCAATCGTCATGCGCTGCTCTTCGACGCCGGCCCGAAGTTCGGCGAGACCTCGGATGCCGGTGTACGCATCATCGTTCCCAACCTGCGCGCCATGGGCGTCGGGGCGTTGGACAAGCTCGTGGTGAGCCATTCCGACACCGATCATTCAGGTGGGGCGATGTCGGTTGTCGACGCAATTCCCACGGCATCGCTCCTCAGCAGCCTCGAGGCCGACAATCCGATCGTCGGGCGCTTCGCGACGGGGTTGTCGGTGCGCTGCGTGGCGGGGCAGGCATGGACCTGGGATGGCGTGTCGTTCGAAGTGCTGTGGCCCGACCCAACGATCTATGACGATCCGAATGCCAAGCCCAACGACCACTCCTGCGTGCTGCGCGTGGCCTCGCCGAAGCTTTCGTTGCTGCTTACCGGCGACATCGAGGCGCGCGACGAGGCGCGGTTGCTGATCGACGCGGCGGCGCTTCGATCGGACGTCGTGGTGGCGCCTCACCATGGCAGCCGCACGTCGAGCACGACCGCATTCCTGCTCGCAGTATCGCCTTCGGTCGTGGCGTTCACGCAGGGTTATCGAAACCGCTTCGGCCATCCTCGCAAGGATGTCGTGCAGCGCTACCGTGATGTCGGCGCGCGCATCCTCCGCAGCGATGCGGACGGCGCGATGGTCGTCGAGGACACGCCGGATGGGCTACGGGTCGCGACCGCACGCGAGGCGCGCAGGCGGTATTTCCACGACGAGATGGGCGTGGAACGATGATGGGCAATGGTGGTGATGGCAAAGTATACCCGTTTCGGGTATAGTATGGAAGCTGGGCCGGTGCGCATCTTCAAGCGGAAGGAATTCGCGAAGTGGCAGGCGCGCGAGGGGCTGTCCGATGCCACGTTGTGCAAGGCGATCAAGGAGATGGAACGTATCCCTGCATGGGTTCGCCAAGAACGACAAGGCGAACATCACGGAGGACGAGCGAAAGGCGCTGCAATTTGCAGGCAGCGTGTTGCTGGATTTGTCCGGAGAAGCGTTGGCTAAGGCGTTGCAGTCTGGTGTCTTACTTGAGGTGCATTGTGAGCAAGATCATTGAATCCCTGCGCGATGACCTGGCTGCGCTCCACGAAGCGGGAGCGATCAGAAAGGTGACGATGCGCGAGTTCGACGCGGTCTGCCCGCCACCGGTGCGGGAGTTCAGCGCCATCG